>CAWKEM010000009.1:0-683280 GCA_963848535.1 uncultured Actinomycetota bacterium
CTCTGGCTGAGATGCGCGCGAGCGCTCATCGCTACGCCAAGTCCTCAACAGACGCGGATTCGTTGCGGGACAAGTTGATTCCCAAGTTGGCCGCGGCCCGCTCAAGGTCCTCGTCCTCGCCTTCGCGCAGCTCAATCGCCGCGCCATCGGACGACAGCACCTCGACGTTGAGGCACAGCGACTGCAGCTCCTTGAGCAACACCTTGAACGACTCGGGGATACCCGGCTCCGGGATGTTCTCGCCCTTGACGATCGCCTCGTAAACCTTGACCCGGCCGACGGTGTCGTCGGACTTGATGGTCAACAGCTCCTGCAGCGTGTACGCGGCACCGTAGGCCTGCATGGCCCAGCACTCCATCTCGCCGAACCGCTGGCCACCGAACTGCGCCTTACCGCCCAGCGGCTGCTGGGTGATCATCGAGTACGGGCCGGTGGAGCGGGCGTGGATCTTGTCGTCCACCAGGTGGTGCAGCTTCATGATGTACATGTAGCCAACGGTCACCGGGTACGGGAACGGCTCACCGCTGCGGCCGTCGAACAGCACCGCCTTACCGTCGCCGTCCACCAGCACGTCACCGTCGCGGTTGGGCAGCGTGCAGGACAACAGGCCCTGCAGCTCCGCCTCCCGGGCACCGTCGAACACCGGTGTCGACACGATGGCGTTCGGCTCCGCACTGAGCAGGTCCCCGGGCAGGCTGGCAGCCCAGTCCGGGACTCCCTTGGCAGCGTCGACCTGCCAACCGCTGTGGGCACACCAGCCCAGGTGGGTTTCCAGGATCTGGCCGATGTTCATCCGTCGCGGCACACCATGGGTGTTCAAGATGATGTCCACCGGTGTGCCGTCCGGCAGGAACGGCATGTCCTCCTGGGCCAGGATCTTGCCAATCACGCCCTTGTTGCCGTGCCGGCCGGCCAGCTTGTCGCCGTCGGAGATCTTGCGCTTCTGGGCCACGTAGACCCGTACCAGCTCGTTGACACCGGCCGGCAGCTCGTCATCGTCCTCGCGGGAGAACACCCGGATGCCGATCACCTTGCCGGACTCGCCGTGCGGCACCTTGAGCGACGTGTCGCGGACCTCGCGGGCCTTCTCACCGAAGATCGCCCGCAGCAGCCGCTCCTCCGGGGTCAGCTCGGTCTCCCCCTTCGGGGTGACCTTGCCGACCAGGATGTCGCCGTCACGAACCTCGGCACCGATTCGCACGATGCCGCGCTCGTCGAGGTCGGCAAGCACCTCGTCGGAGACGTTCGGGATGTCGCGGGTGATCTCCTCGGCGCCCAGCTTGGTGTCGCGGGCGTCGATCTCGTGCTCCTCGATGTGGATCGAGGTGAGGACGTCCTCTTCGACCAGGCGGTTGGAGAGGATGATGGCGTCCTCGTAGTTGTGGCCTTCCCACGGCATGATCGCCACCAGCAGGTTCTTGCCCAGCGCCATCTCGCCGTTTTCGGTACACGGACCGTCGGCAATGACCTGACCGGCCTCGACCCGGTCTCCGGCGTCCACGATCGGCGACTGGTTCGCGCACGTGCCGTGGTTGGAACGGGCGAATTTGCGCATCCGGTAGGTGTGCCGGGTGCCGTCGTCGGCCATCACGGTGATGTAGTCGGCGGAGACCTCCTCGATCACCCCGGACTTCTCGGCGACGACGACGTCGCCGGCGTCGATTGCCGCGCGCAGCTCCATGCCGGTGCCCACCAGCGGCGCCTCACTGCGTACCAGCGGAACCGCCTGGCGCTGCATGTTGGCGCCCATCAGGGCACGGTTGGCGTCGTCGTGCTCGAGGAACGGGATCATCGCGGTGGCCACCGACACCATCTGGCGCGGCGAGACGTCCATGTAGTCCACCTCGGACGAGGGCACGTACTCGACCTCGCCCGCCTTGCGGCGAACCAGGACCCGCGGCTCGACGAACCGGCTGTCGTCGTCGATCGGCGAGTTGGCCTGCGCCACGACGTGGCGGTCCTCCTCGTCGGCGGTCAGGTACACGATCTCGTCGGTGACCACACCGTCGACCACCTTGCGGTACGGCGTCTCGATGAACCCAAACGGGTTGACCCTCGCGTACACCGACAACGAGCCGATCAGACCGATGTTGGGACCCTCGGGGGTCTCGATCGGGCACATCCGGCCGTAGTGGGACGGGTGCACGTCGCGGACTTCCAGCCCGGCCCGCTCACGGGACAGACCACCGGGGCCCAGCGCCGAGAGCCGGCGCTTGTGGGTGAGACCCGACAGCGGGTTGTTCTGGTCCATGAACTGGGACAGCTGGCTGGTGCCGAAGAACTCCTTGATCGCGGCGACCACCGGCCGGATGTTGATCAGCGTCTGGGGCGTGATCGCCTCGACGTCCTGGGTGGTCATCCGCTCCCGGACCACACGCTCCATCCGGGACATGCCGACCCGGATCTGGTTCTGGATCAACTCGCCGACGGTGCGCAGCCGGCGATTGCCGAAGTGGTCGATGTCGTCCGTCTCCACCGGCACCTCGACGCCACCGGGAACGGTCATCATGGTCTGGCCCTCGTGCAGGCGAACCAGGTATTCGATGGTGGCGACGACGTCTTCCTCGGTCAGCGTCGACGAGGTGATCGGTTCACCGGCGTGCAGCCCGAGCTTCTTGTTGACCTTGTAACGACCAACGCGGGCCAGGTCGTAGCGCTTTTCCTTGAAGAACAGGTTCTCCAGCAGGGTCTGCGCGGACTCCTTGGTCGGCGGCTCGCCCGGACGCAGTTTGCGGTAGATGTCCAGCAGCGCCTCGTCGGTGCCGGCGGTGTTGTCCTTCTCCAGCGTCGACATCATGATCGTGGAGAAACCGAACCGCTCGGTGATCCGCTCGTGGGTCCAGCCCAGTGCCTTGAGCAGCACGGTGACCGGCTGACGGCGCTTGCGGTCGATACGCACACCCACGGTGTCGCGCTTGTCGACGTCGAACTCCAGCCAGGCCCCACGGCTGGGGATCACCTTGACGCTGTGCAGCGTCTTCTCGGTGGACTTGTCGATGGTCTCGTCGAAGTACACACCGGGCGACCGCACCAGCTGGCTGACCACCACACGTTCGGTGCCGTTGATGATGAACGTGCCCTTCTCAGTCATCATCGGGAAGTCACCCATGAACACCGTCTGGCTCTTGATCTCGCCGGTGTTGTTGTTGATGAACTCGGCCGTGACGAACAACGGGGCCGCGTACGTCATGTCCTTGTCTTTGCACTCGTCGACCGGCGCCTTGACCTCGTCGAAACGCGGATCGGAGAACGACAGCGACATCGAGCCGGAGAAGTCCTCGATCGGCGAGAGCTCGTAAAGCACCTCTTCGAGGCCACCCACCGGGCTGACGTCTCCGCGCGCCGCGGCGGCCTGACGCCAACGCGGCGAGCCGATCAACCACTCGAACGAGTCGATCTGCACGTCAAGCAGCCCCGGAACTTCGAGCGGTTCGCGGAGCTTGGCGAAGGAAACTCGGTTAGGCGCTCCGGGCACGGAGCCATTAGAGGAACTTTGTGGGCGATCCGTCTTGCTCTGGCGGAAATCTGCCAAGATGCATCCTTCCAGCACCTCGTGCGACTCACGAGGACCGGGGTCACCGGCCTGTTCGTCGCGAATTGTGTCGGTTAGGCCGGCGGACGATCTGTCCGGTTCTCACGCGCACAACTAAATAGCTGAGCCGCAGGGAAGGGCTCATGCTAAGACCACGGTGTCAGGTGGCGGGTGAGGTGGGCAGGAGGTAGCCAGCGCAACGTCCAACAATAGCGCAGGACTGCGCATTCCTCAACTACCCCAGTCCTGGGATCTCGGCGCTGGCTGGCATCTCGACTTTCCCTGGACACATGCTGCCCAACAGATTGACCCGTTTACGCCCTTCCGTCAAGAGGGCGGCCCGGCAAGTTACGTCAAGTTATTGCCAAATTCGTCGGGTCCATCTGTTGGGGTCCGCCCTCGCGGGCTAGGCGCCGAACTCGTGTGCCTGGTACTGGTGGGTGCCCTCGAGGTCATCGAGGATCGCGGCCTGGGCTTTCTTCGGCAGCGTGGGCAACAGCTCCCGCACCCGCGCCTGGCGTCGCGCGACCGCTTTACGCTCCGGCATTCCCGGAGTCGCGACGATCTGCGGCGGCACGCCTTCGATCTCCTCGACACCACCGTCGTGGTGACCCGCGTCGAGCAGAGCTTGCTCTTCGGCCATGGTCGCCTCGTCCTTCTCCTCGGACATGCCGATCGGCCCGATGCGGCGGCCGTTGAGGAACTGGCGCACGACAGGTTCGTCGCTGGTTAGCAGCACCTCACGCGGGCCGAACATGACCAGCTTGCGGCGGAACAACATGCCCATGTTGTCCGGCACGGTGCGGGCGATGTTGATGTTGTGCGTCACGATCAGGATGGTCGCGTCGATCTGGGCATTGATGTCCAGGATCAGCTGGCTCAGGTAAGCGGTACGAACCGGGTCCAGACCCGAGTCCGGCTCGTCGCAGAGAATGATCTGCGGGTCGAGCACCAACGAGCGGGCCAGGCCGGCGCGCTTGCGCATACCGCCGGAAATCTCGCCGGGGAACTTCTTCTCGTCACCACCAAGGCCCACCATGCTCAGCTTCTCCATGACGATGTCACGGATCTCACTTTCCTTCTTCTTGGTGTGCTCGCGTAGCGGGAACGCGGTGTTGTCGTAGATGTTCATCGAACCGAACAGCGCACCGTCCTGGAACATGACGCCGAACAACGTGCGGATCTCGTAGAGCTCCTTGGCCGAGCATTCGATGATGTTGGTGCCGTCGATGCTGATCGAGCCGCGTTCCGGCCGCAGCAGACCGATGAGGGACTTCAGGAACACCGATTTGCCGGTACCGGACGGACCCAGCAGGACGCTGACCTCTCCGGCGGGGACATCCAACGTGACGTCTTCCCAAATCCTCGAGGATCCGAAGGACTTCGTTAGTCCTTTCACCTCGATAGCGATGCCCATGGGGAATCCTTCCGTCGACGCTCGTGCCCGCCACCTGCCCTTTCCTGTGGCATGAGTCACTGTAGCGCACGGTTGCGGCAGGGCATCAGGGTTGGACGGTACAGCTGGGAAAAATTGGCCGACCCGAAATGCACTGGCGTGCGACGGGGTCCGCGCTATTCGGCGCGCGTGTTAGCCGGCCGGCGCCCAGTTCCCGTGAAAGCCCATCGGTACCCGTTGCGGCAGATGCACGGTGGCCATCGACTCGAGAGTCTGGGCATCCAGCAATAGCAATTGGCCCTCGTCGCGGCCGCGGTGATAGCCGAAGCCCATCAGAATGCCGTCATCTTCAGCCCCGGGTGCGGGGGTGGGCACAAAGGACATCTCACCGATCGACAGGTCGGGATCAAGCAGGGCGACTTCGCTGGAGCCGGCCGCGTAGTCGTGTTTGTACAGTGCGGGTGCGCCGCTCCCCGATAGACGCGCACCGACGGTGTAGCCGAACCGGTGTCGCCCGCCGAGCCGGATTTCGTTGATCCGGGGAAACTCCTGCGGCCGATCGTCGCGGCATTCGGTGGTCACCGCGCCGGTCGCCAGGTTGATGGTCCAGCGGTCCAGCGTGGGCGGGCTGTCGCCGGGACCGCGCCGGTCCCGGTCGAACATCCGCGGGTAGCGCACCACGTCCAGCACCAGCACCTCGGCACCGTCACGGTCCTCCGAGTAGGCGTTGAGCGGGTGGTAGACGTAGCAGGGTTCGATGTCGAACCAGCGCACGTCACCATTGCCGCCCTCGCGGGGCATGACTCCGATGCGCGCCGGGTAGCTCGGGTTCCAGGCATAGGGCATTCGGTCGGAGTGGCCGGGGTTGCGGTTCATCATCGCGCTGATCGGGCCCGGCACCCGGACCCGTCCGATCACGGACTGCAGCACCAGCCGGGCCGGCACCCCCAGCCAGCGCGGCATGTTGGCCGGCAGCACCTGCACCGGGTCGAATGTCACCGGTAGGTCATAGATCACGACGTATTTGTCGGTCAGCGAAAAGTCGTGCATCATCGGCGACCCGCCCACCTCGATATCCACGGTGCGACGGGCCCGCCCCTGGGTATCGATCACCGAGTACTGCACTGTCCGACCGCGGGCGAAAGAATATGACACCGCGTGCAATTCACCGGTGTGCGGATCCCGGTGCGGATGCGCCGTGTAGCCCCCCGCCAACGTGCCGTCGAAGTCGCAGGTGCCGACGGTATCCAGCTCGTCGGTGAGCTCGTAGTTGGCCACGCCACCCTCGACCAGAGCCAGGGTGCGTCCGGCATGGCTCAACACGTTGGTGTTCGCACCCAGGCTCAGTATTCCCGCGCGCGGGTTGAGCCGGCTGGGCGCCGGCTCGCCCAGGGTGGCGCACACCGACAGGCTGCGCACCCAGCGGTTGCGATACCAGTGGGCTTGTCCGCCGCGCAGGGCGACCCCGTGCACCATGCCGTCACCGCTGAACCAGTGGTAGACGGCCGGGTCGACCTCGGCCGCCGGGTTGGGCCCGTTGCGCAGATACCGTCCGTCGAGGTGTTCGGGGATGTGCCCGGTGACTGCAAGGTCGGTTGCGGTGACTTCGGCGCTCACCGGCGCCAGGAAGCCCTCGAGATACGGATTGCCGGTGTCCACAGTCTGACTGGCGGTCACTTCTGAGCTCCTATAACATTGATATGACATTGTTATAGGCACCGTACGCCGTAGATGGGAAAATGGCAATGATGGCTTCCGAGATGGCTTCCGAGACGATCAAGCAGCGCAGCGTCCGCGACGAGATGCTGTGCGCCGCGGTCGACCTGCTCGACGAGCACGGTCCCGACGCGCTGCAGACCCGCAAGGTCGCCGGGGCCGCGGGGACCTCGACGATGGCGGTGTACACCCATTTCGGCGGGATGCGCGGGCTCATCGCCGAGGTGGCCGAGGAGGGCTTGCGGCAGTTCGACGCCGCGCTGACCGTGCCGCAGACCGCTGACCCGGTCGCTGATTTGTTCGCCATCGGTGCGGCCTACCGGCACTACGCTATCGAGCGCCCGCACATGTATCGGCTGATGTTCGGCAGCACCAGCGCACACGGCATCAATGCGCCCGCGCACAACGTCCTGACGCTGACGGTCGCCGAGATCGAACGGCGCTACCCCAGCTTCGCGCACGTGGTGCGCGGGGTGCGTCGGTGCGTCCTGGCGGGCCGGATCAGCGCCGGTCCGGCGGATGACGACGAGGCAACAGTGGCCACGGCGGCCCAGTTCTGGGCGTTGACACACGGGTTCGTGATGCTCGAACTGGCCGGCTATTACGGCGACGACGGCGCGGCCGTCGCACCGGTTCTCGCTTCGATGACATCGAAACTGCTTGTCGCTCTGGGAGATTCACCCGAGCGAGTGACGCAGTCGCTGCAGTCGGCGATAACTGCCGGCTGAGCACACGAAACCCCCGGAACCTTGGGCCGGCAAGGCGGTTCCGGGGGCGTTCGCGACGGGACCTACTTGACGGTGACGGTGGCGCCGGCGGCCTCGAGCTTGGCCTTGGCCTCCTCGGCGGCCTCCTTGGCGACCTTCTCCAGCAGTGGCTTGGGGGCGCCGTCGACCAGGTCCTTGGCCTCTTTCAGGCCCAGGCCGGAGACGATCTCGCGAACCACCTTGATGACGCCGATCTTCTTGTCGCCGGCGGCCTCGAGGATGACGTCGAACTCCGACTGCTCCTCGGCAGCCTCCGCGGGCGCGCCACCGGCGGCCGGGCCGGCCGCGGCGACAGCGACCGGAGCGGCCGCGGTGACCTCGAAGGTCTCCTCGAACTTCTTCACGAAGTCGGAGAGCTCCAGCAGGGTCATTTCCTTGAACGCGTCAAGCAGGTCGTCGGTAGACATCTTTGCCATGGTGTGGGTCCTTCCTGGTTTTGCAGTTGGTTATTCGGCTGATGCCGATGTCTCGGGAGATTCGGTGGGCGCTGCCGAGGCAGGTGCTTCTGATCCTGTTTGTGAGGCTTTCTTTTCCTGCAGTGCGGCCGCGAGCCGAGCGACCTGCGAGGCCGGAGCGCTGAACAGGCCGGCCGCCTTGGCGAGGTTGCCCTTCATCGCGCCGGCAAGTTTGGCCAGCAACACCTCGCGGGACTCTAGGTCGGCGATGCGCTCGACCTCGGCGACCGTCAGCGGGTGGCCGTCCATGTAGCCACCCTTGATGACCAGCGCCTTGTGCTCCTTGGCGAAGGTCTTGATGGCCTTGGCGGCGTCGACCGGCTCACCGGTGACGAACGCGATGGCGGTCGGGCCGGCGAACAGTTCGTCGAGACCCTCGATCCCGGCGTCAGCGGCCGCCCGCTTGATGAGCGTGTTCTTGGCCACTGCGTAGGTGGCCGAACTCGCCATGGAACGGCGCAACTCGGCCAGGTTGGCCACCGTCAAACCGCGGTACTCGGTGATCAGGGTCGCGGTGGATTCCCTGAACTGCTCGGCGATGTCCGCAACGGCGGTGGCCTTGTCAGCTCTGGCCATACCTACCTCCTGAAGTGAAAGTCGTGCGACGTGTCGTCTGGGATCACCGGAGGAACGACGAACGCCCCGGCGCAGGAAGCGGCCGGGGCGTTGAAATACGCCGGCCCGCGCCGGCGCTGATGCCTCGTCCTCCTGCGTGGGCCGCCGGGATGTTCCCGGACCTTCAACCGATTTCTCGGTGACCGACGGTCTTCGGTGGATCGGCAACCACAATAGCGCGGCACCCGGCGATCAGCCAAAACGGCCGATCTCAGGTGACGGCGACGGTCAGCAGGACAAACAGCACCAGCAGAACCACCACTCGCAGCCGGTGCCGTCGATCCCATCGGGCCGCGAGCTCGCGCGAGAGCTCACCGGTGGTCGGCCATTTCGCAATGCGGTTGTTGATCGGCACCAGCATCGTGACCGTCAGCAGCACGACGCCCGCCATCAGGCCCGCGGCGGCGCCACAGAGCCAGCCGCGGGGCCCTCCCCCCGCGCGGACGGCGGTCAAACCCAACAGCAGCAGGGTGGCGACGTACCAGAACGGCATCACCGCACCCAGGACCCGACCGGCCCGGCCGCGCGCCGCGCGGAAGGCATCGTCGGGCAGCCGGGCGACGAGCGGATTGAAGAACACCGCGACCGCTGACTCCACCCCGACCAGCGGTCCGGTGATCACCACCGCAAGCGCATCGATGACGTGGTTCATAGCGACGACACTGGCTGTTATGCTGCCAAATATCAAGGTACTGACAAATTAGTCAGCATATATCGGGACCGGGAGTCGCGGTGGCCGTATCAAAAAAGGAAGTCAGCGACTGCCCGATTGACACCGCGCTGTCGGTGATCGACGGCCGCTGGAAGGGCACGATCCTCTGGCGGCTGCGCGACGCACCGATGCGGACCGCCGAACTACGGCGCAGCATCCCCGGCATCACCGAGCGGATGCTCATCCGGCACCTGCACGAACTGGTCGACGCCGGGATCATCGAGCGCCACGACGCCCGCACGGTGCCGCCTTGCGTGCACTATTCGATTTCGGAATACGGCATGACCCTGGCTCCGGTGCTGGAGAGCCTGTGCGATTGGGGACGAAAACACATGCAGCACAACAGTAGTCGACGGCAAGGCGGGCGAGCGGCAAGCGGTCAGCCCAATCCCGCGAGCCTGGCCGCGCCGACCAGGCCGGCCTCGCCGCCGAGCTCGGCCGGCACCACCCGCAGGCCGGCCAGGAAGTCCAGCCCGGCATAGTCGGCCAACTTCGCACGCAAGGGGTCGAAGAGCAGGCGACCGGATTTGGCGACGCCGCCTCCGATGACGACGAGGTCCAGGTCGCACACCGCCCCAACCGAGGCGATCATCGCCGCCAGCGCGGTGGCGCCCCTGCGGAATGCCCGCTCCGCCACCGGCTCCCCGGCCGCCGCCGCAGCGGCCAGGCCCTGGGCGCCGGCGCCGGGCGGCGCGGACCAGCCGTTGGCCCGCGCCCAGCGCACCATCGACGGTCCGGAAGCGACGGTCTCGACACAGCCGCGGCCGCCGCACGCGCAGCGCCGGCCGTGCTGTTCGACCACCACATGCCCGACGTGACCGGCATTGCCGGTGCGCCCGGTGTACGGGATGCCCCCGAGCACCAATCCGCCGCCCACGCCGGTAGACACCACCATGCCCAGCAAAAAGCGCGCACCGCGGCCTGCTCCAAGCCAGTGCTCACCCAGCGCCATACAGACCCCGTCGCCGCCCAGCCGTACCGGCACCCCCGACACCGCGGCCGCAACCCGCTCCCGCAGCGGGAAGCCATGCCAGCATCCGATGTTGATCGGGCTGACAGTCCCGCTGTCCAGGTCGATGGGGCCGGCCGAAGCAATGCCCACCGCGGCGATCGGAGCGTCGGCCGCCCGCAACGCGTCGGCGATCAATGCGGCGACGACGGCCCAAACCTGTTCGGCACCTGACTCGGCCGGGGTGGGACGGACGGCGGTGTGCACCAGGAGGCCACCGGCGTCGACCAATCCGGCGGCGATCTTGGTGCCGCCGATGTCCAGGCAGAGAGTCAGCATGGCGATCAGTGTCGATGAATGTTGTCGGGTTGGCGGGGGTCGCCGGGATGTTCGTAACCCGGAGCGAGCTGGACCAGCGCGGCCCGGCGCGCGTCCAGCCACACCCGGAAGGCACGTCGCCGGGCCGCGCCCCGCAGATGCTCGACGATCGCCGCCTTGACCTCGTCCAGCGGCGGGCCGACACGCGACGGGGCGCGCCAGCCGTACTGGCCGGGGCGCGGCGTGGCGAACCGGAGCGGGTTACGGGCGTGGTAGTCCGCCACGTCGTCGTCGGCGACCTGGACCGCAGCCGTGACGTCGGCGAACAGCGCCCGCGCGCGGGGATCGGCCAGCGCCGCCGCGGCTACGCTGCCGATTTCCAGCCGGGCCGTCACGTCGGGCAGCAGGTCGGTCTCGGTCGGCGCGGCCCGCGCGGTCAAGCCGCGTGCGGCCGCCTCGGCGGCGACCACGCGCTCGGTCACGATGAGTTGAGTGAGCCAGCGGCGTAGTTGACGCCCTTCGCCGGTGCCGCTCGCCGGCAGTGCGGCCGCCTGTGGCCCGTTGCGCAGCCGTGCCTCGGCGGCGTCGACCTCGTCGACTCGAATGGGAGTGCCGGCAACGGTGGCCACCAGGCGCACGCTCATGTCACGGTCACCTTCACCGCCGGTGAGTAGACCAGCCGGCCGGCGCAGCCGACCCGGACCAGGGCCCACCACTGCCCAGGGTCCAGCCAGGCCGGTGGGGTTACGTCGAAGCTGAGCTCGACCGTGCCGCGGGCGGGCAGAACCGCGCCGAGCGCGGCGGGACCAATCCAATCCCAGGTGCCCCACGGGCTGATCAGATGCACCTCCAGCGCCAGGTCGGCCCCGGCGCCAGTGCCGACCGTGACCGTCAGCGCGGCCACCTCGCCGGCCGCGAGCGTGACCTCGGCGGGCCCGTCGACAAGGTAGACCAGCTGCCCGAGATCGGCCGCTACCCCACCGACCGCCACCACGCATACGTCCTCAACCGCCTGTCGCCACGCCGTCGGGACTTCGTCCCCGGTCACCCGCAGCCGGGCCCGGACCGGGTAAAGCCCGGGCTGCGGGCGAGCCGGGATCGAGACCACCACGTCGGCCTCCCGGTGCTCGCCACTGCGCAGCGTGAACGGCAGCCCGGCGGGTGTGGCCGACCAGCCATCCGGACACACAATTGTCACCATTCCCTGCAGCGCCCAGTCAGTGCAGTCACTGGCAGCGGTAAGGCGCAACGCCACCTCGCCGCCCGGCTCGGCGGTCACCAGCACGGGGTGCAGATGGGCGACGGCGGGCAGCCCGCCGAGCGGCGCGGGGCCGCGGTTGTGCAGCCAGTAACGCGCGTACAGCGGCTGGGCGGTCTCGGCCTGCGGAGCCAGCTCGGTGCTCGCCGCGCGCACCCGGGGCATATCGAGCCGGGCCAGCACGGTGGCCACCTGGTAGCCGTGCACGTCGAGCGCACGCTTACGCTCGTGCGGCTTTTCCAACAGGTCGGCAAGTTGCAGGTCGCTCACCTGGCCGAGCGGGCAACCGATCGCGACGCGGGTCGCCGCACCGGTCGTTTCCACCAACCGCAGGGCCACCGCGCTCGGGTCGACCGGCTGGGCGCTGCCCGCTGACAGCGGGTTGCCGGCCGCCTTGAGCGCTCCCAGGTGTACCGAATCGGCCGGGTCCACCTGCAGCAGCGATCCGACCGGCGAGAGCTTCCCCCGTCCGTGGCTGACGACGGCCAGCAGCGGGTGGGAGAACCGCGCGCTGCGGGACGGGATCTGGGCACGCCGCCAGTCACCATCGCCGCAGACCAGCGCGTAGTCGAACACATGGGTCCAGTGCTGGAGTTGAAAGTTCGAGCCGTCGGGCGCGGTACGGCGTGGTTCGTCGATCCAGACGCCCGACGGCCAGCCGGTGCAGGACCGCATCAGCGCGGTGTGCAGGGTGCCCTCGGCGTCGACGGCAAAGCTGGGCACCCCGCGGTTGAGCAGCGCGATGGTACGCGCTTCGAAGCGGTCCACCCCCGACGGGGCCTGCTGGGTCACGGCGATCTCGGCGTCCCCGAGATCGTCGGCCACCGATGCGATCGCGGCCCGCAGGCTTCTCTCATCCCGGCCGTCGATCACCAGCACCGGCAGCGCCCGCGGCGGGCGCAGGTCGGCGCCGGGCACCCACACGGCGGCCAACGGCGTCGCGGCAGGCACCCAGACCACGGCCTGGCCCGTCTTCGCCAGCTGGCGGTCGAGTTCGGCGGTGTAGACCGGGTCGGCCTGGGCCAGCACGGCCTTGGTGAAGGTGTTGCGGCCGGGTCCGCCCAGCGCGATCCGGACGTCGGGGAGATTGGAGTCGACGTCCAGGTGGCCGTAGCGCGGCTTGTCGGCGCCGCTGCAGGTGGCCGTGACGCCGGCCCGGACCAGCGCGACCATCAGTTCCCGCGCCAGCGGGCCGGACATCGTCTCAGCCGGCGACACCACCTCGGCGACCGACACCGCCCGCAGCGCGTCGTCGCCGAAGCGGACCCGCACTGTCGAGGACAATCCGAACCAGCTGTAGGCCGGGTTGTCCAGCGTCCACAGGTGCTGCGCGGTGTCCACCGAGCGCGCTTCGTCGTGCAACAACGCGAAGCCCCGCCCGACGACGGCATCCCCCACCTCGCTGACCGGCATGGCACCCAGGATTGGGCACGGCCAGCGCAATCGGACTAAGCGGTCGGCCCCGGTGAACTCGTCGATGGTGGTGCGGCAGTCCACCCGTGCCACGCCACGCCAGAGGGTGAGGGTTTGGGTGTAGCGCAGCAGCTCGCCGATCCGGCCGTGTACGACCAACCGCTGACCGAGCGGGCCGTGGTAGGCCTGCACCTGCGCCGGCGATTCCGACGAGCACACCACCGGCCCCCTGGGCAGTAAGTGCCACGGCCCCTCACCCTGCGTCGGATGCGACGGGTATTCGTCGTAGACGGCCAGCTCGTTGCCCACCCGGCCGTCGGCGATCAGCTCGCGGCCGTCCTCGGCAAGCGAAGCGACTCCCCCACCGCGCGCGGGGTCGACCCGCAGCCGGTAGTGCTCGTTGGCGATCTCGGATCCGGGCGCCGGTTCCCAGCCGTTGTGTTCATCGGTGGGGACCAGCCGGTAGGCCCGCCAGCCCAGCGACGGCACACCGTGCGCCAGCCAGGTGACCGAACGGCCGTCGTGCTCGACGTGTGCGGGCAGCTCGGTACCGCCGGGGTCAATCACCCGCACGCCCGCGTTCAGCGGCGGGTCAAGCCGTGCGGTGACGATGTCGGTGCGCTGGTGCGTCAGCGAGTTCCACACCACGACCGAATGTCCTTCGGCGTCGACAGTTACATCCACTAAGCCGGAGAGCAATGCCAGCGAGTTGTCGCGGGCCGCGCGGCCCAGCTCCCAGGCGTCGCGCCAACCGGTCAGGAGGTCGAGGTAGACCTGGTCGGACTCCGAGCCCGTGATGGCGTCGTGGTGCGCACCGTACGCCAGCTGCACCCACGCCTTGGCCAAGGCGGCCTGTGGGTAGTCGGCACCCGTCATCAGCCCGGCGAACACGGCGAAGCGCTCGCCCTCCAAGACGGCGTTCTCGGCGGCCCGGTTGGCTTGTTTGGTGTCGATGTAGGACACGTCCTTGCCGGTGTAGATCGGGTTCATGTCGCGGGTCTGCGGCGACGGCTGATGTCCGCGCTCGGCCAGCTCGGCCCGCACCGCCGCGAAGAACTCCCGCGGCAGTGCGCACACGAATCGCGGCCAGGTGTAGCGCGCGGCCCAGTCGCGGTGGATGGCGGTGACCCACTTGTTCGGTGGGGTGTAGTCGGTGCCCACGGGCAGCAACACGTTGCGCGTCAACGCGACCTTCTTGAGCTGATCGAACAGTGCATAGGTGGCGTCCTCGGCCTCGGTCAGCGAGGTCGATGAGTCCATCCACCAGCCCGCCGAGTAATGCGCAGGCATGTAGTGGGTGATCAGGCCGCGGCCCGACGGCGAGATCCACTCGAACTCGCTGCAGAACTGCATGCGGTCGACGTCACCGCCCTGGGCCGGACCCCACTGGTGGTGCGGGCCGCGGGCCCACGAACTCGACGTCAGGCCGGCGTCGGCGGCCAGCCCGGGAAATTGCGGGTCGTGACCGAACACGTCGAGCTGCCACGCGGTCGCCGGGTCAGCTCCCAGGACATCACGCTGAAAACCTATGCCGTGCACCAGGTTTCGGATGGTTGTTTCCGGGCTGACGAGGTTGGTGTTGGGTTCGTTGTAGGTGCCGCCCATTATCTCGACGCGGCCCTGCGTGATGAACCGGCGTAGGTCGTCGCGGTCCTCGGGGCGGGTGTCCCAGTACGGCTTGAGGTAATCCACTTCGGCCAGCACGAACTTGTACTCGGGCTCGCGCCGAGCCATTTCCAGATGCGCGTGCACCAGCTCGAAGCCGTTGGTCTGCCGGGCCCGCCCCGGCGGGTCTTCGGCCCACTCGCTGGTATAGGCGCCTTGGGTGTTCCACCAGACCGGGTCGTAGTGGAAGTGACTGACCATGAACATCGTCCAGCCGGGCTCGGCCACGGTGAAGTCGAACGGTGTGGAGCTGCGGCCGGCATGCACCCGCGCGGCCCGGCGCTCACCGACGACCGGACGGTCCACCATGACCGGAACCTCGATGACCTGCTGGCCGGCTTGGTTTCCGACGCCGACGAGGGTCTCTCCGCGCAGACCGTCGCCGTCGATGCGGACCGGCGTCGGCTCGGCGTATCCGGAGACGGTGACCCGTGCCAGCTGCAACGACGCATCCGGCGGCCCGACGAAAAGCTCGGTCGACTGCGCCGAAATCACCTGCATCCCCGCACTTTACGGCCCGCCGGATCTAGGATCGACCAATGCCCGCCCTCGCCCCGCCGGTGGCCGACGAACGCAGTGCCCTGCGCGAGTTTCTGGCGTTCCACCAGAGCGCCTATTTCGCCGTGTGCTACGGCCTGACGGACGAACAGGCCCGGTCGGCACCGTCGGTCAGTGCGCTGTCGATCGGCGGACTGGTCAAACACGCCACCGGGCTGCAACGCAGCTGGATGGCCCGGGCCGCCGCCGCGCCGGCTGCGCCGCCGAAATACACCCGGCCGTTCGAGCAGATTGCGAAGGAGTTCGCCGATCAGCATGTGATGCGGCCCGACGAGACGCTGGCCGGACTGCTGCGGGCATTCGACGCGCAGAACGCCGAATCGCTGCGGCTGGTGGAAACCGCGGACCTCGACGCCACGGTGCCCGTTCCGCAGGACATCCCCTGGTTCCCCAAGGACCAGAAGGCCTGGTCGGTGCGCTGGGTGATCCTGCATGTGATCAACGAGTTGGCCCGGCACGCCGGGCACGCCGACATCATCCGGGAGACCATCGACGGCGCCACCATGTACGAGTTGATCGCGGGACGCGAGAACTGGGAGCCAGGAAAAATGAAGCCGTGGGTCAAGCCGTGGCGGCCCGGGTAGCAAAGACGGCGTGCTCACCAGCAGCGGAGTCGCGCGTCGCGACACACCGGCCGGCACCGTCGAGCTCTACTACGAGGATCTCGGCGACCCGGCCGGCCCGGCTGTGCTGCTCATCATGGGCCTGGGCGCCCAGTTGCCGATGTGGCCCGACGGCTTTTGCGCGCAATTGGTCGACGCCGGTTACCGCGTCATCCGCTTCGACCACCGCGACACCGGTCTGTCGGCCAAGATGCACGGGCTGCGGGCCCGGGGCTCGGTCTACCGACGGGTCGGGCGTTATCTGCTGGGCAAGCCCAGTCCGGTGCCCTACACCCTGGTCGACATGACCCGGGACGTGGCGGCGTTGCTCGATCATCTGGGCATCAGCCGGGCCCACGTCGTCGGTGCATCCCTGGGCGGCATGATCGCGCAGATCCTGGCCGCCACCGAGCCGGCGCGGGTAGCGTCGCTGGGCATCCTGATGTCCACCACCGGCAAGCCGTTGTCCGCGCCGCCGGCCTGGCGGGTGATCAGGCTCGCGTTCAATCCGCCGGCCAAGGACGCCTCGGCCGAGGAGAAGTTGGCCTTCGAGGTGCACAACATCGCGGTGTTCAACGGACCGAACTTCCTGCCGTCCCAGGGCGAGTTGCGCAAACGCGTCCAGCAACTGGCAGAGCGGTGCAGCTATCCCCCGGGCATGCTGCGCCAGTTCGACGCCGTGCTGGGCACCGGCAGCCTGCTGGGTTACAGCACGGCGATCACCGCGCCGACCGTGGTGCTGCACGGTTCGGCGGACCCGATGGTGCGCCCGCGCAACGGACGCGCGGTCGCCGCGGCCATACCCGGCGCGCGATTCCTCCTGGTCGACGGAATGGGACATGATCTTCCGCGACCGGTCTGGCGGCCGATCATCGAGATCCTCACCGAGAACTTCGCGCTCTCGGCCGGCCGGTGAACGGCTCACAGGAATTGGGACTTGACACCACCGGTTTGGCACACTGCTGGAATGAGTCCTACCAAGCACCGCGACGTGTCCAAGCTCGACCGGGTGCCCTTGCCGGTCGAAGCGGCCCGCGTAGTGGTCACTGGTTGGCAGGTCACCCGCACCGCCGCCCGCGTCGTCACCAAGCTGCCGGGCAAGGGGCCGTGGCAGCAGAAAGTGATCAAGCAGCTCCCGCAGACCTTCGCCGACCTGGGGCCGACGTATGTGAAGTTCGGACAGATCATCGCGTCCAGCCCCGGCGCGTTCGGCGAGTCGCTGTCCCGCGAATTCCGCGGCCTGCTGGACCGGGTGCCGCCCGCCGACACCAAAGAGGTGCACAACCTCTTCGTCGAGGAGCTGGGCGGCGACCCTGCCGAGCTGTTCGCCAAATGGGACGAAGAGCCGTTCGCGTCGGCCTCCATCGCCCAGGTGCACTACGCCACCCTGCACAGCGGCGAGGACGTCGTCGTCAAGATCCAGCGCCCGGGCATCAGCCGCCGGGTTGCCGCCGACCTGCAGATCCTCAAGCGCTTCGCCCAAGCCGTCGAACTGGCCAAGCTGGGCCGCCGGCTCTCGGCACAAGATGTGGTCGCCGACTTCTCCGACAACCTGGCCGAAGAGCTGAACTTCCGCCTCGAGGCACAGTCGATGGAGGCCTGGGTCTCACACCTGCACGCGTCGCCGCTGGGCCGCAACATCCGGGTGCCACAGGTGCACTGGGACTTCACCACCGAGCGGGTGTTGACGATGGAGCAGGTACAGGGCATCCGCATCGACGATGTTGCCGCCATCCGTAAGGCCGGGTTCGACGGCGTCGAGCTGGTGAAGGCGCTGCTGTTCAGTTTGTTCGAGGGCGGTCTGCGGCACGGGCTGTTCCACGGCGACTTGCATGCGGGCAATCTGTACGTCGACGAGGCCGGCCGCATCGTGTTCTTCGACTTCGGGATCATGGGCCGCATCGATCCGCGCACCCGCTGGCTGCTGCGTGAGCTGGTGTACGCGCTGCTGGTCAAGAAAGACCACGCCTCGGCCGGCAAGATCGTCGTGCTGATGGGCGCCGTCGGCACCATGAAGCCCGAGGCCCAGGCCGCCAAAGACCTGGAAAGCTTCGCCACCCCGCTGACGATGAAGTCGCTGGGCGATATGTCGTACGCCGACATCGGCCGGCAGCTGTCGGCGCTGGCCGACGCCTACGACGTCAAGCTGCCGCGCGAGCTGGTGCTGATCGGCAAGCAGTTCCTCTACGTTGAGCGGTATATGAAGTTGCTGGCACCGAAATGGCAGATGATGTCCGACCCGCAACTGACCGGATACTTCGCGAACTTCATGGTCGAGGTGAGCCGCGAGCATCAGACCGACGTGGAGGTCTGATGCAAATCCGCCGCGGCTATGCCAGATCAGGGGCCGGAACAGGGGCCGCCTCGGGCGATGTGAAGCTGTACTACGAGGACATGGGCGACATCGACGACCCGCCCGTCCTGCTGATCATGGGGCTGGGCGCCCAGCTGCTGCTGTGGCGGACCGCTTTTTGCGAGGAGCTTGTCGGCCAGGGCCTGCGTGTCATCCGCTACGACAACCGGGATGTCGGTCTGTCCAGCAAAACCGAGCACCGCTTCTCCGCGCAGCCACTCGTGACGCGGTTGGTGCGCTCCTGGCTCGGCCTGCGCAGCGAAGCACTGTACACGCTCGAAGACATGGCCGAGGATGCTGCGGCTCTGCTGGATCACCTGGACATCGAGCATGCCCACATCGTCGGGGCGTCGATGGGGGGCATGATCGCCCAAATCTTCGCGGCGCGATTCGCCGAGCGGACGAGGTCCCTGGCGATCATCTTCTCGAGCAACAATCGCCCGTTCCTGCCGCCGCCCGCACCCCGCGCCTTGCTGGCACTCATCAAAGGCCCGCCGCCGGGTTCGCCGCGCGAGGTCATCATCGACAACGCGGTGCGCGTCACCAAGATCATCGGCAGTCCGCGCTACTGTGCGACCGAGGAGCAGATCCGCGCCGAAGCCGCCGAGAGCTACGACCGCAGCTACTACCCATGGGGTGTCGCCCGGCACTTCAGTGCGGTCCTGGGCAGCGGCAGCCTGGTTCCCTACAACCGGCGGACCATCGCGCCCACTGTGGTGATTCACGGCCGGGCCGACAAGCTGATGCGGCCCTTCGGTGGACGCGCGGTCGCCACCGCGATCAACGACGCCCGACTGGTGTTGTTCGACGGGATGGGCCATGATCTGCCGCAGCAGTTATGGGGGCAGGTCATCAGGGTGCTCACGAGCAACTTCGCCAAGGCGACCTGAGCCAATAACGCGGTAGGCCAGAACTTTTCCCTTCGATTTTCGGTGAATCGCATAGAGTTGTACGGTGGGCGAAGGGAGGTTGCCTCGTATGGCCGAGCTGAAGCCGTACTACGAAGACTCGCAAGCGGCGTACGACATTTCGGACGACTTTTTCGGGCTGTTTCTCGACCCCAACTGGGTCTACACCTGCGCATACTTCGAGCGCGACGACATGACCCTCGAAGAGGCGCAACTCGCCAAAATTGATCTGGCCCTGGACAAGCTGGGCCTCGAGCCGGGGATGACGTTGCTGGACGTCGGGTGCGGCTGGGGCGGGGCGCTGGTCCGCGCCGTCGAGAAGTACGACGTCAACGTCATCGGACTCACCCTGTCCCGCAACCACTGCGGGCGCAGCAAGGCCAGACTGGCCGCCATCCCGACGACGCGGCACGCGGAGGCGCGGCTGCAGGGTTGGGAAGAGTTCGACGAAAAGGTCGACCGGATCGTCTCGTTCGAGGCGTTCGATGCCTTCCACAAAGAGCGGTATGGCGCATTCTTCGAACGCTCCTACGACATCCTGCCTGACGACAGCCGGATGCTGTTGCACAGCTTGTTCACCTATGACCGCCGGTGGTTGCACGAGCAGGGCATCGCGCTGACGATGAGCGACGTGCGGTTCATCAAATTCCTGCGAGAGTCGATCTTTCCCGGCGGCGAACTTCCCTCCGAGCCCGATATTGTCGACAATGCGCAGGCTGCAGGGTTCTCGGTCGAGCAGACCCAACTGATGCAGCAACACTACGCGCGGACCCTGGACATGTGGGCGGCCAACCTGGAGGGCGCCCGGGATCGCGCCATCGAGATACAGTCCGAAGAACTCTATGACAACTTCATGCACTACCTGACCGGGTGTGCGGCCCTTTTCCGTAGAGGGCTCGCCAACGTGGGCCAATTCACCCTGACAAAGTAAGCACCCACGTCGCTTGGGGTTTTCGCGCTGGGGCGCTGAATCGGATAGCAAGCCCCCAACATGCACCCGGGGGGATGTTCATGGGTATGGGGGTTTTTTCGGTGCGTTCGCCCGGGCACCGATGGGCCGGCAAGGTCCAGAAGGGCACATACCATGGGCAGAGATCTGACGCCGCATTTCGCCGATGTGCAGGCGCATTACGACCTATCTGACGACTTCTTCCGCCTGTTCTTAGACCCCACCCAGACCTATAGCTGCGCGTACTTCGAGCGCGACGACATGACGCTGGAAGAGGCACAGATCGCCAAGATCGACCTGGCGCTGGGCAAGTTGGGCCTGCGGCCCGGCATGACGCTGCTCGACGTCGGCTGCGGCTGGGGCACCACCGTGCGGCGCGCCATCGAGAAGTACGACGTGAACGTCGTCGGCTTGACGTTGTCGAAGAACCAGGCCGCCCATGTGCAGAAGACGTTCGACGAGATGGATAACCCGCGCAGCAAGCGAGTATTGCTGGCCGGCTGGGAACAGTTCGACGAGCCCGTCGACCGCATCGTGTCCATCGGTGCGTTCGAGCACTTTGGCCACGAGCGCTATCGCGACTTCTTCAAGATGGCCCACAGCGTCCTACCTGCTGACGGAGTGACGCTGCTGCACACGATCACCGGGTTGTCGAGACAGGAGATCATCGACCAAGGGTTACCGATATCTTTCGAGCTGGCCCGCTTCATCAAGTTCATCGTCACCGAGATCTTTCCGGGCGGCCGGCTGCCGTCCACCGAGATGATGGTCAAGCGCGGCGAGAAGGCGGGCTTCATTGTGCCCGAGCCCCTTTCGCTGCGGCCGCACTACATCAAGACGCTGCACATCTGGGGTGACACGCTGGAGTCCAACAGGGGACAAGGCCATCGAGGTCACCTCCGAAGAGGTCTACGACCGGTACATGAAGTACCTGCGCGGCTGTGAGCACTACTTCGACTACGAGTTGCTCGACTGCAGCCTGGTCACCTACCTCAAGCCGGGTGCCTCGAACTAGCTCTGGCCTGAATACCCCGGACGCGGCTGTCTGATTGCCCGCGCGTTGTTCGTCGAAAAGGTAGAGAGTGGAACAGCAGGGTTTCGCTCACTACCGGAGGTGACGACACATGCAGTACTTCGCCTTGTTGATCAGCGGCGAGCGCGACCGCACGCCCGACGAGAGCGCGGCCGAGATGGCCGCCTTCCAGGCCTTCCACACCAAGGCCGCGGCCGCGATCCGCGCCGGCGATGCCCTGTTGCCGCCGGCGACTGCGGTGCGCATCGCCGGCGGCCCGGACGCGCCGATCATCACCGACGGCCCGTTCGCCGAAGGCGCCGAAGTGGCGGTCGGTTACTACGTCTTCGAAGCCGAAGACCTGGATGGGGCAATCGCTTTGGCGCGTGACGTCCCGGCAGCCGAGTACGGCGCCGTGGAGATCTGGCCGATGGCCGGCCCGGGTCTGCAGCCGCAACCGCTCCAGGGCACCAACTGGCTCGCGCTGATGCTCGAGCCGCCCGACCGGGCGTTTTCGCCCGGCACTCCGGAATGGGAGGCGTTGGCCATCGGGCATCAGGAGTTCGGCGCCGCGGCGGGTGCGCACATCAAGGGCGGAGCGGGACTGCATCCACCGTCGACAGCGACCACCGTGCGGGTGCGCGATGGCGAAGTGCTGATCACTGACGGGCCCTACGCGGAAGACGCCGAAGCCGCCAACGGCTTCTATGTGCTTGGTGCCGGTGACCGCGACGAGGCCGTCAAGGTCGCGTCGATGATCCCCGCTTCTGCCGTGCTGCTGCGGCAACTGGCTGGGGTCTCGGGACTGTAGCGTCACGAATGACCAACCTGGACGGCGTCTTCCGCCGGGAATGGGGACCCGCCGTCGCCGCGCTTGCGCGGTGGTCCGGCGATCTCACCGTCGCCGAGGACGCCGTCCAGGAAGCCTGCGCCGAGGCACTTCGCACATGGCACCGCGACGGTGTGCCCGATAGCCCCGGCGGGTGGCTGTTGACCGTCGCCCGCAACCGCGCCCGCGATCGGCTGCGCCGCGAATCTGCGCGTTCCGGAAAGGAATTGGCCTACGTCGTGAATGACATACAGGCTATCCGGGCACGTACCGATCACACCGATCCGCATCCGGTTCGCGACGACGAGCTGCGGATGATGTTCACCTGCGCACATCCGGCGCTTGACCGCCAGTCGCAACTGGCACTCACCCTGCGGCTGGTATCCGGCTTGACTGTCGCCGAAATCGCCCGTGCGCTGTTACAGACCGAGGCGGCCGTCGGCCAGCGAATCACACGCGCCAAGAACAAGGTTCGGCATGCCAACATCCCGCTGCGGGTGCCACCGGCCGAGCTGCTCCCCAGCGCACACCGCACGTGCTCAGTTGCATCTACTCGGTGTTCACCGAAGGTTATTGGTCGACTGCGGGCCCGTCGGCAATCCGCGACGAGCTGTGCGACGAAGGGATCCGGCTCGCCGAGGAACTGTGCGCGCTGATGCCAAACGAGCCGGAGGCGCATGCGTTGGCCGCCCTGATGCTGCTGCATGATTCGCGACGAGCAACCCGGGTGGACCACGACGCCGGGATGCTGGTGCCGCTCGAGGATCAGGACCGTCGCCGGTGGGACCGCGGCCGCATCTCCCGCGGGCTGGACCAGTTGCGACAGGCCCAGGGATCGGCGGGCCCCTATCTGCCACAAGCGGTGATCGCCGCGCTCCACGCGACGGCGCCGTCATGGGACCAGACCGACTGGCTCGCCATCTGCGCAGCCTATGACCGGCTGGCGCAACTGACCGACTCGCCGGTAGTACGCGCCAATCGCGCGCTGGCGGTCGGCTTCCGCGACGGCCCCGACGCCGGCCTGGCCGCGCTGGACAAGGTGGCCCACGATCCCCGCCTTGACCGCTCGAATCTCGTCGCGACGGTGCGCGCCGACCTGCTTCGGCGCGCCGAAAGGCCCGCCGAAGCCATCACTTGGTACCGAATGGCCTTGGAGTCCAACGGATCCGAACCGGGACGCAACTTCCTGCGGCAGCGTATCGCCGAGTGCGGCGGGTAAGCGTGAACCGGCCGTCACATATGCCACAAAGTCACTGGGGCGAAAGGGATGCACAGGTTTGCCCGCACAACGGCTAATGGTCAGCCGCGGCCTGGGCGAATCCGCGGCCTAAGCCTCGGGCTCGATGGTCGGCAACGGTCCGCGGCGCCACCGGCGCCTTGACCTAAGCCTCCGCGAAGTTCCGCGTGATGGACGGATCCACCGGAATGCCCGGGCCCGTCGTCGTCGACACAGTGACCTTCTTCAGGTAACGGCCCTTCGACGCGGACGGCTTGAGCCGCAACACCTCGTCAAGCGCAGCGCCGTAGTTCTCGGCGAGGGCCTTCTCGTCGAACGACGCCTTGCCGATGACGAAGTGCAAGTTGGCCTGCTTGTCCACCCGGAAGTTGATCTTGCCGCCCTTGATGTCGGAGACAGCCTTGGCCACGTCCGGGGTCACGGTGCCGGTCTTGGGGTTCGGCATCAAGCCGCGCGGACCCAGCACGCGAGCGATGCGACCGACCTTGGCCATCTGGTCGGGGGTCGCGATGGCGGCGTCGAATTCCAGCCAGCCGCCCTGGATTTTCTCGATCAGATCATCGCTGCCGACCACGTCGGCGCCGGCGGCCTGGGCCTGCTCGGCTTTGTCGCCGACTGCGAACACCACGACCCGGGCGGTCTTACCGGTGCCGTGTGGCAGGTTCACCGTGCCGCGGACCATCTGGTCCGCTTTGCGCGGGTCGACACCGAGCCGGATTGCCACCTCGACGGTCGCGTCCTGCTTGGCCGACGAGGTCTCCTTGGCCAGCTTGGCCGCCTGCAGCGGCGTGTAGAGGTTGTCGCGGTCCACCTTCTCGGCGGCGGCGCGGTATGCCTTGCTGTTCTTGCTCATTGACTTGTCCAATCGGATGTTGGGTCGTGGTTGTCAAGCGGGCCGAAGCTGGCCCTCCCACGTCTGGGTCTGATTTGCTATTCGACGGTGATCCCCATCGACCGGGCGGTACCGGCGATGATCTTGGCGGCTGCGTCGATGTCGTTGGCGTTGAGATCGGCTTTCTTGGTCTCGGCGATCTCGCGAACTTGATCCCAGCTGACCTTGGCGACCTTGGTCTTGTGCGGCTCCGCCGAGCCTTTGCCCACGCCGGCGGCCTTGAGCAGCAGCTTGGCGGCGGGCGGTGTCTTCAGCGCGAACGTGAAGCTGCGGTCCTCATAGACTGTGATCTCCACCGGGATGACCTGGCCGCGCTGGTTCTCCGTGGCGGCGTTGTAGGCCTTGCAGAACTCCATGATGTTCACGCCGTGCTGGCCCAGCGCGGGCCCGACCGGCGGCGCAGGATTGGCCTGCCCCGCCACGATCTGCAGCTTGATCAGCCCAGCGACTTTCTTCTTCGGGGCCATGAGATGTTGGTGTTCCTTCCTGGTTTATGCGTCTGGCTCGGCCGGTCAGATCTTGGAGACTTGGCTGAAGGTCAACTCCACCGGGGTTTCGCGGCCGAAGATCGACACCAGCACCTTGAGTTTCTGCTGTTCGGCGTTGACCTCGTTGATCGTGGCCGGCAACGTGGCGAACGGTCCGTCCATCACCGTCACCGATTCGCCCACTTCGTAGTCGACCTCGATGGTCGGGCGTTCCAGCCCACCCGCCTCGGCAACGGCGGCGGTGCTGGCCGCACCCTTGGCGGCCTTCTTCGCCGCCCCGCGCGGCAGCAGAAACTTCACCACGTCGTCGAGCGCGAGAGCCGACGGGCGTGATGTCGCGCCGACGAACCCGGTAACCCCCGGGGTGTTGCGCACCGCGGCCCACGAGTCGTCGGTCAGATCCATGCGCACCAGGATGTAGCCGGGCAGCACCTTGCGGTTGACCTGCTTACGCTGGCCGTTCTTGATCTCGGTGACCTCTTCGGTGGGCACCTCCACCTGGAAGATGTAGTCGCCGACGTCAAGGTTTTGCACGCGGGTTTCGAGGTTGGCTTTGACCTTGTTCTCGTATCCCGCATAGGAGTGGATGACATACCAGTTGCCCGGCTTGCTGCGCAGCTCCGCCTTCAGCGCGTCGGCGGGGTCGACCTCTTCATCCAACTCCGCCGCGGCTGAGCTGTCAGCGGCCTCGGCGACCTCGCGCACGTCGACCGCTTCACCCGCGGACGTGTCACCGTCGAAGGTAGTCACGGTTTTCAGTCCTCTCTATCACTCTGCAAGCTCAGCCGAACACCAGCAGCACCAGCTTGGTCAACCCGAAGTCTGCGAGCCCGACCAGCGCCACCATGAAAGCCAGAAACGCCAGCACCACTGAGGTGTAGGTGAGCATTTGTTTGCGATTCGGCCAGATCACCTTCCGCATTTCCGCAACCACCTGCTTGAGGTAGTTGTAGACGAAGACCAACGGGTTAGCCGGACGATCCCCGGGTTTCCCCGGTTTCTTCGCCGCCTTGGCCTTCTTGGAAAGCCGGCCCTTCTTGGCCTTGCCCTCCTTGGAGACCTCAACCTGGCCCGACGAATCGGCGTCGACGTCTTCGTCGGCCGCCCGCTGCCGGGACCGCTTACCGGTAGGGCGCTGCGGCCCCGTCACCGGCTTTGTCGCCACGGCTGTCCGACCACCGCTCGCGCGGTTTTCCTCGATGTCACCGCCGTCGCTTGCGGCGTCGTTGGCAGCGTCGCCTTCGTCGCTCACCGCATGCTCCTTTGTTGCTAGTCTTCCGTAGCCGTCCCATTGTGGGGCACCCTTCCAGTGTCCACCATGGCACGCCTCCGTCTTCAGCAGGGGCGACAGGACTTGAACCTGCAACCTGCGGTTTTGGAGACCGCTGCTCTGCCAGTTGAGCTACGCCCCTTCGCGGTTGGCAGGCCAACCTGCGCTTACCTACCGGGGCTTAACATGACACGCGCGCCCCCCGTTCGGTGACCGCGAACCGACGTGAGACTTCGTTCGTCCCACTCGCGTCGTCGGCTCCGCTCGTTCGACTCACGGAAAGCGCGCTAGTGCTGGGAAAACCCCGAGGTCCGAGTGTACATCGGCGTGGGAGTCAGATACTAATTACGCGGTTCTGACAACCTGTCCGGATTCCTTGTCCCATCTGAGCTGGATGGAGTTGTCACCCTCGTGGCCCATCAGGGTGGTGTACGAAAGCATGACCACCTCGCCATCGTCCACGTTGGTCAAGGTGTTCTTGGTGACGACGATATCGGCGCCAAACCGCTCGTCCACCGATTGCACTTCCGTACGGCCGAAGATCCTGTCGCCGACACACAACGGCCTGAGATAGATGAACTTCTGGTCGACCTGGACGATCTGCATGGTCTCCATGCCCACGTCGACATTCCGGAAGAAATCGTCCTGGACAAGTTTCGCGAAGATCGATGCGAAAGTTAACGGCGCAACGATGCTGTCATGGCCCAGTTCGGCGGCCGCTTCCTCGCCGAAGCTGGCCGGATCGTCGCACTTGACCGCTCGCGCGAATGCGCGAACTTGCTCGCGGCCCACCTCGAAGTAGTCCGGATACCGCCAAACCATCCCGCGGATATCGATTTTCAGAGCCATAGGCTACGCCAATTTCGCCGACGCGATGGCCCTGCCGAAAATCTTCTTCCCTCCGGTGGTGGCCGTGAGAGCGATGGTCACCGTCTTGCTTTCTGGATCGAGCGACTTCACCCGACCGCTGAAGACGAGCTCGGCGCCCTTGCCATCATTAGGCACCGGCACCACGGCGGTGAACCGCACGTTGTACTCGGTGACCGCACCCGGGTCGCCGACCCAGGACGTGACGTAGCCGCCACCCAGCCCCATGGTCAGCATGCCGTGCGCGATCACAGTGTCCAACCCGACGACCTTCGCGACCTCGTCGTCCCAGTGAATCGGGTTCAAGTCACCCGACACTCCCGCGTAGTTCACCAGATCCTGGCGCGTCAGCGGGTAGGCCTTCTCCGGAAGCTGGTCACCCACCTTCACCGAGCTGAACTCACGCAGTGGCATGAGAAAACCCCTCTTCTCCATCCTCACCGGCACGGCCCGCCAGGGTCGTGTAGAGCTCCTGAACGATGTCACCGTCTTCGTTGGTGATGATGCTCTTGGTCACGATGATCTGAGTGCCGTGCGCCGCACGCATCGAGTCAACGTACACATCGCAGTAGAGCTTGTCGCCCGCCACGATCGGCTTCCCGAATTTCAGCACCTGGTCGACCTGGACGATCTGCTGGTCGGTGACCGCGACGTTGGCGTTCTTGAAGAACGCCGACTGCGCTTGGTAGCCGAACACACAGATGAACGTCAACGGGGCCAGCAACCCGGTATAGCCGAGGTCGGCGGCCGCCTTCTCATCGAAGAACGCGTCGTCCTCGTTTTGCACGGCTACCGCGTACTCGCGGATCTTCTCCCGCTCTACCTCGTAGTAGTCGGGATACCGGTAATGCATCCCGACGATGTTTTCGGTCAACGGCACGACTCTAGAACCTACCTAGTCAATCTGAAGAAACGCTCGGGGTCGACGCTAGCGTGTCTCGCGGTGCGCCTGGTGCTTGCCGCAATTCGGGCAGAACTTCTTCAGCTCCAGTCGGTCCGGGTCGTTCCGGCGGTTCTTCTTGGTGATGTAGTTACGGTGCTTGCACACCTCGCATGCCAGGGTGATCTTCGGCCGCACGTCGGTACTGGATGCCATGACGGTTCTCTCTCGAATCTCTCTTAGACGTCTCGTTTGTTGTGTTGTAGCGATGGCCGGACTCGAACCGGCGACCTAACGATTATGAGTCGTTCGCTCTAACCGACTGAGCTACATCGCCTCTACGCGCCGCCAGCGGCGTCCGCCGAGCCCCCTAACGGAATCGAACCGTTGACCTTTTCCTTACCATGGAAACGCTCTACCGACTGAGCTAAGGGGGCCGTTCACCCGAAGCGACCAGTCGTGCCGCGGGCCTAAAAGAGGGTACAGCCTGGCCCGCAACCGCACCAAACCACCACCGCCCCGCGGTAGCTGCACGAGATTACCGCGCTTTTCCGACGATCGGTGGACGGGTCCGACGATCGGCGGACGGGGAGGCTCACCCGCTGTCGCCGCTGCGGTGCGGCTGCCACGCGCTGAGGTCGCTGAACTCGTCGTACTCCTGCTCCTGCTCGTCAGCGGTATCGGACTCGCTGAGCAGGGTCCGCAACGCGAGATGGACGGCCTCGCGCGCGTCAGCCAGATGGAACCGACGTATCACCTCTTGGACGATCTCCTCTTCGACCTCGACCTCGACCTTCTTCCCCATGCGCCAACAATACCCACCGGACACAAGCCCAATCGGTGCTGTTCACGGCGTTATCCTGCGACCTTTGCCGTGGTGCGCCACCGCCGTGCCGGGCGCCGGTGGCCGGGTGAACACGACGTCTCGGCGGACACTTTCGACCAGGTCCTAGTCTGGTCACGTGTCACAGGACCGGCTGTACTTCCGTCAACTGCTCTCCGGACGCGATTTCGCCCTCGGCGACATGTTCGCGACGCAGATGCGCAACTTTGCTTACCTGATCGGCGACCGACAGACCGGGGACTGCGTGGTGGTCGACCCCGCGTATGCCGCCGGTGATCTGCTCGACACTCTCGAGGCCGACGGCATGCATCTGTCGGGAGTGCTGGTGACCCACCATCATCCCGACCACGTGGGCGGATCGATGATGGGCTTCACGCTGAAGGGCCTGGCCGAGCTGCTGGAAAGAGCACCTGTGCCGGTGCATGTGAATAGCCATGAGGCGCTCTGGGTTTCGCGAGTGACTGGGATCAGCCTTGGCGACCTCACCACCCACGAGAGCCACGACAAGGTCAGCATCGGCGATATCGAAATCGAGTTGCTGCACACTCCGGGGCATACACCGGGCAGCCAGTGCTTTCTGCTCGACGGCCGCCTGGTCGCCGGGGACACATTGTTCCTGGAAGGCTGCGGGCGCACCGACTTTCCCGGTGGCGACTCCGACGAGATGTACCGCAGCCTGCAGCGGCTCGCAGCGCTTCCCGGTGACCCCACGGTGTATCCAGGGCACTGGTATTCGGCCGAGCCGAACGCTTCGCTCTCAGAGGTCAAGCGTTCCAACTACGTGTATCGAGCTGCTGATCTCGGCCAGTGGCGAATGCTGATGGGCGGCTGACGGACTCGGCGGCCAATCCGTCAATGTGTGCTGCCGTTTCTTTTCGGGGAGCACCGCCGGCTCGTGTCAGCGGAATTTCTGGCCTCATGTGACTGTGATATGAGCGGGAGATGGATTCCCTGGGGTGGATCCAGGACAGCCGGCATGGGGTCACGCGTTGGGTCCAGCACCTGGTTGGCGTGGGCGGCGATTGCGCTCGGTGTCGCCGCGCTGGTGCTCACCAGCCGGCAGATCACACGCAATCGTCGGTCGGCCGCGGAGCAGACCCGGCCGCACGTCGCGATGCTGATGGAACCGCATCCCGCCGACTGGCACGTGATCGAACTCGTGGTCAAAAATTTCGGCCAGACCGCGGCTTATGACATCGGCTTTTCATTTGTGAACCCACCGACGGCCGCTGAATATGAAAATGCCTCCGACGGCTATGCCGATGTCATCGAACTGCGGCTCCCCCGCACCTTGCCGGTATTGGCACCCGGCCAGGAATGGCGCCTGGTGTGGAATTCGGCGCTCGACCGCGCCGAAATCGGGAGTGGTTTCGAGTCGCGCTTCACCGGGACGGTGACCTACTACGACCGGCCCGAGAAGGCGCGCAGCCGGCGGTTCTGGCAGCGCGACCGTTCTCCGCTGGAGACCAAGGTGGTGCTGGACTGGGATGCCCTGCCGCCCGTCCAGCGCATCGAGTTGATGACGACTCACGACCTGGCGAAGCGGGAAAGGCAGAAGCTGGAGCTGCTGCGCGGCGTGCTGACCTACTTCCACTACGCCAGCAAGGAAACGCGTCCCGAGGTGTTCCGCAGCGAGATCGAACGCATCAACGCCGCGGTACGGGAAACTCAGGACAGATGGCGCACCCGCCAGCTCGACGAGCCCACCGACGTCAACCTGCGCTGGGGTAATGCCGAAAGCGATCTGGGCAAGCACCGCAGCCAGCCCGGGTGACACCCGGGCTACCTTCGGCCGCCCGGGGTCACCCGGCGTCGATCTGATTCAATCGACTCCGCTGTCCGTATCAAAGGAGCAACCCATGAGCGGCCCGGTCCACTACAGCCACAAGGATTCCATCGCCGTCATCAAGATGGACGACGGCAAAGTCAATGCGCTGGGCCCGACGATGCAGCAGGCGCTCAACGAGGCGATCGACCAGGCCGACTCCGACAACGTCGGCGCGCTGGTGATCAGCGGGAATGAGCGGGTGTTCAGCGGCGGGTTCGACCTGAAGGTCCTGACGTCCGGCCAGACGCAGCCCGCCATCGACATGCTCCGAGGCGGATTCGAGCTGGCGTATCGGCTCTTGTCCTACCCGAAGCCGGTGGTAATGGCCTGCACCGGCCATGCCATTGCGATGGGGGCGTTCCTGTTGTCGTCCGGCGACCACCGGGTGGCCGCCCACGCATACAACATTCAGGCCAACGAAGTGGCGATCGGCATGGTCATCCCGCACGCGGCCCTGGAGATCATGAAGCTCCGGCTGACGGCCTCGGCCTACCAGCAAGCCGCCGGGCTGGCCAAGACGTTCTTCGGTGAAACCGCCCTCGCCGCCGGCTTTGTCGACGAGATCGCGTTGCCCGAGATGGTGCTCAACCGCGCCGAAGAAGCCGCGCGGGAATTCGCCGGTCTCCACCGACACGCCCACGCCGCGACCAAATTGCGCGCCCGTGCCGACGCGCTCAAAGCCATCCGCGCCGGCATCGACGGGATAGCAGCCGAATTCGAGCGGTAAGCACTGAGAAGCGCTTGCCGCTAATCCCGAGACACTGCGCCAGAACTATGACGAACGCGGTGCCGGTGAATGATCCGCCACCGCGTTTACATCGCCCCTCGCCGCAAGTGTTACCTGCGCACGACATGCCGCCACTTCACCGCCCGGCGGCACGGCGGTTCACCGGAACCGGTCCAGGTATGCCGGCCAATCCCAGGTCGACAGGAACATCTGTGCCGCCGCATAGCCTCTGTCATAGAGCCCTTCCAGGCGGCCTCTGGAAATGCCGAAGTCGAGAACGCTCACGTCGGTGGAGGCGACCTCGATCGTGCGGGCACTGACCCATGGCTGGCTCAGCTGGGCCTGGTCGTGGCCGACCAACATGGTGGTGAACAGGCTTTGCAGCAGAGCGGACTGTTTGAGGAAACGCAGCGGACGCAGTGCGGGGAACACCTGTTCTAGGCCCTCGGCAAGCTTGGGCATCACAGTGATCCCGAAAGTGGGCCAACGTGGTGGTTTGCCATCTGTGCGGTCGAGCGAGTCGACCGGGAAATTCGACAGCACGCCACCGTCGACCAAGTTCGACGTCAGCCCCATGGTGTTGGTCAGCGTGACCGGAGGGTAGAAGAAGGGGATCGCCATCGAGGCGCGGACCGCGTCGGCGATGGGTTGGTCGTCGGGATCCAGACCGTAGAGCCGCTGATAGTCCCATGGCAGTCGCACCAGCTGCGCTGCGGTCACGTCGGCGACGGTGAGTGCCACCTTGTAACGTCGTTCGGCGGGCAGTTCTTCGTCGTCGAGGGCCAGATCACCGAACGTGATCACGCCCAGGTTCTTCAACTCGCTACGAATCCAGTCGTGCGCGTAATCGCCGCGGTACATGGAAGTGTCTCGTACCAACCCCCATGCGGAACCGAGAACGGGAACCGGCCCTGCGTCGCGCCATTTGCGCAATGGCACCGACAGCGCCAGCTCTTTGATCTGCCCACTGGTCAGTCGATCACCCTGAGACGCGGCCGCCGCGATTACCGCGACCACCGATCCCGCCGAGACGCCTGACACCCGATAGGCCGAGTACCCGGCGTCCATGAGCGCGGCGACCGCGCCGACCAGGCCAATAAACTTCACGCCCCCACCGGAGAGAACGAGATCTACAGGTTTTGGCTGCGCAAACCGCTGGCCTGCTTCGGACGTCATTTAGTTTTGCACCGAAACCCATTGGTAGGGAAGGAACTTGCCGTCAAAGGTCACCACCACGCGGTCGCCCGACGAGTGCGGTCTCTTCTGCAGGTCGACGCTGAAGTTGATGGCACTCATGATGCCGTCGCCGAACTGTTCGTGGATCAGCTCCTTGATGGCGCCGCCGTACACCTGAAGGGCCTCGTAAAACCGATAGATGGTCGGGTCGGTCGGCACCCTAGGAGTATCTGAGGTGGGCAGCCCGCCGCGCATGGGTGGCGCAGCCAGCACGGGTACCACCGACTCGTCCAGATCCAGCATCTGCACGAGGACATGGGCGAGCTCAGCGGGAATCGGGTGCTGACCGAGCAACGCCGACGTGGTCCATACCACCGGCCGGCCGATGGCGTCGGCCAGCTCCTGCCACGTCAGCCCAAGCCTTCGGCGGGCAACGACGATCTGTTCGGTGATCTCGTTTCTGTTCATGGCCCCAGCATGCACCCGCCTCAACAAGGTTTCGTCGCGGTGACCAGGCGCGTGGAAAACCAGGGTCCGCCGTACCACATGCGCCATCCGAGGTTGCGGTGGCGCACCTTGAGCCAGCCCAGGTGCCGTAAATGGGCGGCGTGTTGTCGGGTCTCCCACAGGTCCGCGATGGCAAGCCGACCGCCCGGTCGCAGCACGCGAACCGCTTCGTCGAGAGCCTGCTGCCGACCGGTGTGTGTCGCGATGTTGTGGATGGCCAGGCTGCTGACGATCACGTCGACGCTGTTGTCGGCCAACGGCAGAGCGGTCATGTCGGCGGTGTGCACCTCGATGCGATCGGCGACGTTTTCCAGCGCCGCGTTGGCCAGCGTGGCCTGCTGCGAGTTGTCGGTCTGGTCGGCGCGCCATAGATCGACGCCGATCGCACGGCCCCGCGGCAACCGCTTGGCCGCGGCGAGTAACACCGCGCCGCGTCCGCATCCGAGATCGAGCACCGTTTCGTCGCCCCGTAGCGCCAGGTCGTCGAAGATCCGGTCCCACACCACGAACTTGCCCGAACGCGTCGCGTAGACATACCAGGCCGTCGTCGCGGTGATGCCAGCGGCCGATGCGGCCGCCAGCGCCGCCGCCAGCCGCTTGCCACGTGCCCAGCTGATCCCGGCCCAGACCGCCAGGGCAGCGGCTTGGGCGCCGATACCCATCGCCTGCGCGCGGGCCGAGATGCTGCGGAACGACCCGTCGACCCCATAATCGCCTTGGTGGTCATGCACGGTCACCAGCTTACGACTCGACAAGGCGCCGTAGGTTTTTCAGGCTCTCGTCGAGTGAGCGGCCGACCCAGAACGCCGCAACCCGGTCTGCGATCAGGCCGAGCAGCCCGCCTTCTGAGCTGTAGGCGAGCCGGAACGTCACGGCGGTTCGACCCCGCCCGGCATCGCGTAACCGGAAGCGGCCGCGCTGGGTCACGCCGGTGATGTTGATCCAGGCCAGATCGCGTGCCTTGTCGAACTCCACCACTTCGGCGACGCCGCCCACCGGAATCGAGCCGATCTTCCACAACACGGTGTAGCGGGCACCCACCCGGGCCGGGCCTTCGGTCAGCTTTTCCCAGCGCTCCAGGTGCGGCAGAAAAGACGGGTAGCGATCCGGGTCGCTGAGCACCGTCCACAGGGTGTCGCGGCCCGCGTTGACGATGATGCGACGTTCGACGCGCATCAGCCGATCACCGGGAATCGACGTTCGGCGGCGAGCCGATCGACGCCGGCCTGCAGGCTGGCGATCACTTCGTCGTACACCCCCTGGTCGTCGTCGTGCACCTCGATCGACTCCTGCACCTCGATGACGATCTTTGCCGGCAGCGGGATATGCCCCAGCAGGTCACTGACATTGAGCCCCCAGGGCAGCGCCAGCGAAATGGGCACACTCTTGAGGCGGACCAACTTGTCCAGCAGCAGCAGTTTGGCCAGCCACTGGGCGCGTCCGAGAAACAAAGCCGTCTCCTGGCCGCCGACGCTGGCCACCGGCACGATCGGCACACCGGTGTCGCGGGCGAGCCGCACGAAGCCCTTGCGGCCGCCGAAGTCGACGACGTGCCGCTGCCACGACGGGCGGAAAACCTCGTAATCGCCACCGGGATACACCAGCACGGCGGCGCCGGATTCCAGTGCCAGACGGGCATTTTCGGGGCTGGCCGCCACGGTGCCGAACTTGCGAAGCCAGCGCAGCGGCGGGTACAGGGTGACCAGGTTGTGCGCGAGTTGATAGAACGGGCGCTCCACGCCGAAATACGAGCAGAACGCCAGCGTGAAGACGAAGGTGTCGGGCGGTACGTTGCCGCCGCTGTGGTTGCCCACCAGCAGCACCGGTCCTTCCGGTGGTATGCGGTCGAGCCCGCGGACGTCGGCCCGGAAGTACAGCGATGCCAGCAGCCAGGTGCCGGGTAGCTGGTCCCGGATGAAGTCCGGGTCGCGCTGGTCCAGGTCCGCCCGGGGCACCCGCTCGGTGATCTGCTTTCGTGCCCATCTGATGGCATCCGCAACGCCGGCCATGGTTCCAGCCTTACACAGGTGGGCCGAGCGGGGAGGTGATGTGCCCACAGCAGGGAGCGATGCCAAGTTCCAGAAACGAAGGTTTTGGGATTTTTGGGACCGACTGACTGGAGTCGATCCCAAGTCGTTACGGTGGGTGTCGGTTAGTCGGATCGGCGGTAGCCGTTGCGGATGACAGGGCGTTGCGCCAGGCCGAAGCGATCCTGTGGTGAGCGTTCTGGGTGAGGCGTCCGGCTGGTGCGTGAATCCCCGTTGGGGACCGGTGGTTACGACGGTACAGGCGGATGGATGAGTTCAGAATTACGGAAGGTCATTGCCTCGGCGCCGATGTTCGATGGGCTTGACGAGGTGTACGTGGACTTTCTTGCTGCGCAGAGTCGCATGCTCGTGCTGCCCGCCGGTCAGGTGCTGTTCCGGCGGGGCACCCCGTCGACTGGATTCACTTTCTGCTCATCGGCGGATGCGACGGCGCCGCGCCCGGCCGCAACTACTACACCCAAGTCGCTGACCACGCACCCGAGGACACGGTGCTGCTGACCCTGGGCTGCAACAAGTACCGTTTCAACACACATCAATTCGGCGCCATCGACGGAATTCCGCGCTTACTCGATGTCGGACAATGCAACGACAGCTACTCTGCGGTGCAGATCGCTTTAGCGCTGGCCAACGCCTTCGACTGCGAGGTCAACGACCTGCCGTTGAGCCTGTTCGTCTCGTGGTTCGAACAGAAAGCCGCAGCGGTATTGCTGACCCTGCTCTCGCTGGGAATCCGCAACATCCGGCTGGGACCGACCCTGCCGGCATTCCTCACCCCGGCAGTGGTGGACATTCTCGTCGAACGGTTCGCACTCAAACCCGTCGGTGATCCCGCACAGGATCTCGCGGATGCGATGGCAGGAGCCTGATGACCCAGACAGCCACCACACGTGCCGACACCGAACTGTCCGCCTACGACATCGTCCTGGTCACTACCGACGGCGTGGAGTCGACGATCCGCTGCGACGCCGACACCACCGTGCTGGCCGCCGCCGAGCAGGCCGGAATGGTCTTGAAGTCAGCGTGCCAGGCAGGTGGTTGCGGCGCATGTTCAGCCGTACTGATCGGTGGACACGTCGAGATGGGCGAGCACGACCCGGAGGTCATCGAAGTGCCGGAGCCCGACGGCGGAATCCTGTTGTGCCGTAGCTTCCCTCGCGGCGACTGCCGGATTGATCTGCCCTATGACCGCAGCACGGTGGTCACTGCGCCGCCGACGCACCGGCCGGCACGGATCACTGGCTTGGACCAGGTGGCCGAGGGCATGATGCGGGTAAGGCTTGTGCTGCTGGACGACGCCGGTGGCGCTGCTTCCGCCGACTTCGAATCCGGTCAGTTCGTGCGGGTAACCGTTCCCGGGACCACCGCCCGGCGCACCTATTCGCCGGCCAACGTCGCCAACTGGGACGGCGAACTCGAGTTCTACATCCGCCTGCTACCGGGCGGCGTCATGTCCGACTACCTCACTGAAACCGCCGCTATCGGCGACGTGCTCACCGTCACCAGCCCGCAGGGGTCATTCACCATGGTCGAGAACGGGCTTCGCCCCCGCTGGTTCATCGCGGGCGGCACCGGACTGTCACCATTGCTGTCCATGCTGCGCCGAATGGCCGAGTGGGGTGATCCGCAGCCGGCACGTCTTTTCTTCGGTGTCACCCGGCACACCGAGGTATTCGCCCGGGACGAACTGCAGGCGATCGCCGCCGCGCTACCCGACTTCCGAGCCGACACTCTGGTGTGGCAGCCCGACCCGCAATGGACGGGGGCCACGGGCAACCCCGTCGACGTCGCCGCCGCCGAGGCCTCGAAGCTGAGTGAGTGGCCCGATGTGTATGTGTGCGGACCCCCGCCCATGATCGACGCGGCCTACGTCAGGCTGAAGGCCGTGGGCATGCCGCACACCCAGATCCACTCAGAACGGTTCTGCGCCGCTGTCTGAAGTCTGAAGGGCTGATACTTCCTGTACGTTCCGAAACGCTGCGCCGGCGCCGGCAGCTGCTTGGCCATCCGGCCCGGCACAACTCTTCCCTCCCCCGCTATGCACCTTGTCGGTTGATTGCTTGCTCGAGCGCGTCGATCACATCGCGAAGCTCGCCGACCATCCAGCTGTGGCTGCGCCGGCTGAATACCTCGAGCAGCGACCGGTAGTACCACAGGTGCAGCTGCGGATCCGGCACGCTGAACCGCTGCCACACCTGGTTTCCGTGGGCGCGGAAGTCCCGCAGGATCGCGCGCGCATTGTCCAGCTTGTCGGCCAACGAGACCAGCACGGCGTCGTCCGACGCCTCCCACAGGTGGCCGATGTAGCTTTCCTTGCGCCCGCGCCAGGGCGGCTTCGGAGTTTCCAAGGTGTCGCTGCACTCGGCGACGATCGACGCCACATCCGGGCCGAACCGCTGACCGATCTCGGCCAGCGTCTGGTGCCCGCCCTGGTCTTCGGCGGCATCATGCAGCAACGCGGCGATGGCCTGCTTCTCGGTACCGCCGTCCTCGATGACCAGCCCGGCCACCGACAGCAGGTGGCCGATGTAGGGGACGTTGCTGGCTTTGCGTGTCTGCGTCGCGTGCGTCTCCGCGGCGTATCCCAGGGCTTCGACGAACTTGTGGGTGAGGCGCTCGGAAGCCGCCTGCTGGGCCATGCCGCTCTCCCCTGGTCGACGGGTTATCCCTCCACTGTGGCACGCGGGTGCGACGCGTGGTCGGCCCGAACCACTTCCGGCTGTCGGTGGAGCGTTCTATGGTGGCACCGCAATGGCCCTCCACCTCCACCGTGCCGAGCGCACCGATCTGCTTGCCGACGGTCTGGGCGCCCTGCTGGCCAACCCGCTGCCCGACCCGTTCGCCGAGGAGCTGGTGCTGGTGCCCGCGCGCGGTGTGGAGCGCTGGCTGAGCCAGCGGCTGTCGCACGTCCTCGGTCGTGGTTCCGGTGGCGACGGGGTATGCGCGGCGGTGGCGTTTCGCAGTCCGGGCTCCTTGATCGCCGAGATCACCGGGACCGCCGACGACGATCCGTGGTCGCCGGACGCCCTGGCGTGGCCGCTGCTGGAAGTCATCGACTGCACGCTGGACGAACCCTGGTGCCGCACGCTGGCAACGCATTTGGGTCACTTCGACACCGGCCCCGAAGCCGAATTGCGGCGCGGCCGGCGGTATTCGGTGGCGCGCCGGCTGGCCGGCTTGTTCGCCTCGTATGCCCGGCAGCGTCCGCGGCTGCTGGCCGACTGGCTGGACGGCGACGCGGGTGACCTCGACACCGATCTGGCCTGGCAACCCGAACTCTGGCGAGCGCTGGCGGCCAGCGTCCCCGCCGATCCACCGCACCTCCACCACGAGAAGACGGTTGCCCGGCTACGTGCAGGCCCGACGGACTTACCGGCGCGGCTGTCGCTGTTCGGGCACACCCGGTTGGCGTGCGCCGATGTGGAGTTGCTCGACGCGCTGGCCACTCACCACGATCTGCACCTGTGGCTGCCGCATCCCAGCGACCGGCTGTGGCAGGCGCTCGCGGGCGTTCATGGCGTGGTGCCGCGACACGACGACGGCAGCCGGCACGCGGCCCACCATCCGCTGCTGGAAACCCTGGGCCGTGACGTGCGTGAACTGCAGCGGGGACTGCCGGCTCGCCGCGCCACCGACGAGTTCATCTGCGGCACAACCAGACCCAATACATTGCTGGGCTGGCTGCAATCCGACGTCGCAGCCAACGCGGTCAGGCCCGCAGGCCGCGAGCCGGCCGATGGTGACCGGTCGGTACAGGTGCACAGCTGTCACGGCGCGGCGCGGCAGATCGACGTGCTGCGCGATGTGCTGCTCGGCCTGCTGGAGGACGACCCGACGCTGGAGCCCCGCGACATCGTGGTGATGTGCCCGGACATCGAGGCCTACGCGCCGTTGATTGTCGCCGGGTTCGGGCTTGGCGAGACCGCCGGCGACAGCCATCCCGCACACCGGCTGCGGGTCAGGCTGGCCGACCGATCCCTGACGCAGACCAACCCGCTGCTGGGTGTGGCGGCCGAGTTGCTGAGCATCGCGGGCAGCCGCGCCACCGCCACCGGAGTGCTCAACCTCGCGCAAGCGGCGCCGGTGCGGGCCCGCTTTGGGTTCAGCGATGACGACCTCGACAAGATCACCGACTGGGTGCGCGAAGCGAATATCCGGTGGGGATTCGACAAAGAACATCGCGCGCCGTACGGGCTGGACCACATCGTCCATAACACCTGGCGCTTCGGGCTGGACCGCATCCTCACCGGCGTCGCGATGTCCGACGACTCGCAGGCCTGGCTGGACACCGCGCTGCCGCTCGATAACGTCGGCAGCGACAAGGTGGAGCTGGCCGGCCGACTGGCCGAATACGTCGACCGGCTGCACCACGTCGTCAAACGGCTCAGCGACACAAAGCCATTAGCCGAGTGGCTGGATGCCTTGACCGAAGGGGTCGCGCTGCTCACCCGCTCCGCGGACGCCTGGCAAGAAGCGCAACTGCAAACCGAATTCGCCAACGTTTCCGGGCAAGCCGGAAGCCGTACCGCGATGATGTTGCGGCTCAACGACATATGTGCGTTAATGTCCGACCATTTGGCGGGCCGCCCGACCCGGGCCAACTTCCGCACCGGCACGCTGACCGTATGCACCATGGTGCCGATGCGCTCGGTGCCGCACCGGGTGGTATGCCTGGTCGGACTCGACGACAAGGTGTTCCCGCGGCTGAACGTCGCCGACGGCGACGACGTGCTCGCACGTGGGCCGAGGACGGGAGAGCGTGACATCCGCTCCGAGGACCGGCAGCTGCTGCTCGACGCCGTGTGCGCGGCGACCGAGACGCTGGTGATCACCTACACCGGCAACGACGAGCACACCGGTCACCCATATCCGCCGGCGGTGCCGCTGGCAGAGCTGCTCGACGCACTCGACCAGACCACGGAAAAGCCGGTGCGCGGGCACATTGTGGTCAGACACCCGTTGCAGCCGTTCGACGTCAAGAACGTCCAACCCGGACGGCTGGTGCCCGGCACGCCATTCACGTTCGATCCCACGGCGCTGGCCGCGGCCCGGGCTTCGGCCGGAACACGTTGCACACCAACACTATTTATCGCAGAACCACTACCCGCTCCGGCTGCCGAAGACGTCGCGCTCGCTGACCTGCTCGACTTCTTCAAAGACCCGGTCAGAGGCTTCTTCCGCGCGCTCGACTGCACGCTGCCGTGGGACGTCGACGGAGTCGAAGACGCGATGCCCGTCGAGATCGATCCGCTGCAAGAGTGGACGGTCGGCGACCGGATGCTGCGCGACATGCTGCGCGGTATGCATCCGGACACCGCCGCACACGCCGAGTGGCGGCGCGGCACCTTGCCGCCCGGGCGGCTCGGCGTGCGCAAGGCCAAGGAGATCCGCGATCGGGCGCGCGATCTGGCGGCAGCGGCGCTGCAGCACAGGGCGATCGGCGGCGATGCGCACGACATCAACGTGGACCTCGGTGCCGGGCGCCGTCTCACCGGCACCGTCACACCGGTGTTCGGGCAGCGCACGGTGTCGGTGACCTACTCCAAGCTGGCGCCCAAGCATGTGCTCGCGGCGTGGATCGGATTGGTCGCACTGGCGGCCGAAAAGCCCGGCGGCGACTGGACGGCGCTGTGCATCGGCCGCGGCAAGAGCAGAAACCGTATCGCGACGCGGTTGTTCGCGGCGCCGCAGGACCCGGTGGCCGTGGCGCGGGACCTGGTGGCGTTGTACGACGCGGGGCGGCGCGAGCCGCTGCCGCTGCCGCTGAAAACGTCGTGCGCCTGGGCGCAGGCACGCCGCGACGACGAGGACCCGTATCAGGCCGCCCGGGCAACGTGGGAGACCTCCGGGTTCCATCCCGGCGAGAACGGCGAGCGGGCCCACGTGCGGGTTTGGGGCGAGAAGCCTACGTTGGACCGGCTGCTGGGGCCGCCGCGCCCGGGCGAGGAGATTCCCGGAGAGGACACCCGGATGGGCGCGCTCGCCGCCCGGTTGTGGCTGCCGGTGCTGGCCGCCGAAGGGAGCCTTTGATGGATCGCTTCAACCTGTTGGGCCCGCTGCCGATACCGGGCTCCACCACCGTGCTGGAGGCCAGCGCCGGCACCGGCAAGACGTTTGCGCTGGCCGGCCTGGTCACCCGCTACCTCGCTGAGACCCGGATAACGCTCGATGAGATGCTGCTGATCACCTTCAACCGTGCGGCCAGCCGGGAGCTGCGCGAACGGGTGCGCGACCAGATCTCGCAGGCGGTCTCGGTACTCGAGGGTCGCGCGGCGGCTGACTGCGATCTCGTCGCGCACTTGGCGCACGGCAGCGACGACGAACGCACGACCAGACGAGCACGGCTGCGCGACGCGCTGGCGAACTTCGACGCGGCCACCATCGCCACCACGCATGAGTTCTGCGGATCGGTGCTGAAGTCACTTGGGGTAGCAGGTGATACCGCCGCCGGCGTCAGGTTGGAGGAGAACCTGGAGGACCTGGTCACCGAGATCGTCGACGACCTGTACCTCGCGGACTTCGGGAGTCAGGACGAGGATCCACCGCTGAGCTACCGACAGGCGCTCGACCTGGCCCGCGCGGTGGTGGGCGACCCGTGCGCCGAGCTACACCCGATCGATCCCGATCCGGACAGCGAGGCCGGTGCCCGGTTGCGCTTCGCCAACGAGGTGCTCGCAGAACTCGAACAGCGCAAGCGCCGGCTGCGCATCCTCAGCTACGACGACCTGCTCACCCGGCTGGCGAAAGCCCTTGCGCCCGAGGACTCGTCGGCCCGCGACCGGATGCGACGGCGCTGGCGGATCGTCCTGGTCGACGAGTTTCAAGACACCGATCCCATCCAGTGGCAGGTGCTCGAGTGCGCGTTCAGCGGCCAGTCGACGCTGATCCTGATCGGCGATCCGAAGCAGGCCATCTATGGTTTCCGCGGCGGCGACATCCACACCTATCTGAAAGCGGCCCGCACCGCCGATACCCGATACACGTTGAGCGTCAACTGGCGCAGTGACAAGGTGCTCGTCGACAGCCTGCAGACCGTGCTGGGCGGCGCGATCCTGGGCCACCCGGACATCGTCGTGCACGACGTCGACGCACACCACGACGGGCACCGGCTGGCCGGCGCGCCGCACAACGCGCCGTTTCGGCTGCGCGTCGTCAAACGCCATACCGTCGGGTACGCCGATACCGACACCATTCCGATCGCCGTTCTGCGCCAACACATTCCCGCCGACTTGGCCGCCGACATCGCGGCGCTGCTGGCCAGCGGCGCCACCTATGACGGCCGTCGCCTCGGGGCCGGAGACATCGCGGTGATCGTCGAACAACACCGAGATGCGCGTGCCTGCCGAGATGCCTTGGCCGCGGCGGGTATCCCGGCGGTCTACACCGGCGACACCGACGTATTCGATTCCCCGGCCGCGCGGGACTGGCTCTGTCTTCTGGAGGCGTTCGACGCGCCCCAGCGCAGCGGACTGGTCCGCGCTGCCGCGTGCACCATGTTCTTCGGCGAGACTGCGGAAACGCTTGCCGCCGAGGGTGATGCGCTGACCGACCGGGTGGCAGGCACGCTGCGGGAGTGGGTTGACCACGCGCGGTTGCGCGGCGTGGCAGCGGTGTTCGAGGCGGCCCAGCTAGGTGGAATGGGTCGCCGGGTGCTCGGTCAGCGCGGCGGCGAGCGGCACATGACCGACCTGGCGCACATCGCGCAGCTGCTGCACGAAACCGCGCACCGGGAGCGACTCGGCATGTCGGCGCTGCGTGACTGGCTACGGCACCAGTGCGACACCCGCATCGGTGTGACCGAACGCAACCGCCGCCTGGACAGCGACGCCGCGGCGGTGCAGATCATGACCGTCTTCGTGGCCAAGGGTCTGCAGTTTCCAATCATCTACTTGCCGTTCGCATTCAACCGTCATGTCCGCAGCGACGACATCCTGCTCTACCACGACGGCACCGACACCCGCTGCCTGTACATCGGCGGCACGGGCCGCAGCCTTCAGCGGCAGGGGGTCGAGGAGCTGAACCGCTGCGAGGCCGCGCGCGACAACATCCGGCTCACCTACGTCGCGCTGACCCGGGCGCGCTCCCAGGTGGTGGCATGGTGGGCGCCGACCAAAGATGAAATCAGCGGCGGGCTGTCGCGGCTGCTGCGCGGCCGCGGCCAGGGCGAGCCCGAGGTGCCGGAACGGTGCGCGCCGCGCATCGCCGACGGGGATGCCTGGGCGGTGTTCAAGCGGTGGGAGGCCGCGGGCGGGCCGTCGGTGGAGGAATCGGTGATCGCCGCCCGGGTCGCGGTGGAAACACCCTCGCCGACGGGCGGTTTGGAGGTGCGACACTTTCACCGCGCCATCGACACCGGCTGGCGGCGGACTTCGTATTCGGCGCTGGTGCGGGGCGCGGAAGAGGTTGCCGCGGTCCGCGTCGCCAACGAGCCCGAAGTCGGCGTCCGCGACGACGAGGTGGAGGCGGTCGTTGTCACGGCGCCGGCCGGCGGCGACGAGGTCGTATCCCCGCTGGCGGCCATGCCCGCCGGTGCGGCGTTCGGTTCCCTGGTGCACGCGGTAATGGAGACCGCCGATCCCGGTGTGCCCGACTTGGCCGTCGAGCTGGCGCAGCAGGTGCAACGGCACTCGGCGTGGTGGCCTGTCGATGTCGACGCCGCTGAGCTGGCCGCCGCGTTGGTGCCGATGCACGACACACCGCTGGGCCCGCTGACGGGGGGCGTGACGCTGCGGCAGATCGGGGTGCGGGACCGGCTGCGCGAGCTGGATTTCGAGATCCCCTTGGCCGGAGGCGAGCTGCGCGGCGCCGCTCCGCGGGTGTCGGTGTCCGACGTCGGCGAGCTGCTGCGGTTGCATCTGCCCACGGGCGATCCGCTGAGGCCGTACGCCGATCGCCTGATGGCTGCGGGTTTGGGTGGCCAGTCTCTGCGGGGGTATTTGGCCGGGTCGATCGACGTGGTGCTGCGGCTGCCCGGACAGCGTTATCTGGTCGTCGATTACAAGACCAACCATCTCGGCGACACCGCAGCCGATTACAGCTTTGCGCGCCTGACCGAGGCCATGCTGCATTCCGACTACCCGCTGCAGGCGCTGTTGTATACCGTTGTGCTGCATCGTTTTCTGCGGTGGCGAGTGGCCGGTTACCAACCGGCGCGCCATCTGGGCGGGGTGTTGTATCTGTTCGTGCGGGGCATGTGCGGGGTCGACACGCCGGTCTACGACGGACACCCGGCCGGCGTGTTCAGCTGGAGCCCGCCGGCCGAGTTGGTGGCGGCGCTGTCGGATCTGCTCGATGAGGGGAGGCAGGCCGCGTGACGCCCGAAGGCGTCGCGAGCGAGGATCGCAGCGAGGAACGGGCGAGGACCGGAGCGAGCCGAAACCGAGACATGAACACTGCAGGTGTGGAGGTCGCCCTCGCCGCTACCGGCCTGCTCAGGGCTTTCAACGAGGCGGGCGTGCTGGATGTCTCGGATGTGCTGGTGGCGAAAAGGGTTTGCGCGCTGGGCAAGGAGCCCGACGAGCGAGTGGCGCTGGCGGTAGCGCTGGTGGTGCGCGCGCTGCGCGGCGGATCGGTATGTGTGGACCTTTCGACGGTCGCAGGGCTGGTGGGCGCCGCCGAACTGCCGTGGCCCGAGGATGCGGCGTGGCTGGCGGCGGTACGGGCGAGCTCGCTGCTCGGTGATCCGCCGGTGCTGCATCTCTTTGACGACCGGCTGCTCTACCTCGACCGGTATTGGCTTGAGGAGACGCAGGTGTGCAACGACTTGCTGGCATTGCTGACGTCCAGGCCGGCAGTCGAGTTGCCCGCCCCCACCGAGCGACTTTTCCCGGCCGGGTTCGAGGAACAGCGAGAAGCGGCCGAAGTCGCGCTGTCGCAAGCGGTTACGGTGCTCACCGGCGGGCCCGGAACCGGGAAGACGACGACTGTCGCACGGCTGCTGGCGCTGGTGGCCGAGCAGGCGCACCTGTCGGGGATGGCGCGACCGCGGATCGCGCTGGCCGCGCCGACCGGCAAGGCGGCCGCCCGGCTGCAAGAGGCGGTGGCGCATGAGGTGGCCAAGCTGGCGGCCGCCGACCGGGAGCGGCTGGGCGAACTGCATGCGGTGACGCTGCATCGGTTGCTCGGCTCCAAGCCGGATACCTCGACGCGGTTTCGGCACGATCGCACAAATCGGTTGCCGCACGACGTGATTGTGGTCGACGAGACGTCGATGGTGTCGCTGACCCTGATGGCACGGCTGCTGGAGGCAGTGCGCCCGGACGCCAGACTGGTCCTGGTCGGCGATGCCGACCAGCTGGCGTCGGTAGAGGCGGGCGCGGTGCTGGCCGACCTGGTGGAAGGACTGTCGGCGCGGAAGGACGTGCGGGTGGCGGCGCTGCGAACCTCGCACCGGTTCGGGAAATCGATCGGCACGCTGGCCGAGGCGATCCGGGTTGGCGATGCGGATCAGGTACTGGCGCTGCTGCACTCGGGCGATGAGCACGTCGAGTTCATTGCGGATGACGACCCGACGCAGCGGTTGCACTCGATCCTGATGCCGCATGCGCTGCGGCTGCGCGAAGCTGCCGTGCTCGGCGCGGTCGACATCGCGTTGTCGGCGCTGGACGAGCACCGGCTGCTGTGTGCGCACCGGCGGGGGCCTTTCGGCGTGGCGCACTGGAACGGCCAGGTGCAGAAGTGGATTGCCGAGGCGACGGGCCAGCCGGCCTGGTCGGAGTGGTACGCGGGACGGCCGTTGCTGGTGACGGCGAACGACTACGGGCTGCGCGTCTATAACGGCGACACCGGTGTGACCGTGGCCAGCCGGGAAGGTCTGCGGGCCATCATCGCCGGCGCGGCCGGACCGCTGAGCTTTGCCACCAGCCGCCTTGGCGACGTGGAGACGATGCACGCCATGACGATCCACAAAAGCCAGGGCAGCCAGGCCGACGAGGTGACCGTGCTGATGCCGCCCGAGAATTCGCGGTTGCTCACCCGAGAGCTGTTTTATACCGCGGTCACCCGCGCCAAGGCCAAGGTCAGGGTAGTCGGCGCCGAGGCTTCGGTACGGGCTGCGATCGCCCGTCGGGCGGTGCGGGCGAGTGGGCTACGGCAGCGGCTGCAGGCTGAGACCAATGGTAGTGCACACTTCTAACGTCGTCGCATCATGATGGCGGGGGCGACGACGTCGGCGATGCCGATGCGGAAGAATCGCGGTCAGTATGAACGACAACGACGGTTCCGCACCGACATCCCGGCGACGCCACATCTTGCGGCTCGCCGTGTTCGCCAGCTTCCTGCTCGGGCTGTTCTATCTGGTGGCCGTCGCGCGAGTCATCGACGTCGCGCAGGTGCAGCGAACGATTTCCGCGGCGGGGCCGGCGGCGCCGCTGGCCTATGTCGTGGTGTCGGCCGTTCTCGGCGCGTTGTTCGTACCGGGCCCGATTCTGGCCGCGGGCAGCGGGCTGCTGTTCGGTCCGGTGCTGGGCATCTTCGTGACGCTGGGCGCGACGGTGGGCACCGCGATCGTCGCGTGCCCCATCGGCCGCCGGGCCGGCCGGGACAGCGCGCGGGCCCTGCTCGGGGCGCAACGCGCCGATCGCATCGACGCGCTGATCCAACGACGCGGGCTGTGGGCTGTCGTCGGCCAGCGTTTCATCCCCGGCATATCGGCTGCGTTCGCCTCCTATGTGTTCGGGGCCTTCGGAGTTCCGTTGTGGCAGATGGCCGTCGGTTCGTTCATCGGTTCGGCGCCGCGGGCATTCGTCTACACCGCGCTGGGCGCCTCCATCGGGAATCCGTCGTCGCCGTTGGCGTACTCGGCGATAGCGGTGTGGTGCGTGAGCGCCATCGTCGGCGTGTTCGCGGCGCGGCGCGGATACCAAAAATGGCGTGAGCACACCGGCCGCGGCGAGGACGGCGGCCTCCCCGACTCACATCGCGAAGCCGGGGCACGCTGATCGGTGGCGTCGGCATCCAGGCGGATTTGGTCCTGAGTCTCGGCTGCAGAAACTGCCGGGATCGTCGACGAATGATTGTTTTCTTTATGACGATTCGCCTCTGCACGATCAGGTGACGCTCTCGACGCTGCGCTCGCACGGCGAGGTCATCGAGCTCGGCAGCGCCTCGGTTATCCGAGGCGTGGGAACAGCGCCAGTGCGTTCGTGCGATTGATGGCGGTCAACGTCTGCTGGTCGAGCCCGGGGTAGGAATCCAGACCGGCCGCGAAATACTGGCCCGCGGCCAATGGCGCGAAGGGCCAGTCGGACCCGAACGTGATGTGGCCGGGGTCGGCGAAGGCGAGCAGCGTCGGCAGGGCTGCGGCGCTGGCCGACAGCGCAGTGTCGAAATAGAAGCTGGAGAAGTCGGCCAGGATATCCGGAATGCTTCGGCCCGTGTCGGCGAAGATTGCGAGCGCCATCCGGTGTGAGGCATACGGGACGAACCCTCCGGCGTGGCTGAGGATGAATCGAATGTTGGGGTACCGCGTACGAATACCGTTGCGTACCAGCAAATATGCGGCCCGAGTGGTGTCGAGCAGGAAGTCGGCGGCGAACGGCGGAACGCCGGCGACCGTCGGCCCCGGAAGCTCGGCCGGGTGGATGAACGCGACAGCGGATCGAGCGTCCAGCGCCGCGAACAGTGCGTCCTGGCCGTCTGCGCCGAGGTAGCTACCCGCGGAGTTGGCCAGCAGGATCACTCCGTCGGCCTTGAGTTCGTCGAGCGCACGAACGACTTCTGCAACCGACTTGTCGACGTGCGGCATGGGGACGGTGGCGAAGAACCCGAACCGATCGGGGTGCGCGGCCACCAGGGCGGCTGAAAAATCGTTCAGGTCGCGAGCCAGGGCGGCCGCCTCGGCCGGGTCGGGCAGCAGGATGGTGCCCGGGGTGGATACCGAGACGACAGCGGTGGCGATGTCCAGGGCGGCCATGGTCTGCAACGCCGACTCGGCGCTCCACTCGGGTATGTCGCGTCCTCCGGCCTCACCGATCCCCGCCTTTTGCAGCGCCTTGAGGTAGTCAGGCGGGATGAGGTGCTGATGGGTGTCGATCCTGTGCATCTGTTGTCCTTCGGGTGAGTGGGTTATCGGGGTGAGTGGCTTAGTGCGGCGAAGGCGTGGATCCGATCCCATCAGAACCGGTACGGGCCGAACCGGCCCCATGCCACGAAGATCGCCAACGCAGCGAGCGCGACATTGACGACGGCTTTGGAGCATTCACCGCGTCGTGCGTGGGTGATGATCGCGCCGATCATCACCACGACCAGTCCGGCGGCGGCCAGGGGTGCGAGCACCGGGAGGATGTGCAGCGCCGGTGGCGCAATCAGCCCGATCGCCGCGAGCACTTCGGCCGCGCCGATCGCCTTGATACCCCCGGTCGGGTAATCATCGACCCACCCGCCCAACGTTGTGATCAGGCGGTCGCGGGATCGGACGAGCTTGAGCGTCCCCGCGCCGAGAAATATCAGCGCCAATACCGCTTGCACGATCCACAACAGCAGATTCATCGTATTTCCTTATCCTGTAACGTCATTCGGTGGAAGCCGGGATGATCGGCGCTGCGCCTCGGACGCGATCGATGACCGCGGCGGCGGCTGGGACGGTGTTGCCGCGCCAGGCGACGTGCTGGTCGGGGCGGATAAGCACGAGGTCGCGTTCATACAGCTGACGGGCGTGGCCGTCGGCGACGTCGACCACGTCCAAGGGCATTCGCCGATCGGTGGCCACGGCGACGATCGGGGCGACGTCGATGTCGGCGAAGCGCAGCAGCGTGAAGCCCGTGCCGAACCGGTCGAAGATGGCCCGGCCATCCGCGAGGAACAGGCTGGGCGGACGCGCTCCGGGCCAGCTACTGGGGGTGTAGGCGTGCATCGTCTGGATCGGAGCGGTGCCGGATTCGTGCCAGATCGCCGGTGAGGTGTCGTAGCGGTACCCGAACTCGATGCCGTCGGCCTCGTTCTCGAGGTTGCCCAGATCGAGGATCTCCCGGGCGAGGCGCCGGCGGCTGCGCTCGCCGGCCCAGCCCTCGGAATGAATTGCCTTGCGGTAGGCGGTCTTGACGGCCATCCGCACCAGGAAGTTGCGGCCGGCGGCTTCCCTGTTGCGCAACGCGACCGGCCGGCGTTCAGCCTCGTAGGCGGCGAGTAGGCCCTCGGTACCCCAGCCCCGCAGGATCGCCGCGACGGCCAGCCGTGGCCGCCAGGCGTTGGCCACGATGACTTGGCAGTCGAACTCCGTGCCGAAGCGGTCGAATAGAACCTGCTTGGGCTCGATGGCGTCGGCGTTGACCCCGATGCCCAGCGGTGTGTGCATCGTCCAGGTGTCGCGGTCGTTCTGCGCGATGAGCGTCCATCCCTGGGGTCCCTGGGTGTGCCAGGCGGTACCGAATCGTTCGAACAGTTCACGCTCGGGTGAGGTGAAATGGATCAGGTATACCCGCCCGTCCATCGGCATCTCGCGGTCGTCGAGGTAGGCCCGGAGCAGTGCCGGGGCGAGCCTGCCGATACCGAGTTGGCTCACCAGCAGGCGGCGCGGATCGATTTCGTCGAGTCCGATGCCGAGGCCGTTGCGGACGACGCTGCCGGCTCCGTCGCAGCCGACGAGAAACCGCGCGCGAATCCGGCGGGTCTGCCCGGTTGCGGTGGATCGGATGACGGCGTCGACGCCGTCGCTGTCCTGGGTGAACGAGGTCAGGGCCCAGCCGAACCGGACGTCGATGTGCTGCGCGCGGTCTTCCAGCAACCCTTTGAGCGCCGGTTCGAGCACGACCTGTGAGACGCGCATCGCGGGTTCGAGCGGCTGGGTGCCGTTATTGCGGTCGCGGATCTGGGTGCGGCGCTGCTCGACGGTGTGATAGGCGAAGCGCGCCAACTCCCATCCGGTCAGACTGGTGACCCACGAGACGTCGAACGGGTGATCTTCGGCCACGGCTACGGCGCGAAGCTCGTCGGCCACTCCGAGCCTGCGGTACAGCTCCATGCTTCGGCCGTTGGTGATGTCCATCTTCGGGTGGCAGGTGGTGTGGGGGTTCCGCTCGACCACGATCGCGTCGATCCCGTGATGCTGTAGTTCGAGCGCGAGGGTGAGCCCGACCGGGCCGCCGCCGGCAACCAGGACTGCGACCGGTTCGACAGTCGCAGGTTGCGCGTCAGTGTCGGGGGCCATGATCGTGTCCTCAGAGGTCGCGTCGCCGTAATTGAACAATGATGTTCAATACAAGTCAATCATGTTCTATTGAGCGGGAGACTGATGCGCCCAGAACAAACTTGTATCGTTGGAGCGTTACCCGTCACCGACACCAAGGACGCCCTCGTGAGATCCACGGAGCAGCGCATAAGCGTGGCAGCCATGCGGCTCTTCACCGAGAAGGGCGCCGCCGAGGTGACGATCAGCGAGTTGGCAAACGAGGCCGGGGTCGCCCGCGGCACCCTGTACCGAAAATTCGAGTCCTCCGAGGAACTCTTCAACAGGATCGTCGCCGACTTCGCCGATCAGATGCACGAGCGGATAACGAAGACCTTTGTCGGCATCGACGACGCGGCGATGCGACTGGCTATCGGAGTCCGGTTGTGGGTGCGCTACGCGCACGAGAACCCGCTGAGGGGCCGGTTCGCTGTGCGGTTCGCCCTGACCGAGCCGTCAATGCGGGCCATGTTCACCGGGCCGCCGATGCGCGATGTGGGCGCGGGCATCGCCGCCGGTCGCTACCACGTCGATGAGTCGATGGCGTCCGCCGTCGCCTCGCTCGTGACCGGCGCCACTGTCAGCGCCATGTGGATGGTGCAAGAAGGCGACCAGACCTGGCGTGAGGCCGGTTCGTCCACAGCAGAACTTCTGTTGCGCGCGCTGGGTATAAATCCCGATGAGGCACATACGATCTCGACTGCTGAACTGCCCGCGTTGCCGTCGATCTGATCCAAACCTGATCTACCGGGAGCGCAGCCGGCGCACCCGGCCGGCGAACACCCGCTTGGAGACGTCGGCATGGGGGCCAAACCCTCGAACGCGTGCGGACACCCCGGGTGCACGTGCAGTTCGGTGGCCACCCCGGCGCCGCCGGCACCTGCACTACACCCCGACCTCGAGTTCATGGCTAAATCTGGTCGAACGCCGGTTCAAGGAACTCACCGACAAGCGACTGCACCGCACCGTCGTCACCAGTGTGGCCGATCTCGCCGACGACATCATCACCAAAGTCCAACGCGGACGACACCCTTCACCGTATTAATTCGCAGACAGACCGCTAGTCCCCCGTCCGCTCGGCTGCCACGAACAGATTCCCGGGCACGGTGTCCTGGACCTCTTCGGGGGCCGTGCGCCCATAGCCGGCCATCAGCTCGTCCGACGGCGTCACCGTCACGTCCCAGCCATGGCGCCGGAACCAGTCACCGACGTCTTCGCGCTCCTCGAAATACCACAACTCGTCGGTCCTGGGAATCTCACGCCGCGGGTCCAGTTCGGTCATGAACTCACGAATCCGCTCCATCCGCGCTTGACGCTTCGCGCGAGCCTGCGGGTCGAGAAACTTCGGCCCCAGCGCCTCCACGGCGATCCGGCTGCCGGTGACGGTGAGCCCATGAACGCGCTCGAACAGCAAGTCCTGGGCTGCCGCCGGTAGATACGGCATCAGCCCCTCAGCCGACCAGGCGCTGGGGGCGGATACGTCAAGACCGGCCTGCTGCAACACCGTCGGCCAGTCTTGACGGAGATCCACCGGGACAGCGATCCGGTTGCAGGCGGGCTGGGCCCCGTGCTCGGCCAACGTCGACGATTTGAAGTCCAATACCCTGGGCTGGTCGAGCTCGTAGACCGTCGTGCCGTCCGGCCACGGCAACCGCCAGGCCCGCGAGTCCAGGCCCGCCGCCAAGATCACCACCTGGCGGATGCCCGAACCAGTGGCGTCGCGGAAAAATTGGTCGAAAAACGCTGTGCGCGAAGCCATGTAGCCAACCATCGCCTGCATCTGCAGCGGCAGCTCTGGTTCGGCTTCGATGAGTTCGGCGGGCAGCTGCGGCACCGAATGCCAGTTCCACACGCCGTCGCCGACGGCATCGAGGAACACCCGCGCGAACGGGTCGCTGATCAGTGGGTGCTCACTTTCGGTTTCCGCTGCGCGGGCCGCCGCGACGCCCAGTGCCGTCGCACCCACACTCTCGGTGATCTCCCAGCTGTCGTTATCGGTTCTCGCCACCCTCACGTCCTCCAATTCGCTAGCACACCTACATAGCCGACCCTACGCGCGCTGCCCGTGCGGGGGGCTGTCATGGCATCGGGTATCCGGTTAACTTGTCGACGAGCCAGTAAGCCGGGTTAGCCAGCGGTGCCGAGCGAATCCAGAGGATCGTCACAACATGCGAGTCGACGGGCGCGACATCAGCGTTTCCGGCAGCTTGCTGCAACCGCTGACCCGGCGGACCAACGACATCCTGCGGCTCGTGCTGGCCGCGGTCTTCCTGGCAGCCGTGATCACGAGTTCGGTCATCACTCGCCCGCAGTGGATAGCGCTCGAGAAATCCGTCTCGCAGATCGTCGGGGTCTTGTCACCCACCCAATCCGATGTGGTTTACGTGGTGTACGGCTTCGCGATCGTGGCGTTGCCGTTCATGATCCTGATCGGCCTGATCGCCGCCGGGCAATGGAAACTGCTGGGCGCTTATGCGGCCGCCGGGTTGATCGCCGTCATCCTGCTGTCGATCAGCGGCAACCGCATCGCGGCACCGCGCTGGCATTTCGAGGTCTCCGACCGGCTCAGCACGCTGCCAGCGCAGTTCCTTGACGATCCGCGGTGGATCGCGATGCTGGCGGCCGTGCTGACCGTTTCGGGGCCCTGGCTGCCCGCGCGCTGGCGACGTTGGTGGTGGGCACTGCTGCTGGCCTTCGTTCCCATCCACCTCGTGGTCAGCGCCATCGTGCCGGCCCGCTCGCTGGTCGGCCTGGCGGTCGGGTGGATCGTCGGGGCGCTGGTGGTGCTGGTTGTCGGTACCCCCGCGCTGGAGGTGCCCCTGGATGGCGCGGTGCGCGCGATGGCCAAGCGCGGATTCGTCGTCTCGCGGCTCACCGTGGTCCGCCCGGCCGGACGCGGGCCGCTCGAACTTCTCGCCGGATGCGAGGATCCCGACCGCAGAGCGCTGATCGAGTTGTACGGGCCCCATCAACGCAGCGGCGGCGCCCTGGTCCAGCTTTGGGGGAAGCTGCGGTTACGCGGCCCCGAGACCGCCCCCCTGGTGGCCTCCATGCGACGGGCCGTCGAGCATCGCGCCCTGATGGCGATCGCCATCGGTGACTTGGGCCTGGCCAACACCTCGACGATCGCCGTCGCCACCTTGGACCGGGGCTGGATGCTCTACGCGCACAAGCCCCCCCGCGGTGTGCCCATCGACGAATGCAGGAACACGACGCCGGTTGGCCGGCTGTGGGAATCGCTGCAAGTCCTCAACGGTCACCAGATCTCGCACGGCGACCTGCGCAGTCACCAGATCAGGGTCGATGACGGCACGGTACTGTTCGGCGGCTTCGGCAGCGCCGAATACGGGGCCGCCGACGCCCAACTTCAATCCGACATCGCACAACTGTTGGTGACGACGTCGGCCCTCTACGACCCAACATCCGCGGTGGGCGCGGCGATCGACGTGTTCGGCAAGGACACCATCCTGACCGCATCGCGTCGGCTAACGAAATCCGCTGTGCCTAAATCGGTCCGGCAGTCGATACCCGACGCCGGCGCGGTGATCTCCAGCGCTCGCGCCGAGGTGAAACGGCAAACCGGGGCCGATCAGATCAAAACCGAGACCATCACCAGGTTCACCCGCAGGCAGGTCATTCAACTGGTGCTGCTCGTCGCACTGGTCTATGTGGCGTATCCGTTCATCAGCACCGTGCCGACGTTCTTCTCCGAGTTGAGGACTGCGGAATGGTGGTGGGCGCTGCTGGGCCTGACGGTGTCGGGGCTGACCTATGTTGGCGCGGCTGCGGCGTTGTGGGCCTGTGCGGACGGGACGGTGAGCTTCTCGAAGCTGTCAATAGCCCAGGTGGCCAATACTTTTGCCGCTACCACGACTCCGGCCGGCGTCGGCGGGCTCGCGCTCAGCACACGGTTCTTGCAGAAGGCGGGTCTGTCCGCACTGCGAGCCACCGCGGCGGTGGCGCTACAGCAGACGGTGCAGGTGATCTCTCACCTCACGTTGTTGATCTTGTTCAGCACCCTTGCGGGCGCATCGATGGATCTCTCGCATTTCGTGCCGAATGCCACAGTGCTGTACCTGATTGCGGGTGTGGCGCTGGGCATCGTCGGCGCGTTCCTGTTGGTGCCCAGGCTGCGGCGCTGGCTGGCGACGGACCTGCGTCCGAAGCTGACGGAGGTAACCAGCGACCTGGTCGAGCTTGCCCGCGAACCGAAACGATTGGGACTAATCGTATTCGGTTGTGCCGGAACGACTATCGGCGCAGCGTTGGCGCTTTGGGCCAGCGTCGAAGCCTTCGGCGGCGGCGCGACGTTCGTCACCTGCACCGTGGTCACGATGGTCGGCGGGACGCTGGCCTCTGCTGCGCCGACACCCGGTGGCGTCGGCGCAGTCGAAGCGGCATTGATCGGTGGGCTGGCCGCCTTCGGGGTGCCCGCTGCCGTCGGGGTGCCGTCGGTCCTGCTATATCGGGTGCTCACCTGCTGGTTACCGGTATTCATCGGCTGGCCGGTGATGCGGTGGCTGACCAAGAACGAGATGATCTGACAGGTCCGGTCAGGACTCGTCGGCTTGGCCTTCGGCGAGCACGAAGACGATCGATCGGCGGACGCTCTGGCCGACCGTGGTGGTCAGAAATACCAGGTAGTAGTCCTCGGGCACCGTCTGAGCCACCGTAATCGGGACGGTGACGGCGGCCGATCCATCGGAGCCGAATTGCCCGGACTCCGGTGGAGCGGTAATGGCGATGTCGGAGGACGTGCTGGTGATGGTTAAGCCGCCGGCGCCGTCGATCATCCGTTGCGCGTCCAGGGTCACGCTGCCCGTACTTCCCGGCGCGATCCTGACGACAGGATTGGAGACGTTCACGGTGACCGCCGAACTGCCCGCACCGAACGACGGGGGCGCGCTGGATTCGCCCGCGCCCCAGACCTTGTCGGGGTAGGCGGCAAGCGAGTACCTGAGGTTGCCGCCGGAGCGGATGATCGACTCCGGTATCCACGTGCGATCGGTGGCCTGGCCGTCGATGCTCAGCTTGCTGATGTACCTCAGCTGGTACGGTCCGGATGCGCCCGGGGCGGAGATCCGGATGGATTTGCCTCCCGGAAGGGCGATCACGGCGCGATCGAACAGCGGTGTGCTGACGGTGAGGATCGGGGTTCCCGGGGTGATCGGGTACAGGCCGAGTGCGGCCCAGACGTACCAGCTGGCCATCGCGCCGAGGTCGTCGTTGCCCGGCTCGCCGTCGGGGGTGGGACCGAAGAGCCCCCGCACCCGGTTGACCGTGTTCTGAGTCTTCCACGGTTGACCGATGTAGTTGTACAGCCACGGCACCTCGAAGGTCGGCTCGTTCCCGGCCCAGAGATAGGGCTCATCGGGGCCCGCATTGAGCTCTTTGGTGAAGCGGTCGAGCCGGCCGGCCACTGCCTGGCGGCCGCCGAGGGCGGTCACCAGGCCGGCCACGTTGTGCGGCACCCACCAGACGTATTGCTCGGCGTTGCCCTCGTCGTATCCGTCCTGGCCGAAGCCCGTAGGAGAGTACACAAAACCCGGGCTGGGGCGGAAGAATCCCGTCGGGCTGCGCGGCGAGATGTAACGGGTGCTGGGATTGAACAGGTTCTGCCAGTACTGCGCCCGGTTCTGGAATTCGGCGGCCGTCGCCGTGTCGCCGAGCGAGTCGGCGAATCGTGAGATAGCGAAGTCGTCAATCGACCACTCCAGCGTGATCGAGGCGTCGGCGATCCAGCCACCGGTGCGGAACTCCAACGTGTGCGGCGCGTAGCCCAACTGAAGGTAGGTGGCGATGCCCGGCCGCTCCACGTAGCCGCCCAGCCCCGCACCGCCTTTGGTCGCCGCATTCACCATGTAGCGCAGTGCCGTTTTGACGTCGAAGTCCTTGGCGCCGAAGGCATAAAGGTTCACGATCAGCGGTACCACGCTGTCTCCGGTCATCTCGCCGGTCGCGGCATTGGCGAGTGGCCAGCGCGGCAGCGCCCCGCTCTGCTCGGCGTCGTTCACCAGCGATTGGGCCATGTCGCTGGCTCGCTCCGGGAAAAGCAGCGCCTGTAGGGCCGCCAGGCACCGGTAGATGTCCCAGTCGGAGAAGTTGGCGTATTGGGTGTGCCCGTTGGCCACGGTGTGGATGGAGTTGTCGAATCCGATGTAGCGTCCGTCCGCGTCGTTGAAGGTGTTGGGGTGCAGGAGTGATCGGTAGAGGGAGGTGTAGAAGGTCTCCAGATTGTCGCCATTCCTGCCGGCCACCGCGATGCGCGACAGCATGGCGTTCCATTCCGACGATGCGGCGGCGCGAACGTCGTCGAAGCTCGCTGCGCCCTCGGCCGCCAAGTTGGCCCGCGCTGCATCGATACCGACGTAGGAGATCGCCGTCCGCACCTCGAGCACCGAGCCGGCCGGGAACTCCACGTACCCGCCGCTGTACGGCGAATTCGCTCTGCGGGCGCCGGCATAGACCGCATAGCCATCCCAGGCGCCGTGGGACGTGAACGGCTGGCTGAACTTCATGGCGAAATACACCGTGTAGGTGTTCTTCTTGCCGCATAGTCCGCCGCCGGTGGCCCATCCGGTGATCGTGGTGTTGTCTTCGCCGATCTGGATGGTCGCGCGGGGGTTGCCCGGCAGCGACGCGCCGGAACGAACGTGGAACAGGGCGGGGCGACCGTTGTGTGGGTAGCTGAACCGGCCCACGCCGGTGCGGGTGGTCGCGGTCAGTTCCGCTGTCACTCCGGTCTCCGGGAACCGCACTCTGTAGTAGCCGGGCACGCCCGCCTCAGTGTCGTCGTGGGCGATTCTTTCCCAGGCATTCCAGGGGTCCAAGCCAATTCCCGTGGTGGTCGGCAACATCGAGATGTCGCCGAACACGGGACAGCCCGCCGAGGCGTGGGTCATGCTGAACCCGGTGGAGCGCGGGTTGTCGTATTTGTAGCCGGCGTAGTCGCCGACGGTGTCCGGCGAGTACTGCACCATGCCGAACGGCACGGCGGCGCCGGGGAAATTGTTGTTTTCGCCCACGATCTCGCCTCCCGTCCCGGTGCCGATCAGCGTGTCGACGTAATCGACGGGATTCGAGACGAACGCGGGCTCACCGTCATAAGCAATGGGCGGAGCCGCCGCGACGAAGGCCATGAAGACAGCCGACGCCGCGACGAGCGCGATGAGGGCCCTTCGTGACCTTCGTGACCGCATAGCTGTCTCTTACTGCATAACCGCCTCTTCGCGGGGCCGTTTGGAGACCAATTCGATAACGAAGAGCAAACCCGGCAAGAAAGTGCACAAGAGAGTCTTCCGAGCGCTGCGCTAGGTGAGCACGACGCAGCGTCACCGAAAGTCGCTACGCTACGAGGCCCGGCTGGCCGTACCGTGTATGTCATGGCAGAACAGTCGTATGCAATAGATGTCGAGCACCCACCGTCGGCCCTATTGCGTCTCGTCAACCCCATGCTGAGCTTGCTGCTGCGCACTCCGCTGGCCGGCCCGGCACGCAAGCAGCTCATGGTGCTGAGCTTCCGGGGGCGAAGGACAGGGCGGGCGTACTCAATTCCGTTGAGCGCCCATCTCATCGACAATGATCTTTACGCGCTGACCGGCGCTGGGTGGAAGCAGAACTTTCGCGACGGTGCCGACGCCCAAGTGGTTTACGACGGCAAGACAACCGCCATGCGCGGCGAGCTGATCCGCGACCGCGCCGTCGTCTCCGACCTCTTCGTGCGCTGCGCCGAGTCCTACGGCGTGCAGCGTGCACAGCGCATGATGGGATTGAAATTCCGCGACCGGCGCATACCGACACGCGAGGAATTCGCCGAAGCCGTCGACCGGCTCCACCTGGCGGCTGTCCGGTTGACCCCGGCCCGGTAGCGCTGCCCAGCAGCTCACAGTCGATCCCGGAGTCTTTCGACGAGCCGGACCAATTTCGCGTAATGCGACCCCGGCCAGTAGATCCGCCCGCATTCCGTGCAGCGGCTGAAATCCTGGTAGTACCGGCGGGTCAACGGCTCGAGCTGATCGATCACCTCGTCTTTGGTCACCGCGGCCAACCTGCCGTTGCACCGCACACACCGAGTAAGTGGCGCCAGTTGATCCCGCAGGTCCAGTCTGCGTATCACCTCGAGGGCCTGCTCCTCGGGCTCGTCGGAGCGAACGAACAGACCATGGGTGATGACGCGGCGCTTCAACAGGCCACGGTCGCGGGTCAGCAGGATCCGCTGCTGGTCGCCGCTGATGTCAGCCAGAGTCTTGTCATCGGCGTCATTCGACCACCACACGTCGAACCCGAGCAGTCGAAGCAGCCACGCTAGCCGGCCGAGGTTGATGTCGACAACGAAGCGCGTTTCCCGTTGGGGCGCCGGCCGCAGCCTGGCTGTCGAACCGATGTCGAGCGCTTCGAACATCGGGTATGCGGCGATACGGTCGCCGACGCTCGGGCGATGGCTGAAGCCCTGTGGCGACCCGTTGACCAGGATGAGATCGACCTCGGTATGCGGAATGCCCATCGCCTCCAGCACGTCCTTGACGGTCTGGTGCGGCCGGAACGGGCGACGCACCGTCGCCCCGCGCGACTCGAGCGCCACAAAGTCGTTCAGCTCGGCGTACACCCGAACGTCAACAAAGCCGACCGGCTCGCTCACCCACCCGGCCCCGCGCCAGCGGCGGCACGGGTGCAGCTGATCACCGGCTGCTCAAAACCGGCATCACCCACCGCCCGTCGCACCGCCTCGCCGACCACGTCCGTCCGGTCGGTGGGCACCAACGCGATGACGCAGCCCCCGAAGCCACCGCCGGTCATCCGCGCGCCCAGCGCACCCGCGCGCACCGCAGTGTCGGCGATCAGGTCGATGTGCACGGTGGTGATCTCGAAATCGTCCCGCATGGACGCGTGCGAGGCGGTGAAGATCCGCCCGGCTTCGGAAAAGTCCGACTCTTCCAGCGCTGCAACACAATCGAGTACCCTGCGGTTCTCTGTCAGCACGTGACGGGCGCGGCGGCCGTCGACCGGGTCGGTCACCGCGGCCACAACCGAAGGCCCGCGATCCTGGACCGCGCGCAGTGACGACGCGCCCAGATCGGCGGCCGCTCGCTCGCACGACGCGCGGCGCGCCGCATAGTCGCCGCCGGCGTGACGATGGCGGGCCCGGGAGTCGATCAGCAACAGCGCAACATCGGCAGCCTCCGGGTCGAAAGCCACCGGCGTGACGGTCAGGTCGCGGAAGTCGATCAGCAGCGCCGTCGACGGCTCCCCGAACAGCGCGGCCAGCTGGTCAAGCAAACCCGTTGGGGCGCCGACATAGTCGTTTTCGGCGCGCTGGGCGAGCCGGGCCGCGTCTTTAGCGTCGATGCGGACACCAGCGGCTGTCGTGATCGCGCCCAGCACCGCGCATTCCAGCGCCGCCGAGGAAGCCAGGCCCGACCCCATCTCCACGTCGCTGGTGATCCGCATCGCGCCACCGGGCACCGGGTGGCCGGCTTGACGCAGCGCCCACATCACCCCGGCCACGTAGCCTGCCCAGCCGGGCACCTCACCGGGAGCGGTGCCGAGCGGAATGCGCACCGGGCTGTCCGCGCGATCGCTGGCCGCGGTGATCGCATCGCCACGGTCGGGCGTGAACGTCACCGCGGTGCGCTGCGGCAGCGCGATCGGCAGCGCGAAGCCCAGGTTGTAGTCGGTGTGCTCACCGATCAGGTTGATCCGCCCGGGTGCGGCGTACCGGATCCTCGACGCGCTCATGAGCCCAGTTCCCGCAGCCGCGAAGCCACACTTTCGGGCGTGACGTCGCTGATGAACGCGTCCATCGCCGACTCGGAGGCCGCCAGGTACTTGAGCTTGGCGGCACTGCGGCGGATCGACATCAGCTCGACGTGGAAGTAGCCGTCAGCCTGGCCGTCGGTGTCGGCATACTGGTGCAGCGCCGAAATATAAGGCAGCGGAGCCGAATACATGCGGTCGAACCGCTTCAGCACGTCGAGGTAGACCCGCGCGAATCCGTCCAGTTCGTCTTCGTCGAGCTCGACAAGGTTGTGCACGAACCTGTTCGGGTAGATGTGCACCTCGACCGGCCAGCGCGCCGCGAACGGCACGAACGCCGTGAACAGCCCGGTGCGCGCGACTACGCGGCTGCCGTCGGCGACCTCGCGCGCCAACAGGTCGCCGAAGAGGTTGCTACCATGACGCATTCGATGTTCGCGCGCCTGTCGTAGCATGGCGGCCGTGCGCGGCGTCAGGTAGGGGTAGCCGTAAATCTGACCGTGCGGATGGGCCAGCGTCACCCCGATCTCCTCGCCGCGGTTCTCGAAACAGAACACCTGCTCGATGCCCGGGCTCGCCATCAGCTCGGCGGTGCGATGCCGCCACGCCTCGACAACCAGCCGGGCATGCGCCGGTTCCAACTCCGCGAAGGAGCCGGTGTGCTTGCTGGAAAAGCAGATCACCTCGGTGCGGCCATGCCCCGGAGCGCACACGAAGCCGTCACCGGCAGGCGCAGGTATCGGATGTAAGGCACCGGACAGGCTGGGGAACCGGTTCTCGAAGACGACGACGTCGTAGTCGGGGGCGGGCACCTCGCTGGTCAGCCCGGTCGGACCCGGGCACAGCGGGCACTGGTCGGCAGGCGGCTTGTAGGTGCGGTCCTGGCGCAGCGCCGCGATGATCACCCACTGCCCGGTTGACCGGTCGAACCGCAACTGCGACTGGTTGGGATCACGCTGCGGCAGCTGCCTGCGATCTTCGACCGGCGCCGGACGGTGCCCGGGCAACGCGAAGAACAGCAGGTCACGACCATCGGCCAGCTTCGCCCGCGTCGGCGCTGTCACGATGTCGAAGACTAGCTTGGTCGCCGCGACACAGTTCGGGTAACCATGGTGGGTAAGCGCATAGAGAGGCGGTCACCGGAATAGCTGTTCTGTACGAGCGCGCCCGAAACTGGGTGATCGGCTCCGATCCCGGGCTGCTCCGGTTGCGGATGGCGACTCGGACGACGGCCGCGCTCGGCTGCTCACTGCTGGTCCTGTTCGCGCTGACCAAAGCGACGGGACAGCCGTTGACCGTCGCGCTGCTGGGCGTCGTCATTACCATGGTCGCGTCGCGTTCCGTCAACGAGCCCGACCCCCGCCGGCAGCGGATCACCATGGCCCTGCTGCCCGTGCCCGCCGCCGTGGCCATCACCGCCGCCGCGGTGCTCGCGCCGCACAAGGTGGCCAGCGACGTCGTCTTCGTGGTGGTCGTTTTCACCGTGGCATACATCCGCCGCTTCGGGACCCGCGGAATGGCGCTGGGCATGGTCGCGTTCATGGCCTATTTCTTTACGTTGTATCTGCGCGCCCGCCTCTCGGAGTTGCCCTGGATGATCGGCGCGGTCGCGGTGGGCACGGTGTGCACGTTTGTCATGACCACCTACCTGCTGCCCGATCGGCCCGAGCGGGTGCTGCGAGCCACCATCCGGGCGTTGCGGGCACGGATGGCGATCGTGATCGACACCGCCGCCGAAGCCGTGAGTACGGGCCACCTCGACGAACGGCGCCAGCGTCGAATGCGGGTGCGCACGATCCGGCTCAACGAGACCGCCCTGATGGTGCAGAGCCAAATCGAAGGCCAGGCCGACCCGGGCATGCTGTGGCCCGGCGTCACCGCCGAACAACTGGCCCCCTGGCTGCTGGACGCCGAACTGGCCATCGAATGGGTCGCCGTCGCCGGTCGAGAAGCGGCGGCAGTGGTTGTGCAGATATCCACCGCCACGCGTGTCGAACTAGTCGGGGCTCTCACACAGCTGGCGCGGGCAATCCGCCTACCGGAGCCCGACGGTCTGCGGCGGGCCGCGAGCCAAGCGCAACAGCTGCTGGACCAGCAGTCCGGCGCCTCGTCGGCCGGCGGCCCCGGTGACGCCGCCGTGCGTCGCCTTGCGCTGGCGATAATCAACGCCGCCACAGCGACTTCCGATGTCCGGGCCCTGGTCGGCCGCGCAACCACCGGCGGCGGCGCGCTGGAGAGCACCGACAGCGAGCGACCCCCGGCAACCGAAGGCGTGGGCCCAGATGTCGCCGGGGCCACCGGCGAGCAACAGCGCACGGGTCTGCTGCCGACCACCCGGCAAGCCATCCAAGTCGCCGTCGCCGCGTCGTTGGCCATTGTCGCCGGCGAGTTGGCGTCGCCGGCCCGCTGGTACTGGGCGGTGATCGCGGCGTTCGTCATCTTCGCCGGCACCAATTCCTGGGGCGAAACGCTGACCAAAGGCTGGCAACGCCTGCTCGGCACCGTGCTCGGCGTACCCTGGGCGTACTGGTGGCCACGCTGTTGGCCGGCGACAAGACCGCCGCGCTCGCCGGGATATTCGTGTGCCTGTTCTGCGCCTTCTATTTCATAACGGTCACCTACAGCCTGATGACTTTCTGGATCACCACCATGCTGGCGTTGCTTTACGGCTTGCTCGGCGAATTCTCCTTCGGCGTCCTGATGCTGCGGATAGAAGAGACCGCGATCGGTGCCGTAATCGGAGCTGCGGTGGCCATCCTGGTGCTGCCGACGAATACCCGAACCGCCATCCGCAACGACACCCGCGCCTTTTTGACCAGCCTGTCGGCGCTGATCGAGGTTTCCGCCGCCACCATGTTCGGTGAGGTCGCGAGTGTCAGCCCGTCTGAGCAGGCACGCGAACTCGATCGAACCCTGCAGCAGTTCCGGCTCACCGCCAAGCCGCTGTTGGCGGGAGTCGCCGGCCTTTCCGGCCGGCGAAGCATCCTGCGTGCGTTGCGCATCTTTGCCGCATGCGACCGTTATGGGCGAACCCTGGCGCGCAGCAGCGAGCAGTACCAGGACCCGGTCGGGTCACCGGCGTTGGCTGATGCGTTCACGTCGGCCGCGGCCCAGGCTCGACGCAACCTCGACGCGCTGGTCGCCGCCATCGACGGTGCCCACGCCCCGACGATTGTCTCGGCGGCCGACGACCTCGACGCCGCTGAAACCCTGGCCCGGCAGCAGGACGGCGAGGCCGGATCACAGGGCGAACCGCGGCCCGACACCCGACGGTTCCGCACCGCGGTGCATGCGCTTCGCCAGATCGAACGGGCCGCCGTCACCGCGGCGAGCGATCTGGGCGGGCGCGAAAGCGTGCAGCTACCCAGCACAATGGCGAGCTGAACTCCAGGAAACAGCGGGAGTCCGGCGTCGGCGCGGCTACCATCTCCCTAGCCGCAGGCCAATTCCGAGGAGCAATTCCATGGCTACTCCGAACCTTCCGCCGGGATTCGACTTCACCGACCCCGACATCTATGCCCACCGGCTGCCGGTGCAGGAGTTGGCCGAGCTGCGCAAAACGGCGCCGATCTGGTGGAACGAGCAGCCGCTCGATCAGGGCGGGTTCGGCGACGGCGGCTACTGGGTGGTGACCAAGCACCGCGACGTCCGCGAGGTCTCGCTGCGCACCGACGTCTTCTCGTCGGCAATGAAGTCGGTGGTGCCGCGCTACCCGGAGGAGTTGGCGGCGGACCAGATCGAGGCGGGCCGGACGTCGATGATCATGATGGATGACCCCGAGCACAGCCGGCTGCGCAAGATCGTCGCCCGCGGTTTCACGCCCCGCGCGGTGGAGCGGCTACGCGCCGAACTCACCGAGCGGGCACAACATATCGCCGCCCAGGCCGCGGCAGCGGAGTCGGGCGACTTTGTCCGCCAGGTCTCCAGCGAGTTGCCGCTGCAGGCCATCGCCGGCCTGCTCGGCGTGCCGCAGGAGGACCGCGGCAAGCTCTTCGACTGGTCCAACCAGATGATCGGCAGCGACGACCCGGAGTTCGCCGAACACGACTCGCTGACATCGGCCGGCGAATTGATGTGGTACGCCATGCAATTGGCAGGCCGCAAGGCCGAGAAGCCGGGTGACGACATCGTCACGACGCTGATCCAAGCCGACGCCGACGGTCAGTACCTGTCCGACGCCGAGTTCGGCATGTTCGTGGTCACGCTGGGCATCGCCGGTAACGAGACCACCCGTAACTCGATCACGCAGGGAATGATGGCCTTCAGCGACCACCCTGATCAGTGGGAGCTGTTCAAGGCCCGGCGACCCAAGACTGCGGCCGACGAGATCATCCGCTGGGCAACCCCGATCACGGCGTTTCAGCGCACCGCGCTGATGGACACCGCGCTCGGCGGTGTGCGGATCGAACAGGGTCAGCGGGTGGTGCTGTTCTACCGGTCGGCCAACTTCGACGAAGAGGTGTTCGGCGACCCGTACACCTTCGACATCTTGCGCGACCCCAACCCGCACGTGGGGTTCGGCGGCACCGGTGCGCATTACTGCATTGGCGCAAACCTGGCGCGCATGACGATCGATCTGATGTTCAACGCGATCGCCGACCACCTGCCCGACCTGACGCCGGTGGGAGATCCCGAGCGGCTGCGGTCACCGTTCATCAACGGCATCAAGCACTGGCAGGTCGACTACCGGGGCAGCTGCCCCGTCGCCCATTAGCCTGGTCGTGAAACACACTCGAGCACAACCGATTCCGTGACGAGCGCGCCAGCGCAGTCGACCTTCGCAGCGCAAAGTCAGTGCCTGGACCCCGAGAACTGGCCCAGGGGAGCGAGAGTCATTCATCGGTGAGTAGAGGTGCCAGCGTAGAGGGCTGGAGGATTCGCCGCTCAGGCGGAATGGCAACGCAGCGACGATCCCGATGACCTGGTGGCGGCGGAGGTTGCTTATCGGCGAGGAGGATTGCCATCGCCTCGGCACTGATGGTGCGCCAGTTTCATCATGGTGGTTATCGCCAATCAGCCTCCGGATTGTTGATTTGGCGAAAGACGCCGTTGACGACCAACATTATGTTCACTAATTTCTGTAGATACAGAAGTCCATAGTTTGACGGCTGAGCGGACACCGGGTGATTTCGGCGCAGCGCTGGGTGGCCGGCAGGCGACCCGCCTGTGACACCGTTCGAACAACGATCCAAGGGAGGCTGTCGTGGCCGGTTTGATCGACGTCCATCACCACATCGTCCCCAAGGAGTACGCGAGAGCGTTATCAAAACTCGGCGTCACCCAAGGGCTCGGGGTTCAACTGCCGAAGTGGGATGTGCAGAAGTCGCTTGATGTCATGGAGGCTCACGAGATCTCCACCGCCATCGTGTCGATTTCGGCGCCGGGGGTCTACTTTTCCGACAGCGACCGCCGCTCGGCGATCGCCCGGGATCTGGCGCGACAGACCAACGAGATCTGTGCCGAGCTGATCAAGGATCACCCGGGTCGCTTCGGTGCTTTCGCCACGTTGCCGGTGCCTGACGTTGACGCGGCCCTCGATGAGCTGGCCTACAGTCAGGACGAACTGGGCCTCGATGGGGTGGTACTGCTGACCAACTACGATGGGTACTATCTAGGCGATCCCCGTTTCGATGAGCTGTTCGCTGAACTCAACCGCCGCCAGGCAGTCGTCTTCATCCATCCGCAAACACCGCCGGGTCAGCACTGTTCACATCTAAATCTGCCCGAGGCGATGCTCGATGTCTGCTTCGATACAACGCGAACAGCGTTCTCGCTCATCGTCAATGGCGTGACTAAGAACTATCCCGAGATCCGGTTCATCCTCGCCCATGCCGGCGGCGCCGTGCCCTACATGGCTGGACGGGTCAGCATCACCGCCACGATGCTCGCCGATCTGGGTGGTGCGATGCCCACCATCGCCGACGGCTTGGGCAAGATTTATACAGCGCTGCACCGCCAAGACAAAATGCCCGGCCAACTGAGCTACTACCTGCGATTTAAGGACAACGCCCTGCCTGAAGGACCCGACTACTTCCTCAGCCGCTTCTACTACGACACAGCCTTATCCGCTTCGCCGCACTGCTTTTCATCGCTGCTGACCGTCACCAACAGCTCACACATTCTCTTCGGCACCGACTACATCTTCGCCACCGAGGCCGCCGTGCCAGCCACCATTGCCGGACTACGTAACTATGACGCATTCACCGACGGCGACCTGCAGGCCATCGAACACGAAAACACACGCAACCTGTTTCCGGCCCTGCGATAGTGCACAGACACCGCCAGCACACCAGGAAGGCATCACAGAGAGATAGGCAGCCATGACCTCACAGCCAAAGACTGCAGGATCGGGTAAATCCCACTGGCAAGCCACCTTTGTCGAAGAACTCGGAGCGCTCGCCCCCGAAATCGGTCTATCTCGCGCAACGATGCGAATCACTGCCTGGATGATGGTCTGCGACCCCCCCGAACAATCAGCCCGACAGATCAAAGACGGCGTCCAACTTTCCAGCGCAGCTGTCAGCGCGGCCACGCGGGAACTGATTACGGCAGGCATGCTCGAACGCCTCTCCCGCGCCGGGGACCGCCAGCAGTACTATCGGCTAGCCTCGGGCAGCTGGAATGCACCATTACAAGCAAAACTGCGCGCACTGGGACGATTACGCCAAGTCGCCGACAACGGCATCGCCGCCGCCGGTGACCGCGCAGACTATCGACTGATCGAGATGCGAGATGCGTTCGCCTGGTTCGAAGTACAACTAGATCAGCACATCCAGGAACGCTGACTGCTGAAGAGATCCAAGACCGGACCCGATGAGTCGGTTATCGGTGGGGACAGGTGGCAGCGTAGTGGGCCGGCGGCTGGTAGCCCAGGGCCGAATGTCGACGGTAGTGGTTGTAGTCGTGTTTCCAGTCGCCGATGAACACTCGGGCCTGAGCCAGTGACCAGAAGATGTTGATGTTGAGGCACTCGTCGCGGATGCGAGAGTTGAATGACTCGACGAACGCTAGCCGCTGCTCGGAACCGGGCTGTCGTGCGCGACGGGGCACTGCGGCGTCTGCGCCGGTGTGTCTGCCGCCGCCGCAACGTCCCTGATCGCCCGGACACTGACGCGCGCGCCGCGGTGCGGCACTAGGACGACGAACTTGAGCTGCTGCCGTTCGTCGGCTGCCCTAGTGGTCTCCAACTCGACGCGGCGCAGGATCTCGCGCAACACCACGCGCATCTCGACCATGGCGAAGCCGGCGCCGAGGCAGCGACGGTTGCCGCCACCGAAGGGGAACCAGGTGGTCGGACTCAGGGTGGCACCCAGCATCCGATCCGGGTCGAATCGGTCCGGGTCCGGATATAACGCGGCGCTCGCGTGCACCAGCCCCATTCCGGGTGCCACCATGACCCCGGCCGGTAGCCGGTAGCCGGCCACGTCGACCGGCTCGGTGAGCACCCGGCCCACGTCGAACACCACCGGGCGGATCCGCAGGGTTTCCTTCGCCAGCGCGTCGAGATACTCGTCGCCGGCCGGGTCGCCCGCCGCACTGGTTTCTGCCGCCCGCACCGCCTTGGCCAACACCGCCGGGTGGCGGGTCAGTCGCTCCAGCGCCCAGGACAGCCCGGTCGCGGTGGTGTCGTGCCCGGCCACCAGCAACGTCATCAGCTGGTCCCGCAGCTCGCGGTCGGTCATGGTGTGCCCGTCCTCGTCGGCAGCGCGCGCCAGCATGGCCAGCACGTCGGTGCGTTCAGCCAGGTTGGGGTCGGCGCGACGGTCGGCGATCTCGGCGTAGAGCAGCTCGTCGGCTGCTTCGATTCGCCGACGCAGCCCTCGCCACGGGCGGTGGCGCTGCAAGTTCGGGTTAGCCAAAGCCAGCGTGGCCCACGGACCCACTTTGAGCAGCTGCGGCATGACCTTCCGCAGCGCGGCGAGCCGGGCCGGATCAGCGGCGCCGATGACCGTCCGCAGAATCACCTCGAGCGTGATCTCGGACATCTTGGGCGCCGCCGCGAAGCTCGCGCCCACCGGCCACCCGGCGATGTGCGCCCCCGCGATCTGGGCCATCAGCCCGGTTTGGCGCGCGACGGCGTCGCGATGGAACGGCGGCAGCATCTGACGGCGCCGCTCCCGGTGCACGTCTTCGTCGATCACCAGCAGCGAGCTGTCCCCGAGCAACCCGCTCAAAATGGAATTCGCTTCGCCGGCGTGAAATACCCGCGGGTCACCGGCGAACGCAGTCTTGATATCCGCGGGATCAGCCAGATACACCAGCGTGCCGATCGGTGCGATCCGCAGCGTGAAAACACTGCCATAGCGACGTTCGCAGGCGGCCACGTAACGCGGTCCGTGGCTCACCATCAATGCGGCCTGCAGCAACCTGGGAAGCCGAGGTCCAGGTGGAAGCGCGTCAGGTGGGGTTTTGCGCATCGACACGATTCTATGGCCGCCGTCGAGGGCTGGGACCGGCCAGATCACACCGAAAACACCCTTCAGCCACGCCGCTGGAAACGTCAAGGCGGGAAAGGAAACTGGCGGCCGCCTATGCCATGTGGGCGACGATCACCGGCGTCCGCACGGAATTGACGACAGCCCTGCTGACCGAACCCAGCAGCATTCCCGGGAACCCGCCGCGGCCACGACTCCCAACCACGACGAGCTGGGCGGACTCGGCGTTTTCGATGAGGGCATGACCCGGTCGACCGCTGACCACGAGGCGGCGCACCGGGACAACCGGGTAACGCTTCTGCCACGCCGCAAGCCATTCAGCCAGCAGGTGGTCCTCACGGTCGTGAACTTCTAACCACTCGGCCGGCGACCAACCCATAGCCGGGGGGCCGAGTTCGGCGAGGTCGCTCCACGCGTGTAACGCAACCAACTCGACGCCGCGGTGCGATGCTTCGTCGAAGGCGATGTCGGTGGCCAACTCCGACAATGGGGACCCGTCGATTCCGACGAGCACCGGTGCGTGCGCCGAGGTCGTCGCCGGCCGATCATCATCGTGAATCACCGCCACCGGGCAGTGCGCCCGATGCACAACGCCGGAGCTGACCGATCCGAGCATGGCCCGGCTGACCGCGTTCTGTCCTCGGCAGCCGACCACCAGCATGTCGGCTCTGCTCGAGAAGTCGACCAGCGTAGGCACGATCGCGCCGTACACCAGCTCACCACGAGCGGGCGCCGAACCGGCCTCGGGTGTGCTGCGCTTGACGACTTCGAGCGCGTCGTCGACGACTCGCTTCGCCTCGCTGTCGCGCCACTGCTCATAGCCGGCCGGCATCGGGACTTCCCCCCAGAGCCCCGAAGCCGACGGGATCGGCGCTACCGCATGCACGACGGTCAGCGAAACCTGATGCAGCGCCGCGTCTCGCGCGGCCCACTCGATCGCCGCGGTCGAGGCCGGAGATCCGTCGATACCGACCACGATGCCGCGACCGGTTGGATAGGCCGACATCTCAGGTGACCTCGCTCCCTGTGTGTCCGGACCTGACAGTCAGTGCCGCTGACGCTACGTGGCAGGCCGTATTCAGACATGAGGCTTTGGTCACCTGTTCGCACCCACGCCCGGCGTGCTGGTGCACGGGGTCATGTCGGGCGCGGGACGACCAGGACGGGAATGTCGACCAGCTCGAGAACGTGCCGGGTGACCGTGCCGACATACGGCATGCCGGCTCCCCGTACATCGGATCGGCCGATGACGAGCAGGTCTGCGCCCCAATCGTTCACCTGCGCAAGCACAATCGCGGCCGGGTCGCCGGCGAGGTGCTTTGTCTCGGCTTGGATTCCCGCGCGTTCGGCCTCGGCGCCGACATGGCGCAGCAGTGCCACCGCAGCTTTGTTGCGTCTGGTTGCCAGCTGGCCGTCGCGTCCCTGGTCGGCGAGAGCCCGGAGCAGTTCGCCGTCGCTCGTGACGTGCACGAAACGAAGATGTGCGCCGGTGCGCACCGCGAAGTCGACGGCGGCGCGCGCCGCGGCCAGGGCCGCCGGTGAGTCGTCGACGGCGACCAGGACCTTGTGGAACGGGGGTGCTGTCATGGCGTTCCTCTGCTGCTCCGGCCTCGTTCGGCGCGGGTGCGATTGCCCGCCGCCCAGCGCAAGCGCACGGCGTCGTTGTGCTCGTCTTCCTCGAGCTTGAACTGCAGTTCGGCCAGGGCCTGCTGCAGGCGCGGTATCCACCGGTCTTCGATGGCCCGGAGTCGGCGGCGAGTGGCCGTCTCTTGCGCCTCGAGAACGCGGACAGCCGCCTCGAGGGCTGCCTGCCGCACGGCGGCCTGCACCGCGCGTCGATAGCAGTCACGCGCCGTGACCAGCGCGGCGTTGCCGGGGGGCGGTGCGTCCGGCGCGGGGTCCGGCACGGTGCACGTGGCCTCGGCCGGATAGCGCACGCCCATCGACTGCGCCCAGAGGATCTGCACCTCGGCGGGCGCCGTGACGGCGGCCAGCCGGACCGACCGCTGCCCGCCGAGCAGAACTGAGCGCAACAGCCAGGTGTCCGCCTCGCGGCTCGCGGAGTCCCACTCGGCGGCCGTCATGTCTCTTTCCAGTACGAGCTGTTCCCGCTCGGCGCGCAGCATGCGCAACTTGTGGTCGAGCAGGTCGGCGCCGTGCTGCGCGGTGGAGAGCCGGTGTTGCAGCCACAGGCGACCAGCTCGTCCGGGGGGCATGTGCAGGATCTTGGCCACCGCATTCACCGCTCGGCGGAAGCGTCGGCGTAGCGGGCGTCGAGCACTGCGGTCGGCAGCATCGTGAGCTCCCGGCGCGGCAGGACCCGCAGCGCCTCCCAGGCGCGGTCGAGTGTCTCGTCGAGCGTCCGCGCTTCGTCGCGGCGCTGGTTGAGCAGGCGCTGCTCCACCGCGTGCTCGAAGGACAGATAGGAGCGGTCGGTGACGCTGAGCGCGTCCTCGCCCATCAACTCGGCGAGCTCACGCGCTTGCCGGGCCCGGGCCAATGCGGCCAGGATCTGAGCGGCCACGTCGAAATGATCCTCGCGGGTCCGTCCTGGGCCTGCACCCTTGCGCATGAGTCTGGACAGCGAGCTCAGTGGCTCCACGGGCGGGTAGATACCGGCGTCCTGCATCGTGGCCGAGAGCACGATCTGGCCTTCGGTGATGTATCCGGTGAGGTCCGGAACCGGATGGGTGATGTCCCCGGCGGGCATCGTCAACACCGGAAGCACAGTCACCGACCCGGGCACCCCGCGGATGCGGCCGCACCGCTCGTAGAGCAGGGCGAGGTCGCTGAAGAGATAGCCCGGATAGGCCCGGCGGCCGGGTATCTCGCCCCTGGCCGCGGACACCTCCCGCAGCGCTTCCGCGTAGGCCGTCATATCGGCCATCACGACAAGCACATGCCTGCCCGTGTCGAAAGCCAGATATTCGGCGACCGTGAGCGCGATCCGGGGTGTCAGAATCCGTTCGACCACCGGCTCGTCAGCGGTGTTGAGCAACAACACCAGCTCGCCGGCGGCTGAGCGCGCCTCCAGGGCGTCTCGCACAGCGGCCGTGTCGAGGTGGGTGAGGCCCATGCCCGCAAAGACGACCGAGAACGGCTCATCACCCGCGCTGGCCTGCGCGGCGACCTGAGTCGCGAGCTCGAGATGCGGCAACCCGGCAATCGAGAACACCGGCAGCTTCTGTCCCCGCACGACGGTGGTCAGCGCGTCGATGGCCGAGACCCCCGTGATGACCGGATCAGCCGGCGGCTCGCGGTGCGTGGGGTTGAGCGGGAAACCCGAGACGGGAGCACGGCGCACACCAAAGATCGGCGGGCCCCCGTCGATGGGCTCTCCCCTACCGTTGCAGACCCGGCCGAGCCAGCCGGGTCCCACCGGGATGTGCAGGGTCTCGCCGGCGAAGCGGACACGGGTGTCGCCGGGCCGGATACCCTCCGTTCCCTCGAGCATCTGGACGACCGCCAGGTCGCGGTCGACCTCGAGCACGAGCCCGTTGCGCACCTCCCCGGAACCCAGCTCGACGCGCGCGGACTCGTCCCAGCCCACACCCGACGCGCCGCGGACGACCAGCAGCGGCCCGCGCAGCTCGGCCACATCGGTGTACTCGAGCGCGCCGAATGCGCTCGTACTCATGACAGCTCCCCGAGTCGGGTCAGCATCGCTTCCAGATGCTTCTGGACGCCCTGGGAGTCCTCGGGGCCGGTTTCCTGCGCAGCGCGCAGCACGGGACCGAAGTCCATCTCCTCGATCGTCGTGGCGGGAACGCCGGAGTCGACGAGCGCGTCGCACCGGTCGATGACCGTGAGGACAGCCTCGACCAGCGCCGCACCCTTGGCCTCCGAGCAGAAGACGTCGTTGGGGTTCAGCGCGCTCTGTTGCAGCACACCCTCGCGCAGCAGCCGCCCGGCCAGCATGACCATGCGCTCGGCACCCGGCATCGCGCCGATGCCGACCAGATCGGCGAGGGTGCTGAGCCGATCGGCGTCCGAGAGCAACGCGCTGACCCGCTCCCGGCGGTGAGCCCACGCCGGGTCTCCCTGCTGCGCATGCCACAGGCTCAGCGCCTCGGCATCGCGGGAGAACGATCCTGACCACGCAATCGCCGGATAGTGCCGCGCGTAGGCCAAGTCCCGGTCGAGCATCCACACCGAACGGACGAACCGCTGGGTGTGCGCGGTCACCGGTTCGGTCATGTCCCCGCCCGGGGGCGAGACCGCACCGATGATGGTGACCGACCCTCGGCGTCCGTCGAGGGTGACCACGTGCCCGGCCCGTTCGTAGAAGGCTGCCATGGCCGAGGCGAGGCTGGCCGGATATCCCTCCTCCGACGGCAGGGCCCCGGTCCGAGACGCGAACTCCCGCAGCGCCTCTGCCCAGCGCGACGTCGAGTCCGCGATAAGCACGACGTGATACCCCATGTCCCGGAAGTACTCGGCGACCGTGACACCCGTATAGATGCTGGTCTCACGCGCCATCATGGGCATGTTCGAGGTGTTCGCGATGATCACGGTGCGGCGGCTGAGCCGGTCGCCGGTGCGCGGGTCCTCCAGCACGCTGAGCTCGTCGACCACATCGGCCATCTCGTTGCCGCGCTCGCCGCACCCGACGTACACGATGACGTCGGCGTCGCACCACTTGGCGATCTGCTGCAACAGCATCGTCTTACCGGTACCGAATCCACCCGGCACGGCGGCACTGCTGCCGCGGGCCACCGGGTAGAGCAGGTCGAGTACCCGCTGCCCCGTGTGCAGGCCCTCCTCGGCGTTGAGGCGTTCGCGGTAGGGCCGGGGACGCCGCACCGGCCACCTGCTGGTCAGCCGAACGTCGACCCCGGCAACCGTGGCAACCACCGCGTCCGCGGCGTAGCTGCCCGCCTTCGCGATGTGCTGCACCACACCGGCGGTGCCGGCAGGGACGAGGATCCGCAGCGGCAAAGGAGTGTCGGCGCCGACCGAACCGAGCTCGTCACCCTCCGACACGGAGGCGCCTGCTGCGACCGAGGGAGTGAATTGCCACCTCCGGTCGGTGTCAGCGGCCGCTGTCGCGCCCGGAATCAGCCAGATTCCGGCCCCGGACAGCGGGCGCAGCAGTCCGTCGAACACCGAGCCCAGCAGCCCGGGGCCCAGGTCCGCCGAAAGCGGTGCGCCGCGAGCGACGACCGGGGCGCCCGGGGCCAGACCGCCCGTGTCCTCATAGGCCTGCACGGTGCACTGGCGATCGGCGATGGCAACGACTTCTCCCGGCAGCCGGTGCTCGCCGAGCAGCACCACGTCATACATGGCCACTCCGGCCAGCCCCTCGAGCTCGACCAGCGAGCCCGACACCCGGGACACTTCTCCACTCATAACGCCCTCACACCGACCAGAGCCCTGCGACGTCGGCACCCATCGTCTGGATCACGCGGTCGGCGAGTCCCTCCAGGGTGTAGCGGGCTCGCCGACCGTTCGCCTCGGCGAGCACCCCGCCGTCGGGAGCTTCGCTCACCACGGCGTCTGCTCCGAGCACGGCGCGGGCCTGCTCGGCGACACGGTCCCGCCACGGTCCGTACCCGGGGTCGTCGCGGATCGCGGGCAAGGCCTGCACCACCTGGGACCGGAGTTCGTCGTAGGCCTCCCGTTGCGCGGCCAGCACGATCGCCCGGGCCTGGCGTCGGTCCCGCGCAGACTTCGCCGAGAGCACCGCCGCGGCATCGGATTCCCCTTCTGCCCGCGCGGCGTCGCGAATGCTGTCCGCCTCGCTGCGAGCCGCTGCCAGGGTGCCGGCGGCGTCGGCATCGGCCTCGGCGAGCACCCGTTCGGCATCGGCTCGCGCCCGTGCCAACAGCTCCTCTCGCACCGGCGCGAGTGGATCGACCAGGTCAGACATCATCGGGGCGGTGGTTACGATGGCATGACCACCGTGAACGGGAGCAGCTCCGCGGTACCGGCATCGCCCAAGGTGCGGGCCGCCTGAGCGGTCAGAATGACGACCTGAACATCGTCGGGCAGACTGCTCCAGGCGCTGTGGACCGCGTCGTCGCCCTCGGCCGGCAGGACAAGGACGCCGGCCAGGGCGTAACCGGACACCGCGGTCTGCTCGCCAATCACGGCGACGCGTCCCATCTCACTCACCCTTTGCCGATCAGGATGATCGCGACGATGAGGCCGTAGATGGCGATTCCCTCGGCCAGTCCGACGATGACCATGGCGCGGCCGAACAACTCTGGCCGCTCGCTCATCGCCGCCAGCGCGGCGGCACCGGTGTAGGCCACCGCGATCGCAGCTCCGAGCGAGGAGCCCGCCACGGCGATGGCAGCGCCGATGAGCGCGGCCGACGACGAGGACCCGGATCCGCCCCCTTGCGCCGCGGTCGTGGTCACTTCGGCCGCCCCGGTGCCCGCGGTGGCGGCAAAAGCGAGCGCCACCAGCGCGCCGACGAAGACAACCGCGTTGAGTCCGACCAGGATTCGTACGGCGGTCCGCCCTCGACGCCGCAGCAACCGGCTGGTCGCGACGAACCCGGCGACTAGGACCGGAAGTGCAATAACCCAGATCATCATGGTTTTCTCCCGAGGGTAGCGCCGATCATTGTCGAGCCGTTGACGGACTGGAATTCACCGTTGCGATCGGTGGGGACGTGCCAGGGGCGAAACGGCCGGCCCTCGCTGACGAAAATACGGGAGAACAGCTCGTAGTACTCGAGACGCAGCGCCTGCACCCCGGCAACGAGTGCCTCGAGGCCGAACGCGAGCACGTTCCCGACGATGAAGACGACGACCGCAGCGGCCACCAGGACGCCGCCTGACCTGGCCAGCGCGGCGGTCCCGTCCCACACGATCATGCCCAGCGCTGCGTGGGTGAGACCGAATGCCGCCAAGCGGGTAAAGGAGATCAGGTTGGTGCCGACCCGCATCACGGCGTCGAAGACTTCGACGGAAGCCTGGGTGATGCCCGCGCCGCCGCCACCGGCCGCGGCCAGAAATCCGATGTACGCCAGGGCGATACCGCCCGCCATGACGAGTGCGCCGGCCAAGATGAGCCACGGAAGCCGGCCGATCACCCCGAACGCGATGATGCCGAGGCCGGCCAGCAAGGCGGCACCGGCGATTCCGGAGGAGGCGCTCAGTGCCAGCGGCCACCCTCCCTCGCGCCAGCGGTTGACCGTCCCGATGATCTGGGCGCCGGCCAGGAACACCGCGCCCACGCCCAGCGCGACGGCCATCAACGTGAGCGGTTTGTCGAGCGGGGCCAGCCACAGCACCGGAACCACTCCCGTGGGCCCGAAGAACTCCCCATAGAGCAGCCCGAACACGATCGCGGCCAGCCCCGACCCGACGACGAATGGCCAGCCTTTTTGGAACCGGGCGACGGCGCGGGGCCTTCCGGCACGCATCAGGAATCCGAGCACGACGAGCAGGGCACCGTGTCCGGCGTCCCCGAACATCATTCCGAACATCAGCACGTATGCGATACCGGCGAGCACGCTGGGGTCGACGTCGGCGTACGGCACTGTCCCGTACGTCTCCACCAGCGGCGTGAACGACCGCCGCATGCCCTTTCCGCGCTGCAGCAAGGTCGGGGGGTCCACGCCGCGCGGCGCCCGGACCGGCACGACGCCGGCGCCGACGTCCGCCAGCCGGCTGGTCAGGTGAGGTAGCTCTGTGGTGGGAACCCAGCCTGCCAGAGCCGCCAGCTCGTCGCGGACGACCGCCTCGTCTGCATACGACCGGAGTTCGGCCTCCCCTGCGAGTAGATCGTCCCGGCCGGCACGCTCGAGGTCAGCGGGGTCGGGTGCGGTGGCGCACAAACGGGGTTCCGGTGATCCGGCGGGGCGCGCGCCCCCGAGGCTGTCGGCCCCACCTGCCCTACCTCCCGAGGTGGTGCGATCGATCTCGCACACTCCGGCGTCCGCAACGTGCACGAGCATGTCCCGCAGCCCCGCTTTGGGACACACCAGAGCCACCCGCTGCATGCGCACCGGTGCAGCTGCGTCACGCCACCCCATCGAAAGCCTCCAGCGCCGGCCCGGCACCACCCCGTGCCGCTGTTTCCAGCGCCGCACGAACTCGCCAGACATCCACAGCCAACACCGCGAGGGCACCAACCATCGGTCCCCGGTCGTAGCCGGAACCCCGCAGCAGGGCGAACCCGTCCCGCTCGACCCGGTGCCACCACACGGCTTCGCCGCGCCAGAGGTCCTGGCTCTGATCGATGCCGTCCAGCACCCACCTGGCGCCGGACGAGAGACGGTCCCGCAGCTCCGCCAGGTCGACCAGCCTGCTGCCCAACGCATCGACGAACGCCGGTCCCAGCACGTATGACGTGCGCAGCGCCAGCGGCTCGGTAAGCCTGCGGCCCTCGAGGAGGACCTCCTTGAGCACAAGTAGCGCGGCTGCGGCCCGCGCCCAACCGGCGGCCTCAGGTACACCCGCGACCACGGCATCGGCCCAGGCCAGGCGAAGCCCGAGATGGAACTCGCGCGGTGTCCGGCAACCACGCAACTGCCAGCGCGATGTTTCGAGCACCTCCGCGATCCCGGTGAGCGTGGTCGTCGAGGACAGCCGCGACCACGCGGTTCCGAGCGTCCCGAGCGAGTAGGGCGGATTTTCGGGCTCGCTGTGAGATTCCGGAAAGTGTTGCAGCGCCCAGAGGTGCTCGTCGAGATTGGCCACCTCGTAACCCGCTGCGAAGAGGCGCACGACGTCCCCGCTCCCACGGGGAAGCCAACCCGCAAGCACCCGCATGTTCCACAGCAATGACGCGGCGACCGCGTGCTGAGCGGCGGCCAGACTTTGGCCCGGATGCACGTCATGCCCGTAAGGCGACGACGCCAGGACGGCCAGCGCCCGACCGAGTCCCGGCGACTTCGCAACCGCTCGCGCCCCGGCCGCACCCAGACGTCGTCTGGCCAGTGCCTTGGCGCGGACCACCCCCGCGACCCAGGACGAGCTCACGAAACGCGTCCCTCTGATATGTCCAACGCGGCCTTCACCGCCGACACCACCCGTTCCACGTAGGCCGGCATCCTTTCCGCGGCGCGGCCACGCACCGTCGTGGCATCCCGCTCGGCGGCAGCCAGCGTCGCCACAGTCTCCTCCTCGGCCTGCCGGGCGATGCGAAGGGCGGCGTCTGCGCGTTCGGCCGCCGCCTGCCGGTGGGCGGCGGCGACGAGAGCACTCGCCTCCTCCACCGCGGCCTGCCGCCGCCGCTCGGCTTCCCGCTCAGCCTCGGCGCGGATCCGCGCGGCTTCTTCCTGCACCGCGGCAAGCCGCGCCAACACCGGCTCGAGCTCGGCCGACAGCTCGGCGACCCGGTCAGCCGGGACACCGGTCGCCGTGGCCGCTCCAGGGGTCCCGGCGGATCGGAAGCGCTGCAGTATGTCGCGGGACCTCGGCATATGCCTCCCGTCGTGGCGCTTGTCCCCGGCCTATCCTAAGCGGCAGGGCGTCGGCTCGTCCGTCAAGGAGACAGCCGGATCAGGCAATCCTGCCATCCGGACCCCGCTTTGGCGGCGGCGTGTTGCGGCTGGGCCCGGTATTTCCGAGCGGCAATACATGTGCAGAATTATGTATGGTGACTGACATGGGGACGGCAGTCTCCGAATCTGGTACGGCATGCCGACGCAGGCACTCTTACCAGCCAACGCGACCCTCATGCTCGGCGAACCACGTCGTTGACAGTCTCGGGCAGTGGCCATACCTTTAGTGAACGTTGTCCGCCCGCGCTGGTCGAGCCGAGCCATCGTGCCTCCGGCGGGCAGGTGAACGATGGGGCTTGCTGGTGGCCGATAATCGCGCCGGATCTTCCAGGACGGACCAACCTGTTCCGACTGCTGACAGTGGGGACCGTCATGACCGTCGGTAGTGCTCCCGCAAGCGTTTTCGACGCCGATCTGCCGACGCTCGCGTATGACGACGCGGACACTCCCGCCGAGGTCTATCCCCGCCTCCAAGCAGCACAACGGCAGGCCCCCATCGCGATGGGACCGCACGGACCCGAAGTGCTCTCCTGCCAACTCGTCCGATCCGTTCTTCGGGACACCCGATTCCAGATCCCGCCCGGCATGAATCTCCTCGTGCAGGGCATCACTTCGGGTCCGCTATGGGACAAGGTGGTCAACAGCCTGCTGTGCCTCGAGGGAGACGCGCACCATCGACTGCGCAGTCTGACCTCCAAGGCATTCACACCGCGAGCGATTTCCCGCCTGCACAACACCATGGTCGGCGTGATGAACGAGCTGGTCGATCAGGTCGCCGACGCGGGTGGCTGTGATGTCGTGACCGAGATCGCGCGCCCCTACCCCGTCCCGATCATCTGCGCGCTACTCGGCGCACCTCGCGAGGACTGGCAGCAGTTCTCCTTATGGGCGGACGACGTCTTCAAGGCCTTCAGCTTCACCGTCGACCTCGCCGAAGTCGAGCCTGTCGTCATGCGCGCCTGGGGTCAGCTCGACGACTACGTCGACGACATGGTGGCCCGGCGACGGCACAGCCTGACTGACGACCTGCTCTCCGATCTGATTCGCGCCGAGGATGACGGTGACCGGCTCAACCCCGCCGAACTGCGTATGCTCGCGGGCGGACTGTTGTTGGCGGGGACGGACACCACCCGCAACCAGGTGGCCGCTTCGGTGCACGTCCTGTGCGAGCACCCGGAACAGTGGGAGCTGCTCCGGCAGCGGCCCGAGCTGGCGATGCGCGCGGTCGAGGAAACCATGCGCCACTCGCCGATCGCGTGCGGCACCCTGCGCATAGTGGTCGAAGATGCCGAGCTGGACGGCTACGTCTTTCCCGCCGGCACCATGGTCCTGGTCAATACCGCTGCGGCCAATCGTGATCCGGCGGTCTACCACGATCCGGACCGCGTCGACATCACCCGCGAGGGCGCACCGCCGGTATTGACGTTCGGCGGCGGCGTGCACTACTGCCTGGGCGCCAACCTGGCCAGGCGTGAGATCGCCGAAGCGCTCAACGTCCTGGCCTATCGGATGCTGAACCCCCGCATCACCGGGCCGGCGCCATGGAAACCAATGACGACCCTGAGCGGTCCCACGAGCCTGCCCGTCGAGTTCGACGCGAACCGATAGTCGCAACACCCGAGTCGCGGTCGCGGCCGGCCGGATTTACCCTCGGTGGTTACGCGAACTTAACGGGGGTTTTGTTGATGCGTGCGATCCGGGGGGTCGCCAGACGGCGAACTGTGTCCAGGCGCGGGCGTGCCCTGGTTGTGTGCGCCGGCTGTCTCGTCGTCGCATCCTGTTCGGAAACCGCGTCCCCTCCCGCCGCCACACCGACGACCTCGACTTCTCCTTCGAAAACCGGCACCAGTACGGTTCCACCGCCCGCTCCGGTAACCGGTCCGCTAGAGAAGGATTGGAAAACCTACGGCGGAACCGCCTACTTCGGTTGTCCCGCGAAATTCTCGCCCGGCAAATCAGCGCTCGAGGATATCCGCCCCAAAGTATTCGATACGAAAACCGGACAATACGTGGCGCCGGCTATCCCCATGGTTCTTGCCGGCGAGAATCTCACCGGGGCGATGTGCGCGCTGGCAGGCACCGCCGACGACATGAAGGTCGTCTACTGGTAACGACCGTCAAACCCGCGCAACCTCCCGAACCCGAGTCCACCAAGACGACCGCATACGTTTACGACCTCAAGTCGGCCAGGCGTTGGCCACAAGAGAACTGCAACCGCCGACCCCCGACCTGAAGCTGACTCCGGCCAATGACTGGGAGGTTGCCTCGACCGCATCCGGCGTCGCGTGGGTGAACGCCTGCACCGACGGGCATGCTTCGGCGTCGCCGCCTCGGACCGTCGTCCTTTCCAGTGCCGATTTGTCGATCATGTGGAACGACCCCCAGCCCGGCCGCGTCTGGCAGGACGTCCCTTCATTTCAACGCAATACCGGGGTCGGCAGCACATCGGGAGCAGAGCTGCGCCGGCCGAACGGGGAAACGATATTTCAGGACAACGATATACGGACTGTCGATGCCGAATTATCCGACGGCCCCGACAAACTCGTGAAGATCACACACTGGGATTCCTACAGCCCGCCAGTCATGTCGACGATGTTCTACGACCTGAACACCAAGTCGCTCATCAAGATCGGCGATTCGGACCGGATTTCCGGTGGCGGCTTGTCCGCGACGTTGTCGGACGGGAAGTTATTCGTCGACGGGCGGGCTTCCGATAGTTCGCAGTTCGGCTTCGGGGTGTGGAACCTGCGCACCCGGCAGTGGGATCTGCTCAAGAATCGAGAGGACGCCAAGAAGCTGCCGATCGCCAAGCTGGCCTTTTTCGGAGACCACCTCTACATCACGAACGTTGGCGGCACGTAATCGGTCATCGGCTTGCCTGCTGATGATCCGGTCGCGCCGAACTGGTCGGTCCGGCCTTTTGCGCGGATATCCGGCTGGATGCTGGTATGCCGCGGTGAGACAGCCCGGTCCTCGAACGGAGAGTGCAAGGAAATCGTCATGGTGCAAGACCAGGACGGCTATTATCCCGGCCCCTGGTTCTGACCACGCCAAGCCTTATATCCAGGCGAGGGCTTGGGGGATCATGTAGAGCCCGAACGCGATGACAACAAGACATAGGGCCCAGGTGATGTATTTGCGTGGTCCGCGCATACGCCACTGCGCGGGTAACGCTTGGGCTTCCAGCGCCAGCAGCAGGCCCAGCACGATGGGTAGCAGTAAGGCGTTCATGACTTCGACGTCCACGGCCAGGTTGACCAAGTCGACGCTGGCCAACACAAGCGCAGCGCCGATGATGTGGGCAAGCGCGTACGTGATGTAGAACTTGGCGGTGGCGCGGTTGGGCCGTTCGTTGAGGGTATGCCGCCACCCGAAGGTTTCCGCGAGCCCCCACGCCCCCGCGAGGGAGGCGACGATTGCGGCCACCAGCGCCGCGCCGAGCATCCCCAGGCCGAACAGCACGGTGCCGCCGACGCGGCCCAGGTATGGGGTGAGCGCATTGGCGATCTCGCCGACGGTCCGCAGCGGCGCGTCGCCGTTGTGTGTCCCGATCGTCGCGGCGACGGTGATCACCACCGCGATCATGATCAGTTGGGTCAGCACGGCACCGGCGGCGGTGTCGTGCCGCTCCTGGCGAATCGTGGCCGCCGACAACCGCTTATCGACGACCGCGCCCTGCTGATAGAAGATCATCCACGGCATGATGACCGCGCCGACGTTGGCCGCGACCAACAGCAGATACGAGGAGTTGCCCAGCGGCATCGACGACAAGCCGTCCAGCAGCGCTTTCGGTTGCGGCCGGGCCATGACCATGGCAACCAGAAACGCCAGTTCGGCCGCGCCGACGACAAGGCCGATGCGTTCGACGCGCCGATAACTGCCGGTCAAAGCCAATGCGAGCAGCGCCACGGTCGCGACCGGAACGCTCACCCAGCGCGAGACCCCGAAGAGTTCACCGACTCCGGCGACGCCGGCGAACTCGGTGAGCAACGCTCCGATCGCCGATGCGAACAGGGTGAAGGCCGAAATCCAGGCCCAGCCGCGGCCGAACCGTTCTTTGATCAGGGCCGCGTGTCCCCGCCCGGTGACGATGCCCAGCCGCACGGTCATTTCTTGCACGACATAGAGGATCGGCATCAAAATCAGCTGCGGCAGGACCATCCGATAGCCCCATTGGGCGCCGGACTGCGACGCGGTGATCAGCGAACCGGCGTCGGTGTCGGCCAACATCACCACCAGGCCCGGGCCCCATACTGTCAGCAGTCCCCACCGCAGCCACCGGCCACGACGAGGCGTCGCTTCGGACGACCCGTCAAACGCGTCCGCCACCGGTGTGGTTGTATCGGTCACCCTTGACCAACTCCTTCGTGCGACACCAGCCTCATCGGACTTGAAGCTGAGATCGGCAAACGTTGAATCAGAGCGGCGTTCGCGCCGCCCGACCCCCTGCACAATAAACTAAGCCTGGCCTAATCCGGGGGGCGATTGGCGGCATCCGCGGACGGCCTCCCTGCTGCACCGGGCTGCTGAGACCGCACGGGATGAAAACGGCGGTGGCACGGCGCAGCCCCGCGAAGGCAACACTGCCCGCGAGTCAACCGGACTCAGTACACTCCCGGCCTAGTCGGGAAGCGATTCAGCCACAGGAGGCATCAGTGAGCGAGCACGAAGTAAAGATGATCATCTTGTCGACCGACGACCTGGATGAATCGATCCGGTTTTACAGCGAGACCCTGGGGATGTCGCTGAAGTTCCGCGACGGAGCCCACTTCGCCGCCCTCGATGGCGGGCCGGTCACTCTCGCACTGGCGACCGCGGTAGACCATCCCATCCCCGGGCAGGTCGTCGTCGGTATCAAGACCGCCGACGTCGACGCCGCGGCGAAGGCCGTTGAGGCCAGCGGTGGTGGCATCGTGAAAGCCCCGTACGACGACGCGCACGAACGCCGGGCCGTGGTCTACGACAACAAAGGCAACGGCTTGGTCTTCTACAAGCCGCTGGCCAGGTGAAAAAAGCGTGCGTGCACGCCAACGTGTCCCGCTGACGGCGCCGCCATACCGCCCGTAGCCCGCACCAGTGGCGGGGCCGGGTCGACGGCGCAGCTTGTCATCTCATCACCGCCGTCGTGCTGGGGGACTCGGCAAAAGCGCAGCCGTTGGTGAACTCGAAGAGAAAATCATGCGGCTGCGCAACCCCACCGACGGCTGGCGCGGATAGTTGCATCCACCGGCCATGGAACGAAATTCGCATAGACATGTCCGACGCCGCGTATGCCCTTCCATTGCACGTCAACGAAAAGGCCGAAGGGTGGACTTCGGATATGCCGGAAATTGTCATTCCCGACGATGCATTTTCATTCTCGAAAATGCGATGGTGCTTCTCTGATAGCGAGAGTACGTTATCGGGTTATGCAAACGGTCCGCAGCTTCTGCCGCGTCTGCACCTCCGTCTGCGGCATTCTCGTCGACGTCGACGGGGACGAGGTGATCCGCGTCCGCGGCGACCAGGACCATCCGTTCTCGCACGGCTATACCTGCCCGAAAGGCCGCGCGCTGCCACTGCTGCACCACCATCCGGACCGTCTTGAACGGCCGCGGATGCGGGTGGACGGCCGGCTGCAGGACGCCACGTGGGATGAGTGTCTCGACGACCTGGGCACGCGGCTGGAGAACATCATCGACCGTCACGGGCCCGAGTCGGTCGCGTTCTACTTCAGCACCATGGAGAGCGCCGGATTCCGGATGGCCGAAGCCTTACACGCGGCGATTGGCACGCCGGCAAAGTTCAGCCCGCTGACCATCGACGGCACCGCCAAACCGTTGATCTCGGATCTGGTGGGTGGCTTCATCGGCCTGTCCGGCCGAACGGACCTCGACAACGCCGACTTTCTGATGCTTGTCGGCGTCAACCCCGTTGTCTCACACGGCCACGCGATCTCGATGCCAAACCCGACGGGCACGGTACGCGACATCGCCAGGCGCGGGCAGGTCTGGGTGATCGACCCGCGGCGCACAGAGACCGCGCGACTGGCCACCGGCCATCTGGCACCGCGTCCCAGTACCGACCACGCGGTGCTGGCCTATTTGGTTCGCGAAATTCTGCGCGACGGCATGAAAACGGATGTGCCGGTTCAAGGCGTCGACGAACTGGCGGCCGCGGTTGAGCCGTTCACGCTCGAGCACACCGCGAGGTTCGCCGATTTGGCGGAGACCGAGTTGACGCGGCTGTGCGCGGCGGTGCGCGCCGCCAAGTGTGTCGCGATCGAAACCGGCACCGGCGTCACCATGACAGCCGAACGAGCCAATGTCACCCAATGGCTCGCGTGGGTGCTGATGATCCTCACCGGTGCGATGAACCGACCCGGCGGGACGTGGTTCCACCCCGGGTTCGCCTACCAGCTCGAAACTTTCGGCGAGTTCCTGCCGATCACACCGATCGAGGGATCGTTCGGCCCCGGCCCAGGCAGCCGCCCGGAGGCGCAAGCGTTCATCAACGAATGGCCGTGCGCCGTGCTGCCCGACGAGATCGCAGCCGGAAACATCCGCGCCCTGATCAACGTTGGCGGCAGCTTGGTTACCTGCATGCCCGAGACGGGAAAGTTGGTGCCGGCCCTGCAGCAACTCGAGGTGTTCGCCACCACGGAGATCATCAACAACGAGACCACGGAGTTGGCCACCCACGTCCTGCCGACCAAGGATCCGTTGGAACGGCCCGACATCACTATTCACGACATCTTGAGTTCACACGTGTCCGTTCAGTACACCCCCGCCGTCGTGGACCCGGTCGGCGAACGGCGATCGATGTGGTGGGTTTTTGCCGAACTCGGCAGGCGGCTCGGCTACGACCTCGGCAATCTCGGGGACCCGGACAGCAGCACCGACGACGACGTGCTCGCCGTCCTGCTGGCCGGCGCCCGGTGCAGGTTCGACGAGGTGGTGGCCACGGGTTGGGCGGAGGCCCCGCAGGAGCTACCCGCGGCGTGGGTCGATCAGCATATCGAGCGGATGGGCGGCTGGCGGCTGGCGCCTCCGCTGCTTGTCGATCAACTCGCCGCTCTCGAGCCGCCCGCGCCACTGGTGATGGTGCCGCGGCGGCAGCGGCGAAAGCTGAACGCGCAGCTCGATTTTCTCGGTGAAGCCCCCGAGATCCTCATCCATCCCGATGACGGCGCCGCTGCGGGCGTCGTGAGCGGCCAACGGGTGACGGTCCGCAGCGCGAACGGGGAACTGACCGGCACCGCGAAGGTCGACGACTCGATCCGGCGTGGAGCGGTGTCGATTCCACACGGCCACCACGAAGCCAACGTCAATCGCCTGACCAACAAGGACGACATCGATCGGGTGACCGGCATGGTGCGCTATTCGGGCATAGCCGTCAGCCTGCACCCCGGGTAACCCAATCCGTTATGCCACCTACCGCATCGCCGAAACCATCCGGGACTTTGGTCCCTGTTTTCAGGTCATGCCGACTGCCACGATGCAAGGCAGGCGGAACGGAATGGAGCGTTTGGTGGTAACGACCCGATTTCCTGTGCTGTTGAAAAGCGGTGGTTCCGACCGTGGAGAGGCAATTCGCGACGTCTTCGTGGGAATCTTCCCAACGAGATGGCATGGCGTGGCGACGTTCATCGAGTCGACGCTGCATTCGGTCAGCCAGCACCTGCTGAGCGCCACCGTGTGGTGGAAGGCTTGGGCAACAGGCAATTCCGGCGCTTGGGCGATGTGCCGCGCGACGGGTCGAGCCAGCGACGGCGCCTGGTCGGGGATGGAACGGTCATGAGTGCACGGGTCGGACTGCAGGATTCGGTGCGCCAGGAAGATCTCGAGCGGCTTGTCGCGGGCGATCATCACGACCCGCACCAGATCCTGGGCGCGCACCTGCAGAAGGACGGCGACGGGCGGGTCGGGGTGGTGATCCGCGGCTGGTGCCCGGATGCCGCGGGGATGGCGTTGCTGAGCGACGGGGCGCGGATCGAGATGCGTCGCATCCACGCCACCGGTGTGTTCGCCGGCGTGCTGCAGGCAGATGCCGTTCCCATCTACCGCCTCGAGTCGACCGACCGGAACGGCACGACGACGTGCTTCGACGATCCCTACAGCTGCTGGCCAACGCTGGGGGAGATGGACCTGCACCTGCTGGGCGAAGGTCGGCACGAGGGGCTGTGGCGGCACCTGGGCGCCATCGTGCGTGTCCACCAGGGGCTGTCCGGGACGTCGTTTGCCGTCTGGGCCCCCAACGCCACAAGCGTGCGCGTCGTCGGGGACTTCAACGGCTGGGACGGCCGGGTTCACCCGATGCGGGTGCTGGGTAGCTCAGGGGTCTGGGAGATCTTCCTGCCGGGAGTCAGCCCAGGGGCTCGCTACAAGTACGAGGTGGTCAGCCAGGACGGGCACATCAGCCTGCGGGCCGACCCGTTCGCCTTCGCCGCGGAAGTGCCGCCCGCCACCGCCAGCATCGTCACCCACAGCACGCACGAGTGGCAGGACGCGCAGTGGATCGCCGACCGGGCCACCGGCGACCTCATGAGCACCCCGGTCTCGATCTATGAGTGCCATCTCGGATCGTGGCGGCAGACCCAAAACGACGACGGATCGTGGCGTCCGCTGACCTATCGGGAGGCGGCCGAGATCCTCCCGCAGTACGTGGCCGAGCTCGGGTTCACCCACGTGGAGTTCCTTCCGCTGGCGCAGTATCCGTTCTCGGGCTCCTGGGGATACCAGGTCACCGGGTACTACGCGCCGGCGGCACAGTTCGGCAGCCCAGACGACTTCCGGTACCTGGTGGATCGGCTGCACCAGGCGGGCATCGGGGTGCTCGTCGACTGGGTGGCGGCCCACTTCCCCAAGGACGACTGGGCCCTGGCCCGGTTCGACGGCACAGCGCTGTACGAGCACGTCGACCCCCGACAGGGGGAGCACCCCGACTGGGGAACGCTAGTGTTCAACTACGCCCGCGACGAGGTCCGCAACTTCCTGCTTGCCAACGCCTTGTACTGGATCGAGGAGTTCCACATCGACGGCCTGCGGGTGGACGCGGTCGCCTCGATGCTCTATCTCGACTATTCCCGCCGCGAGGGCGAATGGGTGACCAACCGATTCGGGGGCCGAGAAAACCTCGATGCCATCAGCTTCCTCAAGGAAGTCAACGAGGTGGTCTACCGGCACCACCCGTGGGTGATGATGGTCGCCGAGGAGTCGACGTCCTGGCCGGCCGTGTCCCGCCCGACCTATCTGGGCGGCCTGGGGTTCGGGTTCAAGTGGAACATGGGGTGGATGAACGACACGCTCGTGTACTTCACCAAGGATCCGGTCCATCGCCGGTTCCACCACCACGAGCTCACGTTCTCGTTGCTGTATGCATTCCACGAGAACTTCATCCTGCCGCTCAGCCACGATGAGGTCGCCCACGGCAAGGGTTCGCTGCTGGCCAAGATGCCCGGGGACCGTTGGCAGCAGTTCGCGAACCTGCGGGCGCTGCTGGCGTGGATGTGGGCCCATCCCGGACGGCAGTTGCTGTTCATGGGCGGCGAGATCGCCCAAAACGACGAGTGGCGCTACAACGCCAGCGTGGACTGGCACCTGCTGACCTACCCCGAGCACGCCGGGGTCCAGCGCCTGGTCCGGCAACTCAACGCCGTGTACCGCGACCAGCCGGCCCTGTGGGAGCAGGACTTCGACTGGCCGGGATTCCGCTGGATCGACCCGAACGACGCCGACCACAGCGTGCTGTCGTTCGTCCGGTTCCCGGTGACCGACCAGCGGCCTGTGGCGTGCATCGCCAACCTCACCCCAGTGGTCCGGCACCACCATCGGGTCGGGCTGCCTCGGCCGGGTCGGTGGGTCGAGATCCTCAACACCGACAGCACCCAATTCGGCGGCAGCGGCGTCACCGTCGGCGACCTCACCACAGAGCCGATCAGCTGGAACGACCTGCAGTACTCGGCCTCCATGACGCTTCCCCCATTGAGCGTCGTCTGGCTGGCCCACGACGGGTAGCGCGGACAGGAGCCAGACCACTTATCGGTCAGGCATCGTTTGGCCGTGGCGTTGCCGCCGATCACAACGGTCGTGATTCATGACGGCGACGCTCCACAGCGTCACCCCTAAACGCTTCAGAATCCTCGTTCACCCAACGAGCCTCGTTCAACGAGTCGGTCGTCACTCCCCCGACGGTCATGCCGCGTAAAGCCCGGGTGGCTCAGTAGCGGTAGTGGTCCGGCTTGTACGGACCCTCGACGTCGACGCCGATGTAGTCGGCCTGCTCCTTGGTCAGCTTGGTCAACCGGGCACCGAGCGCTTCCACGTGGGTGCGGGCCACCTTCTCGTCGAGATGCTTGGGCAGCCGATACACCTCGTTGTCGTACTCGTCGTTCTTGGTCCACAGCTCGATCTGCGCGATGACCTGGTTGGAGAAGCTGTTGCTCATCACGAACGACGGGTGACCGGTGGCGTTACCCAGGTTCAGCAGCCGGCCCTCGGAGAGCACGAGGATCGACTTGCCGGTGTCGGGGAAGGTCCACTGGTCGACCTGCGGCTTGATGTTCAGCTTCGTCGCCCCCGACTTCTCCAGCCGGGCCATCTGGATCTCGTTGTCGAAGTGACCGATGTTGCCCAGGATCGCCTGGTCTTTCATCGCCCTCATGTGCTCGAGCGTGATGATGTCCTTGTTGCCGGTCGCGGTGACGACGATGTCGGCCTCGCCGATGACATCCTCGACCTGCTTGACGTCGAAGCCCTCCATCAGGGCCTGCAGCGCGTTGATCGGGTCGATCTCGGTGACCACGACCCGTGCCCCCTGGCCTTTCACCGACTCCGCGCAGCCCTTACCGACGTCGCCGTAACCGCAGATCAGCACCTTCTTGCCGCCGATCAGCGCGTCGGTGCCCCGGTTGATGCCGTCGATCAGGGAGTGCCGGCAGCCGTACTTGTTGTCGAACTTGGACTTGGTCACCGAGTCGTTGACATTGATCGCCGGGAAGGGCAACTCACCCGCGGCGGCGTGCTGGTAGAGCCGCAGCACGCCGGTGGTGGTCTCCTCGCTGACGCCCTTGATCGACGCGGCGATCTTGGTCCACTTGTCTTTGTCGGTCTCGAACCGCTCCCGCAGCCGCGCTAGCAACACCTTCCAGTCGGTTGGGTCGTCCTCCTCGGCGGGCGGTACCACACCGGCCTTCTCGAACTGCGCGCCGCGCAACACCAGCATGGTGGCGTCACCACCGTCGTCGACGATCATGCTGGCCGGCTCGCCGCGCCAGGTGAGCGCCTGCTCACAGGCCCACCAGTACTCCTCGAGGGTCTCACCCTTCCACGCGAACACGCTGGCGCCCTTCGGCTCCTCGGCAGTGCCGTGCGGGCCGACTACCACTGCCGCGGCAGCGTGGTCCTGGGTAGAGAAGATGTTGGACGACGCCCAGCGCACTTCAGCGCCTAGTTCAACGAGGGTCTCGATGAGCACCGAGGCCTGCACGGTCATATGCAGCGAACCCGAAATCCGGGCACCCTTGAGCGGCTTGACCTCGGCGTACTCGCGGCGCAGCGACATCAAACCCGGCATCTCATGTTCCGACAGCCGGATGTCCCGGCGACCGTAGTCGGCCAGCGACAGGTCGGCGACCTTGAACTCGATCCCGTTGCGAACGTCGGCGGTCAGCGGCTTTTCGGTCGTCGTCATAGCGTGTGGACCCAACCCTTGTCGATTCAACTACTCAGCGGAAAACGAAACGATCACTAGCGCGGTCGAGCGGAAGCCCACAACAGCGGGGGTGATCGGTGAGTTCTGTGCGAGCGTGCCGTGCAGCGACTTCTTGGCCTCCTCGATCGCGGCTAAGACCTTGGCTCTCGAGTCGGCGAGCTTTGCTTTCTGCTCATCAGTGTCAGACCATGCGATCTTTCGCGCCAGTCCGGCAAGTTCGACGAGCCCCCAGCGGAGCACGATCGCCACGGCCCCAACCATGGCGACCACCTACACAATCAAGCTAGGGTCATTAGTCCCTTCGACGACAACGAGCCATCCATCCCCGAATACATCGAACGTTGTCACAGCACTGCTTGCAAGGTTCTTCCACGAGCATGGTGACCGGATCATGGCGCGGGCCGCGGTTGGCCGCATCGTGGTGGTGCCTTCCACCGATATGAAGCATCCTGGTCCTGATGCAGACTCTCCAGTCGCTTCGTCGCAGGTCGAATACGACGACTCGACCGAGCAATCAACCCGGGCCCGCGCGATTCGTCACAGTGGCCCCCTGGCTGGACATCAAAACTATTGTCGCACAAAAGTTTTACCGCATCGTTCATGATAATTGACATCCTCCATGAATAACTGCCACGTGTTTCATCAGATGAATCAACACTCTCTTTGGCGATGGGCGATATCCTTCGCTGGCAGCACGTGACAGGCTTACTGCGCGATGTGGTGTCCAAGTGCTGGGCCATCGACGAGATCCGCCCCGCCCGAATACATGGCAACGCGCCCACGCAGGGCGCCCCATCTTCACCGGAGTTGAATTCAGGGATGAGTCCAATGGGCGCAAATCCGTCGCTGGCTGGCTGCTGTCCGCTCACCTCAGCTGATGCTGCTGATCCAAAAACGTTTGGCCGCAAAATAAGAAATCAAGATATTCTTCAACAGCCTGGCCACCCTTCGCTGAATTCGAAGTCGACCTACTGCGGATGAGAACTCGGGAGAATAGGAGGATATGGGGTCGCCTGGGCGAAGGGCCGACTCAAAGGCCGCCAACCCGAGCTCACAACCAAGTGGCAGAAGGAATTACGCCGCATGCACGATGCCGGCGGCTAAGCCGTCACCGACCGCGCCGAACTCTTCAAGGTCTCCCGACTGACCGTCTATCGAACACTTCAACGCATACCAGTTTCGCAAACACGTTGACGCCCTGAGCAATCCAGAAAAAGGTAACGCGCTACCGTCTGGTCCTGGAATGTTTAGAAAAGTCTGCCTCCGGAATACGGTCGTGTTGGTAGCGTCCGGTAATGCGTCGGTTCGTGGGAACGGTCGCGGTTCTGCTTTCGACAGCGTCGCCGCTGCTTAGCGAAGGAATCGCAGCGGCTGACGGCGACGAACCGCAGTATGCTGACTTCTACACCCCGCCGGATCCGCTACCGCCAGGTCAGCCCGGGGATCTGACCCGCACAGAGCCGTCGCGGCTGGTGCTAGAGCCCTCGGGCCGGCTGGGTGCGATCATGGCCACCGGTACCCGGATCATGTACCGCAGCACCGATGCCCGCGGCAACCCGATCGCGGTCACCGGCACCTACTTCGAGCCCGACAACCCCTGGCCGGGGACCGGGCCACGTCCGCTGATCAGCTACGCCCCAGGCACGCAGGGCCAGGGCAACCAGTGCGCGCCGTCACGGATGTTCAACCAGGGCATCCACTACTCCGGCGGATTGGACATCATGTTCAACTACGAGGAGTCGTTCGTCGCGACCATGGTCGCGCGCGGGTTCGCCATCGTGATGACCGACTACGAGGGACTGGGCACCCCGCCTATGCATACCTATATGGACCGGCTGGCCCAGGGCCAGGCCGTCCTCGATGCCGCTCGCGCCGCCATGCGCCTTCCAGGAACCTCCCTGGACCCACACGGACCGGTCGCGTTCTGGGGGTACTCGCAAGGCGGCGCGGCGGCGGCATCAGCCGCCGAATTGGCACCGTCCTACGCCCCCGAGCTGCGAATCGTGGGCACCTACGCCGGCGCCCCGCCGGCCAATATGAAGGAGATGCTGCCCTACCTCGACGGCAGCGCGCTGGTCGGCGTAGTGGGTTATGTCCTCAACAGTTTCTTGGCCACCTATCCCGAGTACGCCGACGCGATCCGCTCCAAGCTCCCTCCGAATGCCGAAGCCGTGCTCGATTCGATGTCACGCCAGTGCGCTGTACAAACCATCCTCAATTACGCCTTCCGCCATCTGCAGCCCTACCTGAACGAAGACCTTGACCAACTGGTCAACGAGGAGCCGTTGAGCGGCATTTTCGATCAGCAGCGGATCGGGCGCTACAAACCCAATGCACCGGTGCTGATCGACAGCAACCGCTATGACCCGCTGGTGCCATGGACCGTGGCCAGTCAGCTCGGGCGCGACTGGTGCGCCCTGGGCGCCGACGTGGAATTCCGCACTAACGAGGAACCGCCCTTCCTCGACAAGCTGGGCATCAACCACGCGCTGACGGCGGTCGTCGATGGCGAGCCGGCCATGCAGTGGATCGGCGCGCGGTTCAACGGCGTGCCGACCGCACCCAACTGCGGGCAGTTCTGAACCTCACTGTGGCGGTTCTTTTGCAGCGGCGTTATTCGACGCGCTTGATCGGCCCGTGGTGCCGTCGACCTCGACCAGGTGACCCGTGCGCAGGACACGGCTGCCGGTTTTGCAACCGACTACACATGCAATACCGAGTTTCTCGCGGCAGTATCGCGGCGTGCGGCATTACCGCTCCGGTGTCGACCACAACGCCCGCGGCGTAGGAGAAAAACGGCGTCGAGCCGACATCCAGCCATTCGGTGACCGGCACTTCGCCGGGCCTGAGTTCGTTGATCGAGTCGGCGGTCACGACGCGGACACGGTGCTCACTTCAGATCGCGATCTATGCGATGGCGACGGAATCGATTGGCACCATGCTAGTTTCGGTGAGCCTTGCCGATTTACGAGCCAGGGCCCGCTGTGATCGTTGCGGGGAACGGAAGGTCAGTCCGGGCAATATCGTGCGGGAAACACGGCGAGGTGCCCGTGATATTGGGTGGTCCCGGAAGGCCCGCCACCCGATATGTAGTTCGTAGCCATCGGGCGAAAAGCCGGAACGGTTGGGTTTGTGCATACCGTCGCGCTCGAACACCCACCATCCCCAGCTTTTCCAGATATCGCCGACCTCAGCGATGAGCTTTCCCGCATCGACCCCTGGCGGCAGCGTCAGGTCGCCGGTGGCCGAAAATTCGACGGGTGGGTTCGTGTTGAGGGGCGCGTCATTGCAGGGGACTGCGCTCGTTCCGCCGCTGTATCGGCTGGCGTCGAAGACGGGTTCCGGCTGGCAGCGCGTCGAGGGTCTTTTTGAGGTACTTCAGCACGGTGTCTTGGGCCTGTTGCTGGCTGGTGGGGACATCGACATGGCTTTTCCAACCGGGCGGCGGTGGTGGTGTTGATGTCATGCTGGAACCTCCCAAAGTGGTTGCGCCAGTGGGGACCGGGGGGCCAAGCGAGTGACTTGCGTGGCAGCCGACGACCAGCAGCCCGGCTGCTACCAGGATTGCTAGTGGCAATGCTTGGCGTGCGGTGCATCTGAGTACAGCGGGCATGGCATCTATCCTGCCGCCGGGTACGGTGCGGGGACTCCCGCGATCACCGCACCCAGATTCGCCAAGGCCGGTGCGTTCGCGTCCCAGTAACTGCCATGGGTCTTTCCGGTGGGGATGAGGCCCCCGGTCCAGCGCCGGCCCCGCTTCCCGCGTCGAGGTCATGGGCGCCGAAATCCGCCCCGGTCGGGTTAGGGCCGAGGGTGAATTGGGTGACGAACTAGTCTTTCGGGGCGCCAAAGAAGCGCTCAGCCGCGCAGAATCTTTTCGGCGATGTCGGTACGCGCCGGCTGAACTCAGGGGATTCGAACCCCGCACCGAACCTGGGGAAATGGCCCTTGAACTGCGCTTTCTGTTATTCGGTGCAAGCTCGGCGAAGCACTGCTCGATAAGTGCGCGCCTCCCGATGGCTGCCCGGACTACGGCGCGGTGATGCTCTGGCACAACGACCTGGCGGGCGAGGTCGCTAGCGGCTCGTCGTCAGAAGTTTCTGGTGGTGAGGAGGCCTGTTGCGGGCATGTCCCATGCATCTCGGATCAAATCGCGGTCGTAGATCGTTTTAAGTAGTTAAGACGTCAAGCTAAATGACGGGGATTGACGTCGAGATCGTGGGTCCACCCGGCCTACAACGACGTAGGAGTGTTGACATGACCGCATCCGTTACGGTCTTGGATTCGCCCCGGCCGCGCATCGGCGCAGCTAGGGCGCTGAAACTGTGCAGGGATCCGGTCAGCGACGGCGCTCCGGTCGAGGTGATTGAGGATGGTCCAAGCATCGCGGGTCGGCTGGCCTGGCTGGGTGCTCGGCTCATCATCCGTCCGATGCTGGCAATCGGCAGCCACGTGCCGCATCTGCCCTGGCCATGGGGCATCATCGATTTTGCCTCGCGGGCGCTGCTGCCCATCCCGGGCACCGTCCGCGCCACCATCGGTTTGCCGAACTGCACCGCGCAGCTCGTCCGGGCCAGGGGCGTGCTGCCAGCTGACGGCACCCGCCGCATCGTGCTCTACATGCACGGCGGCGCGTTTTTGACCTGCGGGGTCCACTCGCACGGCCGGTTGACGACGATGATTTCGCACTACGCTGACACGCCGGTGCTGGTGCCGAACTACCGGATGATCCCGAAACACTCGGTGGGACAAGCCAATGAGGACTGTTACGACGGCTGGCGCTGGCTGCGCAACCAGGGCTACGAGCCCGACCAGATCGTGCTGGCCGGAGACTCGGCGGGCGGCTACCTGGCGCTGGCGCTGGCCGAACGCCTCCTGGCTGAGGGCGAGGAGCCGGCCGCCCTGGTGGTGATGTCGCCGCTGATGCAGCTGGAGATGGATCCCAAGCAGGCGCACCCCAACATCGGCAGCGATGCGATGTTCCCGCCCAAGGCGTTCGACGCGCTGGTGAAGCTGATCGCGAAGGCCGCCGCGCGCCGGGTCGTCGACGGGGAGCCCGAGGAAGTCTTCGAACCGCTGGACCGCGTCGAGCCGGGGCTGCCGCGCACGCTGATTCACGTGTCCGGCTCGGAGGTGCTGCTGTACGATGCGCGGCTAGCGGCACGCCGGCTGGCAGCCGCCGGAGTGCCCGCCGAGGTGCGCGTCTGGCCCGGCCAGGTGCACGACTTCCAGCTGTGCGCGCCATTGGTGCCGGAGGCCACTCGATCGCTGCGGCAGATCGGCGAGTACATCCGCAAGGCCACCGGATAAGCGCCGACCCGAAGACCACGCCATGTGATTAGGGATCTTTGCGACCCTAGAACACGACCCGTGCAGAAGATGCCTGATACATTAGCGCGTTCGGTCGCGGCTCTGAGACGGCAATACAGGCGGCAAAGCCGGATGCTCCCGGTAGCGAGACAGACTGCCAACGCGAACATCGCGGAACCAACGACATGAGGAGCGCGACGAGATGACCGACACTCGGGTGACCTGGTTGACCCGGGAGTCACATGACCGGCTCAAAGCGGAACTCGACCAGCTGATCGCTAACCGACCGATCATCGCCGCGGAGATCAACGACCGCCGCGAGGAGGGTGATCTGCGCGAGAACAGCGGCTACGACGCCGCCCGCGAGGAGCAGGGCCAGCAGGAGGCGCGCATCCGTCAGCTCCAGGAGCTGCTCAACAGCGCCAAGGTCGGCGAGGTACCCACGCTGTCCGGCGTGGCACTGCCCGGTTCGGTGGTGAAGGTCTACTACAACGGCGACGAGTCCGACACCGAGACGTTCCTCATCGCCACCCGCCAGGAGGGTGTCAGCGATGGCAAGCTCGAGGTGTATTCGCCGAACTCACCGCTGGGCAGCGCGCTGCTCGACGCCAAGGTCGGCGAGACCCGCACCTACCTCGTGCCCAACGGCAACACCGTCAAGGTGACGCTGGTCAGCGCCGAGCCCTACCACTCGTAGCCAGACGCCGGCGTCAGGCGCCGGACCACAGTCCGATCACGGCGCAGATCGCAGAAGAACAGCACCCGGTACCTAACTGATCGCCCTGAAGCCCAGGGCACAGCAGCCAGCGCCCAGCATGGTCGCCTACCGCGAATTACGCGCCCTGGAGCTGGAATAACCTGGTACCGCTACGGGCGGCGGGCGCCATCGTGGGAATGGTTTACGCACCCACCGCTGCCGCCCTTGCCCGATGCACAAACACAACACCGACGACCACTCAATGTGAAAATCCGGGAAACGTACAGATCAGCACCTCCCCCGGCGTCACAGCCACCAACAACTGACCATTCCTTGGATGGCTCTGGGTCTCCAGCGGCGGCATCACGATCAGCATCGGCGGCTGAGGCCATCCGTGATGGTCGCTCGAGCGCACCAGCTCGCCGACGGCGGGCGTTCGATCTCACTCCCGAGTGAAGGGCGGCCGGCACCATCACGCACGCACCGCGATGCCCGGTCTCCATGCCTTACGCGCTGGGATGGCGCGCGAGCGCATCGGCCGCGCAGGCCATCGCGACCGAGTCGCGGCCGTTCTGCTCGTTGACCTTTCGCTGGTGCCCGCGGTCGCGAATCCACGCCGCCTGATCTGTCATCATGCGACGCAGCAGCTCGCAGTACAGCGGCATCTTCTGCAGACCTTCCCAGTGAAGCTCGAACTGTTGATAGACGTCGTGCTGGTGTCCGTGCGAATAGAACGCCCGATAGCGCGGGCCATAAGTCATCAGCGTGTCGATCCGCGCGTGGGGAAATAGTTCGCTCAGTTCGCGCGTCTGCGGCTCATTGGCCACCGCATGAATGCGGACGCTGGTTGGCACCCAACCCTGCAGCAGCATGTCGCCGCGTTCGAAGACGAGTCGAAGCTCCTGGCGATCCAAACGCGCCGGCTGATGAAAGCCGTGGTAAAAGTTGAAATGCGCGCCCCCTGGGTAGCGCACCGTGCATTGCACCTGGTCCTCGCAGCCGTCGGACCTGCGACTGGCCTGCGCGGAAACGACTTCACCGGCGCCCAGCCAACCCGTCAGCATGTCGAAGAAATGCACGCCGTGCTCGACAAAGATTCCGCCGCTCTTCTCGGGATCCCAGAACCAATGCTCCGGCGGAAGATTCTCGTCGGAGGCGTAGTTCTCAAAGTAGCCGTGCAAGAATTCGCCAAGCGGCTGGCGATCGATGACCTGGCCGACGATGTCGAACAACGGGTTGTACCGCTGCATCAGGTTCGCGACGAGCAACCGGTCCCGTCGCCGCGCGAGCCCCACCAGTTCGTCCGCTTGTTCGACTGTCAGCGCGAGCGGTTTCTCGCAAATGACGTGTTTGCCCGCTGCGAGTGCCAGCTTGGATTGCTCGTAATGCAGAAACGGCGGCGTGGAAATGTAGACCACATTGACCGCCGGTAATTCGAGTAGGCGATCGACATCGATGACGTCCTCGAGCCCATAACGCTGCGCCGCTGCCCGGGCGGCCGGCCGCGCGGTGCCGGCCATTCCAGCCAGCCGCACTCCAGGAACCTGCACGAACTGCTGCAGCGCGAACAGCCCGAAGCCGCCACAACCGATAACGCCGACACCGAGTTGGTCGCTCATCACTTCAAATCCTTCGGTCCATCGATTCATCGGATGATGCGTGCCGGGTCTTCATGATGAAGCGTGGTAGTGACTGGTTGACACAAGCAACCACTCTCGCTTGAGCGGCACCTGACGCCGATTATCGAATGAGCGCTCAAGGCGACAGCGGACCGGCCGCGCCGTCGGCGTTAGTGCGCAAGGTCCTTGAGGCGATGGCGGCGTCAGTCACGACTCGACCCCAATAGTAGAGAGTGCCGGCGGCCCGCGGGTGGATGCTCGCCGAACGGCGGCTACACTGAGAGTTAAGTCAATCGGTGACGTTCACCCCTGCTCCCACGTTACGTCGACCGCCGCGATCCAGGACAGGGGACTGAAGGGAGCGTGCGTGGTATCGACCCGATTGCCCGCGCCGTTGAGAGGCGGCGGTACCGACCGGGAAGAGGCGCTTCGCATCGCGTTCGTGGGGACCTTTCCCGCCGACCCAGTGCGGCCTGGCGACGTTCACCGAGTCGATGGTGCGTTCGATCAGCCACGCGGGCCGCGCGGTCCAACCCGTGGTCATCCGCCTCATCCAGCGACGCGAACCGACCGGCGGTGCGGCGCGAGCCACGGTCGACTGGATCGCCGGCGACGCCGCGTCGCTGCATCGGGTGCGCGACACCGTCGAGGATGCCGGCGTCGTCATCCTCCAGCACGAGTACGGGATCTACGGGGGACCCGACGGCGACGAGGTCCTCGACCTGCTGCGGACAACGACGACCCGTCGCATCGTGGTGCTCCACACCGTCCTGGCCGATCCCACCCCGCACCAGCGTGCGGTGCTCGAGGAGGTCATCGGGCTGGCCGATGTGACGGTCACGCAGACCGAGGCGGCGCGTTTGCGGCTCCGCAACTACGCGATCAACGATCCGGAGCGGGTCATCGTGATCCCCCACGGCGCCTGGACCGAGCCCGGCATCGGTGAGCAGCGCCGCCGTGGCAGGCCGCTGGTGCTGAGCTGGGGATTGGTCGGGCCTGGCAAGGGCCTCGAGCACGGCGTCGCGGCGATGGCCAGACTCGGTGACCTGACCCCGACGCCGACGTATCTCATCGCCGGGGAGACCCATCCCAAGGTCCGAGCGGCTCAGGGGGAACGTTACCGGGAGATGCTGGCGCGATCCGCCGTCGAGCTGGGCATCGCTGAGCGCGTCGTCTTCGATGGCACGTACCGCCCTGTCTCGTCGTTGGCCGCGCTGATCGGCAGTGCCGACATCGTGCTCTTGCCTTATGACTCCCCCGACCAGGTCACCTCCGGGGTCCTCGTGGAGGCCCTCGCTGCGGGCAAGCCGGTCGTCGCCACGAGGTTCCCCCACGCTGTCGAAACGCTGGCATCGGGGGCAGGCCTGCTCGTGCGCCACGGCGACGACGAGGCCATGGCCGATGCGCTGCGCCGGATCCTCACGCGGCCCGACCTTGCCGACGCGATGCGCCACGAGGCCGCCCGCGTGGGCGCGGGTTTGCGCTGGCCTGTCGTCGCGAAGCGGTACCTCGAGGTGATCGACGACCTGCTCGCCGGTCGGATGGCGGCATGAGCCTGCCGATGCCCGACCTGCGTCATCTGGTCCGGATGACCGATGACACTGGGCTCTTCGAGCACGCCCGCGCAGCGATGCCCCGCCGAGGGTACGGCTATTGCAGCGACGATGCCGGGCGTGCGCTGGCCTTGACCTGCCGTTGGGACGACCCCGCTGCTGACCGGCTTAGCGAGATCTACCTGGCGTTCCTGCGGCGCCTGCACCTGGGCAGCGGACGATTCGCGCTGCGCATGGGTCACGACCGCCGGTTCACCGACCGCGACGTCTCCGACGACGCCTGTGGCCGTGCGATCTTCGGCCTGGGTGTCGCCGCCGCGTCGACTGCGCCCCGCCACGTCACCGAAGGGGCTCGGGAACTGTTCTCGAAGACGACCTCGTTTCGCTCACCGTGGCCCCACGCCATGGCGTACGCCGCACTCGGCGCTGCGGCCGCGCTCGCCGACGACCCCGACCAACCCCAGGCCGCCGAGCTGCTCGGCGACGCCGCGACGATGATCCAGCAGGCGACCGGCCACCGGCACTGGCCCGAGGCGCGCTTGCGCTACGCCAACGCGCTGCTGCCCGAATGCCTGCTGGCGGCGGGAGCGATGCTCAACGACACCAGATTCGAGCGGACGGGGTTGCGGCTCCTGGACTGGCTCGTCGCCGAGGAGACGGCGCCCGAGGGTCACTTCAGCTTCACGCCGACCCATGGCTGGACCGCCGGCGAACCGCGACCAGCGTTCGACCAGCAACCGATCGAGGCGGGCGCCATGGCCGATGCCGCGGCGCGGGCGTTCACCGTGACCGGCGAGGCCGACTGGGCCGAAGTGACGATCCGGTCAGCCCAGTGGTTCACCGGTCGAAACGACCTCGGCGTGGCCATGTTCGACCGTCGAACCGGCGGATCCTTCGACGGGCTGCAGGTCGACGGGCCCAACGTCAACCAGGGCGCCGAGTCGACCCTCGCGTTCCTCACGGCACTCCGACGAGCGCATGAGGTGGCTTCCCCCCGGGCCCAGGTCTTCGTCGCATGACCCCCGCCGACCGGCTCGCGCCGTCGCGGGGTGACCCGCCCGAGATGTTCCTGCGCCATCCCGACAATCCGATCATCACCGCCGGTGACGTGCCATGGATGGTCAACGCCGTGTTCAACCCCGGTGCGACGGTCTTCGAAGGCGAGACCCTCCTGCTGTTGCGGGTGGAGGACCGCACCGGCCTGTCCCATCTGGTGGTCGCCCGAAGCCCCGATGGCTACGGCAACTGGACCGTGGAGCGCGATCGGGGAATGGTCGCGGCGGCCTCGACCTTAGAGGAGCACTGGGGCGTCGAGGACCCCCGGATCACCCGGGTCGGCGACGAGTACCTCATCGTGTACACCGGTTTCTCCACCACTGGACCGCTGGTCCTGCTCGCATCCACACGCGACTTCGTGCACTTCGACCGTCGCGGCGTCCTTCAGTCCCCGGAGGACAAGGACGCCGCGTTGTTCCCGACCACCTTCGACGGCCGGTGGGCGCTGATCCACCGGCCGATGGCACAGATGCCGGGAATCGGAGCGCACATCTGGCTGTCGTGGAGTCCCGATCTCCGCCACTTCGGCGACGCTAAGGTCCTGCTACCGGCCCGTCGCGGCGGGTGGTGGGACGCCAACAGGGTGGGTCTGGGCCCCCCGCCGATGCTGACCCACGCCGGGTGGCTCGTCTGTTACCACGGCGTCCGCACGACCGTGGCGGGAGCCATCTACCGTCTCGGGCTCGCGCTCCTCGACCGCGACGACCCGACCCGGGTGATCGCTCGTGGCAACGAGTGGGTGTTCGGTCCGTCGGCGAGCTACGAGCGCTCCGGCGACGTGGCCGATGTCGTGTTCCCGTGCGGCTGGATCCTCGACGACGACGGCGACACGATCCGGATGTACTACGGCGCGGCCGACAGTGTCGTATGCCTCGCCACGGCCAGCCTCGAGGCGCTGCTCGACCACGTCATGACCCACCCCTGTGTCGACGGCGAATCGTCCCACCCTCCCGGGCTCGCCCCCGGCATCGGCGGCTGACGGTGGCTACTTGATACCAGTAAAAACTTCTCACACACGTTTCATGTTGTTGAGGATTCGGCGCAACGCGCGCTGAACTACATCATCTCGATCGCGAAGTCGAGACTGTGGTCTCGGCTCCGGCCGGCGTGACGCTCTCGGGCCTCGGCCATAGCGTGGGGCGAAGCTCTGCGCTTCTGCCTGCCAGATCCGGTAGGTCGCCCGTCGGCGTTGGACCGCCATTGCGCGGTGGCGGAGAAGGCTTCGGACTCGTTCGGGTAGTGCGGCGCCGGTGAACCGCGTATCGAACCTGCGGGATTAGGCGCTGTGTGTACTGCGGATATGCCTCGGTGTGTTACGCGGCCCAACAGTGCTGGACGACGTCACGCCTCTTGATCTCAGGGCTCTCCTATATTCCGGCAAGGAAAGCTGTCACGCACCGTCCTATGGCTCTTCGCGTAGCGACCTTCCGCTTCTCAGACGGACTTGCGCTCACTTTAGAGTCGTTTGCGCTGGTCAGGCTGGATGCGAAGCCTGCAATCAGACGTGTTTGGATCAGCTCGTCTGACCCGTTGGCCCCATCTTGGCCCCATGAAATGACAGTGACGCAGTGGGCATTAACAGGGTGTTCCATCGGAACCGTCAGGTTTTTCCGGAGAAAATCTACATCTCGACGTTCACGGGCTAGAAGTCTCCTAGGCCGATCTACGAAGCGGCAGAAGAGCATTTGAGCCTGCGATACCGCTGGGTTATGAGCCCGTCGAGCTACCGATTGCTCCACCCCGCGTCGGTGAATGCAAGGTTGCAAGGTTGCCGAACAGGTCTGAGGCTCTCCAACCGGAGTCCATTTCGCCGGATGAGCACATCGCGGCGATGGGCGCTTGAACGACGCGAGCAGTGTTAACGTCATCGGCGTGACCCTCAAAGAGATCGCCCTGACCACCCTCGACGGCAAGCCGGCCACGCTAGCCGAATTGTCCGACGGCGCAACGCTGGTCGTGAACGTAGCCTCCAAGTGCGGACTTACTCCGCAGTACACGGCATTGGAGAAGCTGGCCAAGGACTATGGCGACCGTGGCCTGACGGTCGTCGGCGTCCCGTGCAATCAGTTCATGGGCCAGGAACCGGGCACGGCCGATGAGATCCAGGCGTTCTGCTCGACGACCTACGGGGTGACGTTCCCGTTGCTGGAGAAGACCGACGTCAACGGCGATGACCGCCACCCGCTCTACACCGAGCTGACCAAGGCCGTCGATTCCGATGGCGAGGCAGGCGACATTCAGTGGAACTTCGAGAAATTTCTGGTCGCGCCCGACGGTGAGGTGGTCAATCGGTTTCGGCCCCGGACCGAACCAGACGCGCCCGAGGTCATTAGCGCCATCGAGGCCGTGCTGCCCCGATAGGCGGCGTGCCGTTGCACTCGCGTGCGTCCCGGATCGTCACATAGACCACGAAAAGCAAAGACCACTTCGTTTAGAAGCGGGGACAGGATTCGAACCTGCGACCTCTATGTTATGAGCTACGCACCAGGGGTTTTCCCGTGTCCGCGTGGTCTCAAAAGTGCAGGTCAAGGGCCTTCAGGTGTCTGGTCCGTTGCACCACATCGCACCGATTGTGGCCGGCACCGTGTTTTGTTCCCAAATTTAATGACAACTGAACGACGTGACTGACGGTGGATGTCTGGGGCATGGCGGGCTCTGAGGCCGTGCGGGAGGCCGGCGCTGGCGGGACCGGCGTTCGCCGACACATCACACCGTCTGGCGGTGAGTGTGCCGGCTGGGTTCGGCGCGCCGGTTGATGCCTATTCCCAAATCAGGCAGATAGTCCTCGGAACAGACCGGCGGGTCGGCGTGTCGAACCCGCGCTTTGCTGTTGGACCGAAATGCTGCGGTCGTGGTTCAAGCCCGTCCGCGCGGTCGACACCTCGCAATAAAAGAGCCGACGAGCTCTTGCGTGAAGACCGGAGCCGCGCGGATTGCTGAGATCACGAACGGCGCATCGGAGGGAAGGCCAGCGAGCCTCGTCATTAGAGCGTCGCGCGTTCTCATCGAGGGTGGACCGAGGTCAAACAACAAGGAAGGAAACCGATTTGAAGAGATTCTGCGGGATCGACTGGGCTGAGGATCACGTGCGCCACGAGGCGTCTGAAGTCGGATGGAGGTGAGAGACCTTCGTCGCCTGGTCGTCGCAGCGGCTGGGTGAAGCTGGGGGCAGCCTGATCCAGGAGATGCTGGGGAGGGTGGGAGCAGCCCTGACAACGCCGGGACGCGTCGGCACTGCCAGACGATGCGGGTCCGGTCAGCAAGACGAGAAGGTGTACGCGAGAAATCAGTGTTTGACGCCCCTTAACAGCCCACCAGCTCAAATCTGGCGGATATGGGCTGGCCGCGGTGCGTACCCGACCCCGCTTTGCGGGGGCGGGGAACTTCTGGTCGCGATGTGTCAACCGGCCAGGAGGCCACGGTGAAGATCTGCGGTGTAACCGTGGCGATGCCGCAGGGGTAGAGCTGGACGCCTCGCTCGTCGATCGACTTCGAGATGAACGTGGGAACCGTCCGGTGTCGCCCTCACTGCCGTGCAGCCAGCGCGGCGGAAGGGCAGGCACATCGTCGGCTGATGGCACCGGGCGGGGCGGAGGCTTCGTAGTAGTCGGAGGCCGGGAAAGCCGGCCACAGGGCGAAGGGAGCCAGCAAGTCAGTAGCCGAAGTGCTGGAATACCGGGAGAACGCTGGTGAATACGAGTGAACCACTGCTCGGCTCGTTGGGGGCCAGGCAGCGGGTACTGGAGATCCAGACCAAGCTGCACCGTTGGGCGAACGACGATCCTGATCGTCGGTTCGACGATTTGTTCAACCTCGTCACCGATCCCAGCTTTCTGTTGATGGCATGGGAGCGGGTGGAGGGCAATAAGGGCGCTCGCTCGGCCGGAGTCGACGGCAGGACCGCCGGCTTCGTTCGGGAACGCATCGGCGTGGAAAGCTTCCTCGCCGAGCTGCGGGATCAGTTGCGGTCCCGCAGTTTTCGTCCGCTGCCGGTCAGGGAACGGATGATCCCCAAACCGGGGTCGCGCAAGCGGCGTCGGCTGGGTATTCCGACCGTGGCCGACCGGGTGGTGCAGGCGTCCTTGAAGCTGGTGCTGGAGCCGATCTTCGAGGCGGATTTTCAGCCGTGCTCGTATGGTTTCAGGCCCAACCGGCGTGCGCACGACGCGATGGCCGAGACACGTTTTCTGGCATCCAAGAGCTACGAGTGGGTGCTGGAGGGCGACATCACGGCCTGCTTCGACGAAATTTCGCATTCGGCCCTGATGGATCGGGTGCGGTCACGAGTCGAAGACAAGCGCGTGCTCGCGCTGGTGAAGGCGTTCCTGAAGGCGGGCATTCTCACCGAGATTGGCACCGCTAAGGAAAACGTCACCGGCACCCCCCAAGGTGGGATTCTTTCGCCGCTGCTGGCCAATGTGGCGCTGTCGGTTCTCGACGAGCACTTCGCCGAGGCACCCGGCGGACCGCGGTCGACTACCAAGCAGCGGTGGACTCGGCGCCAGAAAGGTCTGCCCAACTACCGGTTGTTCCGGTATGCGGACGACTTCGTGATTCTGGTGGCCGGGACACGGTCGCAGACCGAGGCGCTGCTTCCCGAAGTAGCGACTGTCTTGTCCACCGTCGGCCTGCGGTTGTCAGTGGACAAAACGTTGATCACCCACATCGACGAGGGCCTCGACTTTCTCGGTTGGCGCATCCAGCGCCACCAGAAACGGGGCACCAACCGGCATTACGTCTACAACTACCCGGCCAAGAAGGCCCTGCGGTCCATCAAGGCCAAGTGCAAGACGATTTGCCGGATGAATGTCAGCCTGCCGTTAGCGGTCCTACTGCACCAGCTCAACTCGGTGCTGCGGGGCTGGACCGCCTACTTCCGCCCGGGGGTGTCGGCGCGGGCGTTCGGATACTTGCGAATGGTCGTGTGGCGTCAGGTATTCGGATGGCTACGGCGCAAACATCCGAACTCGGGGTGGAAGAAACTCCGCCGCCGCTACTGCGACGGTGGATGGTGGCCACGTGACGGAGAGGTCGTGTTGTTTAACCCCGGTTCGGTAGTCACCACGCGTTACCGGCCCAGGGGCTCAACGATCCCTTCACCCTGGCCATTGGCAAGCTGACCAGAACAACTGCTCGACGGGGCTTGTGGAGAGCCGGATGCGGGGCCAACTCGCACGTCCGGTTCGGGAGGGCGGCATGAAGAAACGGACCGGGAGTAACCCCGACACCGCGCTTCATGCCGACCCCACCACGACGTGGCGGTGATCGACGTCGATGGACAGTTGGTGGCCAAACGGCGCATCACCGATGATGCCGATGGGCTCGCCGAGTTGCTCGGCATGCTCGAGTCCGTCGGTGACACCTCAAATGATCCGATCCCGGTGGCCATCGAAACGCCTCGCGGGCTGCTGGTTGCTGCGCTGCGCGCCACGGGCAGGCCGGTGTATGCCATCAACCCGATGGCGGTCGCGCGTTACCGCGAACGCCATTCGGTGGCACGCAAGAAATCAGACCATGTCGATGCGATGACGCTGGCCAACATCTTGCGCACCGACGCCCACATACACCGCCAACTTCCCGCCGACAGCGACTGGTTCGGTCGATCGCGGTGTTGGCACGCGCCGCTCAGGATGCCGCCTGGCGACCTACGCGAGCCACCCAAGAGCTGCGGTCGCTGCTGCGCGAGTACTACCCCACGTTCCTTGATGCCTTTGCCGGAACCGTGCACACCAACCTCGCCAAACCAGAGGCACGCGCTGTCTTGGCGATCGCCGCCACCCCGGAGCAGGGCGCCAAGCTAACGAAGCCGCGGATCATCGCGGCGTTACGACGTGCCGGTCGCCAACGAATGCTCGACGAGACCGCCACCCGAATCCAACGCGCACTGCGACGCCCACAGCTGCGTCAGCCCTTGATCGTTGAACAAGCCATGGGTCGCCAAGCAATCGCATTACTCGCCACCCTAAATACCGAATGCGCCAACGCCGACAACCTAAGTGCCGCATCCGTCGAGGCATTCCGCCAGCACCCCGATCACCAAATCATCACAAGCTTTCCCGGCCTCGGCGATAGCACCGGCGCCCGCGTCCTCGCCGAGATCGGCGACGACCGTCGACGCTTCGCTGACGCCCGGGGATTGAAGGCCTTCGCTGGCTCCGCGCCAATCACCCGAGCGTCCGGACGCAGCACTTCAATCACCCACCGACGGGTGAAAAACAACCGCCTGGCCGCAGTCGGCTTCGTCTGGGCATTTGCCGCCGTCCCCCGACCCGGCCCCGCCAAAGACCACTATGAAACGCCCTGGTTCCGGTGGAGGCTCGGGCTATTGGATTTCGACCAGGGGTTGGTCGGTCCGTTTCGTAGCGTAGAAGATGGCTTCGAACTCTGTGGGCGGTAGGTCGTTGAGGTAGCCGTGCAGACGCGCTGTGTTGTGCCAGTGCACCCAGCTCAGGGTGGCCAGTTCGACATCCTCGACGGTCTTCCAGGGGCCGGTGCGGGTCGGTCCGTAGATCAGCTCAGACTTGTAGTATCCGTTCACCGTTTCGGCCAGGGCGTTATCGAAGCTGTCCCCGACGGATCCGATGGAGGGCACCGCACCGATCTCGGCGAGGCGTTCACCGTAGCGAACGGACGTGAATTGCGATCCGGCGTCAGAGTGACATGTCAAGCCCGGCAACGTATTTCCGCGTGACCAGCGGGCCATCTCAATCGCGTCGAGCACCATCGTGGTCCGCATGTTCGACGCGACCCGCCAGCCGACGATCATCCGACTGAACGCGTCGATGATGAAGCAGACGTAGGCCACGCCGGCCCACGTCGGGACGTAGGTCAGGTCGGTGACCCACAACTGGTTGGGGGCAGTCGCGGTGAAGTTGCGCTTGACCAGATCGAGATGCCGCCCGGCGCCAGGGTCGGGCTTGGTAGTGCGGACCCGTTTGCCGCGACGCACCCCTTCGATGCCGGCGGCCCGCATCAGCCGGGCAACCTGATCGCGGCCCACGTCGTGACCGGCCCGGCGTGCCGTTTTCCAGAGCTTGTGCGCCCCGTAGACGCAGTAGTTGTCCTTCCACAACTGGACCAGGGCCGGACCCAGGACGGCGTCCCGCTGGGCCCGCTGCGACGGACCGCGGGACTTGGCCGCGTAGTAGGTGCTCGGAGCCACCGACACCCCTGCTGATCGCAGGACGGTGCAGATGGGCTCGACCCCGAACTCCTCGCGGTTGTCGTCGATGAAGTCGACTATTTCTTGTGTTGGCGGTCGAGCTCCGCCCCGAAGAAACTGGCCGCTCGCTTCAGAATCTCGTTGGCGCGCTTGAGTTCTCGGTTTTCTTGCTCGAGTTCCTTGACCCGCGCCGACTCTGCGGTCGATACCCCTGGAGCTAATCCTTCATCGATATCTGCCTGGCGCACCCACATCCTTACCGACTCGACGCCGTAGCCGAGCTGGCGGGCTACCCGTTGCACGGTTCCCTGCTCGGTACCCAGTTCGGCGCGCAACGCCCGCACCATCCGCACCGCGGCGGCCTTCTCTTCCGGACTGTATCGGCGTGTCGTCGGCTTCCCAGGAGACTGTTCTTTGGGCATACCTGCATCCTCGTTTCCAAGGTCAGGAGCCTCCAGCATTTCCAGGGCGATTCAGGCAATGACAAACTGTCAACGCGACCGCTTGTTGTCCCGTACGGCGCGCTTGTCGGCGTAGAGGCAGTCCGTTTGCAAGCCTGGAATCGTATGAGGCCGTCGAGGCCACTGAGGCCGCCAACGCCGAGAAGTTGGCCGAGACGATAACGGGTGACGTTCGATCAACTCCCTTGATCGCCGATGCGGAATCGTATGAGGGAGGCCGCCGAGGTCGCCGACGCCGAGAAGTTGCTGAAGGATCAGCGCGTCTTCGAAGTCGTCGGGATCGGCCTGAAAGTTTGACCCTTTCGTATCGTATGGTCGCCAACGCCGAGAAGTTGCAGAGCAGCGATGTCCGTCGCGGATCGTCCATGCCGGTGTCAGATCTGGCCGAGGTCGCGGCGCTCCTGATGATGCGGTGCGGATGGCTCCACGGTCGGCGGCGGCGCTAGCCGCAGCCGCTCCATCTTCGTGGCGGCGCATGCTAATTTCCGCTCATGACAACGGCTGCGTGTCAGCGAGCGCTGCTCACGTGCGGGGTCGTCGCGGGACCACTGTTCGTAGTGGTGTTCCTGATTGAGGGGGCGCTGCGGCCCGACTACAGCCCCATGCGCCAGCCGGTGAGTTCGCTGTCGATCGGGAGCACGGGGTGGACGCAGATGGCGAATTTCCTGATCACGGGCCTGCTGGTGCTCGCATTCGCACTCGGGCTGCAGCAGCGCGGGAAAGGGCTGTTGCTGCCGATCCTCATCGGCCTGATCGGCGTCGGGCTGATCGGCGCGAGCGTGTTCACGTGCGACCCGTTCAACGGCTACCCACCTGGAACGCCGGTGTCGCCGGTCGCCACAACCTCAGGGACGCTGCATAATTCGTTCTCCTCGCTGTTCTTTCTCGGGTTGCCGATCGCCTGTCTCGTGGCGGCACGCCAGTTCACTCGCGAGGGCAGCGGTGGGTTCGCGTGGTACTGCGTCGCCACGGCTGTCGCGTTCGTCGTGCTGTTCGTACTGTCCGCGCTGGGCGTCGCCCAGAATCCGGCATTCCTGCCGATCGTCGGGCTGATGCAGCGGCTTTGCCTGGCCGTCGGTTTCGCCTGGCTGACGATCCTGGCGCTCCGCAAGGCGCGTCACCCAGGCACCTCATCGCCGGGTCGCTAAGTCGCCGGACTCAGGGCCGGGAATGAGGGCCGACGGCTCCTCGGTCGGTGGCAGCGCTGGCCGTAGGCGCTTTGTCTCGTCCAGCAGCCCCTGGTGGTGCTCCCCCGGCTGGGGGCCGGACTCGACGGGGAACGTCACTTGGGTTGGAGGTCCACCATGGCTCGGGACGGTCCTCCGGCTGGACGCTGTTGGGTGCGCTCGTCGCCGCTCAGGTAACGGCGCTGTAGCCGATCAATGAGAACCTGTGCCTCTCGGATGTCTCGGCGCAGCCCGGCTGCTTCAAACCGCATCGCACATGCTTGGCCATTCCTGCGGGTGACATCCTGGCGTTCGAGCCAGGCCAACTGGGCGGTCACGACGACGACGACACCGACGACTTCGAAGACGAGACAGGACGGGCGCGCCGCATTTCAATCGGTGTTCCACATCCACCTGCATGTGGTGCCGCGGCAAAACGGCGACAAGCTGTCGTTCGCGAAGGGCATGCTGCTGCGGCGTGACCCGGACCGTGAGAAAACCGGACGCACTTTGCGGGAGGCACTAGAGAAGATCGACGCTACTGAGTGAGACTGGCAGCTATGAGTTTCGTGGAGGAAAAGGTGCTCCCGCAGGTGCTGCGGGTGCACGACGCGGTGTATCGGAAGACAAACGGCTGGATCGGTCACCGCACGCTGTGGATACCGAGCCTGCTATTGCATACCGTCGGCGCGAAGACCGGTAGACAACGCACGACGTCGCTGACCTACGCCCGCGACGGTGACAACTATCTGGTCGTCGCCTCCAAGGGCGGCGCGCCCGAGGCCCCTGGCTGGTACCACAACCTGAAGGCCAAGCCCGACGTCGAGATCAACGTCGGCCCAAGGCGTTTCGCTGTCATCGCACGACCGGTGCTGCCCGACGATCCCGATTACCCGCGGCTATGGCAGATCGTCAACAAGAACAACCAAAACCGCTACATCGAATACCAGAAGCGGACGTCGCGACCCATCCCCGTCGTCGTCCTGACCCCGAAAGGCTAGAACAGCTCTTTCGCGAGCAGTTCAAGTGTCACCTCGCGCCGGTGCGGCCGCGGGGTCGGTTCCGCGATCGAGTAGTCGAAGCGCTGACTGAAGGATGACTAGAGTGTGGGCACGCCGAGTCATGGCATCGCCTCGGCCCACTTCATGTGCCCTTCGAAGCCAAGCGTTTTCGCCATGTCGCGGTAGCGATCCCGCAAGTGCCCGTAAGCCGCGGCATCGCCGTGAGCCCGCGCCAGCAGAGCCCGCAGCCGCAGCAGCCAGATGTCGCGGATAACCAGACCCTCATCGGCTGGCGCGTCGGCCAACCTGGTAATCGCGGCCTCGGCCTCGACCACGTCACTCTCGGCCCCGCGGTCCAGCAGTGTCTCCACCAGAACACCCGTCGCAGGAACGCCCCACCCCAGCAGTTGTCCCTCGCGGACCAGATGGTCGGTGGCGGCGCGCATGAGCGGTATCGCGCCGTCGCGATCCCCACGCCGAGCCCTCTCACGCGCCACGTAGACATTGACCAGCGGTAAACCGCCCAGGAGGTATCCCCGGCGCAGCAACACGTCGCTGACCTCGGCCAGGAGCTCGTGTCCCCGGTCACGCTCGGCAGCCGTGTGGCGGTGCACCAGCGTAGCGCCCAGCGTCAGCCGGGCGACGGTTAGCGCGAGCTCATCACCGGATCGTTGGGCAACCCGTAGGGCATCCTCGCACTCGCTCACGGCGCGATCATCGGCAGCCAGCACGCCCCAGAATATTCCCGCTAAGTAGACGTAGGTGATGACTCTGGCGTAGGACATGGGGTCGGCGCTGCGGGCCATGGCAAGGCCGTGCCGCAGGTCGTCTCGCCATCCGGGACGGCCCAGGCAGTACCGGGCCATGGCCCGCGTCGTGAAGGCGAGCGCTAACGGAGACCCGAAAATCAAGTTGCCTTTAGCCGGGTCGCCGTCGGCCAGGTCGATGACTCTTTGTGACCACCGCAGCACATCAGGCCACTCGGCGCTCTCCAGCTTGGCGTAGATCAGCAGCATGGACAGCCCCACCGTCAGGGTGGGATCGCCGAGCGACTTGATGAGGGCCATGGCTTCCGAGGCGAGCTGCGACGCCTCGCGGATCCGGCCCTGATACGCGTGATCCATTACCAGCCCCGCCATGCCGATGGCCAGTGACGCCTTGTCCCCGGCGGCGGTGCACAACTGCCGCAATTCCTCGAAGCGGTCGCCTGCCGCATGTTCATGGACTCGCCAGGCGATCCCGCACAACATGGTGCGCGGGGCGATGCGCATGGCTGCGCGGTTGGGGTCCTCGGCGGGTAAGGCGTCGGCGATCGTTTGGGCGCGCTCCCAACTCAGTCGCGCTGCGGCGATGTCACGGTTGGTCGCCCACGTGGCGGCCCGCATGTGCCAGCCGTAGGCGGCGTGCAGATCACCGGCGGCCTGCAGATGTTCGGCAATCAGCGCCGCGTTCTCCTCCGCCGCTGCGGTGTCGCGGGATTCGATTGCGGCGGCCAGCCGCCGGTGCAATTGGGCGCGATCGGATTTGAGTTGTGATTCGTAGGCGACCGTGCGGACCAGCGGATGGTGGAACACATACTCGGGTTGTCGGGTGAATCGGATCTGATCGATGAACTCGCCGCCCACCAAGTCTTCAAGGACTGGGTCAATTCCCAGCGTTTCCAGGAGTTCCCGGCTGAACCGTGAGCCGATCACCGACGCTGCGCTCAACGTGCGCTTGGCCGCCGGATCAAGCCGGTCGATGCGTGCGGCGATGGTCGCCTGCACCGTGGCGGGCACACTGACCCCAGCGGCATCGGCGTTCAATTCGTAGGCACTGTGGTTGCCCCGCAGCACACCGCGCTCGGCCAGGTCGCGCACCATCTCCTCAACAAAAAATGGATTACCGGCAGCCCGCTCGGCGATCAAGGTGACCACCCCGCCCACCGAAGGGTCCGACCCGAGCAGCTCGCAAACCAGAGCTGCGGTCTCCGGATCACTGAGCGGCCCAAGGGCTATCGTCTGTGCCCCATGCACCCGCGTGAGTGCGCCCTCATACTCGGGGCGGTAGGTGACCAGCACCAGCGACGGCGTCTGCGGGATCACCGTGAAGAATCCGGCCAGCATCGACTCGCTGACCTCATCGATCCAGTGCGCGTCCTCAATGACATAGACCGCTGGGGTTTGGCGGGCCAACGAGGCGGCATTGACCAGCGCGGTCAACCGCCGCCGCCGAGCATCCGGATCGATACTCGGAAGAGCGATGTCGGGGTCGGCGATGCCCAACAAGTCATCGAATAACAGCAAGTCTTCCGGGTCTGCATCCAGCACCCGGGAGCGCACTCGCTCACGAGCAGCCGGGGCACCCAGGCCACGCACACCGATGGCGGCACGCAGCAGCTGTGCCACGACATGGAAGGGAACGTCGCTGGCGTGCGATTCGCAGTAGGCGCTGAACACCTCCACTTCGCGCCCAGCAGCGATTGCCGCCACCTCACGCACCAGACGGCTCTTGCCGATGCCCGGTGGTCCGACCACCTCAACCACAGCGCCATGGCCACCGACGGCGCGGTCCAACAAGCCCTCGACGGCGGACAGTTCCCAGCGCCGACCGACCAGATTCGACTCAGTACGTCCGATAGCAGGTCGTTCCGCCATGCTCAACAGCCGCTGGGCGGGCACCGGCGCGTCGGCACCCTTGATCTGGACCAACTCAGGGTCACTGAGAGTCGCAGCGCCCTCGACCAGTCGCGCGGTCGACGCACCGAGCATCACGCCATTAGGCGGTGCCACCGATTCCATCCGCTGCGCCATGCCGACTTGCTCACCAACGGCGGTGTAACCGAACGGCCCCGAACCGATGTCACCGGCGATCACCTCACCGGAGTTAAGACCCACCCGCAACTGCAGATCCACACCGTCCCGCTCGCCGAGGTCGACGCCAAGCCGCTTCGCCTCCTCCTGAACGCCCAAGGCAGCCAGACAGGCACGAACAGCGTGGTCCTCCAACGCCACCGGCGCACCGAACACCGCCATGATCCCGTCGCCTGTGAATTTGTCGACGGTGCCGCCGTAACGTTTCACCACTGCCGCGCACCGGTCGGCGAGTTCTGCCATGATCTCGCGCAGCCGCTCCGGCCCGACCGAAGCCGCGATGTCCATGGAGTGCACCACGTCGGCGAACAGGACAGTTACCTGCTTGTACTCAGCGGATTTCGCCGCTGTCGACACCGCCGCACCGCACTCTAAACAGAACTTCGCGTTTTGCGGCAGCTCGATACCACACGATGAGCACACCAAGGCTGCCGCCGTCATGTCACGCGGCCAGCCCACTGTCGTTCACGTCACTATCGTGTCACCGCTGGCCAGCCGACATGTGCCATATCGCCGCTGCGATCCGGCCAATGGGTAGGGCGCTAGGTGTTCTTCACGGGCAGGTTGTGAACGTGTAGGCGGTCGATGGGTGTTTTTCCGCCGATGCCAGTGTGGGGTCGGTGGTGATTGTAGTGATGCAGCCAGTTCTGGTAGGTCGCGGCGCGGTCGGACTCGGACCGGTAGGTCTGCGCGTAGGCCCATTCAGCGGCCAGGGTGCGGTTGAATCTCTCGACTTTCCCGTTGGTCTGCGGCCGGTAGGGCCGGGTCTTCTTATGGCTGATGTCGGGGCCTAGTGTCTCGGCGAAAAGCTTTGACCGGTAACACGATCCGTTGTCGGTCAGCACTCGCTTCACAGTGATCCCGTGATCGGCGAAGAACGCATTGGCGCATTTCCAGAACGCGGCGGCGGTCTCCTTGCGTTCATCGTCGAGGATCTCCGAATACGCCAGCCGGGAATGATCGTCGACCGCGTGATGCAGGTACGAGTACCCCATGCCGGTACGGTTGCGCCGACCGGCTTGGCGACCCAGTTTGCGGTGCCCACCCCCGTCAGGGATGCGGCCCAGCTTCTTGATGTCGAGATGGACCATGTCGCCGGGAGCGGGGTGTTCGTAGCGGCGAGGTTTGGGCCGGCGCACCGGAAGCCCGGTGTTCTGGTCCAGATGGCCCAGCAGCGGCATCTGGTAGCGGCGTAGCACCGCTTCCACCGTCGAGCGGGCCAGCCGCAGGTGCGCGGCGATACGGTGGGCTCCCCACCGATGGATGAACCGCACCTTGATGATCCGACGTTCCCGGCGCTGGGCCAGTCGGCGCGGAGTGTGGTGCGGGCGACTGGAGCGGTCCACCATCGCTGCTGGGCCGCCGGCCCGGTAGCGGTCGGCCCATTTCTTGGCCGTGGCCGGTGAACACTGGAACCGCTCAGCAACCCGGCGCAGCGTCCAACCCTCCTCGACAACACAACGAGCCAGCCGCAACCGGCCCCGCGGAGTCAACGAAGCATTAGCGTGGGACATGAGGACCTCCCGGGATCGATGTGCGTGTGGTAACCACACCGATACCGGAGGTCCTCACCTACATACCGCTAGCCACGCCGTTCACAACCTGTCTGGGAGTTACAGCTAGGCCGCGCCTCGGTGGGTGTCTGGGCCGGATTCCGCCGATGTGCGAGGTGGGAGCGTGTCGGTTGTGGGATGCTGCGGAGGTGTCCGCTCCGCCAGCGGCTGCTCCTTCGGGGGTGGTGACGTTTTTGTTCACCGATGTGGAGGGTTCGACTCGTCGGTGGGAGGCCGACGCGGAGGGGATGCGGGCGGCGCTGGCCGCCCATGATGAGGTGTTGCGCCGGGTGATCGAGGCTCACGGGGGCTGGGTGTTCAAGCACACCGGTGACGGGGTGTGCGCGGCGTTCGCGTCACCCCGATCCGCGGTGGATGCCGCGGCGGATGCGCAGCGGGCACTGGAGTTGCCGGTGCGGATGGGCATCGCGACCGGCGAAGCCGAATTGCGGGGGGCGGACTACTTCGGTGCGGTGCTCAATCGCGCGGCGCGGGTGATGGCCGCCGGGCACGGCGGGCAGATCCTGGTGGCCGAGTCGACCGCGGGTCTGCTCACCGGGGTTGATCTCATCGATCTGGGACCGCGCCGGTTGCGGGATCTCCCGACCCCGGTTCAGGTGTTCCAGGTCCAAGCCGACGGCCTGCGCACGGACTTTCCGTCATTGCGGGCGCTGGATGTGGGTCCGGGGAATCTGCGCCCTGCGCTCACGAGCTTGATCGGGCGCGAGTCCGAGGTCGCCGAGCTGCAAGCCGCGGTGAAGGCTCATCGGTTGGTGACGTTGACCGGGGTGGGCGGGGTCGGCAAGACCCGCCTGGCGCTCGAGGTCGCCGAACGTCTGCACGATGAATTTCCGGACGGTGTCTGGGTTTTCGAGCTGGCCGCGGTCACCGATCCGGCCGCGGTGCCCGACGCAGTGGCGGCGGTGTTGGGCATCACCCAACAACCCGGCCGGAGCGTGGCCGAGAGCGTGGCCGCCGCCCTGGAGGGCAGGGTGCGGCTGCTGGTGTTCGACAACTGCGAGCACGTGCGCGACGTCGCCGCCGATCTGGTCGAGGCCATCCTCGCGCACTCGGCGACGGTGAAGATTGTGGCCACCAGCCGCGAAGGATTGGGGGTCGCGGACGAGCAGCTCTGGCTGGTGCCCTCGCTGGACGTCGGCGCGGGTATCGACTCGGCAGCGGTGACCCTGTTTGTTGAACGTGCCCATAGCGTTGCCTCCCGATTCTCGGTGGCCACACCTGACGAGGCGGCCGCGGTGGTGGAGATCTGCCGCCGCCTCGACGGGATCCCGCTGGCCATCGAGCTGGCGGCCTCACGGATGGCGTCGATGACGGCCAGCGAGGTCCGGGATCGTCTCGATCAGCGGTTGCGGCTGCTGGTCGGGTCGCGGCGCGCTCTGGAACGCCATCAGACACTGCGCCACGCCGTCGCGTGGTCCTACGAGTTGCTCGACGAGCCGGAAAAGGCGCTGCTCGTTCGGTGTTCGGTGTTCGCCGGGGGATTCGACCTGCACAGCGCGTGCGCCGTGGCGGGATTCCCAGACGCCCCAGACGACTTCGCCACCCTGGATCTGCTCGACGCCCTGGTGCGCAAGTCGCTGCTGGTGGCCGACCGGTCTTCGGGGCGGACCCGGTATTCGACGCTGGAGACGATCCGCCAGTTCGCCGAGGAACAACTCGTCGCCGGTGGTGCGGCCACCGAGGTCCGGGCCACGCACTCGCGGTACTTCGCCGGGCGCGAAGCCGCCGTCCTGGCCCTGTGGGACAGCCCCCGCCAGCGGGAGGCCTACGACTGGTTCACTCTCGAGCTGGCCAATCTGCGTACCGCGTTTCGGTGGGCCGCCGACCAGGGCGATCTGGATGTCGCCACCCCCATCGCCACCTATGTGGGGTGGCTCGGCGCTAGTGTCCAAACCTATGAGCCGATAGCCTGGGCCGAAGAGCTGATCGAGCCCGCCCGCGCGGTCGACCACCCGCGGCTCGCAGCTCTGTACGCGATTGCGTCGCTGTGCTACACGACCGGACGGATCGAGGCGGCTGTCCGCTACAGCGAGGCAGGCCAGATCGTTCTCGGCAGGAGCCGCGATGCGCTGCCGTACGGCATCGAAGTCGTGCTTGGACCTGTATACCTAGCCATCGGGCAGCCCGAGCGGTTGGCCGAGTTGTGCCGCGCCCAGCTCGCACGCCGCCGCGACACCCACGTCAACATTCGGACATGGCTGGTTCTCGCCCTTTCATTGGCCGGTTCCGGTGGGGAGGCGATGGATTCCGCGGATGGCCTCATCGAGGCTGCGGAGGTAACAGGCAACCCGGCCTTGCTCGCGACGGCGCTCGGTGCCTACGCTGTCGCTTTCCGTGACGCAGATCCCGTCGGGGCGCTTAACGCCCTCGGGCGGGGTCTGGTGATCGCTCAAGACAGCGGCAGCCGCGCCCAAGCGTCAGCCCTGGCGCAGTTTCTGGCACGACTTGAGGCCGAACACGGCGACACCGTGTCAGCATTCGATCACCTCACTCTGGCAATCCGCAACTACCACAATTCGGGCAACACCACGACGATCCGCATCCCGCTGGCCATCCTCGCCGCTCTTTTCGACCGGCTCGGACGCTACGAACCCGCGGCCACCATCGCCGGCTTCGCGCTCAGTCCCTTCTCTGCGGCGGCGGTCCCCGAAATCACCACCGCGATCGCCCACCTACGCGATGTCCTCGGCGAGGCGACCTACGAATCACTTGCCCGCAAGGGTGAGGCGATGACCACCGCCGCGATGGCGATCTACGCATACGACCAAATCGACCGGGCCCGAGCAGAAGTCAACGCGGTCTCGAAATAGACGACATACGAGCGTCTCAAAACTTGGCATCGGAATATTAATGGGCCCCGACGGCATTCACCGCCGCGATCAACTGATTGTGCGCTGACCGTCGCCAGCTCTGAAGTGGCCCCTTTCACCTAGTAGCCGAATGTAGCCGACATGTAGCCGACATTGTGAAACGAATGCTGGCCGCCCGGCGATAAAGGAATGTAACGGGTTGATGGGTTGGCGCCTCGGCTGCGAGTGTCTCCCTGCTCGGACTTACCGCCTTGACAAGGGAACCTCAGGGAGGGGAAGTGAATGAAGACCACGGGAATTGCGGCCGCCGTCGCCGTGGGCAGCGCACTCTCGCTGGGAGCATCCATGGCTACGGCACCGGCCAACGCGGATGCGGCAGCGGATCGGACCAAAGGCCCCACGATCGACCACAACCCCCTTAGCGATTACGAGGGCTACTGCACTTGGGGTACCCAAGAACAGGTACACGACCACACCGGCTACTACATCAAAGCGCTCACGGGGAACGCCGAAAACTGGGCTAACCAAGCCGAAGCGGCAGGCTGGACAGTAGTGGGCGACGCGCAGCCCCACTCAATCGCCGTCTTCAGCAGCTCGCTCGTCGGGGGCGTCGGACACGTCGCCTGGGTCGACGCCATCAACGGCAAGGACATAACGATCACCGAAATGAACAACGGCCCCGGGGACACCGTCGCCAACGGATACCACACCACAGGCTTCCACGAATTCGACACACGCACCGTCGAAGATGTCCCGGGGATCAGCTACATCCTGATCCCCTGAGATGTCGCACCGCGAAGGAGTTTCAGTCGTCGCATTGACTCTGCCTCATTCATGGTCTATGTGGAACGCTGCTCAACGGCGCGCCCAAGCCGCCGGTCGGTACGGCTGACCATCCGATCCGTCTCTAATACCATCCCGGCCACTGTGAGTTGATGTGCTTCCCGCTGTCGTGTCTCGAAACAGACGACATGTGCGACTCGCGGAAGTTTGTCTCAAAATACGTGTCTAGTGGCCGGGCCCGATCCGCCGATGTTCGAGGTGCGACTGCGTTGCTTGTGAAATCCTGTGAGCCCTCGAAGCCGAAGGGCACCTCGCCGCGGCCACTGCCGAGAACCATCAGCCCAGCCTCGCAGTAGCCGACAGCCGCCTTGATGGGTCCGACCAGGTCGTGTGACGTCGGCCCTCCTTTCGACAAGTTGTTGAGGGGTGAAACCCGTTGGCTGGCAACGACATCAACTTGGCGGCGACTTTTGTGGGTGCCAGTAATGGCAGAAACTTCCCACATCAAGCAGCAGGCTAAGGATTGATACGGCTAACCCCCGAGGGGTTATGCTCCGACATCGGCAATGTTGTCCCGATGGGGCGTTCCGGGCATGTCGACGAGATCGCCAGTGCCGCAGTATTCCTCGCCTCCGACATGTCGAGCTACATCACCGGGCAGACGATCCACGTCGACGGCGGAACGCGGGCCGCGGGCGGCTGGTACCGGCATCCACAGACCGGGAAACCCCAGTTTGGCCCGGGCTAGCCGAAACGCACTTACTTGAGGCAGCTGCCCGCATCGATCGGCAGTGTGACACCAGTGATGTAGCGGGATTCGTCGGACGCGAAGAACAGCACCGCATTGCTGATGTCTTCGGGCTCCACCCACGGAATCGGCAGCGTGTGGGACATCTGGAAAAACGGGGCGACGTCGTCGGGGCCGGGATTTTCCAGGTCGGGCCTGACCATCTTGTAGGCTCCCTCGTTCATCACCATCGGAGTGTTCACGTGCGTGGGGTGCACCGAGTTGACACGGATCATGTGCTGACCCAGTTCGACCGCGAACGTCCGCATGAGACCCACGACACCGTGTTTGGCGGCCACGTAATGACCGAGATGGGGAAAGATATTGGCTTTCAACCCGCTGACCGAGCTCGTCAGCACGATCGAACCCCCGCGGCCGCCCGCCAATATATGGGGCACACCGGCCTTCACGGTCTTCCACACGCCCGACAGGTTCACATCGATCATGTCCTGCCAGTCTGGTTCGCTGGTTTTATCCAGCGTGTCGCCGGCGTGGCTGATGCCTGCATTGGCCACGACGACGTCCAGCCGGCCCAGCTGCTGCACCGCGCTGTCCACTGCGGCTTTCAGGGCCTGGTAGTCACGCACGTCGATTTCGGCGGTGACAATGCGGCGGTTGTGGCCCTTGACCAGATCCGCGGTCTTGGCCAGATCCTCCGGCGTAGACGGCGGCATCAAGAAGCCTGCGATCGGCTTGCAGATGTCGATGGCAATGATGTCCGCACCCTCTTGCGCCAATCGCACCGCATGCGCGCGGCCCTGACCGCGCGCCGCGCCGGTGATGAACGCGACCTTGCCTTCGACTCGCCCGGTCATAATTACCTCAATTCTCTCTTCATACAACCAGATTCATGACACGAACGCCGGCATTGCCTCCCAGCCCGCACCGCCGAGGTCGGCGACAGGTGAGCATTGCCGAGGTCGACCTCCCACTCGAGGAACATATCCGCGAATGGCTGGAGCACTCGTCGAAAGGTTACTCACGCTGACTGACGACGTCCCCGATAGATTGGCGCAGACCCGGTGCGCCGCAATGGCATGGGCCAAAGCCGAGACCCCGAACGCCAGGATCACCTCGGAACTCTTCGTGATCACCCAACACGGGCTGATGTATGCCGCCGGGTTGAATGAGTCGCGCCGTGCGCTATATTACCTGGCCACGCTGCCCGCATTGTTCGATCCGTTCGTCGATCAGGTCGATACCGCCGAACTGCGTGAGGGCGCGGTAGTCGTGGTGGACAGCCGGTTCGGCCGCGACCTCGCATCCGCGCATCCGATGGACGCCGCGCTGCGCCGGATACTCGATGAGCACCTGGCGCTGCGGGTGGATCTGGCCGCGTACCTATTTCTTCGCCGCGGTATCGCAGTCATGTGCCAGTGATCTTTCTGCTCGGCCCATCATGGCGTGCGTGGATGTCACCGTCGCTCGATACGCTCACGCCCGACGAAGCGGCCGATCAACCAGCACCCGCTGTCTGCCTCGCCACTGAACGACGCGAATCTGATGGCCGGTTTGCACGCCGGTGACCGGGTCGACACGAAACCGACCGAACAAGGTGGTGGTGTCGAGTCGTTGTGACGCGGCCCGCACCGGCAACGATTCAACAGTTCCAGCCTCCTTCACGCAGCGCTGCCAAACGACACCCGCGGCGAAGGCCGCAGCAGCCGGATAGGGCGGCTCAGTACCGTTCGCGTCCCGGTAACAGTGGCTGAACCACTCGCTGTTGGGTCCGTCCGCGGGATCATCTGTCCCGTCGTCGAACCACTGGCACGGTCCGCAAAGCCCCTCAACGCGATCACCGATGGCGTGCCGGAGCTCATCGACTCCGGCGGCGACCAATCCAACTGCGCGCCAACGGCGTTCGCTGGCCCACTGCGCGATGGCGACGTCATCGTCGAAGGAACCGGCCGATAACAGCACATCGCCCGCCGGGACCTGCGCCAGCACGTCTCTCGCTCCGCCTGGCCGAAAAGTGACCGACCGCCGCAGGAGACCGAGTCGCCGGGCCGCCACCGCCGCCCCTTCGGCCACCTCACGGCCGAACCCGGTGTCGACGTGGACTATTACCACCTCCGACCCCTCACCAAGACCTTCGGCGGCAAGGGTTTCGAGCACCGCGGCGAGATAGCGGTAAGCGGGAGACTCCACGTTGACGACACCCGGATACGCCGGCCGCGCCAGCCGGGCGGTGGCGCCACCGTGGTTCCAGACGACCCCTTTGCTGGCGGCCGCAGCCGCCAGCGCCGGCCCCGAACCGTAAGGCCCGAACACCACGTCGGGCCGACTAGCCTCGGCGGCCCGTATCGCGAACGCCGCGGAGGGGTAAGCGTCGATCACCTCCAGACTTACTCCGGAACGCTCGGCCCAGAGAGCGAGGGCGCTCGCCCCTGCTTTCCCGAATCTGGCCAGCGGCCCCGACAGTGGGGTAACCAGGACGGCGCGAGCTGCCACGCCCACAACTTAAGCGTGTCGAACAACCGCCCACTCCCCGGGGGCAGTACCGATCGTGGCATCCCACTGCGGTTCAACACGGCTGCCGGGGGTGCTGTCGATGACCACTCCCGACACGCCTAACCCCAGGCAGATCCGTCGGCCTCGGCCACTGCACCCGCTAAGCGTGCCGGCCCAAGCCAGCATCCCGGCCTGAGCCGCAGGGCCCCGAAGGTTATCCCTCGCCGCCGAGTTCGGTCTGGTCCCGCTCGGTCTCGGCGGTGTCCTGGGCCATCGCCGACTCGTCGAGCCAACTTCTGGACATTGCCGCCGAGGCGGTCCGCGGACAGGTGGGCGAAGTCGAGGGCCAGTACCGCCGTCGCTGCCAAGACGTTCATGGCGCGTCCGCTGCGGTGGATCTCCACCATCAGCGCACCGAGCGCCTGATTGTCTTCGGCGCACAACGCCGACAGGTACCGGCGGGCATCGGCGAACTCGCGGTCGACGTGGGCCATCTTCCTCCGGAACTCGTCGGGCGACGGCAGGTCGTCGGGCATGTCGGTCATGGGTTTTCTCTTTCGGTGGTGGACCAACCCATTTTCGGGGTTGGTTTGTGCTGGTGTAGCACTCCACCTGCGCGAGCACCAAGGGTGTCGGCGCTGCGCCAAGGTCTTCGGCGATGAGGACCCTGGTGTCCAGGATCGTCTTCCACATGAAAGGGGCCAGACGCGCCTCGATCGGCTCGTCGATGTCGGACGATATCGGCGTCGATGCTGTCGATCCGGCCGAACATGTGCGCGCACAGGAATTGGTGATGGTCGGCGAGGTGCCCGTTGAACGCTCGGCCCAACTCATTTTGTTGCTTTACCTGGGTAAATGGAGTAGACCTAAGGTACGGATCCACGGCAGACCAAGGTCGGACCGGAAGAGAAGATTCCTCCTCTCGGCTGTGGCGCCCAGCACGAGCGCTAGGCACCCACGCAAAGCAAGGCCCATCAACTGGGCACAGCGCGGTGGGCTTGCGTCAGGCAGGGAAATGTCTCCTGACGCCGAGGCCACATTTCACCGCGCATCATGCACGCTTGGTAACCAGGTGGTCGGTGCTTCGGACGGCGCTCCTTTTCGTCAGGAGCGCCGTCCGACTCGTGTGTGCCGAGCTCCCGGCGCCGGTAAGCGGTCTGCTTGCCGAAGCAAGCACACTGCAGGCTGGGTGATCGTGTCCTTGGATAGCGACCGCATCGTTGCGCACCGCGAGTCCAGCGCGCGCCGCCCCGACCGCTCACTGCCTCACCCTCGGCACGGTCTAGCGGGCCGACCCAAAGCAAACCTCGGCGCCAGCACCGACACTCACGACCGCGTCCCAGTCGACCGCGTCGACTAAGCCGGCTGCGCGTGAATTAGGGTGACGCCCTTGCAGATGTCTCAAATCAGGACCTTGAGCTCAACCAGTCAGCGCATCACTGCAGGCCGATGATGATGTGCTGGTGGAGTGGAGGTCGGGATGAGTGCGGGTCCGGTTGGGTTTGACGTCGAACAGCAAGCTCTGATTTGGGCGATGTGGCGGCGTGGTGATGCGATTCGCGAGATGGAGCGCTCGCTGGGTGAGACGCTGCCGCGGATCCGGCGGTACTTGCGTGAATCAGGCGGGATGCCGCCGATCCCGCGGCGGCGCAGAGTCGGTCATCTGTCCCTCGACGAACGTGAGGAGATCTCACGCGGGATCGCCGCCGGCCTGTCGGCACGAGCGATCGCTGGGCGCATTAACCGACCGTCGTCGACGGTGTCGCGGGAGATTGCCCGCAATGGTGGCCGCGATGCGTACCGGGCATTGGTCGCCGACACGGCCGCGTTCGAGCGGGCGCGGCGCCCGAAGTCGAGCAAGCTTGCCGCCAATCCGGAACTACGGGGTGTGGTCGCCGACAAGCTCGACGACGATTGGTCACCGCAGCAGATCGCCCAGTGGCTGCGGCGGGAGTTTCGCGGTGACGCGGCGATGCGGATCTCTCACGAATCGATCTATCGTGACCTATATATGCCGTCGCGGAAAGTATTTGACGCCAGTATGTTTCACTGTCTGCGGAGCGAGCGTCCGATCCGACGGCCGCGCGGAAAGAAGCGCTCGCACGGTCGCGGCCAGATCCGAAGCATGGTCTCCATCCGCGAGCGACCGACTGAGGCCGACGCCCGGCAGGTGGCCGGCCATTGGGAGGGCGATCTCGTGTTTGGAGCGCGCCCGTCGGCGGTCGCCACCCTCGTTGACCGCGCCACCCGCTACGCGATGGTCGTCGCGCTGCCCGACGGGAACAAGGCCGACGCGGTGGCGCGCGCGCTGATCGACCACATGGGACGGCTGCCTACACACCTGCGGCGCTCGTTGACCTGGGACCGCGGCAGCGAGATGGCGCAGCATTCGGCAATCACCGCGGCGCTGGAACTGCCGGTGTTCTTCTGCGACCCGCACCACCCATGGCAGCGCGGCACCAACGAGAACACGAACCGACTGCTGCGCCAATACCTACACAGGAACGCCGATCTGGCCACGTTCACTCAGGACGAGCTCAACGCTGTCGCTGCGAAACTCAACCACCGCCCGCGTCGAGTACTTGGTTGGGCCACCCCGGCCGAGTCGTTCGGCGTTGCCGAGCCGAAACCGATGCTGCTTTCGCCTGCCTAGCCGGGGCGGTTTGACGGCTGCGATCATGACTAGGTGGCTGCTGGCGGACTTCCTGAGCTCGACGTCGCCCGCGTGCAGCACTGGTGCGCGGGCCAGGTTCCCGAGCACGTTCGCGACGAAGTTCGCGTCGAATGCGACGTCGCTCCAAGACATCTGACCATTTGTGAATGCCGACCGCCCTGGCGCGAAGACGTCGACACCGACTGGACCCGATTCCCGATCGCCCGGCTGCACTACACCAAGACCACCGGACTATGGACGCTGTACTGGCGCGACCGGAACCTGAAATACCACCGCTACGACCCACTCGACCCCAGCCCACGAGTCCAGGACCTGCTCGACTACCTCGACGACCGAGCGGACCCCATCTTTTGGGGCTAACGAGCGGCTAATCTAGCCCAACCGATGCGTTGACCGGCTGAGCTCAAGACCCGTTTTCGGTACAGGGGGAGACCCGGTTCAAGGCGGGTCGAGCCAGTGGGCCAGGAGCCCGAGTGTGTGGGCAGTGTGTCGACCGTCGGGCACTTCGGCGAACGTCTCGGCCACCTTGCGCAACTCGTTGGCCACCTCACACCGTTGCTCCCGATCTAAGGAGACCAGCTCGTCGAGCAGCGTCGCGGGTCTCATCTCAGGGCATCGTGGTTTTGCGCTGGGCCGCTAGCCCACTTCATAGGGCCGAAAGTCACAAAACGTTGGGGCAAGTGTCTCCACAGATGTGGGGAATGGTTGTGCATGGATAGCTGTCATGTTTCGTCTTTGACCTTCGGCAGCAGTGTAGACCCTGGGTGCCCGCTGACGTCGTACGCCTTCTGACCTATGCCAATGCGGGGCAGGATGATCCGAAGGGTCGAGCAAAGGTGAGCCTACCCCCATCTCGCACAGTGGATCGGCATGCCGGGATGGTCATTGGGAAGGCCAGATGGCTGCGCAGCGTGGCAGGAAGCTGGTAGCAGCCCCCAAACACCAAGGCGCACAACCCCATACCCAACCACCCTGCGGGTACACCAGCAGCCGGGGAGGCACGCCGACCGTGCTCACGACCAACTTCGGCGCGTCAGGCACCAACGGGCATCATTGGTGACTTTGGCCTCTAAAGAAGGATATTCGCGCAGGAGACGATGACACGACGAGAGCAGACCCCATCTCAGTTCAGGAAGAGATCGTGATCGAGCTACTTAAGGGCTTTCCCGACAACGTGGCTGCCTTCGCGTACCACGGGCATGTCACGACGGCTGATTACGACGAAGTGCTGATACCAGACTTTGAAGATCGGCTGCGTCGGCACAAAAAGCTGCGGGTCTACTTTGAGATCGCCCCTGACTTGGAGGGCTTCGACCCCGGCGCGGTCTGGGAGGATCAGAAGTTCGGCTTCGGCCACTTCTTCGACTGGGAACGCTGCGCAGTGGTCACCGACGTTGGCTGGGCGAAACACCTCGCGAAGTTCAGCGAGTTCTTCGGCTTTCTGTATCCGGGGGAGTACCGGACGTTTACGGAAGCCGAAGCCAGCAAAGCGCGCGAATGGATTGTTGAAGCCCAACAGTAAGTTGCGATTAGTCGGTGGTTATCCCCAGAAGATCGGATCGCCGCTGTTTGCGATGTGGTCGAGGAGTTCTTCGACGTTTGGACTTGGGTCTAGGAATCGATAGCGATGGAATTTGGCGTGCTGGTCGCACCAGTGCAGCGTCCACAGCCGGGTGGTTTTGATGTAGTGGAGGCGGGCGACAGGGAATCGGGTCCACTCCGGGCCCAGATCTTCGCGCCAGGGCGGCCTGGCATTCGCAGATCATAAGATGCCTTGGCGCAATGTCGCATTCGACGCAGATCTCGTCACGTATGTGGTCGGGCACCTGGCGGGCGCACTCTGACCGGACCCGCATCGTTGGAGAGTTGTAATTCCGAAATGCCTCAGGTCGATTCGGGTCCGGCCGGGGGTTCGGGTTCACGCGGCCCCATGTCGAGGCGGAACGGTGGGTACTCGTCGCACAGGAGCGAAACATAGGCTTGCACCCGGAGAACCCACCGGTCGATGCCGAGCATGAAGTCGTACAGGCCCTTCGGGTAGCGCGCGGTGAACAGCAGGGCCACCATCGCGATCAGCAGCAGGACGGGGATCAGCGGCACCCATAGGTAGCCACCGCTCCCGCCGCCATCGCCGGTGCTATCGACGAATCGCAGGCCGCCGTAGAAGGCGATGAGTATCAGGTAATGCGGAATGGCCAGCAGCCACCACTTGATCAGCACCAGACCCCGATGCAGATGCTCCGGGTAATCCACCTCCAGGTCGGCCGGATACTCGGAGTTCGGCTGCAAGCTAAACGGCGGGTACTTGTCGGTACCCAGCGCGAACACCGCATAGAACAACACCCGCCAGCGCCAGCGCAAGACACCGACACTGAAGTCGAACAACCCGCGTGGGTACTTGCCCGTGAACAAGATCGCGAAGAACGCGATCACTGTGACCACGACGTAGGCGATGCGTAAGAAGAACAAGACGATGTAGTGCGGGATGGCGAGGATCCACTTGACCAGCCACTGCCAGCGTGACAGCGCGGGGTCGAGGTCACCGCGGACCCGAACCGGGTAACGGGCGGGTTCTTGTCGCATCATCGACGCTCCTTTGGGCGCGATTATTGCCCGGGCCGCGGGCTCAGTGGTTGGTAATGGCCTGGGGTGAACATAGGGGCCGCCGAGCCCGCGGCTCTAGGGTCGTTGGGCCCTGGACCCGAAAGCCGTTGGACCGTCCCCGGCTTAAGGAGGATGTAAGTCAGTCCCGCATTACCCGGTCGAGCAGCAAGCGAGCGGTCAAGATGGTGCTCAATCACCTCGATGAGTATCGATGGGTATATGCCGTAACCGCCCTCATCGATCACCCAGGATATGAAATCACCGACAGGCCAACACCCGCTCGCCATTCAGACCTTAGCGCCGGATCGCGGGCGGATGTCCCTCAACCCCTATGTGCACTGGCGCTTACCGTAACCGGTGAATGAGTTCAATGACGTGCGTGGGGATGCGAGAAAAGATCTGATCAGCCTCGAATCTCTAGAAACGCCAACGTCACGCTGGTTGGGTCGGCTGGTTCGCTCCTCTAGAAACTGCCTTCGTGGCTGATGTCTGTAGTGCGGCCAGCCGACGTGAAGGACCGGCCGATCTCGCTTAAGAGGAGCGTGGCGCCGCCCCTATTGGCGGTTCGACTGGCCGCAGTCCTGACGGCCAGTACGGTGAATGCCGGCCCGACTGTCTGCGATCCTGGCGCTTACCTGAATGATCTCAAAGCCATGGGGATCTCGTCACCCGGTTGTGACGAGGCGCTGCTGGGGTTTGGTCAGGTATGTCACAAGGTCGTCCCGGCGAGAAGCCCATCGACGTGGCGGCCCAGGTGGCGCCATTTGCTATTCATTCCGACCGAGATGCGTGGTAGCGCAGCGATGTTGGTTGCTCCGCCTTCCGATGACATGCGTTGTGCCCCATACCGGGTCGAACATCGACTGACCTTGTTGTTGAACGTCGCTCTGGATGACCACCAGCGCAGGGCGCTTCGTCAACGAGGCTTCAGACGATGACGACTGGGCTTCTGCGATCGCGTGCATCATCAACGTGCCGATGACCGATTCCCACGTTCTCGATGAAAGGTGTTGCGCAGCAAGGGAGTCACGCACGTCTGCACGACCGCGCTCCACGACGGTAGGGTCGTAGGTAGGGCCATTATCATTCTAAGGCCATCAAAAAGTGCCGCCATGATGGGACCGCGGCGCCATCGGATTTGCGATCACGATTCAGCTATCCTGAATGTTGGTTAGTTTGGCTGTGCCAGCGTTCGGCATGTCCGTCAGGGAGCCTGATCATGGCCACGCCTTTGGCGGCCGAGAATCTCGGCGAGCACACCGGGCAGCTCGTCGAGTAATGCGGGGTCGGCCGTCTGCGCGCGCCATGCCACGTGGCCATCTGGTCGGACCAGCACGCAGCCGGATTCCTCCACGCCGCGCAGTGCGCGCCAATCCCCGTAGCAGTCGAAAAGGCCGCCCCGCGTGCCGATTTGGAAAACGCGAACCTCGAGACCGGTTGCCTCGGTTGCGCGTTTGCTCGCCTCGAGCCAACCTTCGCCGCCGATTCCGGTCAAAAGCGCGAACCCGCTGGCCGTCAGGTCGTCCGTCGAGAGCTGACAACGGCCGTCGTCCAGCCAGGCGTGCGGAAGATGCGCGCCGGGCCAGGTCGTCGGCTGGTAGTAGAGATCCGGGTCGAGATTCAGGAGGGGCTCATCGCTGCCGTCCGGGACACGGGCACCCGTGCGGTATCGATAGCCGACCTCCACGCCGTGTGCGTTGAACTGATAGTTCGTTTTCTCGACAGCCTTCGCGAGTGCCTGGCGACGTCGCTGACCTTCAGGCCCGGGCTCGTAGAGTTCCCTCAGCGCCGCCCAGCCGTCCTCGGCGGACTGGTTCACCTCAAAACCGAGCGCCTCGGGAATGTCGGCCATATCGGAAACGCTCTGTATCGCACGGTCGATGATCTGCCGTCCCACCGGCTGGCGCTCCGCGGTATAAGTTTCCAGTAGCTCGGGTGAGGCTGTGCCGTCGAGCACCAACTTGAGCTTCCACACGAGGTTGTACGCGTCGGCCATACACGTATTCAGCCCTAGCCCGTTTGCTGGCGGATGCCGATGCACAGCGTCGCCCATACAGAACACGCGGCCCACCGAGTAGCGCTGGGCGACAAGGTGATTGATCATCCACGTGCTGAAATTCAGGATGTCGATCTCAACATTGGGATCGCCGACGATCTGTCGCACTCGGCTCAGCGCCGCGTCGGGATCCTCGAAGTTGGTCGTTGCGGGGTCGTACATGAACACCAACGCCCATTCGTACCAGGGTCGATGGCAGATCAGAGTTCCTGCACCGACCCAGTAGTCGGTGCCCGGCGATGCGTTCCAGTACAGCGAGGACGGCCGGTGCGCGGTAAACGTTGCGAGGTCAGCACGGAAATGCACGGTCGCCGCGTGGCCTAACCCCTCCTCGCCCTCGTACTGGAGCCCGATCTGCCGTGCGACGACCCCTCGTGCACCGTCGGCACCCAGGACGTACTGTGCCCGAACCTGAAAGACCTCGCCGGATTTACCTTCGACGCAGCTGACCGTGACGCCCTCGGCATCCTGCGTCAGTTCGCGCACTTCGCAGCCGAGCCGGACATCGGTCACGCCGCGCTCCTTGATAGCGTTCAAGAGGATCGGCTCTAGCAGGTGTTGGCCGCAGTTGCCCATAGGGCAAGGGCTTGCCTTGACATAGTCAGCGTGCCGCTCAGGGGACGTGCCCCATGCCTGCAGTCGCGCCAACTCAATGCCGTTGAGAGCGGTCGTCCAACAGCAGTTGCTCATCAAGTCCCAGGGTGTTGCGACCTCGAGAAACTGTTCCTGCAAACCGAGGTCACGAAGGATCTCGACGGCGCGCTGGTTGATTATGTGCGCGCGGGGAGTGTGCGCCATCGCCTCGTACTTCTCGACCAGGATGTGCGGAATCCCGTAACGACTGAGCAGCAGGGACGCCGTCAGACCAGATGGCCCTGCACCCGCCACGAGGACGGAAGTCGTGATCGTGTTCATGCGTCCTTCCCAGGTGGAGCTTGTCGACAGCTACCTCGCCGCAGCTAGCCAAACTGTATCAGTGAGTTCAAAACCTGCATACAGATAATGGCGTTGAGTTTTCCTCAGCCTGCTGATTCTAGGGGATCAACAGCGATGCCACAGGCAATTGTCTCCATAACTGTATACAGACACGATATGCTTTTGGGTGTGCCTGCCGTAACAGCTGACATCTTGACCCTTCCGCGCATCGCCGGACCCACCCCGTTGGACACCGAGCGTCCGGTGCGGTCGATCACGACCGGCCACCTCGGATACGAAGGGGAAGGCTTTCCCGTTGTCCGGGCATTCACCGGCGTGTGCGTGGAGGACCTCGACCCGTTCGTGCACATGGACCAATTGGGAGAGGTGGAGTACCAGCCCGGCGAACCCCGCGGCACCAACTGGCACCCCCACCGGGGATTCGAAACCGTCACGTACATGATCGACGGGCGGATCGCCCACCAGGACTCGCATGGCGGCGGGGGAATGATCAGCGACGGCGCCACCCAGTGGATGACGGCCGGCTCTGGCATCTTGCATATCGAAACCCCACCCGCAGACGTCGTCGAAAGTGGCGGTTTATTCCACGGCATTCAGCTCTGGGTTAATTTGCCACGGAAAGACAAGTTGACTCCCCCGAGGTACCAGGCGATCGAGGGCAACCAGGTCAGGTTACTGTCGTCTGACGACGGCGGCGCGTTGGTACGCGTAATCGCCGGCGACATCGACGGGCACACCGGACCCGGTGCCACCCGAACGCCGATCACGTTGGTGCACAGCAGCATCGCACCTGGGGCACAGCTGAACATCCCCTGGGATCGTAACTTCAACGCGCTGGTGTACATTCTGTCCGGCCGCGGCACCGTCGGACCCCTCGGCCAGCCGATCCGGCAGGGTCAGCTGGCCGTCCTGGGAGCTGGCGATCGAATGAGCGTCACCGCCGAGCCGACACAGGATTCACACCGTGCCGCGCTGGAGGTGCTGCTGCTGGGCGGAAAACCCATCCGGGAAACGGTGTTTCAGTACGGGCCGTTCGTGATGAACTCGAAGGCCGAGTTGATCCAGGCCATCGAGGACTATCAGGCTGGCAAGTTCGGCACCATTCCACCGGATGCGCTGATGCCACATTCACCCGTTCCGTAGTTCGCTGACATCACCATCACGTCGCTAGCGACACCGATCCCTTCGCGCCCTTCACGCCCGGCGGAAATCAGTCATTCAACTCATCAAACATGATCTGCTGCGCGGCTTCTCCAATTCACGAGGAGATCTCCCCTCCAAGCTTGGTAACCCGATCGCCGGAGACGCGTGCCGCGCGACAGAGCGAATCGCCAGCGCAAGGATGGGTCGCATGCCAATGGTGCCGGGCACAGTTGGGAGTGCAGTGCAATCCTCGGGTGTCAATGGCCATGTAGAAGTCCCCGCGGGTGGCCAGGAGAAGTCCCCACCGCGATGCGGGTGATTGGCTAATTCGGCTTGGGCTGTCCTCTCTTCTTGTGGTCGGCGTGGCGCATCCGGTAGGACTCGCCGGAGGTGACCACGATGGTGGCGTGGTGCAGCAGTAGGTCGAGGATGCTGGCGGCGGTGGTGTGTTTGGGCAGGAACCGTCCCCATTGCTCAAACGGCCAGTGCGAGGCGATCGCCAACGAGCGGCGCTCGTAGCTGGCGGCCACCAATCGGAACAGCAGTTGGGTGCCGGTGTCATCGAGCGGGGCGAACCCGATTTCATCAAGGATCAAGACGTCGGCGCGGAGCAGCGAGTCGATGATCTTGCCGACGGTGTTGTCGGCCAGGCCCCGGTAGAGGGTTTCGATGAGGTCGGCGGCGGTGAAGTAGCGCACCTTGAACCCGGCCTGCACCACGGCGTGCCCGCAACCGATCAGCAGGTGGCTCTTGCCGGTCCCCGGCGGGCCGATGATCGCCAGATTCTGTTGTGCGCGTATCCATTCCAGACTCGATAGGTAGTCGAAGGTGGCGTGGGTGACCGACGACCCGGTGACGTCGAACCTATCGAGGGATTTGGTGACCGGGAAGGCGGCGGCTTTGAGTCGGTTGGCGGTGTTGGAGGCATCGCGGGCGGCGATCTCGGCCTCTACCAATGTCCGTAGGACTTCTTCGGGGGTCCAGCGTTGGGTCTTGGCGGCTTGGAGCGCCTCGGCGGCGTTGCGCCGCACCGTGGCCAGCTTCAACCGGCGCAGCGCGGCATCGAGATCGGCGGCCAGTGGTGCCACCGACTTCGGAGCCACTGGCTTGGCGTTGGTGGTGGCGGCGGTCATGACGCCGTCCCATCGGTGGTCGTGCCGATGATCTTGTAGGCCTCCAGTGACCGGGTCGGCGCCAGTGCGCTGTCCACGAGCCCTTGCAGGAGTAGCTGCAGCCGCTTGACCAGGTAAATGGTCATCGGAAAGTCGAGTTCGGCGTCCTGCCCGCCACCTCCGCGAGGGGTGTTGTCTGGGGTCATACCGCACATGGTGGCATCTCGCGGTCCGGCGGCGCGGAACCAGGGGGGACGGACGCCGGCCAAACCTTAGCTGGGGGTGCCGGTGGCTGACTCGCCGCGGCCTACGATCATTCGCACTGCAGCCCGGATGTGGACCGGATCGTATTCGGGCGCGATCCGCGCAAGCACCACCAAAGCGGTATGCGACAAATGACGCGCCAGCTCCGAAGCGGCGGCGTCTGCATCGCGGCGCAGACAGGCCTCGACGATCGCCTCATGCTCGGTGCTTGCCACCGCCCACGCGCTGGCGTCCTGACGCGCATAGAGACGCCGGTACCGGCGCGAATAGTCTGAAAGCTCGGCGTATTGCTGCCGGATTCGCGGGCCGGCGCGGGAGACGAGTCGCGCGTGGAACGCATCGTTCCACGCTTCCCACCGCTGGAGGTCACGCGCCGCAGCGTGTTCTTCCATGCTCTGCAATGCGCTCTTCAGGAATCGGTGGTCCTCGGCCGACATGACAGGCACGGTGACCTCCAAGGCAAGTGCCTCATTGATGATGCGCATGCCGTAGAGCTCGTCCATGGTGGCCGGCGACACCGGCGCGACGCTGACCTTACGCCGGGGCGGAGCTTCGATGAGGCCCTCCCGCTCGAGCTTCCTCAGTGCCTCACGAAGCGGTGTCCGGCTGACGCCCATCGCGTGGGCGAGTTGCACCTGCGAAATCGGCTCTCCCGGCGTGAGCTCGCCGCACAGGATAAGCTCACGCAACTTCGCGTATGCGGTGGATGCGATCGACGGGTCTGTCGCCGATGATTTTCGCTGCTGATAGTCGCTCTCGTCGTCGCCAGGCGCGGTTTGGCTGGCTCCCACCGTGTCTGGCGGGCCAGAGCTGCCAACGTGATGCAGGCCCCGCTCATGCTGAGTCATTTGACAAAGATACCAAGTTCAGGGTCATGGCGCCGTGCAGCACGAGCTTATTGCCCTGACGTCTTGATCGGTATCGATCAGGTTGGCAGGCGTTGCGACTGGTCTCGACGTCCAGAACGCCAAAAAAACTCCCGGGTTTCGGCTGTCGCGGTCAACTATGCTCCTGCTACGAGTCACCTTGCTGTGACACCAAGGTCGCGAAGGATGTGAGGAACAACGCCTGCGGTAGCAGCGATCTGGCCACAACAGTGCGGCTCGATGGTACCGAGGCAGATGACCACGCCGTTGCCGTCCGCTTCGATGCGCATCAGTGCGTTTTCAAGGTGCGTCCGGCACCGGCATGTCGGCAAGCCGAGCACGTCTCCGGGGAGGCACTCGGTGTGCACGTACACGGGTACCTCTGTGTCAGAGGAGATCTCGCCGGCCAGCACGGCGACATGGCTGATGCCGTCGATGACACTTCGGTACTGGACGATCCGCAACTTACCCGATGCCGAGTCGGCCAAGGTGTCGCTGGTACGCAACAGCTGTGGATCGTTAGGCTGGCGGACCATAACCACGTCGCTAACGGTAGCGATCGGTAGACGGTATTCGTGAGCGAAGACAGCCAACTCTGAGCCCTGGTTCGCCGCGTCCCAGTCCGTGTCGGTCATTTCGGCGAAGACAGCGGCTGGCCTCGTCCCGGCAAGCACCACGAGATCGAGCACGACGTCGCCTACGCCTGCCGTGGTCAGCGGTCCCCGCTGGCGGGCGCGGACGGGAACAACGTGCCCTGGGCGACCGAAATCGCATTCGGTAGCGGCAGGATCGGCAAGGGCGGACACGGTGCGCGCCCGATCAGCTGCTGAAATACCGGTAGTCACCCCCTCAACGGCATCCACGGTCACGCAGAACCGGGGGGCGGTGGGGTCGGTGCTGTCAGTCTGCAGCGGTAGTCGAAGGCGGTCACAGTCATTCTCGGGAAGGGCAACGCACACAAAGCCCGAGGTGTGGCGAACCATAAATGCGATGAGGTGCGGCGTGGCCGCCTCGGCGGCGGAAACTAGCGCAGCGGCCCCAGAACTGGTCCGGTCATCGACCAACACGATGGGTTGGCCAGCGGCCAGCGCCTCGATCACGCTGCCGAGGTTCGGCGGATCCATAAGCGTCTCAGGTATTTCCGCATCCAACCGAATAGTCATGTAGCGTCGGCCGCTTCCGGGCTTGCCGCCAGCCTGCGGTATCGACTGCCGTGAAACACCAGCGGATCACTGTCGTAATCGGTCCACAACCGGTGGATTTCGACGAGGACGATGATATGGTCGCCCGCCTCGATCTCGGTGTACACGGTGCAGTCGAACCACCCCACCGCGTCAAGAACGAAGACTGCACCGTATTCGTTGGTTTCCCAGGTCGATTCGGCGAACCGGTCACCGGTCTTGCTCGACAACGCGCAGCAGGCGGCCTCTTGATGCCCGGCCAGCACGCTGAGTCCCAGGCGCGGCCCGCACCGGAGCTTTGGCCACGTCTCCGACGTCTTCTGGACGCACACCGACACCAGGGGCGGCGACAGCGACACCGGTGCAAAAGAACTGACAGCCATCCCCACCGGTTCTCCGTCCACCAGACTGCACACAGCGGCAACGCCGGTGGGGAAGCAAGCGAAAGCCTTCCTCAGCCGTCCAGAATCCAAGACCGCAGAATCAAGCGAGATCATCGGCCCGCCGGCTGATCAGTTGGCTGACACCACGAGCTTGACGGGCCCGCGCATGAAGAATACGTCGTCGCGCACCATCTGCTCTGGGTCCCAACTGAATCCGTTGGGGAATGCCTCAACGAGCTTCTCCAAGACGATTTCGGTCTGCAGGGTGGCCAGGTGGGCTCCCAGGCAGCGGTGGATACCGGCACCGAAGCCCATGTGGTGAGCCAGCGCACCGCGCGGGTCGCGGGTGACGTCGAAAACCTCGGGATTCTCGAATTTCTCCGGGTCGCGGTTGGCCGAGGCAAAACCCATCAGGCACAACGTGTTTGCCGGAATCACCGTGCCGAAAAGTTCGACGTCCTCGGTGACCAGACGTGGCATGTGTAGCCCCGATCCCTCGTAGCGCAGGACCTCCCTGACCGCATTGGGAATCAACGAGCGGTCTTCTACTACGCGGCGGTACTGGTCAGGGAACTTGGCGAAAGTCAATACCATGTTGGCCAACAACTTCTGTGTGCTCTCGGTTCCGGCAATCACTAGCAGGTGCAACATCTTGCGAACCTCGACCTCGGAGTACATATCGCCCTCATCGACGGCGTGAACCAGTCCCGACGTCAGGTCGTCGGCGGGATGTTCTTGTCGTGAGGCGACAAGGTCGCGCAGGAACTGCTCGTACTCTTCTGTGGCGCGTCTCAGGCGGGCGTCCGTCTCGGCGTCAGGGAGTTGCTGGCCGGCCGCGTAACGGCTGGCTTCGATGATCGCATCCGACCAGGCCTTACACTGCGCATGTTGGGAGCGCGGTACACCGGCCAGCGTGAAGAACGTCTGGATCGGCAGCGGCTTGGCGAGGATGGCGTTGAAGTCGAATTCGGCACTGCTGCACATGGTTTCGAGCGCCTCGTCGACGAAGCCTTCGATGGTCGCACACATGGCCGCGACCGCCTTTGGGGTGAAGCGGGGGGAGATGAGTCGCCGAAGCCGTGTGTGCTCGGGGGGATCAGCGTTGAGCAGCATCAGGCCGTCCTCGGGCACGGGGTTGTACTGACCGGTGAGGACCATCGAGACCACCGAGGAGCTGAACTGGGCCGGATTGCGCAGCGCGTAGTCGTTGGCCGCGTAGCTCAGAAGGACGTGGAAGCCCAGTTCGGGGATGTGGTAGATGGGGTTGTCACCCCGCAGTGCGGCGTAGAACGGATACGGGTCGTTGATGACCTCCGGGTCGAATGGGTTGAACGTGATCGCGTGGGTGGTCATGTTCGATCAAACTCCCTCTTGCTGGTTGCGAGTGGCCCCGGTGCGACGGCGTTGGCTCAGGCATGCCCTGCCTAAGCATCTGTGACAGCCACCACGTCTGGACCCGCCGAACTGTATCAGTCTGCTCGATATCTGTATACAGACTAGAACGAACTTTTTCCGCTTATCCTGCTCGAAGGCGCGTATCTGGCCCGATGCTCAGGGGCCTCAGCGGTTAACCTGTATACAGTCGGAGCAATCATGTGGTACAAAGGCTAAACGCGAGCTCGTTGCAACGCAGACGCTGGGCGGGCTCCGGATTTATCCAACCGGCATCCGATTCCGTCCAAGGAGAGCACACAATGACCATGACGGCCGCCGAGAAGTTGCTGGAGGGCGCCAAGCCTGTGAGCCCGGTGATGGCCGATCCGGAACTGTCGCCGAACGACCTGGTGGCTCGGGCGGCTGCGCTGCGGGAACGGTTCCGTGAGCAGCAAGCTGACACCGAGGCACGCACCTTCTACTCCCAAGACCTTCATCAGGCGATCGAAGACGCCGGCCTGTACCGCGTCTACGTGCCGCGCAAATACGGCGGATACGAGTTCGAGCTGCCCACGTTCGTGCGGGTGGTGATCGAAGTCGCGCGCGGGTGCATGTCCTCGGGCTGGTGCTACGCCCTGGCAGCCGCACATGCCTTGCAGGTGGCGGCGTGGTGGCCGGAGCAAGCTCAGGACGAGATCTTCAATAAAGGTCTGCCCAACCTGGGAGACTTCCGTGCCGCAGGGGTGGCGGCCCCGGTCGGGCCACTGACGAAAACCTCTGACGGCTGGTCGTTGACCGGCCGAGTGTCCTTCGCTTCAGGTATCCCGATCTCGACGCACTACATGGGTCAGGCGTTGATCATTGACGATCCGAAAGGCCCCCCTCGTCAGGCCGCGTTCGCGGCACCACGCGACACGTTCGACATTGTCGACGATTGGGGATTCACGATCGGACTCAAGGGCTCCGGATCACACACGATCAAATTCGACGCCGCGACGTTGCCCGAGCACTACGTGCTGGAGAACTTCGACCTGCTCAATCCCGACGTCGGGAACGGAACCGAGGGTCTGCGTCTGCACAAACAGCCGATCTATGCCGGCCGCAGTATGGGCGCTTTCGTGATGACGTTGGCCGCGGTCGAGGTCGGCGGCGCCTACCTGGCCCTCGACGAATACGAGCGCATCATCCGGGAGAAGAAGACGGCCATGCCGCCGTTCCGGCCACGCGTGCTGGACCCCGACTTTCAGCGGTGGTATGGCGAGGCGTTGACCCGGATCGCCAATGCGGAGGCGGCGCTGCTGCGCTGCGCTGAGAGGCACATGGAGATCTGCCAGCGCGCCGCCGACGGTGGGCAACCGTTCACCCGGGATGAGGATCTGTTGCTGTGCAACCAGGGCCGGGAAGTCAGACTCGACGTGTGGAGGGTGCTGACCGACATCATGGTTCCCACGGTCGGGGCAAACGCATTGTCCAACGGGGAACCCATGGAACGGGTTTTCCGTGACTTGACCACCGCAACCGCCCACCGAGACTCGATGCTCACCGACTGGTTCTACGGCGAGACGGCCCGTTCGGCCCTTGGTCTCGCCAGCGGCGACGAGGCCATCATGCCGTCACGCGGACCGAACGCCCGGTGACCCGGCCGGTCGACTGAGGAACCAATTATGCCGCTACATCGTCTGACCCAGATCACCCTCGGCGTGCCCGACGTGCCGAAGACCGCCGAGTACTACGCCGAGTTCGGCCTCACCCGGACGACGCCCACCGACGCTGCCGAGGCGACGTTCGCCACGGTGGACGGGGGTGAACAACTGCGCATCGTCGCCAGTCGCCGACGCCGGCTCCACACCCTTGGTATCGGTGCCGACGATCCTGACGATCTCGACCGCATTGCGTCTTCCCTTGCCGCGCTTGAGGTGTCGTTTCGGAGCATGGACGATGTGATCACCGCGGTGGACCCAGGTACAGAGGTGACGGTGCGGGTGGAGATCGCACCGCGGATCGCTTCCGAACCCAGTCCGCCGCCCGTCTACAACCGACCGGGCTCGACTCCCAGAACCAATGAGCGCGCGGCTGGCATCCTGCGGACGGAGCGGGTGCGGCCCCGCAAGCTGGGTCATGTGGTCATAGGGTCGACGGATGCGGCCGCATCACAGCGTTTCTTCACCGACGGCCTCGGATTCAAGATCAGCGATACCCTGACCGGCCTTGCGGCATTCATGCGCTGTTCCACCGATCATCACAATGTGCTGGTGCAACAGGCTCCAATTCCGTTCGTACACCACACGGCCTGGCAAGTCGACGACGTAGACGAGGTGGGACGCGGCGCGACGGCGATGCTCCACGAACACCCCGAGCGCCACGTCTGGGGTCTGGGCCGTCATCACATCGGCTCGAACTTCTTCTGGTACTTGAAGGATCCGGGGGGCAACTTCACTGAGTACTACTCCGATATCGACTGCATCGTCGACGACGCGCTATGGCAGGCGGGCGTGTGGGAGGGTTCCAAAGGCCTGTACAACTGGGGGCCACCTCCGCCTCCCTCGTTCCTGGCGCCTGAGGATCTCGCGGCCCTGATGACGGGATCGCATTCGCCGTAAGGCGTTGCGTGTCCAGCACTCTAGATGACCACGAATAGGCAGCTGTAGAGGAATCTGGCCGTGCCCTTGATCGAACCGGAGATGTCCGCTGCGTCGGTACCACTCTGGCGGCCACCGCCGACCCGACCCGCGCACCTGGGACTCGTTGACTTCCAGGACTTCCTGGCGCGGCGCGGCCTTAACTTGGACACCTACGAGGATCTGTGGGAGTGGTCGACCACGGATCTGGAGGCGTTTTGGGCCGCAGTCTGGGACTTCTTCGGACTAGACCAAGTCACTTCTTACGACGAGGTTCTGGCCGCAGATATGATGCCGGGCGCTCAGTGGTTCACCGGTGCACACCTGAACTTCGCCGAACGCATTCTGGCCGCCGGCGATCCACAGGACGAGGCGCTGGTTGACGTCGATGAGCGAGGGGCTGTCAAGAACATCACCCGTGCGGAGCTGCGCGAGCAGGTGTGTGCCGTCTCGGCTACGTTGCGCAGCAGTGGGCTCGGCTCTGGCGATGTGGTGGTGGGGTATGTCCCCAATGTCGCCGAAGCCATCGTGGCGTTCCTGGCGACCGCCTCGATCGGTGCGATTTGGTCTTCGGTCGGCCAGGACTATGCACCGTCGGCTGCGCGTGACCGGTTCCGCCAGTTGTCACCCAAGGCACTGATCGCCGCTGATGGATACCGCTTCAACGGTAAGGCCCACGACCGGCGAGGCGACGCCGAGCGCTTGCGTCACGACTTGTCGGAAAGCCTTGTCGCTCAGATTATGATCACTCGGCTGGGTGAGCCCTTGCCGGATTCGGCCTGGCTATCCTGGCAGCAGGCATTGGCCGTTGACTACCCAGCCGCTGCGCCGACGCCGGTGCCGTTCAACCACCCACTGTGGGTGCTGTTCTCCTCGGGGACCACCGGGATTCCCAAAGGTCTTGTGCACAGCCACGGCGGTGTACTCATCGAGCACTTAAAAACGCTTGGCCTGCACTACGACCTTCACCGAGGAGACCGGTTCTTCTGGTACACCTCGCCGAGCTGGATGCTGTGGAATTTCCAGCTTTCCGCATTGGCCTTGGGCGCCAGCATCGTGTGCTACGACGGCTCCCCCACCTACCCCGATGCTTCGGCGCTGTGGAAGATTGTGGCCGGACTGGACGTCACCGTATTCGGAACCAGTCCGGGATACTTGCAAGCAGGCCAACACTCAGGCCTCGATCCAGCGCAACTAGGCCTGAAGTCCCTTCGCATCCTGAGCACTACCGGTGCGCCTCTTCCCGCACACGCTCATCGGTGGGCGTCAGCGGCGCTGCCCTCGGGAGCACTCACAGTACCGACGTGGGCGGGCGAAATGTCGGTCCGCAACCTTGGGGTCGCCATGGAAGCCTGGTCGGACACCGGCGAGCCGCTCATCGGAGAAGTCGGCGAACTCGTGGTCACTCGTCCCATGCCCAGCATGCCGATCGGGTTCTGGAACGACCCCGACGGAGCCCGCTATCGGGAGGCGTATTTTTCGCACTACCCCGGCGTTTGGCGCCACGGCGACTGGGTGACAATCACCGACCGCGGTTCCGTGGTGGTACACGGGCGATCCGACGCCATCCTCAATCGACACGGTGTGCGAATGGGAAGCGCAGATATCTACGGGGCGGTCGAAACCATCGATGCGGTCGCCGAGTCCCTGATCGTCGGCATCGAGGAGCCGGACGGCTCGTACTGGATGCCACTGTTCGTACAGCTTCGGCCCGGCGCCGTACTTGATGAAGCCCTCGTGGGGCAAATCAAAGACGTTATCCGCCAGAAGGTCTCACCACGGCATGTGCCCGATGTCGTGATCCAGGTGCCCGGGATCCCGCATACCCGAACCGGCAAGAAGCTCGAAGTCCCGGTGAAGCACCTGCTGCAGGGTCGGGGTTCACAGACGGTGCTCGACCGAGATGCCGTGGACGAACCCGATCACCTCGACGGGGTGGTGGAACTGGGCAGGGCGGCCCGGGTGACTTCAGAATTCCCGACCCAGAATCTGCATACAGAATTGACGCCTAGGACAGGGCGTAATTCCAAATCAGACCGTGCAGCATCACGTTGAATGTGCTATCCAACAATAGGATAGTTGCGCTGCCAAGCCCAGGTCGGCTGAACCCAAGGAACCAATAACTGTATACAGTTTGAGCATGAGTCTGATACAGTCGCAAGATACCAGTAAGGAGACATCCATGACCACGAGCACCACCGAGTTCCACGCTCTGACCGGCCAATATGCCCTGGACCCCACCCACACCCGGATTGGCTTTGTCGCCCGCCACGCGATGATCACCAAGGTCCGAGGCGCATTCAACGAGTTCGAGGGCAGCACCACGATCGACGGAGATGAGCCCGGTAACTCTCATGTCAGCGTCACTATCAAAGTCGACAGCGTTGACACCCGCAATGAGCAGCGCGATACGCACCTGCGCAGCAACGAGTTCCTCGACATCGCCAACTACCCGACCATCACGTTCGCCTCGACGCAGATCACTCACTCTGGTGGCAACGACTTTCAGGTCACCGGCGATCTGACCATCAAGGGTGTCACCAAGCGCGTGAACTTCCCGTTGGAGTTCCAGGGCGCGGCCCACGATCCGTTCGGTAATGACCGGATCGGTTTCGAGGGCTCACTGGCCATCAACCGCAAGGACTTTGGCGTCGAGTGGAACGCTCCGCTGGATACCGGTGGCGTACTGGTCGGCGACAAAGTCATCCTCGAATTCGAGATCTCCGCAGTCAAGTCGGCATGATGCCGGCAGGCAAGGTAACCCTCTCGGTCGAGGACGTGGTCGTCGATACGCGCCCTGACTCGGCGCTCTCCCACGAGGAGATCGTGGCGCGCAATCTCGCTGTCGTGCAGGCGCACTTCCACAATGAGAATCCCGACGACGTTGACAAGGCGATCGCCCTCTACACCGATGACATCGTGTGGGAGGCGCCGAGTCGGGGTCAGGTCTATCTCAACGCCGCCGATGTGAAGGCCGCCTACCAGGACATCTTCAAAACACTCGTCTACGACAAGACGATCGCATTACGTCGTTTTGCGACTGAGGAATTCGTGTTCGACGATCAGATCGCCTACGTCACTGTGGTCGGTGACAAGATGCCCAACCTCCCCTACCCGGTGGGCACCAAACTGAGCGTGCGCCTTGTGCACTGCTTCATGATGCGCGACGGCAAGATCGCGCGTGAAATCGCCTACGAGACGTGGCGGGCGCGCGGGTCTGCCGAAGACCATGACTCGATCGCAAATGATGCCGTAGTCGAGGTATTCGACGGCGTCGTCGGCAAGCACGCCCCGACCATCTCGTGACCCACGCTTAGCACCGAACTGGACAGCCGCTATGACGACAATTCCGCATTGGATCGACGGGCGACCCCAGCCGTCCTCGGGTACGACGATCCCCGTCACCGATCCGGCCACCGGCCGCGAAATCGCGGATATCGTCGTCGCCGATGACTCCACCCTCAAGCAGGCGGCGGCTTCGGCCTCCCACGCATCCCGTGCATGGGCCGATGTGCCCGCGGCGAAGCGGGCGCAGCGGCTCTACGCCCTACGCGACCTCATCCGTGGCAACCGCACCGAACTCGCCGAACTCATCACCGCCCAGCACGGAAAGACGCTCGACGACGCCCGAGGCGAGGTGGACCGGGCACTGGAATCCGTCGAATTGGCTTGCAGTGTCCCCGCAGTGCTCAAGGGCGCGATGTCCGAGCAGACCGGCCACAGCATCGACACCTTCTCCACCCTGCACCCGCTAGGCGTCGTGCTGGGCATCACTCCGTTCAATTTCCCGCTCATGCTTCCGCTGATGATGGCAAGTCTGGCGATCGCAAGCGGGAATGCGTTCATTCTCAAACCCAGCGAACACGATCCGGGCCCGGCTATCAGAATTGCCGAACTCACCAAGGAAGCCGGCATCCCCGACGGCATCTTCTCTGTGGTACACGGCGAACGAAGCGTCGTCGAAGCCCTCATCGATGCACCCGAGGTCGCGGGCGTCTCATTCGTGGGCTCCACACCGGTCGCGCACTCCGTCTACGAGCGAGCTGCCCACGCGGGCAAGAGAGTCCAAGCATTCGGCGGCGCCAAGAACCACCTCGTGGTGATGCCGGATGCGCCTCTTGACGTTGCCGCCGATGCGATCGCGTCAGCCGGCTTCGGGGCCGCCGGTCAGCGCTGCATGGCCGTTTCAGTGGCGGTGGCCGTCGGTGATATCGGTGACGCCCTCGCCGCAGCGCTCAAATCCCGCGCGGAGGCAACCGTAGTCGGCCCCGGTTCAGATCCCGCATCCGACATCGGCCCCGTTGTATCCGCAGCCGCACAAACCCGGATTCGTGACATCGTGGTGGCGGCCAAAAACTCCGGTACCGACGTCGTGGTCGATCGCAGCTCCGAAACCGTGGCGGGTTATGAACACGGCTTCTATGTCGGGCCGACCGTCTTCGACCACGTCGATCCCAATTCAGCCATCTACCGCACCGAGGTATTCGGGCCGGTCGTCTGCATCGTCCGCGTTGACAGCCTCGACGAAGCACTCAGGCTGATCCGCAACCACGAATACGGCAACGGGGCCTCGATATTCACCCGTTCGGGACTCGCCGCCCGTAGGTTCCAACGCGAGGCCGCCGTCGGCATGGTGGGCGTCAACGTCGCGATCCCGGTGCCGGTGGCACCCTATGCGGTCGCCGGGTGGAAGAACTCGGTGTTCGGTGACACCGGACTGAACAACGCCGCCTGGCGCTTTTACACACAGCCCAAATACATCACCACACGCTGGGACGAGACCGTTTCCGGCGTTGATTTCGGCTTCCGGCCCAACTGACATAAAGCCGGTGCTCGCCCTCGACGAAAGGACTCTCAATGAGGTTGTCAAGCCGCCGTCGTGGTGATGGGGGGTGAATCGTGTTGCCAAGTGCGGTTGTCGCGGATGAGGGCGTACAGGACGTTGGTGCGGCGTCTGGCCAGGCAGATGGTCGCCGGGATCGGCCGCTTACCTTGGTCGCGTTTGCGCTGGTAGTAGGCCCGCGAGTGGGGGTCGCAGCGGATCGCGGTCAACGCCGACATGTACATCACTCGGCGCAATCGGCGACTGTAGCGCTTGGGGGTGTGCAGTCGTCCGGTGCGTTTTCCCGAATCCCGAGCAACCGGAGCCAGCCCGGCCCAGGCGGCCAGTTGGTCGGCCGACCCGATCAGCGCTGGATCACCGACGACGGCGAGGAATTCAGCGCCGAGCCGGAATCCGATGCCGGGCATGCTGGTGATCACCTCGGAGAGCGGATGGTTGCGAAATCGGCCCTCGATGTCAGCGTCAGTGGTCTTGATGCGGTCATCGAGGGTGATCACCCCCTGCGCCAATTCGGCGACCAGTCCGGCGGCGACCTCTTCGCCGGGCAGCCGCACCGTCTGGGTCTTCGCGGCAGCGACAGCGGCCTCAGCGATCGTGTGCGCGTTACGCACCCCGGCGTCGGTCAGGATCTTCGTCAGACGTGTACTGCCGCTCTGCCGAATAGCTTTCGGCCGTTGGTAGCGCGACAGCAAGACCACCCAGCCACGATCCTGTGTCAGTTGAGCGACCCGTTCCAACGCCGGGCACACCGCCACGAGCTGTTGGCGCAGCCGGTTGATCGTGCGGGTGCGATCAGCCACCAGATCCGCGCGATGGGCGGTGAGCATCCTCAGTTCGGTGATCAGGTCATCGTCGGGATGCAGGACCGGCAGATCGCTACCGCGCATCCGCGATTGATCGGCGATCACCCGGGCGTCTTTGGCGTCGGTCTTGGCCTCACCACCGCGGTAGGTCACCGAGGCCTGCCAGACCTGCCGGCCCGCCAGATAGCGCACCGACTTACCGGCATCGGCCAACACCGTCAGCAGCAGAGTCGCGTACACGGTGGTCAAGTCCACCGTCCAGGCAACCTGCTTACCCAACGCGTCGATCTCACCGATCAGTGCACGGATGGGTTGCTCGTCGTTATCCAGCTTGCGCGACAACACCACCGCACCGGTGTCGTCGACCACGCACACCCAATGCGCCTCCTTGCCGACATCCACACCGGCCCACAACTGAGCAGCCGTCATCGAACCTCTTTTCACTTGTCTCCCAACATGATCCCCACGGACAACCTCGCCGGCATTTCCTTAAACAAGCGATCACATCGCAGATCTCAATCAGCGGCCCGAGGAAGTCCAGGCGGGCCGGGCGGCCAGTCCTTTCAAGCCGCACCAGCGGGCCGGCAAACAAACATTCGCCTCACCCGACCCACCCGGGTCACAGCACAACGTAACAACACGAAGTAACTGCACCTACGAACTTAAGGACATAACATGCGGCTGATCGGATACCTCGAGAATGGGACCCGCCACATCGGCGCCGTCAACGATGACAAGCTGATCCCACTCGGCACCGCCGCCGACTTCTACCGCGACACCCGGGCAGCCCTTGTCGCACCGGGCGGTACTCCGCTGCGTCTGTCCGATGTCGAACAGGCACCCCCGGTGCCGATCACTGCACGGGTGTTCTGTGTCGGCATCAATTACCGTTCACACGCCGACGAATCGAAATCCGTTGCGGGGCTGGATCTGCCGAAGTTCCCGATGATCTTCGGACGGTGGGAATCCACCCTGGTGACCGACGGCACGGAGATCCCGGTGCCGCCGAACGAACAAGGACTTGACTGGGAGGTCGAACTTGCCGCGGTGATCGCCGATAACGTCTGGGCGGCAACGGAGGCCGATGCACTGCAGCATGTCCTCGGCTACACCGCCTTCAACGATCTCAGCGCGCGCCGCAAGCAGCTCGACACCTCTCAGTTCACGCTGGGCAAGAACGCGGACCGATCAGGGCCCATCGGTCCTGTGTTGGTGACCGCCGACGAACTTCCAGACCCTGGCGCCCTCCGGATCCAGACCCGCGTCAACGGGGAGACGATGCAAGACGGCAACACTCGCGATCTGATCTTCTCCGTCGCACAGATCATCACCTACATCACCGACACCGTCTCATTGCGCCCGGGCGACGTGATCGCAACCGGTACGCCAGGGGGCGTCGGGGTCGGCATGAAGCCACCCCGATTCCTAACCCCGGGTGACGTCGTTGAGGTCGAGGTCGAAAATATCGGCATCCTTCGCAACGCCATCGTCAACCGAGATGACCTCGGTAGGTAGATCGAACGCGGCGAGCTGCATCAGGACACCTGGAAGGTGGTCACCAGCATGCCCGACCCGGAGTTGCTCTTCCGCCTCCCCGGGGAGCACGAAGAACTGCGTGCGACGATCCGGAGCTTGGCGGAAAAGGAAATCGCTCCGTACGTGGCCGACGTCGACGAGAACTCACGCTTCCCGCAGGAGGCCCTCGATGCGCTCAACGCATCGGGCTTCAATGCGGTGCACGTGCCCGAGGAGTACGGCGGTCAAGGCGCTGACTCGGTGGCGGCATGCATCGTCATCGAGGAGGTGGCCCGCGTCGATGCATCGGCCTCGCTGATCCCCGCTGTCAACAAGCTGGGCACGATGGGCCTCATCCTGCGCGGCTCGGAAGACCTGAAGAAGAAGGTGCTGCCGTCGATTGCTTCGGGCGGAGCGCTGGCCTCCTATGCTCTCTCGGAGCGCGAGGCCGGCAGCGACGCCGCGGCAATGCGGACACGAGCCAAGGCCGACGGTGACGACTGGATCCTCAACGGGGCCAAATGCTGGATCACCAACGGCGGCAAGTCGTCCTGGTACACCGTGATGGCGGTCACCGACCCGGACAAGGGCGCCAAGGGCATCTCGGCATTCATGGTCAACAAGAACGATGAAGGATTCACAGTCGGTCCCAAGGAACGCAAGCTGGGTATCAAGGGCTCACCGACCACCGAGCTGTACTTCGAGAACTGTCGTATTCCTGGGGATCGGATCATCGGCGAGCCCGGGACGGGGTTCAAGACGGCGTTGGCCACGTTGGATCACACGCGTCCGACGATCGGTGCGCAGGCGGTGGGTATTGCTCAGGGGGCGTTGGACGCCGCGATCGCATACACCAAGGACCGCAAGCAGTTCGGCACATCGATCAGCGATTTCCAGGGTGTGCAGTTTATGCTTGCCGATATGGCGATGAAGGTGGAGGCGGCCCGGCTCATGGTGTACACCGCGGCGGCTCGCGCCGAGCGCGGCGAACCCAACCTTGGCTTCATCTCGGCGGCGTCGAAGTGTTTTGCCTCCGATGTCGCGATGGAGGTCACCACCGATGCCGTGCAACTGTTCGGTGGTCACGGCTACACCATCGATTTCCCCGTCGAGCGATTCATGCGCGACGCCAAGATCACCCAGATCTACGAGGGCACCAACCAGATTCAGGGGGTTGCGATGTCCCGCGCGCTGCTGCGCTAGAACACGCCCGGACAAACTCATCTGGCCCCATCATCTGGCCACGTGACCTCGGAGATTACAGGTCGGCCTACGCGCTATTTCGCAGGAAGGTCATGGGCCGACTGGACTCATCCGGTGGCGCGAACGATCACCGGTGGCCATGCCGCAGTCCGCCGCGCCGAACACACGATGCGCGACGCGCGGGCGCCGTACCAGGCCGAAATCAAACCGATTGATCTACCGACGTGCGGCGGGCGCGGAACAGCCGCACCTCGCCTCGAATACCCCTGATCTGACGCGCGCCGGTGAATGACCATTCGATACCTGCTGGGTCGCCGATCGCGTTGCGGGCCGACTCGGTCGCGAGCACCGCACCGGGAGTTGGAATGCCAGTTACGCGGCTCGCCAGATTCACGGGGTTGCCGTACCAATCGCCGGCATGGCTGACCGCGGGTCCGAACGCGATTCCCACCCGTAGCTTGGGGAAGCTGTCCGCCGCCGCGGCGTCAATCAGCTCGAGAACGGCGGTAAGTAGCTTCGCTGGGTCTGGGCTGACCAGCATCACTTCGTCGCCGATTGTCTTGACGAACTGGACGGGATCGCCAACGACATTGCGAGCCAAATCCGCGAGCCGTGTCGCTACCAGTCCCAACTCTTCCGGCGTCAAGGCCTCTCCCAGGCGCGTGAACCCGACAAGGTCGGCGAAGGCTACCGCGATATTCCGCGCACCCGGCAAGGTTCCGGTGGCGCGCTCGGCAGCACTGATCGCCTCGGTTTCAAAAGGAATGCCGCAAAGCTAGCCAAAGCAGATCACCAATCAGCGGTCCCATGAGGGGTTCGGCCTCGCGCACGATCATCGCCCTGGCCAAGCAGCTGATGGAGGCGGGATGGGTCAAGACGGTCCTGTTCTTGGCCGACCGAACAACACTGGTGACCCAAGCAGTGAATGCGTTCAAGACGCATCTGCCCGATGCCACCACGGTGAACCTGGTCACCGAAAAGGCCAGCGACGGGCGGGTGTACGTGTGCACGTACCCGACAATGATGAACCTGATCAATGACACCGGCTCCGGGATCAGGACTTTCGGGCCGGGTTATTTCGACCTGGTGGTCATCGATGAGGCGCACCGCTCGGTCTACCAAAAGTATCGGGCGATCTTCTCTTGGTTCGACTCGCTGCTGGTCGGGTTGACCGCCACCCCGAAGGACGAAGTCGACCACAACACCTACCGGCTCTTTCATCTCGAAGACTCAGTCTCCTCCGAGGAGATCAGTCGTTTCCTGTTCAACGAGGACACTGTTGATCACCGCATCGTTGGTTCCCGGCCGCTCACACGCTGAGTCCTACTTGGAATGCGACCTCGGGTAAACCCCCCCTTATCCGTACGAGTCCGAAGATGAACGGATGATGGCCCGGCCGCGGCGCAGCACCACAGAAGCGCCGTCTCTTAACTGAAGACGTCGTTGAGGGTCACGGTCTGCAAATTGCGGCTTTGGATGAGGTCGAGCAACTGCGGATAGCAGTGGGCGATGGTGGGCAGGTTGGCATGGGTGAGCACGATCTGTTGGGGCTGAAAGAACTTCCCGGCGTTGGCGACCAGGCTGGTCTCGTTCTCGTGCGTCCAGTCCAGGAGGTCGCCGCTCCACATGGTGATCGTGGTGTAGCCCTGATCTGCGGCCACCCGGTCGATGTCGGCGTTGTGCACGCCGTAGGGCGGGCGGAAAAACGGGGTGCCGTCGACCCCGTAGGTGTTTTTCAAGAAATCGGCGTTGCGGCGGATCTGATCGGCCACCGCGCCCAAGCTGATGCGGTTGAGGTAGGGGTGTGACCAGGTGTGGTTGGCCATCTGAACCTGTCCGGAATCGACCATCGGCCGCAGCGCCGGCGCGTTGACCGACCAGGAACTGTTGGCACCATTGATGAAGAAGGTCAGCCGGGTGCCGGTGTCGTGGGCAAACTGGGCGAACGCTTCTACCACCGGGACGCTGACGCCGTCATCGACAGTCCACGCCATCTGATTACCATCCCCTGGCAGCCGGGTGAGCACACCGGCCGGCGCGGGCACTTTGGCCAAGGGGATTTTCCACCGGACCGGGGCGGCACTGGCCGCAGCCCGGCTCGTCGCCGCTAAGAAGACGGCTGCAATAGCGCACAGCATCGTGCGCCGATCCATGTCCATGGCTCAATTGTGACTCACCGCCGGCGTGAATTAAAGATTCTCCTTCCTTCTGCCACTTGAAGTTTCGGCTGCCTGCGGTGCGGCCGCGCGAGATCACCCGGCCGGGGGCTGTCGTCAACTCCACGGTGTGAGCGCGCGCCGAATTGGTACTGACTTCCAACACCGCTGCTAGTGACGTCCGATGGTCGCCGCATGCAGCGGCACGTCATCATGTCTTTTGATCGGATCTAGTAATCCGACTGCGAGTGGCCCGAAGAAACATCAACTCCGAGGCCACCCGCGCTGGTCAGCTCGCCGCCTGCACAGCGATGTGTTTTTCCCCGGCCACGGCATGTTCGTCAGCATCGAAAACGTCTATTCGTTCTGAACGGGAGGAACCATGGTCCGCGTATTGGTCACCAGTTCGTGTCAGTTTGCTCGGGAGGGCTTATGCGAAAGCCCGTGAATTCGGGCCGGGGGCTGATCGCCTCGGCGGTGCTGTGCGGGTTGGTTCTGACGGGAACGCCGACATGGACTGTCGTTGGCGCCATCCCGGCCCGAGCCGATCCACTGACTCCCGCCGAGGTGACATTTCTGCGTGATGTGCACCAGTACGCCCCAGACATTGGTGAGACCGACGCCCAACTGGTAGGGGACGGCTGGTATGCCTGCCACAATCGGGCCATCGGAGTCAGCATCACGGCCATGGGCGTCTCGCCGGTTGTTGCGCAATGGGCGCTTGCTGACCTGTGCCCGAACGGTTGTCCTCCTCCTGAGGGGTGCTGGCCGCACCACCCGCGGTGAATGCCGACCCGACTGTCTAGGTAGCGTCCCAGAAACGGTGTAAAAGTGCCCGACGTAGGTTCCGCTCGCTATGTGTCTTGCAATTCTATCCGAATGGCTGGCTGTGCCAGACAATTTTGACGCAGTTATCGGCGGATCAGGTGCGGTGGCAATGACGACCCCGTCGCCGGGCCTGATCGCCGAGCCCGTCGGATTTGATGTCGTAGCGGTCGACCTGCCAGGTGCCGTTGCCGTGGCTGAGCTCGTTGCAGCAGGCGGTGCGTTGCCTGACGTGCGACAGCGAGGGGTCGATCTGGCCGAGCAGGGCGCGGTTGAACGTGTCGTGGCAGACCAGCACGATCGGGTCGGCCGCGACCGGGCGTGCGGCGATGGAGCAGGGCCTGGGGGGGACCGCGAGATGCTCGCGGCGCTGACCGGCGTTAAATGTCGTCAACCGGGTGGCGAAGCCAACGATGTGACAGGGTGTTACGGGGATCGCGGCTGGCGTCCGCCATTCATCGCCCCCGACCGGTCCCGGCCGCTGCCCGGCGTCGGCCACCGATAGGAGCGGGCCACCGACTCAGCCCAGGCGTGCCGCTGTCGGCGGTGTCTACGCTTCGCGGTTATCGGCGTGCGGCCAGCAGATGAAACCGGAACGGGGCCTTCGTGATCTCACGCTGCTCCACGAGCTCGAAGCCGACATGCTCAACGGCTGCGGCGATCTCGGCCACCGGTCGCGCCATGACGCCGCTGCCCACCCACAGACGCGCCATCACCTCGGGATCAAGCAATCCGACTACGAGTCGCCCACGGGGTTTCAGCACCCTAAACAGTTCGGCGAAGGCTTGATCCAGGGCGGGCACGAAGTACAGCGTGTTGACCGTGATCGCCGCGCCCAGACAACCGTCGGCAAGCGGCAATCGCGTGAGTGAACCCTTGGTGAGTTTGAGCCGTCCCGCGGCGACCTCCCGGGAGTAGTGTGAGCTGGCGCGGGCGAGCATGTCGGCGGAGATGTCGATGCCGTGCACCGCACCGCTATCACCGACCCGGTCGAGCAGCAGCCCCAGACCCACACCTCCGCCGAAACCGATGTCGGCCACGACCTCACCCGGTGCTGCTGCCGACAGCTGCACCGCTGCTTCGACCGCTCGGCGACTCGTGCGGTTGAGTAAGATCGCCACCCCACGACCCACCAGGCCGTGCGGACGACCGAATTGCCCTGCTAAATAGCCCATCAACTGTCGTCGCAGCGCAGTCACATTGCGTTCCTTCCCATTTGGGTGAGCACCCGACTAACTCCGTGGGTGGCGTCCCAGGTGCGGTATAAAAGTTCGGACATAGATTCCGCTCACTTACGGTTGTGATTCTATGCGATTGCAGTGGAATCGGTTGGCGCCACACCTGTTTCGGCGTGACCCTCCGAATTCCGTTGCGGCAGTCGGGCAGGTGGGTCATGCAGCGACCTCCGCAAGTCGGCCAGCAGCCGCAGCCCGGCGGGGGTCATGGTGAACCCGCGCCACCCGGTCGAAGCGCGGTCGAGCACCGCCCACACCAGCTTCAGGCAGGAGTGCTCGCCGGGCAGCCGACCGATGACCTTGACCCGTCGGCGGGTCTCACCGAACGTACGCTCGATGAAATTGGAATGGCGCACCCGGGTCCAGTGCTCACGCGGGCACCGCAGGTACACCGTCAGCGAGTCACGGTCGTCGGGCAGGCACCGCACCGCCGCCGGATAGGAGTCGCGCCAACGCTTTTCGAACGCATCGATCCGCTTCTGCACATACCCGACCGCGTCCAGGCCCGGCTCGATCTCCTCGGGCACGTCGAAGATCGCCCAGTAGTCGGCCTTCACCTCCGTTTGCACGTTCTTGGGCACCTTGGCCAGCACGTTTCTGGCGCGATGCACCAGACACCGCTGCCGCAGCGCGGCGCCCATGGTGCGCTCGACCGCGCCGATCAACCCGGCCGCGCCGTCGCTGATCACCAGCAGCGGACAGGCCAGGCCACGCTCGCCGAGCCCGGTCAAGAAACCTTCCCACGCGTCGTGGGACTCGCTAGCGGCCGCGTCCAGCCCGACGAACACCGGTTTGCCGTCGGTGTCGATGCCCCACGCGGCCAGCACCGGCTCGGCCGACGCGTTCGCGTGGTACTTGAAGTGCGACCCGTCCAGGAACAGATAGTCCAGCTCCAGGTCGTCGAGACCCCGCGCCGACCACGCCTCAAACTGAGTCTTGATCTCCTCACGCACCCGCGACACCGTCGATTTCGACACCGCGGCGGCCTCGCCGAGCGCCTCCACTAAGGTTGCCTCCACGTCGCGAACCGACAGGCCGCGCACGAACCCCGCGATCACCAACGACTCCAAGGCGTTCGTCTTGGTCACCCCCTTCCCGAACAGCTGGGAGGCGAACCGCTCGGTGGTGCCACGCACCTTCGGCCGGACCAACGTCACCGGCCCCGCGGTGGTCTTCACCGTGGTCGGGCAGTACCCGTTGCGCATCCCGGCGCGGGCGTCCTCACAGCCTGCGGCCCGCTCGTAGCGGTCCCGGCCCAGGTATGCGGTCACCTCGGCCTCAATCGCGGCCTGCAACAGCAACCGGGCACCGAGGACCGCGACCTGCTCGATCGCACCTGCCAGGTCCTCGCCGCCGGCGAACACCTCATCAATCTCTGCCTGCAACCGCTGCGCAGGCGACATCCTCTTCGACACGGACGTGGGTTCCTTCCTTCAGACTTGCTGGTCTCCGAGGGAACCTACGTCCGAACTCTTTTACACCGCCGGAGGGACACAACCACTGTCTACGATCCTGGCGCTTACCTGAATGATCTGAACGACAGAGGGTCTTCAGCGGGTAGTCGTCTAGCTTCAAGACCGCCTCATCGATGGACAGTGTGCCGTCCGCCATCACAATCATCGGCGGTGTGGCCACAGAGCCATTCTCGCGCCCGCTACTCACCCTGGATCGGGGGCTCACCAGCTTCGGTAACTCACTGCATTTCCGAGTGCGGTCCGGCCCGCCAGTACGCGCCTTACGATTCGCCCATGCCATTGGCACCCGGTGAGGTGTTTGCGGGGTACACCATTGTGCGCCTGTTGGGGTCCGGGGGCATGGGTGAGGTGTACCTGGCCCAGCACCCGAGACTGCTGCGTCGTGACGCATTGAAGGTTCTGTCGTCGGCTGTGTCAGCTGACACCGTGTTCCGGGAACGGTTCACCCGCGAAGCCGACATAGCCGCAGGGCTCTCGCACCCGCACATCGTTGGTGTACACGACCGGGGCGAGTTTGAGGGGCAGCTGTGGATCTCCATGGAGTACGTCGATGGTACGGATGCCGCACGCCTGATGCGGGACCGTTATCCAGTTGGCATGCCGCCAGATGAGGCGGTCGAGATCATTACTGCCGTTGCGGGGGCCCTCGATTACGCCCATCAGCAGGGCCTCTTGCACCGTGATATCAAGCCCGCCAACATCCTGCTCACCCGACCGGACGACGAGGGTAAACGACGAGTGTTTCTGGCGGACTTCGGAATCGCACGCGAATTGGCTGACCCTAGTGGACTTACTGCGACCAACGTCACCGTGGGAACGGTTGCCTACGCCGCCCCAGAGCAGTTAATGGGGCTGGAACTGGATGGGCGCGCCGATCAATATGCTTTGGCTGCCACCGCTTTTCATTTGCTCACCGGCGCGCCGCCGTATCAGCATTCGAACCCAGTGGCCATCATCGGTCAGCACCTCAACGCAGCCATTCCTAAGCTCAGCGATCGCCGCCCGGATTTGGCAAGCTTCGACCCCGCGCTGTCGACTGCGTTGGCCAAGAACCCCAACCAACGCTTCAGCAGTTGCCGGGATTTCGCCAAGGCGCTGCGCGAACATGTTGCTGCCTCACCCGTCGGTGAACACACCACGCGGGCGGCCGCTCCTCACCCTGCACCAATCCCCGCCGATGGTGACGTGGATGCGCGTCGACGGCCCCGAATCTCTCTCCGCGCAGTCGTCTTGGCGCTGATCGCTGTGGCACTAATCGGAGCGATCATCACGGTGGCTCTACTTTTCACGGGCCTTGGTGGAAACCCACCGGCTGGTCCGCCCAATACCGTAGGCCCGAGTACGGCCGCGCCGCCCGCCCCTGCAGCACCAACCAGCCAACCACCATCGGTGGTTGTTGCCCCACCGCTTGACGGCACCTACCGCCTCGACTTCGACTACTCGAAAGGGACCATCAACGGACAGCCTGTAACGCACCCTCGCGACAACATCTCGCTCTGGTTCGGGTTCCGGTCGGCATGTACATCGGCGGGATGTGTCGCCACCGGCACATTGCTCGATAGCAAAAACCTCCAAACACCAACCACGGACACCATTAACTATGTGCTGCATTGGGTTAACAGGCGATGGCAGAGCGACGACCGGACCTATCAAACTCGCTGCTACATCGTCGGTGATTACTCTGGGGCGGAGCACTACCAAACGACAACCCAGGCGCTGTCGTTCGAGCCGCAACCCAACAGCACCTACCGCGGCACGGATATTTTGACCACCCAGACCAATGAATGCGGCGAACAGGGGCAGGTAACCGTATTCCCGTTCGTTGCGTGGCGGACAGGTAGCACTCCGCCAGGCGTTGTCGCGGACCCCCCGACGGCCACTCAACTCACAGCCACACAGCCAACCACTTCAACTCCTCGGCTCAACATGCCAGGAACTGATGGGCAGGGTTTTGTGGAGTCCTACGCCCGCTGCGACCCGGGAAATCCCCCGGCGCTGATGGCCCAGACCACCAAATCTTTGGTGGTGGTCTGCCAAGCTGGGCCTGGAAGCTATTACTACCGCGGCGTTCGCGTGAGCGACAGGGCCAGTGTCGAACTGGCGAACGCTGTCCGCACATCCAGTGGTTTCGATGTCACCAATCCGGCCGACGGCACGCGCTATCAGGTGCGGCCCGATGCGCTAAACATCATCTCACCAGGCGGCGACGTGGACTCAGAACCTATGGTCCAGTACGCACCGAGCTAGCCGCGTCTTGTCAGGCCAGCGCCGGTGCAGTGCACGGATTCCAGCACTTCTCATCCGCCATCGCTGAATCCACGGAGTCGTACTCGTCCTCTGCGTCGTCACAGTATTCAAGCTCATCCGCCGGTGTATCAGCCGCGACAGGTCCATCTATCTTTCGCAGGATCTCTGGCCACAGCTCCTCTGGCACGCTGGAGTGGATGGCCCGGATGATGCGATCCATCTGAGCCATGATCTCCACCATGCTGGTCCTTCCGGCCCGGGATTCAATCAGCGCTTGCAGCCGACCGGCGGCGATCATGCCCGTGTTCACGTCCACCTTGGTGCCCGGATCGACGAGCGTCTCGTAGCCCTTGGCCATGACCGTCTCGAAGAAGGCCATTGGCGTGATGGCCGTGGCCACGCCCTTGACGAAGTCAACGCCGTTTTCCTTGGCCCGGCGCTCAAGGATGCGCCGGTAAGTGGCCCTGGCGACGTTCTGCACCGGGAAGTGCCGGGCGGTGTGGTTGCGGATCGAGTCGATGGTGACGCGGTCGCGATTGTCGAGTTGGTCGTTGTCCTTCTGCAACGCGCGCAGGATCATGGCGTAGCTGAGGCCAGTGGCCAACATGTCGTTGACCTTCTTGCGTAACTGGTCGTTGCGGCATACGCGGCATCGGGGTTCCAAATGAAACCCATTCACCGTCGCGGCCAGCTGCACCGAGTCGATGATCTGATCGGCGCGGGCGGGAGCCACCTGAGACACGGTCACGAGATGTTCTCCTTGATTCGATTAGCCATGCTGGTCGTAGTCTCAGCCTCCTGGGACAACGACCATCGCAGCAGCACGCAGAAGCGTGTTCTGCGGTACTTCGTGGTACTTCTGTACTTGCGGGGCCTCGCGAGATCCGATGGCCCGAGCCATCTCTGCGCCACGAACACGCGACGACATCAAGCAGTGGTTTTTCACGGCCAGCGCTTAACGATCCGCTGCTGCGCCGTTCCTCTGGCAGTACCCCTGCGTGCCGGTCGACCTAGAAATCCGCCGACCTCATCCGATGTGCACGCTCATCGCAGATTCCGCTGAGGGGTGCACCGGATGCCGATTCAATTGTCCCGTTGATTGTCTCACGCGCAGGCAGTCGACGCCGTAGCCTGCGGCGTTGCCGTGAAGCGGCGGGAGTAGGTACCGACGGGGTTGGTGGGGTGTAGTTGTTCCAATTCCAATCCTTCCGACCCCTAAAGGGGTGTCGGACTGGATGGACTCTGGCGGAGCTGGACCATCGGCTGGAATTGGGCTGGACGATTGGACATTGCCCACCTGGATTGTCACGGGTGCTGAGAGGGGTAGTCGGCGACGATGTTGGCGTTGGTTGTGCCGGCCTCGTGGAAGGTGAGACCAAGAACCACACCAGCCGCACAGTGCCAGTCCCCATGTTCCTCGCAAGGCTTCTTGAGACCGAGGTCGCCGACAAAGACGGCTTAGCACTGGTATTCCCCTCAGCGCGCAACGGCGGCTATCTGACGCTGGCCCAGGCTCGCTACACCTTTCAGAAAGCCACAGCAGCTGTCGACGGCTGCGGCGGGGTTCGGCTGCATGACTTGAGGCATACATGCGCATCCCTGGCGATCAGCGCAGGAGCCAACGTCAAGGTGGTGCAGAGGCTTCTCGGCCACAAGACAGCGGTACTCACACTGGACCGCTATGGCCATCTTTTCCCTGATGACCTTGACGCCGTAGCCAGCGCTTTCGACGCCGCCGCTAGAACTACTGCGGACGCTCTGCGGACGGTCAGGGCTTCCAAACCCATTGGCGTGGCCAGAAACACCCTGTGAGCTGCGGTGGCAGGTACAGGATTCGAACCTGTGAAGCTTTCGCGACGGATTTACAGTCCGCTCCCATTGGCCGCTCGGGCAACCTGCCGCCTAGCAGGGTACAACGAGCGAGTAGACAAAGCACAAACGGCTATCACCGGATGAAAGGACGGATCGAATGGCGGACTCATCGTTCGACATCGTCAGCAAGGTCGACCGGCAAGAAGTCGATAACGCGCTCAACCAGGCCGCCAAGGAGCTGGCCACCCGTTTCGACTTCCGCGGCACCGATACCAAGATCGCGTGGAAGGGCGACGAGGCGATCGAGCTGACGTCGTCCACCGAGGAGCGCATCAAGGCCGCCGTCGACGTCTTCAAGGAGAAGCTGATCCGCCGCGATATCTCGATGAAGGCCTTCGACGCCGGTGAGCCCCAGGCGTCCGGCAAGACCTACAAGGTCACCGGCACCCTCAAGCAGGGTATCAGCAGCGAGAACGCCAAGAAGATCACCAAGCTCATCCGCGACGACGGGCCCAAAAGCGTCAAAACCCAGATCCAGGGCGACGAGGTACGCGTCACCAGCAAGAACCGTGACGATCTGCAGGCTGTCATCGCGATGCTGAAAAAAGCCGACCTGGACGTCGCGTTGCAGTTCGTCAACTACCGCTAGCGCGCCGCGCCCGTTCGGTCAGTGCACCAGACCCTGCAGGCCGACGTGCTCATGGAGCCACCGTAACGGGCCACCAGCCTCTGGCCCGCCAACCGCTGGTATCTAGTGTCCCGCGTCTGAAGTTCGTTGACGGCGGGCGTGGGGCAGGATGTCGTCAGCGGTTTTGGTCCAGGTGAAGGGATGACAGCGCTCGTTCCATCCGTCGATGAAGGTGCTGATGGCGATGACGAGGTCGTGCACGCTGGTGAAGGTGCCACGCCGGATCGCCTGGCGAGTGATGATCCCGAAGAACACCTCGACGAGGTTGAGCCACGATCCCGACGTCGGGGTGAAATGCAGGGTGATCCGCTGGTGTTTGGCCAACCAGTCGTTGATCTCGGGGTGCTTGTGGGTGTGGTAATTGTCCACCACGACATGCAACTCGCGGCGCGGGTAGGCCCGGGCGACCTTTTTGAGGAAGTCCAGGAATTCGGCCTTGCCGTGTCGAGGGTAGCAGGCGTCGGTGACCTTGCCGGTGGCGACCTCCAGCGCGGCGAATAGCGTGGTGGTGCCGTGGCGCACGTAGTCGTGGGTGGCCTTCTCCGGCAGGCCCGGTCGTAGCGGCAGGATCGGCGCGGTGCGGTCCAAGGCCTGGATCTGGGACTTCTCATCGACGCAGAGCACGATCGCTTTCTCGGGCGGATTCAGGTAAAGCCCGACGACGTCGCGCACCTTGGCCTCCAGGGCCGGGTCCGTGGAGAACTTAAACGTTTCGCGCCGCCAGGGCTGCACCCCATAGCGGCGCCACGCCCGCGCGATCGTCGCGTCACCGATCCTCAACTCGCGCGCCAACAGCCGCGTCGACCAGTGGGTGACCCCCAGCCGGGCCGGCGGCGCTTCGAGCGTGGCCGCGATGATCGCCGCATCATCGACCGTCTTGGGGCGCCCGGACCGCTCGGCGTCATCAAGTCCCGACAAACCCGCCGCAGCATAGCGATCCCGCCAGTGGATTACCGTCGGCCGCGACACCCCAAGCCGACGCGAAATCGACGACGTCCCTTCGCCATCCGCGGCGGCAAGCACGATCCTTGCTCGCATCGCCAGACCAGCCCGCACCGACGACGAGCGCGTCCAACTCACCAGCGTCGCCCGATCCTCGTCACCGATCCGCACCTGCCCAGTAGACAACGTCATGCCTCATCGTTGCGTACTCGACAGCCGATGTAAAGGAACTAATGACGCACAACACTAGGCTCATGGGCCAGACCGCCAGGAATTCAAGCGAGGTTCGCGATGACCGTGACTCCCCAGGAAGCCGCCGACGGCGCCTTTGACCCCAACGAACAAGACGGCGCCCACTTCGACGTGATCATCGTCGGCGCCGGCATCTCCGGCATCGACGCGGCCTACCGGATTACCGAGCGCAACCCGCACGTGACCTACACCATCCTGGAGCGGCGCGCGCAGATCGGCGGGACGTGGGACTTGTTCCGCTACCCCGGCGTGCGCTCCGACAGCAGCATCTTCACGCTGTCCTTCCCGTTCGAACCGTGGACCCGCAGAGAAGGCGTCGCCGACGGTGTCCACATCCGCGAGTACCTGACCACCACCGCGCACAAGTACGGCATCGACGGCCACATCCGGTTCAACAGCTACGTGCGCTGCGCGGACTGGGATTCATCCACCGACACCTGGACCGTCACCGTCGAGCAAGACGGCGCCCGCAAGATTTACCGCGGCCGGTTCGTGTTCTTCGGCAGCGGCTACTACAACTACGACGAGGGCTACACCCCGCCATTCCCGGGCATCGAACAGTTCGGCGGCACCGTGGTGCACCCCCAGCACTGGCCGGAAGACCTGGACCACACCGGCAAGAAGATCGTGGTGATCGGCAGCGGGGCCACCGCGGTCTCGCTGCTCCCATCGCTGTCGGAACGAGCCGGCAAAGTCACCATGCTGCAGCGCTCGCCAACCTATTTGATTTCCGGACCCAGATACAGCAAGTTTGCCGACTTTGCCCGGAAACTGCTGCCCCGCAAGGCTTCTCATCTAGTTGTCCGGATGTACAGCGCCTTGACGGAGGCGGTGTTCTTTTTCGTGTCCCGCAAGGCACCGGGGTTGGTCAAATGGCTGCTGCGGCGCAAAGCGATCAACAGCCTGCCCGCCGGCTACGACGTCGACATCCATTTCAAGCCGCGGTATAACCCGTGGGACCAGCGGATGTGCCTGATCCCCGACGCCGACCTGTACGACGCCATCAGTGCCGGCCGCGCCGAGGTGGTCACCGACCACATCGACCATTTCGACGCCACCGGCATCGCGCTCGAATCCGGCGGGCACCTCGACGCCGACATCATCGTCACCGCCACCGGTCTGCAGCTGCAGGCGCTGGGCGGGACCACCATCAGCCTCGACGGCCGAGAGATCGATCCCACGGACCGCTTCGTCTATAAGGCGCACATGCTCGAAGATGTGCCCAACCTGTTCTGGTGTGTGGGCTACACGAACGCGTCGTGGACGTTGCGAGCCGACATCACGGCCCGCGCGACGGCAAAATTGTTGGCGCACATGGCCGCTCACGGCTACACCCATGCTTATCCCCATCGCGACGGGTTCATGCCCGAGAAACCGTCATGGGACATTCAGGCCGGCTATGTGCTGCGATCGCTGCATGCGCTGCCGAAATCAGGCACCACGCGACCGTGGAATGTGCGGCAGAACTACCTCGCCGATGCCATTGACTACCGGTTCGACCGCATCGAGGAGGCGATGGTGTTCGGCCGAGTTGCCGACCGGGCGCCGGTGGCGGGATAGGCCTCAGCGAGTTTGGTCGACTCCCAAAGTGGATTGTCCGGAAAAGATTTGCTTCCCGCAGTTGGGGCAGAACTTTTCGTCGGGGTGGTGTTGCGCTCCGCAGCTCGAACAAAAGTGGGGCTCGGCGGCCGTCAACGGTTGCGGAGTTCCTGCGCCGACGGGCTGGACGACCCCGGTTTCTTCAGGTGCGGCGCGCAGCGAGACGGGCCCGGGAACTCCGGCCAGCGAAAAGTACGGCCACCGGCTTTTCAGCACCAGGAACGTCAAACCGCCACCGGCGGCAAGCACCAGCGCGACGCCACCCACGATGTACCACAACAAGTTTGCGCCACTGAACACTGATACATCGCCATACTGCTGGCGCAGGTTGACAGCACTCGTCTTGAGATCGACCAGCCCGGGATAGTCAGGCGACATCGACAAGGTCTGGTCGAAATCATCGATTGCTTCGGTGTAGTGACCGGCGTAGTACTGATCGAGCCCTTTGCGGTAGTAGACGTCGGCGGGTCCGAGCTTCGGCCTGACGCCCTTGCTCGCCAATATCGCCGCCAGGCCATCCGCGGGTGAGATGAAGTTGAACGCTTGCGCTTCGCCGATGGGGGCAAAGCTGTTCACACCGATCACCTTGCCGTTGAGCTCGATTGTGGGGCCACCGCTCATGCCTTCGGTGACCGCGGCATCGATTTCATACTCGGGACTGGATCCCATGGTCGACTTCTTGCTGACCTTGCCGCTCTTGTTCGTCGGGTCCAGCGAAGGGCCGGTGATGTTTTGCGTGCTCTCCGGGAAACCGATTGTGAGGATCGATGTACCGATGCTGACGTCGGCGTCGGTTGCCAGCTCGGACGACGGCAGGTTGTGCTTATCGACCTGCAGAAGAGCAACGTCGCCTTTGCCGATAGGCCGGAAATCCACGACATTGGCGGGAATCTTTTCGACGACCTTCGCCCCGGTGCCGTAAAACAGCATGACGCTGATCTCAGGGCCCCGGTCCGCGGTGTTGCCTTCAACCCGTGCGTTTTTCTGCAGCCAGTCCAATGCCGCGGCCGGGTCGCGCCCCACAGGCGAGTCCGGGAATTGCGTGATGTATTCGTTCGCGGCCCGTTTGAGTATCAGCAGCTTGGCGCTCTCCGGGTCGACGCAGTGACCCGCTGTCGCCACCCAACCGTCGGGATTGACGACGAAAGCGGTGCAGCCCCAGGCTGCGATGAAGGGCATATCCGAACCCGCGCCGAATTGCGACAGGATGTCGCCGCTAGGCAGGCGCACCGTGCCGTAACCTTGGCCGGCGAGGTACAGGACGGCCGGCCGTATCATGGCCGCTGCCCTTTCCTCCGGGTTAACCTGCGGACGACCGTCATTGGCCGATGCGATGCCTGGTGACCCCGCCAGCATCGCCAGAACAGCCGCTGACACCAACGGCAACGCCCTGCCCCGGCGAGCGCGTCTGGGCATCATTCCTCCTCGGATCAAATCCCCTTTGACGATCCGGCACGTCGCGGACCGGGGGTAGGGACCGAAGTCCCCTGCCATGAGGTCATTGGTTTCGACTACAGCCGCCGGACATGCGGGCGGGAGTTGGTGAACTGCTTCTAAATCTCAGGCGTCGGCAATACGCTGATCGCCATGGCAGCTGACATGCGCGAACCCAGGGTCGTTGTCCTCGGTGGCGGCTCCTGGGGTACCACAGTGGCGTCGATCTGTGCACGCCGCGGACCGACGCTGCAGTGGGTGCGCTCCGAGGCGACCGCGACGGACATCAACGACCACCATCGCAACAGCCGCTATCTCGGCAACGACGTCATCCTGAGCGACACCCTGCGCGCCACCACGGACTTCGCCGAGGCGGCGAACTGCGCCGACGTCGTTGTCATGGGCGTTCCCTCGCACGGCTTCCGAGGGGTGCTGACCGAGCTGGCCAAGGAACTGCGGCCCTGGGTGCCGGTGGTGTCACTGGTCAAGGGGCTCGAGCAGGGTACCAACATGCGGATGTCGCAGATCATCGAAGAGCTGCTGCCCGGTCATCCGGCAGGCATCCTGGCCGGGCCGAATATCGCCCGCGAGGTCGCCGAGGGCTATGCCGCCGCCGCGGTACTGGCGATGCCCGACCAGCATCTGGCCACCCGGCTGTCCGCCTTTTTCCGAACCCGGCGCTTCCGCGTGTACACCACCGATGACGTGGTCGGGGTGGAGCTGGCCGGCGCGCTGAAGAACGTCTTCGCCATCGCCGTCGGGATGGGTTACTCGCTGGGCATCGGCGAAAACACCCGCGCTATGGTGATGGCCCGCTCGCTGCGCGAGATGACCAAGCTGGGCGTGGCAATGGGCGGGGACCCCGACACCTTTCCCGGACTGGCCGGTCTGGGCGACCTCATCGTCACCTGCACCAGCCAGCGCAGCCGCAATCGCCACGTCGGTGAACAGCTCGGCGCCGGCAAGCCGATCGACGAGATCATTGCATCGATGAACCAGGTCGCCGAGGGCGTCAAAGCCGCCAGCGTGATCACGGAGTTCGCCGACGAGTTGGGCCTGAACATGCCCATTGCCCGCGAAGTCGACGCGGTGATCAACCATGGCTCGAGCGTCGAGCAGGCCTACTGGGGCCTGATGGTCGAGGTCCCGGGGCACGAGGTGCACGGCTCGGGGTTCTGATGCGGCTGTCCGGCCCGGCGTAACGAAAAGATTTGCATTCGATATGCACCCGGCTCGTCGGCTTGACCCGCGCTCTGCCGGCGAAATACCGTCGAATCACGCAGCCAGGCATTGCCGGCCCCGGCCCGGCCGGCAGGACCGGTTGTAATCTTCTGTGCGCCAACGAGCTACGCCGACGTAACGACGCGCAATACGGGGCGGATATCGGAACATCCCCCGCTGGGACCTAACGAGGGACGCGACCGATGCAATATATCGAACAGTTCGGCAATCGAAGTGTTGACCGGGGCGCCAAGGAATCACGCATTGACCGGATGCGATCGGTCATCCGGCATGACTTGCCTTCGTCGCTCGTGGTTTTCCTGGTAGCGCTCCCGTTGTCACTGGGGATCGCGATTGCTTCGGGCGCTCCGGTGCTCGCCGGCCTGATCGCCGCGATTGTGGGTGGAATCATCGTCGGAGCCGTCGGCGGATCACCGTTGCAGGTCAGCGGCCCTGCGGCGGGTCTAACGGTCGTTGTTGCTGATCTGATTTCGAATTTTGGTTGGGGCATAACGTGTTTGGTCACCGTTGCCGCGGGCGTGGTCCAATTTCTGTTGGGACTCAGCCGTGTTGCGCGATCCGCTCTTGCGATCTCACCCGTCGTCGTGCACGCCATGCTGGCCGGCATCGGAATCACTATTGCACTGCAGCAAGCTCACGTGTTGCTGGGCGGAAAGTCCAAAAGCACGGCCTGGCACAACGTCATTGGCCTGCCGGGTCAAATTATCGGCGCTCATCGGCCGGGGACCGTCCTGGGCGTGCTGGTGATCGTGATCCTGATCGCCTGGCGGTGGGTTCCGGCCAAAGTGCGCCGTATTCCGGGCCCGCTGGTCGCCATCGTGGCCGTGACGGTTATCTCGGTGGTCTTTCCGTTCCACGTGAGGCGGATCGACCTCGATGGGTCGCCGCTGGATGCGCTGCAGTCACCTGAAATTCCCGACGGCAACTGGGGCGCTGTCGCAATCGGGGTGATAACCGTCGCGCTTATCGCCAGCATCGAGAGCCTGCTGTCAGCGGTGGCGGTCGACCGGATGCACAACGGGCCACGCACCAACTTCGACCGCGAGTTGATCGGACAGGGAGCTGCAAACATCGTGTCGGGGACCATCGGCGGGCTTCCGGTCACCGGTGTCATCGTCCGCAGCTCAACCAATGTGAACGCGGGCGCGAAATCCCGCGCTTCGGCGATCATGCACGGTGTCTGGATTCTGCTGTTCACTATTCCGTTTGCCGGGTTGGTCGACGAGATCCCAACCGCCGTACTTGCCGGCCTGCTCATCTTCATCGGAGTCCAGCTGCTGAAGCCGGCCCACATCGAAACCGCAAAGAAGCATGGGGATCTCACCGTTTACGTAGTGACCGCAGTCAGCGTTATCTTCCTCAATCTGCTGCATGGCGTCCTGATCGGACTCGCCCTGGCCATCGCGCTGACCGGATGGCGGGTGATCCGGGCCAGAGTCGAGGCCGAGGCCCTAGCCGACGAATGGCGCGTGGTCATCGAAGGGGCGGCATGCACCTTTCTGGCCCTACCGCGCCTGACGCGGGTACTGACGTCGGTTCCTCCCGGAACGGCTGTTACGGTGGCGATTTCGGTCAATTACCTCGATCACGCTGCGCAGCAGGCGATTACCGACTGGCAGCGACAGCATTGCGCCACCGGTGGCACGGTTCGGATCCACGGTGCGGTCGACACGGGCCACCTCGCCCACCGCTAGTCGAAGCCGAACGGCTCCGCGAGCGTAACGCTGTTGCGATTCCGGACGCCCTATTTCGCAGTGGCGTTACGCTGGCGAACAATTCCGCATGGCTCAGCCGCGCGCCATCGCCTCCAGCCGGCGGATGCGGTCCTCGATCGGCGGATGCGTCGAGAACATCGATCCGATCCGCTCCCCCGCACGGAACGGGTTGGCGATCATCAGGTGTGCCTGGCTGGCCAGCTGGGGCTCCGGTGGCAGCGGGGCCGCCTCTACCCCGCCGGAGATCTTGCGCAGGGCCGACGCCAGCGCCAGCGGGTCGCCGGTCAACACCGCGCCGGATTCGTCCGCCTGGTACTCGCGCGACCGTGACACCGCCAGCTTGACCACCGTCGCGGCGATCGGGCCCAGGATCGAAACCAGCAGCAGCGCGAAAGGGTTCTCGCCATCTCGCTCGCCGCCGAACATGCCGGCCCACATGGCCATGTTGGCCAGCGCGGTGATCACCGACGCCATCGCGCCGGCAACGCAGGAGATCAGGATGTCTCGGTTGTAAACGTGCGACAGCTCGTGCCCTAGCACCGCGCGCAGCTCACGCTCGTTGAGGATCCCCAGGATGCCGGTGGTGCAGCACACCGCGGCGTTGCGCGGGTTGCGGCCGGTGGCGAACGCGTTGGGCGCATTGGTGTCGCTGATGTACAGCCTCGGCATCGGCTGGTGCGCGGCGGTGGCGAGCTCGCGCACCAGCCGATACATCGCCGGCGCCTGGACCTCGGAGACCGGCTGCGCGTGCATCGCCCGCAGGGCCAGCTTGTCGCTGTTGAAGTAGACATAGACGTTCATACCGACGGCGAACAGCACCGCGAGCCACATCATCGTCGGACCGAACACGCGGCCCACAAGCACGATCAACGCGGACATACCGGCCAACAGGGCAAAGGTCTTCAACCTGTTGGCATGGGGATGCCAGGTCATCAGTGTCCTCCTACGAACACTCGGTTATTGCCGACTACCGCTCATTGAACGCCGAGACGACCTTCCCGGTTCCGCAACTCGCAGTAATCAGCACTACCCGTGCCGGCTGACCGTGTAATCGACCAGCGTCTGCAGGGCATACCGGCCGGGGACATCGGGCAATAGGGCCAGCTCCTGATGTGCTTGCGCCGCGTACTGGGCCAACGTGTGCTTGGCCTTGGCCATGCCCGGTGACGCCCGCAACAGCGTCAGAGCCTCGGCCACCGCCTCGTCGTCGTCGATGGGCCCGGCCAGCAGCTCCCGCAACCGCGCCGCCTCGGGCCCGGGTTCTCGCAGCGCGTAGACCATCGGCAGGGTGCGCACCCCTTCGCGCACATCGGTACCGGGTAGCTTGCCGGACTCGTGGGAGTCACTGTCGATGTCGATGATGTCATCGGAGATCTGGAAAGCGGTCCCCACGATGCCGCCAAGGCGGCTCAGCCGCTCGACCTGGTCGTCGTCGGCCCCGGAGAACATCCCGCCGAATTGGCCGGCCGCCGCGATCAGGCACGCCGTCTTCTCGTACACCACCTTCAAGTAGTGCTCGATCGGATCCACCCCTGCGGCCATGCCCCGAGTCTCACGCATCTGCCCGGTCACCAGCTGGGCAAACGTCTCGGCGATGAGCCGCACCGCTTCCGGCCCCAGCCGCGAGACCAGCCGCGACGCCGTCGCGAACAGATAGTCGCCGGCCAGGATTGCCACGTTGTTGCCCCAGCGCACGTTCGCGGTGGGCGTGCCGCGGCGAACCTCCGCCTCGTCCATCACGTCGTCGTGGTAGAGCGTGGCCAGATGCACCATTTCGATCACCGCGCCGGCGATTGTCACCTCGCCGGCGTCCGGGCTCGGGCCAACCTGCGCGGACAACACGGTGAACAGCGGCCGGAACCGCTTGCCGCCGGCCTTGAACAGGTGCGTCAGCGAGTCGGTCATCACCTCGTCGGCGTCGCGCAGCTCGGTGTCCATCAGCTGCTCGATCCGCCCGACACCGTCACGCACAGTCGCCGCGAACGCGGCGTCGCCGAAATCGACGCCCGCCACCACCGTCGCCGGAGTCCTCACCCGACCAACATACTGGTGGACGTGGAGACCCGGGCCGACGTGGTGGTGGTGGGGGCCGGACCCGCCGGTTCGGCGGCGGCCGCCTGGGCTGCGCGCGCGGGGGCTGACGTGTTGGTCATCGACTCCGCCGGCTTCCCCCGCGACAAGGCGTGCGGTGACGGGCTGACCCCGCGCGCGGTCGCCGAGCTGGAGCGACTGGGGTTAAGCGACTGGCTGAACACCCGCATCCGGCACCGGGGCCTACGGATGAGCGGATTCGGCGGCGAGGTGGAGGTGAACTGGCCCGGCCCGTCGTTCCCGTCGGCCGGCAGCGCGGTAGCCCGCTTCGAGTTGGACGACCGGATCCGCAAATGCGCCGAGGATTGCGGGGCCCGGATGCTGCTTGGGACCAAAGCCGTTGGAGTGCATCATGACTCGTCAAGGCGAGTAGTGTCGCTGACGCTGGCCGACGGCACCGAGGTGGGCTGCCGCCGGCTGATCGTCGCCGACGGGGCCCGGTCGTCACTGGGTCGCAAGCTGGGCCGGCGCTGGCATCAGGAGACGGTCTACGGTGTCGCGGCCCGCGGGTATCTGACCACGCCGCGTGCCGACGATCCCTGGCTGACATCGCACCTGGAACTGCGCTCCCCCGACGGCGCCGTGTTGCCCGGCTACGGCTGGATTTTCCCGCTCGGCAACGGCGAGGTGAACATCGGCGTCGGAGCATTGTCGACCTCGAATCGGCCGGCAGATCTGGCGCTGCGACCACTGATCTCGTACTACACCGACCTGCGCCGCGACGAATGGGGCTTCACCGGCCAGCCGCGGGCGGTGTCGTCGGCGCTGTTGCCGATGGGCGGCGCTGTCTCCGGGGTGGCCGGATCCAACTGGATGCTAATCGGCGATGCGGCGGCCTGCGTCAACCCTCTCAACGGTGAAGGCATCGACTACGGCCTGGAGACGGGCCGGCTGGCCGCCGGGCTGCTGGACTGCCGCGACCTGTCGCAGGTATGGCCTTCGGTGCTGCAGCAGCACTACGGTCGCGGATTCTCGGTCGCACGCAGGCTGGCGCTGTTGCTGACCTTCCAGCGATTCCTGCCCACGACCGGGCCGATGGCGATGCGCTCCACGACGCTGATGAGCATCGCCGTGCGGGTGATGGCCAACCTGGTCACCGACGAGGATGCCGACTGGGTGGCGCGGACATGGCGGGGCGGCGGGCGGGTGTCACGGCTGATCGATCGCCGACCGCCGTTCAGCTGAGCGAGTTCGCCACCGCGAGGTGGCTTTGGCACTATATCAATTTGGTTGTCATATATCAGCTTGGTTGATATAGTCATGAAACCATGACTGCGCCACCAGATTTCGAGTTCGAATCGGTCTACCGCGGGGAATCCGCCCAGCTTGGCGAGGGCGTGCGGCCGCCCTGGAGTATCGGCGCCCCTCAACCCGAGCTGGCCACCCTGATCGAGCAGGGCAAGTTCCACGGCGACGTCCTCGACGTGGGTTGCGGAGAAGCGGCGATCTCGCTGGCGCTGGCCGAGCGGGGGCACACCACGGTGGGACTGGACCTGTCCCCCACCGCGATCGACCTGGCCCGGCGGGAGGCCGACAAACGGGGCCTGACCGACGTCACCTTCGAGGTGGCCGATATCAGCTCGTTCACCGGCTTCCCACCGGGATCAGCCGGCCGCTTCGGCACCATCGTCGACAGCACTTTGTTCCACTCGATCCCGGTCGAGGCGCGCGAGGGCTACCAGCAATCGATCAGCCGCGCCGCCGCACCGGGCGCGTCGTACTTCGCCCTGGTCTTCGACAAGGCCGCGGTCTCCGAGGGCCCGATCAATGCGGTGACCGCCGACGAGCTGCGCGAGGCGGTATCGAAATACTGGGTGGTCGACGAAATCAGGCCCGCCCGGATCTACGCCAAGGTACCGAAGGACTTTTTCGGCATGCCCGGCGCCGAGTTCCGTGCGGAGTCCAACGGCCTGGTGTCGATCGGCGCCTGGCTGTTAGCGGCGCACTTGGGCGAATCGGCTAACACCGATATGTCGTCAAGGGTATAGTTCGGCGAATGAAGGGTAGGATCCTCGCCACGATCGGCAGCATGGCAGCGGCGGCAGTCGCGCTCGCCGGACCAGCGCAGGCCGACGACTACGACACCACATTCAAGAACACTGTCAACAGTTACGGCATCTACAGCCCGCAGGACTACCTCGCCTGGCTGGGCAAGATCAGCTGTGACCGAATGGGCAAAGGCGTGGACGGCGACGCGTACAAGGCGGCCAATTTCATCCAGCACAACCTCCCGCGCGGCACTACCCAGGGACAATCATTCCAGTTCCTCGGCGCCGCGATCGACCACTACTGCCCCGAGCAAGCGCCCATTCTGCAGCAGGCCGGTCACTAGGTTTTCCTCACCGTAGCGGCTTGTAGCCGGTATGTAAGGCCACGATGCCGCCGGTCAAGTTGCGCCACCGCACCGCCGACCAACCCGCCCGGGAAATCTGGTGGGCCAGTGTGGCCTGGTCGGGCCAGGCCCTGATCGACTCCGCCAGGTAGACGTAAGCCTCGGGGTTGCTGGACACCGCGCGCGCCGCCCGCGGCAGCGCCCGCATCAGGTATTCCTTGTACGCGGTGGCGAACAGTGCATTGGTCGGGGTGGAGAATTCGCACACCACTAATCGGCCCCCCGGCCGGGTGACGCGGGCCATCTCGCGCAGCGCCGCCTGCGGGTCGGCGATGTTGCGCAACCCGAAACTGATCGTGACCGCGTCGAATACACCGTCGCCAAACGGCAGGCTGGTGGCGTCAGCGGCGACTTTGGGCACCTTGCGCGCAGCGCCTGCGGCCAGCATCCCAACGGAGAAATCGGCCGCAACACACCACGCCCCGGACTTCGCCAGCTCGACGGTCGATACCGCGGTGCCCGCGGCCAGGTCCAGCACCTTTTGACCGGGTCCGATCACCAGCGCCGACCGGGTGGCCCGCCGCCAGTACCGGTCCTGACCCACCGACAGCACGGTGTTGGTCAGGTCATAGCGGCGGGCGACGCCGTCGAACATCGACGCGACGTCCCGGGGATCCTTGTCCAATGCCGCGCGACTCACGCTGTCGACGCTACCTTGGGCCCGGCGCCGATGCGGCCCGCGCAGCGGGGCGAGGAGAAGCCGGGCAATCAGGCTGGGCCCGGCGCCGAACTCAGGCGGCGGCAGCGCCGCGCCTGCCGAGCACCGCCTCGTAGTGGCCGAGCAGCTCGTCACAGATGACCGGCCAGCTGCGGCCAAGCACACTGCGCCGTGCGGCCAGCGAGTAACGAGGGCGTTCTTCGAGCAGGTGGGCAACAGCGACGCGCAGCCGGGCCTCGAATTCGTCCACGGGCAGCAGCAATCCGGTGCGGCACGGGGTGACCAGGTCGCGCGGGCCGCCGGCGTCGGGGGCGATCACCGGCAGCCCTGACGCCAGCGCTTCCTGCACGACTTGGCAAAACGTCTCGTGCTCACCGGGATGCACGAAGACGTCCATGCTGGCATACGCCGCGGCGAGCTGGTCGCCGTACAACGCTCCAGTGAAAACCGCTGTGGGCATGGCCGATTGGAGCTTATTCCGGTCGATACCATCCCCGACGATGACAAGCTGGACGGAGTCGCTGGAAGCCAGTGCGCCGAGCCGCTCGACGTGCTTCTCCGGCGCCAGCCGGCCCACAAACCCGACGATCGGCTTGCCATCCGGCGACCACCGCTTCCTGAGGGCCTCGTCACGCGCCGACGGAGCGAACCGCAACACTTCAACGCCGCGCGCCCACCGGTGCACTCGCGGGAACCGATGGGCGACAAGTGATTCCATCGTCACACTGGAAGGCGCCAGGGTGCGGTCGGCGAGGCTGTGCAGGTGGCGGAACCACGCCCAGGCCGCCTGCGACGTCATCGGAATGCCGTAGCTTGACGCAAAACCCGGAACGTCGGTTTGGTACACCGCGATCGTCGGTACCCCCAGCCAGCGGGCCGCTCGCAGCCCGCCGTAGCCGAGTAGGGCCGGCGACGCCAGATGCACCACGTGCGGATCGAATCCGCGCAGCACGCTCACCATTCGGGGCGTGGGCACACCGAGCGGCAACGTGGTTACCTTCGGGAACATCCGCGACGGCACTCGATGCACACGGATGCCGTCGTAGATTCGCTCCGCCCGGGGTTCACCGGGCGGGGTGTCGGGGGCGATGACGAGGGCTTCGTGACCGGTCCGACGCAGGTGCTCGAGCACCCGGATCACCGAGTTGCTGACACCGTTGACATGCGGGAGGAACGATTCGGCGACGATCGCAACGCGCACACCTCCACCGTGTCAGCACTGGCTGTCGAAAAGGTTGCCTGCGGGCATACGTCGCGCAAAATTTGCTGGTCAAACGCTTTTAGGGTCCGGGCGGTCCGGTCCGCTCCCGGCCTCGGCGCGACGGTCCATCCACCTGTCCAGTAGCGCCAGCCCCACCAGCATGACCGTCGCAGCCAGCCAGCCCACCACCGCGATGGATCCCGCCGGGATGATCGCCAGTCCGGCGTTGCGGTGCTGCACCCGGACCAAGTTCGGATTGTTCTTGTTGTATTCGACGTAGATCCGCATCCCCATCGACAACTGGGACGGGTAGAGCACACCGAGTTCGGGCCGATAGGTGACGCGCTCGGGCGTGACGAATTCGATGGTGGAGCGCCGCGGCCCGGCGCTGAGCACCTCTGCCTGCGCCACGCCCATGTTGTGTTGGATCGCAAGGTCGTCACGCCAGGCGCCGGCCACCAACAGCAGCGACTGCACCGTGACCAATCCGGTGACGATCAGCACCGCGATCCGGGCCCACCGCAGCACAACCCGCGCCCGAGTCATCGGGGGCTCATCACTGCGGCCATGAATCAGTATGCGCAGCAATGTTTTTGGGTAGATCACAAAGCCGCCTTGATGGCGGCGTGCAGCTGTCGCAGCGAGGACCGGTCCGCCTTGACCTCCAGCACGCGCATGCCGGGACCGGGCTCGTCGAGGGCCGCCGCCAGCTCGTCGACCTCGATCTGCCGGCTCTCAACGTGGTAGGCGCGACACAGCGCACCGACGTCGACGTCGTGGGGGGTCCCGAAGACCCGCGATGACACATCGGAAAACCGCGGGTCGCCCTGCTCGAGCAGTTCGAAGATGCCGCCGCCGTTGTCGTTGGAGACCACGATCGTCAGCCGGCGCGGCGTCGGCTCGGTGGGCCCGATCAGCAACCCGGAGCTGTCGTGGACGAACGTCAGGTCGCCGATCAACGCAATAGTGCGGGCCGGGCTGTCCGGGCTACCGGTGCGCACGGGTGGCCCCTCATATGCCAAGGCCGCCCCGATCGCGGTCGACACGGTGCCGTCGATGCCGGCGACTCCGCGGTTGGACCGGACCCGGATGCCGTGAGTGTTCAGGCCGACCAGCGCCGCATCGCGGACCGGGTTGGACGCCCCAAGCACCAGTTGGTCTCCCGGCCGCACCGCGTCGGCGACGGCTGCGGCGACGTGCAGGCCGGTAGTCAACGGGTGCGCCGCGAGCTGGCTACGGACCGCGGCGCCCGCATGCCGGTTCGCCTCCGCACAGCGGTGTAACCAGGCCGGGTGTGGTGCCCCGGTGGTGACCGCCCGGGTGCCGGTGGCCTGTGAGTTGCCCGAGACGTCCGGCCAGCGCGGCCCGGTGGTCAGCGCGTACACCGGCACGTGAGGGTCGGCCAGCAGCGCCGACACCGGCCGGTGCAAGGTCGGGCGACCGAGCATGATCACCTGCTTGGGACGCAGCAGCGGCAGTGCCAGCGGGTGCAACGGGTTGGCGCCCGATGGCGGACACGGCGCCGTCGGCTCGGCGACGGTCGGCAAGTGCGCCAGGTTGGGGTGCACACCGGCACCGTGCCCGGCGATGACAACCGTGTCAGGCGACAGATCGATGTCCAGTGGCTGGTCGAAGGTGACCGGCGGCGTGTAGGTCCACGGCTTGCCCCCGGGCCGGCCCGGCGGGGTCACCGCGCCGTGGGGTTCTGGATCCGGCACCAACGGTTCGCGCAGCGGGATATCGAAGTGTACCGGGCCGGCGTTGGCGGTCCGAGCGCCCGTGGCGGCCACCAACACTCGGCAGGTCACCGATCGCCAGGTGGCGTTGAGCGAATCCAGCCGCTCCGGCACATCCTCGGCCAGGCCGAGGCTGATGGTGGCGCGGACCTGGGTGCCGAAGTAACCCAGCTGCTCCATGGTCTGATTGGCCCCGGTGCCCAGCAGTTCGTAAGGCCGGTTGGCCGACAGCACGATCAGCGGAACCCGGGCGTAGTTGGCCTCCACCACCGCCGGACCAAGGTTGGCCACCGCAGTGCCGGACGTCATCGTGACACACACCGGCGCACCGGCGGCGATCGCCAGGCCGATGGCCAGATAACCGGCGGTGCGCTCATCGATGCGAACGTGCAACCGGATCCGGCCGGACCGGTCGGCGTCCTGTAGCGCGAATGCCAGCGGCGCGTTCCGCGACCCGGGGCACAGCACCACATCGCGGACCCCGCCGCGGATCAGCTCGTCAACGACGACGCGGGCCTGTGTCGTCGAGGGGTTCACTCCTACAGGGTGTCACAGCTACCAGCTCAGGCCTTTACGCTGGCGAAAAACTGCAACGCCGCCGCATTGACGGCGTCCGGCCGCTCGAAGAAGCCGAGATGCCCGGCGTCGGGGATCTGCAGATAGCGACCCTTGGGCAGGGCGTCGGCGACCTCCCGCCCCAGGTGGGGCGGCGTCAACACGTCGTCGGCGAAGCCGATCACCAGCACCGGCACGGAGATGCTGCGGTAGGCCGCTAACCGGCTGGTTTGCGGGGCGACATTCAGCTGGCAGCGCGTTCCCGGGGTGGATTTGGTCGGCCAGGTGCTGAACATCGCGATCCAGTCGGCTGTGGCGTCGTCATCATTAAGCGTCTTACGCGAAAAGTTCTCCATCAGGCGAACTTTCGCGTCGTATGCGGCCGGCAGCTGGACACCGGAGGCGTTCAGCTGGGCCTCGGCGTCGCGAAAAAATTCGCGAGCGCGGTCCATGCGGCCCCGGGTGCCCATCAACACCGCGGCGGTGACCAGCTCGGGCCGGGCGAGCATGAGTTCCTGGGCGATGAACGCCCCCATCGACATCCCGACGATGCGGGCCGGCGCGGCGTCCAGTTTCTCGATCAGCGCCGCGGTGTCGGCGACCATGGTCTGGGTGGTGAAGCCGTCCTCGTTCTCCGTCGCACCGATCCCGCGGTTGTCGAAAGTGATGACGCGGTACCCGGCCGCCAGAAACGCGGGCAGCTGATACGGGTGCCAGGTCCGCCCGGCGCCGCCATGGCCGGCAATGAAAACCACCGGCTCACCGGAGCCGCGGTCGTCGTAAGCCAAGTTGATCACGTGCAAGACGGTACAAGTAGCGGATAGCACACCGTGACCCGGTCGATCCACCATTGCCGGCGCTGCGGCGGCGCAGCCAGCGCCTGCAACCGCGCCGGGTCCGGGGTCACCGGACCGACCGGCAGCAAACCCGCGACGGGTGCGGCGGCCTCGGCCACATCCTCGACGAACAGCCCGCCGGTGCCCAGCCCACACGCATGGCGAAGGTGCGGCAGCGCCGCCGCGGCGGTCAACCCGGCAGCGATCCCGACCGCCGAATCCAGCGCGCTGGAGACCACGACCGGGATGTCGATCTGCGCGGCGATGTCCAGCAAGGCGGAAATCCCGCCCAATGGCGCGACTTTGAGCACCGCGACGTCGGCGGCGTGCGCGCGGACCACTGCCAACGGGTCCTCGGCCTTGCGGATGCTTTCGTCGGCGGCGATCGGCACGTCGACCCGCCGGCGCAGCTCGGCCAGTTCGGCGACGGTCGAGCACGGTTGTTCGAGGTACTCCAGCGGGCCGTCGGCGGTCAGCGCGGCCGCGGCCCGCACCGCCTCATCGACGCTCCAGCCGCCGTTGGCGTCCACCCGCACGGTCGGGACGAGTTCGCGCACGGCGTTGACCCGGTCGACGTCATCGGCCAGCGTCTGCCCGGGCTCGGCGACCTTCACCTTGGCCGTGGTCGCCCCGGGAAACCTGGCCAGCACCTCGCTCACCTGGGCGGCGGCAACGGCCGGAACGGTGGCGTTGATCGGGATCCGGTCGCGCCGTAGCGGCGGCGGCCGGCGATAGGCGGACTCGATTCCCGAGGCAAGCCAGTGCGCGGCCTCGTGCGGGCCGTATTCCACGAATGCCCCGAACTCGCCCCAGCCCGCGGGGCCCTCGATCAGCGCGACTTCGCGGGTGGTGATGCCGCGGAACCGCACCCGCATCGGCAGCGCGACGACATGCAGGCGGTCGAGCAGCTCGTCCAGGGTGGGTGTCACGCGTGGTAAACCTGGCGACCCGCCAGAAACGTCTCACGCACCTCCAGGTCGGCGATCTGCTCGGGCGGCACCGTTCGCGGATCGGCCGACAGCACCACCATGTCCGCGTATTTGCCGACCTCCAGCGAGCCGGTCACGTCGTCGGCGAACAGCTGCCAGGCGGCGTCGATGGTCTGGGCGCGGATGGCCTGATCGACCGTCAGCCGCTCCTCGGGCGCCAGCACCCGGCCGCTGGGCGCCGTCCGGGTCACGGCCACGCTGATGTTGCGCAGCGGTTCCTCGGGTGTGACCGGTGGATCGTTGTGCAGCGATATACGCATGCCGGTGGCCAGCGCGGATCCTGCCGGCATCCAACGGGATCCGCGCTCGGGCCCGAACAAACCGTCGACGAGGACATCTCCCCAGTAGTGGATCTGGTCGACGAAGATGCTGCAGGTGACGCCGAGGTCGGCGGCTCGCCGCAGTTGTTCGGGCCGGATGGCGCCGACGTGTTCGAGCCTTAACCGGTGGTCCTCGCGCGGGTTGCGCCGCAGTGCCTCTTCGTACACGTCGAGGATGGTGTCCACACCGGCGTCGCCCTGCACATGGCAGGCCATCTGCCAGCCCAGCGGGAAGTACGCCCCGACGATGTCGGCCAGCTGTTTGCGGGTGTAGTTGGCGTGCCCGCAGGAACCGGCCGCACCGATCATCCGGGTCGCGGCGGTGTCCAGATACGGGAAGGACAGCGCGATGTTGCCGATCCACGGTGAGCCGTCCACCCAGATCTTGATGCCGACGTGGCGCACCATGTCATCACCCTGCCCCGGCGTCGCGGCGGTGGACATCTGGGGGTTCGACACTTCGTAGGTGCGCAGCCGCACCGTCAGGTCGTCGCGCAGCTGCTCGAGCAACGGCCCGAAGGCCGGGTCGAACGCCATGTCCGAGCAGGTGGTCAGCCCGGCCCGGTTGAGCCGGGCGCATTCGGCGCGCAGCATCGCCGGGTAGCTGCTGGGCTCGATGGCCGAGCTCAGCAGCGGGAACACCGCACCGATTTCCTCGGCGCTGCCGTCGAGTTCGCCTCCGGCGCCATGGCCGTAGCGGGCGCCTTTGGGATCGGGTGTGTCGCGGGTCAGGCCGTTGGCCCGGGCGGCGCACGAGTTGAAGTAGGCCTTGTGTCCGGAGTTGTGCACGATCACCAGCGGATCATCCGGCGCCATCTCGTCGAGCCAGGCCAGCGTCGGCTCCGGAAGGCCCGGCTGCAGCAGCGGGTCCCAGCCGCTCAGGTAGGCGCCGGCCGGTCCGCGCGCGGCGACCTCGCGGCGAACCGCTGCCACGACGTCGTCGGCGCCGCGGACCGTCACCGGCCTGATGTCGACGATCCGGTCCGACAGCGCCAGCGCCTCCATCAGCGGATGCCCGTGCGCCTCGACGAAGCCCGGCATGACGCAGCCGTCCCCGACGTCGATGGTCTGGGTGCCGGCGCCGATGAACCCGGCGACATCCGAGCGGGTACCGACGGCGACGATCCGGCCCTCGGCGACGGCGAGCGCCTCGGCGGTGGGCCGCGCGTCGTCGACGGTCAGCACGGTTCCGGTAATGACGAGATCTGCGGCGGCCATGAGCCGGAATCCTAGTGATCTTTGCGGTCGCCGAGGGGGTGGCTGACCCGAATTGCAACACGTTCTAGTCTTGCCCCATGAGTGACGAGCTGTTGCGCAACCCGACCCATAACGGCCACATGTTGGTGGGCGCGCTCAAGCGCCATAAGCACAAGCCGGTGTTGTTCCTCGGCGACACCACGCTGACCGGCGGCCAGTTGGCCGACAAGATGAGTCAGTACATCCAGGCGTTCGAGGCGCTGGGCGCCGGCACCGGCGCCGCGGTCGGTCTGCTGTCGCTGAACCGTCCCGAAGTGCTGATGATCAGCGGCGCCGCCCAAACCCAGGGCTATCGGCGTACTGCCCTGCATCCGCTGGGTTCGCTGGACGATCACGCCTACGTGCTGTCCGACGCCGGCGTCAGCTCGCTGATCGTCGACCCCAACCCGATGTTCGTCGAGCGTGCGCTGGGGCTGCTGGAAAAGGTGCCGTCGCTCAAGCAGATCTTGACCATCGGTCCGGTGCCCGAGGCGCTGGGCGGGGTGGCCGTGGACCTGTCGGCCGAGGCGGCCAAGTACGACCCGCGGCCGCTGGTGGCCGCCGACCTGCCACCAGACCAAATCGTCGGCCTGACCTACACCGGCGGCACCACCGGCAAGCCCAAGGGCGTGATGGGTACGGCCCAGTCGATCGCCACCATGACGACGATCCAGCTCGCGGAGTGGGAATGGCCGGAGGAGCCAAGGTTTTTGATGATCACCCCGCTGTCTCACGCCGGGGCCGCATATTTCCTGCCGACCCTTGTCAAGGGCGGCGAAATGTACGTGCTACCCAAGTTCGACCCGGCTGAGGTTCTGAAAACCATTGAAGAGAAGCGGATTACGGCCACGTTCGTGGTGCCGTCGATGCTGTACGCGCTGATGGACCACCCTGATTCGCACACCCGCGACCTGTCGTCGCTGGAGACGGTCTATTACGGCGCGTCGGCCATCAACCCGGTGCGGCTGGCCGAGGCGATCCGGCGGTTCGGCAAGATCTTCGCCCAGAACTACGGGCAGTCCGAGGCCCCGATGGCCATCACCTACCTGGCCAAGGGCGACCACGACGAGAAGCGGTTGACGTCGTGCGGGCGTCCGACGCTGTTCGCGCGCGTCGCCCTGCTGGGCGAGGACGGCAAGCCGGTACCGCAGGGTGAGACGGGCGAAATCTGCGTCAGCGGAACGCTATTGGCCGGAGGTTACTGGAACCTGCCGGAGGAGACCTCGCGAACTTTCAGAGACGGCTGGCTGCACACCGGCGATATGGCCCGCGAGGACGAGGACGGTTTCTACTACATCGTCGACCGGGTCAAGGACATGATCGTCACCGGCGGCTTCAACGTGTTCCCCCGGGAAGTCGAAGATGTCGTGGCCGAGCATGCGGCGGTCGCGCAGGTGTGTGTGGTCGGGGCGCCGGACGAGAAGTGGGGCGAGGCCGTCACCGCGGTGGTGGTGCTGCGTGCCGACGCGCCCCGCGATGACGCCGCGATCGAGACCATGACCATCGAGATCCAGGCCGCGGTCAAGGAGCGCAAGGGCTCGGTGCAGTCACCCAAGCGGGTGGTGATTGTCGACTCGCTGCCGTTGACCGGGCTGGGCAAACCGGACAAGAAGGCCGTGCGGGCCCAGTTCTGGGAGGGCGCCGAGCGCGCCGTCGGCTAGCCTGCCGCGCGCGAGCGTGACATTGCAGTTACGTTCGTGCGCGAGCGTGACTGTGCCGTCACGCTCGGCCGGTGGCGGCCGCCACGCCGGCCAGCAGCAGGTCGAGCATGCGGCCTGGGCGCTCGAAGGTAACGTCGCTGCCTATGGAAAGCGGCAAACCCGTCCGACCGCCCTGGTGGCTGCCGCTGTGGAACAAGATCTTCATCCAGATGTCGCGGCTCGGATTGAGCTTCGGCGGTGAGGGCCCGGTGGTGCTGACCGTGCCGGGCCGCAAGTCCGGCACTCCCCGGTCGACGCCGGTCACCCCGATGACGGTGGACGGCACGCGGTACGTCGTCGGCGGTTTCCCGGACGCGGACTGGGTGCGAAACGTGAGGGCCGCACGTGACGTCACGCTGCGCCGCGGCCGCAACCAGGAACGGGTACGGATGGTGGAGCTGTCCGCCGCGGAGGCCGGGCCTTTGCTGCGAGTTTGGCCCACTGAGGTCCCCACCGGTGTCGGCTTCCTGAAGCGTTCCGGGCTGATCAAAGAAGGGCGCCCCGAGGAGTTCGACGCGTTGGCGGGGATCTGTCCGGTCTTCCGCGTCGACCCGGTGTAGTTGCAACGGACGGAGTTCAACAGCCTTGAGTGACAACCCTTTTGATGCGCAGACATGGCGGCCCGTCGACGGATTCGACGAACTGACCGACATCACCTATCACCGGCACGTCGAGGACGCCACAGTACGAGTGGCGTTCAACCGGCCCGAGGTGCGCAACGCGTTTCGGCCGCACACCGTCGACGAGCTCTACCGGGTACTCGACCACGCCCGGATGTCCCCCGACGTGGGCGTGGTACTGCTGACCGGCAACGGGCCGTCGCCGAAAGACGGCGGCTGGGCGTTTTGCTCCGGCGGTGATCAGCGCATCCGCGGGCGCACCGGCTATCAATACGCCTCCGGCGAGACCGCCGACACCATCGACGCCGCCCGCGCCGGCCGGTTGCACATCCTCGAGGTCCAGCGGCTGATCCGGTTCATGCCCAAAGTGGTCATCTGCCTGGTCAACGGATGGGCGGCCGGCGGTGGGCACAGCCTGCACGTGGTTTGCGACCTCACCCTGGCCAGCCGCGAGCACGCCCGCTTCAAGCAGACCGACGCCGACGTCGGCAGCTTCGACGGCGGCTACGGCAGCGCTTATCTGGCGCGTCAGGTGGGCCAGAAGTTCGCCCGGGAGATCTTCTTCCTGGGCCGTGCGTACACCGCCGAGCAGATGCACCATATGGGCGCGGTCAACGAGGTCGTCGAGCACGCTGAACTGGAAAAGGTCGGGGTGCAGTGGGCAGCTGCGATCAACGCCAAATCACCTCAGGCACAACGGATGCTGAAGTTCGCGTTCAACCTGCTCGATGACGGTTTGGTGGGTCAGCAGCTGTTCGCGGGCGAGGCCACCCGGCTGGCCTATATGACCGACGAGGCCGTCGAGGGCCGCGACGCGTTCCTGGAAAAGCGCGACCCGGACTGGAGCCGGTTCCCGCGGTATTTCTAGCGTCGAGATCGACGCCAGCGCGAGAAAGTTCGGCCGAGTAGACCGCACACTGGCGTCGATCTCGGCGATTCTGCGCGGCCCCCTAGACTCCGCACCTGTGAGCAAAAGTCCACTTCGCCGGTTCACCGACCAGATCGTCTTGGCGACCATGCGACCGCCCATTGCGCCGCAAGTGTTGGTCAACCGGCCGGCGATCAAACCCGTCGACCTCAACGGGAAGCGCATCCTGCTCACCGGGGCTTCGTCGGGGATCGGCGAGGCGGGGGCCGAACAGTTAGCCCGCTGTGGCGCGAAGGTCGTCGTCGTCGCCCGCCGGCAGAATTTGCTGGACGCGCTGGCCGACCGGATCACAAAGGCGGGCGGCACCGCCATTTCGATGCCCTGCGACATGTCGGACATGGACGCCGTGGACACGCTGGTCGCCGACGTCGAAAAGCGTCTCGGCGGCGTCGACATCCTGATCAACAACGCCGGCCGGTCCATCCGCCGGCCGTTGGCCGAGTCGCTGGAACGCTGGCACGACGTCGAGCGGACCATGGTGCTCAACTACTACGCGCCGCTGCGGCTGATCCGCGGGCTCGCGCCCGGCATGCTCGAGCGCGGCGACGGCCACATCATCAACGTCGCGACGTGGGGGGTGCTGTCGGAGGCGTCGCCGCTGTTCTCGGTGTACAACGCATCGAAGGCCGCGCTGTCGGCGGTGAGCCGGGTCATCGAGACCGAATGGGGCCGACAGGGTGTGCATTCGACGACGCTGTACTACCCGCTGGTGGCCACCCCGATGATCGAACCGACGAAGGCCTACCAGGGGGTGCCCGCGCTGACCTCAGCAGAGGCCGCCGAATGGATGGTCACCGCCGCCCGCACCCGGCCGGTGCGGATCGCACCGCGGATGGCGATCGCCGCCAAGGCGCTGGACACCATCGGCCCCCGCTGGGTCAACGCACTCATGCAGCGGCAGAGCATCCAGCCAAACCGCGAAGGCGGCAGCTGAGCCGGCCAACCGGCGTGATAGACACGACGCTATGGAGATCCTGGCCTGTCGGATCCTGCTCCGGCCGGCGGACTATCAGCAGTCGTTGAGTTTCTACCGCGACCAGATCGGCCTGGCGATAGCGCGTGAATACCCGGGAGGCACCGTGTTCTTCGCCGGCCCGTCTTTGCTCGAGCTGGCCGGTTGGGGCTCTGCGGACCACTCCCGCGGCCCCTTCCCCGGCGCCCTGTGGCTGCAGGTCCGCGACATCGCGGCAACTCAGACCGAGCTGGCCGGCCGCGGCGTCTCGATCACCCGCGAGGCGCGCCGCGAACCGTGGGGCCTGTATGAGATGCACGTAACGGACCCGGACGGAATCACGCTGATTTTCGTCGAGGTTCCGGGGGACCATCCGCTGCGCCGCGACACCCGGGGTGAACGTCGGGGAACGTCCGGTTAACTGCGAGGTAACATCTGGCGACGAGTCACGATACACCCGCGTTTCGACACTCCGTGCATTCGACAATTGAATCCCCCGACCACCAGAATCAGGCGCTGTGAACATAGACTTGTTCCTCTTGATCATTGTCGTAATCACGGCACTGGCTTTCGATTTCACCAACGGCTTCCACGACACCGGCAACGCCATGGCGACCTCCATCGCCAGTGGCGCACTCAAGCCGAAGACGGCGGTCGCACTGTCCGCGGTGCTCAACCTGGTGGGCGCGTTCTTGTCCACCGCCGTCGCGGCCACGATCGCCAAGGGCCTCATCGATTCGAACGTCGTGACGCTGGAACTGGTGTTCGCCGGCCTGGTCGGCGGCATCGTCTGGAACCTGCTCACCTGGCTGCTCGGTATCCCTTCGAGCTCCTCGCACGCTCTGATCGGCGGCATCGTCGGAGCCACGATCGCTGCCGTGGGCGCGCACGGGGTGATCTGGAAGGGCGTGGTGTCCAAGGTGCTCATCCCTGCCGTCTTGGCCGCGATCCTGGCCATCCTGGTCGGGGCGATAGCCACCTGGCTGGTGTACCGGATCACCCGCGGTGTCCCGCACAAGAGCAGCGAGAACGGGTTCCGGCGCGGCCAGTGGGGCTCAGCCTCGCTGGTCTCGCTGGCGCACGGCACCGGGGACGCACAGAAGACGATGGGCATTATCTTCCTGGCGCTGATGTCGTACGGCTCGGTCAGCAAGAACGCCGCGATGCCGCCGCTGTGGGTCATCGTGAGCTGCGCGTTGGCAATAGCGGCGGGTACCTACCTCGGCGGCTGGCGGATCATCCGTACCCTGGGCAAGGGACTGGTCGAGATCGCATCGCCGCAAGGTATGTCCGCCGAATCGTCCTCGGCCGCAGTTATTCTGCTGTCCTCCCACTTCGGCTACGCACTGTCGACCACCCAGGTCTGCACCGGTTCGGTGCTGGGCAGCGGGGTGGGTAAACCCGGCGGCGAGGTGCGCTGGGGCGTGGCCGGCCGGATGGTGGTCGCGTGGCTGGTCACGCTTCCCTTGGCCGGTTTGGTCGGGGCGGTCACCTACTGGATCGTGCACCTCATCGGCGGATACCCCGGTGCGATCATCGGCTTCTCGCTGTTGGTCGCGATCTCTGCCGTCATCTACGTCAGGTCGCGCAAGGTGAAGGTCGACCACAACAACGTCAACGCCGAGTGGGAAGGCAGCCTGACCGCCGGACTCGACGATTTGGACCGGCAGCCGCCTCACGATACGGGCCCTAAGGTAGGCGCCTCGCCGTCCCCCAGGTCCGGCTCCGACGACGACACCGTCAGCGCGGGGAACGCCTCATGAGCGCCTGGTTCAACTACGAGGCCACGCTGAAAATCCTGCTCTTCGGCATGCTCGCCGGTGCCTTACTGCCAGGGCTGTTCGCACTAGGGATACGGCTGCAAGCCGCCGGCGCCGGCGCCATCAGCACTGACGGCGTCGCACCGCGGCGTAATCCGGTGCTGACTGCACTCGCCTGGGCGATCTACGGGCTGGTTCTTACGGTGATCATTATCGGGGTGCTGTATATCGCCCGAGACTTCATCGCGCACCACACCGGCTACCCCTTCCTGGGAGCCAAACTTAAGTAGTATCGATCGTGGCCCCCGAAAACTCAGCCAACGACCGGAGTCGTAGCGAAGTGAACGGATTCCTCAGCTCGATCGTCTCGTGGCTGCGCGCGGGATACCCGGAAGGCGTCCCGCCGACCGACACCTTCCCGGTGCTCGCCCTGCTGGCCCGCCGGCTGACCAACGACCAAATCATCGCCGTGGCCCATGAGCTGATCGAGCGCGGAGAATTCGACGATGTCGACATCGGTGTGCTGATCACCCAGATCACCGACGAGTTGCCGACCCCGGCCGACGTCGAGCGGGTACGGGCACGGTTGGCGGCCAAGGGCTGGCCGTTCGATGACGCCGACCAGGCAGAGGACCCCGCATAGCCGTTCTGCGTGCGCTCAGCGTCCCGCCGGGCTGCGCCGCCTCGTCGCTGTTGCCCGCCCTGGAACGGGTGCTGGATGGCCGTGATCCGGCACTGGTCCCGCTGGCCCCCCACGACGATCGCGCGTTAGACGCATTGCGGGTCGGAGAGGCCATCGACGACGACGTGGCCCTGGTGGCGACGACGTCGGGAACCACCGGTGCGCCCAAGGGCGCCTTGCTGACCGCCGCCGCCCTGACCGACAGCGCGGCGGCCACCCACCACCGCCTCGGCGGGCCGGGCAGCTGGCTGCTGGCGTTGCCGCCGTACCACATCGCCGGGGTGCAGGTGCTGGTGCGCAGCCTGCTCGCCGGCTCGGTCCTCGTCGAGCTGGACGTCTCGGCCGGATTCGATATCACCCAATTACCCGCTGCGGTAGAGCGATTGGGCTCCGGTCGGCGATACACGTCGCTGGTCGCCGCGCAGCTGGCCAAGGCGCTCACCGACCCGGCGGCTGCGGCCGCGCTCGCCGAATTGGACGCCGTGCTGCTCGGCGGCGGGCTGGCGCCGCGGCGGGTTCTCGACGCCGCAGCGGCGGCGGGCATCGCGGTGGTCCGCACCTACGGGATGAGCGAGACCGCGGGAGGCTGCGTTTACGACGGTGTTCCCCTGGACGGGGTGCTGCTCCAGGTGGCGGCCGACGGGCGCATCGTCATCGGTGGCGCGACGCTGGCGAAGGGCTACCGCAACCCGGTCGATCCCGATCCGTTCGCCGAGCCGGGCTGGTTCCGCACCGACGACCTGGGCGCTGTCGACGAAGCGGGCGTGCTGACCGTGCTGGGCCGCGCCGACGACGCGATCAGCACGGGCGGGTTGACCGTGCTGCCGCAGCTGGTCGAGGCCGCGCTGGGCACCCATCCCGCCGTCAGTGACTGCGCGGTGCTCGGTCTCGCCGACGACCGGCTGGGGCAACGGGTGGTCGCCGCGATTGTGGTGAACGACGGTTGGCCGGCGCCGACACTGGACGCGCTGCGGACCCACGTGACACGCACCTTGGACGCCACCGCCGCGCCGCGCGAGCTGCACGTCCTTGCCGCACTGCCGCGACGCGGCATCGGCAAGGTCGACCGGATGGCGTTGGAACGCCGGTTCGGCGGCGCCGGCGACCAATAGGCTGGGCGATCGTGAGAATCGCGCGCCGAGAGGCTTTACCGGAGCGACTGCGAGAAGGATCAGCCGTCGCGGTCGGGGCTGTCCTGGTGGCGGCGGCGTTCGTACTGCCGCGGTTGAACTGGGGCGTCAAACCGCGGCTCGACGCCGGCCCGGAGCGGTTCGCCACACACGCCGGAGCCGCACCCATCTTCGGCGAGTGGGAAATCCACGCCAGCTGGGGAACCGGGCCGGCCATCGCGATCGCGGTTGCCGCTGTGGTCTGGGGACCGGTGCTGGCGCAACGCCTTTCGTGGCGGGTACTGACCCTGGGCACCTGGGCCACCGCCTGCGGGTGGGCCTTCGCGCTGGCGATGATCGACGGCTGGCAACGCGGCTTCGCGGGCCGGTTGACCACCCGAGACGAGTATCTGTCTCAGGTGCCGACCATCACCGACATCCCGGCCGCGGTGCGCACGTTCTCCAGCCGAATTCTCGACTACCAACCGAACTCCTGGACCACCCACGTCTCGGGACATCCCCCCGGTGCGCTGCTGACGTTCGTGTGGCTGGACCGGATCGGCCTGCACGGCGGTGCCTGGGCCGGGCTGCTATGTCTGCTGGTCGGCTCCAGCGCGGCGGCGGCCGTGGTGATCGCCGTCCGCGCGCTGGCCGACGAGCGGACCGCGCGGCGGGCCGCGCCGTTCGTGGCGGTAGCGCCGACGGCGATCTGGGTCGCCGTCTCGGCCGACGGATACTTCGCCGGGGTCGCGGCCTGGGGTATCGCACTGTTGGCCGTGGCGGTGCATCGCGCGGTCCGGTTCCCCGCACTGGTGGCTGCCGGCGCGGGTCTGCTGCTGGGCTGGTGCGTTTTCCTCAACTACGGCCTGATCTTGATGGGGCTTCCGGCGTTGGCGGTCCTGGTGTCTACGGCAGACTGGCGAGCGAGCCTGCGGGCGCTGGGGCCGGCCGTCCTTGCCGCCGTGGCGGTGGCGGTGACGTTCGCCGTTGCCGGGTTCTACTGGTTCGACGGCTATTACCTTGTGCAGCAACGCTATTGGCAGGGGATCGCGAAGTACCGGCCGTTCCAGTACTGGAGCTGGGCCAACCTGGCGTGCGTCGTGTGCGCGATCGGACTGGGCAGCGTCGCCGGAGTCAGCCGGGTGTTCGACATGGCCGCCCTGTGGCGCCGCTCCGGTTTTCACCTGGTGCTGTTGGCCATGCTGGCCGCCATCGTCAGCGCGGATTTGAGCATGCTCAGCAAGGCCGAGGTCGAACGAATCTGGCTGCCGTTCACCATCTGGCTCACCGCAGCACCCGCGCTGCTGCCGGCACGGTCACACCGGTTGTGGCTGGCGCTCAACGCCGCCGGGGCCCTGCTGGTGAACACCGTCATCTTCACCAACTGGTAGGCGGAGATGGACGACCAGCCGGAGTTGGCACGTCGAATCGGCACTACCGACGCGGTGGTGATCGGGCTCGGATCGATGATCGGTGCCGGGGTGTTCTCGGCGTTCGGGCCGGCCGCCCGGGCAGCCGGCGCCGGCCTGCTGATCGGGCTGGCGCTGGCCGCGGCGATCGCATACTGCAACGCCACCGCGTCCGCGCAACTGGCCGCGGTGTATCCGACATCGGGCGGGACGTACATCTACGGGCGTGAACGCCTCGGCCCGTGGTGGGGCTTCGTCGCCGGGTGGGGATTTGTGATCGGCAAGAGCGCCTCCTGCGCGGCCATGGCGCTGACCGTCGCGGCCTATGCGGTTCCGGGACCCTGGTGGGCGCAGCGGGTCATCGCGGTCACCGCCGTGATCGTGCTGATCGCGCTGAACTACCGGGGGATCACCAAGACCGCAATGCTGGCCCGAATACTGTTGGCGTGCGCGCTGATTGCGCTGGCTGCCGTGGTGATCGGCATCGCGGTCGCCAGGCCGGAGCCGCACCTGATCCACTGGTCCGCGGGCACGGTCTATGGCGTTCTGCAGTCGGCGGGGCTGCTGTTTTTCGCGTTCGCCGGTTATGCGCGGATCGCCACGATGGGCGAAGAGGTCCGCGACCCGGCCCGCACCATCCCCAAGGCGATAACTGTCGCCCTGGCGATTGCGGTGACGATCTATCTGGTCGTCGGGGTGGCCGCGCTGCTGGCCGCGGGACCGGACCGGCTCGCGCATGCCGCTGCACCACTGGACGAGGCGGTACGGGCCGCCGGCGCCGCAGCGCTGGTGCCGGTGGTAACAGTCGGGGCTGCGCTGGCCAGCCTTGGTGCGCTGCTGGCGCTGATCGCCGGACTGGGGCGCACCGTGCTGGCGATGGCCCGCCACCGGGATCTGCCTGCCTGGCTGGCCGCTGTTCACCCACGCCACCGGGTTCCACACCACGCGGAGATCGCGCTCGGTGTCGTCGTCTGCGTCCTGGTAGCCACCGTCGACCTGCGCGGGGTGATCGGCTTCTCGTCGTTCGGGGTGTTGATCTACTACGCGATCGCCAACGCCGCCGCCTATACGTTGCCCACCCCCGATAACAAGAGGCGACGCCGCGCCCTGAACGTCAGCGGCCTGGCCGGGTGCCTGCTGCTGGTCGCCACCTTGCCGTGGGAATCGGTGATTGCCGGACTGGGCATATTCGCTGTCGGGATCGCCGGGCGCCTGGTCTTGCGCCGATCAGCCGTCTCTTCTACAGTCCCGCCGCGCGGGTGACTCGCGCGAAGCGGCTGGCGGGCCCGCAGGCCTCGCGTACCAAGGAGACGTCGTCGACGACGTCGATGTCAGCCAGCCGTTGCACCGTTGTCACGTCAATACCATTGTCGCGCAATGCCTTCAACGTCAGTTCCCCGGTATCCGGTTGAGACATCGGGACGGTGCGCAGGCATTCGGCCATCGCCGGGGTCCCCACCCCGAGCGCCCACCAGCCGCCGTCATGGGCCAACCCCAGCACGGCCGGCACGTCCAGCAGCCGACGCGCGCAACCGGTCAACAACTCGGCGGTCACCTGGGGGGTGTCCATGCCGAGTTGCAGCACCGGATATCCCCCGAAGGCTGAGCCCGAGTCCGCGTGTGCGTTGGCAAGCCGGTCGGCAAAGTTGTCACCGCGCTGCGGAATCACCGTGAAAGACTCCAGCCGTTGCCGGATCTCGGCGGCGCAGGCCGCGGTGTCCAGGTCACCGGTGAATGCGACCACCCGCGCCGCCACCGGGGCGGTGGCCACCGCGTCCAGCGTGTCCAGCAGCGCCGCGGCGGCGACGTCGGCGGCGACCCGGTCACCGACCGTGGCCGCGAGCCGCGTCTTGGCCCGGCCGGGTTCCGGCGCCTTGGCGACCACCAGCAGAGTCACCGGCAGCGCGCTCATGAGATCACCTTCCAGAAGTCCAGGATTGCGGTGATGCTGCCCCGCATCGAACCGCTGACCTTCGACTTGCCGCCCGTCCGGGGACCATAGCTGACGTCGAGCTCGACCACCCGCCAGCCGGCGGCCGCGGCACGCACCAGCAGTTCCAGCGGATAGCCGGACCGTCTATCGGCGACACCCAGATTCAGCAATGACTCCCGCCGGGCCACCCGCATCGGCGCGATGTCGTGCACCGGCAGGCCGTGGCGGGTACGCAGCCGCCAGCTCATCACCACGGTGCCGATCCGCGCGACCCACGGCCAGTGCAGCCCGGGTACCGGCCGGCGCCGCCCGATCACCAGGTCGGCGCCGGCATCGAGTGCGGCGACCAGCCGCGGCAAATCACCGGGATCCATCGAGCCGTCGGCGTCGATGACCGCCACGATCGGGGTCGTCGCGGCGACCACACCCGCGTGCACCGCCGAGCCGTACCCGGCCCGCGGCTCGACGACCACCTGGGCGCCGTGACGCCTGGCGACCCCGGCGGTGTCATCGGTGCTGTTGTTATCGACCACCAGCGCCCGATAGCCGGCGGGAATGGCGGCCAGCACCGCCGGCAGCGCCTCCTCTTCGTTGAGACAGGGCAGCACCACCGTGACGTCTTCGGGCATCTCAGAAACCGTGATGGCCCCCGCCGGTGTGCGGCTGTTGCGGGGTCACCGGCTGCTGCGAATGCGTCGACGGCAGGGTCTCCTGCGTTTGGGTGTGCGTCGGCGGGGAGTAGGTGGTGGTCGGTGGGGAGTAGCTGGTCGTGGGCGGCGTGACCGTCGTCGTCGGCGGTAAGTACGTCGTCGTCGGCGGCGTGTAGCTGGTCGTGGGCGGCGTGACCGTCGTCGTCGGCGGCGTGTAGCTGGTCGTGGGCGGCGTGACCGTCGTCGTCGGCGGCGTGTAGCTGGTCGTCGGTGGCATGACCGTCGTCGTCGGCGGCCTGTAGCTGGTCGTCGGTGGCATGACCGTCGTCGTCGGCGGGGAGTAGCTGGTCGTCGGCGGGGTGTACGGGGGTGCCGGTGGGTAATTTGGCTGCCACCCCGGGAACGGAACGATGATCGGGATCGGAATCGGCACATTGGGGTTGGGCACTGACCCGGGAGCGCCCGGCCCGACGGGAGCGGGGGCAGCCGGCGTTCCGCCTACGGGGGGCGGCGGCGCCGGCTGCGGAGCCGAGCCACCGCCGGCCGGAGCCGGAACCGTGCCACCCTGGAATCCCGCGTTGGGCTGATCAGCCGGGGGCGGCGGCACCGGCGCCTGCTGCTGGGTCGGCAACAGCGGCATGAACTTGCCCGGGACGGCGTTCTGGTGTCCCACCACCGGCGCTTGACTCGCGGCCGGCCGGACGGCGATGGCCACCGCGACGGCCAGTGACGCGAATCCGATGACCGCGAACGCGATGACGGCATTGCCGATCAGCAACGATCGTCGGCTGAGCCGCGCCGGCCCGCCCCCGGCTTCATCGAAATCGCCGAATTCGTCAAATTCCGGGCCATACTCGTCCATTTCGACGGGTAGCAGCTCCGAATCGCCCGCCATCGAGTAGGCCAGCTGCGGTTCGGCCGCATTCGGGTCCGCAAACTCGGCCGCCGGCGCGATCGTCGTCTCTTCCCCGGTGAGCCCAACCGCCGGCGCCAGCGCGGTCGCATCCCCGGCCGACAACGCCGCCAGCGGCGCCGCGGCCATCGCCGCGCCGCGCGCCAGCGCAAAGGTGGGGTCGGCCGGGATCTCCACCCGCATGGTCGACGTCTGGCGGAGCCGGTCGGCCACCTCGGACAGGTCGGCAGATGTCCCGACCAGGTAGACATCGCCGGGCGCATCCGACCGGGCGGTCAGTTGGGCCATCAACGTGTCGAATGTGGCGGTCGCATCGGTGCCGGCGAGTGGCTCCTGGGCCAGCACGGTCGGTGGTGCGTCCTCGTCGCCGGTAGCCGAACCCACCAGTGACAGCGTCGCGGTCTCGTCGTCCATCACCAGCGCAGCGCCGGGACGGCCGGCCGCGCGCATCAGTGCGGCCACCGCCTGCGACTCCGACAGCACCGCGACGTTGGGGACACCGGAATCTTCCAGCGCTTGCCGCAGCTGGTCGGCTTTTGGATCGTCGGTCCAGCACAGCCGGGTGGCGACCAGCCGGTGGTGCTCGTCGGCCAGGAGCCGATTCGTGCCCACCACGGTCTCGGTCAGTTTCTCGATCGGGTGGTCGTTCAGGTCGACGACGGATTGGTCAATCACGTCGGTGCCCTGTGCGCCCGACCCGGCAAGCGCCAAGCGGGCGATCGGGCCGGTGACCGCGACCCCCAAAACGACGTCCATCCCGGTTCTCCTTCAGCCGGCTACCCACAACCGGCAGTGTCCCGGCATCATCAACGTGCGATACCGTTGGCAGTATCAGTCATTCGGGGCGACGAGCTTCGCCCACCAGCGCAGCGTAACCAGCTTCGAACGACAGGACGGTCGCCGCGGAAGCGTCACTGCCACGGGCGTTCGGACGGAGAATATGTTCGCAAGTGAGCAGCGCGGTCGGCTCGGCAGGGTGTTCCCCAGCCGCACAACCGTACCCGCGGCAACGGTAACCGTCCACGATTGCCGGGGGGCCTGGTGAGCCAGAGCAGCGACGACACGCCCACCGGCCCCATTGGCGGGCAGACGCAGCGGATACCTATGCACGCCGCGGGCCGCCGTCCGGTTGTGGCCGCCGCGGCGGGCCCGGAGCCGACTCGGCGGTGGAACACTGTCCGCGATCTGACCGCCGCCGCCCTGCTGGTCGGTGCGCCGCTGCTGCCGTGGAACCTGTATTTCGGCGTCGGAATCCCCGGCAGCAACAGCACCTTGTTCGCCGCCGTCCTGGCGGTGACGCTGCTATCCCTCGTCTCGCTCGCCGTGAGCCACCTTGGTCCAATGCGATCCAGCCCCACCATGGCCGGCCGGCTTCGGTTGGGACTCAACGTCCCTTACCTGCTGCTGGTCCTCGCCTTCGTTGGGTTCGACGCGCTTCAAACCGTCCGATTCGGTGGCACCGTGCACGTGCCGGGCGGTGTCGGGCCAGGGGCGTGGCTGGGTGTCGCCGGCTCGCTGCTCAGCGCGCAACCAACGATCACCGGCCCGGCCGACGACAAGGCCGGCGCTGCCCGAATCATCGGCTACGCGTCGATGCTGGGCGCCGTGGGCAGCTTCGGCTTCAACCTGTTTTGGCGGGTGAGATACGCGCTGGGCGGTTCGGATTTCGGCAAGCAGAACATCGCGGTCATCACGACCGCGGTGGTGTACGGCGTGGTGGCGTTGGTCGCCGTCGTGCTCGCGTCCGGGTGGCTGCTGCGCGACACCAGGGCAACGCGGCTGGCGACCGTTGCGCTCGGCACGTCGACACTGGTCGCCGGGATCATCGTGTGGAGCCTTCCCGGCGGTCGTGACATCGACGCATTCCACGGCATAGCGCAGAACACGTCGACCGCAGGGGTGGGGTTCGAGGGCTACTTGGCGTGGGCGGCGGCCGCGGCGATTTTCCTGCCGAAAACACTGTTCGGTCACCCGACCACGTCGGCGCCTGAAGGACATGCCTGGCGGGCAGCGGCCCGAAATGGCTTGCTGCTCATCGCCGTATGGTGCCTGGGATCGATGGCGATGCGGATCACCGACCTCGTCGTGGCGGTGAGTCTGAACTACCCGTTCTCGCGATACGACAGTTTGGTGCTGGCCGCGTTCGATCTGGCCACCGCGGTCCTGGCGATCTGGCTGCGGGTCAATCTGGTCAACGACGCGCTGTCCGCGAGACTGATCACGTCGCTGTGCGGGTTTGTCGCCACGCTGAGCATTGCTCGCGTCGTGGTGGGCGTCGCGCTGGCGCCACGCTTCGCCGCATCGCCTGACTCCCCCGCACACCACCCGGTCTACGGAAACGACCTCGCCGAGCAGATCACCAGCACCTTCGATGTGGCGCTAAGTGGGCTGGGCTTATGCATCCTCGCGGCCGCGATCAGCACGGGTCATCTCAGCGGACGACGCCTGCGACGGCGCCGTGCCGCCGGCAAGCGTGCTGTCCCGCCGGGCGCTCCCCCGCGCCCGGTTGCGCCGCCGAGGCCCCGCGTCCAGGTGAGCCGCACCACCCCGCCGTCGGCCGCGGCGACCACCCGTATCCGGACCGATCCCCCTGCCACCGCTACGGATTCACCCACCACCGTGCTACCGCAGCCGGCCCGGTCCCCACGGATCTTCCGGGGCCCGGAAGATCACGAGTCCGCCACTCGGCAGATACCCATCCAGCAGCCCAAGATCTACCGGCCACCGCAGACGTAAGCCGGTCAGCGCAGCGGCGCAAAAGCGAAGTCGCGCAGGCCCTCCCGTGGGTCGATCGCCGCACGGAAACCCAGCAGCTCGGCCGCCCGGGTGGGGTCGGCGACGATGTGGCGCACGTCGCCGCTGCGGTACTGGCCGGTGATCTTCGGGGAGACCGAACCGTCGCGCGCCTCGCACAGCACGGTGGCCACCTGCAGGATCGAAATGGGCCGCCCGGAGCAGACATTGACCGCGGTGAACCCGTCGCACTCGGCCATCGCCGCGAGGTTGGCCGCCGCCACGTCGTCGACGTGAACGAAATCACGCATCTGACCACCATCCTCGAAAACCCTTGGCGGTTCACCTCTTTCCAGCGCTGACCGGAAAATCGCCGCCACCCCGGAATACGGGGTGTCGCGCGGCATGCCGGGACCGTAGACGTTGTGGTAGCGCAGCGCCACTACCGAGCCGCCCGTCGACTCCGACCACGCCCGCGCGTAATGCTCCTGCGCGGTCTTGCCGGCGGCATACAGGCTGCGCGGCCGCAGGGCGGCATCCTCGTCGACGAGGCGCCACTGCAGCTCCTCCTCACCGACCGGGCAGCGGTGCTCGAAAACCCCGGCGTCCAGGTCGGCGCGCCGCCGCGGCAGCGGATCGACTTCTCCGTGCTGCGCACAGTGATAACGGCCCTGCCCGTACACCACCATCGACGACGCCAGCACCAGACGGCGCACCCCCGCCGCGAACATCTGCGCCAGGAGCACCGTGGTGGCGAAATCGTTGTGGGCGCTGTAGGCGGGTGCGTCGGCGGCGTCCACGCCGGCACCGACCATCGCCGCCTGATGGCACACCAGATCCACACCGTCCAACAGCGGGGCCAGTGCGTCGGCATCGCGGAGGTCAACCCGGTGACATCCCTTGGGCAACAAGGCGTCTGGGCCGTGTGCGGCCGGCAGCAAACAGTCGACGCCGACCACTTCGTGACCCACCGCCCGCAGCGCCGCCTCCACCCGCGACCCGATGAAACCGGCCGCCCCGGTCAGCAACACCCTCATGGCAGCTCCACGGGCAACGTCACGCCGGTGTGCGCCAGGCAATGTGTGCACGTGCGTTCGGCGGCGACCCGGCCGATCGCCTCGCGCACCAGGACTTTGAACGGCTCGATGTTCCTCTCGAACTCGCCGAATACGTCGACGGCCTTCACCCCGTCGCCGGCCTCGATGCCGGCATCCAGATCGGTCACCAAACAGATTGCCGCGTAACATATTTCAAGCTCACGCGCCAGGACCGCCTCCGGATAGCCGGTCATATTGACCAGGCCGAACCCGGCGGAGGCGAACCACCGGCTCTCCGCCCGGGTGGAAAACCGCGGCCCCTGGATCACCACCATGGTGCCGCCGTCGACCACACCGGGCAGGCCGGTGACCGCGGACCGCAGGTCGGGGCAGTATGGGTCGGCGAAGTCGACGTGGATGGCGCCGGAGTCGAAGTAGGTGTCGGCACGGCCACGGGTGCGGTCGACCAGCTGGTCGGGCACCACCACGGTGCCGGGACCGTTCGCGGGGTCGAGACTGCCGACGGCGCACGGGCCGAAGACCCGCCGCACCCCGAGCTTGCGCAGTGCCCACATGTTGGCCCGGTATGGCACGGTGTGCGCCGAGAATTCGTGGGTGGCGCCGTGCCGGGGCAGGAACGCGACCTCGTGCTCCCCGACGGTGCCCACCGTGACCGGCGCGCTGGGTTCGCCGTACGGGGTGTCCACGCTGATGGTGCGGACGTCCGATTCGAAGAACGTGTAGAAGCCGCTGCCGCCGATGACTCCGAGCATCCGCCCATTGTCGTGCATGCCGCTGAAGTTGATCGCGGGCGCGGGGCTGCGCCCGCATCCTGGCAGGATGCGGTGCGTGGCCAGTTTCAGCCAGTGGATCTCGGGTGCGCGGCCCCGCACGCTGCCCAATGCGGTGGCGCCGGTCGTCGCGGGTACCGGCGCTGCGGCGTGGCTGCACTCCGCGGTGTGGTGGAAAGCACTGCTGGCGCTGGCTGTCGCGGTCGCGCTGATCATCGGCGTCAACTACGCCAACGACTACTCCGACGGCATCCGTGGCACCGACGACGACCGGGCCGGCCCGGTGCGGCTGGTGGGGTCGCGGCTGGCGACCCCACGAGCGGTGCTGGTCGCGGCGGTGACGAGCCTGATACTCGGAGCGCTGGCCGGGTTCGCGCTGGCACTGTTCAGCGCGCCGTGGCTGATCGCGGTGGGCGCGGGCTGCATCGCCGGGGCCTGGCTGTACACCGGCGGGTCGAAACCCTACGGCTATGCCGGTTTCGGCGAGGTCGCGGTGTTCGTGTTCTTCGGCCTGGTCGCCGTGCTCGGCACCGAGTACACCCAGGCGTTGCGGGTGGACTGGGTGGGGCTGGTGCTGGCGGTGTCGATCGGGGCGCTGTCGTCGTCGGTGCTGGTGGCCAACAACCTGCGCGACATCCCCACCGACGCGCGGTCGCACAAGATCACCCTGGCGGTACGGCTCGGCGATGCCCGCACCCGCGTGCTGTACCAGGCGCTGCTGGTGACCGCCGCGGTTTCGACCCTGGCGCTGATGGCGGCGACGCCGTGGTGCGCGCTGGGATTGGTGGCCACGCCGCTGGCCCTGCGCGCCCTGGGCCCGGTGCGATCCGGCCGCGGCGGACCTGAGCTGATCCCGGTGCTACGGGACACCGGGCTGGCAATGATGGTGTGGGCGATCGCGGTGGCAGCGGCGTTGGCGGTGGCCGGCAGCAGTTCTGCCGCCGTTCTGTGAAACGCTTCAAGCGGTCTCCCAACTGTGAGAGGTTGGCGACGGCCTGACGATCGTTTCTCAACCAGGCCGACACCACCGACCGAGGACCGCGATGAAGCAGATCACCACGACCAGTGGACCCCAGAGCATCGGATTGCTCAGTATCGGTGCATACCGCCCTCAGCGAGTGGTCACCAACGATGAGATATGCCAGAACATCGAGTCGTCCGACGAGTGGATCTATTCGCGAACCGGAATCAAGACGCGCCGGTTCGCCGCTCGCGAAGAATCCGCCGCGTCGATGGCTGTCGAGGCCGGCCGGCAGGCGATTTCCAACGCCTCACTTACGGCCACGGACATCGACGGCGTGATCGTGGCTACCAGCACCCATTTTCTGCAGACCCCAGCATGTGCCCCGACGGTCGCAGCGGCGCTGGGCGCTGCGGGCCTGCCCGCATTCGACATCTCGGCGGGGTGTGCCGGCTTCGGGTACGCGCTCGGCGTCGCGGCCGACCTGATCCGGGGCGGAAGCGCCGCCAAGATGCTGGTCATCGGCTCGGAGAAACTGTCCCCCACCATCGACATGCAGGACCGCACCAACTGCTTCATATTCGCCGACGGTGCAGCGGGAGTGGTGGTGGGCGAGACACCCGTCCCAGGCATCGCACCGACCGTCTGGGGCAGTGACGGTGAACAGGCCACTGCCATCCGCCAGGACATCGACTGGATCGCTTACATGGACAACCCGACCGGCCCACGCCCGTTTCTGCGTCTCGAAGGCAGCGCGGTCTTCCGCTGGGCGGCATTCGAAATGGGCAAGGTGGGCCGGCAGGCCATGGACGCAGCGGGAATCAGACCCGATGAGATAGACGTCTTCATACCCCACCAGGCCAACAGCCGGATCAACGAAGTGCTCGCCAAGAGCCTGGACTTGCGGCCGGACGCGGTCATCGCCAACGACATCGAACACACCGGAAACACGTCGGCGGCGTCCATTCCCCTGGCGATGGCCGAACTACTGGCCACCGGGGCAGCCAAGCCCGGCGATCTGGCCCTGCTCATCGGTTACGGCGCGGGCCTGAGCTATGCCGCGCAGGTCGTGCGGCTGCCCAGCTACTGAGCGGGCGATCTCACGCGTCGTCGGGCCCGTCGTCAGGCACCGGCTCGCCGTGCAGCCGCGCTCGCAGTTGTTCGCGTTCCCGGCGCCGGCGTTCGCCGGCGATCTCGAGCGCGGCGGTCGCGCGCCGGCGCAGCGGGCTGAACAGCCAGATGCCCAGGGGCATCGCGATGATCAAGGCGAACAACACGGCGACGACGATGGGAAACTGGCCGACGCCCAGCAACCGCGCGACCCCGTAGATCACGCCGGTGAGCACGGCCGCCAGCAGCAACCGGGCCGCCGCGTAGAGCACAACGTCGACGACGACGCGGCCTCCGACGCGCTCCCCCACCCGATCCCCGGTGTCATCCCCGGCGCTGTTGTTGCTAGGCCCTTCTGCCACAGGTTGAGCCTACGGCGCGGGTATATTCGCTCCAAGGAGGTGTTGAGTGCTCTACCTGCTGCTCGTCCTGATGTTGGGGACGCTGATCTACGTGGGCTGGCGTGCAGCGCGGTCGCAAATCCACCGGCCGAAGACGCGCGTTATCGGACCCGACGACGATCCGGATTTCTTGCGGCGGTTAGGCCACGGGGACAAACCTCGTTAGGCCAGGCCCGGAGTGCGCTGGTCACCGGGGAAGCCATCAGCGACAAGGGCTGCCAGCTCGGTCAGGGCTTCGCGGGTCCCCCGCTGCAACCGATCCAGACTGATCTCGGCGCCCTCCTCGAGATGAGAGTCGAACGGCACCAGTTGAACCGCCCGGCAGCGGCGGGAGAAGTGATCGATCACCTTGTTCATGTCGACCTTGCCGGCCCGTGGCCGCACCGCGTTGATGACCGCGATCGAATTGCGGACCAGTTCTTCGTGCCCGTGCGCGTCCAGCCAGTCCAGCGTCGCCGAGGCGCTGCGCGCGCCGTCGATGGATCCCGAGCTGACGACGATCAGCACGTCAGCCTTGTCCAACACCGGCGACATCGCCGAGTGCAGCAGCCCGGTGCCGCAGTCGGTGAGCACCAGGCCGTAGAACCGCTCCAGGATCTCCAGCGCGCGGGTGTAGTCCTGGGCGCTGAACGCCTCCGATACGGCCGGATCGGTCTCCGACGCCAGCACTTCCAGCCCGCTGGGGCCTTTCGAGGTGTACCGGCGCACGTCGCTGTAGCGCTCGATGGTTCCCGCGTCGTGCAGCAGCTCACGCACCGTCGCGGCCGTCTCCAGCGGGACCTTCTGGCTCAGGGTGCCACGGTCGGGGTTGGCGTCCACGGCCACCACCCGGTCGCCGCGGACGGCGGCGAAGGTGGCCCCCAGAGTCGCGGCGATGGTGGTTTTGCCGACGCCACCCTTCAGCGACAGCAACGCGATCCGGTAGCTACCCCGTAACGGGCGGTTGACCTGCGCCACCAGGTTGTTGTAGCGGGCGGCCCGGGGGCTCTCGCCCACGTTGATCAGCTGACCGGACACCACGTACAGCAACCGGCGCCAGCCCTCGGACGGCGGCGGTTTGACCGGTCGCAGCAGCATGCTGGTGGACAGTTCCGGATACGGCGTGTGCGGCAGCGGCTCGGGGCGGTACGGCGCTTCGGCGCGCGGTGCGTCGGCCGGGCCGGCGTAATAGGCCCCGTATGCCGTCGGATCCATCCGCGCGATGCCGGTAGCGGGTGTGGGTTCCCAGTGCTGCATCCCGGGCGGTGCGACGGGTGCCGGCGGAGGCGCCATCTCCCGCCGCTCGGGGCCGGGGACCCGCCGCTCGGTGCGGAATCCGGCGAAGACGTGCGTCGGTGCTTCGCCGCCCGATTGTGTCGGCGATTCGCCGAAGTAGTGCGGAGGCGGTGGCGCGGGCGGCCCCTGAGGGGGCAACTGCGTGGTCGGTTGATCGGGCGCACCCACGCCCGTCGTCGGATGGTCGGACACGTGCACTCCCCCTGGTTGCGGTTATCCGGGTTAGTTGCCGGCTGTCAGCCCACTCCCGCGTAGGAATGCAGGCCGACAGTCACCAGGTTAACGAAAAACAAGTTGAAGACCATGGCCACGAATCCCGCGACGTTGATCCAGGCCGCTTTCCGGTCCCGCCATCCTGCCGTCGACCTGGCGTGCAGGTAGGCGGCGTACACCACCCACGCGATAAACGAAACCGTCTCCTTGGGGTCCCAGCCCCAGTACCTGCCCCAGGCTTCCTCGGCCCAGATAGCACCGAAAATCACCCCGAAACCGAACACCGGGAATGCGAAGATCGTGGTGCGGTAGGCGATGCGGTCCAGGGTCTGCGCGTCGGGGAACCGCTGCACCACGCGGGCCAGTGCGCCGTCGGTGCCGGGATCACCCAGTCGCGATGTGCGCAGCAGGAACAGGATGCTGGCAATGCCGGCGACCAGGAACACCCCGGACCCCAGGCTGACCACCGACACGTGAATGGGCAGCCAGTAGGACTGCAGCGCGGGCATCACCGGTGCGGCGTTGGTGTAGAGCCAGCGCCCGGAAATCGTGAGCAGGATCAGCACCGGCACCAGCAGGAAAACCCAGAGCGGCCGGTATTGCGGGCGCCGCAACACGATCGCCCCCGCGACCAGCCCGCACAAGCAGGTCAGGTTGATGAACTCGTACATGTTGCCCCAGGGCACCCGCAAGGTGGCCAGGCCGCGCAGCACGACGCACGCCAGCAGCAGCCCGATGCCGAGGTAGACCACGGCTAGCCCGGCCCGCCCGACGCGTTCGTCGAACGGACGCGCGACAGCGTCCGCCACGATGCCGGGGGTGGCGCTGTCCGCGGCGACCGAACCGGCCAGTACCTGCGCGCGCTGATCTGCGCGGCGGCTTCCGACGTAAGCCAGTTCGAAGGCCAGCAGCAGCAACGCGACGACCAGAGCCACCACGGCCGACGTGAACGCCCAGTCGGAGTAGCGCGCCAGGACGATGTTGACGTGCAGGGTATTCATATGACGTCCACCACCTGAGAACTCCTTCTAAGACGCCGAGGGCGTCTCGACGCGGTCAGTGGCACCGGATTCGCCGAGTCCCGCCAACAACCGCTCGGTCAACAGCTCGAACTCGTCACCCCAACCGGAGTTGTCGGTGCGTGCCAGGCCGCCCAGCTCGACGTTCACCGTACCGGGGGCCGCGTCGGTGGCGGGTGTCAGCCGCACCCACACCCGGCGGCGGCGCACCAGCAGCGACACCACCAGCCCGGCCATCATCGCGATGGCGAACACCAGCACCCAGGTCTGGCCCGGGTCGTGCGAGACCTGCAGGTTGACGAACGGCACGGCGCCGTCAAAGCGGACGACGGTGCCGGCCGCCGGGCCCTGGTCGATCCGGACTTCTTGGCCGGCGCGCAGGTTGACCCGCTTTTCCTTGGTCAGCCGGCCCTGCTCGATCAGCCGGGGATCGAGTGTGAACAGCGACTGGGGCCGGCCGCTGTCCAGGCCGGTGTCGCCGCGGTAGATGTCGATGGCCACCGCAGGGGCGTCCAGCGCCGGGAACCGCGACGACAACAGGGTGCCGTCCAGCTGGGCGGTCGGCGCCAGCAGGCCCTGGATCGCGATCTCGTGCTGGCGGCGCTCGACCGGGTTGGGATAGCTGCCGGCGGGCGGGTCGATACGCGCCACGCCCGACGAGAGCAGAGTCTGCGGGTTGTCGGGCCGCCACTGCACGGTCGACGTGCGCGTCTGCCTGTCCGGGAACGTCACGGAGAAGGTGGGCGCGTAGCCGTGGCCCTGCAGGTACACCCGGTCACCGCCGACCCGCAGCGGGTGGTTGACCTCCAGCAGGTAGTGCCGCCAGCTGTTGGCCGTCAAATCTTTGCCGGACTGATAGTCGATGTCCGCGGCGAACGAGGTGGCCTGTCCCGACGGCAGGTAGTGCGCCTGAAAATCGTTGACCCGGATGCAGATCGGATGCAGCGACGTGCCGTCGACGGTATTGCCGGCACGGAATGAGTCGAACGCGGCCGGTGACGCCGAGCAGAATCCGGCGCCGCCGTCGGCAATGACGATCACGTTGCCCTCGTAGCCGAACAGCTTGCCGACGGCCACCGCGACCAGCAGGCCCAGCAACGAGAAGTGAAAGACCAGGTTGCCGAATTCGCGCAGGTAGCCCTTCTCGGCGGACACTTCCACCGCGTCGCCTTGGTGACGGATGGCCGTGCGCCAGCCGCGCAGCCGTTGGGTGATGGTGTTCGCCAGGGCGTTCAGCTCCCCGGCGCCGGCGAGGAGCTGGGAGCCGGCGTGCTTGGGCAGCCGGGCCAGGTTGCGCGGGGCGGCAACCGGGGTGGCGCGCAGGCTGCGGGCGTGCTCGACCATCCGCGGGGTGAGGCAGCCGACGAGGGACACGAACAGCAACACGTAGACGGCGGTGAACCAGAAGCTGGAGAACACGTCGAAGGCCTGCAGCCGGTCCAGCCAAGGTCCGATCACCGGGTGTGCTCGCAGGTACTCGTCGACCTTGCCGGCGTTGAGGCTGCGCTGCGGCAGCAGCGCACCGGGCATGGCGCCCAGCGCGAGCAGGAACAACAGCACCAACGCGGTGCCCATCGAGGTCAACGCGCGCCAGGTGTTGCGCACCTTCTGGGCGAGCGGCATCAAATCGGCAACCTCACGTCGGACACGAACGCGTCGCGCAGCCACGAGACGAAGTCGTTCCACACCCCGCTGACCAGCAACACACCCACCGCGATCAGCAGTGCGCCGCCGAAGATCTGGATGGCCCGGGTATGCCGCCGCAGCCAGCCCAGCCCCGCCACCGCGCCCGCCGAGCCGAACGCCAGCAGCACGAACGGGATCCCCAGTCCCAGGCAGTACGCGATCACCAACACGATTCCCCGCGCCACGCTCGCACCGTCGGTGGCCGAGGCGACGGTGATCACTCCGGCCAGCGTCGGCCCCAGGCAGGGCGTCCAGCCCAACGCGAACACCGCGCCCAGCAGCGGCGCGCCGGCGATCGTCGTCAACTGCCGCGGACCGAACCGGGCCTGGCGTTGCAAAGCCGGGATGAGGCCCACGAACGCCAGCCCCATCACGATGGTCAGCACGCCCCCGACCCGCTGCAGCAGGAGCTGGTTGGTGATCAGGGTGGTCGTCATGCCGAGGACGGCGACGGTGCCGAGCACGAAGACCGTGGTGAAGCCGGCGACGAACAACGCCGCAGATCCCGCGACGCGCCACCGGGCGGCCGGCGGGGCCTTGATCGCACCCGGTGGCGGCTGCTCATCCACGCCGACGACCGCGGCCAGGTAGGACAGATAGCCGGGCACCAGCGGCACCACGCACGGTGAGGCGAACGACACCAGCCCCGCCAGCAGGCACACCCCCAGCGCCAGCAGCAGCGGCCCGGCGGCGGCGATCTCGGTGAATCCGGTCATTGCTGTCCCGGTGTCGTCCGGCCCGCCGGGGACTCTTGGGCCACCCGCTGCACCACCGGCTGCAGATCCTCGGCCAGCAATTCCCGCAGAAACACCGCCGCGACCCGGTGCTGGCGGTCCAGGACCAGCGTGGACGGGATGACGGTGGTGGGGTACTTGCCGCCGAACGCGATCAGGGTGCGCATCGCCGGGTCGTAGATCGACGGGAACGTCACGTGGCGGTCGTCGACGAAGTCCAGCGCCGCCTGCCTGTTGTTGTCGCGGACGTCGATGCCCAGAAACGACACCCCGGCGGCCCGGGTGGCGTCATACACCCGCTGCAGTTGGCTGACCTCGGCGCGGCACGGTCCGCACCACTGCCCCCAGATGTTGATGACGACGACCCGGCCGGGGAAGTCGTCGAGCGAACGGGTATGCGCGGGGTCGGCCAGGTCCGGGCCGGACAGCGGGCCCGGGTGACCGCGGCTGGATGGCGGGTCGTAGTAGATGTCGGTCTTCCCGCCGGGCGAGACGAATTCGAAGGTGCCGCCCTGGGCCACCGCGTCATGGCCGGAACAGCCGGCCAGCAGGGTTGCCAGCACGGCTCCGGCCATTGCCAGTCGCCACATGGTCAAGCGCCCGCCGGTTGGCAGTACTCGATGCCGACCAGGCGGTCACCCTCGTACACCAGGGTGGTCATCGACGCGAGCGCGCATTCCCGTCGCCGCGGGTCGTGCCACAGTCGCTTGCCGCTCAGGTGTAGCCGCAGCGTCCAGACCGGCAGTTGGTGGCTGACGCACACCACTTCCCGGCCGGCGCCGTGGGCGCGTGCCTTGTCCACCGCGGTGGTCATCCGCGCCGCGATCTCGGCATAGGGTTCGCCCCAGGTGGGGGTGAACGGGTTGCGCAGCTGCCACCAGAACCGTGGATCCCGCCAGGCGCCGTCGCCCGGGCCGACGCGGCGGCCCTGGAAGAAGTTGGCCGATTCGATCAGGTCGGGGTCGGTGTCAACCGGCAGGTCGTGCATCGCGGCGATCGGCGCGGCGGTTTCCTGGGCCCGCTGCAGCGGAGAGGCGACCACCGCGGCGATGTCGCGGTCGGCCAAGGCCCCGGCGACCGCGGCCGCTTGCGCCCGGCCCGCCTCGGACAGGCGGAATCCGGGCAGCCGGCCGTACAGGATGCCGCCGGGGTTGTGCACCTCGCCGTGGCGCACCACATGCACCCGGGTTTGCTCAGCCATCAGGGTCTGTCCTCGTTGGCGGTGGCATCGGCGGCCCGGCGGGCCGCAACAGGCAGCGCTTGCGCGATCCGGTCGAACGCGGTGTCGTCCAGCGCCGTCGAGACGAACCACGCCTCGAACGCACTGCACGGCGGGTAGACGCCGGCGTCCAGCAGGGCGTGAAAGAACGGCGGATAACGCCAGGTCGCAGTCGCCCGCGCCGACGCGAAGTCGGTCACCGGCGTGTCGGTGAAGAACACGCTGAGCATATTGCCGGCCCGCGGAATCTGATGCGGCACACCGGCATCGGTCAGCGCCTCGGAGAGCAGCGCGGCCAGCCGGTCGGCATTGGCGTCCAAAGTCGCGTACACCGCGTCGTCGGCGGTGCGCAGCGTCGCCAGGCCGGCGGCCATCGCCACCGGGTTACCCGACAGCGTCCCGGCCTGATAAACCGGCCCCAGCGGCGCCAGCCGCTCCATTACCTCGACCCGCCCGCCGAACGCGGCCGCCGGCAGACCGCCGCTCATCACCTTGCCGAAGGTGAACAGGTCCGCGGCGACCGGATCGATTCCGTACCAACCACTTCGGCTTACCCGGAACCCCGTCATCACTTCGTCGACGATCAGCAGCGCGCCGTGCTCGGCGGTGATCGCGCGCAGCGCCGCGTTGTAGCCGGCCGCGGGCGGGACGACGCCCATGTTGCCCGGGCTGGCTTCGGTGATCACCGCGGCGATCTGGTCGCCGAACCGGGCGAACGTCTGCCGCACGGCGTCGATGTCGTTGTAGGGCAACACAATGGTGTCGGCCGCGGCCGCACCGGTGACCCCGGGCGAGGACGGCAGGCCCAGCGTCGCCACCCCGGAACCGGCGTCGGCGAGCAATGCGTCCGCATGGCCGTGGTAGCAGCCGGAGAACTTGACGATCTTGGCCCGGCCGGTGAACCCGCGGGCCAGCCGGACCGCGCTCATGGTGGCCTCGGTGCCGGAGTTGACCAGCCGGATCCGTTCGACGGGTGCCACCCGCCCGATGATCTCGACGGCAAGCTGGCTTTCCGCCGGCGTGGGCGCCCCGAACGAGAGCCCGGAAGCGGCGGCCTTGGCGACGGCGTCGACGACGGCCGGGTGCGCGTGACCCAGGATCATCGGTCCCCAGGAGCAGACCAGATCGACGTAGCGGTTGCCGTCGGCGTCGGTGAGCCAGCAGCCGCGCGCCTCGGTGATGAAGCGCGGGGTCCCGCCCACCGCCGTGAAGGCGCGGACCGGGGAGTTCACCCCGCCGGGAATGACCGTGCACGCGTCCGCGAAGAGCCGGGCCGACGCTGAAGTCTGCGGACCGGCGTGCGCGGTCGCCTGATCACTGCTGCCCATGACGACCAGTGTCCCAGCCGCCGCGGCTCATTCAACTACAGGGTGTAGCAGAAACGGCTCTATCGTGCTGTTCAGCCGTTGTCGCTGCACCCTCGAGCGCAGGTCATGCGACGTTCGCTTGATGTGGCCGGGTGCCGACGAGTTGGATGGCGGCATGCAAATGCCGCAGCGAGTGGCCCGGTTCAACCGGCACGTCACCAACCCCATCAACCGGCTGTGGGCCGGTTGGCTCCCGATGCACGGCATCCTGGAGCACGTTGGGCGACGCTCCGGCAGGCCCTATCGCACACCGTTGGTGGTGTTCACCGCCGACGTCAGTGGACAGCCCGGGGTGGCGATCCTGCTGACCTACGGCCCGAACCGCGACTGGCTGAAGAACATCACCGCGGCCGGAGGCGGGCGGATGCAACGCAACGGCAAAACCTTCGGCGTCACCGACCCGCAAGTGGTCACCAAGGCCGAGGCGGCGCCGCATGTGACCCGCGCGCGGCGGCTCTTCGCCCGGCTGCCGTTTGAGCAAGCGGTGCTGCTCACCAAGGCCTGATGCGCATCGCCACGATCCTGGAGCGCCCGGTGGGCCTCCAGGGCAACCCATCCAGCTCCGTCGTCAACTTCGCCGGTCGCACCGTGTCTTTACTGGCGGTGATCACCAACGCGAACCGGCACGGGAGACCGGTGGCCGGGGTGGCCTTCGACTCGATCGGGCGGTTCGCGCAAAGCGGAATCCTGCGCGACCGGATGATTCCGCGGGTGCTGGCCGCGCCACCGGAGTCGCTGCTGGACGCATCGGGGCGGATCGACCCGGCCGCGGTAGTGGCCTGTGCGCTCACCGACGAGAAACCCGGCGGTCACGGCGACCGGGCAGCCGCCGCGGCCGCGCTGGAGTTGGCCTGCTGGGACCTGAACGCCAAACTCAACGACGAGCCCGCCTGCCTGACCATCGCCCGCCATTTCCGGCGAGAGCCCGCACCGGCGGTCTCGGTGTATGCCGCCGCGGCTACTACTACTACTACTACCCGGGCGGCGGTCATGACCGGCTGCCGCACCGAGATGCGCGGGTACCTCGACCTGGGCTACCAGGCGGTCAAGATGAAGATCGGCGGCGCCTCGCCGCCCGAGGACCTGGCCCGGATCGAGGCGGTCATCGATGTCGTCGGCGACGCGGGACGGGTCGCGGTCGACGCGAACGGCAGGTTCGACCGGTCCGGGGCGACGCGGTGGGCGACCGCACTGGCCCGCTACGGCCTGCGTTGGTACGAAGAGCCGGGTGATCCATTGGATTTCGAGCTCAACCGCGCGGTCACGGCTTGTTATGACGGCGCGGTTGCCACCGACGAAAACCTCTTCTCGGTGCCCGATGTGACCAACCTGGTTCGCTACGGCGGCATGCGGCCGGGCCGCGACGTCTTCCAGATGGACCCCGGCCTGAGCTACGGCTTGGGCGAGTACGCGCGGATGCTCGAGGTACTCGAGGCCCACGGCTTCGATCGCCGGTTCGCCTTCCCGCACGGTGGGCACCTGATCAACCTGCACGTCGCAGCCGGGCTGGGCCTGGGCGGATGCGAGTCTTATCCGGGAGTGTTCGCGCCTTTCGGCGGCTATCCCGACGCCTGCGTGTGTTCCGAGGGCCGGATCGCACCTACTGACTCGGCCGGGTTCGGGCTCGAGCAGCAGCCCGGCTTAACCGGACTGATAGCCGAACTTGTCGCCGACCTGACGGCCTGATCGGGAGCGTGCGCATGAAGATCGCGGTAATCGGTTGCGGTGCAATGGGTTCCATCTATGCGGCCAAACTGGCCGCCGCGGGCAACGACGTGCTGGCCATCGACCGCCACCGGGCCAGCGTCGATCAGATCACCCGGCACGGGCTGCGGGTCACCGGCCCGGCCTCCGATCAGGTGGTGCCGCTGCGGGCCAGCACCACTGCGCCGGCCGAGACGATGGACCTGATAGTGCTCGCCGTCAAGGCGGCCGACGTGACAGCCGGTGCGCGGCAAGCTCTTCCGATGCTGGGCGCGGCGACGCCGGTGTTGACCATCCAGAACGGTCTCGGATCGGCGGAGGCCGTCGCCGGCATCGTCGGGGAGCAGCGGGTCGCGGTCGGGATCGCCAGTGGGTTCGGCGCGGCGCGCGTGGCTCCCGGACATGTGCATCACAACGCCATGCGGGCGATGCGGTTCGGCGCCTACTCGTCGCTGCCGCATGCGACGGTCGAATCGGTCGCACGAGCCTGGACCGACGCCGGATTCGACGCCGCCGCGGTCAGCGACATCGCCGCCGTGCAGTGGGAGAAGCTGATCTGCAACGCCGCCTACAGCGCGCCGTGCGCGCTGACTTCGATGACCGTCGGCCAGGTGATGGACGACCCGGAGATGGGTCCGATCAGCCGGGCGGCGGCGACGGAGGCCTGGTCGGTGGCCCGGGCGTCCGGGATCGCGGTCACCGTCACCGACCCGAGCGCGCATGCCCGCGCCTTCGGCGCGCAGATGCCCGACGCCAAACCCTCGGCGCTGCTGGACCACGAGGCGCGCCGGGTCAGCGAGATCGACGTCATCAACGGAGCGGTGCCGCGGCAAAGGGCGCGAGTCGGTGTTGCGGCGCCGGTCAACGCGACGCTGACCGCGCTGGTCAAGTCGATCGAACGGCACTGGGGCACCGGCGCATAGCGCTGGGCGCCTATCCCTCCGAAGGGATTTCGCGCCGGACGCCGATGCGGCCGCGGGCCCGGGCGACCACGTACAGCGCGATCACCACCGCCCAGGACAGCAGGCTGAGCCACAGCTGACTGCGCGCCGAGCGGTCGAACGCCATCTGCACCAGCACGGCGGTGATTCCGGCGAGCGTGAGGATCGACAGCACCGGGAAGAACCACATCTTCACCCGCAGCTTTTCTTCAGGTGTGCGGCGGCGCAGGATGATCTGCGACAACGCGATCAACCAGTAGACGAACAAGATGATGGCGCCCGACGAGTTGAGCAGGAAGAGAAACACCGTGTTGGGCGCGACCCGCGCCATGATGACGCAGCCGAAACCGACCGCCGACGAGCACAAGATGGCGATGTGCGGAACGCCGCGCCCGCTCACTTTGACCAACTGCATCGGTGCCTCACGTCGGTCGGCTAGCACGAACAACATCCGCGACGCCGTGTAGAGGCCCGAGTTCAGGCAGGACAGCACCGCGGTGAGCACCACCGCATTCATCACCTGATCCGCGCCGGCGAGTCCCATGTGCTTGAGCGCGGCGACGTAGGGCGAGGCGCCGAGTTCCACGGAGTTCCACGGCAGGATCACGACGAGCAGGAAGACGGAACCGACGAAGAAGATCCCGATACGCGCCACTACCGATCTCGTCGCTTTGTGGACTGCGAGCTCCGGGTCCCGACTTTCCGCGGCGGCGACGGTGACGATTTCGGCCCCCACCATGGAGAAGATCACCACCACAATGGCAGCGAACATCGCGCCCATGCCGTGCGGGAAGAATCCGCCGTGCGAGCTGAGATTGGCCAAACCTCCGTGATGGCCCGGCACGAGTCCCGCGACGAACGCCGCACCCACCCCGAGAAAGATCACGATGGTCGCGACTTTGATTCCGGCGAACCAGAATTCGAATTCGCCGAAAGACGACACCGAGAACAGGTTGGTCGCGGTCATCAGCACCATCAGGCACAGCGATAGCAGCCACAGCGGCGCAGGGAACCAGTAGTTGAGCACCTTTCCGCCGGCGACCGCCTCGAACCCGACCACGATCACCCAGAAGTACCAATACAGCCAGGCAACCGAAAACCCGGCCCAGCCGCCCAGGGCCTTCGCGGCGTAATCGGCGAACGATCCGGTCGACGGGTTCGCGGCCGCCATCTCCCCCAGCATCCGCATCACCAGGACGATGAGCAGACCGCAGAGTGCGTACGTCAGGAAGGCGGCGGGTCCGGTGTCTTTGATCACCACACCGGACCCGACGAACAACCCGGCACCGATGACACCGCCGATGGCGATCATGCTGAGCTGACGCTGCGACAATCCTTGGCGCAGTTGCGAAGTGCTAGCCATGCCTGGCCATGTTGTCGGCCCTCCCGGCGTTGCCCGCCACCTGGTGCTGGTCACTACCACAGCACACCGGTGGCCGGGACACCAGCCGGGTGGCCACTACCGACCACACCGGAATGTGCACCCGGCCGTCCTCGCCGGGCGCCGTGCGACCTGAGCCCGGCGCCGGTTGCGGCCGCCGGCCAGGTAGCTGCCGAGACCCGGTTAGTGCGCCGCGGCGACCGCGAAGGGCGTCGCCGGTCTCGGATGCGACTGACGGTTGGGGTGTCGCCACAAACCCATCCGCTCGAGCAGCGGCAGGACGCCCTCACCAAACCAGTAGGCCTCTTCCAGATGCGGATATCCCGACAGGATGAAGTGAGTGATGCCCAGCTTCGCGTACTCGGCCAGCCGTTCGGCGACCTCGGCGTGCGAGCCGACCAGAGCGGTGCCCGCTCCCCCACGGACGAGGCCCACCCCGGCCCACAGGTTGGGCCCGACCAGCAGCCGGCTGCTGCTACCGCCATGCAGGTCCAGCATGCGGCGCTGGCCTTCCGACTCGCTGCGGACCAGGCTGGCCTGTACCCGCTCGATAGCTGCCGGGTCGATAGCCGCCAGTAACCGGTCGGCCTCGGCCCACGCCTGCGCGGCGGTGTCGCGGCTGATCACGTGAACCCGCAAGCCGTATTGCAGAATCCGGCCGGCGTCAACGGCCAGCCCACGAATCCAGTCAAGTTTCTGCGCGACCGCCTTCAGCGGCTCACCCCAGGTCAGGTAGACATCGGAGTACTTGGCCGCGACCGGGCCGGCGGGTGCCGACGATCCGCCGAAGAACACCGCCGGTATCGGGTCGGGTGGGTTGTTCAGCTGTGCGCCCTCGACGCGAATGTGGTCTCCGGCAAAGGTCACCGGCTCCGTCGAGGTCCACAGTTCCCGCACCGCATGCAAAAACTCGGCGGTGCGGGCATATCGCGACTCTTTGTCCAGGAAGTCCCCGTAGGCCCGTTGCTCATGCGGTTCACCGCCGGTGACGACATTGAGCAGCAGGCGTCCGGCCGAGTGTCGCTGGAAGGTCCCGGCCATCTGGGCGGCCAAGGTCGGGCTGAGCAGCCCGGGACGGAACGCAATCAGGAATCTCAGCTTCTCGGTGCCCTCGATCAGCATCGCCGTCGTCAGCCAGGCGTCCTCGCACCACAATCCCGTTGGTGTGAGCACTGCCTCGAAACCGTTGTCTTCAGCGGCCGCACAGATCTGGTGCAGATACCGCAGGGTCGCGGGCCGGTCGCCGGACATCGCGGTGCCATGCCCACCTGCCACCAGGTTGCGCGAATCCCCGTAAGTCGGCAAAAACCAATGAAATGCCAGGCTCATTCACAATCCTCTGTCGATGCACTGCCACGTTCGGTAGCCGCATCTTGCATGACATCGGCCGGGCGCGCGAGGGTTGAAACCTTTGAGATTGGATTCCGAAGGCGCTAGTGCGGGTTGCCGGTGCGAGCGTCGAGCGACAGCGTCGGCCGGGTCGCACCGGTGAAATCGAACAGTGCGGACAGCGCGCCGGCGCGCTCGTCGAACGAGTGGTCACCGATGCGGCCGGTGCTCCAGTTGTCTTCGATGAACCGAAGGACCGACGTCTGGTCGGTCAGGGTGTGGTCCACAAAAGTGGGTTTGGCATAAGGCGAGATCACCAGTAGCGGCAACCGCGGGCCGTACCCGCACCGTCCCTGGTAGACGATGGGTGCGGTGGCCGGGTCGCCGCATCGGCCCGGGCCGTTCAGAGCGTCTTCGGTTGTGGCGGAAGGCGACACGATCATCGACGGTTTGTGGTCGTACCAGCCGTCGGAGTCGTCATAGGTGACGACGATCGCCATGTCCCGCCACTGCGGGAGCGTCTGCAGATGGTTGATCGTTTCGACGAGGAACTGCTGCTCGTCGAGCGGATCGGAGTAACCGGCATGCCCGTTTTGGTAGGCCGGCGGTTTGAGGAAGCTGACCGATGGGAGGTGACCTGCGTCAGCGGCGGCCCAAAAGTCGACTATGTCGTATTGATGGTTGGCTTGGTCGCTACGGCCGATCTTGTCGACCGCGCTCGGTGGCAGGTGGTGCGGGTTCGCCGTGGACGGGTAGTACTGAAATGGCTCGTGGTGGGGGACGTAGTCGGGTTTGGCGCCGAACGCCACGGCACCGGTCTTTCCGGTCCCGCCCAGAGCGGCTCCGATGTTATGCGTAGCGCCGCACTCCGCCGTGCCGTCCGGTCTGCGGGCAGTGGGCTTGAAACCGCCCTGGAAGTAGCCCCAGCTAATGCCCTTCGCGTTGAGCAGGTCGCCGATGTTCTTGTTACCGGCGCCGAACTGCACCTGGTCCCGGGACGAGCAGTCGTCGCCCAAGGGTTGCGAATCGCCGATAAGCGTCCCTTGCCCGTTGCCGGTGTCGTCGATGACCGTACGCGGGGGGAACGGCTGTCCGCCCGGCATGAATTTACTTGTTATTCCATGATTTTGGCCTGACACCAGATTGATATGACCGGGCGCCGAAGGACCGAATGTGGTGTCGTAGAAGTTGTCGCTCATCGAAAAATGCTGCGCGTAGTTCCACAGCGCGGTCACCGAGTTGCCGTCGTAGTAGCCCATCACCAGGCCGGGAACATTAAAGGCCGGCGGTGGACACGGCTCGCCTTCGTCGTGCTCGACGAACCGGTCCATCGCACCGTCATTGGCGGACAATTGCTCGGCTTGGTAGGCGTGGTCCTGATCGCAGGTCAGCTGCCGGCCCGGTCCGCCCAGGCGCATCGGCTGCACCGCGTTGGGGTTGTGTGTCAACAACTCTGGCGTGAGGCCGTCGACCGCGGGGGTGTCCGGCTTGGCCGTGAATGGTTGGCCATCGGTGTTCGCGGCATGGGGATAGGTTCCGAAGTAGTGGTCGAAGGAGACGTTCTCGTCGAAGATGACCACGAGATGGCGGACCGGCGTAGCGGTTAGGGCTTGGCCGCCCGGGGCCGTGGGTCGGTGCGCGCATGCGGCGACCAGACCAAGCACTGCCAGGACGGCAGCGAAACGCTGCAATACCATGGTGCAGAGGCGTCCCGGCTCTAGACCTTCGATCGGTGTCTGTCGGGTCCCTACCGTATCAACACGAGGCATGGAGGCGGGTACCGGCCGAATTCTGGGCCGCGACTCGGTGCACCGAAGGTAACCTCTTCGTGACCAAGTGATCACACAAGATCACACAATGCTTCCAATACGGCGTGGCTCGGCCGGTAACGCCCGATCAGCGCGGCATTATTGCGATCATGCCTGACCTCACACGCCGGGCGGTGCTCCGGATGGGCGCCGGTGCCAGCCTGGGAGCCGCTGGCATGTTCGCCTTGAGCGCCCTGCTGGATCCGCTGGCGCCGCAAGCGGCGCCGCCGCAAGCGCCCTCGCCGTTCGAACCGCCGACGGCGGGCAGCAGCCTGCCGACCAAGCTGACCGGATCGTTCATTTCGGCCGCCCGCGGCGGCGTCAAGACCAACTGGGTGATCGCCATGCCGCCGGGGCAGACCGGGTTGCTGCGCCCGGTGATCGCACTGCACGGCAAGGACGGCAACGCCAACATGATGCTCGACTGCGGTGTCGAGCAGGGGCTGGCCCAACTGGTCAAGGAGGGCAAGCCGCTGTTCGCCGTCGTCGGCGTCGACGGCGGCAGCAACTCCTACTGGCACCGACGGGCCAACGGCACCGACTCTGGCGCGATGGTGCTCGACGAGCTCTTGCCGATGCTGTCGTCGATGGGTTTCGACACCTCCCGGGTGGGCTTCATGGGGTGGTCGATGGGTGGATACGGGGCGTTGCACCTGGGGGCCAAGCTGGGCCCGTCCCGCACCGCCGGGATCTGCGCCATCAGCCCGGCGTTGTTCACCTCGTTCACCGGGAGCACCCCCGGGTCGTTCGACAGCTACGACGACTGGGTGCAGAACAGCGTGTTGGGCTTACCGGCGCTGTCACAGATCCCGTTGCGGGTGGACTGCGGGACCGGTGACCGCTTCTATTTCGCCACTCGTCAATTCGTCAACCAACTGAAGAAGCCGCCGGCGGGCAGCTTCTCCGACGGAGGGCACGACATCGACTATTGGCGGGCGCAGCTGCCCGGCGAGCTGTCCTGGATGGCGTCCTAGCCGAGGCAGATGACAGTCCGGCAGGAAGACTCCTCCAGCCCGCCCCCGCGACCAGCGGAGCGGCGCATCAAGCGAACCGGGTTCCGCCCGGACATCGAGGGCTTGCGCGCCGTCGCGGTGATCGCGGTCGTGGCGTACCACGCAGGCATACCGGGTGCCGGCGGCGGCTACATCGGTGTGGACGTCTTCTTCGTCATCTCGGGCTTCCTCATCACCGGCCTGCTCTGGCGCGAAGTGACCACCACCGATACCGTTCGGCTCGGCCGCTTTTACGGTGCCCGCGCCCGCCGCCTGCTGCCGGCCGCGGCCACCGTCGGCATCGTCACCGCGGTGGGGGCCGCCATTGTGCTGCCGCCGTTGCAGGCGCGAAGCGTCTTCATCGACGGCATCGCCAGTGCGCTGTATGTCGGCAATTACCGGTTCGCCATGCACGGCACCGACTACCTGGCTTCCGACCTCCCGTCGTCGCCGTTCCAGCACTACTGGTCGCTGGGTGTCGAGGAGCAGTTCTATCTGGTGTGGCCGGTGTTGATCATCGGTACGGCCTGGCTGGTCGCGCGAGTCGGGCTGCTCCGGGGCGCCTCGTCGCGGGCGACATCCTATGCGGTAGTCCTCGGATTGGTTGGGGCGGCGTCGTTGACAGCGGCCGTGCTGTGGACCCGAACGTCGCCGGCCTGGGCGTTCTTCGCACTGCCCACCCGCGCCTGGGAACTGGCCGCCGGCGGTCTGGTGGCCCTGTCGATCCGGCACTGGCGCCGGCTGACGCTGCTGCCCGCGTCGATCGCCGGCTGGGGTGGCCTGGCGTTGATCGTGCTGACCTGCACCCAGCTCAACGCCGGCACCCCATACCCCGGCACCGCAGCGCTGCTGCCCGTGCTGGGTACCGCGCTGGTCATCGGCGGCGGTTGTGTCACCGGCGGCCTGGGGGCCGGTCGCCTGCTGTGCCGGCCCGCAATGCGCGCGATCGGCCGGGTGTCGTACTCGTGGTACTTGTGGCACTGGCCGGTGCTGCTGCTCATGCCGGCGCTGCTCGGTGAACCCGCGGGCCTGCCGGCCCGGCTGACCGCGACGGCCGTCTCCGCCGGGCTCGCCGTGATCACCATGCATCTGGTGGAAAATCCCGGCCGCTTCGCCACCGCCCTGCGCCGGTCCGCGAAGGCCAGCCTGGTCGTGGCCGGCGCCGCCAGCGCCGCCACGGCGTGTGCATGCGCGCTGCTGCTGAACGTGGTGCCGGTGCCGGCGGGGCATGGAGCGGCCGTCCCGAGGGCCAACATCGTTGCGGTATCGCCGACGAACGTACCGGCCGTCAGTGCGCAGGAGGCGGCGGTTCGTCAGACCTTCGCGCAGGCCCGCGCGGCGGTCGCCGCGGCCGCTGCCCTGCGGGCTGTCCCGTCGAACCTGGAGCCGCCGCTTGCCGCGGCGCCGGCCGACAAGGCCGCCGTGTTCGTCAACGGCTGCGTGCGATCCTGGCGCGATGTCGGGCAAAGCGAGTGCGCGACGGGCGACACCGCCTCGCCGACGACCGTGGCCCTGATCGGCGACTCGCATGCTGCCATGTGGAACCCGGCGTTCCAGCAGCTTGCCGAGCAGCGGCACTGGCGGCTGGAGACGCTGGCCAAAGTGACCTGCCCGCTGCAGGACCTGCACATCGTCAGCCCGTATCTGGGCCGCGAGTACACCGAGTGCGAACAGTGGCGCGGCCAGATCATGGCCCGCGTGCAGGCCGAACGCCCGCGTCTGGTCGTGCTGGACATGAGCCGGCGCTACGGCGCGGACTTCGGCTTTACCTCATACGACCCGGCATGGATCGCGACCTTGGCCGACACCGTCAAACAGTTGCGCAGTACCGGCGCGGCCGTCCTGGTTCTGGGGCCTGGCCCCGACCCGCACTCCTCGGTGCCCACCTGCCTGTCCGCCCACCTCGACGACGCAGGCGCCTGTGCACCGACGCGATCGGTCGCGGTCGACCCCGGCGGTATCGCTGCCGAACAGGCGGCGGCCGTCGGCAGCGGTGGCCACTACGCCGATCTGACCGACCTGTTCTGCACCGCCGACCGCTGCCCCATGGTCGTGGGCAACACCCTGGTGTTCCGCGACGACAACCACGTGACGACCGAGTACGCGCAGTTACTGGCCCCGGTATTCGGTGCGCTGGCAGACCGCGCCCTGACGGACGGCTGACACCGTAATGAACCGCTCAAAAGTGACGAACGTCTTATCGGAGAAAGGTTTTGGGAGGTTAGTGAGATGACTCCGCTGCTGCTGGTCTGCCTTGCCGTCGCCGCGCCGGTCGCCGGATTTGGCCTGATGAACCTGCAAGCACGCCTGGAGCGATGGGACTACGAGCGGCACGCAGAAGACTGACCGCCGAAAACCCTTGTGCGGCTGACGTTTTAGCCGCAAACCCGGCCCGCCGGCAGCGCGAGAGCCTACTCAGCCGGACAACTTCATGCCGATGAGCGGTCCGATCTTGTCCGCCAGATACTCATGCCCCGCATCATTCGGATGCACACCATCCACGCCGATCAGGTCGGGCCTGCCGACGAACCAGCGTTCGGCGATCGGGTCGACGAACGCCGCTCCTGCGGCCCCGGCCGCAGCGCTGAGCACGCCGCGAATCCGCTGCATGGAGTCTGGGACGTCGGCCGTCGGCCACGGCGGTCCGATCACCAAAAGCCTCGCGGACGGCGCAAAACGGCGCGCCACATCGAAGGCGTCGCGGACCTTGTCGGCCAGCAGCCCGGGATCGACGCCCTGGTCGTTGCGCGAACCGAAGAACACCACCAGCGCATCGTCGGGCTTGACCGCCCGGGCAGTCAGATCTTCGAAGACGCTGCCGTGGTCGCCGGGCGCGCCATAGCCGGCCCTGCCCTCGGCGGCCACGTCGGCGGCGATCCGCTCGCCGCGCGCAGCAAGCGTTCGCCAGGCGCGAGCGGTCCAGGATTTCGGGCCCAGCCCGCCCTCATCGGTGCCGGTGGTATAAGAGTCACCGATCACTGCGACGTGGTTCAGCCGGAAGTCCCCGGTCAGCGTGTCGTAGGCCCGCGCCCGCACTGGCGGTCCCGGGTGTTCGAAGACCACGCCGACCACAACAGCCAGACCGATGACGAACGTGGTCAGACGACTCACCACTACCTCCCCTGTCGACGGCGTCGTCGTGCACTGCCGGAACGTCACCACCAATCGACGGGTATACCCCCAATTCGCATACCCCAGGCAATCGTCACACCGCGCGGGCCGAAACCGCTTTCCGCGCACCGTCAATCTGATGAAGCTTGGTGCCCACCGACTCGCCGGACTCGATTCGCGCGTTCGCGGGTCTTACGTCGACCATCCTGCGCATCCAACGGCGGGCGGGCTCTTCGACGAGGTGATACAGCAGGGTCGCGGCACCCACGGCGACCGCGAGCAGGCCGACCACGTTCCATTTCCACGGGAAGTCGCCCAGCGGAAGCTCGAACTCTTCGACGGCCCATCCCCACGCGGTGTGCACCAGCTCATGCACCATGTACAAGCAGAACGAGATCTGCCCGCCGAAAACCATCAACCGGGTGGACAGCAGCCCTGGCAGGCTGCCCGCACCGATCGCCAGCGTGATCACCAGCGGGACGAACAACACGTCGACCACGCCGCCAATGTCCTGGACTCCGCTCAACGGATGCGCGTCCAACAGGTAGAGAATGCCCACCACCGCGGCGGTCACCAGCACGGAAAGGTACCCGGCGACGCGGCGGGTGCGACCGGTCGGCCGCAACCTGCGCACGGCCGCACAGGCCAGCGCGCCCGCGGCGAACTGCGTGACGATGCGCGGCAGCCAGCTCCACGGTGTGTAGAACTGGCCGCTGGCCAGCAACAGCGCCACCGGTGGCAACGACGCCCCGAAAGCCAGCCACACCAGGCTGCGCGCCCGTGTCGCCTGCTTCACCCGGAAGATCACCAGAATGAGCAGACCGAAGAGCAGGTAGGCCAGCCATTCCGCACTGATCGACCAGGCCGGCCCATCCCAACTGGACCCGTCGAAGTACGGCTGAAACCACAGCTGCACCAGCAGGATCTGGCGTACATAGCTGATGGCGGTGAGCTGGCTCGCGTCGGGCGACGGTACATGACCGACATGCAGCGTGAAGATCACCCACAGGGCGGCCAGGTGCAATGTGACCAGGTACACCGGCCATACCCTGGCCAGCCGCAGCCACAGGAAGTGCAGGGTGGCGCGCGCCGACCACGACCGGCCCATCCGCTCCAGGTAGTTCCAGGTCAGCACGAACCCGCTGAGGATGAAGAACAGGTCGACGCCTTGCGCGCCGCAGTCGAGCACCGGCGCCAGGGCGTCGCGAAAACCCGGCGCCGCGTCGCCCAGCATCGGCCGGAAGTGAAACAGCACGACCCACAGCGCGGCGACTATGCGGAGTCCGGTCAGGGCCTTGATTTCTCCGCCGCGCACGATGCTCTTTCCGTCTGGAACTCTGCTGTTCGGTTCGCCTCAGCGTTCGGCTGACCGGGCGATCCGCACCCCGCGACCAGCAACCGGCAGCCATCGCAGCCTAACAGCGCAACGCCCACGACGGGCGGGGGACTGTGGGCGTGGCTCGCGGTCTTGGGCCGCACGAATCGCCGCGCGCCGGTCGCCGAGGCCGCAGCCGCCGTCATCGATGTTGCTCGGATCGCCGCACGCACCACAAAGCCGCTTCTTAGCGAAGAGTTAGGTGCGGCTTCCGGTCTCCTTAGGTTTGCGGGCTAGCGTCGAAGACAGCTTCGGTCGACGCCCGAGTCGGCCCGAGACAGCCACGACGAATGGGGCCTGCTCATGACGACAGCAACTGCCATGCCGGCTTCGAACGTCGCGACTCGACGGACAAACTTCACCTTTGACTGCGGTGGCGCCCAGATTCGGGCTCACTGTCGTCACCTGGCCACGGTGGTGACCGTCCGAGGCGAGATCGACGCCGCCAACGTCGATCGGGTCAACCAGTACATCCGGCATTTCATCCTGGGGGAAAACCCGGTGGTGCTCGACATGAGCGGCGTGAATCACTTTGCTACGGCGGGCATTTCGCTCTTGTCCAGGATCGATGAGGAGTGCCGCGCCGCCGGGGTGGAGTGGACCTTGGTCGCCAGCCCGGCGGTCAGCGACGTGGTGGGTGACGGCCGCGACGAGGACGAGGCGCTGTTTCCGGTTGCGCGCTCGGTATACGACGCGCTCCGCATCTTGGCCGACGCCATCGTCAGCCGCCGTCAGCTGGTGCTGCCGCTGATCAAGAAGACGGCGTAGCACCCGACCTGGCGCGCCGCAGCCTGGCCGTTCCGACCACCGCCAGCACCCCGGCGACCGTCGCCAGCACCAAAGTCAGCAACAGCAGCTGAGGGTCATACACCAGCGACGTGGTGATCGGCTGCCCGTCCGCGATGGGCGCGACACCCATCGTGTGTCGTGCGTGCAACCAGCTCACTCCCGCGCCCACGAGCGCGGCACCGGCCACGCCGAGTTCGACCAGAGCCCGGTATCGGGCGATCACAGCGCCGACCCGGCGTCGTCGTCACGATCGACGTCGGCGACAACGTCGGACGCGGCCGGCTCCACCCGCTCTTGGACCAGCGGGGTCAGCGCCGCCCGAAGCTGACGATGACGGCGCGCCCAGGCTTGAGCCGTGCGACCTTCGGTGAGCTTGAGACCGATGCCGATCCGGCCGCGCGGCACCCCGACCAGTTCGCCGAGCGCGCGGGCGGACTGCCACTTCGCCAGCTCCTTGCCCGAGGCCTCGTGGTTCTCCGCCTCCGGATAGACCCTGACGATCTCGCGCACCAAGATGGTTTCGGTGCCCTGGCGCAGCGCGTCTTCGGTCAGCTCGACCGAGGTGTGGATGCGGGCCGCCTTGACCTGTATGCCCAAGAACAGCGACACCATCACCAAGAAAATCGCCGGGACCACCAAGCCAATCCCGGCGCCGCTCCACACTTCGATCAGAATCATCGACACCGCCGAGAGCGGGCCTGCCAGCAACCAATACCAGCTGGCGCCCGATTCGTAGAACAACGGCTTCGAATCGGTATCCCGCGCTGATGATGTCATCTGAAGCCTCATCTGGTGATTGTTACCGCCGCCTGCGCCATCAGGAAAGCCACCTTGCCGCGTCCGCGGCCCAGTAGGTGAGCACGATATCGGCTCCGGCGCGCCGGATGCCCGTCAACGACTCGAGCGCCGCGGCGCGCTCGTCGATCCAGTTGTTCGCGGCCGCCGCGCAGATCATCGCGTACTCGCCCGAGACCTGATAAGCCGCCACCGGCACCGGCGAGACGTCCGCCGCGGCCGCCACCACGTCGAGATAACCCATCGCGGGCTTGACCATCACGATGTCGGCGCCTTCGTCGAGATCCAGCCCGATCTCGCGCAGCGCGTCCCGGGAGTTGCCCGGCTCCTGCTGGTAGGTGCGCCGGTCTCCGGACAGGCTGCAGCTCACCGCCTCGCGGAACGGGCCATAGAACGCCGAGGCGAACTTCGCCGCGTAGGCCAGGATGGCCACATCGGCGTAGCCCGCAGCGTCCAGGCCGTCGCGGATGGCGCCCACCTGGCCATCCATCATCCCGCTGGGACCGACCACGTGAGCGCCCGATTCCGCTTGCGCGACAGCCAGTTGCACATAGCGGGCCACGGTGGCGTCGTTGTCCACCCGGCCGCGTTCGTCGAGGACGCCGCAGTGCCCGTGGTCGGTGAACTCGTCCAGACAGGTGTCGGCCATCAACACGGTGGCCTCGCCGAGATCCTTGGCCAGGTCACGCAACGCGACATTGAGGATGCCGTCCGGGTCGGTGCCGGCCGACCCCGTCGAGTCCTTGTCCTCCGCGCGCGGCACACCGAACAGCATCAGCCCGCCCACCCCGGCGGCGACGGCATCGGCGGCGGCGCTGCGCAGCGAATCGCGGGTGTGCTGCACAACACCCGGCATCGACGCAATCGGCCGTGCTTCGCCGATACCGTCGGCGACGAACATCGGCAGTACCAAATGCCTTGGCTCCAAGGATGTTTGCGCCACCAAGCGACGCAACGCGGGGGTGGAGCGGAGCCGGCGCGGGCGCTGCCGCGGGTAGGCCACTAGCGCCTGCGGCTCTTCTTGCGCGGCGGGGGCAGCGCACCCTCGGCGCGCAGTCGCGCGGCGTGCTCGGCCAGAGCGTCGACCAACGGACCGACGGCGGCGGTTTCGGGCTGGACATCGACCCGCAAACCGAACTCGGCGGCGGTCTCGGCCGTCTTGGGACCGATGCAGGCGATGATGGTCCGCGCGTGCGGCTTGCCGGCGATGCCGACCAGGTTCCGCACCGTCGAGCTGGAGGTGAAGCAGACCGCGTCGAAGCCGCCGGTCTTGATCATCTCCCGCGTTTCCGCCGGCGGCGGGGCGGCCCGCACCGTCCGGTAGGCGGTGACGTCCTCGATCTCCCAGCCACGCTCGCGCAGTCCCTCGGCCAGCGTCTCGGTGGCGATATCGGCGCGCGGCAGCAAGACGCGGTTCACCGGGTCGAAAATGCTGTCGTAGGGCGGGAAGTCGTCCAGCAGGCCCAGCGAGGACTGTTCGCCGGCCGGCACCAGCTCAGGGCTGATTCCGAAGGCACGGACCCGGTCGGCTGTCGACTCGCCGACGCAGGCGATCTTCACCCCGGAGAACGCGCGGGCGTCCAGACCGAACTCGCCGAACTTCTCCCACACCGCGCGCACCGCGTTGGTGGAGGTGAACACCACCCACTGGAAGCGGCCGTCGACCAGACCCTTGACGGCGCGCTCCATTTGGGCTGGGCTGCGCGGCGGCTCGACGGCGATGGTCGGCACCTCGATCGGTAGCGCGCCGTACGCCGTCAGCCGCTCGCTCATCTCGCCGGCCTGGTCCTTGGTGCGGGGCACCAGCACGGTCCAGCCGTACAGCGCGCGGCTCTCCCACCAGTTGAGCTTCGCCCGGCTGGCCACCGTCTTGCCGATGGTGACCACCAGCGGCCCGGTGAACGGAACCCCCACGCTTGCCGGGGACAGCCCCGCGTCGCTACCGCCCAGCACCGCCGGGTCGGCCAAGCCGGCCAGCGTGGTTTCCACCGACCGCTGCTGGCAGGTGCTGCCGTGCGCGGTCACCACGCACGGAGTGGTCTCGGCCAGCTCGTACTCGATCAGGGTGCGTGCCGCGTCGGCCAGATGCGACGCGGTGGCCTGCAGGATCAGCGGGCCGGGAGCCGCGGCCAGCGCCTCCCAGTCCACGTCGCCGCGCACGTCGGCAACCGTGTGCGACGAGCCCAGCGGCAGCCCCGCGTAGGTCGGGACGGCGCTGCTGGCGGCCAGGCCGGGCACGATCTCGAGGTGCAGGTGGCTGCGCGTGACGGCGTTCACCTCGGCGATGACCGCGTCGACCGTCAGCGGGTCACCGGCCACCAGCCGCACCACGTCGGCACCGGCACGGGCCTCGGCGATCAGCGTTTTGGCGACCTCGGCGGGCTCACCCAGCGCCGGGCGGACATCGGGACCGCCGGACATCACCGCGGGCGAACCCTGGCCGTGATCGGCGTCGGTGGTCCCGTCGGCGTTCGCGGCAACCGGACCGGCCGGCGCCGGGCCGGAAAACGGCGGCAGGTCTTTGCCGATCAGCGCCAGCACCGGCTCCGGTACGTCGGGATCGGTGAACACCAGGGCGGCGTTCGCCAGCACGGTGGCGGCCCGCCTGGTCAACAATCCCGGGTCACCCGGACCGGAACCCACGTACGTGATGCGGCCCGGTCTCGGCTTACGCCCTCGCGTCGTCATTGTCGCTCCCACGTCACTCGCAGTTAATTTCCTGGCGCCGGGTTCTCCCGCGCTCCGCACATCAGCTCCCGGGCGCCGAGCTCGAACAACTCCGCGGCGACCGAGAGCCCAAGCTCTCGTGCCCGACCGGGAGTGCCGATGCCGGACGCACGGATCACGTCGGACCCGTCCAGCGCCGCCACGCAACCGCGCAGCGACAGCTCTTCGAAGACGCGGCCGTCTTCATCGATGGACTCGACCACTTCGGCGATCGCGCCCACCGGTGCAGAGCAACCTGCCTCCAGTTCGGCGAGCAGGGCTCGCTCCGCGGTGACCGCCGCGCGCGTGTCGGCGTCGTCCAACTCCGCCAGCACTGCCGCCAGCCGGCTGTCACCAGCGCGGCATTCGACGGCGAGCGCGCCTTGAGCCGGTGCCGGCAACATCTGCACCGGCTCTAGCGTCTCGGTGACATCGTCGAGGCGGCCCAGCCGGGCCAGACCGGCGCGGGCCACCACGATCGCGTCAAGATCACCACTGCTTACCCTGTTCAACCTGGTATCTAGGTTGCCTCGTAGGGGGCGGATTTCCAAACCGAGACCCAATGCTCTAAGCTGTGCGGCCCTCCGCGGCGAGGAGGTGCCCACCAGAGAACCGGCCGGCAACTCTCCGAGCACCAGTCCGTCGCGGGCCACCACCACGTCGCGGGCGTCATTCCGGGGCGGTATCGCCGCCACGATAAACCGCGGGTCGGGCGCGGTGGGCAGATCCTTGTGCGAGTGCACCGCGACATCGACGCGGCCGTCGTCGATGGCCTCACGCAACGCGGTGGTGAACACGCCCACGCCCAGACTCTCGATCGGAGCCGACGACCGGTCGCCGGCGGTGGCGATGATCACCAATTCCGCGGGGTGTCCGTTGGCGATCAGAGCATCTCTGACGACACCGGCCTGGGTGGTGGCCAACAAACTGCCCCGGGTGCCTATCCGGATCACGTGCGCCAATCGGCTACTCGGCGGATGGTGGTGGGCCGCCGGGCAGGACGCCCGCGCCGTGTGTATGGGTACCCGTGTCGAAACCGCTTGACATCACCGGCAATTCACCTGCGGCGACGGCGTCGACGGCGGTCTGATCGAGTTCGAACAGCTCGCGCAGCGCCTCGGCGTAGCTGTCGCCACCGGGGGCACTGGCGAGCTGTTTGATCCGAACCGTGGGCGCATGCAGCAGCTTGTCCACCACCCGGCGCACGGTGCGGGCCACCTCCTCACGCTCGGCGCCGGCCAGCCCGGGCAGCCGGTTGTCCAAGCGCAGTAGCTCGGCTTCGACGACGTCGGCGGCGCGCTGGCGCAGCGCCGTCACCGTCGGCGTGACCTCGGCCATCCGCTGTCCGGCCAGGTAGGTGGCGACTTCGGCCGCCACGATGTGGCGCGCGGCGTCGACATCGGCAGCCGCGGCATGGGCCGACGGCTCACGTTGCACCCGGTCCACGTCGACGACCCAGACGCCGGGCAGTCCGGCCACCGCCGGATCGACGTCACGCGGCATGCCCAGGTCGCAGATCACCAGCGGGTGGGCCGTTTCGTCGCGGCGCGCGGTGGCCAGCGCGTGGTGCACGTCGGCCAGCGAAACCACCGGGCTTACCGCCCCCGTGCAACTGACCACGATGTCGGCTTCCGCCAGCGCATCGGCCAGCCGGTCGAGCGTCAGCGCCTCGGCCCGCACGCCAGATTCGCGAACCTTGCGGGCCAGCCGCTGTGCCCGGGACAACGAGCGGTTGAGCACGTGAACGTGTTCGATGCCGGCGCGGGTCAGGTGTGCCGCCGACAACGCGCCCATCGCTCCGGCGCCGATCACCACGGCGGTCTTGCCCGCCAGCCCGCCGAGCCTGCGTTCGGCCAGGCCCAGGGCGACCGACACCACCGAGGCGCCGGCGGCGTCGATGGCGGTTTCGGAGTGCACCCGCTTGCCCACCGACAGCGCCCGCTGGGCCAGCTCGTGCAGCACCCGGCCGACGGTGCGATTGCCCTCGGCGGCGGCATACGAGCGGCGCACCTGACCGAGCACCTGCTGCTCGCCGACCACCGCCGAATCCAGGCCGCTGGCCACCGCGAACAGGTGCTCGACGGCGGCCTCGCTGTAGCGCACGTAGGCGTGTTTGGTCAGCTCCCCCATCGACAATCCGGAGTGGTCCGACAGCACCTGCCCGATCACCGCCAACCCGCCGTGGAACGCGTCCACCACTGCATAGACCTCGACCCGGTTGCATGTCGACAGCACCAACGCCTCGGTCACCAGCGGCGACTGCAACACCCGGTCGACGATCTTGCCCTGATCGGATTCGTCGATACTGAGTTGTTCCAGGACCGAGACCGGCGCACTGCGGTGCGAAACTCCGAAGAGCAGGACGCTCACGGCAGCATCACCTGGCCAGCTCCCTTGCTTGCTCCAGTAACTGAACTGGTGTCCACGGTAAACGCTTTTCAGGCGGGCTACCAAATAATCGCCCGACCTCCACCGGCGCAGGCTCTCCGGCGCGACGTCAGCGGGCGAGATCCGCGCGCAGCCGGGCCTCGTCGATGTCCCAATAGCTGTGCTCGCGGCCGTCCAGCAGGATCACCGGCAGCCGGTCGCCGAACTCGGCCCGCAGCCCGGAGTTGCCCGCCGCAGCCGCGGCGTCGACGTCGGTCACGGACAGGTCGAAGTCCAGCTCACCGGCCAGCTCCACCAGCCGGGCATGGACCTGCGCGCAGATCGTGCACCCGTCGCGGGTCAGCAACTCCACCAGTGGCCGGCGTGCGGCCTGTGTCATGGCCACCAGTGTGGCATCGGCGCCGAACGGCCACGGCCCGTGGGTGACCGCGGGTGACCCACGCGTGAATTGTGGGGCCGGGCGACAGCGGTTAGGTTGCCGTTGTGGCTGCTGATGACCCGCTGCACGTCGACCCGGTGACGATGCAGTGGTGCGCCCAAGCCCTGTGCGGTGGCGCCGAGGACCTGCGGAACCGGCTGGCCGATCTCGACGGTCAGGTCACCGTCCTGCTGGGCGGCTGGCGCGGCGCATCCGGGAGTGCTTATGCCGCTGCGTGGCAGCTGTGGCATCGCGGAGCCGGCGAGGTCGAGGCGGGGTTGTCGATTCTGGCGCGGTCGCTGGCCCAGGCCGGCGGCGTTTATCAGCAAAACGAGGCCGCGTCCGCACAGGCGCTGCGCGAGCTGGACTGTGGCTGAGGCGTTTCGGGTCGATCCCGAAGCGTTGACCGACGCGGTGCAGCGGATGGCCGAGTTCGTGCGGTATGCCGAAGGCATGCTCGCCGAAATCGATTCCGCCGTAACCAATCTGCACGCCACCTGGTCGGGGGAAGGTGCGGCGGCCCACGCCGAGGCGCACCGACGATGGGCTCCCGGCGAGGCGATGATGCGCGCGGCCTTGGCCCAACTGGGCAGCACAGGCGCGACCGCGCACGGTAACTACACCGGCGCGATGTCGACCAATTCGTCCATGTGGTCGTGACCTTCGGCGCCCCGCCGGCTGTGCATCGTCGCAAGTCCAACCAGGCCAGACGGGTAAACCCGCGCACACCATTTGCCGGATAGGGTTGGATACCGGCCACCACCGGCCACCGGGCAGCACAGCGATCTAGGAGGTTGAGCCAATGGCTTCCTCTGACCCGGACAGCGCGGACGCCGGCCGCGTTGACCTGGAGTCGCTTGCCGCCGACGCCAGCGCCGCCCGTGCGCTGGAGGGCATGCGCGAAATGCCCGCCGCCGAGGGACGCCCCCAGCCGCCGATCGACCTGACCGCGGCCGCATTCTTCGACGTGGACAACACGCTGGTACAGGGCTCGTCGGCGGTGCATTTCGGCCGCGGGCTGGCCGCCTGCAACTATTTCACGTATCGCGACGTGCTCGGATTCGTCTACGCCCAGGCCAAGTTCCAATTGCTCGGCAGGGAAAACAGCAACGACGTCGCCGCGGGCCGGCGCAAAGCGCTCGCCTTCATCGAGGGGCGGTCGGTCGAGCAGCTGGTGGCTCTGGGCGAAGAGGTTTACGACGAGTTCATCGCCGACAAGATCTGGGCCGGCACCCGGGAGCTCACCCAGATGCATCTCGATGCCGGCCAGCAAGTGTGGTTGATCACTGCCACGCCCTACGAGCTCGCGGCGACCATCGCCCGTCGGCTCGGCCTCACCGGCGCCCTGGGAACCGTCGCCGAGTCGGTCGACGGCGTGTTCACCGGCAGGCTGGTCGGCGAGATCCTGCACGGCCCCGGAAAAGCTCACGCGGTGCGGTCGCTGGCGATCCGGGAGGGACTCAACCTCAAGCGCTGCACCGCCTACTCCGACAGCTACAACGACGTGCCGATGCTGTCGCTGGTGGGCACCGCGGTCGCCATCAACCCCGACGCCCGGCTGCGCGCCCTGGCCCGCGAGCGGGGCTGGGAGATCCGAGACTTCCGCACCGCTCGCAAAGCCGCCCGGATCGGAGTCCCGTCGGCGTTGGCGCTGGGCGCAGCCGGCGGCGCGCTGGCAGCTCTGGCCTCGCGGCGCCAATCACGCTGATAAGCTGCGCCGCTGAGTAATAATTCGAGCGGAGAGCGACAGCGGCATGACAACTCCCGAAGACGTCCAGGGACTCATCGGCAAGCACTACCGGGCACCGGACTACTTCGTGGTCGGACGCGAGAAGATCCGCGAGTTCGCGCTGGCGGTCAAAGACGACCACCCCACGCACTTCAACGAGGCCGACGCCGCGGCTGCCGGTTACCCCACGGTGGTGGCGCCGCTGACGTTCCTGGCCGTCGCCGGCCGGCGCGTGCAACTGGAGATCTTCACGAAGTTCAATATCCCGATCAACCTCGCCCGGGTCTTCCATCGTGACCAGAAGTTCCGGTTCCACCGGCCGATCCTGGCTAACGACAAGTTGTACTTCGACACCTACCTGGACGCCGTCATCGAGTCGCACGGCACGGTGATCGCCGAAATTCGCAGCGAAGTCACGGACGCCGAGGGGAAACCCATAGTGACGAGCGTCGTTACCATGTTGGGGGAGGCGGCGCACCAGGAAGCGGGCGCCGAGGAGACGGTGGCCGCCATCGCATCTATCTGAACCGGAAAGTGGGGTCGATCCAATGCCAGAGGGTGAAACGGGTGGCACCCAGCTGAAGCCGCCGGTCGAGGCAGTCCGGTCCCATTACGACCGCTCCAACGAGTTTTTCAAACTGTTCCTCGACCCGTCGATGACCTATAGCTGTGCGTACTTCGAGCGTCCCGACATGACGCTGGAAGAAGCCCAGTACGCCAAACGCAAACTGTCGCTGGACAAGCTGAACCTCGAGCCGGGCATGACGTTGCTCGACATCGGTTGTGGTTGGGGCTCGACTATGCGGCACGCGGTCGCCGAGTACGACGTCAACGTGATCGGCTTGACGCTGAGCGAGAACCAGCTCGCCCATGGCAAGCAGAAGTTCGCCGAGATGGACAGCCCACGCCGCAAAGAGGTGCGGCTGCAGGGCTGGGAGGAGTTCGACGAGCCGATAGACCGCATCGTGTCACTCGCTGCGTTCGAGCACTTCGCCGACGGCACGGGCGACGCCGGATTCGAGCGTTACGACGCCTTTTTCAAGAAGTTCTACAACTTGATGCCCGACGACGGCAGGATGCTGCTGCACACGATCACCATCCCGGACAAAGAGGAAGCCGAAGAGCTCGGATTGCAAACGCCGATGAGCCTGCTGCGCTTCATCAGGTTCATCCTGACCGAGATTTTCCCGGGCGGCCGGTTGCCCAGGATCTCGCAGGTCGATCACTATTCGTCCAACGCCGGCTTCAAGGTGGAGCGCTACCACCGGATCGGGGCGAACTACGTTCCGACGTTGAACGCCTGGGCCGACGCGCTGGAGGCGCGCAAGGAAGAGGCGATTGCGCTGCAGGGCCGGGAGGTCTACGACATCTACATGCACTACCTTCGGGGCTGCTCAGACCTGTTCCGTGACCACTACACGGACGTCTGCCAGTTCACTCTGGTCAAGTAGGTTCTTGCACGCAAAGCGCCCCGGTGCCGTTGGCGCCGGGGCGCTTTCATGTCGGCGAACGCGCCCCGAGCCTCAGCCGAAGAAGATGTTGCGGCGACCGGCGAGCAACCGGTACAGCGTCTGCTGGATCGTCTCACGCACCTGGTCGGTCAACTCGAAGGTGACCATCGGGTCCTCGGCGTCCGAGGCGGCGTAGTCGTTGGTGTGGATCGGCTCACCGAACGCGATGCGCCATTTCGACGGCAACGGAACCAGGCCCGCGGGCCCGGCCAACGGGAACAGCGGCGTGATCGGGAAGTAGGGCAGACCGAACAGGCGCGCCAGCAACTTGACGTCGGCCAGCATCGGGTAGATCTCTTCGGAACCGATGATCGAGCACGGAATGATCGGCGACTTGGTGCGCAGCGCCGCCGTCACGAAACCACCGCGGCCGAACCGCTGCAACCGATAGCGGTCCTCGAAGCGCTTGCCCAGCCCCTTGTAGCCCTCGGGGAACACCGCAGTGAGCTCGCCGGCGGCAAGCAACCGGTGCGCGTCCGTCGTGCAGGCCATGGTGTGGCCGGCCTTACGGGCCGCTTGGCCAACCACGGGCAAGTCGAACACCATGTCGGCGGCAAGCAGCCGCAGGTCCCGCTGCGCGGGATGCTCGTCGTGAACCGCCACCGACAACATCAACCCGTCGAAGGGCAATACCCCGGCGTGATTGGCCACCAACAACGCGGCGCCCTCGCTTGGCAGGTTCTCGATACCGCTGACTTCCACCCGGAACCACGACCTGAAGAAGAACCTCAGCAAAGGCCGAACGATCGCGCTGTTGAAGTGCGGATCAAAGCCGAACTCGTCGACGGTGTAGTCGCCCATGAGCCGCTGGCGCAGGAATCCGGCAACCGCGGCGACGCGCTGAGCCAGATCGTTGAGCGGTGCCTCGGTGGTTGATGTCGTACCCGCGACACGCCGGTGCTCATCGATTTCGCGGACGACGGCGGCGATCTGTTCGGCCGACGCCCGGCCGCCCGGATCCGAGAGTAGCGAGGGATGCTGACGAGACGACTCTGCTCGTTGATCGGCTCTCCGACGTGCCGCTACCCGACCGCGATTGGTGTGCAGGGGAATGACATTCGCTCTGGTTTCACCCGCCACGATATCTACCTGACCCCACCCCATGGAATTGGATTTCGGCTTCCCCAGCGCTGCGCTAAGGCTATGGCGCGACCCTCCCAGGAGCGTACCCGATGCGGGTCGATTATGGGAGTCAGGGCGCGGCCGCGGACGTAGTCGTCGAACGCCTCGGCCGTCGTCCATTTGGGCTGGTAGCCGAGTTCGCAGCGCATCCGGGTGGTGTCCATGACGCGGCCGTAGCTCAAGTAGGCGAACTGATCTCGAGTGATCTCGGTGTAGCGATTGGCCCGCCTCAGCGAATCCAGAGCCCAGACGCCGAAGCCGGGCACCGGGAACGGGATCCGGCCCGCCCGGCGGATCGCCTGCGACAGCATGATGATGCCGTCGGCGCCGATGTTGAACGTTCCGGCCTTGCCGGCCATCGCCGCACGCTCCAGTGCGCCCAGCGCATCCTGCTCGTGCAGCAACTGCAGTCGCGCATCGCGGCCGAACATGGTGGGCACCAAGGGCCCGGCCAGATACCGCGACAGCGTGGTGTCCATCGCCGGGCCGATCATGTTGGCCAGCCGCAGAATGGTCACCGCGATATCGGGCCGGCGCCGGCCCAACCCACGCGCATATCCCTCGATGTCGAGGCTGTCCTTGGCAAAACCACCGCGGAAGGGTCGACGACTCGTGCTGTCCTCGGTGAACATCACCGGATCGTGTGGACTCGACCCATATACCTCAGAGGTCGACTTCAGCACGACGCGGCGCACCGAGGGCGCTTTCTGGCAGGCCGCGAAAAGTTGCATCGCGCCCATCACGTTGAGTTCCTTCAGCGCCGCGCTACCGCCGGACCGCGGCGCGTACGACGCCGCCGCAGCGTGCACCACCGTGTCGACGTCACCGTTGCGAATCACCTTGGCGATGAACGGATTACGTACGTCAGCGCGAACGAATTCCGCGCGTCCCATCCGGCGCAGCATGTTCTTGCTGGGGGCGATCGCGTCCACCGCGATAACCTGTTTGATGAGCGGGTTCTGCGCGAGCCGAGCAGTCAGGTAACCGCCTAAAAACCGGCACGCGCCGGTCACCAGCACAACTTTGGGGTAGTGCACGGTGTTGCTCGCGGTGCCGCTGGTTTCGGTATCGTCCCCGCTTGACGGATCCACCCGAACAGCCTAGCGGCCAGGCACGACACCGGCGTTACGGCCGTGTGTCGGTCGGCGGGCGGGACTTAGGTGGGCAGAGCTTACTTGCCGAGTTTTCTGCGCTGCACCCGGGTGCGGCGCAGCAGCTTGCGGTGCTTCTTCTTCGACATGCGCTTGCGCCGCTTCTTGATTACTGAACCCATGAACTCCGCTATCTGACCCGTGACCTGCTTGAAAGAAAGGACGCGGACACTTTACCCGGCTGGCCGCACCAAACACCAAACCAGCATCGGTTGACCGCCGCGTGACCAGCAGGCCACACGTTCAGGTGCCGCAAGCCGGCGCCGTCGGTCCGCTTGCCGACCAGGGCTGTTCCACGGACCGCGTCAGCGCGCGGCCGGGAGTCAGCTCAGCCCGCGTCGAAGTACGACGTCTCCAGCATGTCGTGGACGGCCTTGGCATGTACCCGGAAGGACCGCCCAACCCGGACCGCGGGCAACTCGCCGTTGTGCACCAGCCGGTACACCGTCATTTTGGAGACCCGCATCAACGCCGCCACCTCGGCGACGGTAAGAAACTGCGTCCTGCCCTGCTGGCCATCGGCGGAACCGGTGTCCCGCGCCTTACCTGCAGAATCTCGCGCCGATGGCCCGTTCGTAGACGTCATCGCAACCCAATCATGTCAGGCACGCGCAATGCCAGCGGCTTCCCCTCCGCCGGCACCCACACATGCTTACAGTGAGGAGAATAGCGGGACTAATGGGGTTACTGGTACTGATGGTGGACAATCGGTTGAAAATTCTTGAATTATTCCGATGTAATTCTTAGCTGCTCAGAGCGCTTTTTGGCGGCCTGAACCGCAGCGTCCACGGCAGTCCGAAAACCGCCTCGTTCCAGTTCGCGCAGGGCGGCGGCGGTGGTACCCCCGGGCGAGGTCACCGTCGCCCGCAGCTGCGCCGCCGTCGCGTCCGCCCGCATCCCGAGCGCCTCGCCCTCGGCCGGTCGCCGGTCGGAACCCATCCGTTCCAGCAGCATTGCCGCCGACCCGGCCATTGTCTGCGCGGTCAGGTCGGTGGCCACCTGACGGCTCAGACCCGCCGCGACACCGGCGTCCACCAGCGCCTCGACCATCAAAAAGAAATACGCCGGACCCGAACCCGACAGCGCGGTCACGGCATCCATCTGGGATTCGGGAACGGTCAGCACACCACCGACCGAGTCGAACAGGGCCGAGACCTCCTCGAGCTGTGGCCCGGTGACGAAACGACCCTTGGCCAGGGCGGTTACCCCCGCGCCGACCACCGCCGCCGCATTGGGCATCGCCCGGACCACCGGCGTTCCGGCCGGCAGCTTGGACTCCACGTGGGTGATCGTGATCCCCGCCGCGACCGTGACGAACACCTGCTCAGCACTGTCGTTATCGGACGCGGCGGCCGCCCGGGCCAACTCCCCCATCACCGACTCGACGTCGGCCGGCTTCACGGCGATGACGATGAATGTCGCGTTCTCGACGGCGTCGGTCACCGAAGCGACCAGCACCGAATAGGTGTCCGCCAGGTACTTGGCGCGCTCGGGGACCCGTTCGGCGACCACCAGGTCCTTCACCTGGCGGCCCGCCCGCAGCAGACCCGACAGCAGTGCCTCGCCGATGCTGCCGCCCCCGATGATCGCGATTCTTGCCATGCCGGACAGCATCGCAGACATCGGCTACCGGCGAGCGGCAGGGACCATCGCCAGCTGGCGCGCTTGCACCACCAGGCGGCCCAGGTGATCGACCACGACGTGGTCCTCGTCGAACCAGTCCTGCCCGATCTCGGTGCAGGTGGCGATGATTCGCAGCCAGCCATCGGCGGGCAGAGCCCGAAGGTAAGCGGTGAGCTGGACGGTGGGCGCCCACCCGGTGCGGTCCACAGCGAAGGTCACCGGCGCCGACAGATCCCCGCACATGAGCGCGAACAGTGCGTCCGGAGCCACGCCGCGCGGGCGCGCCCACATCTGGATCACCGGCGGCCGCCCGTCGGTGCTGGGCTTCAGCGTCGACAGCACCGGCCGCACATCGCAGCCTTCGCCCAAATTCACCAGCCCCGCCAGGGGGTGGCCAGGCCCGATCGGCGCGACGTCGTCGGGTGGTTCCGGTGCCATCAGATGCACAACCGGGTTCGCCGACAACAGCGGCGCAACCTCACCGCCGGGGGGAAAGTGCTCCGGTTGGCCAACGTTGACCGCGGCGCGCACCGCGGTGCGGTCGTCCTGCATGAGCTCGACGTCGACGACGCTGATCCGGCGTCCGCGCTTGCGGATCGATGTCACCAGCCGCATCGCCCCCGGATCGGGTGCCCGCAGGAAACTGGCCGACACGGTGACAGGTTCAAGTCCGGCCGACTGTCCGCCGCACGCGGTGCGGGCGGCGTTGGCGCACAGCGCCAGCATCGCGCCGCCGTGCACCTTGGGCCCGATGGTCCAACGCTTGTCGAGCTCGCCTTGAAACACGCCGGGGTCAACCTCGCGCAGCGTCATCGCAGCAGTGAATAACGCGTCCATGATCTCCTGGGTCTCAGCGCAACAGGTGGGTGCGGGCGAACTGCAACGATTCGGCGAGCATGTTTTCGCGCTCATTGGCTGAACGCGCGCTGGACGTGGAGACTTCCAGGATCACGTGGCCGGCGAAATGGCCGCCGGCCAGCATCTGGCACACCTCGGCGGTGGGTTGCGTGCCGCGTCCGGGCACCAGGTGCTCGTCGGCGGGCAGACCGCTGCCGTCGCACAGGTGCAGATGAACGAGGCCCGCGCCCATCCGCTGCGCCATGTCCAGCGAGTCGGTGCCTGCGGTCGCGGTATGGGACAGGTCCAGCGTGTAGTGCGTGTGGTCGCCGTCCAGCGGGTCGTAGGACGGCGCAAACGCCGAGATCGCCGGGCCCGGGCCGCCGCCACGCCTGCGCATCCGTTCCCGGGACTGGTCGGCCCCGAAAAATCGGTCCGCCCGGAACGGGAACATGTTTTCCACCGCGATCATCACGTCGGTCGATGCCTCGAGGGCCGCGACCTGTTCGCTGAACCCCTCGGCATAGCGCCGTTGCCAGCGGAACGGCGGATGCACGACGACGGTCTGCGCACCCAGTCGTTCGGCGACCCGCACGCTGCGATCCAGCTTGGGAATCGGATTGGCGCCCCACACCCGCTGCGAGATCAGCAGGCAGGGGGCGTGCACGGACAACACCGGTACGCGATACCGCCGCGACAGCTTCTGGACGGCGTTGACGTCTTGGCTGACCGACTCGCTCCACACCATCAGCTCGACCCCGTCATAGCCGAGCCGGGCCGCATACTCGAACGCGGCCTCGGCCCGTAGCGGGTACACCGAGGCCGTCGAGAGGCCGACTTTGATTGCTGGGCGCAACGGTCTGTGTGGTCTCGAGTAGGTCGGCCTAGCCCGACTGCAATGACAGCACCAACGGCCCCAGGGTGATCAGCGCCCCCACTGCAACCGCGATCAACGTACTGGCGATGTCCTCGGTCCGGCGCACCACCCGGACCCCGGCCACCAGGCCCAGGATGACCAGCACCGACAGCACCAGCGCCACGAGGCTGTTCCAGCGCCATAGTTGGTCGAAGGCGATGAACAGCCCGGCGCCGAACGCGACGGCCAAGATCGACTGCAAGACGATCAGGCTGCCCCGCCACAGGGTTTGCAGTCTGCCGCGCGCCGGCCGGGCATCCGGGGCCTTGCCGGGATGGGCAGCGGCGGTGTCGGGGTGGTCCTCGTCGAGTTCTTCGTCGTGGGCCGGCGAGTCCGCGTGCGCCTGGGCCTGCTCCGCGCCGCGCCGTCGCGCCAACTCATCGGCGAGGGTCTGCCCGCCGAACAGCGTCGAATCCGACGACTGCAGGTAGGACCGCACGTACGCGGAGTCCTCGGCCGCAGGTTCGGCTTCGCGCACCTCGGAGTCCATCACGTCCACCGGGATATCGGCGTAGTGGTCCACCGGGTCCGGACTCATATCCTCGGCACCGGATTGTTGCCCCGGCCGGCCGGTGCCATCGCCGGGGCGCTCCGCCTCGGGCGCGTCGGTGTCCCGCAGCGGCCGTGGATAGGCGCTGCGCACCGGCCCGGACCCGGGCTGGGACTGCAGCGGTGACTTGGGCCAGCGCGGCTCGGGTTGCGACCAGTACGCGGACTTGGGCCGGTCTTCGGCGACTCGTCCGGAAACGACCGCGTCGGAAACCGGTTCCGGATGCGCTGGGGGGACCGGTTCAGCAACCTGGACTGCCCGGCCGGTATCCCGTTCGGTCTCGTCGTGGTCGTGGTCGCGGATGACCGGAATCTCGCCGGTGAGCTCGGCGACCGTGACCGCGTCGCTGTCGCCGCGCCGACGCCGCCGCCGCCGGGTGACCGCCGGGGCGCCAATGGTTCCATTCCTGGCCAGCAATTCGGCCACCGAGATCGGCCCGGTGCCCGGACTCCCGGTCTCGGAGTGTGGTCCGGTCATGGTTTGTCGCCTCTCGATCGGCTCCCGCCCCGATCTGCCTGACCTCCAGCATTGCGCACGGAAGTCTGGATAAGGGCAGTTCCGTCGGCTTCGCTGTCGAGCTTGCGCAAGATGAGACCTTCCCGTAACGCCCACGGGCAGATATCCACCGATTCAATCGACAGGGCTCGCATACTTGCCTCCGCCACCAGGGCACCCGCCACAATCTGCGGTGCCCGCTCGGCGCTCACTCCTTCCAATTCCGCGCGGTCAGCGGTCGTCATCCTAGAGATGAAAGATATGAGTTGCCTGAGGCCGTTTGCTGTCAGCGTCCTCTTCGCCCGCGGTCCGGCGGCCGACGGCGCCGCGCCGGTGAGCCGCGCCAGCGAGCGAAACGTCTTCGACGTTGCCACCGCCAGGTCGGGGCTGCCGGCGTCGAGCACGGCCACGCTGGCGTCGGCGAGCTCGGCATCCAGCCAATCCCGCAGCATCCCCACTCGGCGCCGGCCCGGCGGGTCGTCGGGCAGCCATTCGCGGGTCAATCGTCCAGCGCCCAGCGGCAGCGACAACGCGACCTCAGGCTCCTCGTCCACGCCGCTGGACATTTCCAACGAGCCGCCACCGATGTCGAGGTTGATGATTCGCCCCGCACTCCACCCGTACCAGCGGCGCACCGCCAAAAAGGTCAGCCGCGATTCGTCGACCCCGGTCAGCGCCCCCAACTCGACACCGGTCTCTTTGCGCACCCGGGCCAGCACGTCCTCGGAATTCTCGGCATCCCGTACCGCTGACGTGGCGAAGGCCATCAACTCGGCGCAGCCGGAGCTGACCGCGATCTTGGCGAACTCGTCGATCGTGGAGATCAGCTTGTCGGCGCCGCGCTTGGTGATCTTGCCGGAGCTGTCGGTGGCCTCGGCCAGTCGCAGCGTGGACTTCGTCGAACTCATCGGCGTCGGATGCCCGCCGCGGTGGGCGTCGACCACCAGCAGATGGACCGTGTTGCTACCCACATCGAGTACGCCCAATCGCACGGAAAACAAACCTAGTCCTGCGACGATGCGGGGCGCCTTGCGACCCGCTGAGAAGCCCGGCAATCCAACCCAGTCCTGCGACGATGCCGACCGCATCGCGACCCGCTGAGTGGGCCGGAGACCGGAGACCACGCGGCCCAGAGTGTCAGCCGGCTCAGGCAGCCGGAAGCGTGGTCTAACGTTGAATCCGTGGCGAATTCGCACCCGGAGCCGGGGCAGGAGGTCGAACTGGACTTCGCCCGTGAGTGGGTGGAGTTCTATGACCCGGATAATCCCGAACACCTGATCGCGGCCGACCTCACCTGGCTGTTGTCACGCTGGACGTGTGTGTTCGGCACGCCGGCCTGCCGCGGCACGGTGGCGGGCCGGCCGCACGACGGGTGTTGCTCGCACGGGGCGTTTTTGTCCGACGACGACGACCGCGCCCGGTTGGACGACGCGGTCGAACAGCTGACCGACGACGACTGGCAGTTCCGCGAAAAGGGTTTGGGCCGCAAGGGCTACCTGGAACTCGACGAACACGATGGCCAACCGCAATACCGCACCCGCAAACACAAGGACGCCTGCATCTTCTTGAACCGGCCCGGCTTTGCCGCCGGGGCCGGCTGCGCACTGCACACCAAAGCCCTCAAGCTGGGCGTATCGCCGGTGACGATGAAACCCGATGTGTGCTGGCAGTTGCCGATCCGGCGCAGCCAGGAGTGGGTGACCCGGCCCGACGGCACCGAAATTCTGAAAACCACCGTCACCGAATACGATCGCCGCGGCTGGGGCTCCGGTGGCGCCGACCTGTACTGGTATTGCACCGGCGATCCGGGCGCCCATATCGGCGCCAAGCAGGTATGGGAGAGCCTGGCCGACGAGCTCACCGAGCTGCTCGGCGCGAAGGCCTACGCGGAACTGGCGGCAATGTGCAAGCGGCGCAGCAAGTTAGGGCTCATTGCGGTGCACCCGGCGACTCGAATCGCGCAGTAGCCGCCCCCGTTGGCGCGCTTCGGCAGGCGGTGATCGCCTAAACTGCATGCGGTGCTGCCCTTGGTGCATTGGGCCGGGCGGCTGTCGCTTCCCCACGGGCGCGGACACACAGCTGGGAGGGTGGGCCGTGACCACGACCAGCCGGTGGCCGGCCGAGCCGGGCAAATCGTCGGCCGCGTACGTGATGCGCAAGCTTCCGCACATCACCCTGCTGTTCTGGGTGCTCAAGATCGTGGCGACGACACTTGGCGAAACCGGCGGCGACTTGGTCGCCCAGACGCTGAAAGTCGGATACCTGGTCAGCACGCTGCTTTTCGGTGCGCTTTTCCTGGTGGCGGTGGTGTTCCAGCTGAAAGCGGGACGGTTTCATCCAGCGATCTATTGGACGGTGATCGCGCTGACCAGCACGGCCGGCACCACGCTGTCGGACCTCATGAACCGCACCGGCGGAATCGGCTACGCCGGAGGCGCGCTGGTGTTGAGCACCGGCCTGGCGATCGTGTTCGTCGTGTGGTGGCGCAGCGGGCAAACGCTGGACGTCGAAAATGTCGCGACGTTACGCGGGGAAATTCTGTACTGGGTGGCGATCCTGTTCTCCAACAGCCTGGGAACGTCCAGCGGCGACTTCCTCGCTGACGTCGTCGGGTTCGGGTTCCGGGACAGCGCGCTGCTGCTGTCCGGGATCATGTTGGCGCTACTGGTCGCGCACTACTTCACCCGGATCAACGGGATGGTGTTGTTCTGGATCGCGTTTGTCCTGACCCGCCCCCTGGGTGCCACGGGTGGGGATTCGCTCAGCAAGCCGCACGAACTCGGCGGTCTGGGGTGGGGTACCGAGTGGACGTCGGCGGCGCTGCTGGGGGCGCTGATCGCGTTGATCATTTTCCAGACAATTCATCTCCGCAGCCACCCGCCCGACCCGCTGCCCCTGCCGGTCAACCGTCGAACCGGCGAACCCCAACGACCAAACGGCGAACCGGTCCGACAACCCATCTGACGGGCCGTTCAGGTCGCCTGTGTTTTGTTGTAGGACAAGACCATTCGCTGTGCGCTGGCATGCAGGTACGACTCGACCGCCGCGGCGGCCGCCACCGCATCGCACGCCAGTACCGCCTCGGTGATCGCCCGCAGGTCGGCCACCACCGCGTCGGCGTCGTCGTAGGCCGCGGTGAGCTCGTGCTCGCGACCGCCGAACGCCTGCTCGACCCAGCGATACAGCAACCCCAACGCGCGGTTGCGGCTGCCGAGGATGAGGACCCGGAAGTAGGCGAGGTCGGCGGCCTGGCGCGCCGCCGCACTGTCGGCCTCGGCCACCGCGGCCAGTGCAGCGCGCAGCGCACCGGCACCCTCGGGCCCGCTGTGCTGCGCGGCCAACCGGCCGATCAACGGGCCGAGTGCCGCCCGGATCTCCAGCAGCTCAACCAAGAACTCGGGGCCCAGTTTGCGGACCAGGGCCTCGACCACCGCGGGATGGGTGAGTGCCTGCGGGTCGCGCACCACGTTGCCGCTGCCGTGTCGGGCCTCGATCAGACCCATCTGCTGCAGCCGGGCCAGACCTTGGCGCAGCGACGTGCGGTTGACGCCGAGTTGGTCAGCCAGCTCCCGCTCGGGCGGCAGGGTCGAGCCCGGCGGGAAGACGCCGCCGAGGATGGCGTCGGCGATCGACGCAGCGATCTGCTCGTCCACCCGCTGACGGTCGGGTGGCTGAAGCACACTTGACTGGTTCATTGGCTCAACCAATATAGTGGACGAGCGACCGGAGGTGAGTGATGGACGACGACATGCGATCGGCCGCGGCCCCGCGCTGGCGGGGCAAAGCCGGGCGCCTGGAAGTCTGGTACGCCACCTTGTCGGATCCCCTGACGCGCGCCGGACTGTGGATCCACTGCGAGACGGTGGCGCCGGAACAGGGCGCTGCCTACGCGCACGGCTGGGTGACCTGGTTTCCGCCCGACGGCCCACCGCGCACCGAGCGGTTCGGCCCCGCGCCCGCCCGGCCCGCTGCCGGCAGTGCCTGGTTCGACGCGGCAGGGGTACGAGTGAGCCGGGAACGGCTGACCGGTCGCGCCCGATCACTCGCATGGGAGCTGTCCTGGAAGGACACCGGTACGCCGCTGTGGACGTTTCCCCACGCGGCGTGGGAGCGCGAACTGCTGCCCGGCGCCCAAGTGGTCATCGCCCCAACCGCCGACTTCTCCGGCGCACTGACCGTCGCCGACACCGCGGTAGGCGTCGCCGGCTGGCGCGGCGGCGTCGCGCACATCTACGGGCACGGCAACGCCCGGCGCTGGGGCTGGATCCACGCCGACTTCGGTGGCGGCGACGTCCTGGAGGCGGTCACCGCCGTGTCACACAAGCCCGGGCTGCGCAGGCTGGCGCCGATGGCGTTCGTGCGCTTTCGCATCGACGGAAAAGATTGGCCCGCAAGCCCTTTGCCGTCGCTGCGAATGCGGACCACGTTCGGCCTGCCGCACTGGCAGCTGGAGGGCCGCATCGGCGGCCGGGAGGTGCTCATCCGGGTCGACCAGCCGCCGGACAGATGCGTGAGCCTCCGATACACCGATCCGGACGGCGGCACGGCGGTGTGCACGAACACCGAGCAGGCCGACATCCACATCGATCTCGATGACCGGCATTGGTCGGTGCTGGGAACCGGGCATGCCGAAGTCGGCCTGCGCGGTAGCCAGGCACCCGCCGTCAACGAAAGGACCGCGACGTGAGTTTTCTTCTCGACCCGCCGCTGCTGGTTGTCTCCGGAGTGCTCATCGAGCGGCGACTGCCCGCGGACCGGCGTGATGTCGCCGAGGCCGCCACCCTCGGTGTCTTCTTCGGCGGGTCGTTCGGGCTGTACCACAACGTGCCCGGACTCGGCATGCTGTGGCGCCCCTTCCGCGCCCGCAATGGCCGCGACTTCATGTGGAACAGTGGCGTTTTCGGCGTGAAGACCGACGACGCGCGCTGGCCGCTGCACGCGGCGGCGGGCGCGATCTTCGCGACCTATCCGTTCTTCCTCAAGTTGGGCCGCCGGCTCGGACGCCGGACATGAGCCGTCTTGCCGATCGGGCGACCGCGTCGTTCGGCACCGCGCTGCTGCCGCACGAGTACGGCGGCCCGGCACCGGCCCAGCTTGTCGATCGCGTCGAGCGCTACCTGCGGCAGCTGCCGGCCGCCTCACGGCTGGCCATCCGGACCGGGTTGCTCACCCTGGCCGCGGCAAGCGTTCTCACCACCGGCCGGTCACTGTCGCGGCTCAGCCCCGGCCAACGCGACCGGGTGTTGCGCCGGGTCGCCGCGCTGAATCCGGAGGCCGGCGCGGCCGTCGAAGCAATGAAGGCGATTGTGCTGCTCGCCAATGGCGCCGATACCTATGCGCCCGAACTGCTCTCCCGCGCCCAGCAGCACGACGCGGCGCGCCCCGACGCCGCCTTGACCATCACCACCTCGGCCGAGAGCCGCTCGGTCGTCACCGCCGATGCGGTGGTCGTCGGGTCGGGCGCCGGCGGCGCGATGGCGGCCCGCACCTTGGCGCGGGCCGGCTTCGACACCGTCGTGCTCGAGGAAGGCCGCCGCTGGGCGGTCGAGGAGTTCCGTACCACCCACCCGATCGACCGCTATGCCGGGTTATACCGCGGCGCCGGGGCCACCGTCGCGCTGGGACGCCCGTCGGTGGTGCTGCCAATCGGCCGGGCGGTCGGCGGCACCACCGTGGTGAACTCCGGCACCTGCTACCGCCCCCCGCCGGCCGTGCAGCGGCGCTGGCGCGACGAGTTCGGCCTCGGCCTGGCCGACCCGGACCGGCTGGCAGACCGCCTCGACGACGTCGAACACACGCTGCGGGTCGCGCCGGTGCCGCCTGCGATCATGGGCCGCAACGGGCGCCTGCTGCTCGAGTCCGCCGCGTCGCTGGGCTGGCGGGCGGCGCCCATCCCGCGCAATGCGCCGGGCTGTGACGGCTGCTGCCAGTGCGCGATCGGCTGCCCGCGCAACGCCAAGTTCGGCGTGCACCTCAACGCGCTGCCGCAGGCGTGTGCGGCCGGTGCGCGGATCATCTCGCAGGCTCGCGTCGAACGGGTGCTGCACAGCGGCGGGCGCGCGCGCGGGGTGCGCGCCCGCCGGCCCGACGGCACCGCGCTGGATGTCCTCGCGGACACCGTCATCGTGGCCGCGGGCGCCACCGAGACGCCGGGGCTGTTGCGGCGCAGCAGTCTTGGCACGCACCCGCGGCTGGGCCGAAACCTGGCGCTGCATCCGGCGACGATGCTCGCCGGGCGCTTCGACGAAGACGTCGTCGCTTGGCATGGCGTGCTGCAAAGCGCCGCGGTCCATGAGCTGCACGAATCGCACGGCGTGCTGATCGAGGCGACCTCCACGCCGCCGGGGATGGGATCGATGGTCTTTCCCGGCTTCGGCGCCGAACTGCTCGGCTGGCTCGACCGGGCACCTCAGGTCGCGACGTTCGGCGCCATGGTGGCCGATCGGGGTGTCGGCTCGGTGTCCTGGGCGCGCGGCCAGCCGCTGGTGCGCTACCGCATCGCCCGTGCCGACGTCGCCAAGCTGATGGTTGCGATGGAGGCCATGGGCCGGCTGCTGTTCGCCGCGGGGGCTGTCGAGGTGCTCACCGGATTGCCCGGCGCGATGACGGTGACGTCGCTGCCTGCGCTGCAGGATGCGCTGCGCCGAAGCGACCCGAGAACCCTGCACCTGGCCGCCTTCCACCCGACGGGTACCGCAGCGGCGGGCGCCGACGAGCAGCAGTGTCCGGTCGACGAGACCGGACGGTTGCGCGGCGTGCACGGGGTATGGGTGGCCGACGCGTCGATCCTGCCCAGCTGCCCGGAGGTGAACCCGCAGCTGTCGATCATGGCGCTGGCGCTGGGCGTAGCCGACGAGGTGGTCGGCGAGGTGGTCGGCGCCCGCGCGAGTTGAGTGTGCGTCCTGGGCGTCGATTGTGCGTCCTGGGCGGGATTGAGGCGATATTTTCGCCCTCAGCTCACGCTCAGCGCCCTCAACGCACACTCGTTGGCGCGGGATGGCGCCGTCGAGCTAGTGGTGGCTGTCCGGCGAGCCATTTGCAGCCGACGATGAGTGCACCGCAGCGGCGTGGTTCGACCTCGACAAGCTTCCGCCGGTGGCTCGCGGACATGCGTGCGCGAATCACGTTGAGCGCGAGCGACGATGCCCGGACCGTTTTCGATGCCGACAGTCCCCTGCCGGCAGATCCGTCGCGCTAGCCCTCCAGCTTGTAGCCCAGCCCCCGCACCGTCACCAGGTGCACCGGGTTGGCCGGGTCGCCTTCGATCTTGGACCGCAGGCGCTTGACGTGGACGTCGAGCGTCTTGGTGTCGCCGACGTAATCCGCGCCCCAGACCCGGTCGATCAACTGTCCGCGGGTCAACACCCGACCGCTGTTGCGCATCAGATATTCCAGCAGGTCGAACTCCTTGAGCGGCAAGGTGATCGTCTCACCGCTGACCGAGACGACGTGCCGCTCGACATCCATCCGCACCGGCCCGGACTCCAGCACACCGTCGCTGATTTCGGAGTCGTCGTCGCCGCCGCGGCGCAGCACCGCCCGGATCCGGGCGATCAACTCACGCGCCGAATAGGGCTTGGTCACGTAGTCGTCGGCGCCGAGCTCCAGGCCGACCACCTTGTCGATCTCGCTGTCCCGGGCGGTCACCATGATCACCGGCACGCTGGAACGGGCGCGCAGCTGCTTGCACACGTCCGTGCCGGACATCCCCGGCAGCATCAAATCGAGCAGCACGATGTCAGCGCCGCCGCGATCGAACTCGGCAAGCGCGGCCGGCCCATCGGTCACCACCGTGGCCTCGAATCCCTCCTTACGCAGGAGAAATGCCAGCGGATCGGCAAGCGACTCCTCGTCCTCCACGATCAGCACACTGGTCATGAGCGCCACTCCTGTTCATCGTTTTGGCCCCCCCAAGCGGGCGGTACCCCCACTGCATCGTCGTAGGCGCGGGTCATCGACTCAGTTCTTCCTCTCGTTGGGACCTGTTGGGCCGCACCTCGCGACCCAACGGTTGCTCGGATTGATCGTCGTCGTTCCGGTAAGGCGGCATGGCCGCCGGAATGGCCAAGGTGAAGGTCGATCCGGTCCCCGGCTTGCTCCACACGCCGATGCTGCCGTTGTGGTTGGCCGCGACATGTTTGACGATGGCCAGCCCCAGCCCGCTGCCGCCGGTGGCGCGCGAGCGCGCCTTGTCCCCGCGGAAGAACCGCTCGAAGACCCGCTCCTGGTCTTCCAGAGCGATCCCGATGCCGCGGTCGGTGACAGCGATCTCGATGTTGTCACCGCGACGCCGACGGCTGATCGATACCAGCGACCCGCGTGGTGAATAGGCGATCGCATTGGACACCAAGTTGGCCAGCGCGGTCACCAGCAGGGTTTGGTCGCCCAGCACCCGCAAGCCGCTGGGGGCGTCGGTGCGAACCTCGATGTCGGCGGTGTCAGCGGCCACCTTGTGGCGCGAAATCGCTTCGGACACAACAGTATCGACGTCAACCTCGGTGAAGTTGGGCAACCGCTCGGCACCTTGCAGCCGGGACAGTTCGATCAACTCGGCGACCATGTCGCCCAGCCGGTTGGCTTCGATGAGCACCTTCTCGGCGAACCGGCGAACGGTTTCGGGGTCATCCGCCGAAGCCAGCAGGGCCTCGGCGAGCAGGGCCATGGCGCCAACCGGAGTCTTGAGCTCGTGGCTGACATTGGCGACGAAGTCGCGCCTGGCCGCCTCCATGCGGGCATAGTCGGATTGGTCGTGCACGAAGACCACGGCGAACCGCCGGTCTTCTTCGCTGAGCAACCGGGCGTGCCCGTGCACCGACAGCCCGGACCTGCCCGCCGCGCGTTTGCCCGGCCGCAGGTCGAACTCGACGTCGACGCCACTCAGCGCCTGCTGCGCGGCCTCCCAGGCCTGGTCGTCGAGCTGCCGGTCGCGTACCAGGCCCAGCTCCCCGGCGCGATCGTTGAGATAGACCACATCGCGATGCGAATCCACCACCGCGACGCCCAGCGGCATCAGCGCGACGATGCGTTGCAGCATCTGTGCGACGGTGATCCCGGTCCGTTCGGCGGCCACTCGCCGACGGCGTCGGACCGAACGCGGCGACAGCCGCGTCCCGACCACAACACCCACGGCGAGCGCCGACACGGATGCGAGCCCGGCCAGCAACAGCGCCGAGAACACACTCACATTGAAAATCCTACAAATCTTCCTGAACGCCGCCCTAGCGCAACGAGGCCAAAATCGGACAAGTCACACCTTACGCAACAGGTATTCCGCTTCTGTTCACCCGATGTTTGGCGAACAGGCCTTTTAAGCACCCACCGGGGCCGGGGATCAGCCTCACCGCTGCCCTTGGCCGGCAACCGCGGCGGCACCGGCAGCGGCCGCCTCCGGGTCCAGATACGTACCTCCCGGCAGCACCGGCCGCAGGTCGGCGTCCAGGTCGTAGCGCAGCGGAATGCCGGTCGGGATGTTCAGTCCGACGATGTCTTCGTCGGACATCCGATCGAGGTGCTTGACCAGGGCGCGTAGCGAGTTGCCGTGCGCGACGATCAGCACCGTCTTACCGCTGCGCAGATCGGGGACGATGACGTCGGTGAAGTAGGGCAGAAACCGGGCCACCACGTCAGCCAGGCACTCGGTCAGTGGGCCGCCGCCGATATTGGCGTAACGCGGGTCGGTGTCCTGGCTGAACTCGCTGCCCCGCTCGATCGGCGGTGGCGGCGTGTCGTAGCTGCGCCGCCAGGCCATGAACTGCTCGTCTCCGTAGCGGGCCTTGGTCTCGGCCTTGTCCAGCCCCTGCAGCGCCCCGTAATGGCGTTCGTTGAGCCGCCAACTGCGCCGCACCGGAATCCACAGCCGGTCGGCGGTGTCCAGCGCCAGGTTCGCGGTAATGATCGCGCGTCGCAACAGCGACGTGTAGACGACGTCGGGCAATAAGTCGCGTTCGGCCATCAGCTCGCCGCTGCGCACCGCTTCGGCCCGGCCCTTGTCGGTCAGCCCGACGTCCACCCAGCCGGTGAACAGGTTGAGCGCGTTCCAGTCGCTCTCGCCGTGGCGGAGTAGGACCAACGTGGCGGTGTCTTTCGGTTGCATCGGTTTAGCATTTCACGGACGCTCGTCGTCGTCTTCGTCGATCAGGTGGGCGAAGGCCTGCAGGTTCTTCAGCGACTCGCCACGGGACACCCGCCAATCCCACTCTTTTTGGATCGACGAGCGAAAACCCAATTCCAGCAACGTGTTGAAGTCCGAATCCACCGCTTCGAGCACCTGTCCGAGCACTCGGTCGATCTCCTCGGCGCTGACCGACGCCAGCGACATGCGGCCCACCAGGTAGATGTCGCCGACGTTGTCCAGCGTGTAGGCGACGCCGTAGAGCCGGCGGTTGCGCTTGAGCAGGAACCGGTAGACAGCCTCGTGGTTCTCGTCGGGCTTGCGGCACACGAAGGCCTCGACGCGCACCGAATGCTCACCGACGCCGAGGATGGTGTTGGTCTTGAGCTTGCGCTCGCCGGGCAGCTCCACCACCAGTCCTGGCGGCCCGCCATGTGCCCCAGCGTGTTTGGCATAAGTCAGCCCGCTGTCCTGCAGCGCAGCTTCGATGACGCGCTGTACGGCGGAGGTCACGCCCCCACCCCGCGCCGCTCGACAGCGAATTCTCCGATCGCGCGACGATAACTGGCCAGCAGCGCATCGGTGGTGCTGTCCCAGGAGAACGTGGCCGCGTGCGCAGCAGCCGCGCGGCTCATCGCCTCCGCCCGCGGTGCGCGCAGCCGCAGCAGCTGATCGAGGGCCTCCGCCCATTGATCGACGTCGTGCCCGGACACCAACGTGCCGGTGACCCCGTCGCGCACCGCCACCGGCAGACCGCCGACCGCGGCCGCCACCACCGGCGTGCCGCACGCCTGCGCCTCGAGGGCTACCAGGCCGAACGACTCCGAATAGCTCGGCACCGCAACGAGGTTGGCGGCCTGGAACAGGGTGGCCAGGCTGGCGCGGGACTGCGGGGGCAGGAACGTCACCCGCGCCGTGATACCGAGTTCGTCAGCCAGCCGGACCAGCCCGTCCGGGGAGGCCAAACCGCTGCCCGACGGCCCACCGGCCACGACGATGCGCACTCCCGGCAATTTCGCGGCGGCCCGTAGCACGATGTCGGGTGCCTTCAGCGGCTGGATCCGTCCGACGAACGCCACCACGTCTTCGTCGAGCGGGAGACCCAGCGCGGCCCGGGCCGCCCGGCGGTCACCCGGGCAGAATACGTCCAGGTCGACGCCGGGATGGACGACGTCGATCCTGGCCGGATCGGCGTGGTGTATCGACATCAACTGTTTTGCTTCGTCATCGGTGTTGACGATCAGCCGGTCCGCCTCGTCGACGACCTGCTGCTCCCCGACCGTGCGCAGCGGCGGCTCGGGCGCGTCTCCGTCGGCCAGTGCCGCATTCTTCACCGCGGCAAGCGTGTGCGCGGTATGCACCAACGGCACCGCCCAGCGGTCGCGGGCCAGCCAGCCGACCTGTCCGGACAGCCAATAGTGCGAGTGCACGATGTCGTAGTAGCCGGGTTCGTGCGCCGCTTCGGCGCGCAGCACCCCGGCCGCGAAGGCACACAGCTGCGTGGGCAGGTCGTATTTGTCCAGGCCCTCGAATGGCCCCGCCACGACGTTGCGCACCAGCACGCCGGGCGCCACCCGCTCCACCGGCGGGTCGGCAGAGGCGGTGGCCCGGGTGAAGATCTCCACCTCGATGCCCCGCCGGGCCAGGTGTAACGCGGTTTGCAGCACATAGACGTTCATGCCGCCGGCGTCGCCGGTGCCCGGCTGGGCCAGCGGTGAGGTGTGCACCGCCAACACTGCAGCCCGGCGCGGGTCGTTCAGCCGGAAGACGTCATCGTGCCGCACACTGTCATCTTTACAGGACGGTCCGTCGACCGGCTCGAGCGCGGGAGGTCGAGGCTAGGCGGACGACTCGTCAGGGTCAGCGTCGCGCAACCGCGGGTCCAGCGCTCCGGCCCGCCGCATCGCACCCAGCGGGTCGGCATACAGCCCGGCCAGCGAGACGATCCCCGCCCCGGCCTCCTGCACCCGGTTACCGAAGGCGGTGACGCGGATATCGCGCGGCGGCAGTACCGAGCGTGCGGCGAACGCGGCCTCCACGTGCTCCATCGCCTCCGGGTACTCGGTGAAAGCCTGGCCACCGACCACCAGTTCGTCGGGGTTGAGCATGTCGCGCAGCAACGCGACCGCCTCACCGAGAACCCGGCCCCGCTCGGCCAGCAGGTCTTGGGCCTCCTGGTTCCCGGCTCGAGCCACCCGCAGCAGGTCGTTGACAGCGGTAGTGGACCCGTTGCTGCGATTCGCCGGCGCAGCAGGCAAAATCCGAAGCCGCCGAGCAGCGGCCAGCACCGCTTCGTCGCTGACGGTCGACTCCAGCTGCCCCGAGCCGCCGAGCAGCTCAGAGTAGGCGGGCAGGGGCGCGATGGTGCCGGGGCCGCTGGCCGGGCAGTGCACCCGTCCGCCGATCACCAGCGCGTAGCCCACGGTCTCGCGGGCGTAGACGTACAGACTGGTCGGCGAGCTGGGCAGGAATCGGCGCATGCCGAGCAGCAGCTCGGCTCCGGCCATGGCGTCGACGTGCGAGGCGACCGAAACCGGAAGGCCCAGTGCATCGGCCAGCACGGGTCCGACCGGTGCTTGCCGCCAGCCCAGCCGCGGGTGGTCGACGTGGCCGGTGGCGCCGTCGACGGTGCCACCGATTGCCACCCCGACCCAGAGCGGGCGGCGCCGGTGCCAACGCCTCAGGTACCGGTCGGCCCGCTCGGCCAGCGACGCCAGCGCGGTCCCGGCGGGACTGAGCGGTGTCGGGGTCTCGACCGTGTCCAGCGTGCGGCCGAACAGGTCGACGGCCACGATGCTGGTGACTCGTGCGCCGATGTGGACACCCAGCGTCACGAAGGGTTCGTGGTTGATCTCCACCGGCACGCGCGGGCGACCGATGGCCCCGGCGACGGCCAGGTCGGCGCGTTCCCGCAGCAGGCCGGCCTCCAGCAGCGCGATGACCTGGCGGTTGACCGTCGCGATGCTCAGCGAGGTGACTTTGGCGATCACGTCCCGGCCGACCGGGCCGCGCAACCGGACGGCGCGGAAGACGGATGCCGCCGCTGAATCGGGTATGTGCAACGCCGGTGGCAGGACCTGGCGGCGTACCCGCGCCCGGCGGCCGGGTGAATGGTGGCTGTGGGTGAAGGTAGTCGAGCGCACGAGCGTCCTTTGTCCGAGTTCTAGTAGCCGGTCCTGGGCCGCACCTGATATGAGTCAGGAGCAGCAGAGTGAGCGACAACAGCACGCACCGGGCGCGAAATGGCGCGCGGTCGTCGTGTTTGACAAGGCACTTTGGTGCACACGGAAAAATTTAGCACGTTGACTAGAATTCTTTCTATGGTTGTAAATACGAGGAATGAACGCGTCGCGGTGGTCACCGGCGCCAGTTCCGGAATCGGCGAGGCAACCACCAGGACTCTTGCCGACCAGGGATTCCACGTGGTGGCAGTCGCGCGTCGGGCAGACCGGATCAACGCCCTGGCCGCAGAGATCGGCGGGACCGCCATTGTGGCCGACGTCACAGACGACGCGGCGGTCGAGGCGCTGGCGGCCGAATTGAGCCGGGTCGATGTGCTGGTCAACAACGCCGGGGGCGCCCGGGGGCTGGAAGCGGTCGCCGATTCCGACTTCGAACACTGGCAGTGGATGTGGGAGACCAACGTGATGGGCACGCTGCGGGTTACCCGTGCGCTGCTGCCCAAGCTGATCGACTCCGGCGACGGCCTGATCGTCACCATCACCTCGATTGCGGCGCTCGAGATTTACGACGGCGGCGCCGGTTACACGGCGGCCAAACACGCCCAGGGAGCATTGCACCGCACGCTGCGTGGTGAGCTGCTCGGAAAACCGGTGCGGCTCACCGAGATCGCTCCGGGCGCAGTCGAAACCGAGTTCTCCCTGGTCCGCTTCGGCGGCGACCAGCAACGCGCCGGCGCCGTCTACACCGGCATCACGCCGTTGGTGGCGGCCGATGTCGCCGAGGTGATCGGGTTCGTGGCCTCGCGGCCGTCCCACGTCGACCTGGACCTGATCATCATGAAGCCGCGCGACCAGGCGTCGGCGACCAGATTTAACCGCCCGAGCTAGACGGACCCGTGCTGCTGGGGGTCGTCGTGGACGTGGTGGGAGTGCCCGACAAGGTGGGCGCATCCGACGGCGTAACCGGCGCGGTGACGGGGATCTGTGTCGACGGCGGATGCGCGGTCGGAGGCGGTAGCGCCGACATGGCGACCCAGGTGTCCCAGTCCACGGCCCAGTCCCAGATGTCGCCGTCGGAGTAGGACAGCTGGATCGAGCTTCCGGTCACTTCGACCGGGTCACCATAGATCGCCGAGTGGTAGTACTCCTCGGCGTCGCCCGTCGACAGATTGATGCAGCCGTTGGTGACGTTGGTATTGCCCTGGGCGCCCGCGCTGGCCGGGTTGGCGTGGATGAACTCGCCGTTGTTGGAGATCCGGACCGCCCAGCGTTCGTGCACATGGTTGTAGCCGGCAGCCGGGTTGGACATGTAGAAGTCGGCGTACTTCTCGCTGACCACGTGGATGCCGTTGCGGGTGACGTTGCGCGCCTTGTCGGCCTCACCGTAGCTGCACGGGAAGTCCATGATGACGCCTTCGTCCCTGATCACCTGGATGCGGTGCGACGTGACTTCGGCCTTGACCACCTGCCGGCGACCGATCTGGACGTGCAAGGACATGTCCTGCGCGCCGAAGGCGCCGTCGCCGAACGGCAGCCCGTAGAGCTTGGCGTCGACGTTGACGGTGGCGCCCGCGGGGTAGTACTCGCGGGTGCGCCAGTGCACACGGGCACCCTGCGCCTCGTCGGGCAGCCACGCCCAACTGCCCTCGACGGGCGGGTTGGTGGTGACGGTGAGCGCCTTCTCGACGGCGGCCTTGTCACTGATCGGTGCATCGAACTGGATGATGATCGGCACCGCCACCCCGACGGTCTGGCCATCGGCCAACTGGAATCCCCCGGCGATCTTCTTGGTGGGAGACACCGTGGTGAACTTGCCGGCCACCGGAACCGCCTTGCCGTCGTGTCCGACGGCCGAGCCGCTCCAGGTATAGGTCGCCTCGTAGCCCAGCGGCTCGGTGGTGGTATAGACGGTGCGATCGGAGTTGAACACGCCCGCGACGACCTTGCCCGACGAATTCGTCAACGCGACCCGCTGGAACCAGCCGTCGCTGACCTCGACGCTGATCGGCGCGATCGGCACCACGTTGTCGGCCGCTGGGGTGTTCAGGGCCGGCTGGAACTTGAGACGCGGCGCCGCCGGTTCTTTCTTCTCAGCTTGTTTGCTCACGGAGCCGGCGCAAGCGGACAACACATTCGGAGCGAACACACCGAGTCCGAGGGTCGCCAACGCCAAACGCCGGTTAATCGGCTGCGGGACGTGCGACCTGCTCACGAAAGACAAAGATACCGGGCAAAATCGGCAGGGCCCCGCCGCGACAATCGGGACAGGGACGCCAGTCCACAAAATAGGAGCTACAACCCGCACCCGAGCAGGACGGGTTCGGGTTCCAGTGTGATGCCAAACACCTCACGCACCCCGTCGCGGACGGTGCGGGCCAGTGCCATCACATCCTCGGTGGTGGCGGCGCCGCGGTTGGTCAGCGCGAGCGCGTGCTTGGTGGATAACCGGCAGCGCGCCGCCGAATCATGGGGATAGCCTTTGGGAAAGCCAGCCCGCTCCACCAACCAGCCGGCGGCCAGCTTGACACCATCCGGTGCCGGGTAGTGCGGCACCGATTCGTCGATATCACGGGCCAGGCGCTCGTAGACGTCCGGTGCGACCACCGGGTTGGTGAAGAACGAACCCACGCTCCAGGTGTCGTGGTCGGTCGCGTCGAGCACCATCCCCTTACGGGTCCGCAGGGTCAGCACCGCCTCGCGGACCGCTCGCGGGTCGGCGCGGCCGCCGCTGCCGGCATTCAGCGCGGCCGCCAGTTCGCCATAGCGCAACGGTGCGCTGCGGCCCGACGCATCCAGGGCGAACTCGACTTCCAGTACCACAGAGGGAATTTCAAACGCGGCCTGGCCGGCCTGCTTGAACACACTGGTGCGGTAGCCGAAGCCCAGCTCGCCGGCCGGCGCCCAGCGCACCTCGCCGCTGCGGCGATCCAGTACCCGCACCCGGGTGATGGTGTCGGACACTTCTGCCCCGTAGGCTCCGACGTTCTGCACCGGGGTGGCGCCGGCCGACCCGGGGATACCGGATAGGCATTCCAGCCCACTCAGGCCGTGCCCGATGGCCGCGACGACCACGTCGTCCCACACCGCGCCGGCCTCTGCGCGCACTAGGTTGCCGTCGACGGTGATGGCGTTATTGGCCAACCGCACTGCGGTCAGGTCGGTCAGGGTGTCGGAGATCACCAGGTTGGAGCCGCCGGCGAATACCAGTACCGGACCGGAGTCCCGGCCGTGATTTTGCGAGTCCAGCTGCAGCAATACCGAGACCACTTGTTCGGTGCTGGTGCACGTGATGAGACGACGCGCGACCGGTCCGACCCGCAACGTGGTCAACGGTGCCAGCGGCACCGCTTCGGCGAGATGAGCACCGGCGTACAGCGAACCGACCACGGCCCGTAACGGTAGCCTGACCTGCTATGCCGCGTTCATTCGACGTATCCGTCGACTTCGAGAACAACATCGATGAGGTTTTTCGGGCCTTCAGCACGGAGGACTATTGGCTGGCCAGGCTGGCCGAGTCGGGCGCCGATGACACGAAGCTGGAGTCGCTGCGGGTCGGCGGCCGGTCCGGAACTGAACGCACCATCGAGGTGGTCACCCTGCAGGTGGCGCACCGTCACAACCTGTCGGCCATGATCGCGCCGTTGCTCCGGGGCGATCTATGCCTGCGCCGCGCGGAAACCTGGGGTCCGGTCAGCGATGGCGTGGCGACGGCTTCCGTCGAGGCATCGGTGGAGGGCGCTCCGGCGGCGGTGTCGGGCACCGCCCTACTGTCTCCGCTGGCCAAGTCGGGCGGTTCCCTGCTCGATGGCACGTTCACCGTCCAGGTCCGTGTTCCCCTTATCGGCGGCAAGCTGGAGAAGATAATCGGCGCCGAATTGGGCGGCCTGTTGGTAGCCGAACAACGCTTCACCAAGGAATGGCTCACCAATAACTTCTGACCTGCCGGCTCGCGCCGCAGGCGGCGTGCCTTCGCGCCGGGCCTAAGCTGGCGCCCATGCGAATCGCGTTGGCGCAAATTCTCAGTGGCACGGATCCGGCAGCAAATCTGCAGCTGGTTCGCGGGTACACCGGCCGAGCAGCCGACGCGGGCGCGAAGCTGGTGGTGTTCCCTGAGGCGACCATGTGCCGGTTCGGCGTCCCGCTGGCAGCGATCGCCGAGCCAGTCGACGGGCCCTGGGCCGAAGGTGTGCGCCGGATCGCGACCGACGCCGGCATCACCGTGATCGCCGGCATGTTCGCCCCGGCAGGTGACGGACGGGTGACAAACACGCTGATCGCCGCGGGACCGGGCACCCCGAACCAGCCGAACGCCCACTACGACAAAATCCACCTCTATGACGCGTTCGGCTTCACCGAGTCGCGTACCGTCGCCCCCGGGCACGAGCCGGTGGTGATCACGGTTGACGGCGTCGGGGTGGGGTTGACCATTTGCTATGACATTCGTTTTCCGGCGCTCTACACCGAGCTGGCCCGACGCGACGCCCAGCTGATCGTCGTCTGCGCGTCCTGGGGTTCGGGCCCCGGCAAACTCGAGCAGTGGACGCTGCTGGCACGGGCCCGAGCGCTGGACTCGATGAGCTACGTCGCCGCAGTCGGCCAGGCAGACCCTGGCGACGCCGTGACCGCCTCGGGAGCGCCGACCGGGGTGGGTGGCAGCCTGGTGGCCTCGCCGTTGGGGGAAGTCGTCGCGTCGGCCGGTTCCCGGCCGCAACTGGTGGTAGCCGACATCGATGTCGACCGGGTGGCCGAAGCTCGGGACAACATCGCCGTGCTGCGTAACCGCTCGGAGTTTGCTCACGTTGATAGGGCAGAATCGTTGGGGTGACGAACCCACCAGGACCATCGAGCGACGACCCGTCGGCGTGGGCCCGTCCCGGCCAGCAAGGCCCGTTCGGCCAGCCCCCAACGGAGCGGCCCACCGAGCGGCTGCATACCGGTGGTCCCGCCCAAGCACCGCCGCCCGCGCCCGGTCCGCCACCGGGTCAGACCGAGCAGCTGGGCGCCCCGCACCCGGGGACGCAGCGACACAGCTACCCGCCGCCGCCGATCCCGCCGGCGGGCTCTACCGAAAAGCTGACCGCCGCCAACCCAGAACCGACGCCGGTGAAAAGAAAACGACGCTTTCTGCGCGACCCGCTCTCCATTCTGCTGATCTGCATCATCGTGATCGCGCTGGTGGTCGCGGGGGTGATCGGAGCCGAGCTGTACGCCCGTCACGTCGCGGACACCAAGGTCGCCCAAGCCGTCGCATGCGAGGTCAAAGATCAGGCCACCGCGTCGTTCGGGGTGGCCCCGCTGATGCTGTGGCAGCAATTGACAAAGCATTACACCAATATCTCGGTGTCAACGGCCGGCAACCAGATTCGCGACGCCAAGGGCATGAAGGTCGTCCTCAGCATCAACAACGTCCAGCTCAAGTCCACCCCCACGTCCAAGGGCACCATCGGATCGCTGGACGCCACCATCACCTGGACGGCAGAAGGCATCAAGCAGACGGTGCAGAACGCGATTCCGGTGCTGGGTCCCTTCGTCACCAACTCCGTGACCACTCACCCCACCGACGGCACCATCGAACTGAAGGGCATGCTGGACGACCTCACGACCAAGCCGGTGGTGTCCGGCAACGGCCTGGAGCTGCAGATCCTCACGTTCAACGCGCTCGGCTTCACGATGCCGAAAGAGTCCGTGCAGTCGACGCTGGACGACTTCACCTCAAACCTCACCAAGAACTACCCGTTGGGTATTCACGCCGACAGCGTGCAGGTGACCTCAGACGGTGTGGTGAGCCACTTCTCGACTCAGAACGCAAGCATCCCCACCGGCAACAACAACGACCCCTGCTTCGCCAACATCTGACGCCGGGGTGCTAACCAAGCCCGTCGAGCACCGCTCGGGTGCCTGAGAGGCCCAGCCTGGTGGCGCCCGCATCCAGCATCGCGATCGCGTCGGCGGCAGTGCGGATGCCGCCGCTGGCCTTGACTCCCAGCCGGCCGCCGACGGTCTGGCTCATCAAAGCGACCGCATGCACCGAGGCGCCGCCCGCGGGGTGAAACCCGGTCGAGGTCTTGACGAAATCGGCGCCGGCGTCCTCGGCGGCGCGACACACCTGGACCAGCGTGCGCCCGTCCGCGCCTGCTAACAGCACCGCGGATTCCACGATCACCTTGAGCACGGTTCCGGCGACCGCGGCGCGCACCGCCGCGATGTCGGAACGCACCGCATCGAAGTCCCCGGCCAGCGCGGCGCCGACATCGATCACCATGTCGATCTCGGCGGCACCGGACGCAACAGCCTGTGCGGCCTCGTGCGCTTTGACCGCCGACACGTGCTTGCCCGACGGAAAACCTGCCACGGCCGCCACCCGCACCTCGCCGGCTTGCACGGCGACCGGCACCATCGACGGCGAGACGCATACCGCGTAGACACCCAGTTCGGCGGCTTCGGCGACCAGGGCGGCCACGTCGGCCCTGGTGGCCTCGGGTTTGAGCAGGGTGTGGTCGACCAGCGCCGCCAACTGCGCCCGGGTAGGTTGGCCCGCCACTCTAGAACGCTTCTGCTGAACCGCCGGGATTGCAGCCGGATGCGAACATGTCGGCGTCGTCGACGACCGGCCGCCACGGCTCCAGGTTCCAGCTGGTCTTGCCGGGTTGCGCCAGTTCGGCGAACTGCCAGTGGCAGCTGAACTGCGCGCGCATGCCCGCGGTGTCGGCGTCGGGCGACAGCGCCAGCACCTCAGCCCAGGCCTCGTCGGCGGAAGCCGCCGACCCGGGCTGTCTGGCGGCCATCCGCGCGGCTGGTGTCGGGAAGACCCGCAGGCTGATCAGGCCTTTGGACTGTGTCCATTCGGTGTGCTCGACAAAAGGCGGGGCGAGGGTAACCGGGTTCACCGCGCCGGTGCCGGGATCGGCAACGGCGCGGGCGGTTCCCGGCAAGCCCAACAGGGCGACAGCCAGCGCCGTAGCCGTCAGCAGGGCCTTCATCCCGCTAGCGCGACTTGCCCTGAACTTCGAGCAGCTTGGGTCGCACATCAACCAGATACACCCCGGCGGCACAAGCCGCGATCGCCATGCCGAGCACGCCGAACACGGGATACAGGATGGAGGTCATCGCAACGGCTCCGCCGAGGATGATCAACCACACCGGCTTGGTCAGCTTGTTGGCGGCGGTATAGGCGTCGGGTCGCTGCAGCGCAGCATGCACAAACGCATAGACGGCCGTCACCAACACGGCGACAAGCAAGAACAACATCACGGTCTCCACGAGGCGAGGCACGCCTCAAGGGTATGCGTGTTTCGTCCAAAACGTCGACTCGGAGTTGCCTGGCAACTCCGAGTCGAGCGTCGTGCTTTGTTCGAGCCGCCGGGTCAGCCCGGGGCCTTACTTCTGGGTGACCTTCTTGGCCGGAGCCTTCTTGGCCGGAGCCTTCTTCGCCGGAGCCTTCTTCGCAGGCACCTTCTTGGCCACGGCCTTCTTGGCCGGCTCGGCCTTCTTGGGCAGCTCGATGCCGACCAGCTTGGCCGCGCGCTCACCGACCGCACGGGTCTGGGACGCGACGTTGCCCAGTGCCTCCTGTGTCAGCTCGACAGCCTGGTCCACGTACCCCTCGGCGCGCGACGACACGTCCTCGAAAGCCGGCTGGTTGCGCAGTCGCTGCAGGGCCGCCTCGCCCCGCTCGACCAGCTCGTTGTACCGGTTGGTCGCTGCCTCCACGTAGCCCTCGGCGGCCTTACGCAGCTCCTCGGTGGTGAATTTCTCGCGGAGCTCGGTGAGCTGCTCGGGCAGGCCCTCCTGCAGTTTGGCCAGGCGAGCACGGCTCTCCTCGACGCGGCTACGAGTGTCGGTGCGGGTCCCTTCGGCACGTTCGCGCATGTTGGAGACCAATTCGTTGACGGTGGCCAGGGCCAAGTCGGCCGCGCCGAGGGCTGCCAGCAACGGAGCCCGCAAGTCGTCGATGTTCGAGTTTTCAGCCATGGTGCTTCCTTTCACGGTTTGTTTCGTTATCTGCATTAGTGGGTGTCTGGTCTGGAGTTATGGCAAGCGTCGGCTCCTCTGGCAGGGGTAGTCAAGACCCGCGGATTGACACGCGGCAGGCACATTGCCCGGAACACCTCCTGATTGGTCTGGTGGCTGTAATCGAGTCTTGACTGGGGTCGGCATTCAGAAACCTGGCGTCGGGGATCCGACGGCGTTGCAAGCCCGGGCGCGCACCCCGCGACGGCCCGCCTATCCCGCATCGCGTGCGAAAACGGGATCAATCACTCGCCGGATTCGGTCGGACACTCCTCTTCGCCGGAATCGTTTTGCTGGGTGAACGATGCGTAGATGTCGAGCAGAATCTGCTTCTGGCGCTCGGTGATCGCGGTGTCGGTGACGATGGCGTCACGCACCTGGCTTTTGTCGCTGGGCTCGAGAATCCCGGCCCGCACATAAAGAACCTCGGCGGAAACCCGCAGCGCCTTAGCGATCTGACTCAGCACATCGGCGGACGGCTTACGCAATCCACGCTCCACCTGACTCAGGTACGGATTGCTGACACCGGCCCGTTCGGCAAGTTGTCGCACCGAGACCTGAGCATTCTCGCGCTGGCTCCTGATGAAGCTGCCGATGTCGGAAGCCATGTCGGAAGCTGCCGTGGACACCTTGGCGGAGAGCTTCTCCTCCGATGGCATTGCGCGCTCCCTGGGTCCGTCGGCCGATTGACAGGCACCAGCGTACGCACAGGTGCTTGCTGTTGCAAGCACCTGTTAGCACTCCTAGAACAGCAGCTCCGCGACGGCGTAGATCACCAGGCCGGCCAGCGCGCCCACCACGGTGCCGTTGATCCGAATAAACTGCAGGTCACGTCCCACGTGCAGTTCGATCCGCCGGCTGGCTTCCTCGGCGTCCCAGCGCTCGATCGTCTCGGTGATGATCGCTGTGATCTCCACGCCATACTGCGAGACCAGATGCTGGGCGGCCCGCACCATCCAGTCGTCCACTTTGTCGCGCAGGTCGGCGTCGTCACGCAGTGATTCGCCGATACGGACCACCGTGTGCGTGATGCGGGTCCGCAACGCGCTGGACGGATCATCGACACCCTCGAGCACCAGCCGTTTCAGCGTCTTCCACGCCGTCGCTGCCGCGTTGGCGATCTCATCGCGCGCCATCAGCTGTTCTTTGACTGAATCCGCGCGCGCGATGGTGGCGGGGTCATGCTGCAGATCGTCGGCGAATTCGAACAGGAAGCGGGCCGCCGAACGGCGCAATTCATGGTCGGGATTGCGGCGCACCTTGTCGGTGAAGTCCATCAGCTCGCGGTGGATGCGGTCGCCGACCAGGTGGTCGATGAATCGGGGCGACCAGCCCGGCGAGTCACGCTCGACCACCCGCTGGATGACCTCTCCGGCATTCAGCGACCACTGAAACGCCCGGTCGGCCAGCAACTGGATCAGGGCCTCCTGCCGGTTTTCGGCCAGCAAGGTCGCCAGTACCCGCCCGACCGGTGGACCCCACTGCGGTTCGGCGACGCGGCGCACGATCATCCGATCGATGACGTGGTGGACGTCGTCGTCACGCAACAGCTCCACCAGCACCCGTAGCACCGTCGCCGTCTCGCTCGCCACCCGCTCGGCGTGGGAGGCCTCGGACAGCCACTTACCGAGCCGCCCGGGTACCTGGGCGTCGCGCAGTTTGGTCTCAACGACCGGCGGCGACAGGAAGTTCTCCCGCACGAAGGTTCCCAGGCCCTCGCCGAGCTGGTCTTTCTTGCGCTTAATGATCGCGGTGTGCGGAATGGGTATGCCCAGCGGGTGCTTGAACAGCGCGGTAACGGCGAACCAATCCGCCAGGGCCCCCACCATGCCGGCCTCGGCGGCCGCACCGACGTAGCCGACCCAGACGCCCATGCCGGCGTGGGCCTGCGCCCACCGGCAGGCCAGGAACAAGCCGGTGGCGCCGATCAAAAAGCTCAGTGCCACCATCTTCATCCGGCGCAACGCCACCCGCCGCTGCGCGTCGGCCTCCGGATCGGCCCCGGCGAACGATTCCGGGAAGGAGGCGTGCGCCCGCCGGGTGCCGGTCGGCGGCGTCGGCGAGTTCAGCCCCGTCGCCGGCGAGCCCGACGCTTCGCCTCCATGTGAGGCTCTATGTGCCACTACACCATCATCTATCGCCGGGACAAGTTAATGTGACGACACCGTTCGCGGGAGGCCTGCACGCGCGCGGCCCAGCGCCAAACGAGGCGCCATAGGCCGTACTATCAAGGGCGTCTAGTGAATGGGAAATCGGCGACAGTGGCAGAGCGAATCTCGGCTGTGACCGTGAAGACGGATGGTCGCAAGCGGCGCTGGCACCAACATAAGGTGGAGCGCCGCAATGAGTTGGTTGACGGCACGATTGTTGCGATTCGCCGACGCGGCCGCTTCTTGAGCATGGACGAAATAGCGGCGGAGATCGGGGTCTCCAAGACGGTGCTGTACCGCTACTTCGTCGACAAGAACGACCTGACGACGGCAGTGATGATGCGCTTCACGCAGACCACGCTGATTCCCAACATGGCCGCGGCGCTGTCGTCCAATCTGGACGGCTTCGACCTGGCCCGCGAGATCATCCGGGTGTACGTCGACACCGTGGCAGACGAGCCCGAGCCGTACCGGTTCGTGATGGCCAACAGCTCGGCCAGCAAGAGCAAGGTGATCGCCGACTCCGAGCGCATCATTGCCCGCATGCTCGCGGTGATGATGCGTCGCCGCATGCAAGAGGCCGGGATGGACACCGGCGGAGTGGAGCCATGGGCCTACTTGATCGTCGGCGGCGTGCAGCTGGCCACCCACTCGTGGATGTCGGACCCGCGGATGACCAGGGACGAGCTGATCGACTACCTGACCATGCTCAGTTGGAGCGCACTGTGCGGAATCGTCGAGGTCGGCGGATCGCTGGAGAAGTTCCGCGAGGAGCCGCATCCTTCGCCGATCGTCCCGCCACGAGGGGCATGACGACCCGGTCCGGGGGTTAGCAGAAGGGTCGCAGCGCTACCGGCGCCCTAGTGCCAGCGGTGTCAATTCCACCCGTTTGGTGATCCTGAGAAGCGGCCGGAAAGGCGCCTTGACCCGCTCGAGCGGCTAGCATGCGCGGAATGCATCAAGGGGTACACCGAGGTGCGCCGTTTGGCCGCCGGAATACCTCCGCATGAAGAAAGGCCCACTTCGCCATGTCTTTGCAACTCACACCCCATTTTGCAGATGTGCAAGCCCATTACGATCTGTCCGACGACTTCTTCCGGCTGTTCCTGGACCCCACCCAGACCTACAGCTGCGCATACTTCGAGCGTGACGACATGACCCTGGAAGAGGCGCAGCTGGCCAAAGTCGACCTGGCGCTGGGAAAGCTGAACCTCGAGCCAGGTATGACGCTGCTGGACATCGGCTGCGGCTGGGGTGCCACTTTGCGACGCGCCATCGAAAAGTACGACGTCAACGTCATCGGCCTGACGTTGTCGGAGAATCAGGCCAGCCATGTCCAGCAGATGTTCGACCAGATGGACACCCCACGCACCAGGCGGGTGTTGCTCGAGGGCTGGGAGAAGTTTCACGAGCCGGTCGACCGCGTCGTCTCGATCGGTGCGTTCGAACACTTCGGCCGCCCACGCTATGGCCGGTTCTTCAAAATGGCCTACCAGGTACTGCCGGCCGACGGCGTGATGCTACTGCACACCATTGTCCGCCCCACCTTCAAAGATGCCAGGGCGCAGGGCCTGCCATTGACCCACGAAATCGTCCACTTCACCCAATTCATCTTGGCCGAGATCTTCCCCGGCGGCTGGCTGCCAACGGTCCCGACAGTCGACGAACACGCTGCCGGGGCCGGTTTCAAGATCACTCGGGTCCAGTCCTTGCAGTCGCACTATGCGAGGACCCTGGAAATGTGGGCCGCGGCGCTCGAGGCCAACAAGAAGCCGGCCATCGAGCTGCAGTCTGAAGAGGTGTACGACAAGTACATGCACTATCTGACTGGCTGCGCGAAGCTGTTCCGCCAGGGGTACACCGACGTCGACCAGTTCACTTTGGAAAAGTGATCGGCATTCGAGCGGACCATCGCTCGACGGGCTGGTCTCATGACGGCCGGAACGCCACGGCTTACTTCACCAGGGTGAACTGCCCCACATTGCTGATGCCTTTGCGGAAGAAGTTCTCGCAGCCAGTCAGATAGTGCATGTACTTGTCGTACACCTCTTCAGACTGCAGCTCGATGGCTTTTTCCTTGTTGGCCTCGAGGTTGGCTGCCCATATGTTCAGCGTGCGCTCGTAATGCTCCCGCAGCAATTGCACTTTCTCCACTGAGAACCCAGCGTCTTGCGCGAACTTGAAAATGTCTTCCTGCGCCGGCAACTGTCCACCCGGGAAAATTTCGGTGCCGATGAATCGCGCGAACCGGATATCGCTCATCGTCAGCTTGATACCTTGCGCGGGCATCTGTTGCCATTGATACGTCAAAATTGTGTGCAACAGCATACGGCCGTCATCGGGAAGGACGTCGTAGGCGCGTTCGAAGAATGCGGCGTAGCGCTCCATCTTGAAAGCTTCGAAGGCGCCAATGGTGACAATCCGGTCGACCTTGTCCTCGAACTCTTCCCAGCCCTGCAGCCGGACCTCGATGTTGCGTTTGGTCGGCATCCCGGCCAGCTTGTTCTTGCTGTACTCGAACTGGTAGCGGCTCAGTGTGATTCCGATGACATTCACGTCGAATTTCTCGACCGCTCGCACCAGCGCGCCGCCCCAGCCGCAACCGATATCCAGCAATGTCATCCCGGGTTCGAGGTTCAGCTTTCCCAGCGCCAGGTCGAACTTCGCGTTTTGCGCTTCTTCGAGGGTCATGTCGTCACGCTCGAAATATGCGCACGTGTAAGCCATAGTCGGGTCTAGAAATAATGCGAAGAAGTCGTTGGAAACGTCATAGATAGATTGCGACTCCTCGTAAAAGGGTCTTAATTTCGCCATGTTCGGTGTCGTACCTCTCCTCTGTCGAACGCGAGCATCGTAACCGATTCGCACAAAGCTGTCATGCGCTTGCGAGCGACCATCTCGGCACGGTCACGAAGCTGTCCGGCACCGCGACGTCGACTGCAGACGCTTCAGTAAGTGTAGAAGCCTTGACCTGATTTTTTGCCCAGCCGACCCGCTTCGACCATACGCAGCAACAGGGGCGGCGGACCGTAGTGCGGTTCCTTGAATTCCTCGAACATTTTGTCCGCGATGAGTTTGAGGGTGTCCAGGCCGACCAGATCGGACAGCCGGAGCGGGCCCATCGGGTGCGATAGCCCGGCGACAATGGCCTTGTCGACATCTTCGACGGTGGCGATACGGGACTCGACCATCCGGATCGCCGACAGCAAGTACGGCACCAGCAGCGCGTTCACCACGAAGCCGGACCGGTCGGAGCACCGCACCACTTGTTTGCCCAGAACCGCCGCCGCGAATTCCTCGGTGCGAGCGGCGGCGGCTTCGTCGGTAACCAGCGTGCTGACCAACTCGACCAGCGGCAGGACCGGCACCGGGTTGAAGAAGTGCAGGCCCAGCACCCGTTGCGGGTTCTTGGTGGCCGCGGCGAGCTTCATGATCGGGATGCTGGAGGTGTTTGACGCCAGCACGGCGTCGGCATCGGTGACGACCCCGTCGAGCTCGGCGAAGACCTTCGCCTTGATCGCCTCGTCCTCGACAATCGCTTCGATCACCAGTTGGCGGTCGGCCAGGTCATTCAAATCGGTGGTGAACGTGAGTTTGCTGAGTGCGCGGTCGCGCTCCCGCTCGGTCACCTTGCCCGCGCTGACGCCGCGCTCCAACGACTTCACGACGCGGCTGCGTCCCGCAGCGATCAACGCCTCGGTGGTCTCGAAAACCGTCACGTCGACCCCGGCGCGGACGGAGACCTCGGCGATTCCGGATCCCATCTGGCCGGCCCCGATAACCCCTACCCGCTGGATCGCTGCGTCGCTCACTATTTTCTCTCCGGTGTCGTATCGTCTTGCACCGCAATAGGCCCCGCCCAGGTTCGCTGGGCGGGGCCTATGCTACTTCAGCCGCGAGCAGGGGCTGTCCCTCAGTGACTCACGCCTGTTGGTTCCACGTCGTCTTCGCGGGCAAAGCCCGCTCATCCTCAGTGACTCACGCCTGTCGGTTCCACGTCGTCTTCGCGGGCAAAGCCCGCTCATCCTCAGTGGAACTGACCCTCCTCGGTGGAGCCGGCCAGAGCGGTGGTCGACGAGTCCGGGTCGACCGTGGTGGCGATGCGGTCGAAGTAACCGGCACCGACCTCGCGCTGGTGCTTGGTCGCGGTGTAGCCGCGCTCCTCGGCCTCGAACTCGCGCTCCTGCAGCTCGACGTAGGCGCTCATCTGGTTGCGGGCGTAGCCGTAGGCGAGATCGAACATCGAGTAGTTCAGCGCGTGGAAGCCGGCCAGCGTAATGAACTGGAACTTGAATCCCATTGACGCAAGCTCTTTTTGGAACTTCGCGATGGTGGCATCGTCGAGATGCTTCTTCCAGTTGAACGACGGCGAGCAGTTGTAGGCCAGCATCTGGTCGGGGTATTCGGCCTTGACCGCCTCGGCGAACTCCTTGGCGAGCTCGAGGTCGGGGGTGCCGGTCTCCATCCAGATCAAATCGGCGAACGGGGCATAGGCCTTGGCCCGCGCGATGCAGGGCTCGATGCCGTTGCGGGTGTGGTAGAAACCTTCCCGAGTCCGCTCGCCGGTGATGAACGGCCGGTCGCGCTCGTCGACGTCGGACGTGATCAGCGTGGCCGCTTCGGCATCGGTACGAGCGATCACCACGGTCGGAACGTCGCAGACGTCGGCAGCCAATCGGGCCGATGTCAGCGTGCGGATGTGCTGCTGGGTCGGGATCAGCACCTTGCCGCCCAGGTGACCGCATTTCTTCTCCGACGCCAGCTGGTCCTCCCAGTGCGAACCTGCGACACCGGCGGCGATCATCGCTTTTTGCAGCTCGAAGACGTTGAGCGCGCCACCGAAGCCGGCCTCGCCGTCAGCGACGATCGGCGCCAGCCAGTTCTGCACCGAGGTGTCGCCCTCGAGCTTGGCGATCTGGTCTGCGCGCTGCAGCGCATTGTTGATCCGGCGCACCACCTGCGGCACCGAGTTGGCCGGGTACAGGCTCTGGTCGGGGTAGGTCTGGCCGGACACGTTGGCGTCACCGGCGACCTGCCAGCCCGACAGGTAGATGGCCTTGAGGCCGGCGCGCACCTGCTGGACGGCCATGTTGCCGGTCAGGGCGCCCAGCGCGTTGACCCACTCCAGGTCGTGCAGCTCTTCCCACAGCACCTCGGCGCCGCGACGGGCCAAGGTGTACTCCTCGACCACGTTGCCTTGAAGTGCCACGACATCCTCGGCGGTGTAGGTACGGGTGACGTTCTTCCAGCGCGGGTTGGTGTCCCAGTCGTGCTGGATCAGCTCGGCGCTCTTCGGGGTGCCAACGACAGACATCGGTCTTGCTCCTTAACAGTGTTGCCATGCTGACCGCCGTCGGACGGTAGCAACGGGCTCAACTTCACTAACGTGCTAATTCGACGATGGCACAGCTTGTTGATGCTGGTCCACCCGTTTCATTTGTCAATTTCAGCGACGAGTTCAGGCGTTTTTGCAAATCTTGCGAATGGGCGCTGGCACTTAACCGTTTCAGAAGCTACCGGCCGGTAACATATACCCGCAGGTCAAACACCCGATTGACACCGCGCGCCGCGGTGGACAGTTCCGCTAGAGAGCGAAGATCGCGGCAACGGCTTTCGTCTCGTCGCCGACCGCATATGTGAGCGTTGTAACAGGGCGATCGGCCAGGTTGGGACCGAACAGATCGGTAGAGCCGGCCGGGTGAACATGCGAGATGATCTCCAGCTTGTCGCCCAGCGCAACCGGCGCTTCGTGTTCGATGGTGGTGCGCAGCGGCCCCTGCAACAGTTCGGGGTGCGACGCCAGGTAGTCCTCGATCACGCTCCAGTACACCGAGTTGTTCATGTGGTCGAACAAGTCGATGTCGGTGAATCGGACCGGGAACTCGTGGATCTCGGTCGCGTCGTCACGGCTGCCCGGCCGTAAATAGCCCTTCCACCGCAGCCGATCGACGGACGTGGTCTTGCGCAGACCCGCCAGGAAGTCGTCGGAAATGCGCGCGGGCATCTGGGTTTCCCGGTTGATGTTGATCCAGAATGCCTCGGATTCGATCAGGCCGCCTTTGCGCCCGTCGATGCGGACGCGCATCTCACACCACCGGTTCGAGGTGCCCGAACACCACCTCCGCAGACGCAGCAAGTCTTGGAACTCGATCGGGCGGATCAGGTCAACCATGGTGCGACGGACGATCCACAGCGGATGTGTCTCCTCGAACCCCATCTCGCGCAGCTGGTCCTGGCCGATGTCCTGGATGTGCCGGGCAGCCGCATCCAGCCGCAGTCGACCCGTTCGGTCAATGTCGCCGACGCGCAGGGGCCATTCGCGATTGAAAACATCGGGGTGGCCGTCGGGCACCGGCATCATTGTTTTGTCCAGGCTCACGGCATCGCTCCCCGTTTCGTCCTCGTCGGTACCCTAGTCTTTACCCTGCGCCTACCGGCGCGAATCATGCCAATGACGTCCGTCAAAATAATAGATCCTGACGACGTGGAATCCGGGTGCCAACTCTGCGAACTGCGCCTTCGCACGGCGGGTACGCTCAGTGAAATGTCCAAAACCTTCGTCGGCTCACGCGTTCGCCAGTTGCGGAGCGAACGGGGGTTTTCGCAGGCCGCTCTGGCTCAGATGCTGGAGATCTCACCGAGCTACCTCAACCAGATCGAGCATGACGTTCGCCCGCTGACGGTGGCTGTGCTGCTCCGGATTACCGAGGTGTTCGGGGTGGACGCGACGTTCTTCGCCTCCCAGGACGACACCCGGCTGGTCGCCGAGCTGCGTGAGGTGACGATGGACCGCGATCTGGACATCGACGTGGCCCCGAACGAAGTCGCCGAGATGGTCAGCGCCCATCCCACCCTGGCCCGCGCGGTGGTCAACCTGCACCGGCGCTTCCGGATCACCACCGCGCAGCTGGCCGCGGCCACCGAGGAGCGGTTCTCCGACGGCAGTGGCAGCGGGTCGATCACCATGCCGCATGAGGAAGTGCGCGACTACTTCTACCAGCGCCAGAACTATCTGCACGAGCTGGACACCGCCGCTGAAGACCTCACTGTCCAGATGCGGCTGCACCATGGCGACCTGGCCCGTGAGTTGACCCGCCGGCTCACCGAAGTCCACGGAGTGCACATCAACAGGCGGATCGATCTCGGTGACACCGTGCTACACCGCTACGACCCGGCAACCAAAACACTGGAAATCAGCAATCACCTCTCGCTGGGGCAACAGGTATTCAAGATGGCCGCCGAACTGGCGTACCTGGAATTCGGCGATCTGATCGACAGCCTGGTCGAAGAGGGAAAGTTCACCAGCGACGAGTCGCACCGGCTGGCCCGGCTGGGGCTGGCCAATTACTTCGCCGCGGCCGCGGTGCTGCCCTACCGCCAGTTCCACGACGTCGCGGAGAATTTCCGCTACGACGTCGAGCGGTTGTCATCCTTCTACGCGGTGAGCTACGAGACCATTGCGCACCGGCTGTCGACGTTGCAACGGCCGTCGATGCGGGGCGTGCCGTTTTCGTTCGTGCGGGTAGACCGGGCGGGAAACATGTCAAAGCGCCAGTCCGCCACCGGTTTTCACTTCTCTTCCAGTGGCGGCACCTGCCCGTTGTGGAACGTCTACGAAACGTTCGCCAACCCGGGCAAGATCCTGGTGCAGATCGCCCAGATGCCCGACGGCCGTAACTACATGTGGGTGGCCCGCACCGTGGAGCGCCGCGCCGCCCGGTATGGTCAGCCCGGTAAAACCTTCGCGATCGGGCTGGGCTGCGAGCTTCGCCACGCGCACCGGCTCGTCTACTCGGAAGGACTCGACTTGTCGGGTGACATCGCCACACCCATCGGCGCAGGCTGCCGGGTCTGCGAGCGCGACAACTGCCCACAGCGGGCGTTCCCGGCCCTGGGGCGTGCACTCGATCTCGACGAACACCGCAGCACCGTGTCCCCGTACCTGGTGAAGCAACCGTGACCGGGGCGCTAAACGGCCAAGGCGGCCAGATCGGTCGCATCCCGTCCGGCGGATTGCGCGAGCTGGGACCGATCAACTGGGTGGTGGCCAAGCTGGCCGCGCGAACGGTGCGGGCGCGCGAGATGCATCTGTTCACCACGCTGGGTCAGCGGCGGCTGCTGTTCTGGGCGTGGATGTTCTATAGCGGTCGACTGCTGCAGGGCCGGCTGCCCCGGGCCGATACCGAGTTGGTGATCCTGCGGGTCGGGCATCTGCGCGCCTGTGAATACGAGTTGCAGCACCATCGGCGGATGGCGCGCGAAGCGGGTCTGGATGCAGACATGCAGGCCGCGATTTTCGCCTGGCCCGACCCGCCCGACGGCACCGGAGAGCGATTGAGCGCCCGTCAGCGCGTGCTGCTGGCGGCGACGGATGAGTTCGTCAAAGACCGGACGATGACCAGCGGCACGTGGCAGCAGCTGGCCAGTCACCTCGACCGGCGGCGACTGATCGAATTTTGTTTGCTCGCAAGCCAATACGACGGGCTGGCCGCGACGATAACCGCCCTCGACATCCCACTGGACAACCCGACTCCTTAAAAGTAGAGATCGGCCAGCACGGCCAGCGTCAGCACCACCGGAAGTGCCGGCAGGCCGAAGGCGAACGCGGACCACAAATACTTGAGGCGCCGGCGCAACAACCAGCCCCACACCCCGGCACAGACCGCCAGCACACCCGACAGCAGCAACACGGTCAGACTCCACACGCTCACCGTCGTCAGGTCATCGCCGATCGAAAAGGCGACCAACCACAAGACATAACCGGTGGCCAGACCTCCGATGGCACCTATAACGGTCTCGGTGCGAATCATCGGGTGCTCAGAAGTTGATCATGTGGCCGGTCAAGCCGTGGAAGCACTCCTGCAGCGCCTCCGACATGGTCGGATGGGTGTGCACGTTGCGCGCCAACTCGTTAGCCGTCAGGTCCCATTTCTGCGCCAGTGTCAGCTCGGGCAGCAGCTCGGACACGTCATGGCCGATCAGATGTCCGCCCAGCAGCTCTCCGTGCTTGCCGTCGGCGACCAGCTTGACGAAGCCGCTGGGGTCGCCCAGGCCGTGCGCTTTGCCGTTGGCGCTGAACGGGAACTTGGCCACCACGACGTCGTAGCCTTCGTCGCGGGCTTGCTGCTCGGTGAGCCCGAAGCTGGCCACCTGGGGCTGGCAGAACGTCGCGCGGGGCAGCATGCGGCAGTCGCCCAGGGCCAAAGTCTCTGCGCCGGCGATGGTTTCGGCCGCCACCACACCCATGGCCTCGGCGACGTGCGCCAGCATCAGGAAGCAGGTGACATCGCCGATGGCGTAGATGTGCGGCACGTTCGTCCGCATGTAGTCGTTGATGCCGATGCCCCCGCGTTCGTTCAGCGCGACGCCGGCCTTGTCCAGCCCGTAGCCCTCCACGTTGGGCGCGAAACCGATGGCCTGCAACACCTTTGCGGCCTTGAGCTCCTCGGCCTTCCCGTCCTTGCTGACCACCACCGTGACCTGTGCGCCGTCGTCCGAGATGGACTCGACTTTTGTTCCGGTGAGGATCTTGACGCCCAGCTTCTTGAACTGCTTCTCGATCTCCTTGGACACCTCGGCGTCCTCGTTGGGCAGCGCGCGCGGCAGGAACTCCACAATGGTGACGTCCACGCCGTAGTTCTTCAGCACGTAGCCGAACTCCATGCCGATCGCCCCGGCTCCGGCGATGATGATCGATTCCGGCAGCTCCCGGGACAGGATCTGTTCTTCGTAGGTGACCACGTTGGCCGACAGCGACGTCCCGGGAACCAGCCGGGTGCTGCTGCCGGTTGCGATGATGGCGTTGTCGAATGTGACGGTCTGGTTCCCGCCGTCGTTGAGATCGACCGACAACGTGTTGGCGTCGGTGAACCTGCCGTACCCGTGGATCTCGGTGATCTTGTTCTTCTTCATCAGGAAGTGCACACCGGCGACGCGGCCGTCGGCCACCTTGCGGCTGCGGTCGTAGGCGATCCCGTAATCGAAGGTCGCATCACCACTGAGACCAAAGGTCTTGGCCTCTTTGGTGAAGATGTGGACGAGCTCGGCGTTGCGCAGTAACGCCTTGGACGGGATGCAACCGACGTTGAGGCAGACTCCGCCCCAGTACTTCGATTCGACGATGGCGGTGTTCAGGCCTAGCTGTGCGGCACGAATGGCTGCGACATATCCGCCGGGACCGGCCCCGAGGACGACGACGTCATAGTGAGTCACGGCCCCTACCCTAGTGGCCGGGCGCGGGAGGCGTTAATACGGAATAACGCCGAGGAGACAGTGGCCTACTCGCGCGCAGTAGTAATAGCCGTACAGCGGCGCCGCGGCGGCAACGGAGGCGAACGGCCCCGACATCACCGCGAGCGACAGTGCCGAGACCAGCGGCCTGCCGTCCACCAGCGCCAGCATGACGCCGGCCACGGCGCAGGCCACGACATAGACCAGGACCGCGAACACCACAGGCGTCTTGTCGATCGTGTGGTACCACCAATAGAACAGACTCAGCCCGACCTCGGCCGCCGCGACCCACACGCCGAGAATCATGAGAACTAACTTCCACCACTTCAGGTAGAGGTAGCGACCGGGAACGGTGACCGACTGCACCGGCACGCCGGCGGATTCGCCGGCTGATTCGGTGGTTGGTTCCTGCTCTCCCGCGGCCGGCGAGGACGTCGCCGGCTCCACAGGAATGGGCCGCGAGCCGGTGTCCTCAGAATCCGAGAAGTCCGGGACCCAGGACTGGGTACCGGTGTCCTCAGAGTCCTCCGCATCCGAGAAATCCGGGACGAACGGCTCAGTCCCCGGATTCGACGCGCGATCCTGGTCAGCCACCGGAGACCACCCGGAGAGCGACGAGCACACCGAACCAACCGGGCGCCAGCGCCAGGATGAACGCACCCACCAGGGTGACCCATCGACGTCCGGAGAACAGGATCGTGATCAGTCCGGTCACCGTGGGAATTCCCACCACCAGCGCAATGGCGATGTCCGGGCGGATCCTTGCATGGACCAGGGTGAACGCCACCCCTGCCAATAGCCCGACCGCGCCGCCGATCAGCATGGCGCTGGCCAGCAACCAGGGACGCGGCAGAGGGATCACGGTGACGACCTTACTAAGGTCATCGGGCACGAGGGCTGCATGTTCCCGGTGCGGCTCGTTCATCAAGGGCCACCACCTGACCGCGCACCGACGGGCGTTCGCCACGCTCGTAGTCGGCGCCGGTGATGACCGGTGTGGCCGCCAGCTCGGCCTGCTCTTCGTCGGTGAAGACCCGGCCGCGACTGAGAAACCGCACCCCTTCCGGTGCTTCCAGGCTGAACCCGCCGCCGCGGCCCGGCACCACGTCGATGACCAGCTGGGTGTGCTTCCACACTTGGTACTGCGGGCCCGAAATCCACACCGCTACCCCGTCCGCCCCGACGTCGAGCACACCGAGCAACACGTCGCGGTCACCGACAAGGAAGTCCCCGCGCGGGTAGCACATCGGCGACGATCCGTCGCAGCAGCCGCCGGACTGGTGGAACATCACCGGACCATGACCTTGCTGCAGGCGCGCCAGCAGCTCGGCGGCGGGGGCGGTGATGACCACACCCGGTGGAGCGGTCGTGATCATCAGAAGAAACCGAGCGCCTTGTCGGAGTAGGACACCATCAGGTTCTTGGTCTGCTGGTAATGCTCGAGCGCCATCTTGTGGCACTCCCGGCCGAAACCGGACAGCTTGTAGCCGCCGAAGGCCGCGTGCGGCGGGTACACGTGATAGCAGTTGACCCACACCCGGCCGGCCTGGATGTCGCGGCCGGCCCGGTAGGCGGTGTTGCCGTCACGGCTCCACACCCCGGCGCCCAGACCGTACAGGGTGTCGTTGGCGATCGAGATCGCGTCGTCGTAGTCGGCAAACGACGTCACCGCCACCACCGGCCCGAAGATCTCCTCTTGGAAGATCCGCATCTTGTTGGTCCCGCCGAAGATCGTCGGCTGTACGTAGTAGCCGCCGGACAAGTCGCCGCCCAACTCGGCGCGTTCGCCGCCGGTGATGACCTTGGCGCCCTCCTCCTTGCCGATCTCGATGTAGGACAACACCTTTTCCAGCTGGTCGTTGGACGCCTGCGAACCAAGCATCGTCTCGCTGTCCAGCGGATCGCCCAGCCGGACCGCCTTGGTGCGAATCGCGGCGAGCTCCAGGAACTCGTCGTAGATGTCGGCCTGCACCAGGCTGCGCGACGGGCAGGTGCACACCTCGCCCTGGTTGAGGGCGAACATGGTGAAGCCCTCGAGCGCCTTGTCCTGAAAGTCGTCACCCTTGGCCATCACATCGGAGAAGAAGATGTTGGGGCTCTTGCCGCCGAGTTCCAGCGTGACCGGGATCAGGTTGGCCGACGCGTACTGCATGATCAGTCGTCCGGTGGTGGTCTCTCCGGTGAATGCGACCTTGGCGATCCGGTTGCTCGAGGCCAGTGGTTTGCCGGCCTCGACGCCGAACCCGTTGACCACGTTGAGCACTCCGGCCGGCAGGAGATCGCCGATCAACGACATCAGGTACAGCACCGAGGCCGGGGTCTGCTCGGCGGGTTTGAGTACCACCGTGTTGCCCGCGGCCAGCGCCGGCGCCAGTTTCCAGGCACCCATCAGGATCGGGAAGTTCCACGGGATGATCTGCCCCACCACCCCGAGCGGTTCGTGGAAGTGGTAGGCGACGGTGTCCTGGTCGATCTGCGACAGCGAACCCTCCTGGGCGCGGATCGCGGCGGCGAAATACCGGAAATGATCAGCCGCCAGCGGGATGTCGGCGGCCAGTGCCTCGCGGATCGGCTTGCCGTTGTCCCAGACTTCGGCCACTGCCAGCGCTGCGGTGTTTTCCGCGATCCGGTCGGCGATCTTGTTCAGGATCGCCGCACGCTCGGCCGGGGCGGTCTTGCCCCACGCCGGTGCCGCCGCGTGCGCGGCGTCGAGCGCCTTTTCGATATCGGCCTCGTCGGATCGCGGCACCTCGCAGAACGTCTGGCCGGTCACCGGTGTGGTGTTCTCGAAGTAGCGGCCGTGCACCGGCGGGACCCACTGCCCCCCGATGAAGTTCTCGTACCGTGATTCATACGACATCAGCGCACCGGCTGAACCCGGACGTGCGTAGACAGTCATCGGCTCGGCTCCTTGTTCGACCTTGATGAAATACGACGTTCGACCTTGATGAAATACGACGTTCGACCTTGATGTAATTCAACTCACACTACCGCCGGGGCCACAATGGCTTCCATGACGTCGCAAGCTCCCGCCGCCCCTGAAGACACTGCAGACGGCCATGACCCGTACCTGTGGCTCGAGGAAGTCACCGGCGCAGAGGCGCTGGACTGGGTGCGGGCGCATAACCAACCGACCCTGGCGAAATTTCGCGACGCGCAGTTCGAGCAGATGCGCGCCGAGGCGCTCGAAGTGCTCGACACCGATGCCCGAATCCCCTATGTGGCCCGTCGCGGCGATCACCTCTACAACTTCTGGCGCGATGCCGCCAACCCGCGCGGGCTGTGGCGACGCACCACGCTGGACAGTTACCGCACCGACTCCCCCGAGTGGGACGTGCTGATCGATGTGGACCAGCTCGGTCGCGCCGACGACGAGAACTGGGTGTGGGCAGGAGCCGGTGTCATCGAACCCGACCACACGCGTGCACTGATCGGCCTCTCCCGAGGCGGTTCGGACGCGTCCATTGTGCGTGAATTCGACATGCTCACACGCGAATTCGTCGCGGGCGGGTTCGAGCTGCCGGAGGCCAAATCACAGATCGTCTGGGCGGATCCGGATACCGTTCTGGTGGGCACCGACTTCGGCGCCGACTCGCTCACCGAGTCCGGGTACCCGCGCGTGATCAAGCGGTGGCGCCGGGACACACCGTTGGCCGACGCGGAGACGCTCTTCGAGGGCACCGGCTCCGACGTCCGCGTCTCCGTCTCGGTGGACCGCACACCCGGCTTCGAGCGCACCATGCTGGGGCGTGCCCTCGACTTCTGGAATGACGAGGTCTACCAACTGCGGGACGCGGAGCTGATTCGCCTCGACACACCCACCGACGCGAGCGTGTCGATACACCGCGAGTGGCTGTTGATCGAACTTCGCACCGATTGGTACCTCGGCACGGCGATCTATTCCGCGGGCTCGCTGCTGGCGGTCGACTACGACGAATTCCTCGCGGGGAAAGGGGAATTACGGGTCGTGTTCGAGCCCGACGAACACACCGCGCTGTATCACTACGCCTGGACCAAAGACCGCCTCTTGATCGTCACACTGGCCGACGTGGCCAGCCGCGTCGAGATCGCCACGCCGGGCACCTGGCAGCGCGAACCACTGTCGGGCATCCCGGCCGCCACCAACACCGTCATCGTTGCCGCCCACGACACCGGCGACGAGTTCTTTCTCGATTCCAGCGGATTCGGCACGCCGTCGCGGCTGATGCGCGGCACCGGCGCCGGGCAGCTCGAGCAGATCAAATCCGCGCCGGCGTTCTTCGACGGCGAAAACATCTCGGTGGCACAGCACTTCGTGGCATCCGAGGATGGCACGTTGATCCCCTACTTCGTGGTACGACCCAACGGCGGCGACGGTCCCGGCCCCACCTTGCTGAGCGGATACGGCGGATTCGAGACGTCCAGAACACCGGGGTACGACGGGGTGCTGGGCCGGCTGTGGCTGGCCCGCGGAGGCACCTACGCGGTGGCCAACATCCGTGGCGGCGGCGAGTACGGACCCGGCTGGCACACCCAGGCGATGCGCGAGGGCCGGCACAAGGTAGCCGAGGACTTCGCCGCGGTGGCAACCGATTTGGTGGCCCGCGGCATTACGACGGTCGAGCAGCTGGGCGCGCGGGGCGGTAGCAACGGCGGGCTGCTGATGGGCATCATGCTGACCAAGTACCCGGAGAAGTTCGGGGCGCTGGTGTGCGACGTGCCGCTGCTGGACATGAAGCGTTACCACCTCCTGCTGGCCGGAGCCTCATGGGTCGCCGAGTATGGCGATCCGGACGATCCGGCGGACTGGGCGTTCATCTCCGAATACTCGCCGTATCAAAATATTTCGGCGACGCGCCGTTACCCGCCGGTGCTGATGACCACGTCCACCCGCGACGACCGGGTACATCCGGGCCATGCCCGCAAGACGACCGCGGCATTAGAGGCCGCAGGCCACCGGGTCTTCTACTACGAGAACATCGAAGGCGGCCACGCCGGTGCCGCCGACAACGAACAAGTCGCATTCAAGTCGGCGCTGAGCTACTCGTTCCTGTGGCGGATGCTGACATCCGCGTCCTCAGGTTAGCCACACCGATCCAGGGACGCAGCCGCGACCCGCCCATAAGATCGTCCACGTGTCAGTGACCGAACGTATCGAGCTCACCTTGTTGGCGACCGGGCTGATCTTCATCTTGGCCGGAGCCGCGCAGGCGCGGTTCCGTTTCGTCGCCGACCGCCGTCCGGGCCGGCTGTTCTACTGGACAACCTCGATCATTGGCATCTTCTGTTTCGCCCTCGGGGTAGGCAGATTCTGGCCGAACGCCGTCCTGGCGACGTCGGTCTTTTCTGCCATCGTGGTCGGGTCGGCCTACCTGACGACGCCTTATCTCAAGATCGGCGGGCGAATCTATGCGGCGACGCCGGAAAACCGCCAGCCCGATCCGTGAGTCCTGCTGGACACCGGACCGTCAACCGACTTCGCTTGGACTTATGAAAACCTCTGAGCCGACACCCGACTTCGAGACAGTGCTGTACACGACGGCAGGCCCGGTCGCCACCATCACGTTGAACCGTCCGGAGCAGCTCAACACCATCGTCCCGCCGATGCCCGACGAGATCGAGGCGGCTGTCGGCCTGGCCGAGCGAGACCCCGGCATCAAAGTCATCGTGCTGCGCGGTGCCGGCCGGGCTTTCTCCGGCGGCTACGACTTCGGTGGCGGCTTTCAGCACTGGGGCGAAGCCATGATGACCGATGGCCAATGGGATCCCGGCAAGGACTTCGCGATGGTCACCGCCCGCGCGACCGGGCCGACACAGAAGTTCATGGCCATCTGGCGGGCATCCAAACCGGTGATCGCCCAAGTGCACGGCTGGTGCGTCGGCGGGGCCAGCGACTACGCGTTGTGCGCGGACCTGGTCATCGCCAGCAACGACGCGGTGATCGGTACCCCGTACAGCAGGATGTGGGGGGCGTATCTGACCGGGATGTGGCTGTACCGGCTGAGCCTGGCCAAGGCCAAGTGGCACTCCCTGACCGGCCGGCCGCTGACCGGCATCCAGGCCGCCGAAGTGGAGCTGATCAACGAGGCGGTGCCGTTCGAGCGGCTGGAAGCCCGGGTCGCCGAGGTCGCCGCCGAGCTGGCGCGCATCCCGTTGTCGCAGTTGCAGGCGCAGAAACTGATCGTCAACCAGGCCTACGAGAACATGGGCCTGGCATCAACCCAGACGCTGGGTGGAATCCTCGACGGCCTGATGCGCAACACCCCCGACGCTCTCGACTTCATCGAGACAGCCCGGACGCAGGGCGTGCGGGCGGCGGTTGAGCGCCGCGACGGTCCGTTCGGCGACTACAGCCAGGCTCCGCCTGAGCTGCGGCCCGATCCCAGGCACGTCATCGTCCCTGATCGCAATGGATAGTGAGGGGAACTATAAATATGCATTAAGGCCCGTACACCCGGGCTACGACCGTGTTACCGTAACTATTATGTCTCGGCTGAGTTATGGACTGCGTACAGGCGCTGCTGTTCTCGCTCTGGGTATCGCCGCTGCAACCTTCCCGAAGACCGCAGCGGCCGATTCCACGGAGGACTTTCCGATCCCGCGCAGGATGATCAACACCACGTGCGACGCCGAACAGATACTGGCGGCCACCCGGGACACCAGTCCGGTGTACTACCAGCGCTACATGATCGACTTCAACAACCACCCGAACGTTCAGCAGGCAACCATAGACAAAGCCCACTGGTTCTATTCGTTGTCACCGGCGGACCGCCGGGATTATTCCGAAAACTTTTATGCACCCGTCGTCGATCCCCTGTGGCTGGCCTGGCCCAACGACATGAAGATCTTCTTCAACAACAAGGGCGTTGTCGCCAAGTCGACCGACGTATGCAACCAATACCCGCCCGGCGACATGTCGGTGTGGAACTGGTCGTAAAGAGCGATCGCACCGCTCGACTGAGTCCGGCTTAACCGCCACCAGGTTTAGCGCCTCTTCGACCGGCGAGCGACCGCACTGGTAAAGCCACCGTTCTCAGTAGTGCGGTGTGCTCGCCGGGAACCGATCAGTGTTCGCCGAGTCAGGCGATTGGCCATTGCCACGCGAGTCGTCCTCCCTGGGGAGCAGCAGGGCACGCACCAGCGGGCGAGGTCCGTACGGTCGAAGCAGCTGGCTGGCCGGGCGGGTGCGCACTTGGTGCGGCCACCAGAACCAGCGCCCCATCAGGGCCGCGATGGACGGCGTCATGAACGAGCGCACGATCAGGGTGTCGAACAACAGGCCCAGACCGATGGTGGTGCCGAACTGCCCGGTGATCTTCAAGTCGCTGACGATGAAGGCCGTCATGGTGGCAGCGAACACCAGGCCCGCAGACGTCACCACACTGCCGGTGCCGGCCATCGAGCGGATAATTCCGGTTTTCAATCCGGCGCCGATTTCCTCTTTGAAACGGGACACCAGCAACAGGTTGTAGTCCGATCCCACGGCCAACATCAAGATGAGGGACATCGCCAGCACCATCCAGTGCAGTCTGAAGCCGATGATGTCCTGCCACATCAGCACGGACAGCCCGAAGGATGCGCCCAACGAAAGCACCACCGTACCCACAATGACGACCGCGGCAACCAGGCTCCGAGTAATGATCAGCATGATGATCAAAATGAGGCTGGCCGCAGCAATTCCCGCGATCAGCAGGTCCCACTTAGCCCCCTCAGCCATGTCCCTATAGACCGCGGCGGTGCCGGCCAGGTAGATCTTGGCGCCCTCCAGCGGGGTCCCTTTGATCGCTTCCTTTGCCGCGTTCTTGATCGGCTCGACGTGCGAGATGCCTTCGGGGCTGGCCGGGTTTCCCTCATGGGAGATGATGAAGCGGGCGGCGTGGCCGTCGGGCGACACGAACATCTTCAGCCCCCGCTTGAAATCGGGGTTGTCGAAGACTTCCGGCGGGATGTAGAACGAGTCGTCGTTCTTGGACGCGTCAAAAGCCTGACCCATGGCGGTCGAGTTCTGGCTCATCACGTCCATCTGGTCATACAGCGACGACATCGAGCTATTCATGGTCAGCATCATCGTCTTCATGGTCGTCATGGTGGCGATCATCGGCGGCATCTGGGCCAGCATCTGCGGCATCAGCAGATCCATCTTGCTCAAATCATCCGCCAGTGCGTGGAGCTTGTCCGAGAGCAGATCGATACCGTCGAGCGTGTCGAAGATAGACCTCAGCGCAAAGCAGGCCGGAATGTCGTAGCAGTGCTTTTCCCAGTAGAAGTAGCTGCGAATCGGACGGAAAAAGTCATCGAAATTTTCGATGTTGTCTCGCAATTCATCGGTGATGGCCGTCATGTCATGCGTCAGGCCGGTCATGTCGTGGGTGACAGCGACCAGCTTCGTCATGATGTTGTACATGCGCTGCATCGTGTCGATGGACTCCTGCATCGCATCGGCCTGCTTCAGCATGTCCTTCATGCGCTGCTTCATATACTCTTGGTTTTCGACCTGAGTCGTGTTCTGCATGCTGATCACAAACGGGATCGACGTGTGCTCGATCGGGGTCCCAAGGGGCCGTGTTATTGCCTGGACACGCGCGATACCCGGGGTGTGAAAGACGCCCCTGGCAATTCTGTCCAACACCAGCATGCCCGCTGGATTGCGGATATCGTGATCGGTCTCGATCATCAACAATTCCGGATTCATCCGGGCCGCGGAAAAATGCCGTTCGGCGGCGGCGTAGCCGACATTCGCAGGAACGCTCGGGGGCAAGTACAACCGGTTGTCGTAATTAGTTTTGTAGCCGGGCAGCGCAAGTAGACCGATGAGGGCAATCCCGACTGCCACCGCGAGAATTGGCCCGGGCCAGCGCACGATCGCGGTGCCCACCCGTCGCCATCCCCGGGTCCGCATCTTCCGCTTGGGGTCGAACAGCTTGAAGAAACTGCCGATGGTAAGGACCGCCGGACCCAGGGTGAGTGCGGCAGCAACGGCGACCAGCATCCCTACTGCACAGGGAATCCCCAGCGTCTGGAAATACGGAAGCCGGGTAAAGCTCAGGCAATACATCGCACCGGCAATAGTCAGGCCAGAACCCAGAACCACGTGCGCGGTTCCGTGAAACATGGTGTAAAAAGCCTTTTCGCGGTCCTCGCCCTGCCCGCGGGCCTCTTGATATCGCCCGAGGATAAATATCGCATAGTCTGTCCCGGCGGCGATGGCCAGCAGCACCAATATATTAACCGCGAAGGTCGACAGTCCCATGATGTTGTTGTGGGCCAGGAAAGCGACAATCCCCCGAGCCGACATCAGCTCGATCACAACCATAAACAGGGTGGCGACAACGGTGATAATAGAGCGGTAGACGAAGAGCAACATCACGATGATCACCATGAAGGTGACCATTGTCACCCTTTGGACGCTTTTGTCACCGGCCAAGGATTGATCGGCCATCAACGCCGCTGCACCCGTCACATAGGCCTTGACCCCAGGCGGCGCGGGCACACTGTCCACGATCTTGCGGACTGCCGCGACGGACTCGCTGGCCAGGCTCTCGCCCTGGTTACCGGCGAGATACACCTGCACGTAGGCGGCCTTGCCGTCAGCGCTTTGCGAGCCGGACGCGGTAAGCGGATCCCCCCAGAAGTCCTGGACGTGCTGGACGTGCTTCTTATCCTGGTCGAGTTTCGCGATGATCTGGTCGTAGAAATGGTGGGCGTCGTCGGCAAGCGGTTTGTCGCCTTCCAGCACGATCATGGCCGAGCTGTCACTGTTGAATTCGTTGAACACCTTGCCAACGCGTTTCATCGCCTGCATCGATGGCGCATCTTGGGGGCTCATCGACACCTGATGCTGCTTAGCCACCTTGTCCAGTGGTGGGACGAAGACACTGAGGACGACGACAACTCCTATCCAGAACAGGACGACGGGCACCGCGAGCTTGTGGACCGACCGCGCAAACAGCGGCATGTGCGGGAGCCCTGCGGCCTGGTTGTCGGTCATGCGGACTTCACTATGCAGAAAGTCTCAGCGTTCACTCCGCTGTTAGACCGTTCCTCCTTGACTACGTCGTTCACGATGATCCGGCAGCCGATCTGGTCGCTGTCACCTTGCGCCACAACGTTGACGCTCACCGAGGGCAGTGTCGTGGTGACCGAGAGCGTCCAGGGCAACGGCACGTTGTCTACTCGCCGGGGCTGGGCATTGATGTCCAAGTAGTTGATGTTGGCCACCGCCCCAGGGGGGCCATAAACCTCATAGACCACGTGCTTTGGGTTGAACGGCTTGATTTCATCAGAGATCCCGCTGGTAATCGGGCGGTTGTCGTGCGCGCCGAAGATGCCGCGGAGCCGATGGACGCAGAACCCCGCCACCGCGACGACGACCACGATGACCAGTACGATCCACAGTTTCTTCAGGGCGGCGGCAACCGGAATCCTCGGCATCCGACCACCTTCCGCTGACCGGGCGCCCTTCCGCCCATTCGACCGCCTCGGCCCCAACGTGGACTTCGGCGAAAGCTCAGCCTGCCGTTGAACTTCAGCCGGGTTGTTTGGTGCGCTAAGTACCTTATCCGCCGGGGCGGACCGCGGCGCGGTCAGGTCCGGTCGATCCACCGGCTCGGCATCGTTGTCACCGACTGCAGTACGCCACGCCACCGCACTCCGGTCTCCTGTTTCGCTCATGATGCTCCCGAGATGAGGCCGATGCACGTGGCGGTCAGCAAACGGGTTAGGGCAGATGAGAAGTCAAGGTTCCACTCGGGCGGAATAACTTCCGGCTCCTCGGCGTACGCATCGGTGAGCCGGTCCGGGGGGTTGGCGACCTGCCATAGAGTGGCCGCCAACGAGTACGCGGCCAGCAAGATGTCGAGTGCACCGGAACGCCCGAGCGCGGGCAACGCGCTCTCAATTGAATCTGCGAGCGAAAGGGTGGCAGCGGTACTGATCCGCTTGACCTCGACAACCCTTTCGACGTCCACCTCCTGCTCGAGGTGGAGGTGCAGGTTAGCGAGCAGGTCGCAAAACAGCGGATCATCGGCCAGGGCGTTGGCCAGCGTCTCGGCGATTCGCGATGGCGACTCGGGACCGGGCTGGGCCAACTTGTCGGACACAGTGTTCGACCACCGCACCCACCCTTCGGCAGCAAGGTGCAGCAGGACCTCTTTGTGGGACGTGAAGTAGCGGCGCACCGCGGAGTAGTGAATGCCGGCGCGGCTGGCGACAGCGGTCAACGTGACCGACGCGACGCCGGATTCCAGTGCCAATGACCGTGCGGCTTCGACGAGTGCCGCCGCACGTTGGCGCTTCTTTTCCTCCGTGCGGGCGCGCTGGAAAGCTAGTTGCGCCACCGGCAGAGGATAACGCACATTGTGTGATTTGTATAACGCACACGGCGTGATTTGCGACTCGGCCAAGCGGCACCATCCCGACACAGGTAATGGTGGAACCATGAGCTATTTCGGCCCTACGGCGTGGCCGGCCCTTCCACCCGGCCCCTCCGAATAACAGCCATGCTCACAGTCGCACTGATCGGATTCCTCGGCGGTCTGATAACCGGCATCTCGCCGTGCATCTTGCCGGTGCTTCCGGTGGTGTTTTTCTCCGGCCTGGACAGCATCCGAGACGGCACCCGTGCCAACAGCCCCGCCGCCCGGCCCCATCTGGTGATCGCGGGCCTGGTCTGCAGCTTCGGCGTGGTCACCCTGGTCGGCTCGGCGCTGCTGTCGGCGCTGCATCTGCCGCAGGACGCGATCCGTTGGGCCGCTCTGGTGGCGCTCACCCTGATCGGCCTCGGATTGATTTTCCCGCCGCTGCAGCATCTGATCGAACGACCGTTTGCCCGCATCCCGCAGCGTCAAATCGGGACCGCCTCAAGCGGTTTCGGGCTCGGGCTGACGTTGGGCGCGCTGTATGTGCCGTGCGCGGGACCGGTGCTGGCCGCCATCGTGGTCGCCGGCGGCACCGCGTCCATCGGCCCGGCAACCCTGATCCTGACGGCGACATTCACGGCCGGCACCGCGTTGCCGCTGCTGGCTTTCGCGCTGGCCGGGCGGCGCGTGGCCGAACGTGTCGCAACATTCCGCCGTCGGCAGCGCGCCATCCAGATCGCCGGCGGAATCACGATGATCGTGCTGGCCGTGGCGCTGGTGTTCAACCTGCCCGAGATGCTGCAGCGTGCCGTACCCGACTACACGAGGGCAATGCAAAAGGGCGTCGGCGCCAACGAAATTCGGCAGAAGCTGAACCTGGGCAGCACCAGAAAAGGCCAACTGGCTGACTGCGTCGACGGCGCTGACCAACTACAACAGTGCGGGCCGGCGCCCGCCGTCAGCGGAATCACCCAGTGGCTCAACACCCCGGGCGGCGCACCGATCGACCTGGCATCGCTGCGCGGCAAGGTGGTCTTGATCGACTTCTGGGCGTACTCGTGCATCAACTGCCAACGCGCCATTCCCCACGTCGTCGACTGGTACAACCGGTATCACGACGACGGGTTCGTCGTGATCGGAGTGCACACCCCCGAATACGCCTTCGAACGGGTCGCCGGCAACGTGGCCAGTGGCGCCGCCGCGTTGCACATCACCTACCCCATCGCCCTGGACAACGACTACACGACGTGGAACAACTACCAGAACCTGTATTGGCCGGCCGAGTACCTGATCGATGCGAACGGCACCGTCCGCCACACCAAGTTCGGCGAAGGCGACTACGACATCACCGAAAAGCTGATCCGCCAACTGCTCGCCGGCGCCAATCCGGACGTACGGCTGCCCGCCCCGACGCATTCGGTCGACACCACCCCGCACACGAAGCTCACACCCGAGACTTACCTCGGCGTCGACAAGGTCGGAAACTACGGCGGCGCCGGCGAATACAAGCCGGGCACTGCCACATTCAGCTTCCCGGCCACCTTGCGCAACGACAGGTTCGCCCTGCGCGGCCGCTGGACGCTGGACGACCAGGGAGCGGTCGCCGACAGTGACGATGCCGCCATCCGGCTGAACTACACCGCCAAAGATGTCTACGCCGTCGTCGGCGGCGCCGGCACCATCACCGTGACCCGGGACGGAAAGACGACCGCGACACCTATCGGCGGACCGCCTACGCTGCATCAGATCGTGGCCCCCGCAAACCCCGATGACACCGCGCACCGCGATCAGCTCGATATGCAGGTCAGCAAAGGCGCGCAAGTGTTTTCATTCACGTTCGGCTAGGCGGCCCTACTTCACGAGGCTGCCCACTATCGCCACGACGACGCCTAGCCCCACCAGCGCGGCGCCGGCGAGCAACGTCACGTCGAGCCATTGGTGCAGGCCGGATTCGGCGTAGCCGACCATCACGTCAGCGATCCGGCGGATATCGCCGGTGGTCCGATTGAGTGCCTCGTTGACGTACTGACCGCCGATCTCGATACCCGCCCATCCGGCCGCACCTACGAGCAGCGCCGAGACGCCGAGGCCGGTCAGCGCCTTGCCGCGGCGACGCGCGGCGACCAGCGTCAGCAGAGCGCAGAAACCGCTCAGGGCGGCCGCACCGGCGCTCAACCAGGGGCCCCAGGTGGACAGCCGGCTCAGCTGTCCCTGCCGCAACGACTCAGGCACCGCCACCGTAATCGGAACCGGCACGCTCGCAGGCACTTTCACGTTGTAGCGCCGCAACGGCTGCTGAAACGAGCTGTCTTTGAGCATCGGGGCCACGTCGACCAGCCACTGATTGGGGTTCTGACCCGACCGCGGGTCGGTGAACAACCAGCCGTGCACCGCCCGGTTGGCCTGGGCGAACAGCGGCGGAAATGACGGGCCGGCGGTGAAGGCGGTGGCGGCATCGTGCAGCTGCGAGCTGTCCGCCGGGCCGCGTCCTCCGCCGCGCGCCGCGATCAGCGCCATTGCCCGGGTGGCAAGTTCAGCCGCCATGGCGGACTGCAGGGCCGGATCGCGCGCCGCTTGCTGGGCCAGCGCTGCGTAGCCGTCGGCGTCGACGACATGCAGCTGAGTCCACGCGGCGGGCACCGCCACCGCCAGCGCAACCGTGGTGGCCAGCCACAACACCATCCTGGAAATCGCAGCCGCGAATCGCACCCGTGCGAATCTACTGAATCCCCCGCACGTAGGCGGCCTGTCCGAGGTGCTGGGCGCAGTCGTCGATGATGCTCACCAGCCGCGCGCTGGCGGTGACCGGCGGGTCCCAGTTGGTGTCCACGATGCGGCACAGCTCGTCGGCGGTGACGCCGGCGATGTAGGAGAGGGTGAGCTTGTGCACCGCGTGGTAGTAGCCGGCCAGCAGCTCGGCGGGGGCGTGTACCTTCGCCACCTCGTCGGGGCGGTGCCGGTAGCCGGTGTCGTTGCGCGGCAGGTCCAACCCGAACCGGTCTACCCATCCGTCGCGGGTCCACACCTGCTCGACACCGGCCACGTGCGCCAGCTGAATGTCCTGGACTCGTGCGCTGTGCCAGATCAGCCAGGCGATGCTGTTGGCGTTCGGGGCCGGCCGGTAACTGGACACTACGTCGGTCAATCCGTCGGTCAGGTCGTCGACGTGTTCGATCAACCGGGTAAACGCGTCGCGGAGCAGCTCCTGGGCGGCCCCCTGAGCCGCGGGGTCGGTGCTGGCCATACCCGCGACACTACGGCAGGGCCGCCCATCCTGGTCGATCACGCGTTTGTCCTGGCACGCCCACCGGCACGGTCGTAGATTGTCTAGATGACCTACGACCTCATCATCCGCAACGGCACCATCGTCGACGGCCTGGGAGGTGAGCCGTACGTCGGCGACGTCGGGGTACAGGACGGCGTTATCAAAGCCGTGGGGACCCTGCCGGGCGACACCGCCGCGCGGGAGATCGACGCGACCGGGCTGCTGGTCACGCCCGGCTTCGTCGACCTGCACACCCACTACGACGGTCAGTCCATCTGGTCGCAGCGCTTGACTCCGTCGTCGGCGCACGGGGTGACCACGGTAGTGATGGGCAACTGCGGTGTCGGTTTCGCGCCGTGCCGCCAGGAAGACCATGACGTACTGGTCGACGTGATGGCCGGGGTCGAGGACATTCCCGGCGTCGTCATGACCGACGGCCTGCCATGGACCTGGGAAACCTTCCCCGAATACATGAACGCGCTGGACGCCGGCAAGCACGACATCGATGTGGCCGTCTATCTGCCGCATTCTCCGCTGCGGGTCTACGTGATGGGGCAGCGCGGCGCCGACCGCGAGCCGGCCACCGCCGAAGATCTCGCGAAGATGCGGGCGCTGGCCAAGGAAGCGATCGAGGTCGGCGCGCTGGGCTTCGCGTCGTCGCGGTTTGTGGTCCACAAGACCGAAAGCGGTTCGCCGATCCCCAGCTACGACGCCGCCCGCGAGGAAATCGAAGAGATCGCTAAGGGTGTCGTCGACGGCGGCGGTGGTCTGCTGCAGTTCGTGCCCGACATTCCGGCCAGCGGCTACCAGCCGGTGCTGCAGACGGTGTTCGACGTCGCCGAGGACGTCGGGCTGCCGGTCACCTTCACACTGCTCGTTGCCAACTCCGGCGATCCGACGTGGGCAGAGGCCATCACCATGATCGAGAAGGCCAATGCCGCCGGTGGCGATATCACCGCGCAGCTGTTGCCGCGTCCCATCGGGTTGATCATCGGGCTGGAACTGTCCGCCAACCCGTTCGTGCTGTACCCGAGCTACCGCGAGATCGCACATCTGCCGCTGGCCGAGCGGGTCGCCGAGATGCGCAAACCCGAGGTTCGCGCCCGGATCCTGGCCGACAAGCCGGGCCAAGGTCATCCGATCCTGTACGTGGCCCAGGCCTGGGACTGGATCTATCCGCTGGACGAGGTGCCCAACTACGAGCCCGACCCGTCGACTTCCATCGGTGCCCACGCGCGGGCCCGCGGGGTGAACCCGATGGAGGAGGCCTACGACCGGCTGCTCGACGACGACGGCCGCGCCATGCTGCTGGTCGCCACCAGCAATCTGGCGAACAATTCGCTGGACACCGTCGGCGAGCTGCTGCACCGCGACGATGTGGTGCTGGGTCTCGGCGACGGCGGCGCCCATTACGGGATGATCTGCGACGCCAGCTACCCGACGTTCATGCTGGCACACTGGGCACGCGATCGGAAGTCCGGACGGTTCTCGGTGCCCGAGGCCATCCGCGAATTGACCTCCGTGCCAGCCCGGGTGGCCGGGTTGGGCGATCGCGGCCGCATCGCCGTCGGGTACAAAGCCGACCTCAATGTCATCGACCACGCCGCACTGCGGCTGCACAAGCCGGTGATCCGGTACGACCTGCCCGCCGGCGGGCGCCGCCTGGACCAGACCGCCGACGGGTACATCGCAACGATCGTGTCCGGGCACGTGATCGCCGAAAATGGCGAGCCCACCGATGCCCGTCCGGGCAAGTTGGTCCGCGGCCGCCGACTCTCCCCCGTTCCCGCGTCATAACGCCACGAAGGGCAGCGCCTCCCGGTTAAGTTGGGTCGGTGACGAACCCGCATTTTGCGCGGTTGCCGCCCGAAATCAACTCGGCACTAATTTTCGACGGCCCCGGAGCCGCGCCGCTGATTGCTGCGGCAGAAGCGTGGGACGGCCTGGCCGGCGAGCTGGCGTCGTCGGCATCGTCGTTCACTTCGGTGACGTCGAATCTCGCCAACGGTTCGTGGCAGGGTGCGTCGGCGGCGGCGATGATGGCCGTCGCCACCCAGTACGTGAGATGGCTCAGCGCGGCGGCGGCCCAGGCGGAGGCGGCATCCAGCCAGGCGTCGGCCATCGCGGAAGCGTTCGAGGCGGCTCTGGCGGCCACGGTGCAGCCGGCAGTGGTGGCGGCTAACCGCATCCTGGGGCAGGCGTTGGCGGCCACGAACTGGTTGGCGCAGAACACCCCCGCGATCGCGGACATCGAGGCCGCGTACGAGCAGATGTGGGCATCGGACGTGGCAGCGATGTCCGGTTACCACGCCGACGCGTCCGCGGCCGCTGCACAATTGGCGCCCTGGCCGCAGGTGCTACAGAACGTCGGTTTCCACCTCAGCAGCGGCGGTCAACTCGCTTTCGGCCCCTCCGGGTTTTTCCGCAGCGGGGTGGCCGACCGGTGCAGCCCGGACGCGGACATGCTCCGCTCCGGTCGCTACGTCACGGGCGGCTCGGGCGCGGTCAACCCCGGCTCGGGGCTGCTCAACTCGCCCACCGCAAGCACCGGCGGCCGGAGTCCGGGGGCCACAAGCCCAGGCTTACTGAATCCAGTACCGGCGATTGCCGCCTGCACCGGACCGGCCGGCCCGGGGGTGCCGGATTCGCCGGGCTAGCGCACCGCATCCCAATCTGTGCGCCGGGAAGGCATCGGCAGGCGCCTATCCTGGAGGATCATGCGCGCGAAGAAGAAGGTGGACCTCGAGCGGCTCGCTGCCGCCCTTCCCGGCTACCCGTTCGCGTACCTGATCACCGTCGACGACGGGTACCGCGTGCACACTGTGACGGTCGAGCCTAGGCTGCGTAACCTGCCCGAGTGCCCCGACGGGCCGCGCGCCATCGTCGATGTCGGGCTCATCGGCGGCCGCACGCGAGAAAACCTGGCCCGGCGCAGCGACGTCACCCTGCTGTGGCCCCCGCCCGAGCCGGGCGGCTACTCACTGATCGTCGACGGCAGTGCCGAAGTGACCGACACCGACGACGACGCTGTTCGGCTGGGCGTCGTGCCCACCCGCGCGCTGCTGCACCGCGACGCCGGCCCCGGCTCCCCCGACGCGGCCAGAGGCTGCCTGCACGACTGCGTGGTGTTCTCCCTACCTGCCTGACGAAACGTAAAAGCCCTGCCCCACCGGTGATTTCGATTGCGGCGTGGTGTGGCCGTCAGTCCGGTAGCCGATGGCCGCACCGAAGTCCGTCTGCCGGGTGTAGCCGAGCACGCCGAAAACCCAGTCGTAGAAGTGTGTTGGCTTGCCAAAATCGGCCCATCGTGGCGTGAGGGGATGACGCCGCCGTACAGTCATTTGATGACCTTCGATCTGCTAACTGAGGGCGGCAAGATCGTCGACGGTCTCGGCGGTGAACCTACGTCGTGATCGCCGCAGTCGGGGAATTCGATCTGGACGCCCGGCCCGGCTGCCTGGCCGCGCCCGCGGTCCCAGTCGCGTGAGCCGCGTCGCACCACTCGCTCCACCGTGGAGCGAGGAAGATGCCATGAGCATCAACAGCTGGGGTCACCCGGACCGCACCTACGAGCCGCTGCTGCTGGTGCGTTGCCTGCAGCGCCATCCGGCGCTGGCCACCCGGCTGCGCAAACTCGGCGAATCCCTCTACTTCGCAGCGCTTTTGCCACCGCGGACGCGGACGATCGCGATCCTTCGCATCTGTGCGCTGCTGCGCTGCGAGTACGAGTGGGGCGGGCAGGCGGCGTTCTGGGGTCCGATCGCGGGCGTCAGCGACGACGAGTGCGACGCGCTGGTTACCGGCGGCAAGGATGCCCCCGCCGACCCGCGCTGGGGCCCGGCCGAGCGGACGCTGATCGAGGCGGTGGACGAACTGGAGCGCACCGGCTCGTGGTCGGAGGCGACGTGGACTGCACTCGGCCGCGACCTCGACGACGAGCAACGGATCGAATTGCTCACGGCCGTCGGCTGGTACCGCACGATCTGCACGCTGTGCAACGCACTTGCGCTTCCGGCGGAGGGCTGGATGCGGCGCTGGCCCGCGTCAGCTCGCTGACCGGTCCCTGCGCAGGCCCGGATGCTGATTCGCCAATAGCGGCAGCAGCAGCCGTCGCGGCATGAACTGAAACAGGCGGGTGCTGAGTTGGCTTGGCAGCCCGGCGATCACGGTTCCGCGGTCGCCGTCGAGCGCGTCGACTCCGGTGCGCGCCACCTCACGCGACGGCATCCACAAAAACTTCGGAAACGCGTCGGCAAAGGTCCGCTCATCCATGCCTGCGTTCTTCAGGAACTCGGTGCGCACCGGCCCCGGGCACAGCAGCGCGACGGTGACACCGGTGCCTGCGAGTTCAGCACGCACCCCTTCGGTGTATGTCTTCACGAACGCCTTGGTGGCGGCGTAGCCGGCCTGCCCCTGGAAGGGGTGGTAGCCCGCGGTGGATCCGACGTTGAGGATCGCGCCGCGTCCGCGCGGCACCATCTGCTGGACCGCGCGGGTGGTCAGATCGATGACGGCCTCGACGTTGACCCGCACCTGGGCGATTTCTTGGTCGACAGGCGTTTTCGTCACTGACCCGATGGTGCCGATGCCGGCGTTGTTGACGAGGATGTCGGCGGTCAGGCCGCGACGGTCGACCTCGTCGAAGAGGCCGGCGCGGGCGGCGGCATCCGCGACGTCGCAGGCGATCACCTCGACGCGGACGCGGCCTGCGAGTTCGTCGGCCAGGTCGCGCAGCCGGTCTTCGCGGCGGGCGACGAGCGTGACGCCGTGGCCGCGGTCGGCCATTTCGCGGGCGATGTCGGCGCCGATGCCCGACGACGCGCCGGTCACAACGGCAGTGCTGGTGGGTGATGGAGTCGGAAGAGCCACGAGTTAACCCTAGGGCGCCGAGTGTGGGCCCTAAGCGCGGGAACGGCCTCGAATTCGTCCATAGGCCCCACGCTCGATGGCTCAGACTCAACTCAGACCCGGCATCCCCCCGCGCGAAGCTTGGTTTTGACGCACTCAACAATCGCATTCGGCCGCGACAGCATCTCGGCACTGACTCTGATGACAGACCAGCCGGCCGCTTCCAGCAAGGCGATCCGCTCGATATCCCACGACCGCTGATATCGGTTCTCCCAGTGATGGATGCCGTCATACTCAACAGCGACCTTCCACTCACGCCACCCCATGTCGACCCGCATGCGCAGATCCCGAAACGCGATCTGCGTCTCCGGCTTTGGAAGTCCGGCGCCTACCAACAGCAGCCGCACCCTCGTCTCCTGCGGCGACTCCGCACCGCCGTCGGCCAACTCCAGCGCGGCCCGCAGCCACCGAATGCCGCGAGCTCCGGGGTGCCGGTCGGCCACAGCGATGACGTCTGCGGGTTTGATACCCGTGGCATTGAGCAATGCGTCGAGGATCGGTACCGCCTTGGCAGCGGGCAGGCCGCGACCGATGTCGAAAGCGGTGCGGGCCGCGGTCGTCACGCGCATTCCCCCGACCGTGCGCACCTCGTCATCAGCCAGCTGATAGCTGTGCACAATGATGCCTCTTTGCCCGTGCCGATCGGCGCGCACGATCTCCGCGGGCGCGGCCGCGTCGAGCCATTTGGTGCCGAGTACCGCGGCGGCGGAAAGGCCGGCTAATGTCGCGCCGGTCGACAGCCAGGCCGCGCGGGCTTTGACGGCCGCGGTCAGCTCCGCGTCCCCGCCCCCGGTGTAGATGTACACGTCGCGGAACACCGCTCGGCATTGCGTGCGCAATTGACTACGAGTGAGCACACCACGCTTCAGCGCTTGACTGCCCAGAAAGGGTGTGTCGTCCACCACGTCATGGTGAGCGTGCGGCCGCGATTTCGTGTCCGTCGAACGTGGGGCCTGTGGACGAATTTCGATGTGCGGATGTACCTATCCCCCACACTCGAAGCCTACGGAAAAGCCCGGCCCCACAAGGGGACCGGGCTTTTCCGTAGCTAGGACTTAGAAGTCCATGCCGCCCATGCCGCCGGTCGGGTCGCCCGCGGCAGCGGCCGCCTTCTCCGGCTTGTCGGCGACGACGACCTCGGTCGTCAGGAACAGCGCCGCGATGGACGCCGCGTTCTGCAGCGCCGAACGGGTGACCTTGACCGGGTCGGCAACGCCGGCCTTCAGCAGGTCCTCGTAGACATCGGTCTGCGCATTCAGACCGTGACCCGCCGGCAGGTTACGCACCTTCTCGGCGACCACGCCGGGCTCCAGTCCGGAGTTGAAGGCGATCTGCTTCAGCGGAGCCTCCAGCGCCACCTTGACGATGTTGGCGCCGGTCGCCTCGTCACCGGAGAGCTTCAGCTCGTCCAGCGTCGGGGCCGCTTGCAGCAGGGCCACGCCGCCACCGGCGACGATGCCCTCCTCGACGGCCGCTTTGGCGTTGCGGACCGCGTCCTCGATGCGGTGCTTGCGCTCCTTGAGCTCCACCTCGGTGGCCGCACCGGCCTTGATCACCGCAACACCGCCGGCCAGCTTGGCCAGCCGCTCCTGCAGCTTCTCACGGTCGTAGTCGGAGTCGCTGTTCTCGATCTCGCCGCGGATCTGGGCCACCCGCCCGGCGATGGCGTCGGTGTCACCGGCGCCCTCGACGATGGTGGTCTCGTCCTTGGTGACGACGACCTTGCGAGCCTTGCCCAGCAGCGACACGTCGGCGTTCTCCAGTGAGAGGCCGACCTCTTCGCTGACGACCTGACCGCCGGTGAGGATGGCCATGTCCTGCAGCATCGCCTTGCGGCGGTCACCGAAGCCGGGAGCCTTGACCGCCACCGACTTGAAGGTGCCGCGGATCTTGTTGACGACCAGGGTGGACAGCGCCTCGCCCTCGACGTCCTCGGCGATGATCAGCAGCGGCTTGCCGGCCTGGATGACCTTCTCAAGCAGCGGCAACAGGTCCTTGACGGTCGACACCTTGGAGCTGACCAGCAGGATGTACGGGTCCTCGAGGACCGCTTCCTGACGCTCGGGGTCGGTGACGAAGTAACCCGAGATGTAGCCCTTGTCGAACCGCATACCCTCGGTGAGCTCGAGCTGCAGGCCGAAGGTGTTGGACTCCTCGACGGTGATGACGCCTTCGTTGCCGACCTTGTCCATCGCCTCGGCGATCAGGTCGCCGATCGACTGGTCGCCCGCGGAGATCGCAGCGGTCGCGGCGATCTGCTCCTTGGTCTCGACGTCCTTGGCCGACTTCAGCAAGACCTCGGTGATCTTCTCGACCGCCTTCTCGATACCGCGCTTGAGAGCCAGCGGGTTGGCGCCGGCCGCGACGTTGCGCAGGCCCTCCTTGACCAGCGCCTGGGCCAGCACGGTGGCCGTCGTGGTGCCGTCACCGGCGACGTCGTCGGTCTTCTTGGCGACTTCCTTGACCAGCTCGGCGCCGATCTTCTCGTACGGGTCCTCCAGCTCGATCTCCTTGGCGATGGACACACCATCGTTGGTGATCGTGGGGGCACCCCACTTCTTCTCTAGGACGACGTTGCGGCCCTTGGGACCCAACGTCACCTTTACCGCGTCGGCGAGGGCGTTGAGCCCCCGCTCGAGGCCGCGACGGGCCTCTTCGTCGTACGCAATTGTCTTGGCCATTGCGAAGTGATTCCTCCGATTGGGGATGACACCAGGTGACCACGTATCGGCCACCCCATTACTTATGCTGGCCGGGCGCAGTGCCCGCGACGGACGACCACAGCCGCTGTGGCTGGGCCTCACTGTCCCGACCTAGCACTCGCCGGTCGCGAGTGCCAACGTCATTCTTAGCACTCGCCCATGCCGAGTGCAAGAACGCCCGAGGCCGATGCGCCCCGCGCTGGGCGTATGCGCCCACGTTCAGGGCAGGTCGAGCAGCTGCTCGTAGAAACCGCCGAAGCCGCGGACGCGGTCGACCAGATGGATTTCGAGGATCCAGTGGCAGCGGCGGCCGCTCGGGTCCGTGCGCCGCATCGGCTTGACCGATCCGGGCATGATGTACCACTCGACGCCGGCACCGGCGATCTTGCGGTGCGGGAACTCCCCGACCAGGTGACCGGCGATCGAACTGCCGAACTCGAAACCCTCGGCGCGAGTCACCCCGACGACGAAGTCGAACAGTTCAGCCCCCGTGACGTCAGGATGCCCGTCGAAATACTCGCGACCGGCCTGCCACACCCGTGGAAGCGCGTCGCGGACGGCCGTCTTGTCCGGGTCGTCGCTCAGGACGAAGGTGCGGCCGAAGTCGGCCTCCCACTCCTCGAAGATCGGTCCCAGGTCGAGGAAGACGATGTCGTCGTCGGCGATCACCCGGTCCGGCGGCCGCTCCTGGAAAGGATGCAGGGTGTTCTCACCGGCTCGCACGATCCGCCGATGCCAGTGCCGGGTCACTCCGAACATCTCCGCGGCGAGGCGGTGAATGTCGTCGGACAGCTGCTGCTCGTTCACGCCAGGCCGAATCATGGCGCGCCGTTCGACCTCGTCGAACAGTTGAGCCGCCTTCTCCTGGGCGTCGAGAAGCCGGTCCGCCCGGACGTCTTCCCGAACTGGTTCGTTGGCCGTCGGCCCCTCCACACCCGCGATGCTATCGCCGCAATAGGTTCGCGCGGGTGCGTTCGGGCGGCACCCGATCCGGATGAGTATGTTTTGGGCCATGGCTTTCAACGACGAAAAGACCCACAAATGGGCCGAGATCGACGTGCCGGACCAAAGTGGCCGCGTCGCCGTCGTCACAGGCTCCAACACGGGCATCGGCTACCACACGGCCGAGGTTCTGGCCTACCGCGGCGCCCACGTCGTGCTGGCGGTGCGCAACCTGGAGAAGGGCAACGCCGCATTGTCGCGCATCATCGCCGCCAGCCCGCGCGCCGACGTCACACTGCAGGCTCTCGACCTGAGCTCGCTCGACTCGGTGCGCGCTGCGGCCGACGCGCTGCGCACGGCCTACCCGCGCATCGACTTGCTGATCAACAACGCCGGTGTGATGTGGACCCCCAAGCAAGTCACCAAAGACGGCTTCGAAATGCAGTTCGGCACCAACCATCTCGGCCATTTCGCGCTGACCGGGCTGATCCTGGACCACCTGCTGCCGGCGCGCGACTCGCGGGTGGTGACCGTCAGCAGCCTCGGTCACCGGCTCCGGGCCTCGATCCACTTCGACGATCTGCAGTGGGAACGCCGCTACGACCGGGTGGCGGCCTACGGGCAATCCAAGCTGGCCAACCTGCTGTTCACCTACGAGCTGCAGCGCCGGCTGGCGGCCGGGCCCGACGCGAAGACCATCGCCGTCGCCGCGCACCCGGGCGGCTCGAACACCGAGCTAACCCGCAACCTCCCGGCGATTTTCCGGCCCGCGGCGGCCGTCCTCGGGCCGGTGGTTTTCCAGGGCGCGGCCATGGGCGCCCTGCCGACGTTGCGGGCCGCCACCGATCCGACCGTCCAGGGCGGGCAGTACTACGGCCCCGACGGGTTCCTCGAGCAGCGCGGCCACCCGAAGGTCGTCGAGTCCAGCGCGCAGTCCCACGACGAGGAGCTGCAGCGTCGGCTGTGGGCCGTCTCCGAGGAACTCACCGGCGTCACCTTCCCTGTCTGAGGCCCTGTCTGAAGCCCGGTGCCACGACCGATAATGGCCAAGTGCGGTCAGTCGAAGAGCATCAGCGTGTCGTAACGGAGCTGATCCGGGCCCGCCCGGCGGCCACGGTCGCACTGACGCAGGCCCAGGGGCTGGTGCTGGCCGACGACCTGGTCGCACAGCTGGCGCTGCCGGTTTTCGACAACTCCGCGATGGACGGATACGCGGTGCGCGCCGAAGACACGTCGGGCGCGACACCCGAACACCCTGTGGTGTTGCCAGTGGACGAGGACATTCCGGCCGGGCGCACCGACGAATTGACCCTGCAGCCCGCAACAGCGCACCGCATCATGACCGGCGCGCCGGTACCCGCCGGGGCGACGGCCATCGTGCCGGTCGAGGACACCGACGGGGGCGTGCACTCCGTGGCGATCCGGCAGCCCCGCCGGCCCGGCGCGCACATCCGGCGAGCCGGTGAGGACGTAGCCCCCGGGACCACCGTCCTGCTCCGGGGTCAAGTCGTGACACCGGCTGCGCTGGGCCTGGCCGCGGCGCTGGGAATGGCCGAGCTGCCGGTGATCCCGCGGCAACGGGTGCTGGTGATCTCCACCGGGTCGGAGCTGGTGCCGCCGGGCGTCCCGCTCCGGCCGGGCCAGATCTATGAATCCAACTCGATCATGCTGGCCGGTGCCGTGCGCGACGCCGGCGCGGACGTGATCGCCGCCACCACGGCCGGGGACGACGTCGCACAGTTCAGCGCCATCCTTGACCGATACGCGGCCGAGGCCGACCTGATCATCACCAGCGGTGGAGTCAGCGCCGGGGCCTACGAAGTCGTCAAAGACGCCTTCGGCCGGGAGGGCGACCGGGGGGTGGAATTCGTCAAGGTGGCGATGCAGCCGGGAATGCCGCAGGGCGTCGGGCGCGTGGCCGGGACGACGATCGTCACCTTGCCCGGCAACCCGGTCAGCGCGCTGGTGTCCTTCGAGGTGTTCATCCGGCCCGCGCTGCGCAAGGCGATGGGCCTGCCGGATCCAGAGCGCCGGCGCCGCTCCGCTGTCCTCACCGAGTCGCTGACCTCGCCACGCGGCAAAAGGCAGTTCCGGCGCGCGGTACTCGGCCGCACTGAGGACGGGGTCGGCAGCGTCACCGGTTACGGCCCACCGGGATCGCATCATTTGCGGTGGTTGGCGTCGGCGAACGGGCTACTGGACATTCCCGAGGACGTCGTGGAGGTGTCTGCCGGGACCCGGCTGCAGGTCTGGGATCTGAGCTGAGCCGCGCGCCGATAATGACCAGCGCCGCTTCGCCGAGGCTCCGTAAGATGGCCGCGTGGCACGACGCCCCCGCACGATCGGTCCCACCGCCGAGGACCCGACCTTTCGCCCGCAACACGTGCTGGAGCTGGTGCGCTCCACCGTTCCACCGGTACACCCGGCCGGGCGCCCGTTCATCTCCGCCGGGCTGGCGGTGGCGACGGTCGGGGCCCTGGCGGGCCGCAACTACCGCTGGCTGCGACGGGCGGGGCTGCTCACGGCGGGTGCCTGCGCGATGTTCTTCCGTCACCCGCCGCGGGTGCCACCCACTCGGCCCGGCGCCATCGTCGCGCCCGCCGACGGCGTGATCTGCGTGATCGACTCCGCGGCTCCGCCCGCCGAACTCGGCATGGGCGAAGCGCCGCTACCCCGGGTCAGTATCTTTCTTTCGCTACTGGACGCCCATGTGCAGCGCGCACCGGTGAGCGGCGAGGTGATCGCCATGCAGCACCGGCCCGGCCGCTTCGGGTCGGCCGATCTGGCCGCGGCGAGTACCGAGAACGAGCGCACCAGTCTGCGGATCCGGACGTCCGGCGCCGCCGAGGTCGTCGTCGTGCAGATCGCCGGGCTGCTGGCACGCCGCATCGTGTGCGACGCGCAGGTCGGGGACAAGCTGTGCATCGGTGACACCTACGGCCTGATCCGGTTCGGCTCCCGGCTGGATACGTACCTGCCGGCGGGCGTAGACCCGATCGTGAGAGTCGGTCAGCGCGCGGTCGCCGGCGAGACCGTGCTGGCCGAACTGCCATGACCATCAGGCCCCGGGCCCGGCGGGCGGTGACCCTGCAGATCCTGCCCAGCTCGATGACGGTGCTGGCCATCTGCGCGGGGCTGACCTCGATCAAGTTCGCCCTCGAGCACCAGCCGAAAGCGGCGATGGCGTTGATCGCCGCGGCCGCCATCCTGGACGGTCTGGACGGCCGGGTGGCCCGCATCCTGGACGCCCAGTCGCGGATGGGCGCGGAAATCGACTCGCTGGCCGACGCGGTGAACTTCGGCGTGGCACCCGCGATCGTGCTCTACGTGACGATGTTGTCGAGGTCGCCGGCGGGCTGGGTGGTGGTGCTGCTGTACGCGGTGTGCGTCGTGTTGCGGCTGGCGAGGTTCAACACGCTGCTCGACGACGGAACCCGGCCTGCCTACGCACGCGAATTCTTCGTCGGGATGCCAGCACCGGCCGGCGCCATCTCGATCATCGGGCTCATCGGGCTCAAACTGCAGTTCGGCGAGGGCTGGTGGACGTCAACGGTGTTTTTGTGCATCTGGGTGACCGGGACGTCGATGCTCATGGTCAGCAAGATCCCGATGAAGAAGATGCACGCCGTGTCCGTACCGCCGAACTGGGCGGCCCCGCTGCTGGCGGTGCTGGCGATGTTCGCGGCGGCGGCGGTGCTGGCCCCCTACATGTTGATCTGGGTGATCATCGTCGCCTACCTGTTGCACATCCCGTTCGCGGTGCGCAACCAGCGCTGGCTGGCCGCGCACCCGGAGGCATGGGCCGACGAACCCAAGCAACGGCGCGCCGCGCGGCGCGCGATCCGTCAGGCCCGGCCCCACCGCCGCTCGATGGCGCGGCTCGGGTTGCGCAAGCCGGGCGGCCGGGTGACATGACGCGGCCCGGGGAGGCCGGGGCCCGTCAGCTCACACTCACCGCTCGGCTGAACACCTCAGCCCTCGACTCGCGTCGGGGTGTCGTCCGGCTGCACCCGAGCACCGTTGCCGCCCTTGGCATTCGGGAATGGGATGCAGTGTCGCTGACCGGGTCGCGGACCACGGCGGCGGTGGCGGGACTGGCCGGCCCAGACACCCCGTTCGGCACCGTGCTGCTTGACGACGTGACGCTGTCCAACGCCGGGCTGCGCGAGGGCACCGCCGTGATCGTCGGCGCGGTCGCCGTCTATGGCGCGCGGTCGGTGACGCTGTCCGGTTCCGCGCTGACTACCCGGTCGGTATCGCCGGTCACCCTGCGGCAGGCACTGCTCGGCAAGGTGGTGACCGTCGGCGATGCCGTGTCGCTGCTGCCCCGCGACCTGGGCCCGGGCACCTCGACGTCGGCGGCCACCCGCGCGCTGGCGGCCGCGGTCGGGATCAGCTGGACCTCGGAGCTGCTGACCGTCACAGGTGTCGACCCCGCGGGACCGGTCAGCGTGCAGCCGAACTCACTGGTCACCTGGGGCACCGGTGTCCCGTCCGGCGGGGGGATGTCCACGCGGGAAACGATGAGCACCGGAACGCCGGAGATCCTCGTCGAGGAGCTCAAAGGCTCGCAGCCCCAGGCCACCAAGCTCGCCGAATGGCTCAAGCTCGCGCTCGACGAACCGCATCTGTTGAAGACCCTGGGCGCCGGCGCCAACCTGGGCGTGCTGGTTTCGGGCCCGCCCGGCGTGGGCAAGGTGACGCTGGTACGCGCGGTGTGCGACGGCCGCAGGCTGGTGGAACTGGACGGCCCCGAAGTGGGCGCGCTGAGCTCCGAAGACCGTCTCAAAACCGTGGCCTCGGCGGTGCAGACGGTGCGCGACGGCGGCGGCGTGTTGCTGATCACCGATGCGGACGCCCTGCTGCCGGTTACCGCCGAGCCGGTGGCCGCCCTGATCCTGGGCGAGTTGCGCACCGCGGTGGCCACCGAGGGTGTCGCGTTGATCGCCACCTCCGCGCGGCCCGACCAGCTCGACGCCCGGCTGCGCGCTCCCGAGCTGTGCGACCGGGAACTCGCTCTGCCGCTACCCGACACCGCCACCCGCAAGGCGCTGTTGGAGGCATTGCTCAAACCCGCACCCGTCGGTGATCTCGACCTCAATGAGATTGCCAGCCGCACACCGGGTTTCGTCGTTGCCGATCTGGCAGCGCTGGTGCGGGAAGCAGCGTTGCGGGCAGCGTCTCGGGCCAGCACCGACGGCCAACCGCCAAAGCTGGAACAGGATGATCTGGTCGGTGCGCTGACCGTCATCCGGCCGCTGTCCCGCTCGGCCGGCCAGGAGCTGACGGTCGGCAGCGTCACCCTCGATGATGTCGGCGACATGGCCGACGCCAAACAGGCATTGACCGAAGCGGTGTTGTGGCCGCTGCAGCATCCCGACACCTTCGCCCGGTTGGGTGTCGATCCGCCGCGCGGGGTGCTGCTGTACGGCCCGCCCGGCTGCGGCAAGACGTTCGTGGTCCGCGCGCTGGCCAGCACCGGGCAGCTGAGCGTGCATGCCGTCAAGGGCTCCGAGCTGATGGACAAGTGGGTGGGCAGCAGCGAGCGAGCTGTACGTGAGTTGTTCCGACGGGCCCGGGACTCGGCGCCATCGCTGGTGTTCCTCGACGAGGTGGACGCGCTGGCGCCCCGGCGCGGGCAGAGCTTCGATTCGGGGGTGACCGATCGGGTGGTCGCCGCGCTGCTGACCGAGCTCGACGGCATCGATCCGCTGCGCGACGTCGTGGTGCTGGGCGCCACCAACCGACCCGATCTGATCGATCCGGCGCTGCTGCGCCCGGGACGGCTGGAGCGGCTGGTCTTCGTCGAACCGCCCGACGCCGCCGCGCGGCGCGAAATCCTGCGCACGGCCGGAAAATCGATCCCGCTGAGCGCCGATGTCGACCTCGACGACGTGGCCGCCGGGCTGGACGGCTACAGCGCCGCCGACTGTGTGGCACTGCTACGGGAGGCCGCGCTCGCCGCGATGCGGCGGTCCATCGATGCCGCCGACGTCACGGCCGCCGACCTGGGGGCTGCGCGCAACGCCGTGCGGCCCTCGCTGGATCCCCCACAGGTGGAGTCCTTGCGCGCGTTCGCCAAAGCTCTGTAGCACCGCGCCGTGGGAACCTGCACGCTCGTCAAGTGTGCGTCCAGGGAGCCGAGTGTGCGCGTGCGGCGGTGTCTTAGCTGATTCCCCGCCCTGAACGCACGGTGAAGTACGCCGACGCACACTCAGAACTCTGCAGTTGACTGCAATATTGCTTACTACTGCATAGTCGGGCTAGGGTGGGCGAACCAGGCCGGCATTGAATTGAGGGACGCCGATGATAGTCACGGTGCACGAATTCATGAACGACCCGATCAGCTTCTTCGGCCAGTCCTACACCCAGATGCACAGCATCGGGCGCCCCGAACTCGAAGAACTGCAACGCCAGGCGATGGGCATCCGCTTCGCCGAGCACTATCAGAGCATCGAGATGCTGCGCAAGCTGGCCGACCGGCTCGGCATCACAGCGCTCAACGAGTTCGATGACGTTGCGCCGCTGCTGTTCTCGCATACGGCATTCAAGTCGTACCCGGCGGCACTCCTAGACAAGAAGCGCTTCGACCTGATGACCAGATGGCTCGACAAGCTCACCAGCTACGACTTGGCAGGCGTGGACACCACGGGGTGCACCGGGATCGACGACTGGATCGACCGTCTCGACGAACAGACTCCGCTGGAGGTCATCACCTCCAGTGGCACCACCGGCACCATCTCGATTCTTCCCAAAGACAAACGCGGCGCCGAGGAAGGCATGGTGCTGTGGAAGATCTGCCTGTTTCAGACGTTCGGTCAGGAACCGGGCGAAGCCGAACTCAACCCGTCAGTGGATGTGGTCTGGCCCAACTTCGCCAACGGCAAGCTCGGTCACCTGCGCATTGCCAACATGATCAAGCGCGGCTTCACCGGCGGGGACGAAAGCAGGTTTCACCCGCTCTACCCCCAGGCGGTGGATACCGATCTCATGTTTTTGGCGTCCAAGATGCGCGCGGCGGCGTCGCGCGGCGAACTCGACCGACTCGAGATCGACCCGGCGCTCGCAGCCCGCAAGGACGAGTTCATCGCCATGCAGGCGCGCCAGGCCCAGGACATGGATGCGTTCTTCACCCGCATCACCGAACAGCTACGCGGCAAGCGGGTGTTCATGCTGGGCACCTACCACCTGATGTATGACATCGCCAAGGCCGGCCTCGAGCGCGGAGTAAGCAATGTCTTTGCGCCCGACTCGGCGATTCTCACCGGTGGCGGAATGAAAGGTGTTGCGCTGCCTGATGATTACATGGATGTCATCAAAAAGTTCCTCGGTGTCGGCAAAATCCAGGTCGGTTATGGCTTCTCCGAGTCGAGCACCTTTCACTGGGGTTGCAGCGAGGGCCGCTACCACGTGGCACCGTGGGTCATCCCGTTCGTGCTCGATCCCGACACCAGCGAGCCACTTCCCCGCACCGGCGTGCAGACCGGCCGCGCAGCCGTCTACGACATTCTGCTGCGCGCCCACTGGGGCGGCGTCATCTCCGGCGACGAAGTCACGATCAACTGGGACCTGCAGTGCCCGTGCGGGCAGGCCAGCGTCGCCTTCGAAAAAGACATCATCCGCTACAGCGAGAAACAGGGCGTCGAGGACGACCGGATCACCTGTGCCGCAACGCATGAGGTGCACAACGAGGCGGTGAACTTCATGAAGGGGGTGGAGCTGTGAGCAGCGCTTACACCGTCCCGCTGTTCTTGCGGGGGCGCGTCATCGCCGACGATCTCGTCACTTTCGGTACCCGCGCCGGTGACGCACAGTTCCAGGCGCCTGACATGGGCAAGTACGTGCAGCAGCTGCCACTCAAAACCCCGGCGCAGATGAGCGACCTCTACGAGTTGAGCTTCGACGAGATCCTCGATGTGCTCGAGGCGCTGGGCAACGCGCTGAACTTCGAGTCGAACGCTCACCTGCAGGAGGCCTATCAAGCCTCGCTGGTCGCCAATGTGCTGCCAGCGGAAATGATGAAGAACAGCTACCTCGTTCTGCAGCGACTGTTTTCCCGGGACAATGTCACCGAAATCGCCGACAGCCAGGTCGGGCTGGACTACCTCAACGGATGGGTTCCGCACAAGCTGCGCGACGGCCGCGAATTGCGGGTGCGTGCCTTCGGATCACGCGTGCTGCACATCCCGGCGGGCAACGGCGGCCTGGTCTCGGCGGTGACCATCCTGCGTTCGGTGATCACCCGGTCGGATGTGATCATCAAGGCGCCGTCCAACGACCCTCTTACCGCGATCGCCATTGCCCGGACGCTGGCCGACGTAGCGCCGAATCACCCGATCACCAAGCATCTGGCGGTCGGGTATTGGAAGGGTGGCGACCTGGCCGTCGAAGAAATTCTCTACCAGCCCCACCACATCGAAAAGATCGTGGCCTGGGGCGGACTGGCATCGGTGAAACACATCACCCGCTATATCCAGCCCGGTTTGGAGCTCATCGCGCTCGACCCCAAGCGCAGCGCCACCATCATCGGCCGCGAGGCGTTCCGCGACGAACCGACCCTGCGCGAGGTGGCCCGCCGCGCCGCGACCGACATCGGCGTGGCCAACCAGGAGGGGTGTGCCAATGCCCGGGTCGTCTACGTGCTCAGCGGAACCGACACCGAGGGCCTGGCCAACGCCAATCGGCTCGGCGAACTGATCTACCAGGAGTTGGTGTCGCTGCCCGCCGTTGTCAGTACCCCGCCGCGATATCCCAGCCGCGAACTGCTCGACCACGTCGAGGCCTCGCGAATGGCCGAGGACTTCTACCGCGTCATCGGCGGCGAGCAGCGCGAGGGCGCTATCGTCGTCTCGCAATTCGATGAGCCCGTGGATTATTCGCCGATGTTGTCCGGGCGGGTCGCTAACATCGTGCCGGTGGACACCATCGACAAGGTGACCGCCGCAGTCAACGCCTACACCCAGACCATCGGCATCTACCCGGAATCCCTCAAGCGCCGGCTGCGAGACACGTTGCCGTTGTTCGGCGCCCAACGGCTGACCAGCCTGGGTTACGCATGCAGTGTGTCGATCGCCATGCCGCAGGACGCCATCGAACCGATCCGACGGATGTGTAAGTGGATCGTCGACGAGGAATGTGATCCCGACGTCGTCATCCCGCTGTGGCAGCTCACACCGGCATGAGCGGAAAACCGACCGCTTTGCAGGTCGTCGACGGAATCGACCTGTCCGGCAAAGTATGTGTGATCACGGGTGCGTCTTCCGGGTTGGGCCGCGAGTCGGCCCGGGCGCTGGCCGCCGCGGGCGCGCAAGTGATTCTGGCCGCCCGCAACGCAGATGCCCTGAGCCAGACGGCCCAGTGGATAGCGGCCGAAGTGCCGGGCGCCCTGGCCTCGACGGTGCAGCTCGACCTCACCGCGCTGGCCAGTGTTCGCGGGGCGGCGACGACGATCCGCGGCATCACGCCGGTGATCGATGTGTTGATGAACAACGCCGGTGTCATGTTCACCCCGTTCGGCCGGACGCGCGACGGCTTTGAAATGCAGATCGGGACAAACCATTTCGGGCACTTTGAACTCACCCGACTGTTGGTTCCGCAGCTCGCCGCGGCTGGGAACGCCCGGATCGTCGCGCTGTCTTCCGGGGGCCACGTCATGGGTGACGTCGATTTCGACGATCCCAACTGGGAGCATCGCGAATACGACAAGTTCGTCGCATATGGCGCGTCCAAAACAGCGAACATCCTGCATGCGATGGAAGCAGACCGGCGCCTGCGCGACGTGGGAATCCGCGCCTACACCGTCCACCCCGGCACCGTGGCCACTTCGCTGGCGCGGTATATGTCCCGAGCGGATTTCTCGCAGCTACGCAAACACGTAGCCGCCGGCAGCGCCTCGCGCGGCGAACCGACCGAAGGCTATCTGGACTTCACCACACCCGATTACGGTGCGGCCACTCAGGTGTGGGCGGCGGTCAGCCCGGACCTCACTGGCCGGGGTGGGCTGTATCTGGAAGACTGCGCGGTCAGCGAAGTGGTGGCGCCCTACGCCCGGGATGAGCAGCGCGCCGCCGAGTTGTGGACCCTCTCCGAGAAGTTCTGCGCGACACCATGAACAGAACGGAGCGGCGTAAACGTGAAGTGCGCGAGAGAATTCTCACCGCCGCCTTCGACCTGTTTCTGCGCCAAGGTGTTTCGGCCACCACCATCGAGGAGATCTGCGAGCGCGCCGACGTCGCCAACCGAACGTTCTTCAACCACTTCGCCACCCGTCAGGACATGATCCGGGCGTTGGCGCAGCGGCGACTGGTCAACCTGCACGACGTCGTATTCGATCGCGCCGACGAAGCGATCCCGGCGCGACTCATCGGTGTGTTCGACGACATCGCCGCGGCGCTGGCCGGGTCGGGCGACACCTACCGCGAGATGATCGGGGAAATGCTGGCCACCAGTGGCTATGGCATCCAGCGCGGATCCAACCTGCACGACACCTTCGTCGAACTGGTCAAAGAGGGAGTCGCGCGCGGTGAGGTCAGCGCACGACACGACGCAGAAACCCTGGCCGACATCATCGTTGGCGCCCTGTCCGGAGGCATCGTCAACTGGACGGTCGACGGGACGTATTCGCTGGGAACGAGCCTGCACAACCTCGGTGTCGCACTGGCCGAGTTGCTGACGGCAGGGGTCAGCCAGCCGCCTCGGCGCGCACGCCGGCCAGAATCCAGCGGATAGTCATCGGGAAATTCTCGGCGATCTTGGCTGTTTCAACGGCGCTTCGCGGCGAATGTTCCGGCTCCCGCAGCGCCCGCACCTCGATGATGGCGCGGTTGATCGTCACCGTGACCAGCGACCGACAGCACTCGGCAGCCGACCGGCGGGGAATGCCCTCGCGCAACGTCACTTTCATGAGCTCATCGAGGTAGTCAGCCACCGCTCGTCGGTCGTCGATCGTCATCAACTCGGTCAGGAACGGATGCGCACGCAACGCCGCGTGCAAAGCCAGGCACCAGTGCCACGCCGTGGATTCCCAGGTGCCGAACTTGCGGAAGTCGAGTCGCAGGCGTGAGAAGTGTTGTGCGACCAACTCGCGGGTGAGCCGGTCACGGGTGCCGACTTGCCGGTAAAGCGTGCGCGTCGAGATCTTCAGGTCTGCGGCCAGTCGCCGGGCACCCAGCGCACCTGGACCGGAATCAGCGGCCTGGGCATGGTTGGCTATGCCTTGCTCATGGCTCGGGCAGCGCCGTCCAATCGCGAGAAAGGCGCGATGTGAATCGCGGCGGCCGGCGATCGAGGAATGCGGTGACTCCTTCCCGAGCGTCGGCCGTACCCATCACGCGATGGTGCAGCTGCGTTTCCAGCGACGCGACTTGTCGCGGGGTGTAGTTGTTGATCGCGCTGTCCCACAGCAGTCGCTTACTCAACGCCGCCGACATCGGCGCCACGTTGACCGCAATGTCGCGGGCCATCTCCACCGCGTGGTCGAGCACCCGCCCGGCAGGCAACGCCCGGTTGGCCACACCCAGCGCCACGGCCTCGGCCCCACTGAATGTTCGCCCCGTCAGCAGGATGTCCGCGGCCACCCCCAACGTGGTCAGCTGCGCCAGCGTCCAGTGCGACATGCAGTCGGGTATCACTCCCCGGCGGACCTGCACCACACCGTATTTGGCGTCATCGGCGACGATGCGGATGTCTGCCTGCAACGCAATGGTCAGGCCGATTCCAACGGCGTGACCATTGAGTGCGGCGATCACCGGTTTGCGCAATTCGAAGGCGGCCGGGTTGATCGGTGACGCCGAGAACGTGCTGTCGTCCGCCGGGGCGTCGAACGGGCTTGCGCCACCGGAGAAATCCGCCCCGGCGCAGAAGGCCCGGCCTGCCCCGGTCACCACGATGGCCCGGACATCGTCGTCGCCGTCGCATTCCAGATACGCGCGGCTCAACAGCGTGCCCATCTCGGCGGTGTAGGCGTTGAGCTGATCCGGGCGATTGAGCGTGACCACCGCCACGCCGGCGTTGACGTCGACCACGACGTCGGCGCTCATCGCGGCACCGGGGTCCGATGCAGGGCGCCGATCAGGTCGACGAGGTCGGCGTTTTTCGGAGTGTAAAACGGGAAGTAACAGCACACCTCGTCGGCGTGGTCGCCGAACCGTACGGCGATCAGCTGTGCGCATTCCTCGGGATTTCCCACGATTCCGATTCGGGCCACCATCGGCTCGGTGATCAGCCGGCGCATCTCGGTGAAGCGGCCCTGCTTGGACAACATGTTCAGTTCGGGCTGGATATCGGCCCAGCCCTCGGCCTCCAGGACGGGCAGGTATGCCGGAGTCGAGCCGTAGAACGCGATCAGTGCGGCGACCCCGTCGATGGCGGCCGCCAGATCGGCATCGTCGCGGCCGACGGCGACCATGGCCTGGGCGATGATCGCAAACTCGTGGGACGGTCGGCTCGAACGGCGCAGTCCCTCGGTGACCGCGGGAATGGTGCGTTCGGCGAAGTGGCGGGCACTGTTGAACGGCATAACCAGCAGCCCGTCGGCAACTTCTGCCGCGGTGCGCGTCATCACCGGACCCAGCGCGCCCAGCAGCACCGCGGGAGGCCCGAACGGGTTGGGGCCGGGGTCGAAGTTGGGCGCCATGAGTGTGTGGGTGTAGAACTCGCCACGAAAGTCCAGGCGGCCCCGGCCTTCCCACGCCGCGAATATCGACTTGATCGCCGCGACGGTCTCGGCCATTCGCGCCGCGGGCCTGTCCCACCTACTGCCGTAGCGCTTTTCGATGTGAACTTTTATCTGCGAGCCCAGACCGAGCCGGAAGCGGCCACCGCTGTACAGCTGCAAGTCGTAAGCGGCGTGCGCCAGGTGCAACGGACTGCGCGGCGGGGCAATCGCCACGTTCGTCATCAGGTCCAGGCTGGTTGCGCCGGCGGCGATGAGCAGGGGGAAGAACACATCGTGCTGGCCCTCGAAGGTGAACAGACCATCTGCACCGGTGGCGGCGATCTCGGCAGCGCTCGCCTGCGCCTCGACCGGTGAGCCGTTGACCTGAAGATGTACCTTCACGCGCCCACCCTCTTGTTAGGAAAACAATGTGTTTCTATCGCACCGGCGAGCGAGCGCGCCCGCAAGGCTCGCTATTCGGACAGCTGGAACTCCACCATCTCGGTAACCGCATCCACGGCTTCGCTGAGCGCGGCAAGACGATCGGCAGCCGACGGCGTCGACAGCACCGTATAGCGGTCGGCCGTGCCGAGCGGAACCCGAGACGCCAACACGAACAGGCGTTGCCCGGCGGTGAAGTCGGGGCCGGCCTCGTGGTAGCCCAGCAGCACCTCGCGATCCGGCAGCGCAGCGCCGCGGGCTTCCGCGATCCGCTCGAACAAGGCCATCACCCGATCTTCGACATCGCGCAGCTGGGCTTCGGTGACCGGATCCCCGGGCTCGTCGGGCCACAGCGTTACGGTCGCCCGCGGGTAGGGATCGTCAGGCAGCCATGCGGACACCCGGATTCGCTCCCCGGTCCGGCACAGCAGTGAGTACCGGCCGGCGCCGTGATCGACGCATTCGGTGATCCGCGACAGGAGGCCGGCATCACAACGCGAATCACCGCCGCCGACCTCGCGGCCGCGGGAGATCAGCACCACGCCGAACGGATCGCCGCTGTCGAGGCAGCGCCGTACCAGCGCGGCGTAGCGAGGCTCGAAGATCCGCAACGGCAGATCTTGGTTGGGCAGCAGCGCCGACTCCAACGGGAACATCGCCAGCTCAATCGGTTCGAGGTCCGTCATAACTCACACCTAGATCTCCAGCTCGGCCACCAGCGCGTCGACAACCGCGCGCAGGTCGCCATTATGTTCCTCGGCCACCCGACGCTGCCGTTGGTATGAGGCGCCGTCCTGCGGTATGTCCGCCACCGCGGCCAGCTCGTCAACGCAATCCAGCGACTTCGCGACCGGCTCCAGCCGGGTCAGCACGTCGGCGAGGTCGTCGGTCACCAGTCGCTCGTTGCTGTCGGCGTCCAGGATGATCACCGCGTCCAGGCCGTAGCGGGCGGCGCGCCACTTGTTTTCCTGGACATGCCAGGGCGGCATCGTCGGCAGCGTCTCACCGGCGTCGAGCCTGCGATCCAGGTCGACGATCAAACAATGTGTCAACGCGACCAGCGCCCCCAACTCGCGCAGGTTGGACACGCCGTCGCAGACCCGCACCTCGAGGGTGCCCAGATGCGGTGAAGGCCTGATATCCCAACGGATTTCGTTAATATGGTCGATGATGCCGGTCTTCTTCTGGTCGTAGACGAAGCCTTCGAACTCCGACCAGGTTTGGAACTGGAACGGCAGCCCGGCGGTGGGCAACTGCTGAAACATCATCGCGCGATTGCTGGCGTATCCGGTGTCTTCGCCGACCCACCACGGTGATGACGCCGACAGCGCCAGCAGATGCGGGTAGTACTGCAGCAGCGACGTCATGATCGGCATCACCTTGTTCGCCGACGAGATCCCGACGTGAACGTGCACCCCCCAGATCAGCATCTGCCGACCCCACCACTGGGTGCGTTTGATCAGCTCGGCGTAGCGGGGGGCATCGGTGAGTTCCTGGGACGACCACCGGGCGAATGGATGCGCTCCGGCGCAGAACAGCTCCATGCCCCGTTCCCGGACGATGCGGCGAGCGGGACCCAGGGTGTCGCGCAGATCCCCCATCGCCTCGCCGGCGTTGTCACAGATACCGCTGACCACTTCCACGGTGTTACGCAGCAATTCCTTGTGCACGCGCGGATTTTCGCCGATTTCGGCAATGACCGCGGTGGCTTCGTTGCTCAGGTCACGGGTCCGCGCGTCGACGAGCGCGAACTCCCACTCCACGCCGATGGTTGGCCGCGGCGAGGGAGCGAAATCGATGCGGGCGTTGGCCTTTCTAGCGGCCCCGTTAGCGGCCCTGTTAGCCGGCACCGATGACACCGCACGCCACTCGCTTGCCGGCGTCGCCAGTGCTCATCGTCGTCTCGTCGGGGCCCGCTGTTCCGTTGGTCTGGGTATAGCGTTCCGGGATGTTGGCGAAGTTGTCGGCACCGGCGTGGATGATGATTGCCGTCTTCTGGCCGGTGAGCAGGTCGTCCATGGCGAATGCGTCCGTGGTGGTCACCAGCATCGCGGAACCGTCCTTGCGGACCTGAAGCGAGGTCAGGTTACCGCTGGCAGGCTCCGCCGTGTGCCCGGGAACCTGGAAGTGGCCACCGGCGGACAAGAAGTCCCCGGGCGCGCCACCGGTCGGGGCGACCGAGTTGGGCTCGCACTTGCCGACCTTGTGGATGTGTACCCCGTGGAAGCCGGGTGAGAGTTGACCAGGGCCGGTCGTCTCGATGGTGATGGTGGCGTAGCCGTTGTTGAATTCGAACGTCGCGGTCGCGACCTGGGTGCCGTCGGGTGCCGTCAGATGGGTCGTGATGTTCGGCGCTGCCGCGGGCGCACCCCCCGGGGTTCCGGTTGCCGACGGCGCCGGCGATCCGGTCCAGATCGCCGGCGTGGTACCCGGTGTCGTCGACGCGTGTTGCGGCGACGAGCACGCGCTCAGCAGCGCGACGCAGGTGGCCAAAGACAACAGGGATAGTGCGGGCATGGCGGCAGCGGGATTGCGGGAACCGGCGAGCTTAGACATAGCGGAAGCCTAGCCCGACGACCCCCCAAATTTTGGAGCGGGCCGTAACGTCCCACTGTCCGGCGCCGCTTCCGCGAGCGTCAGCCCGCTACAAGGACGATGACGCCCGGCGGCTGGCCGCTGAGTGCGGGAATTCGCGGTTCGACGGCTGCTCCCAGGTTCTGGCCCACCGCGTCCGCGGTGGCGTGCTCACCGTCGGCATCGGTGTAGTACACCGTGGTGGCCGTGACGTCGGGCACCGTCAGGTTGTCGATGGCGTCGACCTTGAAGCCGGCGGCCGTGAGCTGGTCCCTGACGCGCGCGGCCACGCCCTCTTTCGACGAGATGTTGTAAACGCGTATCTCGGCCTGGTGGGCCGCGGGCTTGCTCGTCGGGGTGGACGACGAGCTGGTGGTGTTGGTCACGCTGACCGGCGACGCCGAGTCGTCGTCGGTGTTCCCGGAAGAACCCAGGGCCTGCCACCCGAGCAGCAGGAAAATGATGCCCAGGAACACCAGCACCATCACCATGGCCCGCAGGGGTAGGCCCGTAGAGTCGGGGACTCGCTCTTTCATCGAGCCCACTGTATCCAGAAGAGTGCCAGAACCCGCAAAGGCAGGGACGTGTCAGGTGAGCTCGAAGCCGAGGCGCCGGGCTGCCCGCGCCTTCTGGCGGCTGGCGCGCAGCCGTCGCAGCCGTTTCACCAGCATCGGGTCGGCGGCCAGCGCCTCGGGCCGATCGACTAGGGCGTTGAGTACCTGGTAGTAGCGCGTCGCGGACATCGAGAACAGCTCTTTGATGGCTTCTTCCTTGACCCCCGCGAACTTCCACCACTGGCGTTCGAATGCGAGGATGTCGTGCTCGCGGCGGGTGAGCCCATCGGCGATCTCAGCATCGTCCCCCGATCGATTTGCCCGCGCCATGGCGCTGTCCATATCGCTTCCCCTGGACCTTCCGGCGGATCCCGAACTGCTCTGATGACTTGACTTACCTGAGGGCATGTTTCGGCGAATATTGAACCACGCCCCGAACCCTCAAGCCGTCATCCAGACCCCGCGAGTCGGCCTATTCGTCTGAGATTGCCCGCACCGGATCGCCAACTTGCTGGGCACGGGCGTGCGGTAGCTTAGCCGACCATGGCAGTCGTACCCATTCGCATCGTGGGAGATCCGGTCCTGCATACCCCGGCGGCGCCGGTGCCGGTCGCCGCCGACGGTTCGCTACCGGCGGACCTGACCGAGTTGATCGCCACCATGTACGACACCATGGACGCCGCGCACGGGGTGGGCCTGGCCGCCAACCAGATCGGTTATGGCTTGCGGCTGTTCGTCTACGACTGCGCCGAGGACCGCGGAATGACCGACCGCCGCCGCGGTGTCGTCATCAACCCGGTCCTTCAGACCTCCGAAATACCCGAGACCATGCCCGACCCGGGTACCGACGAGGAAGGCTGCTTGTCGGTTCCGGGCGAGTCGTTTCCCACCGGCCGCGCGCAGTGGGCACGGGTCACCGGGCTCGACGCCGACGGCAACCCGATCACCATCGAGGGCACCGGCCTGTTCGCGCGGATGCTGCAGCACGAAGCCGGGCATCTCGACGGGTTTCTGTACCTGGACCGTCTCATCGGGCGGTACGCCCGAAGCGCCAAACGCGCCGTCAAGGCACACGGCTGGGGCGTCCCCGGCCTGTCATGGTTGCCCGGCGAAGGGCCGGACCCGTTCGGTCACTCATGATCTCGTGGCCGGCCCTGGGCACGCGGGTGACGGTTCGCTACCGGCGCCCCGCCGGATCGGTCCCGCCGCTGACCGATGCAGTGGGGCACCTGCTGGCAGTCGATCCGGTGGTGCGGGTGCAGACGAAAACGGGCGCGGTCGTCGAGTGCGCGCCCGCCGACGTCGTCGCGCTGCGGGTGCTGACCGACGCACCGGTACGCACCTCGCAAATCCGGGCGCTTGAGCATGCCGCCGCTAAGGCCTGGCCCGGCACTGAACACACCTGGCTGGACGGCTGGTTGCTACGGGCCGGCCACGACGCTGGCTTGGCCGCTAATTCGGCAGTGCCACTGGATATTTCGGCGCAGGTCAGCACGGTCCCGGCGATCGTCGCCTGGTATCAGCGTCGCGGCCTGACAGCACGACTGGCCATTGCCGATCGCTTGTTGCGGCTGCCGCAAGGCGCGACGGGTGAACACACCGAACAAGTCCTGGTGCGCGATGTCTCGGATATGTGCAGGCGTGAACCCGACCCGTCCGTCACCTTGTCCGCCCGCCCCGACGATGCCTGGCTGCGCACCTATCAGCGCGAGATTGCGGTGGACGTGCTTACCGCCGTCATCGACGGTGACGTGGTGTTCGGCACCCACCGGGGCGGGGCGGTCGCGCGTGCGGCGCTGACGGACGCACCCGACGGGACCCGGTGGGTGGGCTTGTCGGCAGTGCATGCCGCCGACGACCAGTCCGCCGCGGGCCTGTGCGAGGCGCTGTTGGCCTGGGGCGCGGACCGTGGCGCTACGCGTGGCTACCTGGAAGTCGGCGGCCACGGCAGTCGCGCCGCCCTGGCCGATTCGCTGGGTTTGCAGCTGCACCATCGCCGTCGCTACGTCCGGGCCAACCCAAACTCCTGGGATACCGTCTAGCCATGCCCGACGGCACCCTGCGGCTGGCCACCTGGAATGTGAACTCGATTCGCACCCGACTGCAGCGCGTCGTCGACTGGCTGGACCGCGCCGACGTCGACGTGCTGGTCATGCAGGAGACCAAGTGTTCCGACAGCCAATTCCCCACCCTGCCGTTTTTCGAACTCGGTTACGAGGTCGCCCACGTCGGCTTCAATCAGTGGAACGGCGTGGCAATCGCCTCCCGCGTCGGTCTCGACGATGTGCAGATCGGGTTCGAAGGCCAGCCCAGCTGGAGCAGCAAGCCAGAGGTCGCCGCCACCGCCGAGGCCCGCGCATTGGGCGCCACCTGCGGCGGTATCCGGGTCTGGAGCCTCTACGTCCCCAACGGCCGCGCACTCGGCGATCCGCACTACACCTACAAATTGAATTGGCTTGCCGCGCTGCGTGATACGGCAGCCGGCTGGCTGCGCGACGATCCCACCGCACAGATCGCCCTGGCCGGTGACTGGAATATCGCCCCGAAAGACGAAGACGTCTGGAGTACCGAGTTCTTTGCCGGCGCCACGCACGTCTCCGAGCCGGAGCGCCGCGCGTTCAGCGCTATTGTGGACGCGCAATTCAGCGATGTGGTGCGGCCTTTCGCCCCGGGTCCCGGCGTCTTCACCTACTGGGATTACACCCAGCTGCGATTTCCGAAGAAACAAGGCATGCGCATCGACTTCATCCTCGCCTCGCCGGCGTTGGCCGGTCGCGTGACAGACGCGCAGATCGTCCGCGAGGAACGAAAAGGAAAGGGCGCCAGCGATCACGCGCCGGTGTTCGTTGATTTACGGCGTGACTAGGCGCGCCCGCTGGGCTCGCGGCATCCCCGCGCGCAGGTTAAGCTCACGCAAATTAGATGCGGCGGCTCGTTGTCTGCGCGTTTGCAACGTGGCAGGCTTTCGTTTGTTAGAAGCGGAAACAGTTTTTTTGCTGTTAACTTCGCGTTCAGCGGGTATACCCGGTGGTCTACGCAAAGTTCGCGGCAGGAGCATACGAGCCAGGGAGTCATCATGAGTGTCATCGGCGGAGCAGCCCGAGGCGTGGGTCAGGCGGTGAATCGTGCGGCGACCGCGACGACCGCGGCCGCTGGCGCCGTGGGGGGCGCGGCGGTGAACGGGTTTGTGGGCGGCGTGACCGGAGCGGCGGAGGGCGTCAAGCGCGGAATCAGCAGCGGCAGTCACTCGGCGCCGGCGGCCGCGCTGGCCTTCGGCGCGCTCGGCGTCACCGGCCTGGTCGAGTGGCCGGTGCTGCTGGCAGTCGGCGGCAGTGCCTTGTTGTTGCAGAGATTGAACCGCAAGCAGGAGCCGACACCGGCGCTGAAAGCGAACCTCAAGCCGGTGCCCGCACAACCAGCTCCCCAAAGCGCCGCGCCGCAGAAAGCCGCCACTAAGTCGGCAGCCAAGAAGGCGGCCGGCCGCCAGGCGGGCACCACCGAGCTGCGCAGCACCAACTGACAAGGACCAATCGAACAAGCTTTGAGCATCGCCACCTCAATACGACGATCTCTGCCGTTGCGTGCCGTCGCGAGCAGCGTCCAGGCAACCACCGCGCTGGCGGTAACCGGTGTCGGCATCGCCGCCATCCCGCTGCGCGAAGGCGCCAGGGCGCTGACCGGCAACTTTCCCCAGACAACGCTGAGCCGGCGCTGTTGGCGCGGCGAGAGCCGCGCCTGGATCGAGGTGCGCGGCCTGGACCGCGCGCACGACGGTGAACTCGGACGCGTCGTGCTCGACGCCATCCGGGGCCACCCCGGCGTCACGTCAGCAGCCCTGAATTACCCGTTGTCGCGCGTCGTCGTCGGCATCGACGGCCCCGATACGTCGCTGCGCGACCTCTGTCGTGTGGTCAACGATGCCGAAAAGCTTTGCCGCCCGGGACGCACCGTGGGCAAGCGCGCGCCGGCGACAAGTCTGCCGGGCGACGGGTTGGTGCTGGCGATCAGAGCGGCGACCGTGACCGCCAACGCGGCCGGGCTGGGCATAGCGCTGGCCGGCCGGGCGCTGCGCTTGCCGCCCGCTCCGAGCGCCGTGCAGGCGGTTGTTTCCCTGGTGGACTACCAGCCCGCGCTGCGCCGTCTGCTCGTGGGCAGTATCGGCGGGCCCGCCACCGACTCCGTGCTGACGCTGGCCGCAGCGGCCGCGCAGACCATCTCGCTGTCGACGGCCTCGTTGTCGGTGGGGCTGGCGATGCAGTCGCTGAAAGCCGCCGAATGCCGCGCCGAGGCCCGAGCCTGGCAACGGCACGAACCGGAGCTGGCGCTGCACGCCGAGCAACCGCCTGCCCCGCCGGTGTCAAGTGATCACCGGCCGTCCCGACCCGCCGCCCGCCACGCCGGTCAATTCGCGCTCCTGCAGGCGCTCAGCGCCGGGGTGGTCGGCACCGTCACTCGCAACCTGAACATGACCGCCACCGCGATCATGGTGACCGCCCCCAAGGCCAGCCGGACCACACCCGAGGCATTCGCCGCCACCCTGGGCCGCGGATTGGCCGATCGACACGCGGTGTTGCCGCTGCGGTCGGAGGCGCTGCGCAGGTTGGATCTGGTCGACGCGATCGTCATCGACCCGCGCGTGTTGTGCACCGAAAGCTTGCGGGTGGCGCGCATCCGCGGCGCCGACGAGAAGGAGCTGGCCGCCGCGTGGAACCGCGCTCAGCTCCTGCTCGAGAAGGACGGTTTGTCCCCCGGCTGGCACCCGGTGCCGGGAATAGCGTCTCAACGGTCGAATTCGGTAGCCGAAGCCCTTTTTCTGCCCACCCATGATCCGTTGGCCTCGGCCGTGGTCACCGAGGCACACCGCACCGGTGCGGACCTGATCACGGTCGATGTTGACTCGCTGGATGAATTGCGACCGGCTTTCGACGAAGTCCGGCCCTTGACGAACGAGGCAAGCCAGTCCATCGACGCTGCGCTCGCCCATGCGGTAGCCGACTTGCACGAGGCGGGCCGAATTGTGGCAGTGCTGTCGGCGTCTGGCGCACAAGCGATTTCGTCTGCCGACTTGGGGCTGGGGATGATGCCGCAGCGAAAGGGAAGTCCACCACCTTTGAACGCCGATCTGTTATTGCCCGATCTGGGGGCCGTTTGGCGGCTGCTGCACGCGCTACCCGCAGCCAGGACCGCAACCCAGCGAGGCATCGGGCTGTCGCTCGGCGCGACGGCTATGGGATCGCTGTTGATGATTCCCGGTGTCCGCGGCCTCGGGATCGGACCGGTCAACGTCGGGGCAGCGGCCGGTCTGCTCTCGGGCTACCTGCTGGCTCGCGGCATCATCAACGCCGACGCACCGCGCCCCGCGCCCGTCCGGGAATGGCATGCGATGTCGGTCGAGCACGTTCGTCGGGCTTTGCCTCCGCCTGCCGCGGAGCCGGCCGGCGACCCCGGGCAACTTGCGCTGGCAGCCCTTGGCGCCGCGCGGCCCGAAACGCCCGCGCACGCGTTCTGGCAGTTGGCCAGGGCGGTCCGCGACGAGTTGACTGATCCGCTGACGCCCGTGCTGGCGCTCGGCTCGGCGGCCAGTGCGGTACTCGGTTCGCCCGTCGATGCGGTGTTGGTCTTTTCGGTATTGGCCGGGAACTCCGTCCTGGCGGCCAGCCAGCGGCTCCGCGCCGAGAATCGGCTGAACCGACTGTTGGCTCAGCAGATCCCGCCGGCCCGGAAGGTCGTCACCGGTCCCGGCGGGGAGCGGGTCTACACCGATGTCATTGCGGCGCAACTGCAGCCCGGCGATGTCATCGAGGTGCGAACCCACGAGGTGGTGCCCGCCGACGCGCGGCTGCTCGAGGAGGTCGATCTCGAGGTCGACGAGTCCACGCTGACCGGTGAGTCGCTGTCGGTGGAGAAACAGGTCGAGGCTACGCCGGGCGCCCCACTCGCCGAGCGCCGCTGCATGCTGTTCGCCGGGACCACCGTGGTGGCCGGCACCGGGGTCGCGGTGGTGACCGCGGTCGGGGCCGACACCCAGGAACGTCGTGCTGCCGAGCTGGTGTCCGGCGACCATTCCTCCGACATCGGTCTGCAGCACCAGCTCAGCCAGCTCACCAATCGGGCCTTCCCCGTCAGCATGGCCGGCGGTGCACTGGTCGGCGGGCTGGGCCTGTTGCGGGGTACCGGCCTGCGCCAGGCGGTGGCCAGCGGTATCGCCATCGCCGTCGCCGCGGTCCCGGAAGGCATGCCGTTGGTGGCGACCCTGGCGCAAGCGGCGTCGGCACGACGGCTGACGAAGTTCGGCGCGCTGGTCCGCGTTCCGCGTTCGGTGGAGGCGCTCGGCCGTATCGATGTGGTCTGCTTCGACAAAACCGGAACACTCAGCGAGAACCGCCTGCGGGTGGCAGACGTCCACGAGGCGCCGGGGTACTCGCGCGAGGAGGTACTGCGCTGCGCCGCGCACGCGGCACCGCCGTCCAACGGCGATCCACACGTGCATGCCACCGATGTCGCCATCGTCGAAGCGGCTGCGGCCCTGGCGAACGCGAGTCCGGCCCCACCGACCGTCGCCCATCTTCCGTTCCGGTCGGGCAGGTCTTTCTCCGCCTCGGTCACCGACCGCGAGCTGACCGTCAAGGGTGCGCCCGAAGTGGTGCTCGCCGCCTGCGACGACATCGGCTCCACCATGGAGGAAACGGTCGCCGAAATGGCCGCCCGCGGGTTGCGGGTGATCGCGGTGGCGCAGCGGCGGCTGACCCCGGCCCAGGCTCGGGCGATCCGGGAAAACCCCGATGACATCGCCGAATTAGCCCGGGACGGGTTGACGCTGGCCGGTTTCCTCGGGTTGTCCGACACCCCACGCGCCCAAGCGGTCGGCCTGATCGCGAATCTGCGCCGGCTCGGGGTGGGCGTGAAACTGATCACCGGCGATCACCCGATAACCGCCACGGCCATTGCCGCCGAACTTGGCCTGCCGGTGACCGCCGAGCAGGTGATCAGTGGTCCGGAATGGGACGCGCTGTCGCGCAAAGACCAGGAACGCATCGTGGGCAAGCGGGTGATTTTCGCCCGGATGACACCGGAGAACAAGGTGCAGGTCGTCCAGACGCTGGAGAGTACCGGCGTGGTGTGCGCGATGGTGGGGGACGGCTCCAACGACGCCGCCGCGATCCGGGCCGCCACCGTCGGTATCGGCGTCGTCGCCGGAGGCAGCGACCCGGCTCACATGGCAGCCGATGTGGTGCTGGTCGACGCCCGTATCGAGGGGCTGCTGCACGCGATCCGGGAGGGACGTCAACTCTGGCAGCGGGTGCAGGCGGCGGTGTCCGTGCTGCTCGGCGGCAATGCCGGCGAGGTGCTGTTCGCCGTCATCGGCAGTGCGATCACCGGGACCTCGCCGCTGAACACTCGACAGCTGCTGCTGGTGAACATGATGACCGACGCGCTGCCGGCTGCCGCCCTCGCGGTCAGCGAGCCCCGCGGCGCGGTCGACCCGGGCCTACGCGGCCCGGATCAGCCCGCCCTGTGGCGTGCGGTCGCCATCCGTGGCGTCACCACGGCCGCGGCGACGACGGCGGCCTGGGCGATGGGAAGCGTCACCGGGCGCCCGCAACGCGCGTCCACGGTGGCACTGGTCGCCCTGGTGGGCGCCGAATTGGGCCAGACACTGCTGGATTCCCACGCCCCGCTGGTCGTGCTCACCGCGCTGGGCTCGCTGACGGCGATGGGAACGTTGATCAGCATTCCGGTGGTCAGCCAATTGCTCGGCTGCACACCGCTGGGTCCTGTCGGCTGGGCACAAGGGCTGGGGTCTGCCGCTGGGGCGACCATCGCGATAGCCGCCCTGAACCGGGTTTCGGAAGGTTGGGGCACGTCGCACACGCCACCACCACAACCTGATGTGCCCCCGCCGAACGACGAGCCCTCCGACCAGGATGCCGAATTTCCACCACCCCGAAGCGCCACAGCAGCGCATAGAGTTCCAGCAATGGCACCCTCAGCACCAAAGCGATCGACGAAACTAGCGGATCGCCCCCGGAATCGGTCATCGTCGACATACGTCCGACGGTGACGGCACCACCCGGCGAGTCGGCAAACCCTTTGTTACTGAAAGGTAAACGATGACGGAAAAGAAGACGCGCAGGGGGACATCTCAGCGCGAAGCGGTGCAGAAGATCCGCGAGGGCGAGACTTTCGTAGTGAACCTGCCGTTGCTGGGTCACGTCGAGATACCCCGGCCCGAGCAATTGGCCTACTTCGGAGGTCTGGCCGCCCTGGCGGCATTCGAACTCATCGACTGGCCGGTGGCGGTGGTCATCGCCGCCGGGCACCTGCTGGCGAGCAGCCACCACAACAAGATCCTCGAGGAACTCGGCGAGGCGATGGAAGAGGTCTAGTCGATGTAATAGCCGGCGGTGCCCACCACAACGCCGGACTCGTCCAGCATGCGGTCGGCGACGACGATCGCGTCGTGCACGTTGCCCGCGGTGTCGATGAACCGATGCCGACTCGAAAACGACTCCGCCGACTGCAAGGCGCGGTCGAGCAGTTCCTGGACATGTGCGCGGTCGTCGGGATGCTTGTGCGACAACAACAGTTTCGTCGTCGGCACCACGGACCCCGGTTCGTAGCCGTGCATCCTGGCCACCTCATCGGACCACTCCCAGCCTTGACCCAGGAACCAGAAACGAAAGGTGCCGACATTCAAGAACCCAGCGGCGGCCTCGACCAGGCCGGGCTCCTGGTTGCGGGCCCCGGCGGGTGTGGCTGCACCCGTTCGCCTGCGCTCTTGCACGTTTGCATCTTCCCACCCGGGGGACACCCTCTGCTACCGACCTCATAGATCAGGCCCGCCCGCATGCCGCGCAGCCCAGAGTGGGAGTAACGTCGCGTGCGGACCATCCATAAGTCGCGGGAGCGCACCCCAAATGCGCTGAGAGGACGGCTCGGGGCCGTCGACCGTAGGAACCTGACCGGGTAATGCCGGCGTAGGGAGATGACAACATGACCGTCACCGTCGAACCGTCCGTGACCACCGGACCCATCGCCGGCAGCAGCAAGTTTTACCGCGAAGTGGACGGAGCCGGCGGGGCCGCTCTCCGCGTTCCGTTCCGGCGGGTCAACCTGTCCACCGGGGACCACTTCGACCTCTATGACACCTCCGGGCCGTACACCGATCCGGACGCGGTGATCGATTTGGCGTCCGGGCTGCCGCCGCGGCCCGGGGTGGTCCGCGACCGCGGGACTCAGCTGCAGCGCGCCCGCGCCGGCGAGATCACCGCGGAGATGGCGTTCATCGCCGCCCGCGAGGGCGTGCCCGCCGAGTTGGTGCGCGACGAGGTCGCCCGCGGCCGCGCGGTGATCCCGGCCAACCACAGCCATCCCGAGAGCGAGCCGATGATCATCGGCAAGGCGTTCTTGGTCAAGGTGAATGCGAACATCGGCAACTCGGCGGTGACGAGCTCGATCGCCGAGGAGGTCGACAAGATGGTGTGGGCCACCCGCTGGGGTGCGGACACCATCATGGACCTGTCCACCGGCAAGAACATCCACGAAACCCGCGAGTGGATCCTGCGCAATTCCCCGGTGCCGGTCGGCACCGTGCCCATCTATCAGGCGCTGGAGAAGGTCAACGGCGATCCGACCGAACTGACCTGGGAAATCTACCGCGACACCGTCATCGAGCAATGCGAGCAGGGTGTGGACTACATGACCGTGCACGCCGGCGTGCTGCTGCGGTATGTGCCGCTGACCGCCAGGCGGGTGACCGGCATCGTCAGCCGCGGCGGATCCATCATGGCGGCCTGGTGCCTGGCCCACCATCGGGAGTCGTTCCTCTACACCAACTTCGAGGAGCTCTGCGAGATTTTCGCGCGCTACGACGTCACCTTCTCCCTCGGTGACGGGCTGCGTCCGGGGTCGATCGCCGACGCCAACGACGCCGCGCAGTTCGCCGAACTGCGCACCTTGGGCGAGCTGACCAAGATCGCCAAATCCCATGGTGTACAGGTGATGATCGAAGGCCCCGGGCACGTCCCGATGCACAAGATCGTCGAGAACGTACGGCTGGAAGAGGAACTGTGCGAGGAGGCCCCGTTCTACACGCTGGGTCCGCTGGCCACCGACATCGCACCGGCCTACGATCACATCACCTCGGCGATCGGTGCGGCCATCATCGCCCAGGCCGGTACCGCGATGCTGTGCTACGTGACCCCCAAGGAGCACCTGGGGCTGCCGGACCGCAAGGACGTCAAAGACGGGGTGATCGCCTACAAGATCGCCGCGCACTCAGCGGACCTGGCCAAGGGTCATCCCCACGCCCAGGAACGTGACGACGCGTTGAGCACGGCTCGCTTCGAGTTCCGCTGGAACGACCAGTTCGCCCTGTCGCTGGATCCCGACACCGCCCGGGAGTTCCACGACGAGACGCTGCCCGCCGAACCTGCCAAGACCGCGCACTTCTGCTCGATGTGCGGCCCCAAGTTCTGCTCGATGCGCATCACCCAGGACGTCCGCGACTATGCGGCCGCCCATGGGCTGGACAGCGAGGAAGCGATCTCGGCGGCTTTCGAGAAAGAAGTGTCCGAAGGTATGGCCGCTAAATCGCGCGAGTTCGCCGAGCACGGCAACCGGGTGTATCTGCCGATCACGCAGTGAACTACCTGCCCCTGGCGCCGCCGGGCACCACCCCGCTGCGGGTGCTGTCCATCGCCGGATCGGACTCGGGGGGCGGCGCGGGCATCCAGGCCGATATGCGCACCATGGCGCTGCTGGGTGTGCACGCGTGCGTTGCGGTCACCGCGGTGACCGTGCAGAATACGTTGGGGGTCAAGAGCTTTCACGAAGTACCCGAGGATGTTGTGGCCGGCCAGATCGAAGCCGTGGTCTCCGATATCGGAATCCAGGCCGCCAAGACGGGGATGCTGGCATCGTCGGACATCATCAGCACGGTGGCGGCCACCTGGTGCCGGCTCGAGTTGACGGTCCCGCTGGTGGTTGACCCGGTGTGCGCGTCCATGCACGGGGATCCGCTACTGGCGCCGTCGGCGCTCAATACCCTTCGGGACCAACTCTTTCCGCTGGCCACGCTGGTGACACCGAACCTCGACGAGGTGCGGCTATTGGTGGATATCGACGTCGTCGACCCGGCATCGCAGCGGGCGGCGGCCAAGGCACTGCATGCGCTGGGCCCGCGGTGGGCACTGGTCAAGGGCGGACACCTGCGGTCGTCGCAGCACAGCTGCGATCTGCTCTACGGTGGCCCTTCTGAAGGCGCCGACTTCTACGAGTTCGACGCGCAGCGGTTGCCGACCGGCAATGACCACGGCGGTGGTGACACGCTGGCGACCGCGGTCGCGTGCGCGCTGGCGCACGGGCTCACCGTGCCCGACGCGGTCGGGTTCGCCAAGCGATGGGTCACCGAATGCCTGCGCGCCGCCTATCCGCTGGGCCGCGGCCACGGCCCGGTATCTCCGCTGTTTCGGCTGTCATGAATCTCGAGCAGATCGCGGGTGTCGCGCACCAACCCGTCGGTGAACCGAACGGGCGCCCAAATGGTGTCGTGGTCCTTACCCACGGCGCCGGTGGCAACCGGGAATCTGTTCTGCTGCAGCAGGTCTGCGACGAATGGGCGCGCCGCGGCTGGCTCGCGGTGCGGTACGACCTGCCCTACCGCCGGCGCCGGCCCACCGGTCCACCGTCCGGCTCGGCCGCCACCGACCGCGCCGGCATCGTCGAGGCAATCACCGTGTGCCGCAGCCTTGCCGATGGTCCGCTGATCGCCGGCGGGCACTCCTACGGCGGCCGGCAGACATCCATGGTGGTTACCGCCTCAAGGGAAGAGGCAGCAGCGCCGGTGGATGTACTGACGCTGTTCTCCTATCCGGTCCATCCGCCGGGTAAACCGGAGCGGCCCCGCACCGAACACTTGCCCGACATCACGGTGCCCACCGTGTTCAGCTACGGGACGTCGGATCCCTTCGGCACACCCGCCGAGGTGCGTGCTGCCGCGGCGCTGATCGCCGCACCAACCGAACTGGTCGAAATCACCGGCGCGCGACACGACTTGCGGTCGAGGACGCTCGACGTGGCCGCGCTCGCCGTCGATGCCGCGCTGCGGCTGCTGCGCTGATTTACTTAGTTTAAACTGGACAGCTTCAACTGCATAATCTAGGATGGTGCTATGGATGGCGTCGGCGACTCCGCCGTGGCGGCCGCCCGTGATCTGCGGGTGCTCTTCAGCCGGCTCCGGCGTCGGCTGCGAGATCTCGCGGTTGCTGAGGATCTGACGCCGTCCCAGACGGCGGTGCTCACCCGGCTCTGGAAAGAAGGCGCGTCATCGGCCAGCGCGCTGGCCGCGGCAGAGCGGGTGCGTCCGCAGTCGATGGCCGCCATAGTGGCCGCCCTCGGGCAACGCGGACTCATCGAGCGCACGCCCGATCCGGAAGATGCCCGGCGCCAAGTGGTTTCGTTGACCGGGGCGGGCCGACAACGCGCCGAGACCGACCGTCAGGCGCGGGAGGAGTGGCTGGCGCGTGCCATGCAGGAGCGGTATTCCGAACGCGAACGCCGCATCATCCTGGACGCGTTATCCCTGCTCGAGCGCTTGACCGAACAGTGAGGGGGAAGGACTGCAATGGAATTGGGAGTGCATTTCATCGATTTTCTGCCCGGCGATGCAGCGGCGCTGGGCCCGACGCTGGCCGGCGCGGCCCGGGCTGCCGAGCAGGGCGGTGCGACGCTGTTCACCTTGGCCGACCATTTCTTCCAGATGGAAAATGTTGGGCGCGCACAGGATCCGTTCCTCGAGGGCTATACGTCGTTGGGTTTCCTCGCCGGACACACGACGAGGATCGACCTGAGCTTGCTGGTCACCGGGGTCACCTATCGCAATCCCGGTGTGCTGGCCAAAACGGTCACCACACTGGACGTACTGTCACAAGGCCGGTCCATGTTGGGGCTCGGGGCGGCGTGGTACGAACGCGAACATTCCGCCCTCGGCATTGCGTATCCGCCGGTCAGCCCACGCTTCGAGATGCTCGAAGAGACGCTGCAGATCTGCCGGCAAATGTGGAGCGACAACAACGGCCCCTACCACGGCAAGCACTTTCAGCTGGCCGAGACGATCTGCGAGCCGCAGCCGATCCGGCGCCCCCCGATTCTGATCGGCGGCAATGGTGAGAAGAAGACGCTACGGTTGGTCGCGCAGTACGCCGATATCTGGAACAGCACGGTGTCGGACGTCGACGAACTCACGCACAAGATCGACGTGCTGCGTCGCCACTGCGACGCGGTGGGCAGAGACCCCGGCGAAATCCGCAAGACGGTTGGCGTTTTCGCCGATCCGTTCGAAGACACCGACGGCTACCTGAAGACCGTGGAACGCTACGCCGGGCTGGGCGTCGAGATGATCAACGTCGGCCCCATCCCCGGAAACCCCGACCCCGTCGGCTTCATCCACCGCCTCGGCGATCACCTGATTCCCAAGATCGCCGAGATAGGTTGCTAAGGGTTATCTTTCGTCATCCCGGGTAGCGCGTGTAGCACGCATCCATGTTGCCGGTCACCCCGCCACGGAACGCCGCTATCCGGGTGAAGCCGGCTGGCACACTGGTGCCGTCCGCGTCACTGGCCACCAGGTGGTTGGTGAGCAGCCCGGAAACTGCTTCGTCGAGGTCACCGGCCGTCAGCAAGAGTCCCTTACCGGACGGCAAGTCGATGGGTTCGGCCATCTTGCGGTGGACCACGCCGGTCAGACACGCCGTCCGCAGCGCGGTCCACGGGCTCTGCATCGGGAGGCCCCGTTCGTGCTGCACCGCCAGCGCATACCTCGACATCACGGCCGAGAGGGCGGTGTCGTCGCCTTGCGGCAGGGTGTGCTCTTTCTCGTCGGCGACCTTACCCATCGCGGCCAGTCCAGGCAGGTCGACCACAATGGTGTTCGTGGCCGGACAGTAGGACGCCGGCGTGCTGGCCTTGGCGTCGGGGCAATCGACCGGCCGGTAGGACAACGCCGGCGGGCTCTTGGGCGAAAAGACCTGTCCCCAACAGGTCCATCAACATCGACAAGGTGTCTTGGTTGATCGGGACCTCGCCGGTCTCCGCGTTTCCGTTGTAGTCCAACCGTAGAGCGTTCGGCAGGTCACCGCGGCGCTGCTTCGATTTCCTTCGTGTTGATCCCCGCGCAGGCCGAGGCGCCGTTGATAAAGCCCATCTGGAAGGCACTGATCCGATCCAGCGCGGACCCGTGTTCGTCGTCGTTTTCGGTGTCGGTGTCCATCACCGGGTCACGGGTGGTGATGATCCCCGCCAGCACGTGGTCGAGCCCGTCAGCGGTACTCAGCGTAAAGCGCGGCGACTTGCCGTCGGCCACCCAGAACAGATAGACACCCGCGAAACAATCGGCCTGCTGCTCGCGAACGATGGTGGAGTCTTTTCTGGTCACCAGCTTCGCCATATGTTGCAGGGCATGCCCGAACTCATGCGCCAGCACACCATTGACGGACATGTCGCCGAAATACTTTTGCGCGACGGGCATGAACACACCGCGATCCCAGGCGATCAGGTTGCAGCGCGAGGTGAAAAAGGCGTTGACGAGCTTGTAGGTATCGTTGTGGCACACGATCGGGCTGTTCGGATCAGTGGAGTCGTAGGACACCAACTTGGCGACTGGAACGAAAGTTCCCTTCAGCGATTGGCTGTACGCCGACTTCCAGTATTCCTCGATGTCGTTGACCGATAGCAACGCCAACGTGTTGATCGCCCCGTTGTCGGTGTTCACCACCGTGCCGGTCGGACTGGGTGCGTTCGAACGGATCCCGCTGGGACCGTTGGTCGCCGGCAGACCCGCCACCCGGAAAGGGTCGTTGAGCATCGACAGAGCCCGGCCGTCGACGAACGTCGCGCATCCCGCCACCACGAGTGCCGCTCCGGCGCAGGCGATTGCCGCCCTCAGCAATGCCGCACGACGTCGATTCCGCGCGCGGTTATCCATAACCAAACCTCATCCCGACCGGCTGCACGGCAGCACCAAAGGGATCTTCATTCTAGAGCCGCCGGTTTACAGTGGCTGCCCAAACGAAGGCCGCGGTTCACCATCAATATCGAACTCGCCAAGACCGTTGCGAAATATGAACGACTGGGCTGATATTCGTCGTGCGAATTACCAGGGCCCGTGCGCGCCAGGACCATGCCTTAAGCAGGGCGGTGGTTCGTCGTCGCCGGGTGGCGCCGGCCCGGTCTGTGCGATTTGGGCGTTAGCAGGGCTTGGCGGTTGTGTCGGCGTTCGGCTTGATGTAGTGGATGCAGTTTTGGGCGCGGGGACGACGCTGCGGCATCATGACGGTCCGATCGGTGCATCGGTCGGTCCGGGCAGGGTCGTGCCGCTCATAAACGGGTCACGCACGTGCTATTGGGCTTCGATAACCCACTCGCGCGCTTTGTTGGCTTCAGCGCTCGCGAATACACGCCACTCCCCATGCAGCAGGAAACCGAACAAACCACCAAAGAACTTCACCGCGTGTTTCATCCATTCCAAGTCAGTGACGAGCACGGCGCGTTCCCAATCAAAGAGGTGACTGAAGCCGAACTTCGTATCTTCCCAGACCGCGCCAGGAGCGACCCCGACGAAATCAGGTGCGACCTCGCAGTAGATCCGCACCTTCTTGTACCGATTGAGTTTGTCTTCGAAGGCCGGTATCAGCACCTGGTCGTAATCGGCCTTCGTCACATGCCCATGGAACGCCCACGCCGTGATGTTGTCGGGAAAGTTCGTCAGCACCTCGATCACGGGATCTCCTCCTCAATGGACATAGGGGTCTGCGGCGGTGTTGTCATCGTTTCTTCACCAGTGCCCTGGTGTAAGAGGCCAAAGTCTCTACTGCATCGAGGTACCACGCCCGATGGCCGCAACCCTCCGAGCCGTCGGTGACTTAAGCCTCTTGAGCCCAGACGTTCGCGCAGGAAACGTCGACACGATCAGAGAGGTCCCCTAATTCGAGGTGGAGTTCATGATCGAACTGCTGAAGGGCTTTCCCGACAACGTGGCGGCCTTCGCGTACCACGGGCATGTGACGACGGCCGATTACGACCAGGTGCTGATACCAGACTTCGAAGATCGGCTGCGTCGGCACAAGAAGCTACGGATCTACTTCGAGATCGCCCCTGACTTGGAGGGCTTCGACCCCGGCGCGGTCTGGGAGGATCAGAAATTCGGCTTTAGCCACTTCTTCGACTGGGAACGCTGCGCAGTGGTCACCGATGTCTCCTGGGCGAAACACCTCGCGAAGTTCAGCGAGTTGTTCGGCTTCCTGTGGCCCGGAGAGTACCGGGCGTTTTCAGAAGCTGAAGCCGACAAAGCACGAGAATGGATTGCTGCAGCAGAACAGTGAGCGCCTGGCCCACCTGACTACTCGCACGCATCAGCGGGGGGTACGTTGCAAGAATTTCCGTGCCATCGGGCAACTGTTGGTCGCGCCACCCCCAAAATGTCTTGACAAAACGATGGCACCGGATTACTGAAGGACAGTTTGAGGTTCCTTCCGAATGCGCGGAAGCTAAGCCAGGTAGATCAGGACGTGAGGAGTCGAACGTGAGTGACGACTTCGGAATTGCAGGCAAGACAACATTGGTCACGGGCTCGGAGCGGAATTTCGGGCGAGCGATCGTGCCGGAGCTGGCCGGCCGCGGCACCGACGTCATCGTCAACGCCCGCAGCGATAAGACGGCCGCAGATCACCCCATGAGAACGTCAACTTGGCAAGAAGCTCATGCCAGCGGTGGGCCTCAGTTCCACCATGCTGGTCTCCTTGTTGGGGTGTTGTCGGCCCTCAAGTGATCGGATGCGATCGCGGTGAACCAGAGGCGGGGGCCCGGTGCTGATTCTTTCGTGCAGCGCCAGGGCTACTTGAGCCGTCACGGTGGAGCTGGGTATTCAAACACCGCGAACCGAGCGGGATTGCGCTCGGGGTCATCGACCGTCCCTATCACTACGATCATCGCCATGGTGCGACTGCTGCAGCGCCCGGTGGTGTTGGTGGTCTCTGAGGAATCGACGTGCTGGTGTCGTCAGTGCTAGCCAGGCATGTACCTGTCGGGATTGGTGTTGGCCGTGGAGGTGTTCGTGCCGCCGACAATTATAAATCGGTTGGGTACTAGTCAGTGATGCGATCACGGCGTGTGGTCCAGATTCGCCGGATCCGCGAGTGGCTGGCGCTCAGCGCCGCGATCGCGTTGATCCCGTGGACTATCTATCTGGGGTTGACCCTGCCACAGAACTACAGCGCCCAGCATTGGCAAGCGACCTGGGTCGGCTTCGATGTCTTGCTGCTGGCGTTCATGATTGCGACCGCGGTGCTCGGCTTCGTCCGGCACCACTTGCTGACGCTGTTCGCGTTTTCGACGGGTGTTCTGCTCGTTTGCGACGCGTGGTTCGACGTGCTGACCGCCAAGCGTAGCGACTTTGCTGTGTCGCTTCTAACCGCTGCACTGGGGGAGCTGCCGCTTGCGGCGGTGCTGATCGGTGGCAGCGTACGCATCGCACGCCTGCAGGGTCGCCCGATCGCCCGGGTGTGGTGGCCGTTCCCACCGCGCCGGCGGGCGGTTGGGGTACGCCCTGGACCGTCCGGGGGGACACACCCCTGATGATCAATTGGTCGCTCTTTGACCGCCAAGCCCAACTTCGCACTGGCCACGACCGCCCGATCGGCGTGCGTTGAACCGCCCCGGCATGTCCGGAGACCCACGAGACCGTCTTGGGCTGAAAATGTATTGCGGGCCAGCACAGATTTCACCAGATCGCGAAGCGCTTGGCCCCTCCGCATGTAGTCCTCAACGATTGTGTTCTCGACGTATTTACCTACGTCGCTGAGCAATTCGACAGCAAGCTCCAGTTGCAGGCGGTCTACCTGGTCTGGACCCGCAGCGATATCTTCGGCCAAGCCTTTGAGCAGGTATTGCTGTGTACGTGATGTCTGCCGTACAAATAGCTGTCATGCAACCGAGGCAGACGATGACTATGGTGCGGACCTGCGGCGTCGGAGTGGTGGTCACCGCCGTGCTGACTGTTGCAACAGCCTGCGGCAGCGGCAAAAACTCGTCTCCCTCATCGACGGCGTCGTCAACTTCAGCGGCGTCGTCGAGTTCAGCAGCATCGACTACGTCGAGCACGGCGCCGCCGGGGTCCGCACCACTGGCCGACTACACCTCCTTGCTGATCCAGGCGAGCGACGTCGCCGCTAATGCCACTACCTTGAAGCCGCCACTACAGAATCCCGGCGGTACGGCCGGAGTGGGGGTGACGTTCACCAATCCCGGCCGGACGAACACTATCGACGACCTTCTCATCATCTTTGTTGATCCAGCGGTGGCCGCCCAGGCGGCCAAAGATCGCGCGTCCGATTACAGCAAATACGTCACTGACGCCCCACAGCCGTTCGAAGTAGGGACGAACGGGCTGATAGCCGTGGGCCTGTCTCCCGACAAATCAAAAGCGGTGACTTATCTGACATTCGCCGAGGGGAGGGCAGTCGTCGACTTGGAGTTCGACAGCGCACCCAACGATCCCGCTCCGCGGGACTTCGTGCTCGACATCGCCCAGAAACAAGACGCGGCCGTTAAGAAAGGATTGCCCAGCTAGTAACCACTCACGTGCACGGAGCTGACCATGAGAGGCCCCAGCTACGAACCGTCGCCCGTCTACGTGGAAACCAGGTGACCTGCGATATCAACTGAATCCGGAACAAACAACCCGGCTCGAGAATCAGTCCACCACTAGACTGCGTTTGCGTGGCGACGACCAACGTTTACGGCAAGTGGAGCAAGGATCTTTTCGCCGACGCGGCGATTGTGGATAGTCCCGGGCGTCTGATTTTCGTCGCCGGCATGGCAGCAGAAGACCCAGCCGACGGCCATATCCACCATCGGGGGGATTGCGCAGCGCAAACCAGGATGGCATACGACAAGATCAAGGCCATTCTCGCTGCACAAGGAGCTGACCTGAGTCATGTGGTTCGGATCGTTGCTTACCTGACGGACATGCGGGACAAGAACGCTTACGAAAGCGAGCAGCGTCAGGCGCTCGGCGATATCGAACCGCCGCCGCACTCGCTGATCGGAGTGAGCAGCCTCGCCTGGCCGGGGATGGTGGTTGAGGTCGAGGCAACAGCCTTCGACCGGCCTGACTGGATCCGCAGTCCGTCAGAGATGTTGCCATTCGGTAGTGTTCGCAATTCTTTCAAGACCGAGATCTGAGACCCTCATATCTCGTCGTATTTGAGATGAGAGATTTGATGAGGACCGCTGGGCCACCCCTACGACCCGCTCGACACGACCGGTATAACTTGCTGCTCATTCGAAGGCAGCGTTGGCTGGCGCCACGAAGGGCATCCAGCTCGCCGATCGCGGCCGGCCGCTCCCCAGCCGCCCGATTCTCCGCCCGCGACGGCGCGCAGATGCGATCCACCAACACCGCCGCGAAACTCTGTGCGTTATCGCACATACATGCGACTGTAGAGTCGTCCCACTGACACTGACTCTGATAAAGCGGACGCCTATTGATGGGCGACCTGGCCGATCGGCTATGGCACCCGCGTGCGATGTCGCTTGTCATGCGGCGGGACGCCGTTGACGCCCCCGATTGACTCCGCATAGCTGCCGACTGCGAATGCCACGCCAGAACCCATGACCGCCAATGCTTCCCGGTTGACGTTGTCGACTGTGTCGCGAGGGCTCTGGTAGTTGGGGTCGAACGGAACACCGGCCTGACCGCCCCATAGTCGCGCCTGCACCGTCGTTTTCGTCTGCGGACCACCGGCGGTCATACCCCCGATCGGCACACCCGCGACCATGAAGGGATGGTAGTCAGCCCTGACGTTCAACGGCATGTCCGCGGGCCGCTTGCCGGCCAGGTACAGATAGCCGGCCAGGGTGCGCTCGATGCCGGCCGATCCCTCGGGCACATCGCCGAACGTCACCCCGGGCCCCGGCGGACCGGACTGATCGCCGTCGTCGGTGAAGAACCCGGCATTCGGCGAACCCAGCATGGTGAAGTTCAGGTACAGCGCGATGTCGTTGAGCTGATCGCGATCCATGCCGAAGACGTAATCCATAGTGCCGTTGAGGCCGTCCTCCTCGGCTCCCCAGAACACGAACCGCACCGCGTTGTTCACCGGAGCCAACGGGCCCAGCTGCAGCGCAGTTTCCAGCACCGCAGCCACGCCGGAACCGTTGTCGTTGATGCCCGGCCCACCACGCGGGCTGTCCAGATGCGCACCGACCATGATTACCTCATGCGGCGAGCCGGTCTTGGTTTGCGCCAGCACGTTTCGTGATGTGATGTTGCTGTTCTCGGCGTCCAGCACCAGCCGTATCGGCGCGGTCGCGTGCGCCAGCGCGGAGGCGCCGTAGGCACCGGCAACGGCGACCGGGACGGTGAGCTGCTTGAAGTAACCGGGGTTGAACAAGGTGGGCGGAGCTCCCTGGCCTGTGGGGGCGCTGAGCACGATCAGCGCTGCCGCGCCCCTGGCGACTGCGCTGTTCTGCTTGTCGACTACCGAGCATCGTGCGTCGTCGACGACGGCGATCGCACCCTTGGGCACCTCAGCGGGGTAATCGCCGGCCGCGCACCCGGACGGCTGTGTCGGCCGGATCGGCTGGCCGGTCAGGCCGCCGGGCGGTGTCCGGACCAACAGCGAGGCCTGGTCAACCGGATAGCTTCGGCCGGCGACGGTCAGCGCCGGCTTCCCCGGCGACACGGCATAGAGCCGATCGAACTGCGGCGTCGATACCTCGAAGCCCCTGTCACGCAATGTCTTAGCCACATACTCGACACTGGCGTCGTAGCCCGGCGTGCCCTCGGCCCGACTCCCTTTGTTGGCGTTGGCGATATCCTGGAGTGCGCGCAGGTGGGTGAACATATGGTCCGCGCTCACCGCCGCGGCCAATCTATGGCCAAGGTCCGGCGTCGCCGCCGGCGGTCCCGGCCGCGACGACGAACATCCCGCCAGCAGCCCGGTCAGCAGCAGTGTCGCGGCCAGTCGCCCGATCATGGCTTGGTAAGCACGTGACGCGTGCGGTCCTGGGTGGTGGGAACTCCGTTGCGGCCGCTGAGATCCTGCGCGTACAGACCCACCGCATAGGCGACGCCGCCACCGTTGATGCCCAGCGCGGTGCGGTCGATGTGGTCAAGGGTGTCGGTTTTCTGGTGATAGTTGGGATCGAACGGCGCGTTGGCGGTGCCGCCCCACAACTTGGCCTGCTCGTCGGACTTGTTGACCTCGGCACCGGAGAACAGGCCGCCCGCAGGGATACCCGCCAACGTGAATCCGTCGTAGTCCGAACGACCATCGAACGAGGTGTCCTGCGCGGTCTTGCCGGCCGACTTCAAGTAGGCGACCAGCGTGCGCTCGATGCCGGCCGAGCCTTCCGGCACCACCGGCCGGCCGCGGGCGTCCAGCGGCAGCGATTGGTCTCCGTCATAGGTGAAGTAGCCGGGATTCGGCGATGCGAGCATGTCGAAGTTCAGGTACAGCGCAATGTCTTTGAGGCCGTTGAGGTCCAGCGACTCGACGTAGTTGCGCGATCCGATCAGCCCGAGTTCCTCTGCACCCCAGAAACCGAAGCGTACCGCGTTGTGCACGGGCGGCGAGTTGCCCAACCGCACCGCGGTCTCCAGAACCGCGGCCACCCCCGACCCGTCGTCATTGATGCCCGGTCCGGCGGGCACGCTGTCCAAATGCGCACCCGCCATCACCACGTCCGTTGGCGACCCCGTCTTGGTCTGCGCAATGACGTTGCGGGCCTTGAAACTCTGGACTTTCGCATTCAGCTTTATCGTCGTCGGTCCCGGCTGCGCGCGCAGGTCCACCCCGACGGACTTGGTCACATCCACCACTGGGATCCTCACATCGGTGTTCGGCCCCAGGGTGCCGCCCATCTGCTCCTCGTCGACATTGTCGGCGACGATCATCGCCACGGCGCCGCGCCGCGCCGCGACATCCTCCTTCTGGGCGAATGGGCAAGTGCCGCGATCCAGCAGCACCACGGCGCCTCGCACCGGCAGCGTGTCGTAGTCGGAGGCCGCGCAGCCCGGGCGGTCGCCGGTAGGCACGGCCACCAGCGGCCCACTCACCCCGTCCGGCGGGGTGCCCAGACTGAAGTCCAGCGCACGCGCCTCCACGGACTTGCCGCCGACGGTCACCACTGGTTTGTCGGCGTGAAACACCCGCGCCGAGAATTCGGGCGTCTGCACATCAAAACCGCTGTGGCGCAATGTAGTTGCCACGTAGTCGACGCTGGCTTCGTACCCGGGGCCGCCTACCGCCCGGGTGCCGTTATCGGCATTGGCAATGTCCTGGAGTTTCGACAGGTGCACCATCATCGCGTCGGCCGTGACCTTGTTGTGCAGCGCGGTGGCGAACTCGGCCGCGGCGGGGTTGCCGGTCGCCCGCTGCGAGTCGGCCGACCGATGGAAGCAGCCGGTCGAGGATGCGGTCAGGACGACGACGGCGAGCGCCGCCGGGATCGTCTTTGCTTTGTTCGCCATCTCGCCCAAGGTTAGACCGCGGCGCAAGCGGAGCGCTGATTGACACGAAGACTCCGTACGGCGCCCGGGATCAGCACCGTCTGGTGTCAGACATACAGTGCACTGAACGGCGCAACAGGGATGTTGCGCACCACAAACCAGGCCACCACCAATGCCAGAGTCACCGCGGCGGACCAGCGGTGATGTTGCCAGCTCTGGATCCTTCTCCCCGTCACGCGGCCATACGTCCACGCCAGGTACGCCCACACCAACAGCACCGCCGCCGCTAGGCCCAGAGCGTTGAACCCGGCGGCCGCGACGAGATTCCCGTGCATGAGCGAATACAACATACGCAAGCTGCCGCATCCGGGGCAGTCGATACCCAACAGAGCCTTGGTGGGGCATACCGGTAGCGGGCCGTTCGGGGTGGTCGGGTCACCCACCCAGATGGCGGCACACACCAACGTCGTGGACGCGGCCACCATCAGTGGCGCCGCCAACCTCAGCGGCGCCGACCCGTGGCGGGTCACCATGATCGCAACCCGGCTCAGAACATCGCGGCAATCATCGCCGCGTTGGAATCCGGGGCGTTGTAGGCACCCGTCGCAGCCAGGATCACGTTGATCACGATCACGATAAGGCCAACGACAACCGACCAAGTTACCCATTTCTTGGCGCTATCCGCGGATGCCTGCGCCTCAGCGTAACGGCCCTGTGCCCATAACCCGTTGACCTGGCTCGACTTGACGATCGCCACGATACCGAAGGGGAGGCAGCAGAAAAGGGTCACCAAAATGGACCACACCAAGTAGTTACTCGGCGGTTGTCCAGCGGGCGGCTGTGGCGGGTATCCGGGCGGGGGAGGTGGGTATCCGGGCGGGGGAGGCGGCTGTTCAGTCATTGAATCTCCGGTCACGAGGAGTTAGCTGGCGTCAAGCGGTGCTTACCCTACCCGAGCGGGGGTCACGACGGCATTACCGGCGGAGAGTCCGGTTCCGGCGTAGTCGCGGCCCAGTGCTGGGCGCCCGCATGACCACCGTTGCGGGCCGCACCCGGTCTGATTGCGAAAAATGTTGCTTACCTGTGGTTTTCACCGTTATTCGACACCGGGCATCGGCGACTCAACGTGACTTGGCCCCGCACCACCGTAATGCGGAAATATTGCGCGAACTTTGCCGGAAATGATTCCCGAAATGACAATGTCCAGCGGAATATGTTGCATTGCCACGAGGGAGGCTTACGATTCCTATTCAGCAGCAGAACTATTTCCGGTGAGCGACACAGATGCACTCCTGATCGTCAGCGCAGCCGCATGCCGGTCCGGCAACCCACAAGGAGTCATCGGATGTCTCGTCTCACCCATGCGCTGTGCGCCGCGACGGCTGCAACGCTCGGTTTCGCCTTCGCGGGTACCGCCACCGCGGACGCAGACCCCGGCACCACCGGTAGCGCGGCGGACATCAACACACTGGCCGCCTCGCTATCGAAAGGCTATGGCCTCAACAACTGCACCGCCCAGAACCTCACCCGCGGCCAGCTGGCCGCACTCACCTGCGGACAAAGCCCCGACCCCAGCGGGCCCGTCCAGGCCAAGTACATCCTCTTCAGCACCGGCGACGATTTAGCCGGCTCGTTCAAAGCCAGCATCGACGACGACGTTCTGACCGCCTGCGGAGACCAGCAGTCACCTACGACGTGGCACCAGGGCAGTTCCACCACCAGCGCCGGACAAGCGGCGTGCGGGACTTACCAGAATGCCGCTGAGGTCATCTGGACCACCGACACCAAGAACTTGTTGAGCTACATCCGCGGGTCCAACACCGACGTCCCGGCGCTCTACCAGTGGTGGCGGGCCAACGGCTGACCATCGCAGTCGGGCTACAACCGGTCTGAAACCAACTCGGCCACCGCGCGCATCCCGGCCCCGTTGGGATGCAGCGGAGCCGGCCGGCCCGGTAGCGGCAGACCGGGTCTGGTAGTCCAGGACTCGGCCGACCACGCGTGGTGTTGCCGGCTGGCGGCGGCGGCGCCGATGACCTCGCAGCCCGTCGCGGCAGCCGCGTCGGCCGTGACTTGTTCGAGTGTCGCAGCCACGTGGCGGCCCAGCTCGGCATCTGCGTGGGACAGCGGCGGGGCCGGCGTATCCGCGGGCGGCAGGATGGTCAGGTAGTCGACGAAGAAAACCCGAGCGTTCGGGGCGAGCTGACGCACGGTGCGGCCAACCGTGCACAACGAATCGAACACCGCGACCAGGGCCAGGTCGCGGTTGTCGCGGTTCAGCAGTTCAGAGATGCGGGCGCCAAGCACCGGCAGATGTCGCAACGGGCGGGGCAACGACGCGGCCATCAGCAGCGGAACGTAGCCGACGTCGTTGCCGCCGATGGTCACGGTGACCAGGCTCTCCGAGCCGTCCAGTGCCGCGATTTGGGGTGGTGCGCCACGCTGGTGATCGGCGAGCACGTGGGCGGTGGTTGCGCCGGAGAAGGTGACATCGACAAAATCCCGGCCCAGTTCGAGGTTCAGTCGTTCGGCGACCAGATGCGGGTAGTTGCGGGCGGAACGACCCGAGCCCCGGGGTGAGCCCGCCGCCCGGGGGCGGATACCGGGACCGGCGGCCATCGAACTACCAAGTGCGACATATCGTTTCATCGCTCGGCTGTTTTCATCGCGCCGGGCTCGACGCCTGCGCCCAAAAGCGCTTCGGGATCCGCCCGGCCCGCCGCGCCAGGTAGCCGGCCGTGACTGCGGCGGCCATCGCGGCGGCCATCGCCGCCGGATCAGCGGCCCGGGTTACCGCGGTGGCCAACAACACTGCGTCGCAACCCAACTCCATCGCCAGCGCGGCGTCGCTGGCGGTGCCGATACCGGCGTCGAGCACCACCGGAACGCCGGCCCGGGCGACGATCATCTCGATGTTGTGCGGGTTGGTGATGCCAAGGCCGGTACCGATCGGCGAACCCAGCGGCATTACTGCCGCGCACCCGATGTCCTCCAGCCGACGGGCCAAAGCCGGATCGTCGTTGGTGTACGGCAGCACGACAAAGCCATCATCGACCAATTCCTCTGCCGCCCGGACTAATTCGACCGCATCGGGCAGCAGCGTGCGTTCGTCGGCGATCACCTCGAGTTTGATCCAGTTAGTGTTCAGCGCCTCGCGGGCCAGCTGCGCGGTGAGCACCGCCTCGGCCGCGCTGCGGCATCCCGCGGTATTGGGCAACGGCGTGATGCCGAGCCGCTCGAGCAGGTCCAGCAATCCGGTCCCGCCCTCGGCGTCGACCCGGCGCATCGCGACGGTGGTCAGCTCGGTGCCGGACGCGATCAGCGCCTCTTCCAGCACGGCCAGGTTGCTCGCTCCCCCGGTACCCATGATCAGCCGCGAGGCGAAACTGCGATCGGCGATGCTCAGTTTTGAGTCAGCCACCCTGCACCGCCGTCACCACGTCAAGTCGTGCACCGTCAAACAGTATCGTCGCCCAACCCGAACGCGGCAACACCGAGGATTGCAATGCCACGGCGATACCCCGGTCCGGAAACCCCAGCGACTCCAGTAACGCGGCGACAGTGGTCTGCTCGTCGACCTCGACTTTCTGCTCGTTGACCACGACGATCATCGCTGCGCCCCGACCGGGGCCAGTTGGGAGATAACCTGTTCGGCGGTCCACGGCGCCAGCAGAAACCCGGATCGGCCGTGGCCGGCGGCAACCAGGGTGCGTGCGTCCAGGCGTTGCACGACCGGCAGATTATCGGGTGTCATCGGGCGTAGCCCGGCGGCGCACTCGGCCAGCTCGTATTCACCCAATGCCGGCAGCACCGCGCACGCGTCGTCAAGCAGGTCACGCACGCCTGAGACGACCGGGGCCGTGTCGCGTCCGTGTTCGTACTGGGTGGCACCAACGACCACCCCGTCCGCACGCGGAACCAGGTACACCTGCCGCCCGTGCACACGGGCGCGAATAACCCTCTGCGGCAACGGCATACACCCCTTTCGCCAGCGCAGCCGCAGCACCTCGCCCTTCACCGGGCGCACCGGCAGGCCGGGCCAGAGCGTGGGTGCGTCGATGCCGTTGGCAATCACCACCGCGTCACCCTCGACGCGGGACAGGTCGTGCACCGGCGCCGCCCACCGCACCCCGAGACGTTCGCACTCCTGACACAGCGCGTCCAGCACCGCGCGATTGTCCACCGCCAGTTCGGTGGGCGCCCGGAAGCCGTGCCGGATGCCTTGCGCCAGCAGGGGTTCGACCTCACGGGCGGCTGACTCCCAGAGCACCGGATGCCCTTGCGCGGACAACCACTCCGCAACGGTGCGCAGGTCTGCGACGTCGGCCCGGTCGACGGCCACCACCAGCGACTCACGGGCGGTGATGACCTCCGGCGGCAGCCCATCGAGAAAGCCGCCCTCGTGCCACAGCCGCAGGGACTCGCACCCCAGCCGCAACAACCGCTCTTCACCCGGCCAGCCCTCGCTGTGCGGCGCCAGCATGCCGCCGGCGACCCAGGACGCACCCATATCGCCGGTGCGGTGCACCCGCACCGACCATCCGGCCTGCGCCGCCCGGCGCGCCACGGACAGCCCGATAACGCCGCCACCGATGACGGCCAGCAACCCCGGGTCCGATGACATCCTTGGCCTCCCTTCGCCGGCATGACCCGGATCAGGTGTAACGGTAAGGGCGGGTCCAGTTGCTCTGGCTGCGCCCACTCTCAGCCCCGCAGGTCGCGAGTACCCGGGACTCCCGTGTCGAGTAGTTCTCCGGCTCCACGCTAGCGCGCTAGCGTCGCGGTGTGCATCAACGTGTCACCCGTCTTGCGGCGGCGAGGCTGTATCTGTGTACCGACGCCCGGCGTGAGCGCGGCGATCTGGCCGAGTTCGCCGACGCCGCCCTGGCCGGCGGGGTGGACATCATCCAGCTACGCGACAAGGGGTCGGCCGGTGAACAACGGTTCGGCCCACTCGAGGCACGCGACGAGCTGGCCGCATGCGAGATCCTTTCCGACGCGGCCCGCCGGCACGGCGCCCTGTTCGCGGTCAACGACCGGGCCGACATCGCCCGGGCGGCCGGCGCCGACGTGCTGCATCTGGGGCAAGGCGACCTGCCGCTGGACATCGCGGGCGAGATCGTCGGGCCGGACACGCTGATCGGCCTGTCCACCCACGACTCCGGCCAGCTCACCGCGGCGGCACGCAGCGCAGCCGACTACTTCTGCGTCGGCCCTTGCTGGCCCACCCCGACCAAACCGGATCGTCAGGCGCCCGGCCTGCCGCTGGTACGGGCCGCCGCCGAAATAAGTGCCGGCAAGCCGTGGTTCGCGATCGGCGGTATCGACGTGCAGCGGCTGCCCGAGGTGCTCGATGCCGGTGCCCGACGAATCGTGGTGGTGCGGGCGATCACCGCGGCCTCCGACCCCCGGGCCGCGGCCCGGCAGCTCAGTTCGGCGCTTGCAGCAGCACGCTGATCCGGTGACTCAGCTGGGACGCTGCCTGATCGGCGTCACCCGGCATGCACCAGACGAACACGCCGGCCTCGATCTCGATCGTGCGTGGCAGGCGCTGCCGTCGTTCGTCGTCGTCGCCCAGCGGCACCAGCGCCCGGGCGGTACGCAGCCGCTGCCAGCTCGCCGCGAAGCCGGGATGCAGCGGCAGGTCGGCGACCTGGTTCTCGTCGACCCAGCGCAGCTCGGCGCTTTCCCGGTTGGGCACGGTGTGCAGCAACTCGCCGGCATCGGCGACCACGGTGGTGTAGGTCCAGCTGGTGCCGCCGATCCCGGAGACCTCAGCCGTGAGGACCGTCGCCCGCACGGCGAGCAGCTCGGCAACCAGGCCGGCCTCTTCGCACGCTTCGCGGACCGCCGTCTCCTCCGGGCTCTCGTGGCTGTCTCGGGCACCACCCGGCAAACCCCAGGTACCGCCCTGGTGACTCCACACCGCCCGATGCTGCAGCAGCACCGCGGGGGTGCCGTCCGGCCGCGGGGCCCGCAGCAGAAGACCGGCCGCTCCGTACCGGCCCCAGTAGTGAGCGCCGTTGTCGGAAACGACCCATCCGTCACCGTCGCCGTGCACGAGTTCAGGATATGCAGCCGATCTCGGGGTCAATCGGTCCGCCTCCCCCCGTCCGCCCCAACATTCTCTTAGAATTCGCTTATAGAGGTTTATAAAGGTTCGTGCAGCGAATTCCAGTGGCCGAAAGATGAGGTCTGATCAGACGTGACGGTTCAGCTGGCGCACCCGTCGACCGAGCCGCAGGGTTCGCGGTCGCCGGCCGAACCCGCCCATCCCCGCTGGTGGTTCATCTCGACGACGCCGGGCCGCATCCTGACCATCGGCATCATCTTGGCGGCTCTCGGCGGCGCCACCGCCTTCGCCACCTCGACAACCATCAACCACCGACAGCAAGTTCTGACGACGGTGCTCAACCACACCGAGCCGCTGTCTTTCGCCGCCGGGCGGCTCTACACCACGCTGTCGGTGGCCGACGCCGCAGCGGCCACCGCGTTCATCGCCCAGGCCGAGCCGTGGCCCGTCCGGCAGCGCTACGAGCAAGCCATCACCGACGCGGCAGTCGCCGTGACCAGAGCGTCGAGTGGGCTGACCGACGAACCGATTGTGCAATTGCTGGGCCGGATCAACGCCGAACTGGCCGTCTATACCGGCCTGATCGAAATCGCGCGAACCAACAACCGGGAGGGCAACCCGGTTGGGTCGTCGTATCTGTCGGAGGCATCAGGGCTGATGCAATCGACGATCCTGCCCGATGCGGCACAGCTCTATCAGGAGACGTCAAAGCGGGTGGACAGCGAAACCACCGCGTCCACCCAGATTCCGCTGCCCGTGATCCTCGTCGTCGTCACCACCGTGCTGTTCGGCGCGTTCGCGCACCGCTGGCTGGCCCGGCGCACCAGACGCCGGATCAATCCGGGGCTGGTCGTGGGCGGGCTCGCTATCCTCGTCATGGTGGTATGGGTCGGAACTGCGCTCACCATCTCCACGACCGCCAGCCGTAGTGCCAAAAACACCGCCGCCGAGTCGCTCAAGACCGTGACCAACGTCGCGATCACCGCTCAGCAAGCGCGCGCCGACGAGACACTGTCGCTGATCCGTCGCGGCGATGAAGAGAAGCGCAAGCAGTCGTTCTATCGGCGTATCGACTCCATGCACCAGCAGCTCGACGAATACATGTCGCGCAGCGACGCCGTCGACAAGCCCGACCTGCAAGGCGCCGATCAGCTGCTGCTTCGCTGGCGGCAGGCCAACGACCGAATCAACTCCTACATCTCGGTGGGCAACTACCGAGCCGCCAGCGAAGTCGCCCTGGGCAGCGGCGAGGACGACTCCACCCCGGCGTTCGACAAGCTCGAAGATGCGTTGGTCAAGGCCATGGACCAAAGCCGCACCCAGCTGCGCAACGACGTCCTCAACGCGCGCGGCGGGCTGGCCGGCGCCCAGGTGGGCGGTGTGGTGCTCAGTCTGGGAGCCGCCATCGCGGTCGCCCTGGGCCTGTGGCCGCGGCTGAAAGAGTATCGGTGATGACCCGTCTGTCCGGGGTCCGGCAGGTGTGCACCGTGCTTGCCACGGTGGTCGCGCTCACGGGCTGCGGGCATCCGGAAGCGCTGACGATGACCACTGCGCCGACGCTGCCGCCGCCCACCCCGGTCAGCATGGAGGAGATGCCACCCCAGCCGCCGCTGCCGCCGGACGAGGACAGTCAGAACTGCGACCTGACCGCCAGCCTGCGACCCTTCCCCAACAAGGCCGAGGCGGACGCCGCGGTCGCCGATATCCGTGCCCGCGGCAGGCTGATCGTCGGACTGGACATCGGCAGCAACCTGTTCAGCTTCCGCGACCCGATCACCGGCGAGATCACCGGTTTCGACGTCGACATCGCCGGTGAGATCGCGCGCGACATCTTCGGCAGCCCGTCGCACGTCGAGTACCGGATCCTGTCGTCCGACGAGCGCGTTACCGCGCTGCAGCGCTCCGAGGTCGACGTCGTCGTCAAGACCATGACCATCACCTGCGCCCGGCGCAAGCTGGTGAACTTCTCGACCGTCTACCTCGACGCCAACCAGCGCATCCTCGCCCCGCGCGACTCGCCGATCGTCAAGGCGGCCGACCTGTCCGGCAAGCGGGTCTGCGTGGCAAGGGGCACCACTTCGCTGCACCGGATCCGGGAGATCGACCCGCCGCCGGTCATCGTGTCGGTGGTGAACTGGGCCGACTGTCTGGTGGCAATGCAGCAGCGGGAGATCGACGCCGTCAGCACCGACGACTCGATCCTGGCCGGGCTGGTCGAAGAAGACCCCTACTTGCACATCGTCGGACCGAATATGGCCACCCAGCCCTACGGCATCGGGATCAACCTCAACAACACCGCACTGGTGCGGTTCGTCAATGGCACGCTGGAACGGATCCGCAGAGACGGCACGTGGAACACCTTGTACCGCAAATGGTTGACGGTCCTGGGCCCGGCGCCCGCCCCACCCACGCCGAGGTATGTGGACTGATGGCCGAGTCTATGGACGCCAACGACGGGGGCCCGGGCGCCCAGCCGCCGGAAGCCCAGTCCGGTCCGGTCTCCGAGCCGCGGCCGCAGGCCACCCAGGCGCTGTTCCGCCCCGATTTCGAGGACGACGACTTACCGGAGATCTCGCTCGGCACCGTCGACACCGAACCGCAGGAACGGTTGACGGTGGCGACGCGAGTGCTCCCGCCGGTCAGACAGCTCGGCGGTGGCCTGGTCGAGATTCCGCGGGTGCGGGATATCGACCCGCTCGAGGCCCTGATGACCAACCCGGTGGTGCCGGAGTCCAAGCGGTTCTGCTGGAACTGCGGAAAGCCGGTCGGCCGGTCCGGCGAGGAGGGGAAGGGCTCATCGGAGGGCTGGTGCACCGCCTGCGGCAGTCCGTATTCATTTCTGCCCCAGTTGAATCCCGGGGAGACCGTTGCGGGCCAGTACGAGGTCAAGGGCTGCATCGCGCACGGCGGAATGGGCTGGGTCTACCTGGCGGTCGACCACAACGTCAACGACCGGCCGGTGGTGCTCAAAGGCCTGGTGCACGCCGGGGACGCGGAGGCGCAGGCGATCGCGATGGCCGAGCGACAGTTCCTCGCCGAGGTGGTTCACCCGCAGATCGTGCAGATCTTCAACTTCGTCGAGCACGTCGACCGGCGCGGGGATCCGGTCGGCTACATCGTCATGGAGTACATCGGCGGGCAGTCGCTCAAGGGTCCCAAACAAGGGAAAGACGAGAAACTGCCCGTCGCCGAGGCCATCGCCTACCTGTTGGAAATCCTGCCCGCGCTGAGCTATCTGCACTCCATCGGCTTGGTCTACAACGACCTGAAGCCGGAGAACATCATGCTCACCGAAGAGCAACTCAAACTGATCGACCTGGGCGCGGTGTCGCGGATCAATTCGTTCGGCTATCTGTACGGCACGCCGGGCTTCCAGGCGCCAGAGATCGTGCGGACCGGCCCGACGATTGCCACCGACATCTACACGGTGGGACGCACGCTCGCAGCGCTCACGTTGAACCTGCCCACCCGCAATGGCCGCTACGTGGACGGTCTGCCCGAAGACGATCCGGTGTTGACCACCTACGACTCTTTCCGACGGTTGCTGCGCCGCGCCATCGACCCCGACCCGCGGCGCCGGTTCGGCAACACCGAGGAGATGTCCGCCCAGTTGATGAGCGTGTTACGGGAGGTGGTCGCGCACGACACCGGAGTGCCGCGGCCCGGGCTGTCAACGGTCTTCAGTCCCAGCCGCTCGACATTCGGGGTGGACTTGCTGGTCGCGCATACCGATGTCTACCTGGACGGCCAGGTCCACTCGGAGAAGCTGACCGCCAGGGAAATCGTGACCGCACTGCAAGTGCCGCTGGTTGACCCGGCCGACGTCGCCGCTCCCGTCCTGCAGGCGACGGTGCTCTCCCAGCCCGTACAGACATTGGACTCGTTGCGCGCGGCCCGCCACGGCACGTTGGACGCCGACGGTGTCGAGCTGTCCGAGTCGGTCGAACTGCCGCTGATGGAAGTTCGCGCGCTGCTCGACCTGGGTGATGTGGCCAAGGCCACCCGCAAAATCGACGACCTGGCCGAGCGGGTCGGCTGGCAATGGCGGCTGGTCTGGTACCGGGCCGTCGCCGACTTGCTCACCGGCGACTACGACTCCGCCACAAAGCATTTCACCGAGGTGCTAGACACTTTCCCCGGCGAGCTGGCGCCCAAACTGGCGCTGGCCGCCACCGCCGAGCTGGCCGGCAGCACCGATCAGCACAAGTTCTACCAAACGGTGTGGCAGACCAACGACGGTGTGATCTCCGCGGCTTTCGGGCTGGCGAGATCCCTTTCCGCCGAAGGCGATCGAGCCAGCGCGGTGCGCACCCTGGACGAGGTGCCGGCCACCTCCAGGCATTTCACCACCGCGCGGCTGACCAGTGCGGTGACCCTGCTGTCCGGCCGGTCCAAGACCGAAATCACCGAGGAACAAATCCGCGACGCCGCCCGGCGCGTGGAGGCGCTGCCGCCCACCGAACCACGCGTGCTGCAGATCCGCGCCCTGGTCTTGGGCGCTGCGATGGACTGGCTCGAGACCAACAAGGCAAGCACCAACCACATCCTCGGTTTCCCGTTCACCGGGCACGGGCTGCGACTGGGCGTCGAGGCGTCGCTGCGCACGCTGGCGAGGGTTGCGCCTACCCAGCGGCACCGCTACGCGCTGGTGGACATGGCGAACAAGGTCCGACCCACCAGCACCTTCTAGCCGCTCCCGCAGCTTCCTGCGGGTGAATCCCTGCCCTGCATCGTCGTGTGTGCGTCCAGGGCTTCGAGTGTGCGTCCAGGGCGTAGATTTCACGAAATTCCCGCCCTGGACGCACACCGAAGGCCTTCAGCGCACACTCGATCCCCCCAGTGCGGCCCGCACCCGGCGGACGATAGCGGCGGGGCGATCCTCCGCGACGACCCGGACGACAATCCACCCCATTCGCTCGAGCATCTCGATCCGCCGGATGTCTTTCACGTACTGCCGTCGGTCCGTCCGATGTTGGTCGCCGTCATATTCGACGCCGACCAGGTAGTCTTCCCAGCCCAGGTCGAGGTAGGCGACCGGAATGCCGTCCACACCCGGCACCGGTATCTGGGTTTGCGGCCGGGGAAGGCCCGCGTCGATGAGCAGCAGCCGCAGGTAGCTCTCCCTGGGCGACTGTGCACCCGGGTCGACCAGCTGCAGCGCCGTCTCCAGTCGCCGCAGCCCGGGCGAGCCGGGGTGGCACCTCACAATACGCAGCACATCATCGACCTTGAATCCCGTTGCCCGTGCCAGCGCGTCCAGCCGGACAACCGCCGAGCGGACGGCCCCGCGCCGGCCGATATCGAAAGCGGTTCGCTCCGGTGTGGTGACTGCGCGCCCGTCCATGGTCTGCGTCTCGCCGTCCAGCAACGCATAGCGCCGCGTCAGCACGCCGTGCGGTGGGCGCGGGTTGGTATGTATCAGCTCGACCGGCACGTCATCGGGAATCCACTGGGCGCCATGCAATGCCGCGGCGGCCGCTCCGACGATGGTCGCCGTCCTTCTCGACCAAAGCCAGGCGGCGAAGATGCGCAGCTCAAGGCGGAGCTCGACGTCATTCGACAGGTAGACGTTGGGAAACACGGCCCGGTGGCGCGTCCGCAGCTGATGCCGACTCATGGTTCCGGACGCCAATGCCTCGCTGCCGATGAACGGTTCTCTCGCGCCCCGCATGCCGCGAACAATCGCACATCGATCGCCGACCACGACTTCGTCTATGCACAGGGTCGCAGCAGGTGGCAACAGCCCGCTGCCAGGACCGCAAGCGAATCGCAAGAAAACTCAGCGAATTTTCAGCTACAGGTCCGACAGTTAAGCCATGGCGGGGCAGTCCACTGCGTGGGTCAGCACGGCCCGTATGCTGCGTCGGGCCGGGTTCGGGGTGACCGGACCCGAGGTCGATGCGGCGTTGACCACGGACTGGCCGTCTTATGTCGACGCGATACTGGGCGCGAATCCCGACGCCGACCCGGGCGCGATCGCCACCCCGATGCCCACTCTGAAACCGCCCCGCCCGCCCGGCAAAGGCGCCACACCGGCGGCCCACAAGCAATACAACCAGCAGCTGTCCGAACAGCAAGGCGTGCTATCGGATTGGTGGCTGCGCCGGATGGCCTCCGTCGGGCAGCCAGTCCACGAAAAGTTAACCATGTTGTGGCACAACCACTTTGCTACCTCCGCACAAAAGGTCCGGACCGCCGCGTACATGGCCGAACAGAACCAGAAGCTGCGCACCCTGTCGTTGGGAGACTTCCGCACGCTGGCTTATACGATGCTGACCGACGCCGCGATGCTGCGCTGGCTGGACGGGCAGAGCAACACCGCCAAGGCCCCCAACGAAAACCTGGCCCGCGAATTCATGGAGCTGTTCGCGCTCGGCCACGGCAACGGCTACACCGAACACGACGTACGCAACAGCGCCCGGGCGCTGACCGGATGGGTGATCGGCGCCAACGGCCAAACCTCGATGACCCCGAAACGCCATGACGCAGGAGCCAAGACGCTGTTCGGTCAGACCCGCAACTTCGATGCCGCCGGATTCTGCGACGCCGTGCTGGCTCAGCCCAGGTCGGCGGAGTATGTCGCGGGACGGCTGTGGCAGCAGTTGGCTTCCGACGACCCGCCGTCACCTCGGGCGCTCGACCGGCTGGTCTCCGCCTACGGCCCGGGCCGAGACCTACGGGCGCTGACCAAGGCGGTGCTGACCGACCACGAGTTCACCGGCAGCCGGGCGGCGGTGGTCAACACCCCGACCGAATGGCTGGTCGGCGTAATCCGGGCACTACGGGTGCCAGTCGACAATCCCGCGCGGATGAAGATGATCGACTCGACATTGCACATGCTGGGCCAGCGACCCTTCTACCCACCGAGCGTCGGCGGCTGGCCCAGCGGCCAGGTGTGGCTCTCCACCGCGAGCGCCGGGGCCCGCCTGCGCGCCGCGACGCAGTTGGCGCACGTCGGCGACCTCTCGAGCATCGAGAGCACCGGCGCCGGCGATCGCATTGATGCGGTCGGTTACCTGATTGGCGTCGGAGCCTGGTCGGACCGCACCGCCGACGCCCTGCAGCCGCTGGTACGCCACCCGCCGCAGTTGGTCGCGGCCGCCGTCAACACACCCGAATACCTGACGTCCTAACGAGATTGCCATGGCCGAGATGAACCGCCGCAGATTCCTGATCGCCAGCGCAGGCGTCGGCGCCGCCGGCCTGCTGTCCGGAACCGTGGCGGTAAGTTGGCCCGATTTGATGCGCGCGGCCCGGGACCGGCCGCTGGCCGAGGGCGCCGGGGTTTTGGTCATCGCCACACTCTACGGCGGCAACGACGGGATCAACACGTTAATCCCCCACGCGGACACCGCCTATCACGATGCCCGCCTGGAGCTGGCGTACGCCCCGGGCGATGTCTTACACCTCGACGAGCAGCTGGGACTCAACCCCGCGCTGAAGGGTCTGGCCCAACTGTGGGGCCGGCGGCAACTGGCGATCGTGCGCGGCGTGGGGTATCCGCAGCCCGACCATAGCCACTTCCGGTCCATGGACATCTGGCAGACGGCGTCGCCGGCCGAACCCGTCTCGACCGGCTGGATCGGCCGGTGGCTCGACTCCACCGGCGACGATCCGTTGCGTGCGGTCAACATCGGGGCCGTCCTGCCCCCACTGGCCGTGGGGGCAAAGTGCACGGCGGCAGCGCTTTCCCCGGGCGGAGCGTCGAGCAAGGCGGAGAAATTTGACACCCTCATGACTGCGCTGGGTAACGACGATCCCAACGACACTCCGGCGATGGCCGCGGTGTGCAAGGCTTACCGTGCCGCGCGCACCGCCGACACCACCTTCGCATCGGTCAAACCGCCCGCCAAGGACCATAGTTCGCTGGCTACGCAGCTGAGCATGGTGGCCAACGCGGTGCAGGCCCGCGTCCCGACGCGGGTTTACACGGTGCAATTGGGCGGTTTCGACACCCACGCCGACGAACGTGGGACCCAGCAGCGGCTGCTGCAAACCCTCGACGAGGCCGTCACCGGGTTCCTGCGGGAGATGGCCGGCGACCCGTACGGCAAGAACGTGGTCGTGCTGGCATATTCGGAGTTCGGCCGCCGGGTGCGCGCCAACGCCTCCCAGGGTACCGACCACGGCACCGCCGGTCCGGTTTTCGTCGCGGGGCTGCCCGTCAAGGGCGGCTTCTACGGCGAGGAACCCGGCCTGACCAACCTCGATAACGGAGATCTGAAGTTCACCACCGACTTTCGGGATGTCTACAGCGAGTTGCTGACCCACACCCTGGGAACCGACCCCACCCCCTCGGTCGGTGCCGGCCGCACCGGCCTGGGTTTCCTATGACCCGGCCAGCGCACTGACGCAGTCACGGGCGATGGCCAGTTCTTCATTGGTCGGCACCACCAGCACGGCGATCGGTGAGTCGTCCGCAGAGATCTGCCGCACGCCGCTGCCCGCGCTGAGGTTGCGGCGCTCGTCGAGCACGATTCCCAACTTCCCAAGGCCGGCCAATGCGTCGCGACGCACCGCCGGATCGTTTTCGCCGATCCCGGCGGTGAAGCTGACCACATCGGTGTGTCCCAGCACCGCCAGGTAGGCGCCGATGTACTTGCGCAGCCGGTGAATGAACACGTCATAGGCCAATTGAGCTGAGGTGTCGCCAGATTCGATCATCATCCGCAGTTTCCGAAAGTCGCGTTCACCGGAAAGGCCCAACACACCGGATTCGTGGTTGAGCATCGATTCGATCTCGTCGACACTCATCTTCGCGGCACGGGACAGGTAGCTGAAGACACCGGGATCGACGTCGCCGCTGCGGGTGCCCATCACCAGACCCTCCAGCGGAGTCAGGCCCATCGAGGTGTCGACCGGCCGGCCGTGCGCGATCGCCGATGCGGATGCACCGTTACCCAGGTGCAGCACAATCTGATTCAGCTGGGTAACCGGTCTGGCCAGATAGTCCGCAGCCCGCTGGCTGACGTAGTGGTGTGAAGTGCCGTGGAACCCGTACCGGCGGATCCGCCATTTCTCGGCCAGCCCTCGGTCGATGGCGTAGGTCGCCGCGGCCGCGGGCAGGTTGTGAAAGAACGCCGTGTCGAACACCGCGACGTGCGGAATATCGGGCAGCAACCGTCGGGCCACCTCGATTCCTTGGATCGCGGGCGGATTGTGCAGCGGCGCCAGCGGCGAGAGCTCCTGCAGCTTCGCGATCACCGCGTCGTCGACAATGGTGGGCCGGTAGAACGTCATGCCGCCGTGCACCATCCGGTGCCCGACCGCCGTCAGTCCGCACGTGTTCAGATCGATTCCCGCACCCGCCAGTAGCTCGAAGACCAGGGTCAGCGCCGCGTCATGGTCGTCCACCCGATCGTGCCGATCGACGTGGCAGTCCCCGGCGTCGAGGCGCGCCGACGAGGATCGCTCGCCGATCTGCTCGACGACCCCGTCCGCCAGTGAGTCACCGGAATCCGGCTGGATCAACTGACACTTCAGCGACGACGAGCCGGAGTTGATCACCAGCACCAGGGGCGCCGGGGTCTCAGTGGTCATGGACACCCTGCGCCTGGATCGCGGTGATAGCAACCGTGTTCACGATGTCTTCGACCGACGCACCCCGGGACAGATCGTTCACCGGCTTGCGCAACCCTTGTAGCACTGGGCCGATCGCGATGGCTCCCGCGCTACGCTGCACCGCCTTGTAGGTGTTGTTGCCGGTATTGAGGTCGGGAAAGATCAGCACCGTCGCGTGTCCGGCCACCGGCGAGTCGCGCAGCTTGGTCGCCGCGACCGACGGTTCGATCGCGGCGTCGTACTGGATGGGGCCCTCGACGGGCAGGTCGGGCACCCGGGCCCGCACCAACTCCGTTGCCACCCTGACCTTGTCGACGTCGGCCCCGGTGCCCGAGTCACCGGTGGAGTAGGACAGCATCGCCACGCGCGGCTCGATGCCGAACTGTGCGGCGGTGCGCGCCGAACAGATCGCGATGTCGGCCAGCTGCTGCGGTGTCGGATTGGGGACTATCGCGCAATCACCATAGGCGAGCACCCGATCGGCCAGGCACATGAAGAAAACGCTGGACACGATGGAGACGTCCGGGACAGTCTTGATGATCTCCAGTGCGGGCCGAACGGTGTGCGCGGTGGTGTGGGCAGCGCCGGATACCATGCCGTCGACCATGCCGTTATACACCAGCATGGTTCCGAAATACGTGGATTCGCGCATGATCTCGCGGGCGTGCTCCACGGTGATTCCCTTTTCCTTACGCAATTGGGCGTACTGGTCGACGAACTGGTGGCGCAATTCGCTGGTGCGCGGGTCGATCACCTTCGCGCCGTCCAGTTCTACACTGAGTTCTGCTGCACGAGAACGGATTTGGCTCTCATCACCCAGGATGGTGAGATCGGCGATGCGGCGCTGCAGCAGGCGGCCGGCGGACTTGAGGATACGGTCGTCGTCGCCTTCGGGAAGAACGATGTGTTTGCGATCCGAGCGAGCTCGCAGCTGCAGGCGATAGGTGAACATCTGCGGCGTCGTCACGGTTGGGATCGGAATGGCAAGCTGCGCCAACAGATCCGTGATATCGACGTGGCGGTCCATCAGCTCCAGCGCGGTGTCGATCTTGCGCTGCGAGGTTGCCGTGACCCGGCCCCGAGCCGAGGCGGCCGCGCTGGCCGTGTCGTAGGTGCCCAGTGTGGTGGCGATGATCGGTAGCCGCAGTCGCAAGCCGGCGACCAAAGCCGCGATCGACGGGTGCAGCTCGAAGCCGCCGTTGAGGACGATGCACGACAGGGACGGAAATCCCTCGGCCGCATGGGCGCTGGCGACGGCAAGCACCACGTCCGAACGGTCACCGGGGGTAATGACTGCCATACCGTCATGCAGCCGTTCCAGGACATGGTCGGCGGTCATCCCGGCGACCATCACCTCCAGCACCTCGCGCTCCCGCAGCGACGCTTCACCGCTGACCCGCGTCCCGTTCACGGCCTGCTCCAATTCGGCCACCGTCGGCGCCGACAACAACGGCTCTTCGGGCACCACATAGCTGCGCTGGGTGAAGGTGCACAGCGCCTCGGCGACTGCCGCCAGCTCTGCCGGCTCGCACCGGTTGGCCACCACCGCCGCGGTATGTGCGCGCTGCGCGGACAGCTCGGCCAAACACACCTCGACGACCCGGGCGATCTCGTCGGCGGTGCGGCCTTTGCCGCTGACCGCCAGCAGCACCGGCGCCCCGAGGTTGACCGCGATCCGGGCGTTGACCGAGAGCTCGGCGGGCCTGGTGACGTCCGTGTAATCGCTTCCTACGATCACCACCACGTCGCAGGCCTCGGCCACCGCGTGATAGGAGTCGACAATGCTGTCGATCGCGGCGTCGCCGTCGGCGTGCAACTGCTGGTAGGTCACGCCGACGCACTGCTCATAGGACAGGCCCGCGGTGGTGTGCTCGAGCAGCAGCTCCAGGATGTAGTCGCGGTCCTCACCGAGGCGCGTGATCGGCCGGAACACACCGACTTTGGCGACGGTCGCGGCCAGTCGGTGCAGAAGCCCGAGCGCAATCGTCGACTTGCCGGTCTCCGGCTCGGGCGCAGCGATGTAGATCGCCGACGCAGCAGCGGCGGCCACTCGCCCGCCTTTCAGGCCAGCCGCCGCAGCCTGGGCGCCAGGTCCTTCTCGAAGAGGTCCAGGAACCGGCGCTGGTCATGGCCGGGCGCATGGAACACCAGATGGTTGAGGCCCCATGACACGTACTGACCGACCTTTTCCACCGCCTCGTCGGGGTCGGACGCCACGATCCAGCGCTTGGCGACCTGCTCGATCGGCAGCGCATTGGCGGCCTTCTCCATTTCGATCGGATCGTCGATGCTGTGCTTCTGCTCGGCGGTCAGCGACAGCGGCGCCCAGAACCGGGTGTTCTCCAGCGCCAGCTCCGGATCGGGATCGTAGGAGATCTTGATCTCGATCATCTTGTCGATGTCGTCGACGTTGCGGCCGGCGGCCGCGGCACCCTCCTGCACCGCCGGCATCAACTTGTCGGCGTAGAGCTCCTCGCCCTTGCCGGAGGTGCAGATGAAACCGTCCCCGGCCCGTCCGGCGTATTTGGCCACTGCCGGGCCGCCGGCGGCGATGTAGATGGGAACGCCGCCCTCGGGCACGTCGTAGATTGAGGCGCCCTTGAGCCGGTAATAATCGCCGTCGAAGTCGACCCGGTCGCCGCGCCACAGCTCCCGCATCAGCCGCACCGATTCGCGCAGTCGGGCGAACCGCTCCTTGAACTCCGGCCAGTCGCCCTGATATCCGGTTGCGATTTCGTTCAGCGCCTCCCCGGTGCCCACGCCGAGGAAGACGCGGTTCGGGTACAGGCAGGCCATGGTGGCGAACGCCTGCGCCACGACCGCAGGGTTGTACCGGAAGGTCGGGGTGAGCACCGAGGTGCCCAGCAGGAGCCGGCTGGTGCGTTCTCCCACGGCGGTCATCCAGGCCAGCGAGAACGGAGCGTGCCCACCCTCGTGCCGCCACGGCTGGAAGTGGTCACTGACGGTCGCGCTGTCCATACCGTGTGCTTCGGCGGCAACAGCCAGTTCGACGAGCTCGCGCGGTGCGAATTGTTCGGCGGACGCTTTGTATCCGAGTTTCAGTTCAGCCACCAGTTCTTTTTACTCCTACACTCGCGGGCATGGGACCGGCGCCGACTCTTATTCAGGTCACCGACAGGGTGCACCTCGCCCAGGGCCACGCCGTGAACTGGACGCTGGTCACCGACGACACCGGCGTCATGCTGATCGACGCCGGTTATCCCGGGGACCGCGAGGACGTGCTGGTCTCGCTGCGCAAGCTGGGCTACGACGCCGGCGACGTGCGGGCCATCCTGCTGACCCACGCGCACATCGACCACCTGGGCTCGGCGATCTGGTTCGCCGGCGAGTACGGCACCCTGGTGTACTGCCACGCCGACGAAGTGGGTCACGCCAAGCGGGAGTACCTGGAGCAGGTCTCGGTTTTCGATGTCGCACTGCGCATCTGGCGGCCCCGGTGGGCAACGTGGGGTGTCCATGTGGTGCGCAGCGGCGGCCTGATCCGCGATGGCATCCCGACCGCCGAGCCGCTGACTCCGGAAGTGGCCGCCGGCCTACCGGGCCACCCGATGGTCATTGCCACCCCGGGGCACACCGGCGGGCACTGCTCGTATGTCGTCGACGGCGTCCTGGCCAGCGGCGACGCCCTGATCACCGGCCACCCGCTGCTGCGTCACCGTGGGCCACAGCTGCTGCCGGCGGTGTTCAGCCACAGCCAGCAGCACTGTCTGCGCAGCCTGAACGCGCTGGCCCTGCTGGACACCGAGGTCCTGTTGCCCGGTCACGGCGACGTGTGGCGCGGCCCCATCCGCGAGGCCACCGATCAGGCCCTCGCGCTGGCCCGGTGAGAGGGAGATCCGTCGTGACGGTCACGTTTGGTGTGTGCGTCATCGCGCCGCGTATTCACTGAAGCCACTTTTCGAAAGCGATGGGGCGAAACGGCCCCCAGGACGGCAGCGGATCGGCAACTACCCGGGTATACCCCGTCGCGTCATAGAGCGCCTCGGCCTCGGGTTGGCGATTGCCGGTGATCAGGTACAGGCGCCGGTACCCGCGGGCGGCGGTCTCTGCCTCCAGCGCTGCCAGCAGTGCCTTCGCGTAACCGCGGCGCCGGTATGCGCTGTCGGTCCAGATCCGCTTGAGTTCGGCGGTATGGGCGTCGTAACGCCGGAACGCACCGCCGGTGACCGGCACGCCGTCCACGACGCCGATCAGCAAGCCGCCATCGGGCGGCGCCAACTCCGCCGCCGGCACCGGCAACCAGGTCAGGTGCGTGTCGGGGGTGCCGCCGTACCGCTGCGCGTACTCGACGGCCAGCTCGGCCAGCAGCGGCTCTGCCAGCGGGTCATCGTGACCGGCCGACACGAACCGGAGCTGGCCGCCGGCGGCCGACGGGCTCGATCGGGGTATCACGTAACGATCTAACGTCGCTGGCCCCGACGCATTCAACCCGCCACCTGAGCCGGTACACCCGATTCGCCGACCGCGGTTCGCTGGTGCAGCCGGGCCAACGGTCGGGGCGCCCACCAGTTCAGGCCGCCGAACACGTGCATGAAAGCCGGAACCAGCAGCGTCCGCACCAACGTGGCGTCGACCAACACGGCAAGGGTCAGCCCCAGGCCGAACATCCGCATGAACGACACTTCGGCGGAAATCAGCGCGGCGAACGAGATCGACATCAACAACGCCGCTGCGGTGATCACCCGGCCGGTGCGCGCCAGACCCAGCGCGATGCTCTCGTCGTTGTCGGCGCGGGTTCGGGCCGACTCCAGCCAGTATTCGCGGATGCGGGAGATCAGGAAGACCTCGTAGTCCATGGACAATCCGAATGCGACGCAGAACATCAGCACCGGGACGGTGGCGACCAGCGTGCCGGTTGGTGTGGTGCCCAGCGCGCCCAGATGCCCTTCCTGAAAGATCCACACCAACGCGCCGAACGCCGCTGTCAGCGAGAGCGTATTGAGCAGCACCGCTTTGATCGGCAACAGCACACTGCCGGTCAGCAGAAATAGCAGCACCAGCGTGACGACGGCGATGAACCCGAAGACCCACGGTAACCGCGACGTGACCCCGGTGACGGAGTCCCGGTTCAGCTGCGCCAGTCCGGTCAGCTGCACCGCCTGTCCGCCCGGCGGCGCAACCTGGTGCAAGCGGGCCAACTGGGTTTCCGATGCGGCCGAATACAGCGGTGCGGCGCTGGAAACTGTCAGATAGGCGCTACCGTCTGCCATTCCGGCGGGTGCGGACGGCGGTCCTTTGGGCTGACCGGCGACAAATGTGCCGGTCGGCGCGGACACCGCTGACACATCGGGCACGCGGGACAGCCGGGCGGCGTAGTTGTCGAGGTCGGACGTTGTCAGGCCGGCGATCCGGGGGATGACGATCGTCACCGCGGTCGCGGAGTTCGTGCTGAAGTCGGTGCGGATCCGATCGTCGACGGCCCGTGCCGTCGAGGATGCCGGCAGTACCCGGTCGTCGGGAAACCCCCATCGGATGCGCAGGAAGGGCGCCCCCAGCGCAAGCAACAGGACGATGATCGCCAGGCCCACCGGGATCGCTTGGCGGATGGCCAGTTTCGCCGTCCGGTACCAGAAGGTCTGCTCAATGGGTCGCGGCGACGGTTCGGGACGTCGGAACAGCCGGCGGCCGACCTGCCAGACGTTGAGCGCGTCGATCCGGTCGCCCAGTAACACGATCACACTCGGCGCCACCACCACCGCTGCCGCGGCGGCAAACGCCACCACCGCGATGCCCGCGTAGGCGAATGACTTCAGGAAATACATGGGGAACAGCACCATCGCGACCAGTGACAGGGCCACCGTCAGCGCCGAAAACAGCACCGTGCGGCCTGCCTTTGTCACGGTGCGCACCAGAGCTTCGTCGCGGCCCCTGCCGTCGCGCAGTTCGTCGCGATAGCGACTGACGATCAGCAGCGTGTAGTCGATGGCCAACGCCAACCCCAGGGCGACCGCCACGTTCAGAGCAAAGATCGACACGTCGGTGACCAACGCGATCGCCCGCAACACCGCGAGTGAACCCAGTATCGCGAGCCCGCCCACCGCCATCGGCACGGCCGCGGCCAGCAGCCCGCCGAAGACCCAGACCAGCACAATGAAACTCACCGGTATCGCAATGGATTCCATTCGCAGTAGGTCTTTTGCGGTCTGTTGGTTGATCTGTGCGTAGAGCATCGCCGGTCCGCCCGCTTGAACGGTCACGCCGTCACGGTGTTGGGTTAGCCGGTCCGCCAGCGCCTGGGCATGTTTGGGTGCGCTGTTCTCGCCACCGTTGAGCGCGGCGACAATCAGCGCGGATTTGCCGTCGGTACTGATCATGCCCGGGGCCGGCTGCGGCGTGTCCCACGGCGATGCCACCTGCGCCACGAACGGTGACTGGGCAAGTTGTCGGACGATGTCGGTGCCCACGATCCGCGCGGGACCGTCCCTGACGCCGGTTTCCGAACTCACCAGCAGCGTCATCTCCATGTCGCCCCGATGAAACTTCTCGGCCAGCATCGCTGCGGCGCGGGAGGATTCGGACGCCGGGTCCAGGAATCCGCCGCCGGACAGGCTGTTCGCGGCGGGGATGCCGAAGACGGCGGCGGCGACCATGACGAGAACCGCGACCGCGATGACCAGTCGTGGTGCGGCGATGGCGATTCTGGCCACTCCCGATAGCATGTATCGTCCTCTAGGGCGATCTGCGTATCGTCGTCGTCACTCGGAGCGCTCCGCGCACACGGCCGCCGACTTGGCCAACGCGTCGCGAACCGAGTCGCTGATAGCCATGTCCGCCAGCATGTTTCGGGCGGCCGCAACGCGGAGGCTGATCATCTCTTCGATCCGCTGCACGGCCCCCGTTGCGACGATCAAGTTCCTCCAGCGCTGCAGCGCGGCGTCGTCGAGGTCCTCGGTGTTCATCAGTTCGGCCAGCCGGCTGCGGGTCGGCGCGTCGGCCATCTGGTAGGCGGTCACCACAACGCTGGTCGCCTTGCGTTCGAGCAGATCTCCACCGTTGGACTTACCCGTTGTCGCCGGCGAACCGAAGACTCCCAGCACATCGTCGCGAAGCTGGAACGCTTCCCCGACAGCGGCACCATAGCGTCCAAGCTTTGACACTGTGCGATCGTCGCAGCCGGCCATCGCCGCACCGATTTCCAACGGTCGGCGCACCGTGTAATTGCCCGACTTGCGCCGTGCCACGTCCAGCACCGTGTCCAGTGCCGGCAGGTTGCGGATATCGCTTGCCAGGTCGGCGAATTGGCCTACCGCCAATTCGGTGCGCATGGCGTCGTAGCGCGGCCATACCTGCTCCAGACGCCGGGCCTCGATACCGCTTTCGCGCAGCATCTGCTCGGCCCAAACCAGGCAGAGATCTCCCAGCAGGGTGGCCGCCGACTCGCCGAATCGGGCAGCCGGGCCGGATAATCCACCTTCGCGATGCCACTGGGCGAGTTGCACATGCGCTGCCGGGCGCCCCCGCCGCTGCGTCGAATTGTCCATCACGTCGTCTTGCAGCAGGGCGAATGCGTGCAGCAGCTCCAAACTGGCCGCAGCGGTAAGGGCCGCAGCGCTCGGCGGCGCGCCACACAGCCAGCCCAGGTACATGAAGGTCGACCGCAGGCATTTGCCGTTCGAGACGAATTCCGTCAGTATGTCGCCGGCCGGGCCGATGCCCGCGACATCGAGTTCAGCGGTGCGGCGCGCACTGACGAACTCTGCCACGGCGGCCAGCACGGCCGGCCTGATATTCGACAGCCATGCATCGTCTCCCACAGTGGGCAGCAATGACACAGCGCAGATCTCGCCCTCGGCGGCCACGTCCTGCATACAACCCTCGCTACATGTAGACCAACCTCGAACGCGAAGCAGTCCCGACCCTACGCCGCATGACATTCGAAGCTGACCGATATGAATCAAGTTAATTAAACATTAACTTTCTGAAGTATCCAAGACGTGCCGCTGGTCGAGGCTATGTCCGCATCGCGGTGACATACCGCGGCACAACCGCGATGTCGTCGGATCCGCCGCGCCACAGTTCGGCCATCCCCATGGTGGCCAACAACTCGACGACGGTCCGCTCTTCGGTGTCCCAGCCATGGGCCGCCATATATTCCGGCACATAGCGGTATTCGCCCGGGTAGGTCAGGCTGGCCAGATCGACGTCCAGGCCGTGTCGGCGCCAGCCGTCGACAAACGCCCGGGCCACCTGCAGCTGCAGCGGGGACCGCGTGGGCATGTGGTCGGCGGCGAACCGGCTGCCCGCGGCGCTCACCGCAGTGACACCCTGCAGCAACCGAATCTGCTCATCGGGTGCCAGGTACCCCACCAGCAGCTGCTCGACAATCCACACCGTGGGTTGAGCAGCGTCGAAGCCGACCCGCCGCAGCGCTGCCAGCCAGTCCTGACGAAGGTCGATACCGACCGCGCAGCGGTTCGCGGTCAGACTGGCGCCCAGCCCGCGCAGCGCTTCGGATTTGACGTCGAGGACTTCCGGCTGGTCGACCTCATAGACCGTTGTCCACTGCGGCCACCACAGCCGGTACGGCCTGGTGCCCAGACCCGACGCCAGGATCACCACTTGACGAATGCCGGCCCTGCCGGCTGCGGCGAGAAACTCGTCCAGGAATCGAGTGTGCGCCGCCAGGATGTGCATCAGCCCGGTCATTGCCGGGTCGTCGCCGTCATCAGCCGAAAACCGCTCGTTGTCGACGACCCGGACGAAGTACTCCAACCCTACGGAGCGAACCAACGGCGCGGCGAACGGATCATTCAACAGTCCCTTGGTGGTGGCCACCGCCCTGGCGACCGCGCCGAATGTCGCGGTCACTCCGGCGCCGGTGGCCGGATCCCAGCTGTCGTCGCCTGTCCGAACCATCGATGCGTCAGACGTCGAAGCGGCGCCGGCGGGCCAGGCCAACGACAACACGCCAACCGAGCAACAACACCGCGGTGACCGACGCCGCCACCACCACGAAACTCGCTGCCACGCCGGCGGAGCTGGCTTTGCGTAACGACATGCCGACCACCACGGTGAACAGCCAGACGACCACCCCGGTGGGGGCCACGGCCGTGGGCCGCCGCCAACCGCGGGACGCCAGCCATCCGACGACGGTTCCGGTGAGAAACGGCCATGCCGTCGTGGCGACGCCAGTGACACTGAGTCCTTCGGCGTGGCTACGGCGCCCGACCGCGCAGAACACCAACACGGCGATGACATCCACGATGAGGTAGGTCAGCCATACCAGCCGTCGCATGCAGCGAGACTACCGGGCCGGGCCGCACTCCTTGACCCTGCGGCGGTGGTGAACCTAGATTCGTCAAGAATGAATATCCATTCACAGGGCCGACTCGCGGTGGTGACCGGCGCCGGATCGGGTATCGGCAGGGCGGTGGTGACCGGCGCCGCCCGCGGCGATCGGGTCGTCGCCGCCGACCTTGACGAGTCGGCCGCGGCGGCCACCGCGAGAAAGCGGCCGGAGTTGATCACCGCGCTGCCGGTGGATGTCGCCGACCCCGCCCAAGTCGACACCCTGCGGGACAGGACCCACGCCGGAGCCGGCGTGCCCGACATCGTGGTCAACGCCGCCGGTTGGGACCGCACCGATCAATTCCTCAATGCCACACCGGAATTCGCGGCGAAGGTGGTGGCGATCAACTACCTGGGTCCGGTGCATGTCTGCGCTGCGTTCCTGCCGGGCATGATCGAGTCACCCACCGGCGGACGCGTCGTCAACCTGGCCAGTGACGCCGGCCGTGTCGGCAGCGCCGGCGAATCCATCTATGCCGGCGCCAAGGGCGGGGTCATCGCGCTGACCAAGTCGCCGGCCCGCGAAATGGCCCGCCATCAGATCACGGTGAACTGCGTATGCCCGGGCCCGACCCACACGCCGCTGTTGCACGCACAATCCGAGAAACTCAAAGAGGCTCTGGTCAGAGCGATCCCGTTTCGCCGCGTGGCCCGGCCGGAGGAGGTCGCCGCAGCCGTGCTGTTCTTCGCGTCCGACGCCGCGTCGTTCATCACCGGACAGGTGCTCACCGTGAGCGGCGGCCTGACCATGGCCGGTTAGTGGCAGGCTGACTCCCATGAGCACTAAGACACCGCCGGCCTTCGACCGATACGACCCACTGGGCCTCGACGCCTCATTGTCCAGCGACGAACTCGCGGTGCGCGACACCGTCAGGCAGTTCTGCGCCGAGCATGTCATCCCGCACGTCGCCGATTGGTTCGAGATCGGCGACCTGCCGGTCCGCGAGCTCGCCAAACAGTTCGGCCAGCTCGGCCTGCTCGGCATGCACCTGCACGGCTACGGCTGTGGCGGGGCTTCCGCCGTGCACTACGGCCTGGCCTGCCTGGAGCTGGAGGCCGCCGACTCCGGGCTTCGCTCGATGGTCTCGGTGCAGGGCTCGCTGGCGATGTTCGCCATCTGGAACTTCGGCTCCGAGGAACAGAAGCAGCAGTGGTTGCCCGGCATGGCCACGGGCGACGTGCTCGGCTGCTTCGGGCTGACCGAACCCGATGTCGGATCCGATCCCGCCGCGATGAAAACCCGGGCGCGGCGCGACGGTTCGGATTGGGTGATCAACGGCCGCAAGTTGTGGATCACCAACGGCTCGGTCGCCGAGGTCGCGATCGTGTGGGCCGCCACCGATGACGGGATCCGCGGTTTCATCGTCCCCACCGACACGCCGGGATTCGACGCCAACACCATCCACCACAAGCTGTCGCTGCGGGCATCGATCACCAGCGAGCTGGTGCTCGACGACGTACGGCTGCCCGCCGACGCGATGCTGCCCGAGGCGAAAGGCCTCAAAGGACCGCTGTCCTGCCTGTCCGAGGCGCGCTACGGAATCATCTGGGGGTCAATGGGTGCGGCGCGTTCGGCCTGGCAGTCCGCGCTCGACTACGCCACGCAGCGCACCCAATTCGGCCGCCCGATCGCCGGATTTCAGCTGACACAGGCAAAACTCGTCGACATGGCCGTCGAGTTGCACAAGGGTCAGCTGCTGTCCCTGCACCTCGGTCGCCTCAAGGACAGCGTCGGGTTGCGGCCCGAGCAGGTCAGCTTCGGCAAGCTCAACAACACCCGCGAGGCGATCAAGATCTGCCGGACGGCCCGAACGATATTGGGCGGCAACGGTATTTCGCTGGAATACCCGGTGATCCGGCACATGGTCAACCTGGAATCGGTGCTGACTTACGAGGGGACGCCCGAGATGCATCAGCTGGTTCTCGGCCAGGCGTTCACCGGTAGCGACGCCTTCCGGTGAGAGGAGCAGTCGATGGCCGCACGTCTGGAATACGCTGAAGAGCATAACCAGTTCCGGCAACTGGTGCGCGATTTCGTCCAACAGACCGTCGTTCCCAGTCACGAGAATTGGGAAAAAGAGGGTCAATGGGACCGCGCGATGTTCATCGAAGCCGGAAAGCTCGGGCTGCTGGGCTTTTCGGTGCCCGAGCACCTCGGTGGTCCGGGAGTCGACGACTTCCGCTACAACGCGATCGTCATCGACCAACTGCAACGGGCCGGGGCAGCGGCCGAGGCTATCGCGTTCACGCTGCAAAACGACGTCGTGCTGCCCTATCTCACCGATCTGGCCACACCCGGGCAGCAACAACGCTGGCTGCCCGGCGTGGTGACCGGCGAGACGGTGCTGGGCATCGCGATGACCGAACCCGGCACCGGCAGCGACCTGGCCGGGATCCGCACCGCTGCAGTGCGTGACGGCGACCATTACGTCGTCAACGGCGCCAAGACGTTCATCTCCAACGGACAATGCGGCGACCTCTTCGTCATCGCGGTGCGCACCTCACCCGATCCGCACAAGGGCCTGTCACTTCTGGTGGTGGATGCGGACACGCCGGGCTTTTCCCGCGGCCGGAACCTGGAGAAGATCGGCTTGCACGCCCAGGACACCAGCGAGCTGACTTTCACCGATATGCGAGTGCCCGTCGGCAACCTGCTCGAACAGGAGGGCATGGGGTTCTATCAGCTGGTGCGCAACCTGCCGCAGGAGCGGCTCGCGCTGGGGGTGGGCGCGGTGGCCGCCGCGGAAGGCGTATTGGCCGAAACGCTGGACTATGTCCGGAAGCGCAAGGCGTTCGGTGCGCCGATCGCCAGTTTCCAAAACAGCCAGTTCGTCCTCGCCGAACTGGCAACCGAAATCGACATCGCCCGAACCTATCTCGATGACTGCCTGGCCGAGCACCTGACCAAAGACCTGAGCGCCGCACGCGCCGCACGGCTGAAATGGTGGACCACCGATCTGCAGGTGCGCACCGCCGACCGCTGTCTGCAACTGCACGGTGGATACGGCTACATGCGGGAGTACAGCGTGTCGCGTGCGTTCGTCGATGCGCGCATCCAGACGATCTACGGCGGAACCAATGAGATCATGAAGACGATCATCGCCAAGGACTTAGGCATCTAGAGGCATCTGATGGCCGTCGATTACAGCGAGCTTCCCGTCGAGGAGGCGGTGCGGGCTGCCCGGACCAGCGCGCGGCGCCGCCAGGTACTCGACGCCGCGGTCAAAGTCATGGGACAAACCGGGTTCCACCAGATGTCCATGCAGGATCTGGCCACCGAGGCCAAGGTCAGTGTCGGCTTGATCTACAAATACTTTGGCGGCAAGGAGGACCTGCTGCTCGCGACGATCGTGCGGATCCTCGATGTGTTCCGCGATCAGCTGGCGCCCGTCATGGATGCTGCCGGCACCGATGTCGTCGACCGGTTGGCCGCGGGTGTCCGCCGCTACATCCAGATCGTGGACGAGAACCTCGACGGGGTGGTGCTGACCTACCGGGAGAGCCGAACCCTGGGCATGCCCGGTCGGACGCAGATCAAGGAACTCGAAATCGCCACCGCCGCACCGTTGCGCGCTGCGATCGAGGCCGGTATCGCCCAGGGTGTGTTCCGCGAGGTCGATGTCGACCTCACCGTTTTCGACATCATGCTGCTGGCACACGGTTGGGCCCTCAAGCACTGGCACTTCGGGCCGATTTACACCGTCGACGAATATATCGGGTTGCAGACCCGCCAGGTGCTCGGCTCGTTGGTTGCCGATGGCCGCCGCGCCGACTACGCACACCTACTGACCGCCGGCACCGGAAGGTAAACCATGGGAGTTATTGCATATCGGATCGTTGTTCTCGTCGCGGCATGCGTTCTCTTTCTGGAGGCCGTGGCCGGGATGCCCGCCGCATACGCCGACCCGGGCGTGACGCTGCCCCCGATGACATCCACCGGCAGCGGACCGATCATCGGTAGCGGCGGTGCGGCACAAGGGATTTCGCAGCAGCTGCTCAGCTTTGGCAATCCGAACGTCCAAGAGGTGGACGGCTCGGACGCGGCTCAATTCATCACGGCTGCCGCCGCGGTCGCCAACCCGCAGCTCGCGGCCCCGTTCACGCTGTTGCGCCGGGCGTTGGCTTGCCAGAACAACAACGCCGGATTCGGCGCGCGCGCCTACCGGCGGAGCGACGGGCTATGGGGAGGCGCGATGCTGGTCGCCGCCAAGAGCACCGTCCCGAACGTCGACGCCCTGAAGAGCTGCGCCATGACCAATTGGCGTAGGTCCGCGCCGGGCGGGGAAGCATCGATGTGCAACAGCGGTTGGACCACCCCGACCAACGGCGATCTCCGCCGCGTCGAGATCTATTACATCTTGCTCGCCGGCACGGCCGCAGACTTCTGCAGCGGGCTCAACGACAAGCTCAAGAACAATGCCAGCGGGTGGCCGAGCTAGAACGGCGGAGGGTCAGCAGCCATCCGCGCCTCGTTGATCCCGCGTTCCCAGTGGATGCGGGCGGCGCGATCCTGGGCCCGGGTTCGTCGCCGGGCTGGCATCATCAGTCCGCGGTTTCCCCCCGACGGCGGCCTCGCCGTCGGCAGCGCCAGCGTGCCGGTTGGCACAGCCAGGCCCGGAAAGAACAGCGCCCCAGAGGGTTTGGTGACATACGTGTGGCCCGTGGGGGCCGACCAGATCACCGTGCCGTCGGGTTGCTGCCGGTCGAGCCACCCGCGGGGTCCCGTATAGAACGTCTTGAGCAGATGATGGCAGCGGCAGAGCAGTTTGAGGTTCGACGGATGGGTGGGTCCAAGCGGATATGGCACGCTGTGGTCGAGGTCGCAGACCTCGGCCGGCTGGTCGCAGCCGGGGAACCGGCACGTCAGATCCCGAAATCGGATGAATTCGGCCAACGCCGCCGAGGGCCGATAACCGGGTTCCGGATCATCCCGCGGCGTCGGCATGGGTTTGACCTTGGCCGTACCGGCCACGTCGCGCACCAGCGGCGATGGCACCGGGCCGAATCCGGGTAGATATGCCGGAGTTTGCGAGTCACCGTTGACCGCGGCCTCTTCGGCCAGCACATGGATCACGATGTTGGTACCCGGCGGCCGTTGTGCCGCAGCACAATCCGGCGAACCACACCTGCAACGCAGAACATCCAATCCGGCGGCCAGTGCACCAAGGGCATCGGCGCGACGCTGGGCCCCGGTGCGGGGATCGTCCCGGCACACCGTGGCGGCCAGTGCGTCAAGCTTGCGATCCAGCGCGGCTCCGTCAGTGGCGTGCAGCTGCGCCCAGACGCCGGCGAGACCGGGATCGGTCGGGCCGATCTCGACATAGCGGTCCTGGCTGCGTTGCCCCGGCACTCTCAAGCCGGCAGGGTCATACCGCACCACCCACATATCGACGCGCTCAATCAGTTTGGGCACCGAAAGCCGCATCCACCGCGGCGCATGCCTGGCCACCGCGGCGTCCACCTTCGCGATAAGCTCGGGATCCTCGACCAGCTCGGTGCGGGACACGACCGTGGCCATCAGCCGGAAACCGATGTCGCCGGACGCGAAAACCTCAGCCACTCGGGGCAGTCGCTCCCGCAACGCAATCGCATACCGCAACCGCCCGGCGGCCCGGCCACGGCTGACGCCCAACGCAGCGGCTACTTCGGCGACCACATTCTCATGTCCGTCAACGGCCCAATTCCATCGCTCGGCATCGTCCGCGGGCGCGCGGCGCGCGTAGAGCTCGCCGATGGCCGCCAATTCACGCGCGCACATGGCATTTTGCGCGCGCGCCGCGTCGGTGATGACGTCGACCACCCCGGCGTCGCCCATATTGTCGAACATAGGTTCGATTGTAGTGACAGGGACCGACACCGACGACTGGAGTCGTACGGTGTATGTGCGCCGAAGAGACGGTCGGATCCATAAAGGGGTGAGTATGTCGCGCCATCGCGTCGTCATCGTCGGGAGCGGATTCGGCGGCTTGAATGCCGCCAAGTCGCTGAAGCGGGCCGACGTCGACATCACGCTGATCTCGAAGACGACCACGCACCTGTTCCAGCCGCTGCTCTACCAAGTGGCCACCGGAATCCTCTCCGAAGGCGACATCGCCCCGACCACCCGGCTGATCCTGCGAAAGCAAAAGAACGTCCGGGTGTTGTGGGGCGACGTCGAAGCGATCGACCTCAAGGCAAAGACCGTCACGTCGCACCTGATGGGCATGAAGACCGTGACGCCGTACGACAGTCTCATCGTGGCCGCCGGTGCGCAGCAGTCCTACTTCGGCAATGACGAGTTCGCCACCTTCGCTCCCGGCATGAAGACCATCGACGACGCCTTGGAGCTGCGCGGCCGCATCCTCGGCGCGTTCGAGGCCGCCGAGGTCGCCACCGACCCGGCCGAACGGCATCGCCGGCTCACCTTCGTGGTGGTGGGTGCCGGGCCCACGGGCGTCGAGCTGGCCGGCGAGATCGTCCAGCTGGCCGAGCGCACCCTGGCCGGGGCATTTCGCACCATCACGCCCAGCGACTGCCGGGTGATCCTGCTCGACGCCGCACCAGCGGTGTTGCCGCCGATGGGCCCGAAACTCGGACTCAAGGCACAACGGCGGCTGGAGAAGATGGACGTCGAGGTCCAGCTCAACGCGATGGTGACGGCCGTCGACTACGAAGGCATCACGATCAAGGAGAAGGACGGCGCGCAGCGCCGGATCGAATGCGCGTGCAAGGTGTGGGCGGCCGGCGTACAGGCCAGCCCGCTGGGCACGATGATCGCCGAACAGTCCAAAGGAACCGAAACCGACCGCGCCGGAAGGGTGATCGTGGAGCCCGACCTCACGGTCAAGGGACACCCGTACGTCTTCGTCATCGGTGATCTGATGTCGGTGCCCGGTGTACCCGGGATGGCCCAGGGCGCGATCCAGGGCGCCCACTACGCCACCACAGTGATCAAGCACGCCGTGAAAGGCCACGACGACCCGGCCACTCGCACGCCGTTCAAGTTCCGCGACAAAGGCAGCATGGCTCTCATATCCCGGTACAGCGCCGTCGCGCAGGTCGGCAAGCTGGAGTTCGCCGGTTTCGTCGCCTGGCTGGCGTGGCTGCTACTGCACTTGTACTACCTGATCGGCCATCGCAACCGCATCGCCGCCATGTTCGCCTGGGGTATCTCCTTCCTGGGCCGCAGCCGCGGCCAAATGGCCATCACCAGCCAGATGATTTACGCCCGCCCGGTGGTGAACTGGGTGGAGCAGCATGCGCAAGGGGCGCTGGCGGCGGCCGAACGCGCCGAGGAGGCCGAACAACAGGCAGCCGGTTAGCGCGCGACTAGCTCAGAGCTTGGTCGATGTCTGCGATCAGATCGTCGGTGCCTTCCAGCCCGACGGAGATGCGGACAACGCCGTCACCGAGCCCGATCGCAGCGCGACCCTCCGGCCCCATCGCCCGGTGAGTCGTGGTCGCCGGATGGGTGACAAGCGATTTGGCGTCGCCGAGATTGTTCGAGATGTCGATCAGCCGCAGCTTGTCCAGTACCTCGAAAGCGCGCTGCTTGGCGGCGCTTTCCGCGCAGTCGAGCGCGAAGGTGACCACTGTGCCACCGCCGGACATCTGACGCTTGGCCAGGTCGTACTGCGGGTGCGATACCAGGTAGGGGTAGCGGACCCAACTCACCGCCGGATGACCCTCAAGGAACTCCGCGATGCGTAGTGCCGAGGAATTGCTGTATTCGAGGCGAATTGCCAGCGTTTCAAGGCCTTTCAGTAGCACCCAGGCATTGAAGGCGCTCATCGCCGGTCCGGTGTGCCGCATCAGCTTCTGCACCGGACCGTCGATGTACTCCTTGCCGCCCAGAATGGCCCCGCCCAGCACCCGACCCTGGCCGTCGATGTGCTTGGTACCCGAGTACACCACCACGTCAACCCCGAGCGGAAAGCCCTGCTGCAGCAAAGGTGTGGCTAACACGTTGTCCAGCACAACTTTTGCACCTGCAGCGTGAGCCAGTTCGGTCACCGCGGCGATATCGACCAATGACTGCATCGGATTCGACGGTGTCTCGAAGAACACCGCCGCAGTGGGCACCGAGAGCGCCTGTTCCCACTGCGCCAGGTCATCCCCGTCGACGAAGACGGTCTGGATCCCCCAACGCGGCAGGATCTCGTTGCACACCACGAAGCAGGACCCGAACAGGCTGCGCGCCGCGACCAGCCTGTCACCGGCGCCCAGCAGTGCGCCCAGCGAGATGAACACCGCGGCCATGCCGCTTGCGGTGGCGAACGCCGCCGGCGCTCCCTCGATCAGGCGCAACCGCTCCTCGAACATCGTCACGGTCGGGTTGCCGTAACGCGAGTACACGAAGCGGTCCAGCTCGCCACTGAACGCTTTCTCCGCCTCCGCGGCCGACTCGTAGACATACCCGGATGTCAGATACACCGCCTCGGCGGTCTCGTCGAATCCCGATCGCAAAAGCCCGCCGCGTACGCCGATGGTGGCCTGGCTGACGCCGTCGGGCAACGCCTTGGGCGTGCGGACCGAGCCGTCTTCGGTCATTGCTGCTTCCACGGCAATCCAATTGCCCGCCAGCCAGTTTCACCGCGATGGCCGTTAGCGTTGAGATGACCTTCGAAGCCGTCCAGCACGTTGTAGGACGGAGCGATGCCCGCCGCGGTCGCGGCTTCGGCCGCACCGATGGATCGCTGGCCCGAGCGGCACAGGAAGACCACCGGCCGCTCGCCGCCGGTTTCTCCGCCGGTTTGCGGGGGCGGTATCCGGTCCCGCAGTTCGTCGGCGAAGTTGTCATTGTGCGTTCCGTCGGTCGTATTCCACTCGATGAACAGCACACCGCGGCCCAGGCTGGACAAGTCGGGGACGCCGACGAAACGCCATTCGGCGTCGGTGCGTACGTCGACCAGCACGGCGTGAGGGTTGTCGCTGAGCAGCTTCCACGCCTCGAGCGGCGTGATATCGCCCGCGTACGAGCGTGCGTGCTCTGTGCTCATGTTTGCCCCTATGTTCTCGGCGGTACCTGACCTCGGATGGTAGCGAGTTCACAGCCGCGCCCTCCCGCGGAGTTGGCCCGACCCGGAATAAATTGCGGTAGATTTGTAAAAAATCCCACGTGCGGGCGCAAGGGAGCGGTATGTCCGAACAACTGACCGCCGATGTCAAAGCGCTGCTCGCCAAGATGGGGTCTCATCCCTGCGACGAGCCGCTGAGCCTGAATATGGGCATCACAATCGTCGAACTGCTCGCCCGGGTGGCCGCCGAGCTCGAGATGCTGCGCGGCAAGCCCGAAGGACCCGTTGGATGGTGAAGAACGCCACCGGGTCTACCCGTCGCCGCTAGGCGACTTGGCGGGCCGACCCCCGGACAGCCGGCTTGCCGCCTCGCGGGCGCGGTCGCGTGCGGTCGCCACCTCCGGTGCGGTGGCCAGTGCGAGGAAGCCTCGCCCGAACGCACGGAGGTCGCTTTCTGGCACACCGAGCGCACCGATCAGCGCGTTTCTAGCCGGCGATCCTGCCGGTTCTACCGCACGCGCGGCACCCGGCGAGATCATCACGGTGTCCACCGGCAGGCCCAGAACGGCGCGGGCCTGCAGGTCGAACGCCGAAAGCCGCTGGCTGCACAGGGTAACCCAGGCACTCGCCTGTGGGCGTGCGGCGACGTCGGCGAAGTAGACCTCATCGCCGTTGATCATTAATTCGACACCGAAGACGCCGCGCCCACCGAGCGCCTTGACGATCCGGGCGGCGATCGACTTGGCCGAATCCATCGCCGCCGTGCTCATCTGCTGGGGTTGCCAGGATTCCAGCACCTCAGCACCGGCGCCGCGATGACCGATGGGCGAGCAGAATTCGATCACCGGACCGTTCGGGCCTTCGCTGCGCACTGCAATCAGCGTGATAAAAAACTCGGTCTCGACCACCGTTTCAGCCAGCACGCGCGGGTTTGCCACCCCCGCCTGGCTCGCCACCGCACGCTGCCAGGCCGGCCCGATGTCGTCGGGACCCGCGACCACCGAGTGCTCCCGCCCGGCCGCTCCGGCCACCGGTTTCACCAGCAACGGAAACCCGGCGTGGGCGGCCACCGCCTCGAGTTCGCCAAGCGAGCCGGCGAACCAGAATGGCGCGGTGGGCAGCCCCAGCTGGTCGGCAGCCAGCCGGCGCAGGCCTTCGCGGTCGGCGGTGAGTCGAAGCGCGCGAGCGCCGGGCACCAGCTCAGTGCGCTCGCTGTCGGGGCCGGTCGCCGTGAGGCCCTCCAGGGCCTCGATGGCGACCGCGTCGGTGGCGGTCACCACGAAGTCCGGCCGCAGCCCGTGGATCACCTTCGCCAGCTCGTCGGCGTCGGTCATCGGGATCACCAACGACTGGTCGGCCACCCCGTGCGCAGGTGCATTCGCGTACTCGTCAACAGCGATCACCGTCGCGCCGACGTGCCGCAAGGCGATCGCCAGCTCCCGGCTGAGCTCACCGGCGCCGAGCACCATCACTCGTGGCCTGGCGTCCGCTTCGGCCGCCGCAGGCTGTCCCTGGTTGCCGCTGAACTCGCGCTGTCCTTCGGTCGGGCCGTCAGTCACCGCTCAAGGATAGGTCGGCTGCACCCTAGGGCTGTCCGGGAAGCAGCCGCACCATCAGGCCGTTGGCTTCGGCCAGCACGGTGTCGTCGCCGTCGACCAATTCCGCAGCCACAAACGCCTTGCGGCCTTCGGTGCTGGTGATGCGGCCACGGACCGCCAACGGCACGTCGATCGGGGTGACTTTGCGGTAGTCGACGTGCAGGAAGGCCGTCCGGCTGATCGGCCGTCCCGCGGCGTGCGAGATCATCCCGAACATGTGGTCGAACAGCAGCGGCAGCACACCGCCGTGCACCGCGTGATTACCTCCGACGTGAAACCGGCTGAAGTATCCCGTCATTTCCACACCGTCGGGGGCGTATCGCGTCAATGTCCACGGCGGCAGCAGCAGACTGCCCATGCCCGGTAGGTCAGGCGTCCGCCCGGCCGGCGCCTTGCCCTCGTCGGCCTGGAACGGGGCCAGCAGCGCCGCCAGGGCGGCGGCGCTGTCAGCCGCATCGTCCCACACGGCGTCGCCGGGATCGGCGGACACGGCAAGGTCTTGCAGCTGACGCATGGCTGCCACGAACCGGCCGAATCCCGGGCCGGGGCTGGCCGGTCCGTATTCGGGAAAGCCGCCGTGATGCTCGTACTCGGGATCGAGATTCTTCGGGTCCGGCTCAGAATCCGTCACCGGCGGCCCTGCAGTACGTCGCGGCGCACGATCGTCTGATCGCGCCCCGGACCGACACCGATGCACGAAACCTGCGCCCCGGCAAGCTCTTCCAGACGCAACACGTAGTCGCGCGCTTTGGCGGGCAAGTCATCGAATTCCCGCGCTGCAGAGATGTCCTCCCACCAGCCCGGCAACTCCTCGTAAATCGGTTCGGCGCGGGCGAGTTCGCTTTGGGTCATCGGCATGTCGTGCGTGCGCGCCCCATCGAGCTTGTAGCCGACGCACACCGGCACCGTTTCCAGGCTGGAGAGCATGTCGAGCTTGGTCAGGAAGTAGTCGGTGATGCCGTTGACCCGGGTCGCGTAGCGGGCGACGACGGCGTCGAACCAGCCGCAACGCCGGCGCCGTCCGGTGGTCACGCCGAATTCGCCACCGGTCTTGGACAGGTATTCGCCGTTCGCGTCGAACAGCTCGGTGGGGAACGGGCCAGAGCCCACGCGGGTGGTGTAGGCCTTGAGGATTCCCAGCACGGTGGTGATCCGGGTCGGGCCGATCCCGGACCCGACGGCCGCGCCGCCCGCGGTCGGATTCGAGGACGTCACATAGGGATAGGTGCCGTGGTCGACATCGAGCAGGGTGCCCTGCGAGCCTTCCAGCAATACGGTTTCGCCGGCTTCCAGCGCGGCGTTGAGCAGCAGCCGGGTGTCGGCGATGCGGTGCCGGAAACCCTCTGCCTGTTCCAGTAGGGCCTCGACCACCTGATGCGGATCCAGCGCCTTGCGGTTGTAGATCTTGACCAGTATCTGGTTCTTGAGTTCCAGCGCCGCCTCGACCTTGTGGGCCAGCTGTTCCGGGTCGAGCACATCGGCGACCCGGATCCCCATCCGGGCGATCTTGTCCTGGTAGCACGGCCCGATACCGCGGCCAGTGGTGCCGATCTTCTTGCTGCCCATATAGCGCTCGGTGACCTTGTCGATCGCCACGTGGTAGGGCAACAGCAGGTGCGCGTCGGCGGAGATCAGCAGCTTGGTGGTGTCCACGCCGCGGTCTTCCAGACCCTGCAGCTCGTCCAGCAGCACCCCGGGATCGACCACCACACCGTTTCCGATGACGTTGGTGACCCCGGGCGTCAGCACTCCGGACGGGATCAGATGCAGCGCGAAATTCTCGCCACCGGGCAGCACGACGGTGTGCCCGGCATTGTTGCCACCCTGGTAGCGCACCACCCACTGCACGCGGCCGCCAAGCAGATCAGTGGCCTTACCTTTGCCCTCGTCGCCCCACTGGGCGCCGATGAGGACGATTGCCGGCATGACATGCTCCCACCTGGTCTCGCCTGCTTATTGTGGTCCAGCCGGTGACCCACCATATCCCAGGAGGTTGCGAGTAACCCATGAAAACCGGCTCGAAAACCGGTGTCGTCACGACCCGGGACATCCCGAGCGTGGCGGTGTTGTCGTTCGGCGATCATCGGATACCGGGGCCGTTGCGGGGCCTGCCCACCCATCACGCCGCCGGCCGGGCCGACTCAGACGCTGTTGATAGCGCGATAGGCCGCTACCGACGGCTAGTGGTGGTCGGCGCCGACGCCGATCTGGCCGCGGTGCTGACCCGGTTGCTACGCGCCGACCGGCTCGACGTCGAGGTGGCTTATCTGCCGCGCCGCCGCACCCGGGCGACCCGGATATACCGCGTGCCAACCGGACGCCGGGCGGCACGGCACGCCCGGCACGGTTCCGCCCGGCGGGTGACCCTGATCCGCGACGAGACCGGGTCGGTGGTCGTGGGCCGGGCCCGCTGGCTGCCCGGCGATGACGGGCGGCTCCTGCACGGGGAGGCGGTGGTCGACGACACGGCGTTGTTCGACGGTGACGTCGCCGGCGTGGACGTGGAGCCGACGCTGGCCGTGCCGGGCCTGCGGGCCCGGGTGAACGGGCGCCGGTGGGTCGCCGGGCGGGCGGCCCAGCTGGGCAGCACCGGGGTCACCGTGCTGCGGGACGGCGTCCCCGCCCCACGGACGTCGCGCCGGTCGACGTTCTACCGCAACCTCGAAGGCTGGCTGCTGATCCGGTAGTTTCAACCGGTGACTTTTCCCGCGCGGCGGCGTGAATCGGTACGACCCAGCCCCATCTTTTTGGCCCTCGTCGCATTGACGGCGGTCGGCGGCGTGCTGGCCTGGCTGGCCGGGGCGAGCGTGCGGCCGCTCTCCTACGTCGCGGTGTTCATCTTCGTGATCGCCGGCTGGTTGGTTTCGCTGTGCCTGCACGAGTTCGGGCACGCGGTCACCGCATGGCGTTTCGGCGACCACGACGCCGCGGTGCGCGGCTACCTGACCCTGGATCCGCGGCGATACAGCCATCCCGTGCTGTCGCTGCTGCTGCCGATGGTGATCATCGCGCTGGGCGGGATCGGCCTGCCCGGCGCCGCGGTGTATCTGCGGACCTGGTTCATGACGCCCACCCGCCGCACCCTGGTCAGCCTGGCTGGTCCGGCGGCCAACGTGGTGCTGGCGGTGCTGCTCTTGGTGGCAACCCGGTTGTTTTTCGATCCGGCCCACACGGTGCTGTGGTCAGGGGTGGCGTTCCTGGCATTCCTGCAGCTCACCGCGCTGCTGCTGAACCTGCTGCCCATCCCCGGCCTGGACGGTTACGACGCCCTGGAACCGCACCTGAGTCCCGAGACGCAGCGCGCGGTGGCACCGGCCAAGCAGTGGGGCTTTTTTGTTCTGCTGTTCCTGCTCTTGGCAGCCAACCAGTGGTTCTTCGGGCTGGTGCTCTGGTTGTTCGATTTCTCCGGCGTGCCGGACATACTGGTGGCTTGCGGGCAACGGGCTGACCCGCTTCTGGAGCCGCTGGTTCTAGACCTTGCCATATATGCGTCAATACGCATATATTCCACGTCATGGGCGCCGGTCACAATCACACCCCCGCCGAGGCTGACAGCTCTCGGATGATTCCCCGCATGATCATGGCCGCGGCGATTCTGGCGGCGTTCTTCGTCGTGGAACTGACCACCTCGTTGCTGATCAACTCGATCGCGCTGCTCGCCGATGCCGGGCACATGCTGACCGACGTCGTCGCCGTGTTCATGGGACTGGCCGCCGTGACGCTGGCCCGGCGCGGCAGCTCGTCACCCGCGCGCACCTACGGCTGGCATCGGGCCGAGGTGTTCACCGCGGTCGCCAACGCCGGGCTGCTGCTCGGGGTGGCGCTGTTCATCCTCTGGGAAGCAATCCAACGGCTCAAGCAGGCCCCGGCCGTCCCCGGCGTGCCCATGATCGTGGTTGCGCTGGCCGGCCTGGCGGCCAACTTCGTGGTGGCCATGCTGCTGCGCTCACACTCGTCGGCGAGCCTGGCGGTCAAGGGCGCCTACATGGAGGTGATCGCCGACACCGTCGGCAGCCTGGGCGTACTCGTCGCCGGGGTGGTCACCGTGACCACGCACTGGCCATACGCCGACGTGGTGGTGGCCGTGTTGGTCGCGTTGTGGGTGCTGCCGCGGGCCATCTCGCTGGCCCGCGACGCGCTGCGCATCCTTTCCGAATCGTCGCCGACGCATATCGACGTGAACGAGCTGCGCAGCGCGCTCAGTGACGTCGACGGCGTGACCGAGGTGCACGACCTGCACGTGTGGACACTGTCGCCCGGCAAGGACATGTGCACCGCACACCTGATCAGCGCCGACGACACGGCCCGGGTGCTGCATGACGCCCGCGCGGTGCTGTCGGCTCGCGGCCTGGACCACGCCACCGTGCAGATCGAGTGCCCGGGTCAGGCCGATTGTTCGGACAGCTACTAAAGCCCGAGCGCGGTACGGGCCGCCGGGTCGCAATCGTCGAGCAGATCCACGCAGCGTCCATACTCGTCGGTCTCGCCGATCGTGTCGGCGGCGCGCGCCAGCGCCGCCACACACCGCAGGAAGCCCCGGTTGGGCTCGTGCGAATACGGCACCGGGCCGAAACCCTTCCAGCCGTTTCGCCGCAGCTGGTCCAGGCCGCGGTGATAGCCCGTCCGGGCATACGCGTAGGCCGTGATGGCCTTGTCGTCGGCCAGCGCCTGCTCGGCAAGCGCGGCCCAGGCCACCGACGCCGACGGATGCGTGGCGGCGACAATGCCCGGGTTCTCCCCGGCGAGCAGCTCCGCCTCGGCATCGGAATCGCCAGGCAGCAGAATCGGATCGGGTCCCAGAAGATCTCCCATCGGCGTCATGGCTTCTATTTTGCAGTTCGCCGGGCGCGGGTCGCTAAGCTCCACTCATGCCCAAAGCATCCGAGCCCGACCGCGGCGGTGCGCCGAGGCGGCCTGGATTCGAGCCACGCGAATCTTGGAGCGAGCCGAGCGATGAGCGGGCCGCGGAGTCCGGCGATGACGCAACCGAAGGCTACCCCCTGGTACCCAGCGACTCCGAGACCGAGACCGTGGTGATCAACAGACCCGATTCGGGCGGCGATCCCGAGGAAACTCCGGAAACCCAGCAGTACGAACGTCGCTTCACCGCGCCCGGCTTCGACGCAAAAGAGACCGCGATCATCGCCACCACCCCGGAGCCCGCCACCGAAGTCTTCGCCACACCGCCGGAACCGGACGGCCCGACAGCTCAGCTCGGAATCCCACCCAAAGCTGCTGTGCCCCAATCGATCCCGCCCCGACTAGGCGGAAAGCTGCGAACAACCCGGCAATTCAACTGGGGCTGGGTGCTGGCACTGGTCGCAGTCGTGCTGGCGTTGGCGGCGATCGCGATCCTGGGCACCGTGCTGCTGACCCACAGTAAGCACGCGAAAGTCTCCCAGGAAGACCAGGTCCGGCAGACCATCCAGCAATACGACATCGCGATACAAAAAGGTGATCTGACCAGCATTGCGCACTATCACCTGCGGCAACTCGCGCGACGGCTACGTGGATTACGACGAGCAGGCGTGGGACGAAACCTACCGCCGGGTGTCAGCGGCCAAGCAGTATCCGGTGATCGCCAGCATCGACCAGGTGGTCGTCAACGGCCAGCACGCCGAGGCGAACGTCACCACCTTCATGGCCTACGACCCGCAGCTCCGTTCCACCCGCAGCCTGGACCTGCAATACCGCGACAATCAGTGGAAGATCTGCCAGTCCCCCACCGGCTAGCCAGATCTAGCCGACTGACTTTCCGGCGCAGCGCAGGTCGTTGCAGGCCTCCACCACTCGCTCGGTCATCGAAGCTTCGGCCTTCTTGAGATAGTTGCGCGGATCGTAGGCTTTCTTGACGCCCACCTCGCCGTCGACTTTGAGCACGCCGTCGTAGTTGGTGAACATATGCCCGGCGATCGGGCGGGTGAAGGCGTACTGGGTGTCGGTGTCGACGTTCATCTTCACCACGCCGTAGCGCAGCGCCTCCTCGATCTCCGACTTCTCCGAGCCCGACCCGCCGTGGAAGACGAAGTCGAAAGGCTTGGCGTCGTCCGGCAATCCGAGCTTGGCCGCCGCCACCTTTTGCCCTTGGGCAAGGATGTCGGGGCGGAGTTTGACGTTGCCGGGCTTGTAGACGCCGTGCACGTTGCCGAAGGTCGCGGCCAGCAGGTACCTGCCGTGCTCGCCGTGGCCCAGCGCGTCGATGGTCTTCTCGAAGTCGTCCGGCGTGGTGTACAGCTTGTCGTTGATCTCGTTGGCGACGCCGTCCTCTTCGCCGCCCACCACGCCGATCTCGATCTCCAGGACGATCTTGGCGGCCGCGGCCTCCTTGAGCAGTTCCTGCGCGATGATCAGGTTCTCGTCGATCGGCACCGCCGAGCCGTCCCACATGTGCGAACCGAACAACGGATCGCCGCCGGCCGCCACCCGCTGGGCCGAGATCGCCAGCAGCGGCCGCACGTAGCTGTCCAGCTTGTCCTTGGGGCAGTGGTCGGTGTGCAGCGCCACGTTGACGGGATATTTGGCGGCAATGACGTGGGTGAACTCGGCCAGCGCCACCGCACCGATCACCATGTCTTTGACTCCGAGGCCGGAAGCGAACTCCGCACCACCGGTGGAGAACTGGATGATGCCGTCGCTGCCTGCGTCGGCGAAGCCTTTGATGGCGGCGTTGACCGTCTCCGACGAGGTGCAGTTGATGGCCGGGAAGGCGTACGCAGTTCTCCTTGGCGCGTCCCAGCATCTCGGCGTAAACCTCGGGCGTGGCGATGGGCATGAGATTCCTCCTGAGAGCTGGGTCTACCCAACCACGGATTCGCGGTTGCGAGCCACTCGACGGCGTTTTTCGCCACGTCCGTCGGGGCCGGCGGGCTTTCACCGGTATGTTGAGACATCATGAGCACTGCCGCGATGGCCCTGCCCGACATCCTCGACCCGATGTACTGGTTGGGGGCCGACGGTGTTTTCGGGTCCGCGGTGCTGCCCGGGATTCTGGTCATCGTCTTCATCGAGACCGGGCTGCTGTTTCCGCTGCTGCCCGGGGAGTCGCTGCTGTTCACCGGCGGGCTGCTGGCCGCGCACCCGCACCCACCGGCGAGCATCTGGGTGCTGGCGCCCTGCGTCGCCGTGGTGGCGGTGCTGGGCGATCAGACCGCGTATTTCATCGGGCGCCGGATCGGGCCGGCGCTGTTCAAAAAGGAAGACTCCCGGTTCTTCAAAAAGCATTACGTGACCGAGTCGCACGCGTTTTTCGAGAAGTACGGGCCCTGGGCGGTCATCCTGGCCCGGTTCGCGCCGTTCGTGCGAACGTTCGTCCCGGTGATCGCCGGGGTGTCATACATGCGCTATCCGGTGTTCCTCGGGTTCGACATCGTCGGCGGTATCGCCTGGGGCGGGGGCGCGACGCTCGCGGGCTACTTCCTGGGCAGCGTGCCGTTCGTCCACCAGAACCTGGAGAAGATCATCCTGGCCATCCTGGTCATCTCGCTGCTGCCGGCGATGATCGCGGCCTGGCGGGGTTACCAGGGACGCCGGCAGGCGGCTCGGACGGCGAACCAGGCGCCCGACTCAGGGCACCCGACTTCTGCGGTACGCAACGAACGCGTCTAGCAGTTCGGGCCGGTCGATCGAACTCTGCTGCACGGCCTCGCCGGGCGCCGCCCCGAGCAGGATGCGCTTGATCGGGATTTCCAGCCGTTTGCCGGTCAGCGTCCGCGGTATGCCCGGAACCGCCAGGATGTCGTCGGGCACATGCCTCGGCGAAGCATGCTCACGGATGGCTGAGACGATTCTCGACCGCAGTGCCTCGTCGAGCACGACCCCGTCTGCCAGCTGCACGAACAGCGGCATCCAGTAGCCGCCGTCGTCCTGCTCGACACCGACCACCAGGCAGTCGTGCACCTCGGGCATCCGCTCCACCGCGGTGTAGATCTCAGCGCTGCCCATCCGGACACCCAGCCGGTTCAAGGTGGCGTCCGAACGGCCATGCACCACAACGGATCCCCGGTCGGTGATGGTGATCCAGTCTCCGTGACACCACACGCCCGGGTACTTGTCGAAGTAGGCGGCCCGGTAACGGCTGCCGTCGTCGTCGTTCCAGAAGAACACCGGCATCGAGGGCATCGGCTTGGTCAGCACCAGTTCGCCCTCTTCCCCGATGACCGGACGCCCCTCACCCACCCAGGACTCGATGGCCGCGCCCAGACAGATGCACGACAGCTCGCCGGCCACCACCGGCAGGATCGGACAACCGCCGATGAACGCCGTGCACACGTCGGTGCCGCCACTCATCGAGATCACCGGAACCGACCGGCCGAGTGCCTCTTGCACCCAGCGGAAGCCGGATGCCGGCAGCGGTGAACCGGTGGCACCCACGGCGCGCAGCGCCTCCAGCGGGTACGACGCACCCGGCTTCAGCTCCTTTTTGGCACAGGCCAGCAGGTAGCCGGCCCCGGCGCCGAGCACCGTGACACCGGCCTCGGCGGCGACCCGCCAGAGCCCATCGGTCGTCACATGGGTTGGGCTGCCGTCGTAGAGCACGATGGTGGTGTCGACCAAAAGCCCGGACAACAGCAGGTTCCACATCATCCAGCTGGTGGTCGAGTACCACAGGAAGCGGTCGCCGGCGTGCAGGTCCAGTTGCAGGCTCAAGTACTTCAGATGCTCGAGCAGGGCACCGCCGTGACCGTGCACGATGCCCTTCGGCTTCCCGGTGGTGCCGGAGGAGAACAGTACCCAGAGCGGGTGCGCGAACGGGACCGCGACGATGTCCAGGTCGGCGTCGGACGCCACCGCCGTCGCCCACGGGACGGTCGCCCCGCCATCGGTGGCGTCGCCGTCGAGACTGAGGCCAAGCCGCGGCACCACCACGGTGGCCCGCAGCGTGGGCATGGCACGCCGGATCGCGGCCAGCTCCGCGCGGCGATCAATGCGCTTGCCGTCGTACACCGATCCATCGCTGGCCACCAGCACCGTCGGCTCCACCTGACCCAACCTTGCGACCACGCCGTCGACGGCCAGGTCCTGGTTGCACACCGCCCAGACCGCGCCCACGCTGGCGGCGGCCAGGGCGGCGACGGCGGCCTCGCCGACATTGGGCAGGTATCCGACGACGCGATCCCCGGGTTGCACGCCGACGCTGCGCAGGTAGGCGGCGAACGCCGCGGTCTCCCGCTCCAGCCGCGCCCACGACCACTCGGTCGAGCCGTCCTCGCCGACGACGATCAGGGCAGGACGCTCGTCGGTGGCGTGCCGGAACACCTCGGTGGCGTAGTTGAGGGTGGCTCCGGGGAACCACTCGGCGCCGGGCATGGAACGGTTGCCCAGCACCCCGCGCGGCGGGCTGGCGGCCTGGATGCCGAAGTAGTTCCAGACGGCGTCCCAAAACCATTCGATGTCATCGACCGACTTCACCCACAGTTCGTGGTAGTCGCCATAGTGGCCGCGGCCGGTGTCGGCCAGCCAGGCCATAAAGCGGGTGAGGTTGGCTTCGGCCAGCGTTGCCGCGTCCGGAGTCCAGCCGCCGGGTTCTGTCATGACTCACTGCCTGCTATCACGGCGGAGACGTTACAGGCGGCCTCCATCAGCATCCAGCCCGACAGCTGCACCGACAGGTCCCGTTCGGCGACCTCGGATCCGGCCACCGCGCCCTCGATGAACTGTGCCTGCTCACCGCCAGCGGTGGGCAGCTCCGCGTCGCGGTCCCAGAACGGTCCGAACAGCGGCAGTCCGTCCACCGTTTGCCGGTAGTCCCAGGCCGATTTCGCCGAAGCCAGCACGATCTTGCGGGCGGTGTCGCGGGTCGTGACATCGTCGGCCGAGTCGCCCGGCAGCGTGGTGGCCACCAGCGCGAGATATCGGGCGGTAATGCCGGAGAACAGGCCGCCGTCCCCGCCGCCGGCGCCCTGCAGCACGCCGGCCGGTGCCATGTTTTCGTCGACGGCCGTGACCAGGCGATGCACCCGGGCCGCGTGCCGGGTGCCGGCTTTCGCGCCGGTGCGCCCCGCCAGCTCGGTTTCCAGCCCCAGCACCACGCCCTGGCAGTAGGTGTACTGCGCGCGGACCAGCGAACCGCCTTTGATGCCGTCGAACACCAGGTGGGTCTGCGGGTCGATCAGCGTGCCGTCGATCCAATCGGCCATCTGCTCGGCCCGCTTGAGCCGGTCTCCGTAGCGGGCGAGGAATATTCCCGCCGGGCCGTTGGCCGGGACGTTGAAGAACTGGTCTTGTTTGCGCCACGGGATGCCGCCGCCGTCCTCGGGCACCCATGCTTTGACCAGCTGGTCGGCGAGCTTCGGCAGCGCCCGCGCGCGCTCGACGCCGGCTATCCGGGCGGCACGTTCCAGCGCCAGCGCCAGCCAGGCCATGTCGTCGTAATAGCTGTTGGTCCACGAGAAGTTGTTGCGCAGACGGTGCGTGCGGACCTGCCGGTTGATCTTGGTGCACCTTTCCGGCTGCGGATCGCGCAGCTGCGCGTCGACCAGGCAATCCAGCAGGTGCGCCTGCCACCAGTAGTGCCAGGTGCCGAACAACCGGTCCCGCCGCCGCGCCGGCCAGGCCACCACGCCCAGCTGGGTTCCGGGCAGCGCCCACAGCCGTTTCAGGTGTCGTTGCGCGACAGCGGCTTCGGAGCTGGCCGCCCGGTTGGCCCAAAGCTGATCCATATCTGCCGATCCTGCCTCATCGGAGGGGTCGGGCGGCCCCCGGCGTCACGCGGTTTCGGCCGCAAGTACACGTCGCGCCGTGGAGCTGGCCGGTCGAGTGTGCGCTGACGGCGTCGAATGTGCGTCCTGGGCGGGAATTTCGCAGAAATCACGCCGTCAGCGCACACTCGAGGCCGCCGATTCACCAGGCGCGGGTCAAGTCCGCGTGCTGCCGGATCCAGGCATGCATCGCGATCCCGGCGGCAACCCCGGCGTTGATGCTGCGCGTCGAGCCGAACTGGGCGATCGAGACCGTCATCGCCGCGCCCGTCCGGGTGTCGCCGGTGATGCCGGGACCCTCCTGGCCGAACACCAGTAGGCACTCGCGCGGCAGCCGGGTCTCCTCCAGCCGCGTCGCACCCGGGACGTTGTCCACCGCGACCACCGTCAAACCGGCGCCCGCCGCGAAGTCCAGCAGTTCGGCGGTGCTGTCGTGATGGCACAGGCGCTGATAGCGATCGGTCACCATGGCGCCGCGGCGATTCCAGCGCCGCCGTCCCACGATGTGCACGGTGTGCACCGCGAAGGCGTTGGCGGTGCGCACCACCGAGCCGATATTGGCGTCGTGGCCGAAGTTCTCGATCGCCACGTGCAGGGAGTGACGGCGCCGGTCTATGTCGGCGATGATCGCTTCCCGGGTCCAGTAGCGATAGGTGTCGACGACGTTGCGAGTATCGCCCTCGCGCAACAGGGCTGGGTCATACCGTGGATCGTCGGGAAGCTCTCCCGCCCAGGGCCCGACGCCGCCGGACGGTGTCCCCCACTCGGTGGGCCCCGGTTCGATCATCGCTGCGTCCAGACGCCGGCGTGGGTGCCGTCGATCGCCACCGTCGCGTAGAGCAACGCCTCGTTGATTTCCCCCTGGGTGCACAGCGACGGGGTCACGTGCACCGCATCCCGCGACGCGTCGGGCAGGATCAGCACCGACGACCCGTACACCGCGCAAGCAGGGTTCAATCCCCGGCCGGGAAGAGTCGGCGAGGCCAGCAGCATCATCGGGCCGCCGCGCTTGGCGGAGTCGTCGCGGTACCGGGCCGCGACGGCGTCGGCTTCCAACCCCAGCAGCATGTAGCCGTTGCCGGAAAACGCGCCCGGGTCGCCGAGCTGCGCCTTGGTCACCGGGGTTCCGTCGGCGCGCCAGGCCGACAGGCTGGTGGTCTGGACCACCAGGCCGGTGTCGTTGGCGTTGGTCGGCAGCAGCCCCACCGGAAACGCCACCGGGTAGGCCGCCGAGGTACCCGAGATCCGGTCGCGCGGCGAGTAACTGTACACGCCACGGACCTGGCTTCGATCCTTCAGCGGCCCAAGGCAAACCGTGCCGGTGAGCCGGTCGGGACGCGCCGACAGCGGCGACGGTATGGCACGCACGCCGGCCGTCGCGTTGTCGCAGCTGCCCAGTCCGGTGGACTCCATGGGATGCGCGAGCGCGCCGTAGAGCCCGAAGCGGATGTCTTCGGGTTTGGCGTGCGGCGCGTGCGGGTCCGTCGCGGACGCATCAACGTCGACCAGCACGTAGTCGCCGTCCCAGCGCAGGTTGGACACCCCCATGTTCCAGCCCAGCAGCGCCAGCGATTCGCCGAGTCGCGCGCCCTGGGCACCGTAGGGGCGAACGGGACGGCCGGAGCCCGAGCAGCCGGCCAGGCAGGCGGCCACGCAGGCTGCTATCGCAATGAGAGTGCGCACAGCGATAACGGCCTAGCTCAGCCCCAGATCGGCAAGACCCAGCACGCTGCGGTACAACAGCCCCTCGGCTTGGATGGCCTCGGCGGCGCCGGTGGCGCGGTCCACCACGGTGGCCACGCCGACCACCTCGCCGCCCGCATCTTGCACGGCGTGCACGGCCGTCAGCGCCGAGGCGCCCGTGGTACTGGTGTCCTCGACGACCAACGCCCGTTTGCCGGTAACCTCGGATCCCTCGATAAGACGTTGCAGGCCATGGGTTTTCGCTGACTTACGCACGACGAACGCGTCGATTGGACGCCCCGGCGCGTGCATGACGGCCGTCGCCACCGGGTCGGCGCCCAGGGTCAGGCCGCCGACCACCGCGTAGTCCCAGTCGCTGGTCAGTTCGCGCATCAGCGTGCCGATCAATGCGGAGGCCCGGTGGTGCAGGGTGGCGCGACGCAGGTCGACGTAGTAGTCGGCCCGTTTGCCCGACGACAGCGTGACTTCGCCGTGTACCACCGACAGCCGCCGCACCAGCTCCGCCAACTCCTCCCGGTCAGCTTCGGCCACGGCGACCGCCGACTCGTGCTACAGGGCAAGGCATGAGCGACAGTGTACTGACCGGGGCCTACTCACCCGGCGCGCTATCAGTGCTGGTAGTTGGTGGCCTGATGGCCGTTGCGCCCGGTTGGCGGCGGGCGGCGGACGGCTTCGGTGTGACCCTCGGACGGGGCCTGGTCCCGGCGCACCGCCTCCGGGGCGCGACCCGCGTCGCCCAGCAGCCCGGCCACCTCGTGCTGCGCTTGCGTGGGCGGCAACTCCGGGCGGTTGGCGGGCGCCAGTGGACGGCTGGGTGACGCATTGCGAAGTGCCGCAGCCGCACCCGCCTCCTGCGGGGTCTCCTCCGGCAGCGGCGGCAACACCCGCAGCAGGTCGTTGAACTGGCGCACGGTGTGCAGGCCCTCGTCCCACTGGGCGCGAGTGCTGGTGACCGGCAAGGCGACCAGCGTCCAGTTCTGCTCGTTCCACATGATCTCGGCGCAGTCGGGTGCGGTGTGGGCAAAAGTCACCATGCGGCGGTCGCAGGCGCGCCGGGCCGCGTCCAGGTTGGTGGAATACACCATCCGCGGCCCGATCGCGCCCAGCAGCCAAATGTCGCTTTCCCGCGGCTCTTTCAGCCCCTTGAGCCGCAGGTCGACCACGACGTTGGTGCCCACCTTGCGGTGCAGCGCGATCACCGTGGCGACCTCCTCGAGGTCGAAGATGTAGACCGCCTCGCCGCGGATCTGACCCAGCACCACGTCGTAGGCGGCGACGTCGCCCACCGTCGACATCACACCGCGCTTCCAGCGCTTCAGGATGTCGGTTGATTCACGCTCGTAGTCGAATCCGTGCGACCGCGCCCACGATTTACGGCGCCTGCTGCGTCCGCGGCGCCGATCGAGATCGACATAGAGCAGCACCGCCGCACCGACAAAGCACAGCGCAGAGAGCGTGAACCAAAGGGGGACCATCCCGAATAGCGTATCTGCTGTTGGGCCGGAATACAGAAGCCGACCAGGTCACAACCCCATCACAGCACGCAACACCTGCCGCTTGGGGATCCCCCTCCGGACACCTAGCCCAGGATCAGCGAGTCGCCATCGGAGCTGACGTTGACCGGAACGGTGTCGCCGTCGTGCACGTCGCCGGCCAGCAGCATCTTGGCCAGCTGGTCGCCGATAGCCTGCTGCACCAGGCGCCGCAACGGCCGGGCACCGTAGACCGGGTCGAACCCGCGCTGAGCCAGCCACTGTTTCGCCGGCGGCCGACACCTCGAGCTGCAGCCGCCGCTGCGCCAGCCGCTTCTGCAGCTGGGCCAGCTGGATGTCGACGATCTGCACCAGCTCGCCGGGCTCGAGGCCGTGGAAGATGATCACGTCGTCGAGCCGGTTGATGAACTCCGGCTTGAACGCCGAGCGCACCGCGGCCATCACCTGCTCCTCGGTGCCGCCCGACCCCAGGTTGGACGTCAGGATCAGGATGGTGTTGCGGAAGTCGACCGTGCGGCCCTGCCCGTCGGTGAGCCGGCCCTCGTCGAGCACCTGCAGCAGCACGTCGAAGACGTCCGGGTGGGCCTTTTCGATCTCGTCGAACAGGATCACCGTGTACGGACGCCGCCGCACCGCCTCGGTCAGCTGACCGCCCTGGTCGTAGCCGATGTAGCCCGGAGGGGCGCCGACGAGCCGGGCGACCGAGTGCTTCTCGCCGTACTCGCTCATGTCGATGCGGACCATCGCCCGCTCGTCGTCGAACAGGAACTCCGCCAGCGCCTTGGCCAGCTCGGTCTTGCCGACGCCGGTCGGTCCCAGGAACATGAACGAGCCGGTCGGCCGGTTCGGGTCGGCGACACCGGCCCGAGTGCGCCGTACGGCGTCAGAAACTGCTGTGACGGCTTTCCGTCTGGCCGATGACGCGCCTGCCCAGCTCGTCTTCCATGCGCAGCAGCTTGGCGGTCTCGCCTTCGAGCATCCGTCCGGCGGGAATGCCGGTCCATGCCGACACCACCTCGGCGATGTCGTCGGGCCCGACCTCCTCCTTGAGCATCACCTGCTCACGCGCCTGCGCCTGCGGGAGCGCGGCGTCGAGTTTCTTCTCCAACTCGGGGATGCGCCCGTAGCGCAGCTCGGCGGCCTTGGCCAGATCGCCGTCGCGCTCGGCCCGCTCGGACTCCCCGCGCAGGGTCTCCAGCTGCTCCTTGAGATCGCGGACGACGTCGATGGCGTTCTTCTCGTTCTGCCAGCGGGTCGTGAGTTCGGCCAGCTCTTCCTTCTTGTCGGCCAACTCGGCGCGCAGCTTCTCCAGCCGCTCCTTGGACGCCTCGTCCTCTTCTTTGGCCAGCGCCATCTCTTCGATCTCCAGCCGGCGCACCAGCCGCTCGACCTCGTCGATCTCGACGGGCCGAGAGTCGATTTCCATCCTCAGCCGGCTGGCGGCCTCGTCGACCAGGTCGATGGCCTTGTCCGGCAGGAAACGCGCGGTGATGTAGCGGTCGGACAGCGTCGCGGCCGCCACCAGCGCGGAGTCGGTGATGCGCACACCGTGGTGCACCTCGTAGCGGTCCTTCAGGCCACGCAGGATGCCGACGGTGTCCTCGACCGACGGCTCGCCGACGAACACCTGCTGGAACCGCCGCTCCAGCGCGGCGTCCTTCTCGATGTACTTGCGGTACTCGTCGAGCGTGGTGGCGCCGACCAGCCGCAGCTCGCCGCGGGCCAGCATCGGCTTGATCATGTTGCCGGCGTCCATGGCGCCCTCGCCGGTGCCGCCGGCGCCGACGATGGTGTGCAGCTCGTCGATGAACGTGATGATCTGCCCGGCGGAGTTCTTGATGTCGTCCAGGACGGCCTTGAGCCGTTCCTCGAACTCGCCGCGGTACTTCGAGCCGGCCACCATCGAGCCCAGGTCCAGCGCGACGACGGTCTTGTCGCGCAGGCTCTCCGGGACGTCGCCGGCCACGATGCGCTGGGCCAGGCCCTCCACGATCGCGGTCTTGCCGACGCCGGGTTCACCGATGAGCACCGGGTTGTTCTTGGTGCGACGGGACAGCACCTGGACGACGCGTCGGATCTCGTTGTCCCGGCCGATGACCGGGTCGAGCTTGCCTTCGCGCGCCTGGGCGGTCAGGTCGGTCGAGTACTTCTCCAGCGCCTGATAGGTGGCCTCCGGTTCGGGACTGGTGACCCGGGCGCTGCCGCGCACCTTGACGAACGCTTCGCGCAGCGCCTGCGGCGAGGCGCCGTGGCCGGTCAGCAGCTTGGCGACGTCGGAGTCGCCGGTGGCCAGGCCGACCAGCAGGTGCTCGGTGGAGACGTACTCGTCGTCCATCTCGGTGGCCAGTTGCTGGGCGGTGGTGATGGCGGCCAGCGATTCGCGCGACAGCTGCGGCTGCGTGCTGGCGCCGCTGGCCTGGGGCAGCCGGTCCAGTAGGCGCTGTGTTTCGGTGCGGACGGTGGCGGGCTCGACGCCGACCGCCTCCAGCAGCGGCGCGGCGATCCCGTCGGCTTGCGTCAACAGGGCCATCAGCAGGTGAGCGGGCCGGATCTCGGGGTTACCGGCGGCCGAAGCCGCCTGGAGCGCCGAGGTCAGCGCCGCTTGGGTCTTGGTGGTCGGGTTGAAAGAGTCCACGACGCCTCCGTTGGGGTAGGTACCGAAAGAATGCTTGTCGGGTTGTTCAACGTCGTCAAGGTTGAGTCTGTTCCGCTCAATTTTCCGCGATCTTCACGCCCGGTAGCGCGCCGGTAAGCGCAGCGCGGCCCCGTCGGCAGTCAGATAGCGTTGCACGACGGGCTCATCGCGATACCCGGGCGCGCGCCGAGCCTAGAATCGGGGGCCGTGAGCTTAGAGGACTCCGATGCGTTGCGGGTGCTGCGCGATGCCTTCAGGCAGGACGACTCGGGCCAGGCAAACGAGCTCATCCAACGGTTCTACACCCACTGGTTTGCCCTTGACGTCTCGGTACGTGACCTGTTCCCACCGGACATGGAAGCCCAGCGAGCCGCTTTCGCCCAAGCGTTGCACTGGGTTTACGGCGAGTTGGTCGCGCAACGCGCTACCGAACCGGTGGCCTTCCTGGCCCAGCTCGGCCGGGATCACCGCAAATACGGTGTGCTGCCAACCCATTACGACACGCTGCGTCGCGCGTTGTATGCGACGCTGCGCACTCACCTGGGCCAGCCGAGCCGGGGGGCCTGGACCGATTCCGTCGACCACGCGGCCAGGCAGTCGCTCAACCTGATCACCGGGGTGATGGGCGGCGCCGCGGACGCCGACGAGGGACCCGCCTGGTGGGACGGCACGGTCATCGAACACATGCGGGTCTCGCGTGACCTTGCGGTCGTTCGGCTGCAACTCGACTGCCCGATGCACTACCACCCCGGCCAGTACGTCAACGTCCACGTTCCGCAATGCCCGCGGCGCTGGCGATACCTCAGCCCCGCCATTCCGGCGGATCCGGACGGCGGGATCGAGTTCCACGTCCGCCTGGTTCCCGGCGGCTTGGTCAGCACCGCCATCGTCAACGAAACCCGGCCCGGCGACCGGTGGCGGTTGTCCAGTCCGCACGGCGGCCTGCGGGTCGACCGGGACGGCGGCGACGTGCTGATGGTGGCCGGCAGCACCGGTCTGGCACCGCTGCGAGCGCTGATCATGGACCTGTGCCGCTACGCGGTGAACCCACGCGTGCACCTTTTCTTCGGCGCCCGCTACCGCTGCGAGCTCTACGACCTACCCACCCTGTGGCAGATCGCGTCACAAAATCCCTGGCTGTCGGTCTCGCCGGTCTCGGAGTACAACCACGACCCGTCCTGGGCTGCCGACTACCCCGACGTGACCCCACCGCGCGGTCTGCACGTGCACCAAACCGGCCGGCTGCCCGACGTGGTCACCAAATACGGCGGCTGGGGCGATCGGCAGGTCCTCATCTGCGGCGGGCCGGCCATGGTGCACGCCACCAGGGCCGCTCTGATCGCCAGAGGCGCCCCGCCGGAACATATTCAGCACGACCCGCCGGGGCGCTAGCCGACTAGGCTGGCCGGGTGCACGTCGTCACCCTGCGCGATCCATCGTCAACGCTGGAGGCGCAGTTCGTGCCCGGCGCCGGAATGATCGGTCTCTCGCTGACCGATTCAGGCGAGCAGCTGCTCGGCCAGCGGCGCGGGCTCGACGCCTACCTCACCGCCGGCAAGACGATGGGCATCCCGCTGCTGTACCCATGGGCAAATCGGCTGGGCGCCCGCACATATACCGCCCAGGGTGCGACGGTGACGCTCACGCCGGGCAAAAACGGTGTCCGGCCCGATCCGAACGGGTTGCCCATCCACGGAGTACTGGCCGCCTATCCGGGCTGGCGGGTGACGACCGAGTCGGCCGGCGAGGTAACCGCCGAACTGGACTTCGGCGCCGATCCAGAATTGTTGGCCGCCTTTCCGTTTCCGCATCTGCTGACGCTGACGGCCCGGGTTTTTCAGCAGACCTTGACCGTGCGCACCGCGGTGACGCCGACCGGCGATCAGCCGGTGCCACTGTGTTTCGGTTTCCACCCGTATCTGCAGTTGCCGGGTGTGTCGCGCGATCAGTGGATCGTCGAGACCCCGTCATTGCGGCACCTGTGTCTTGACGGGCGGGGACTGCCCACCGGCGAGGCCACCCGGCAGCCGGCTCGAACTGAACTGTTGGGCGACAAGGCCTTTGACGACGGCTACGACGACGTCGCCGATGGCGCCGTGTTCGCCGTGTCCGCAGGGGACCGCCGTATCGAGGTTCACTTCGAGCGGGGTTATCCCGCAGCGCAGGTATTCGCGCCGCCGGGCGAGGATGTCGTGTGTTTCGAGCCGATGGCGGCGCCCACTGACGCGCTGCGCCGCGGTGGCTACCGATCAGCGCACCCCGGCGAGTCGGCGGTCGCGGTGTTCTCGATCCGCGTTTGAGATCCTGCGCCGCCTCAGCCGCCCGGGCGCTATGCAGTCCTCACTCGCCCAGCGCGCGTGGGCGATTGCGCGTCCCGGCTTTGCGGGGCTGCCAAACGACCAGTGCGGTGCTCTTGGGCACCACCGCGACATCGCGGCGCTGGTTGGCGCGCACCTGCGCCAACTCTTCGGTCAACTCCTGCAGCCGCGACTGCAGCGCCTCGACGTGGTTGGTCAGCTCGATGATGCGCTTGATGCCGGCGAGGTTGACCCCCTCGTCCTGGGACAGTCGCTGCACCTCACGCAGCAGGTCGACGTCGCGCTCCGAATAACGCCGTCCCCCACCGGAAGTGCGGCGCGGGCTGACCAATCCGAGGCGATCGTAGGTGCGCAGGGTCTGCGCGTGCATGCCGGCCAACTCGGCGGCCACCGAGATCAAAAAGGTCCGGGATTCGGATTCCCTCGGGGTCCTGGCCATCAGCGATTACCCGCCCATCCAGCCCGTGGGTTGAAACCACTGGACCGCTCGGCCTCCGCATAGGCTTCCAGCGCCTCCTGAGCGGCGCCTTCCACGTTCGGCGGCACGGCCACCTTCACGGTGACGAGTAAGTCCCCGCTGCCGCCGCCGCGCTTGGGCACGCCGCGTCCGCGCACCCGCAGGATGCGGCCGTCGGCGGTGCCCTTGGGTACCCGGACGCCGACCCTGCCGTCCAGCGTGGGCACTGACAGTGTTGTGCCCAAAGCCAATTCGACGAAGCTAACCGGAACGGTGACGGTGAGGTCGTCGCCGTCACGGCCGAACACCTTGTCGGGCCGCACATGCACCGTCACATACAGGTCACCCGACGGGGCACCGCGCAACCCGGCCTCGCCCTGCCCGGGCAGCCGGATCCGCTGTCCGTCCTCGACGCCGGGTGGGATCCGCACGTTGATGGTGCGGGTGCGGGTGGTGACACCGGTGCCTTTGCACTCGTCACAGGGGTGCTCGATGATCGAGCCGCTGCCCCGGCAATCGGTGCAGGGCTCGGAGAAGCCGAACGCGCCCTGGTTGCGGTTGATCACGCCGGAACCGTTGCAGGACGGACATACCTTCGGACTGGTGCCCGGCCGCGCGCCGCTGCCGTGACAGTTGGTGCACGGCGCTGGGCTGGTCAGCCGCAGCGGCATCGCCACGCCTTTGGCGGCCTCGATGAAGTCCAGCTGGGTCTCGGTCTCCAGGTCGTTGCCGCGTCGCGGCCGGCTGGGACGGGCACCGGCGCCGCGCCCGAACAAGCCGCCGAACAGGTCGCCGATGTTATTGCCGCCACTGCGGCCGGCGGCATCGAACAAGTCGTTGAGGTTGAACTCGACACCGCCATCGCCACCGACACCGAACCCGCCGAAGCCACCGGCGTCGAACCGGCGGCCGCCGAGGCCGCCTCCGGCGAACAGCCGACGGGTTTCGTCATACTCCTTGCGCTTGGCCGGATCCGACAACACGTTGTGCGCCTCTGACACCGCTTTGAATCGTTCGCCGGCGGCGGGATTGTCGGGATTGGCGTCCGGGTGCAGGTCACGCGCCAACTTGCGGTAGGCGCGCTTGATCTCCTCGGGACTGGCGTCAGAGGAGACGCCTAGCTCCTTGTAGAAGTCCTTTTCGACCCATTCACGCTGGGCCATGCCGCGTCACCCCCTCTCACCGTTCGCTATCTTTTTGTCTTTTTCGATTCTGGGCCTTATTCACCAGAGACGCCGGGGTTATCGCCCGTGTCGGCCTGCTCGGTTTCGGCGGGCCCGGCCGTGGCGACCGTTGCTGCGCCCTCATCCGCGACCGTGTCGACGACGCCGACCAGGGCATGGCGCAGTACCTGCTCGCCCAACATGTAGCCCTGCCGCATGACAGTGCCGATCACGGGTTTGGAGCCCTCGGCACCGTCGCCGTCGTGCTGGACGGCTTCGTGCAGCACCGGATCGAAGTCTTCGCCTTCGGCACCGAACGCTGTCAGGCCGAGTCCGGTCAGTGCGCTGTCCAGCTTGTCGGCGACCGACTTCAGCGGGCCCGACTCCAGATCGCCGTGCTTGCGGGCCCGATCGAGATCGTCGAGCACGCCCAGCAATTGGGTGATGACGGCAGCCTTGGCCCGATCCGCCGCAGCCTGCTGGTCGCGCAGCGCCCGCTTGCGGTAATTGGCGAAATCGGCCTGCACCCGTTGCAGATCGGCGGTCAGCTCAGCCACTTTGGCTGCCGTCTCGTCGGCCTTGCCCGGCGGCGTTGTCTCTCCCGGCGCAGCGCCGGGAGAGATGTGCCGTACTTCACCGGTCTCAGGATCGATCCGCCGCTTGTCGGTGATCGTTACCTGTTCCTGATTCCCTTCGGTCACTTGGACTCCCGGTCGTCTTCGACCACCTCCGCGTCCACGACGTCATCAGCTGAGCCGGATGAGCCGCCGGACTCGGCGCCGCCCGCTTGGGCGCCCGTGGTCTGGGTGGCCTCATAGATCGCCTGTCCGAGCGCCTGAGATTCCTGGCCGAGCTTTTCCATCGCCGACTTGATCGCGGAGATGTCGGTGCCGCCCAGCGCTGTCTTGGCTTCCGCCACTGCGGCATCCACCTTGTTCAGCGTGTCCTCGGGCACCTTGGAGCCACCTTCGGCCTCCCGTTGTTCAGCGACGAACTTCTCCGTCTGGTAAACCAACGTCTCGGCCTGGTTGCGGATGTCGGCCTCCTCGCGACGCTGGCGGTCCTCCTCGGCGTGCGCCTCGGCGTCCTTGATCATTCGGTCGATCTCCTCCTTGGACAGGCCGGAGCCCTCCTGGATCTTGATCGTGTTCTCCTTGCCGGTGCCCTTGTCCTTGGCGGTCACGTGCACGATGCCGTTGGCGTCGATATCGAAGGTGACCTCGATCTGCGGCACACCGCGCGGGGCCGGCGGGATACCGGTCAGCTCGAAGGAGCCGAGCAGCTTGTTGTGCGCGGCGATTTCGCGCTCACCCTGGTAGACCTGGATCTGCACCGACGGCTGGTTGTCATCGGCGGTGGTGAAGGTCTCCGACCGCTTGGTCGGGATCGTGGTGTTGCGTTCGATGAGCTTGGTCATCACGCCACCCTTGGTCTCAATGCCCAGGCTCAGCGGCGTAACATCAAGCAGCAGAACGTCTTTCACCTCACCCTTGAGCACACCGGCCTGCAGTGCGGCGCCCACGGCCACCACCTCGTCCGGGTTGACGCCCTTGTTGGGCTCCTTGCCGCCGGTGAGTTCCTTGACCAGCTCGGTCACCGCCGGCATACGGGTCGAACCACCGACGAGCACCACGTGGTCGATGTCGGAGACCGAGATACCGGCGTCGGCGATCACCGACTTGAACGGCTGACGGGTACGGTCCAGCAGGTCCTGCGTGATCTTCTGGAACTCGGCGCGGGTCAGCTGCTCGTCGAGGAACAACGGGTTCTTGTCCGCGTCGACGGTGATGTAGGGCAGGTTGATCGAGGTGCTCTGGCTCGAGCTCAGTTCGATCTTGGCCTTCTCGGCGGCCTCACGCAGCCGCTGCATGGCCATCTTGTCCTTGGTCAGGTCGATACCGCTGGTGCCCTTGAACTTGTCGACGAGCCACTCGACAACGCGGTCGTCCCAGTCGTCGCCACCGAGGTGGTTGTCACCACTGGTGGCACGGACCTCGACCACGCCCTCGCCGATCTCGAGCAGCGAGACGTCGAAGGTGCCGCCGCCCAGGTCGAAGACCAGGATGGTCTGTTCCTTCTCGCCCTTGTCCAGGCCGTAGGCCAGCGCCGCAGCAGTGGGTTCGTTGACGATGCGCAATACGTTCAGACCGGCGATCTGGCCGGCTTCCTTGGTCGCCTGACGCTGGGCGTCGTTGAAGTAGGCGGGCACGGTGATGACCGCGTCGACGATGTCCTCACCGAGGTAGGCCTCCGCGTCACGCTTCAGCTTCATCAGCACGCGGGCGCTGATCTCCTGCGGGGTGTATTTCTTGCCGTCGATCTCGATGGACCAATCGGTGCCCATGTGCCGCTTCACCGAACGGATGGTGCGGTCGACGTTGGTCACCGCCTGGTTCTTGGCGGGCTGGCCTACCAGCACCTCACCGTTGCGTGCGAACGCGACGACGGACGGAGTGGTCCGGGAGCCCTCGGAGTTCGCGACGACGACGGGATCGCCGCCCTCGAGTACTGAGACGACGGAGTTGGTGGTCCCGAGGTCGATGCCGACCGCACGAGCCATAGTGATTCCTCCTGAGTAGTAGCTTCTGTAGTGCACCATGCTGAGTGAACCCCGCTCAAGCCTGCTCCCGATGATGCCGGGTGTCAACCATAGACTTGAGTCTGAGTAACTCAACTTGTCGATCATCCTAACGGCGGGCGAGCCGGTCTTGTTCCCGGGGGTGCGCTCAGCCGCTGACTTCTTCGATCAGTGACAGCAGGGCACGGGCCGCCGGGCCGGGTGGTCGGGCGGCCGACGTCGCGACGTGCAACCGCCAGAGCAACTCGCAATCCGTGATTCGGACCGTCGCCAGACCGGATTCGCCGATCTCATCGAGGATGAACTGGCTCAGGAAGCCGACACCCAGACCGTTACGGATGTGCGCCGCGAGCGTGCCGATATCAGCGACCTCCAAGGTTATGGTCCGTTCGATGCCGGCCGCGTTGAACGCGTTGTCGACGACGGTTCTGTTGCCGTAGCCGCGCGGGCAGTCGACAAAGGAGAGGCCGGCGAGGTCGGTCAGGGACACTGTTTCCACGTCGGCGAGCGGATGCCCGGCGGGAACCACCAGAATCAGCGGGGCAGAGATCACCAGTCGTGCCCGCAGGTCGGCCGGCGGCGCAGCGGTGAACACCAGAAACGCGATGTCGAGATCCCCGTCGCGGAGCTGTTGCTCGAGCCCTGCCGTCCCGGCGGTGGCGGACCTCAACTGGACTGAGACTCCCGGGTGTTGCGCGTAGAGCTTGGCCAGGATTGCGGGAAGGTCGATGACATTGATCGACGTCAAGATCCCCACGGTGACGGTTCCACGGACGGCCCCGGGGGTGGCGGTCACGGCCTCTTTGGCGGCACGGGCAGTCGATGGTTGCCAGCGCGCGGGGCCGCAGTTCCTCTCCCGCCGCTGTCAGCGCCACCCCGCCGGGACCCCGGACGAACAATTCCACGCCGAGCTCGCGTTCCAGAGCTTTGATGGTCGCGGACACCCCTGATTGCACGACGTGCAGTCGTTTGGCGGCTTGGGTGAAGCTCCGGGTGTCGGCGACGGCGAGGAAATACTCCAGGTGGCGAAGCTCCACCCTGCCATTATCACTTTCGGTGCTAAGCGACATCACCAGATTTCGTTGGCCCTGATCATGTCCCGCGACGTAGCGTTCGACATATCGAATCAGGTGGGTGAACGCTGGTGAGGGAGGTCGGTGTGTCCATCCCCGTCAAAGCCCAATCCGCGGGGGGCAACCACCTCCCGCTGCAACCGATACGCCTGGCCGGGCCGGTGTCCTCCGCGCAACCCTTCACCGCCAACCCCGAAGACGGTGCATCATGAATCATCAAGCCCCCACTGTGAACACGACCAGGACCCGTTGGTCGTCCTCATCCCCAGCCGACCAATTCGTCGTGGAGAACCCCGCCACGGGTCAGCCGGTCACCTTTGTCCAAGGGTCGGGGCCGGACGAGGTGGACCAGGCCGTGCGGGCCGCCCACGCCGGATACCTGCACTGGAAACAGCGGCCGGCACGGGAGCGTGGCCGGTACCTGCGTCAGGTGGCTGACGTCATCCGCGCGCACGCAGATGAAATCGCCGCGCTCGAGTCCCTGGAGATGGGCAAGCCGATCACCCAGGCCCGCCAGTTCGATGTCGAAACCGCGATCAGCATCTTCGAGTACTTCGCCAGCGTGGTGGAGGTGCTGCCCAGCCAGGCGCGCGACTACGGCCCGGTTTTCGACCTGACCACGCTGGAACCGTACGGCGTGATCGCCGGCATCGTGCCGTTCAACTGGCCACCCATCCACACAGCCGGGAAGACTGCCCCCGCACTGGCGGTGGGCAACGCCATCGTGCTGAAACCGCCGGAGCAGACGCCGTCGGTGGTACTGCGGCTGGTGGAGCTGATCCAGTCGGTCCTGCCGGATGACGTTGTGCATGCAGTGCCCGGCGGGGGCGCGGTCGGTGCCGCGCTGGCCGGGCATCCGTTGGTGGGCAAGGTCTCTTTCACCGGCTCGCCGGGGACGGGTTCGGCCGTGCTGCGGACCGTGGCCGACAACCTCACCCCGTCGCTGATGGAACTGGGCGGAAAGAACCCATTGGTGGTCTTCGACGACGCCGGCCTGCACGAGGCGCTACTGGCCGCCCTCGACGGTGGTTTTTTCAACCAGGGCGAGGCCTGCACGGCGTCCTCGCGAATCCTGGTGCAGGACACCATCTATGCGGAGTTCGCCGCGAAGCTCTGCACTGCCGTGAGCCGGCTGCGGGTGGGCGACGGTGCCGACCCCGGCACGGAAGTCGGGCCGTTGGTGACCCGGGCGCAGCAGAAACGGGTCTTGGACTACCTCGACATCGGCGTGGCCGAAGGCGCCCGCATCGCCGCTGCGGCAACGCTGCCCGACGATCCCCGCTTAGCGGACGGGTTCTACGTCGCGCCGACCGTGCTCACCGACGTCACCCCCGGTATGCGGGTGGCCAAGGAGGAGATCTTTGGTCCGGTGGTCAGCGTGATTCCGTTCACCGACGAGGACGAGGCCGTGCGGATCGCCAACGGCACCCCGTTCGGCTTGGTCGCGGCGGTGTTCAGTCAGGACACCGATCGGGCCATCCGGGTGAGCCGGCGGATCCGGGCCGGCGCCGTCTTTGTCAACAACTACGTCCGGCTCGCCGTCGGTACCGGATTCGGCGGGGTCGGCGATAGCGGATCCGGACGCGAGCACGCCCAGGAGACGCTGGCGGAATACGGGTACACCAAAACGATTCGGCTGACCGCCAACCGCGACGAGCTGCAGTACTGGACCGCCGCCGCCCGAGTGCTGGAAACCTAGACAAGGACGGTCAGATGCGGACTATCGCACTCGAAGAGCATTATGTCACAACAGGATTCCTGAACGGTCCGGGCAGCTGGCTCGCATCCCGCCCGGGCGTAATCGAACCGATCAGCGATCTCGGTGGCGGCCGCATCGCGGCGATGGATGACGCCGGCATCGACCTGGCGGTGCTGTCGCTGGCCGCGCCGGGAGTGGAACAGCTGGACGCGCCGGAAGCCGTTCGGCTGGCCCGTGAATGCAACGACGAACTCGCCGCGGCGACCCGGCGCTATCCGGATCGGCTGGCCGGCTTCGCCACGCTGCCCACCAGCGCTCCTGACGAGGCGGCCAAAGAACTGGAGCGTGCAGTTCGCGATCTCGGCTTTCCCGGCGCGGTGATCAACGGGCACAGCCAAGGTCGCTACCTGGATGATCCCTTCTTTGACCCCGTCCTGGACCGCGCGGCCACGCTGAAGGTTCCGATCTATTTGCACCCGACGATTCCGCCGGCGGGAGTCATCGAGTCCAGCTACGCGGGATTTGCCGACCAGGTCACGTTCGTGCTGGCCACAGTGGGCTGGGGCTGGCACATCAACACCGCCACGCATGTGCTCCGCATGATTCTCGGTGGCGTGTTCGACCGGTATCCGTCGTTGCAGATCGTCATCGGGCACATGGGTGAAGCGACGTCGTTCATGCTGCCGCGATTCGACGCCACGTTAACGCCGGAACTGACCGGCCTGCAGCGCCCGGCCAGTTCCTACCTTCGGGAGAACTTCCACTACACCTTCGCCAACTTCAATGACGTCCCGACCTACGCCAACCTGGTCGCGCAGGTCGGCGTTGGCCGAGTGTGCTTTTCGGCCGACTACCCGTTCGGGTCGATGCGAGCGGCCCGCGCGTTCCTCGACAACCTGCCGCTCAGCCACGACGATCGGGCGAGCATCAGCCACCGCAACGCGGAGAACCTGCTGGGCCGGTGAGGTATCCGGTAGCAGGTAGCAGTGTTGGCCGTTGAGCCAAACTGGCCTTGCGACCCGAGGTGGTCGGCGAATTCCTCCCGGTCGTTGCGCCGCAAGCGCTTCCGGACACCCGGAACTGGGAGGGGAACCAGGGATTGGTCCGCGAGATGCGCGAGTCGGTCACGCAGCGGTAAAACTTCACCACCGGTGCAGTATCTGCCCGGGTCACTGGGCGCGTCACTGCAGTCACTTTCGTCCCATCGTGCGTAATCTGAGTCCCGATATTTTGAGATTTTCGGGAGTGCATGTGCGGTTATCGCAAAAGGCACGGTGGGGTCTGGCCGGCGGGTCGCTGCTGCTGTCGCCCGTGCTGGTGAGCGCTATGCCCGTTTCGGGCTGCAGCTCCAGCATCGAGGGCAAGCCGGTCGCCTCGCCGGGAGCGGGGCCGGTCGAACCCACTACCCCCACGCCCAGGCCGACCCCGTCGTCGCCGTCGACCGCCACCAGCCCGGCTCCCGGCCTGCCGACGAGTTCGACCGCGCCGGCCGGCGCCATCCCGCTCCCGCCCGACCAGAACGGTTACGTCTTCATCGAAACCAAGTCGGGCACCACACGCTGCCAGATCGCCAAGGACAGCGTCGGCTGTGAGGCACCGTTCACCAACTCCCCCATGCAGGACGGTGAGCACACCAACGGCGTCAGCATCAGCGCTGACGGCAAAGTTCAGTGGGTGCTGGGCAACTTGGGGGCCATCCCCACCGTCCCTATCGACTACAAGACCTACACCGCACAGGGCTGGACGATCAACGCCAGCGCTGACGGCACCCGCTTCACGAACGACCGCACCGGGCACGGCATGTTCGTCAGCCTCGACAAGGTCAATACGTATTGAGTCGGCCGGCCCGGGCCCTGACGCACCCGGAGGCTGCAGGCTGCGCGCTGCGGTTTGACAGGCGGTGTCAGTACCATCGGTGCCGTGGCACGCAACGGCCCGCCGGACGACTTCCACAATCAGCCGACCCAGCACGTCAACTACGGCATGGGCGGGAACCCGCCATCGGGTGGGCCCCCGCCGACCGCCCCCCCTCCACTTCCGCCCGGCCAGTTCGAGCCGCCCCAACCTTTCGACTCTCTGGACCAGGAGACCGAACCCACCCCCTGGTACCGCAGGCCCGTGCTGCTCATCGGCTGGCTTTTGCTGGTCTTGGTCCTGATCGCGCTGATCGCCTTTGGCATCGTCGAGTTGATCCACGGGACCGAGGGGACCAGCCCTACCCCAAGTACCAGCACGACCACACCGACCACCACCACAACCCCCCCGACCACGACCACCACGACCACACCGTCCACCAGCAGCGCGGTCCAGCCGCCACCGCAGCAGCCGACGCGGCAGCCCACCCAGCAGCAGCCGACGCAGGAGCAGCCGACGCATCGGCATCATCTGCCGCAGCTGCCATCGGTGATCACCATTCCGGAGGTGCCTACGGTGATCACGCTGCCACCCGGCTTGCCCTAACACGTTTGCCGCAACCGGCAGCGGCATTCACGGGGTCGCTATGGTGGGAACCACCCGGCGACCGCCAGCGAGACAAGTGACACAGGGGTAAGCGATATGAGCGAGTCGCTCGGGCTGTCGATCGGGGTAGCCAACCTGGTGGCCGCCCGGATAGGTAGCGCTCCGGTGGCCCGCAGTTCCGTGCTGACGCTGTTCGAGCACCGGCCAACCGAAGTTGGTCTGCCAGCAGAAAACGCGAATCTGACCGAGCCCGGACTGGTACTGCGCGGATTCGTCGAGCGGGTCGGGGACCGGGCTCCGCTGGTGGCGGCCGACGGGACGAAGTACCTCGGCGCGGTATTGACGGTTGAAGCGGTCGAAGCCATGGCACGCACCGTCGGCTACGGGACACCGATCACCATCGCGGTGCCCGCGTATTGGTCCCAGGCCCAGTTCACCGCGCTGCGTGAGGAGTTTTTCGCCCAGCCGGATCTCGCGCGCGAAGGTGTGCCTCCGGTTTTGATCTCCGATGCCACGGCGGCGTTCGCAGCGCTGCGCAGCGAACCGGGATTGCCGACCCGCGGCGTCATTGCGCTGTGTGATTTCGGCGCCAGCGGCACCAGCATCACTTTGATGAATGCCGGGTCCAACTATGCGCACATCGGGCCGTCGGTGCGCTACACCGATTTCTCCGGCGACGCGATCGATCAGCTCATCCTCAATCACGTGCAGGCAACCGTCGTCGACCGCACTACCGCTGACCTGGCCAGCACCACCCGGACCGGCTCACCGACCCGCCTGCTCGGCGAATGCCGGCGAGCCAAGGAAAACCTGTCGACTACCACGGTGGCCGGGATCGCGTCCGGTTCAGGCGAGAATGTCCAGCTGTCCCGCGCTGAATTTGAGCAACTTATCGCCGGGCCGCTGGACCGATTCCTCGGCACTGTCGAAGAGACATTGCGGCGCAACGGAATCCCGAAAGCCGACCTGGCCGCTGTGGCGATTGTCGGCGGCGGCGCCAGCATCCCGCTGCTCAGCGCGCGCCTGTCGGAGCGCTTACAGGTACCGATCCACACCACCCTGCAGCCCGCTTTCGACGCTGCCATCGGCGCGGCGGTGCTCGGTCAGCAGCAAGCGTCGGCGGGTAGTCCGACCACTGCGGGTGCCGTCGTGGAAACGCCGACTGAACTGGTTGGCAGCGCTGCCACCGATATGACCCAAGCCGTGTTGGCCGCCCAGGACACCCGCGGGGATGGTGCCCTGGCGTGGTCGCAAGACGCCGACGACGGTGCCGATGAGCCGGTGCCTTACACCGGCCCCGACGCTACCGGCGAATATACCCGGGAGGCAACGGAATTCGACGATGCGCAGGAAGTTCGCTACGAGACGCAAGAGGCCCGGCTGCCATGGTACAAACGCACGGTCCTTGTCCTGGGCGTAGTCGGGGCGGGCGCGGCGATGCTGGTAGCCATCTTGCTGGCGATCAACCTGCTGCACACGAAATCCAACCCGGGCAATACGACCCCGCCGAACGAGCCGCCGCCACCGCAAACGTCGCAAACCGTGACCGTCACCGCGCCGGGCGACAGCACCACCGTGACAGTGGTCCCAGCCCCGCCGCCGCCCACGCAGCCGCCGAGCGCCACGACCACCCCGCCGCCGACGACCACCACGAGCACCCAGCCCAGTACGACCAGCCAGCCCACCACGACATCGCAGGCGACCACGACCGCGCCACCGACGACCACGCGCGAAAGACCGCTGTTGCCCCGGTTTGAATCCCCCTTCCGGCGCTGACGCGGCGGATGGCGCGCGATCGTCCGGTTCTCCGAGCGGTGCGCGGGTATCCCCGGTGACGTGGACGATGAAGGGCGCACGGGGTGAGCGCCCGTCGCACGGGCCGGCGCGACGCCTGCGTGGGGCTACTAATTCGGCTGGCCAGCGGCACCTACCAGCGGCAAGTTAGGGCAGCCTTTCTAACATCGAAAGCCGCGCTGATGTAACTATGAGCAGGGCTAATCAGGCAACAAAGCAGGCTAAGTGACTATGCATTGGAGAGACGTCCTGTGACCACGCAGATGCTCATCAGACTGACCGTGGGCATGGGCATGACGCTGGTCGTGCTCGCGCTCGCTGCCCGGCGGGTCCTGTTCCTGTTCAAGCTGGTTACGTCCGGACAGCCGGCCCCCGGGCATACCGACGACCCCGGCCGGCGGATCTGGACGGAAATCGCCGAAGTCTTCGGTCAGCGCCGTCTGCTGAAATGGTCGCTTCCCGGCCTGGCGCACTTCTTCACCATGTGGGGATTCTTCATCCTGCTCACGGTCTACATCGAGGCGTACGGGTTCCTCTTCCAGCCGAACTTCCACATCCCCGTCATCGGCCGGTGGAACGCGCTGGGCTTCCTCCAGGATTTCTTTGCGACCGCCGTTTTCCTCGGTATCACCACCTTCGCCATCATTCGTCTGACGCGGAGCCCGCGTGACATCGGCCGCATGTCACGGTTCTACGGCTCGCATACCGGCGGCGCCTGGCTGGTCCTGTTCATGATCTTCAACGTCATCTGGACCTATGTGCTGGTGCGCGGGTCCGCGGTCAACAACGGCACGCTGCCCTACGGCAACGGGGCGTTCCTGTCGCAGCTGTCCGGCGCGATCCTGCGTCCGCTCGGGCAGCCCGCCAACGAAATCATCGAAACGACGGCCCTGCTGTTGCACATCGCCGTCATGCTGGCGTTCCTGATCATCGTGCTGCACTCCAAGCACCTGCACATCTTCACGGCGCCGATCAACGTCGTGTTCAAGCGGCTGCCCGACGCACTCGGCCCGCTGCTGCCGCTCGAATACGGCGGCAAGCCGATCGACTTCGAAAACCCCCCCGAGGAAGCGCGATTCGGCCGCGGCAAGATCGAGGACTTCAGCTGGAAGGCCATGCTCGACTTCGCCACCTGCACCGAGTGCGGGCGCTGCCAGTCGCAGTGCCCGGCCTGGAACACCGCCAAGCCGCTCTCGCCCAAGCTCGTCATCATGGACTTGCGCGATCACTGGATGGCCAAGGCGCCCTACATCCTGGGTGAGAACGCCCCCGGGCCGCTCGAGGGTCTCGACCTCGAAACGGTCAGCGAAGAGGGCCACCACGTGCCGGAGTCCGGGTTCGGCCGGGTTCCCGGGCACGGGCCCGAGCAAGCGGCCCGGCCACTGGTCGGCACCGCCGAACAGGGCGGCGTGATCGACCCCGACGTGCTGTGGTCCTGCGTGACCTGCGGCGCCTGCGTCGAACAGTGCCCGGTCGACATCGAGCATGTCGATCACATCGTGGATATGCGCCGCTACCAGGTGATGATGGAGTCGGAATTCCCGTCCGAACTGTCGGTGCTGTTCAAGAACCTGGAAACCAAGGGAAACCCGTGGGGACAGAACGCCTCCGACCGGACTAACTGGATCGACGAGGTGGACTTCGACGTCCCCGTCTACGGCCAGGACGTCGACAGCTTCGACGGCTACGAATACCTGTTCTGGGTCGGCTGCGCGGGCGCCTACGACGACCGGGCCAAGAAGACCACCAAAGCCGTCGCCGAACTGCTGGCCATCGCCGGGGTGAAGTACCTTGTGTTGGGCGCCGGGGAAAGCTGCAACGGCGACTCCGCGCGCCGGTCGGGCAACGAGTTCCTGTTCCAGCAGCTGGCCCAGCAGGCCGTCGAGACCCTGGACGGGCTGTTCGAGGGCGTGGGGACCGTCGACCGCAAGATCGTCGTCACCTGCCCGCACTGCTTCAACACCCTGGGCAGGGAATACCGGCAGCTGGGCTCCAACTACACGGTGTTGCACCACACCCAGCTGCTCAACCGGCTGGTCCGCGACAACAAGCTAGTACCGGTCAGCCCGGTTTCCCAGGACATCACCTACCACGACCCCTGCTACCTGGGCCGCCACAACAAGGTCTACGAGGCGCCGCGAGAACTGATCGGGGCCGCGGGAGCCCACCTCACCGAAATGCCGCGCCACGCCGAGCGCAGCTTCTGCTGCGGCGCCGGCGGTGCGCGCATGTGGATGGAAGAGCATATCGGCAAGCGGATCAACCACGAACGCGTCGACGAGGCGCTGGCCACGGGGGCCACCACCGTCGCCACCGCGTGCCCGTTCTGCCGGGTGATGGTCACCGACGGTGTCAACGACCGATCCGAGGAGGCCGGTCGCACCGGCGTCGAGGTGCTCGACGTCGCCCAGGTGCTGCTCGGGTCCCTCGACCGCGACCAGGTGACGCTGCCGGCGAAGGGAACGGCCGCCAGGGAGGCGGCCAAGGCCGCGCCGAAGGCCGCCGCCGCTGCCCCCGCCGCACCCGCGCAGGCACCCGCTCAGTCCGCAGAAGCCGAGGTTCCCGAGGCTCCCGCGGCTCCCGAGCCGGAGAAGGCCACCAAGGCGGTCACCGGTCTGGGTATCTCCGGCGGCGCCAAGCGGCCCGGCGCCAAGAAAGCCGCAGCCCCGGCCGCGGCCCCGGCCCCGGCCCCGGCCGCCGAGCAGGCCACCGAGAACGCCGAAACCAAGGCTCCCGCCGCGCCGGTGAAGGGTCTGGGTATCGCCGGGGGCGCCAAGCGGCCCGGCGCCAAGAAGGCTGCGCCGGCGGTCCAGGCTGCCGCGGCGGCCGAGGCACCCGCCGAACCGGCCTCCGAGACCACGACCGAAGCCGAGGCTCCCGCCGCGCCGGTGAAGGGTCTGGGTATCGCCGGGGGCGCCAAGCGGCCCGGCGCCAAGAAAGCAGCGCCCAAGGCCCAGCCAACCGCTGCCCCGCCTGCCGAGCAGCAACCGGCGGCCGAGCCGGAGCCGAAGCCGGAACCGGGGCCGTCCCAGCAAACCGACGGCGACGAGGCTCCGTCGGCACCACCCGTTAAAGGGCTGGGCATCGCACGCGGTGCCCGTCCGCCGGGCAAGCGCTGACCACGCATTTGACCCGGTCAGCAAATTTCACTGGACAGCGGTGGCACCATAGGTGATGTGACTACTCACCAGCTGCCCGTGAACACCCCCGGTCATCACCGGCAGCGTGTCTTCGCGCAGTCATCCAAACTTCAGGACGTTCTGTACGAAATCCGCGGCCCGGTGCACCGGCACGCCGCGCGGCTGGAAGCCGAGGGGCACCGCATCCTCAAGCTCAATATCGGCAACCCGGCGCCGTTCGGCTTCGAGGCACCCGACGTGATCATGCGCGACATCATCCAAGCGCTGCCGTACGCCCAGGGGTACTCAGACTCGCAGGGCATCCTGTCGGCCCGCCGTGCGGTGGTCACCCGGTACGAGTTGGTCGACGGCTTCCCCCAATTCGACGTCGACGACGTCTACCTGGGCAATGGGGTTTCCGAGCTGATCACGATGACCCTGCAAGCCCTGCTCGACAACGGCGACCAGGTGTTGATCCCGTCGCCGGACTACCCGCTCTGGACGGCGTCCACCTCCCTGGCGGGAGGCACACCCGTGCATTACCTGTGCGACGAGACGCAGGGCTGGCAGCCGGACATCGCCGATCTGGAGTCGAAGATCACCGAGCGCACCAAGGCGCTGGTCGTGATCAACCCGAACAACCCCACCGGCGCGGTGTACACCCGCGAAGTCCTCACCCAAATGGTCGATCTGGCCCGTAAGCATCAGCTGCTGCTGCTCGCCGATGAGATCTACGACAAGATCCTCTACGACGACGCCAAGCACATCAACGTGGCCTCGGTGGCTCCCGACATGTTGTGTCTGACCTTCAACGGCCTGTCCAAGGCCTATCGGATCGCCGGCTACCGGGCCGGCTGGCTGGCTATCACCGGGCCCAAGGATCACGCCGCAAGCTTCATCGAGGGAATCAACCTGCTGGCGAACATGCGGCTGTGCCCGAACGTGCCGGCCCAGTACGGAATCCAGGTCGCCCTCGGCGGCCACCAGAGCATCGATGACCTGGTACTTCCCGGCGGCCGGCTGCGAGAGCAGCGTGATGTCGCCTGGGAGAAACTCAACCAGATCCCGGGGGTGTCCTGCGTCAAACCCGAGGGCGCGCTGTACGCATTTCCCCGGCTGGACCCCGAGGTCTACGACATCACCGACGACGAGCAGCTGGTCCTCGACCTGCTGTTGTCGGAGAAGATCCTGGTCACCCAGGGCACCGGCTTCAATTGGCCGGCACCGGATCACTTGCGCATCGTGACGCTGCCGTGGGCCCGTGACCTGGCGGCCGCGATCGACCGGCTGGGCAACTTCCTGGTCAGCTATCGACAGTAAGCGGGTTCGCAGCCGCCTCTACCGTGGACGGGGTGGCACATTCACACTCGCACAGTTTGTCGTCCGGCCCGTCCCCGCTGAATCCGCTGCCCGCCAGGATCGTCGTCGGGCTGCTGGTCGCGATCGGCGTGGCCGTGATCGCCGGTGCGGCGTTGCTATGGCCGAGCCGGCAGCACGTCGACATCCCGATGCCGTATCAGAACGCGACCGGTGGCGCGGTCAGCACGCAGGCCGGGCACGTGCTGTCGAGCTCACTGGGTGACTGCGGCAGCCCGTCGGCCAGTCAGGTGCTCACCAACGCTCCGTCGCCCGGAGCACCGGGCACCGGACGATGCGTCCACACGCTGGTCGCGATCGATTCCGGACCGAACGCCGGGGCCAATACCTTGCTGGAGTTCTCCCCCGGCCCGGGCCAGCCCCAATTCGCGGCGGGAGATCAGATCCGGCTCGTCCGGCAGGTCGACGATCAAGGCGCCACCAGCTACGCGTTTTACGACTTCGAACGCGGCTGGCCGTTGGCCGGACTGGCCGTCGCGTTCGCGGTGGTGATCGTCGCCGTGGCCCGCTGGCGCGGGTTGCTCGCGCTGTTCGGCATCGTCGTCGCGTTTCTGGTGCTGGTGGTGTTTTTGCTGCCCGCGTTGCGCGACGGCGCACCCGCGGTTCCGGTGGCGCTGGTGGCGTCGGCGGCGATCCTCTACGCGGTCATCTACCTCGCGCACGGCGTCAACCTGCGGACCAGCGCCGCCCTGCTGGGAACTTTGTCCGCTTTGCTGCTGGCCGCGGGATTATCTTGGGCGACAATACAACTGGCGCATCTGACCGGGCTGTCAGACGAACAGAACTCTACGGTCAGTGCGTATCTGGGCAGCGTGTCGATCAGTGGCCTACTGCTCGCCGGGTTCATCATCGGGTCACTGGGTGTGCTCAACGATGTGACGGTGACGCAGGCCTCGACGGTGTTCGAGCTCGCCCATCTCGGCAGCAACAGTTCGCGGCGGGCCATTTTTCTGGGCGCGATCCGGGTGGGCCGCGACCACATCGCCAGTACCGTGTACACGCTGGTGCTGGCTTACGCCGGCAGTTCACTCCCGTTGCTGTTGCTGTTCAGCGTCGCCAATCGATCGCTGGGTGACGTGCTGACCAGCGAGAGTGTGGCCATCGAGCTGGTCCGCTCGGCGGTGGGCGGCATCGCGCTGGCGCTATCGGTGCCCTTGACGACGGCGATCGCCGCGGTGCTGGCCAAACCTGCCGAAATCACCTCCGTTGTTCTAACAGCTCCAGCAAGTAGCCCCCATAACCCGACTTGACCAGAGCGCCTGCGCGCGCGGCCATTTGCTCGTCGTCGATCCAGCCCTGCCGCCAGGCGACTTCCTCGGGAACCCCGACCTTCAGACCCTGGCGTCGTTCCAGCGTGCGGACGTAGTCGGCGGCGTCCAGCAGCGAGTCGAACGTGCCCGTGTCCAGCCACGCCGTCCCGCGGGCCAGCACCTCGACCGACAGCCGACCGCGGTTCAGATAGATCTGGTTGACCTCGGTGATCTCGTACTCGCCGCGCGCCGATTTCTTCAGGCCCCTGGCGATCTCGATCACATCATTGTCGTAGAAATACAAACCCGGTACCGCGTACTGAGACTTCGGCGTGGCGGGTTTCTCCTCCAGTGACAGCGCTATGCCGTCATCGCTGAATTCGACGACACCGTAGGCCGACGGGTTAGCCACCCAATAGGCGAAAACGGCTCCGCCGCTGATGGATCGGAAGCGATTCAGGTTGGTGCCCAGACCCGGGCCATAGAAGATGTTGTCCCCCAACACCAAAGCCACCGAATCATTGCCGATGTGGCTGGCGCCGAGGACGAAAGCTTGCGCCAGACCGTCGGGTTGATCCTGCGTCACGTAGCTGAGGTCGATGCCGAATTGCGCGCCGTCGCCGAGGAGCCGCTGAAAGCCCGCCGCGTCGTGCGGGGTGGTGATCACCAGAATGTCGCGGATCCCGGCCATCATCAGCGTGGACAGCGGATAGTAGACCATCGGTTTGTCGTAGACCGGCAGCAACTGCTTGCTGATGCCCAAGGTAATCGGGTGCAGGCGGGTGCCCGAGCCGCCGGCCAGGATGATTCCGCGCATGAGTGGCTCCTAATTCCTCAGTCGGCCCTAATTGACGAAGTCGGCTTCGGTCAGTTCGGTGGCCGCCAGCGCCGACGCCAAGTCCTGGTGCCGGAACACCGAGGTGACATGGTCGTGGACCACCCGGAAGGCCGAGGCGGCGTTCGTGACGGCCCCGGGGTTGTCCGGGGTACTGATCTTTTGTTCGGCCACCACGACGCCATCGTGCACGTACATCCGGCCCAGCTCGGCGGTCCCTCTCACCGAAGCGGCCCACCTGCGCAGCGCCTCGTGCCCCTGCGCGGCGCCCTGCGTGTCGCCGATTTCGATGTCGTCGCTGGACAAGGCCACCAAGGTATCCAGGTCGGAAGCGTTGAGGGCGTCGTGCCACGCCAGAACTGTGGCGATCTCCGATATGGTCATGAACTGCAAGTTACCGTGCGCGCCGGTGGCTAGAGAGGCGTACGGTCCAGCCACTGTTGCCACACCGCATCGTCGCCGAACATTTCGATACCCGTGTCGGCGAGCGGCACCCGGCGCAGCATCGCCAGCAGCAGCTCGGTGGCGCCGCCCCGCAGTGCCGCGGCGCCCTTGCCGTGCTCGTGTGACCAGGCGATCCGGCCCTGGTGGACAGCGACCGTCCATTCGCCGGCGTCACCCAACCCGGGATCGGTGGCGTGCAGGTGCAGGGTGTTGCCATCATCGAGGGGCAGCGGCGCCCCTTCGCTTCCGGCCTGAATCGCGACTCGCTCCAGCCATTCGGTGATCCCGTCGGCCGCCACGTCGGGCGCAAGCGTGAATTCGCTTCCGACCGCGATGGCGGCGTCGGCCCGGTGCACCGCCACCTCATGCAGCCGGCGCCGGATCCACCAGTTCGCCGGGCGCGTCCCGAGAAAAGTCCACACCGATGTTTCCACCCCCGACAACTCCACGGCGTCGACCAGCCGCTGAGCGCCACCGCGCAGCCACGAGATTGCGTCGGCGGGATCCGGTGGCGGCTTGCCGCCCTCGACGGTACGGGGGTCGAGGAAGTAGTCGAGTCGGTCGCGCACGATCTGCGCCGCCCAGCGGTCACCGCGTCCGACGTGGCGGAACAGTTGCTTCAGGCTCCAGCCCGGGCAGGTCGGCACCGGCCTGGAGTCGTCGACATCGCGAAAGAGCTCCGAAAACGCGCGGTTCTCCTCGAGGAATGCGGCGGCGTAGTCCACGCGGTCATGATGCCATTCGCCCGACGTCCGGACACCACCCGCCAGCCCTCGGGGCGCGGGTTGGTTGATGGCTGCTGTCACAGGCCGCGGTAACGCGCAGGGCGCGTCCGACGAACATCCCGGTAGCTCCCGCCGGAGACCGCCCGTCCAGACAGGAGACGACGATGAGCAGCCGGATGCCCAGCAGCGACAGAACCGAGCCGAGCATCAGCCCACAGCAGCTGTTCGAAGCTTGGGGTCTGGACCAGGACGGAACGAGCGGAGACCCGGCCGGCGCGCTGTCGATCAAGGCCTTTTTCTCCGAGTTCAGTCTCGGCGGGTACGACCTGCCGCCGGCCCCGGTTCCCCCCGATCGCGCCACTGTGGCCTGTCCTGCCGCAAGGCCGTCCATCGGAGTCGGCGTCTCCCGCAAGGGGGTGTTCAGGCGTTGGCTGGGCGCAAAGGCCCCGCACGGCAATGCTGCGCCGCCGCCAGACCACCAGCGACGAGTTGCGTCCGAATCCCCACGCGGCCGCCTTTCCAGGGCCGTGGCGCGAGGCCTTCGGACGCACGTGCGCTAGCGGGGCGCTGGAAACCGTTACCTACGCGCAGAACTGACCCGCTAAGGCCGCGGCGCGCCCAGCCGGAACACCCGCCAGCCCGCCTGCTGCCAGCGGGCCACATCAAGGCAGTTGCGGCCGTCGACGATGACCCGGGCCCGCACCCGGTCGGCTAAGTCGTGCGGGTCCAGGTCGATGAATTGCCGCCACTCGGTGAGCACCAGCACTGCATCGGCGCGCTCGCAGGCCTCTTCGACCGAGACCGCATAGTTCAGCGTCGGGAACACGCGCTGGGCATTCTCCAGGGCTTTCGGGTCGTACACGTTGACCGCGGCACCGTTGAGCTGCAGTTGGCCCGCGACGTTGAGTGCGGGCGAGTCACGCACATCGTCGGACTCTGGTTTGAACGCCGCACCCAGCACGGCGATGTTGGCGCCCAGCAGCGAGCCGCCGCATGCGGTGCTGGCCAGTTCCACCATTCGGGTGCGCCGCCGCATGTTGATGCTGTCCACCTCGCGCAGGAAGGTCAGCGCCTGGTCAGCTCCCAGCTCACCGGCGCGGGCCATGAACGCCCGGATGTCCTTGGGTAGGCAACCGCCACCGAAACCCAAACCCGCGTTGAGGCATTGACGCCCGATCCGCGGGTCGTAACCGAGCGCATCGGCCAGCAGGCTGACGTCGGCACCCGCGGCCTCGCATACCTCGGAGATGGCGTTGATGAACGATATCTTGGTCGCCAGAAAGGCATTGGCGGAAACCTTGACCAGCTCCGCGGTCTGCAAGTCTGTCACCAGGAACGGGACACCCGCCTCCAGCAGCGGCCCATACAGCTCGCGGACCACGGCCTCGGCGCGCACCGAATCTTGTTGCACCCCAAGCACGATCCGGTCCGGATGTAAGGTGTCGTGCACCGCATAGCCCTCACGCAAAAACTCCGGGTTCCAGGCGATTTCGACATCCACTCCGGGTGGTGCCAGTGCGGCGGCCCGCTTGGCCAACTCGGCCGCGGTGCCCACCGGCACTGTCGATTTACCGACGAGCACCGATGCCCTGGCCAGCCGCGGCACCAGCGCATCGATGACGGCATCGACATGGCGTAAGTCGGCGCCGTATTCGCCCTTCTTTTGCGGCGTGCCAACCCCGAGGAAATGCACGTCGGCGAAGTCAGCCGCCATGTCGTAATCGGTGGTGAACCGCAGTCGCCCCGCGGCGAGATTGTCGGTCAACAGCTTTCGCAGGCCGGGCTCATAAAAGGGAATATCGCCCCCGGCGAGCTTGGCGACCTTACCCGGATCGATGTCGATCCCGACGACGTCGTGTCCCAGTTCGGCCATCCCGACCGCGTGGGTGGCACCCAGATAACCGGTGCCGAAGACGGTGCATCGCATACCACCGATGTACGTGGCCGGTATGAGCTAACTGCATCGTTTCGCTGAGCGGGAGGCAAACGGCAGATGACAGGTGGCTCCGGGCGGGGCAGGCGTCCTAGATGCCCGGGATACCCGGAATCCCGAACCCGCCGCGTGGGCCGCCGAACCCGCCGTGACCGCCGCCGAACCCGCCGTGCGGGACACCGGGGAAGCCGCCTCCGCCATGGCCTTCGTGGCCTCCGCCGGGGCCGAAGCCGCCTCCCGGCGGCCCGCCGAGGCCCGGTATTGGTAGCGGGATCGGCACAGGAACAGGGGCGATTGGCGGAGGTGCCGGAGCGGGCGCCGGAGCCTCAGGAGCGGGCGCCGGAGCTTGCTCCGGAGCGGGGGCCGGGGCAGGAGCCGCGGGCGCCGGCGCGGGAGCCGCGGGAGCCGGAGCCGCAGGTGCCGGTGCAGGACGGGTAGGGGCGACGACGTTGTGGCCGGGATCAGGCCGGATACCGGCCGTCGGCCGGATGGCGATTGCCAGCGAAACAACCAGCGCCACCACCCCGACGATGAAGATCCCAGCCAGGACGCTCCCGACCAATCTGAACGGCCTGCGGTCGCGGCCTGCGTCGACGAGCGTGGTCGCAGCGGTGTACTCGCCGGTATAGGCGTCGTCCATGTCGTCGGGGACAGCGCTGTAGGCGAGGAGGTCCTCGCCGGCGGCGCCCGGCGTCTCGAAGTAGCCGGGCGCCACTGCGAACGGGTTGATGGCGCCGGTGCCGGGATCCTGCGCGTAGGCCAGCGCCGCCGTAGATGACACGAACAGCGGGGCATTCGCCGACGCCAGCGCCGCACCCCGGGCCAGCGCCGTGTCGGGTTCCTCAGGCGCCAACAACGGAAGCGTGGTTGCCGCCTCCAGCGCCGGCTTGATCAGCGGGATGTCGACGCCGGAACCGACGACGAACACGCCGTCCGGGCGCGTCTCCAACGCCTCGGCACCGGAGACCAGTGTGGCCAGTTGTGTCACCGCCGCTTGGTCATCGTTGAGGGCCAGCCGACGAACGTCGGTGATCGATCCGTCCGCGCTGTCGACCACCGCCAGAGTCGCGGTGTCGGGCTCGATGTACAACAGCGCCGTATGGGCATAGTTGGTCTGGTTGCCAACCGCTTGAGCCAGTGCGGCCGCAGCCAGGAAGGCTGAGACCAACATGACATTCTCGACTTTGTGGCTGGCCAGCGCGTCCCGCAGCGCGGCCGCCTCGATGGGATCGGTGAAAGTGACTCCGGTCGATGCCAGTTGATAGCCGCCTTCGACCGCGCCCTCGCGTGTCCCCAGGATCGCCGAGACTACTTGGTCGGCCGCGGTGATCGTTGCCGCGTCGTCATCAGCCGGAACGTTGAAATTGTCTTCGTCGACGGTCGCGCCATCGCCATTTTGGCCTTCGACCAGCACCATCCGGACTGCCGTCGGTGCCATCGACACGCCCAGTACGGTGTCCAAAGCTCCTCCCCCAAGTCGTTGACCAGCCCGTAGCGATCAGAACGTTGTCGTCGCAAAACACAGCGACTCGAGACGGTATTGAGTACTCCCTGGATTCCCCTAGTGCCCCACCTTTATGCGCGTCGGGCCTGCCGGAGTTCGACGGAGAGTTCGCCCGCTGCTACGGAATGGCTACCGGTGCCCGAAACCACCGAAGCCATGGCCGCCGCCGAAACCCCCGAAACCATGCCCACCGCCGAAACCCCCGAAACCACGCGGACCGCCGAAGGGAGCATGGCCCCCACCAAACGGGCCGCCCGCGAAGGGACCGCGGATACCCGGCCCGGGCACAGGAGGCCGGACGACCGGCACGCGGGGTGCGGGAACGAGTACGGGCGGCACCACCACGGGAACCGGGGCGCGCACCGGCGGAGCCGCGGGCGGAGCTACGGCTGGGAGGTTCATGGGATGGGGAACGGCCACCGGCCTGGGCACCTGGACTTTCGGCTGTGCCTCAATTGGTGGCGCAGGCTGGGTCGGGACGATGATGTTTTCGTTGGGGCTGGGCCGGAGAGCGACTGTCGGGCGAATGCCTATGGCCAGCGCGATTTCCAGCGCCACGACGGCGGTGATGAATATCAGCGCAAGCGTGCTGCCGACCAGCAGAAGAGACCTGCGACGCTGCGCGCTCTCGTCGAGACCGATTACGGTCTGGGCCTCAGCGTCCTCGTCCGGGACGGCGCTGTAGGCGACGTCGGCTTTGCCTTTCCTGGCCGCGCCGGCAAGCTCGGGAACGCCCCGGTATCCGGGCAGGTATCCGGGGAACTGTCCGGCAAGTGCCAGCGGGTCGACCTCGCCCGTGCCGGGATCCAGGGCGTAAGCCAGCGCGACGGTGGAGGAGGCGAACAACGGCGCATTCGCCGACGCCAGCGCCGCACCCCGCGCCAGGGCCATCTCCGGCTCGTCGGGTACGGACAACTCCAGCGAAGTCGCGGCCTCCAGCGCCGGCTTGATCAGCGGGATGTCGACGCCGGAACCGACGACCACCAGACCTTCCGGGCGCGCTTCGAGCGCTGCGGCACCGGAAACCATCTCGACGAGCTCGGCCACCGCCTGGTCCTCGTCGTCGGCCAGAAGCTTCCGGCGCACCTCGGAGATCGAGCCATCAGCGGTGTCGACCACTGCCAAGGTCGCGGTGTAGGGCTCGACGAAGAGCAGCGCAGTATGCGCATAGTCGGTAGCGTCGCCGACGGCCTGAGTCAGCGCGGCTGCGGCCATGAAGGCCGAGACGAGCATGACGTTCTCGATCTTGTGGGCGATCAGGGCGTCGCGCAGCATCGCGGCCTCGACATGATCGGTCCAGGTCACTCCGGTCGATATCAGTTGGTAGCCACCCTCGGCGGCGCCTTCGCGAGCGCCCAGGATCGCCGAGATCACCTGGGCAGGCGCAGCGGCGGGTCCGCCAAACCCGCGGGCGTCACCGTCGACGTCGAAGTTGTCCTGGTCGACAGTGACCCCGTTTGCGCTTTCACCTTCGACCAGCACCATGCGGACCTTCGTTGGCGCCATCGAGACGCCAAGTACGATCCCCACCACCGCTCAAGCTCCCTGAGTAGTTTGCTGTACTGCCCGGCAATCGCGCGAGCAACACCAACTGTTTGGCAGTTACCCAGGATTTGGGTGTCACAGCAGCCCGCAGGCGGCAAACCGGGATAATTGCTGGGCCTATGAAGTTCTGGCAAATGGGCGACCCCCGTTTGCGGCCGGCCCAACACCTCGACCCTACCCGCGTCGTACGGGGGACGGTAAGCACCAGTCGCCAGAGGTTAACCGTGTTGCAACATGAAGCGACGTTCGACGGCCAGCGGACGGCTATCGGCGCCCCCCGCCACCGCCGTGGCCGCCCCCGCCAAAGCCGCCACCGCCGTGACCGCCCCCACCAAAGCCGCCAAAGCCGCCAAACGGACCACCACCACCGTGACCGCCCCCAAACGGCCCGCCACCACCGAACAGCCCACCGCCGCCAAACGGACCACCGCCGCCGCCGTGACCACCACCGCCGAAGAGCCCGCCACCACCAAACGGACCACCGCCGCCAAACGGACCGGGACCAGCGGGCTCACCGCCGCCGGTACCGCCCGGGGCCGCGCCAGGAATGTGAATGGGACCGCTACTTCCCGGACCTGCACCGGGGGCTGGAACATGTCCGCCATCCAGCCCACCTGGACCGCCCAGCGTGGGGGGCACGCCCTGCCCGGAAAAAGCTTGATGCGGCAGCGACTGGGGCTGCGGGACGTGCGCCTGCGGTTTAGGCAGCACAGCTTGCGGCGGTGACAGCTCAGCTTGCGGCGGTGACAAATGGGGCAGAGCCCGCAGCATCGGTGGGCTCACTACCGGATTAGGAACAGGCAGGTGGACCGGTGGCAGAACCGGCGCCACCGGAGGGACCACAACGGGAACTGGCACCACCGGAGCCGCGGGAACGGCAGGGGCTGCGGGTAGCGATGCGGCGACCGGCGGATTCAACGCCTTGGGCGCCGCCAGCGGCGTCGGCACAGCGATTTTCGGCTTTGGCGCGGACGCCTCAACCAGCGCGGGCGCCGGGGCCTGCTGGGTTGGGACGATGAGTTGCTGGCCCGGGGTGGGCTGCAACGCAACCGTCGTGCGGATGCCGATCGCCAGCGCAATCTCCAGCGCCAGCATCGCGCTAATGCCAACCACCGCCAACCCACTACCGATCAGCAGAACCGGCCTGCGGCGCCGTTGCCGTTCTTCGGGAACGAGCTTCTCTATGAGGACAGTCGCTGCATCGGCGTCCTCATCCGGCACAGCGCTGTAGGCCACGTCGTCGTCGCCGGGCTGACCATCGAACGGAAGACGAAGGTACGCGGGCAGGGCGCACCGGTCGAACGCGCCGGTGCCGGGGTCTTGGGCGTACGCCAGCGCAGCGGTTGACGACGCGAACAGCGGCGCGTTCGCCGACGCCAAGGCGGCCCCGCGGGCCAGCGCGGTCTCGGGCTCCTCCGGCACACTCACATCAAGCCGGGTGGTCGGCTCTACCGCCGCCTTTATCGGAGCGATGTCGACGCCCGAGCCGGTCAGAAACAGGCCGCCCGGAAGTGATTCCAGCGTCTCTAGCCCGGCGACCATCCTGGTCAGCTGTGCAGTGGCGTCGCCGTAAGTCTCGGCATAGATCCGTTCTTTGTACACATGGGCGATGGAACCGTCGGAGGTCTCGACAACAGCCAAGGTCGCGGTATCGGGCTCCACGAAAAGTACCGCGGTGCGCTCGTAACCCATTGCCCCGCCGACGTTTTGAGCCAGCGCTGCCGCGGCCAGAAACGCCGAGACCAAGATGACGTTCTCAAGTTTGTAGGTGGCCAGCGCGTCGCGTAACGCGGCCGCTTCGAATCGGTCGGTCCAAGCCACCCCGATGGCCGACAGCTCGAGGCCGGCATCGGCCGCGCCCTCACGGGTGCCCAGGATGGCGGCGATCACTTGGTCGGCCGGGCTCGCAGTGGCCGAGTCGGCGTCAGCCGTGACGTCAAACTCGTCCTCTTCTACCGCGGCGCCGTCGGCATATTCGCCTTCCAGCAGGACCATCTGGATCGACGCCGGTGCCATCGACACCCCGAGCACGATATCCAACAGCCACCCCTCCCAAGGTTTTGGCAGCCACGGCCATGGTCTGGGCGGAGGAAAAACCACTCGGACCGCTTTCTAATAGTCGCATAAATAAGCTATGCGGCGGTCCTGCCGAACCTAGGTAGATCTTATGAAGTTTTGGTAGGAACGTGACGGCGTGGGTCCCCGCTGACCCTGGTACTTCGACCCCACGCGCGAACTGCCGTAAGGGTGCTCAGCCGGGCTGGTCAATCGCAAGATGCACAGCTGACCGATTTTCATGCCCGGCCACAGGGTGATCGGCAGATTGGCGACGTTGGACAGTTCGAGCGTGATGTGACCGCTGAAGCCGGGATCGATGAATCCGGCGGTCGAGTGCGTCAGCAAACCCAGCCGGCCCAGAGACGATTTGCCTTCCAACCGTCCGGCGAGGTTGTCGGGCAAGCTGAAGAGTTCCAGCGTCGAGCCGAGCACGAACTCGCCGGGATGCAGCACGAACGGCTCTCCGTCATCGGGTTGCACCAGGCTCGTCAGCTCGTCTTGCTGTTGCGCGGGGTCGATGTGGGTATATCGGGTGTTGTTGAAGACCCGAAACAGGCAGTCAAGGCGAACGTCGATGCTGGACGGCTGCACCAGCGCGTCGTCGAACGGGTCGATACCCAGCCGGCCGACGGTGATTTCGGCCCTGAGGTCACGATCGGAGAGCAGCACCCGACGAGCCTATCTGCTGACCAGACGCCGGATGCTAGCCTTTCGGGCAACCGCGCCGATGTAGTTCAATGGCAGAACATCAGCTTCCCAAGCTGATTCTAGGCGTCCAGGCGACTCTGCCGCCGTCCGCGCAAGTCACTGACCTGCGGAATCCTGTCCGTGCAAGTCCGCCGCAGTCCGTCCAAGTCGTACCGAGTTGTGACATCGTCGTGACATCGAGGGTCTGCTCCGGCCATTTGCTGGCATCCTTCCGAGCAGAGGACCAGGAGCCGTGCAGCGCCGCATCATGGACGCGCTGATCGATACCGGCGATAAATGGATACCGGTACGCGAGCTGGCCGGCGCAACACCTGGCCAACGCGAATCAGCCCGCCGCGCAGTGCACGCCCTCGCTGCAGCTGGCAAGGTCGAAACCCGCATCGTGTACCGACCCCGGTACGGCAGAGCATGGCGTGGCTGGATGGGCAGCTCAGACTCCGAAAACCGGGCCAGCAGCGGCAGAGTTAAGCGTTGGAGCGCAATTCCACCAGAACCGTACACACCCAAATCAGCAGTTTCGGCCATGTGCTCCTGGGGCCCCGCCGACGGGGTGGATGGGGGGCCGGTCGCTGCACCGTCTGGGCATGGAGGGCGGTTGTGCTGCTGCGTGATGGGGTGGTGACCGTGTGACACCTCAGGTTGGCCGGCGGATCTGCCGTCGGTTACGTTCGGCGACTTCGCGATAGCGCTCGCCTAAGCCGTCGGTATGCCTGGCAGCGGTGGCGGCGATGGTCTGCTCGGCCGCCAGCGCAGGCTCGATGATCGCGGCAGCGCCGGCCACGTATATCGCCTTGAGGCCCTGCATGACTGGTGCGGCGACCTCGCAGATTTGCGTCGCCAACTCAACGGTCCGATCCAGCAGCTGCGTGTGTGCAATGACCTCCGTGACCAGACCCATCGTTTCGGCCCGGGCTGCATCAATGACCTCACTGGTCATCGAAAGCCGACGGGCCATCGCGGCCCCGACAACTTGAGGCAACCGCGCGGTCATGCCTGCACCGGGCAGGATGCCCACCCGGGCATGAGTGTCAGCGAAGACCGCTCGATCGGAAGCCACGAGGAAGTCACAACCGAGTGCCATCTCCATACCGCCGGTAATCGCTGCCCCGTTTATCGCTCCCAGCACCGGCTTGCCCAGCTGGGCGACCTTGGTGATGCAGTTCTCGGCGTGAAGCCGTTCGAAAAAGGCAGACCCATCGCGCTGAACTTGCTTGAGATCGAGGCCGGCGCAGAATGCCGGATCCGCACCGGTCAGCACCACCGCGCGCACCGAAGCATCACGATCAGCATTTATCAAAGCCGTGTGCAAGACGCTGATCAAGTCGGTATTCAACGCGTTTCGCGACTCGGGACGATTCATCGTCAACACCCGGACCGCGCCGCGGTCCTCGCACAAGACAAGCGGCTGGTTCACGCCACCCATCATGCGGTCGCGGGCAATTCGTTGTCACTCACGCTGGCGTGCGCAATTTCCTAGACCCACGCAAGCTCGACCTGCTGCCAACCGTTTAACAGCGCAGTCGGATTGCGCTCCAGCTCTCCGGCTATCTCCAGGCGATCGAGATACGGAAGCATCCCGCCAACCGCGGCGCGCACCTCCTGGCCGGCAAGGTGGGCGCCCAGACAGAAGTGGATGCCGTGTCCGAATGCCAGGTTCTTGCCAGGGGGCCGAGTGATCAGGAACCGGTCGGGGTCATCGAAGCGGCGCGGATCCCGGTTGGCCGCGGCCATGTGCAACGCAATGATCGCGCCCTTGGGGATTGCCGTGCCGGCGATCTTGGCGTCCTCGGTCGCCTCGCGAAAAGCGAATTGGATCGGGCAGGTCAATCGATTGGCTTCGTCCACCGCGTTGGGCAGCAGTCCCGGATCGTCGAGCAACAGCTTGAGCTGGTCGGGGTTGGCCAGCAGTTCGACAACAGTGTTACCGATGAGATTCGTCGTGGTCTCGTTGCCGGCGACCATGATGGTGATCGCCACCATCAATGTTTCGACATTGCTCAGCGACTCGTTGTCGATCGCCGCGACCATCGCACTGACCAGGTCATTTCTCGGCTCAACGCGCCGCGCCTCGATCAACGGCACGAAGTACGTGCTGAACTCCTTGATGGTGCTCAACATCAACTCGTTGCGCTCGGCGGGGCTGCTGAACACCCCGCCGGCTGCGGCGGCGAACGCGTCCGACCAACGTTTGGCCTGGCCGTAGTGGCTGCCGTCGATGCCCAGGATGTGACAGATCATTTCGACGGGCAGCGGAACGGCGAGCCGCTCCACCACGTCGAAGGCGGGGTAGTCCTCAATTCCGACCAAACACCGTTCGACGATCTCCTCGATCGCGGTCGCCATCTCCTTGATGCGCGGTGGCGTGAATCCCCTACTGACGATTCGGCGCATCCGGGTGTGCTGAGGCGGGTCGGCCGCCGCGATGGTTTTCGCGGACGCCATCTCAGCCATGTCCACCGGGATGCCGGCAGCCAGCGCAAGCAGTCGGTCGAGTACCTCCGGTTTCATCTCTTCATCGGGCGGCGCGGATCCCTCGTAGGGATTGGGCCGCGACGAGAACCGCTGCGGGTTCGACTGCACAGCCTTGACATCGTCGAACCGCGACACCACCCAGATGTCGGAGCTGGTGCGGTAAACGGGAAATCGCTCCCGCAACTCGGCGAGTACCTGCGGCAGCTGGTCTCGTGGTCCGGGCTTGAACGGATCGAACATTAAATCGGATCCATTCGCCCTCATCGTTTCTCCGTCAACAGGTGCCTCAGTCCCAAAACCGATAGAGCGTGCGGGCATTGAGCTCGACGATCTTTCGAGCCTCGTCGTCAGGCACATCGACGAGGTGCTCAGTGAGCAACTTGCGGGTGTGCGGCCAGTTGGAGTCCGAATGCGGATAGTCACTTTCGAACATGATGTTGTCGATCCCGATGCGGTGCCGTTGCTCGATACCCGACTGGTCGGAGATGAAGCAGCCGTAGATGTGCTCCCGGAAGAGCTCGGAGGGGAGCTTATCGGCGTTGATATTGCACCAGTACTTGTGCCGACCCCAGGAGTAGTCGATGCGCTCCAGCAGATACGGCATCCAGCCGATGCCGCCCTCGGACAGTGCGACTTTGAGATTGGGGAACTTGTAGAACACGTCGGACATCAACAGGTCGACGGTCGCCATCATCGAGTTCAGTCCGAACAGCGCGATACTGATGAACATATCGCCATCCGGCGCGAGCCCCTGCGGCATGCCACCGGAGCCGAAGTGCATCGACAGCGGAAGTTCGGCTTCCTCGCAGACGCGCAGGATCGGATCCCAATGGTCGGTGTGGAACGACGGCAGGCCTAGTTTGTGCGGCGCCTCGATGAACGAAACCGACTTCGCACCCTTGGCGGCGGTGCGTTCGATCTCGGCCACCGACGCGTCGATGTCCCAGAACGGCACCATCGTCAACGGGATCTGGCGCTCGGGGGCGTAGGCACACCACTCGTCGAGGATGAAGTCGTTGTAGGCGCTGATGCACAGCTTCGCCAAGTCCTTGTCCTCGGCAGCGTAAAACTTGCTGCCGGCGAATCCGCCGAAGTTCGGAAAGCACAGCTGGGCCCACACGCCCTCGATGTCCATGTCCTTGATGCGGTCCTCGATCTCGTGGCAGCCGGGGAGCATGTCGTCGTAGCTGCGCGGATCCATCCCGAAGTCGCGCGGATGTTTACCCGCCACGGCGTTGAGGGCAAAGTTGCCCGACTGGCGCCCTTCGTAAAGCCAGGTGTCGTTGCCGTCCGGGAGCTTCACGATGCGCGGCGCCACGTCCTGGTACTTCGAGGGCAGCCGGTCAAGCCAAACGCGGCGATGTTCGATGACATGGTCGTCAACGGAGATGATTCTTGCGTCTTCGGGAAGCATGTGATCTCTTTCTGAAAGTCATCGCATCACAACAGTAGAACGCTACCTGCGTCAGATGCAACGACCATACTATGCTCATGCGCAGCAAAGTAACCATCATCGAGAGGCTCGGACATGGCGAACACCGACGTGCTGGTGATCACCGGCGGCGCCGGCGGAATGGGTCTCGCGTGTGCCTGCAAACTTGCAGATCGGGGCCACTTGCTTCTTGTCGACGTTGACGATGCGCAACTCGCAGAAGCGCGGTCCATGCTCAGCGCACAAGGAGCGAGTGTCGACACATTGCAATGCGATGTGACCTCACCAGCCGAGGTCGCCGCTGTCGCTGATCGAGTACGAGCCTCGGGACGTTTTCGCTGTCTCGTGCACACCATGAGCGTCTCCCCCGAGATGACCGACGCGCGCACCGTAATCGAGGTGGACCTGGTCGGCAGTGTGCGCATTACTGACGCGGTGTTCCCCCTGGTCGGGCCGGGCAGTTCAGCAATCCTGTTCGGCTCGATCGCCGGCTACAGCGACGTGGACCCGGCCATCGAGAAGTTGCTCTGCGATCCGCTGGCCGACGGCCTATTCAGCACAGTTGAGCGGGCCCTCGGCCAACCCATCGACAGCGCGACGTCTTACGTGCTGGCCAAGCGCGGAGTGATGCGACTTGCCGAGCGGCTGGCCAAACCCTGGGGCGCCAGAGGTGGACGCGTCGTTGCCATCTCGCCCGGCCTGATCAACACGGCGATGGGCCGGCTGGAACTCGAGCGACAGCCCATTATTCCGCAGATGATCGAGCTGACGCCCGTCAAACGACCGGGCCCGCTGCCGGGCCGCACTGACGACATCGCCGCGCTCGTCGCCTTCCTCGAATCCGATGCCGCAGCCTTCATCTCCGGATGCGACATCCGCGTCGACGGCGGCCTCGTTGGAGCGGCCAAGCACATGCTCGGAGGCGGTTGATGGTCATGCTCGGCCGAGAAGCACTCGACCCCGAAATCCGCGAAGCCGTCCGCGACATACCCGACTTCGTCTTCTCGGCCGAGACCGTACCGATGATGCGGCAGAACGCGGTGTTCCAGCCCGTCGCGGCACCGGACATCGAACGCGCCGAACTGACGACAAAACCGAACGGCGGAGTCGGCGTGACCGTGCTGCGACCGCGTGATGCCGTCGGCGACCTACCCGTCCTCTATTGGATGCACGGGGGCGGGATGGTGATCGGCAACCGCTATATGGATGACTTCCGCTTGAGTGAATGGTGCCGATCGCTGTCCTGTATCTGCGTCAGTGTCGAATACCGCCTCGCGCCGGAAGCGCAGTACCCGCTTCCCCTCGATGATTGCGACGAGGGCCTGCGCTACGTCGTCGAGCACGCGGGCGATCTGGGGATCAACCCGCGCCGTATCGGCATAGCCGGCCGCAGCGCCGGTGGCGGACTCGCCGCGGCTCTCGCACTCCGTTGGCGCGACAGGGGTGACGATCATGTCGCCTTCCAGTACCTCGAATATCCCATGCTCGACGACCGCATGAACACCCCCTCTAGCATGCTGGACGGACTCCCGCTGTGGAGTCGCGAATCCAACGCTTTCGGATGGCGCGCCTATCTCGGCGACCGCTACAGAACCGACCAGGTGCCGCCGGACGCGGCACCGGCCCGGGCGGCCGAGTTGGCAGGACTACCAGCGACATTCATCACGGTGGGCACCGCCGACTGCTTGCGCGACGAGGCAATCGACTTCGCCGCGCGGCTGTGCCGCGCCGGTGTCTCGACCGAGCTTCATGTCTACGCCGGCGCGGTGCACGGCTTCGATATGTTCGCCGACTGCACGGTCGTGAGGTGCGCCGCGCGTGACAGCGCCGACTGGCTGGTCCGGCAGTTCCGCTGACACGACCCGTCGACGTGAGAGGCCACCATCATGGATCTTGGGTTCAGCGGCGCAACGGCGGTGATAGCGGGCGGTACCCGCGGCATCGGACTGGCCACCGCACTGTGTCTTGCCCGCGAAGGGTGCCGGGTCGGCGTCATCGGGCGGGACGCGTCCCGGCTCACGGGAGCCGCCCGTGCCGCCCGAGATGCCGGTAGTCCTGAGGTGCTGCTGCTGCCGGCAAACTTGACCTCGGGCGCAGAAGTCAAAGGCGTTTTCGACGAGGTGCGGACGCGATGGGGCGCGCTGAACGTGTTGATCAACGCCGCCGGACCCGCCGGTGCAGGACGATTCGAGGATCTCGACGACGCCGACTGGGGCGATGCCTTCGACCAAGGGGTGACCTCGGCCGTTCGTTGCGTGAGAGCCGCATTGCCCCTGCTGCGCGGAGCCGATTGGGCGCGGATCGTCAACTTGACGGCGATGTCGGTGCAACACCAATCCCCCGGACTCGTGAGCTACACCGCGGCGAAAAGCGCGCTGCTGTCCGTCACGAAAAATCTCGCCCGCTCCCTGGCACCGGACGGGATTCTCGTCAACGCGGTAGCGCCGGGTCCGATACTTACCGACTGGGCGCGACCACTGCTCGCCTCTGCGGGAATCGACGCCGACGATCCCGTCGCGGCCTTCGGGGTGCTGGCCCGCGGCCACGGAATGTCGATAGACCTCAACCGACTGGGCCTGCCAGACGAGGTCGCCGCCGTCATCGCATTCTGCGCGTCGCGCGCCAACGGCTATATGACCGGTGCGCACCTCAATGTCGACGGTGGCAGCGATTTTCTGTAGACACGCGCGTTAACGCCGTGGACGACTGCGAGGCAGACCAAGCCGGTTCTCGACGATCAAGCTGCGCAGGACTTCGCTGGAACCGCCATAGATCGTCGTCGCGACCGCGCTGCGATAGTGCGCGTCCATGCTGCCGTCGACGGGAGCCTCAGGATCGGTCCAGTCGAGCAGCCCCGACATTCCTGCTATGTCCATCGCGGCGGCCGAGGCACGGACATAACTTTCCGGGCCAAAGAGGGCCGAGACCGGGCCCGGCTTCTCGCCCTCGGTATCCAAGAAGGCGACCCGCAAGCCGAGTAGATCAGCAACCTCGGCTTCCATCACCATTCGTGCCAGGCGCTCCCTGACGATATGGTCGTTGATCAATAGGGCGCCGTCTGGGCCGGGCTGTGTCCGGGCGAACTCGAGCGTATGGGCCGCGATCCGTGTTGTCCTTGAGCCCGGCGCGACGTTCTGCTCCGCCTCGAGCGCGGCCCGCATCACCGAAAAGCCCTGATGTGCCTCACCGATCCGGTTCGCGTCCGCAACCCGCACGTCGTTGTAGAACACGACGTTCGTGCGTTCATGGCCCATGGTGTGCACCGCCCTGATCTCGATGCCGGGTGAATCCAGCGGTACCAGCAGCATCGTCAGTCCGCGGGTGCCCGCCGATCCCGGGTGCGACCGAGTTAACAGGAAGCAGTAATCAGCGACGTGGGCAAACGTGGTGAAGATCTTCTGTCCGTTGACAATCCACTCATCGCCGTCCCGCTCAGAACGTGTCGCGCAGGCGAAGACGTCTGATCCGCCGGCCGGTTCGGTGTACCCCAGGCAGATCAGAGTCTCGCCGGCTGTGACCCCGGGCAGGATCCTGCCCTTGAGTTCTTCGGAGCCCGTGGCTTTGATCGCATTCGCCGGCAGCATCGTCGTACCGGGCCCGATGGTCGGGACGCCGCCTTTGCGCAGGGTGTCCAACAGCACTGCCGCCTCGAATGGGTCGAGGCCGGCGCCGCCCTCCTCGACGGGCCACGTCGGCGCCACCCACCCGCGCTCGCCGAGCTTGCGGGTCAGCTCTCGGTCGACGCCGTCGCCGGTGCGACGTTCGTTCTCGATCACTGCACGGGTGACGTGCCGCGCGATGAATTCCTCGGCCTCAACTCGGATGCGGCCCCAGTTCGCGGGTTCGGTGAATTCCATTCGCTCAGTGACCTCCCGTGATAGCGGGACCGAACCGTCTATCCGCGAGCACGAGAAGCTCGCGTCGGGGATCGGCGAACGCCACCGCCCAAGCCTTGGCCCGCCGGTAATAAAGCTGGATGTCGTACTCCTCGGTGAATCCGTATCCGCCGTGGACGTGGAGGCTGTGCTGACTCGCCTGATAGGCCGTTTCAGCGGCGAACACAAAGGCCATCGTGGCAAGTGCCGGCCCGTCGTCCTGCTCGGCCTCCAGTGCCCAACATGCCTTATGGACCAGCAGTTTGGCGCCGTCAAGAGCGCTCACGACGTCCGCGAAAGGATGCGCAACAGCCTGGTACATGCCGATCGGTTGCCCGAACGCGTTTCGTACTTTGGTGTATTCGGAACCGATACGCACGGCTTCCTCAGCCAGTCCGACCAGGGCGGCCGCCCGTAGCACGCGGACCTCGTCAAGGGCCGCTGCGAACTGGGCCCGCGCCTGCTCGCCGTCGGTGAGCGAATGGCTTTTGGCGGGGACGTCCCATCGAGCCAGAGCCAGGCCTCCGAGGTTGCGGCGCGGGATCGTCGGCTGCCCGTCCGGCCTAGTCACATAGAGCAGAGATTTGCCGTCGAAAGCCAGCACCGCGTCAGCGATCGCGCCGTCGACGAGAAGTTGGTCGCCTACCGGTGTGCTGCGCGTTGCCAGCGACACAATGTTCGTCCCGGTTAACACGGGCCCCAGCAGCTCTTTTTCGCCGAGGCGACCAAGCAGACGGGCCGCGGCCGCGGTCTCGGCAACCGGAATCGGGGCCAGACGACGGCCTGCCTCCTCGGCCACCAACGCCAATTCCAGCAGGCCGCCGTCCGCGCCACCGTAATCCGATGGGATGCCGATCCCCAATGCCTCGACGTGGGCGTAGCTCTGCCATAAGGCCTTATCTATGCCGGTCGACTCGGCAATCCGGACTCGCTGCGGTGTCGACTCTTTGCGGAATAGGGCGGCAAACGTCTCGCGAACCGCGCGCTGCTCGTCGCTCAGACGCAGATCCACGTCGGGCTCCTCTCATGTCTCGCGCCGTAACGAGGACATTACGCTCTGCGGAGTTAATACATGCGAAAAAGTAGCAGTATGTTCTCTTCATACGCACTCGATGTTAGAGTCTGACGCATACAGGCGGCTGCCCCGAGGAGGAGTTTGATGACGCCGAAGCTGGGATTTCCGGTCTTCGATGGTGATAACCACATGTACGAGACACGCGATGCGCTCACCAAGTTCTTGCCGCCGGAGTACCACGGCGCCATTCGCTACGTGGAAGTAGATGGCCGCACCAAGATCGCCGCCCTGGGACAGATAAGCGAATACATCCCCAACCCGACCTTCGATAAGGTCGCAGCGCCGGGCGCCCAAGAGGACTACTTCCACAACGGCAACCCGGAAGGCAAATCGCATCGCGAGATCCTGGGCAAGGCGATCGAGGCAACCCCCGCAATGCGTGAACCGGCTCCCCGGCTGGCGCTGATGGACGAGCAGGGCATCGACAAGTCGATGATGTACCCGACGCTGGCGAGCCTGGTGGAGGAACGGTTCCGCGAACACCCTGAGGCGACCCACACGATCATTCACGGCCTGAACCAGTGGTTGCACGAGACTTGGAGTTTCGATTACAAGGGCCGCATCTTCACCACACCCATCATCACTTTGCCCATCGTGGAGAAGGCGATCGAGGAGCTGAACTGGGTGGTCGAGCGCGGCGCGCGCGCCATTCTCATCCGGCCGGCGCCGGTACCCGGGCTGCACGGCCCGCGGTCATTCGCACTACGCGAATTCGACCCGTTCTGGAAGCGGGTCGTCGAGACCGGCGTGCTGGTCATAATGCACGCCTCAGACAGCGGATATTCCCGGTACGCCAACGACTGGGAGGGTTCCGGCGAGTTCCGGCCGTTCCAGCCTTCGCCGTTCCGCTCCTACTACACCCTGGCCCGCAACCCGGCCGAAGACGCGGTCGCGGCGCTCGCCTGCCACGGACTCCTGACGCGGTTTCCCGAGCTTCGGATCGGCATGGTGGAGAACGGAACGACCTGGCTGCCCCGGCTGCTGGAGAACCTCAGCGACACCCACAAGAAGATGCCGCAGCTCTACAGCGAGAATCCAGTGGAGGCCATCCATCGCTGCGTCTACTTCAATCCTTTCTGGGAGGAGAACGTGGCCGAACTCGCGAAGCTGGTACCGATCGATCACCTGTTCTTCGGCTCGGACTACCCCCATCCAGAAGGTCTGGCGGATCCGCTCTCTTACGCCGGGCGTCACCCAGAGCTAAGCGATGACGAGGTCGCCATGGTGATGGGCGGCACGCTGTCGAGCATGATGCGGGTCAACGCCTGAGATGTCGACTGATCACGGTGCCCCCTCCGCCACGAAAGCGCGTGAAGGCGGCGCGCCGGCAGAGTTCAACCCGTACTCGGATGTCTTCTTCGACGATCCGTATGAGACTTACCGGTGGATGCGCGATGAGGCGCCTGTGTACTACAGCGACCGGTGGGACTTCTACGCCCTGACCCGCTACGAGGATGTCGTTGCCGCGCATCGGGATTGGGAGACGTTCAGCAGCGCCTACGGGGTGACCTTGGATGCGCTGTCGATGCGGCATCGGTTCAGCACCAACATGTTGATCATCATGGACCCCCCGGAGCATGAGCGGCTGCGCAAGCTGGTGCGGCAGGTGTTCACCAAGGCGGCGATTGCCAATCTGGAGCCGCTCGTGGTGGACGTAGTGACTTCCTACGTTGACGCGCTGAAGGATCGGCAGAACTTCGATGTAGTGGCCGACTTCGCCGCGCTGTTCCCCGTAGAGATCATCTCCTCGATGCTCGGCGTTCCACCCGGCGAACGACAGCAGATCCGTTTGTGGACCGACGGATTCCTGCACCGGGAGGAAAACAACCCGTTCGCCACCGAAAGTGGTGTCGCCGACTCGATGGCGATGAACGAGTACTTCCTGGACCTGTCCAAGGAGAAGCGCCGTCGGCCCGACGACCTGATAATCAGCAGGCTGGTGACCGCGACCTACGACGACGAAACCGGGGTGACGCACCGACTCACCGACGAGGACATCGCCACGTTCGCAGTGCTTCTGGCTGCGGCCGGTAGTGAGACCGTCACCAAACTGGTGGGCAACGGAGTGATGGCCTTTCACCGCAATCCCGACCAGTGGGAGTTGGTGCTCGCCGATCCCACACTGATTCCCGGCGCAGTCGAGGAGATGCTGCGACTCAACCCGCCGTCGCAGTACCAGGGGCGTTTCGCCACCCGCGACGTCACCCTCGACGGTGGGACAATTCCCGCGGACTCCCCCACCCTGTTGGTGACGGGGGCCGCGACCCGTGACCCGCGGGCCTACAAGCAGCCCGACGCCTTCGACATCCGGCGAGGCGGGGCCACCACGCTGGCGTTCGGCTACGGCGCGCACAGTTGCCTGGGTTCCTGGCTCGCCCGACTCGAGAGCCGGGTCGCCTTCCAGCACCTACAACAGCACTGGCCGCGATTCAACGTTGACACCGACGGTCTTCGCCGGGTCACCATGTCCAACGTCGCCGGATACTCCCACATCCCCGTCCACATCGGCTGATGGCCTGGGCCCTAGCGGCGGATGAGGATTCAACGCCGAACGCCATGCCTGCCAGCATCCCCGAGCTCCTCAAAATGAGGCGCGCCGAACCCGACGGCGATTTTCTCGTCACGGACAACGAACGACTGACTTTCGCCGAGGCGGACACCGCGTCGCTGGAGTTAGCGGACGCCCTGTTGGCCGGCGGCGTCGGCAAAGGGACCAGGGTCGGCATCCTGTTCCCCAACTGTGCGCAGTGGCTCATCTCTTGGCTGGCAGTCGCGCGAATCGGCGCGCTCACCGTTCCCCTGTCGACTTTCGCACCCGGCGGGGAACTCGCGCGGCTGTTGCGGCACACCGACGTGCAGGTGGTGCTCATGGGCCAGTCCATCGCCGGCCGCGACCTGGTCGAGCGCATGCAGGACGCGCTGCCAAGCCTTATCAACAAAGGGGCCGTCATCGCCGCGCCGGAGGTGCCCTACCTGCGGCGGATACATGTCTGGCCGGACTGCGACCGCTCCTGGGCGACGCGGTGGCCGCACGCGGAATCGGCTGCGGCGCTGGCATGTTCAGCTGAAGACGAGGTGCGGCCCGCAGATGACCTCGTCGTGGTCACCACATCCGGGACGACGGCCGAGCCGAAGTCCGTCGTGCACACGCACGGCAGCCTGGTGCGCCACGCCTACATTCTGGCGCGCCATCGCGGCGTTACCTCAACTGACCGCATTTATTCACCGATGCCGTTCTTCTGGGTGGGCGGCCTGACGATGGTTGTGCTGCAGGCACTCTCGACCGGCGCGGCCATCCTCGCGCAGGATGTATTCGAGGCGGGCAGCACGCTCGCGCTGTTGGAGCGGGAACGGGCGACATTCATCTCATGCTGGGCACAGGCAAGCCGGGCCATGGCCGACCATCCCGACTTCGCCAAGCGCGACCTCTCGAGTGTGCGAGGCGGCACCATGCTTGAGGCGCTACCGCCAGACCGACGACCACGCGAACCAGACCTGACTCCAAATCTGCTGGGCATGACCGAGACCGGTGGCCCGCACACGATGGTCGAGGTGCCCGACACCCCGTTGCCGCCGGAACTGCGCGGATCCTTCGGAATTCCGTTACCTGGTGTGGTACAGCACCGGATTGTCGACCCCGCCTCGGGCGTCGAGGCGCCCGCTGGCGAAGACGGCGAGATCCAGGTTCGCGGCCAGATCGTAATGAGCGGTATCTATAAAGAGGAACGCCACGAAGTGTTCGGCCCCGACGGCTGGTACGCCACCGGGGACCGGGGATGGTTCGACGACGCCGGCCACCTGCACTTCACGGGCCGCGCAAGCAGTCTCATCAAGACGGCGGGGTCCAACGTGTCGCCGGCGGAGATCGAGTCCGTGTTGGATTCGATGCCTGAAGTCCTACACAGCTTCGTGGTCGCCCTGCCCCACCCAGTCCGCGGACAGGTGGTGGGGGCCGCCGTCGTGCCCGCCTATGGGGCGCAGTTGTCGGTCGAGACCATCGTTGCCCACGCTCGCCGCAACCTGTCGACGTTCAAAGTTCCCACGGTCATTCGCCTTATCGCCGAAAACGACCTGCCCATGCTTCCCACCGGCAAGGTCGACCGCAAAGGACTCGTGCGGGTATTGACCAGCGATTGACCCGTTGGCGATCTGACCGGAGCGAGCGTGACATACAAAGTCGTCCAGTGGGGTACAGGCAATCGCGGAAAACTGGCGGTGCAAAGCATCCTGAAGCACCCTGATCTCGAGCTGATCGGCACCCGGGTGTCATCACCGGAGAAGGCGGGGCGCGACGCGGATTGAATCTGCTGCGAGCCGGCAAGAACGTCGTCAACGTCTCCGACCCGGCCCGGGTCTACCCGAGGGCCAAGGGCGGCAACGTCTATGACCGCATTCAACAGGCCTGCCAGTTGGCAACGCCTCGTTTTACACCAGCGGCGGCGACCCCGGCTGGGCCCCTACGGATTCTGGTCAAGCCGAGGCGCCGTCTTGCCGAGTTAAATCTTGCGGTTCTCGGATTTGATCATCCAGGCGAGCTTCTCCAGCGAGTCGATGATCTCGTGGAGCAGATCGCTCGTGCTGGGGTCGTCGGCGTCGACGGCGTCGTGCACGTCACGGATGGTGTCGACCGTTGCGTACGTCCGTGCGGTCACCAGGTCGACGACATCGCCGGTGTTTACCTCATTGGCCGGGAACTGCGGCAGGCTCGTCGTTGCTGCGACCGTATCGGACCGGCCGTCGGGAACGGCGTCGAGGGCACGCATCCGCTCGGCGATGGTGTCGCTGGCCTCGCGGGCGGCCTCAACGAGCTCGTCGAGCTGCAGGTGCAGGTCGCGGAAGTTTGAGCCGATGACGTTCCAGTGTGCTTGCTTGCCTTGCAGGTGAAGCTCAACGAGGTCGACCAGCACGCGCTGCAGATTGGCGGCCAGCTGTGGGGACGCCGTGAAGTTCCGGATGTCGTCGGCGAAACGACGGTTGCCACGCCGATCGGTCTTTTGGGCTGCGGTCATGGTGGGGCATCCTTCCAAGTGAGATGAACTTGCTTGCGCTAACAAATCTATACTTGCTTGCGTCACCAAGCAAGTGCCCTGGCGGAGGCCAACCTGTGGCGTCGCTCACAACCGACGAAGCGAAAGCGATGTCGAGAAGGTCGACAGCAGCGAACCCGCCAGCGGCGACGACTTCGACGAGCCGGCATAGAGCCGGCATGGGGACCGACGAAGATGTCGCCGGGTGGCAAGTCTTGGCGGTGGTGGTCTGCAGTCACACGCTGGGTTCAGCCGTGGAGTCTGCTGCGGTGGCGATGCGTTCGAGCGCGGTGCCGAGGGCGCGCAGGTCGACACCGTGCAACTGATCCAGCAGGTAACGGCGGACGGAGTCGTGGTGGAGGGGCGTAGCCCGTTGGAGTCGGGCGAGCCCGGCGCCGGTGACGATTGCGTTGTACGCGCGCGCATCGTGGGCTGATTGCTCGCGGCGCACAAGGCCTTCGGCTTTCAACCGCCCGATGGTGCGGCTGATCGCACTGAGCGATTGCTGGCAGCGGGCCGCTAGCTCGCTGAGCCCCAGGGTCTGGTCGGGCGCCTGGGACACGAAAAACAACACGATGTAATCGCCGTGCGAAAGGCGCTGTTCTCGCTGCAGGTCGGCGTCGAAGCGGCGAAAGAGCGCCGACACCGCCGGGCGCAGCCTATCGATCACTCTCACTTCGTCGTCTGTGAGAGATGTCATCGAGCGGCTTCCTGTCATAACTCCCCGACTTTAACACTTGATTGTTCGCGCAAGCAATATTAAGCTTGTCGGCACAAGCAAATTCTAACGAAATGGAGAGCCCTGTGACCACCCGAATCCTGGCCCTGGTGGGAAGCCTGCGTGCCGGCTCGTACAACAAGCAGCTCGCCGAGGCGGCCGTTAAATATGCACCCGAGGGCGTCGACGTCGACATCTTCGACAACCTGGCCGACGTGGCCTTCTACAACGAAGACATCGATCGCCCGGGCGCAGTTGCGGCCGCCGACTGGCTGCGCGTCGAAGTTCAGTCCGCCGACGCGCTGCTACTCGTCACCCCCGAATACAACGGCACCATCCCGGCCTCGCTCAAAAACGCCATCGATTGGATCTCGCGCCCCTACGGAGCCGGGGCGATCAGCGGAAAGCCGGTGGCTGTCATCGGCGTATCCAATGGCCGCTACGGCGGGGTCTGGGCCCACGACGACACTCGCAAAGCAGCGAGCATCGCCGGCGCGAACGTGCTCGATGACGTCACACTGTCGGTGCCGCACGGAACGACCCGATTCGCGACCATCCACCCCGCACACGACGACGAGATCGCCCACGCGATGCCCACCATCTTGGCCGCTCTCGCCGCTGCGGTCCCCAACCGTCGACAGCTTGTCCTGGAGTCATGATGAGAAACCATCCGAGCTTGCCGCAAATGGTTTGCGCAGGTCAAGACCAATTGACCGGAATTCACGGACAGGAGGGTGGGTAGCTATGTCAAAAGTAACGCTGCTTGACATCGAGGAGATCGAGCGCGAGGTTTTCACCAGGTGGGACATCACTGGCCATCAGGTCAACCGCCACCTGCTCAGCAAGGCGCTCACGGGCACCGAGGGTGTGGTTCTCGACCAGATGACGTTTCCGCCCGGTTTCGTCCACCACATGCACCGGCATCCCTACGCTGACATGGTCATCATCCCGCTGAACGGGGTGGTGCAGTTCCGCGGCGTGCCAGGCTCCCCCATCGAGGTCTCGCCCGGACAGCTCCTTGTCATCCCGCGCGGGAACTGGCATGAGGTCAGCAACGTGGGCGCCGTGGACAGCCAGGTCCTGCACTTCTTCACCGGGGTCGGTTCGATCGACGATATCGGCTACGAGCCCTACGCGAGCCGTGGCGAGGCGAACACATCGCTGGGGCACAAGCAAGGGAGCAGCGCATGAGGATAGTGATCATCGGGCTGGGCAGGATGGGGCGCGCGCTGGCCGAGCGGTTGCTCGAGGAGGGCCACCAGGTAAGCGTATGGAACCGGACCTCTGGCCGGGCTGGTGCGCTCCAGGAACAAGGTGCCCAGGTCATGGATTCTGCCGCTGAGGTCGGCGACGAGTGTGATGCCGTGTTCCTGTGCCTGGCCGACGACCAAAGCACCCTCGATGTGGCGGCTCCCAAGGGTCAGGCGCGAACGAGCTGGGAGCAGACCCTGGTGGTCAACACGGGGACTGTCGCTCCCGATGTCTTGACTGCTCTCGCGCACGTCTACGGTGAGCGGTTTATCGACGCGCAGATCATCGGCGCGCCGCAGGCCCTGCGCTCGGGTGCGGCCAAGTTCATCGTCGGCGGCCCGGCGTCAGGCCGCGCGGCGCTGCTACCGCTGTGGAAGGCGTTCGCCGGAGCACTGGATGTCGGCGAGAACCCGCAGACCGCAGCGGTCATCAAGCTGTTGCACAACCAGATGCTTCTGGTGCAGCTTGCCGCGATCGCCGAGACCCTAAGAGCGGGCCGCGCTGCGGGTGTCGACGACGAGACTTTGGCTGCCACCCTGCGCGAGTCGGCGATGATGCCCGCGGGTCTGCGCAATCGCATCGACGTCTTCTTCGACCCCGACCACGTCGGTTGGTTCAGCAGCGTTCAGGGCGCCAAGGATGTGACGCTCTTCTTGGACCTCGCCAAGGGCAGCGGGGCACCGCTGCCGGTCACCGAGGCCGCGCGCGACGCCTACCGGCAAGTGGTTCAGGATGGGTGGGAGACGCACGACGTCACCGCCCTGGTCGAGTACGGCCGGCGTTCGCCGTGACTGGCGCCAAAGTGAGATCGGCAGATCCGGGTCAGCCCCTCGGATTTCGGCGTAGTCAACGTCGCATTCCCGTCGATCGGCACTGAGCTGCATGCGTCGGCTTCTGGGCCGCAGTTGGTACTCGACGTCTAACCGCTGGTGCTGGCGTCGCTGCTGCTGCCCGAAGCCAACGCCGACCGATTGGCCGACGACGGGTCCTCCGGATCGGGTTGCCAGCCGGGCCGAAACACCACGAAGGGAGCAGGCGCGCGTGAGCCATCCAACCAGGATCGAAACCGACGCCGCGTATCCGCTGCCCGAGCACATGCGCGCCTGGGTACTCGGCGATCCCGGCCAGCTCAGCCTGGTGGACAAGCCGATCCCGATGCCGGGACGCGCCGAGGTGCTGGTGCGCATCGATGCCGCGGCCATCTGCGCGACAGACCTGGAGATCATTCACCACGGCGCGCCGGCGATGATCCACGGCGGCGAACCATTCAACAAGATGTTCACCCCGGGTCACGAATACATGGGCACCGTGGCGGCGCTCGGCCCGGGCGTGGACGAGTACCGCATCGGCCAGCGCGTCACCGTGGAGGTCCATGCCGGCTGCGGGCAGTGCAAGCGCTGCCGCCAGGGCATGTACACCGCCTGCCTCAACTACGGCCTGAACTACGGTGACGTCGATAAGGGCCATCGCGCCAACGGCTTTACCGCCGACGGTGGATTCGCCGAATACGCCGTCAACAACGTCAACACCCTTATTCCCATCCCCGACAGCATGTCGGACGCCGAGGCGACGCTGGTCGTCACGGCAGGCACCGCGATGTACGGGTTCACCGAACTCGGCGGGCTGGTGGCCGGAGACGGTGTCGCCGTGCTTGGGCCGGGACCGATCGGACTGCTCGGCGTCGCGGTGGCCAAGGCGCTGGGGGCATCACCGGTCGTTCTGACCGGGACCCGCGACAACCGCCTGCAGATCGGGCGCGCGTTGGGCGCGGATTACGTGATCAACGTGCGCAACGAGGATCCCGTGGACGCGGTCCGCCGTATCACTGGTGGCAAGGGGCTGGATTACGTGCTGGAGTGCTCTGGCGCCCCCGATGCCGTGAACCAGGCAGCACGCATGCTCAACCGTGGTGGCCGCATTTGTCTCGCCGCGTTCCCACATGAACCGCCGTCGATCGACGTCGCCCATATCGTGCGCAACAACATCTACCTCTACGGCATCCGCGGCGAAGGCAAAAGTGCCACCCACCGCGCCGAGGCGTTGATGTCGCAGAAACGCTTCGATGCCACAAAGATCCACACCCACACATTCGGCCTGCACGACCTGCCCACGGCGTTGCGCTACTCCTGCGAACACATCGACGATGCGATCAAGGTAGTCGTGACGACGCGCAACGCCGAAGCGTCCGCGGTTGATTCTCATCCTGGACAATGAAGTGGTTCGGCCTAAGCTGGCCAACCGATTACGGCGGTATGGGACTAGGAGCCATCCACCAGCACCTGTTGGTGCGCGGGTTCGAGCAGTGGGGCGTACCAGGCCCGGATCTGACGGTCACATCGGTGACGCCGATGATCATGCGCCACGCCACCGAGCAAAATAAGCGCGAGTTCCTCCCACCCATCGCGCGTGGCGAGATGATCTTAGAGTCTGCACATTTCGCGTGCCATGAGCGTCCGCTCGAAGAAACGCTCGAGGCGACGCTCCGGGTAGTGTCGGCGCGCGGGGGGCCGGTGCAAGGCGGCGCCGACAACTCGGATGGCGTCGATCAATTGGTGGGCGATCGTCGTGGGACGCAACGGCACGGCCGCCGCGGCGGAGCTGAACACGACGACGTGGTATCCGTCGGTGCGCTGAAACCCGTTGTCGCTAGCGGTGTCTCGTTTGCTAACGGTGGTCATGGTCGCAGCTACGACATTCTTGACATCCGAGGGGTTCACCGAGGCCGCCTTGACGGCGATGACGGCCTGGCCGTCGCCGGCGATGGGATCGGCGAGCTCGGCGACCTGCAGTACATGCGGATCGCCGAAGTGATCAAAACGTAAGGCACGCATAGGAGCTCCTCCTTCGGGTGGGTAGGCCGGTCTGCGGCATCGCGTGCTCATAACCCTGATGAGCGGTCGTATTTGCGTGGCCGGGCGTCGCGTTGAGGCGTCCGGTATCGGGGGGTAGTACCGCGTCCGGCCAGCTGTGCCATCGGCAGCGCGCTCCACATGGCTGGCGGCATATTTGTCGAGATCGGTTCGGCGGCCAGGGTGATGTCCGATACCGTCGCGACGGGCGGTGCGCTGGGCGCGGCCGCGGTCCAGCTCGGCGGCACCGACAACGCACCGGCCGTGACTGCCCTGCCCAGGTTCGCCGACGCTGGCGTAGCGGCCCCAATATGGGCCGCCAGCACACCGGTCGCCAAACCGCCCCCGCCCGTGGCGAGCAACGTCGATCCTGCCGCCCCGGTGCCGCCGGAGGCGAGCAGCGACGCCTGCGCGGCTGTCCCCGCGATTCCCAGCACGATGTCCACCATCCCCACGGACCCGGCCCCACTTCCCACGCCTGCACCTACCGTGCCGATGCCCCCGGCCAGGACCCCGGCGTCCGGGGCCAAGTCGCTCAGTAGGTCCACCAGCGACGACGAGGACGATGTCGTCGAGCTGGGTGCAGCGAGGCTCTGCAGCGCCTGGGGCAAGGCGGAAAGCAGCTGCGGAGCCGTCGACATGACGGTCTGTGCGGAAGTGCCGGGGCGCTGCCGGCGGCCTGGGCGACGGCGGCGGATTGCGCGGCCAACCCGACCCCATTGGTGGTCGGCGCCGGTGCGGTGAACGGCGTCAGCTCGGTTGCGCTCGCCGAGGACCCGGCATAGCCGTACATGGCGGCGGCATCTTGTGCCCACATCTCCGCGTAGTGGGCCTCGGTGGCCGCGATCGCCGGGGTGTTATGACCCAGGACGTTGGTGGCCACCAGCGCCGCCAACAGGCTGCGGTTCGCCGCGATCACCGGCGGCGGCACCATCATCGCAAACGCGGTTTGGTAGGCGGCCGCTGCTGCCCTGGCCTGGTTGGCGGTCTGCTCGGCTTGCCCGGCAGTGCTGGTCATCCACGCCATATAAGGAGTGACCGCGGCCGCCATCGACGCCGATGACGGCCCCAACCACGCGTCGCTGGTCAACCCTGAGACCACCGAACCGTAGGAGGCCGCCGTCGAGTACAAGTCTTCGGCTAGATCGTCCCAGGCCGTCGCGGCGGCCAGCATCGGCGCTGACCCGGGTCCGGCATACATGCGCGCGGAGTTGATCTCCGGCGGTAACGCCCCGAAATCCATCACTGCCGCCGAGCCTGCCTCGGTGAGGACTGCTGCTTTCATGACCTTGCTCTTCCATGGACACTAGCTATGTACTTGCGTGCGCTAACAACTATATACTTGCTTGCGTGTGCAAGCAATAGCAAGATCGCGAGCTGTCAAAACGGCTGGCCCGGTCGAACCTGACGAAGTTTGTGGCGGCGCGTTATCGGCCTGCCCGAACGCTGTCTATTCACAGCCCCCATCGCCCATTTGGCGACGACCCGCGCCGCCGCCAGATAGCCGCCAGCCCAGCAACACTGCCCCGGGCAAGAAGCTGCTCTTGTTGATGGTCCGCTCAGGGCTGAGCGGCCAGTCGCGAACTCTTTACCGAAGCCAAGACCGTCGTGATGGAAATACAGGTTCCCGGAACATCAACCGCGCCTCCGATCGAGCAACCCGGCGCGGTGTCGACCTGGAGATATCTGGACGGAAACGCTAGGGCTCGTTGCGCTGTTCACCCGCGCGGTTTCGCTCTCGAGCGAATCACATTGGTCGATATGCCCTTTCAGTGCATTTCAGGAGAGGGTGCTGTCCCCGTGTCGACACACGCCGACCGGGTTGTCACGCCAAACGCTCCCTTACCGAAAGCTTGGTCAGACCTCGAAGCGGGATTTGAATCGCTCGAGGCCAACGGTGATGCTTTTGGCCTGGGTGTATTCATGGATGGCTTCACCGCCATGCTCGCGACCGATTCCGCTCATCTTGTAGCCGCCGAACGGAATCTCGGACTGATAGCCATACGAGTTGATAAAGACGTTGCCCGATTCCAAGGCATTGGCGATTTTTGTGCTTTTCCGAATATCGTTGGACCAGACATAGCTCGCGAGCCCATAGTCGGAATCGTTCGCCATCGCCACGGCATCAGCGACCTCACGGTACGCCATTGCGCAGAGGACCGGACCGAACAATTCGTCCCGCGCCACCGACATCCGCGGCGTCACGTCCGTGAGTATCGTCGGCGGAAGGAAATTCCCTTTCTCGAGACCCGGCTGTCGGACCTTGTCTCCACCGCAGTAGATTGTCGCGCCATCGGCCCGTGCTTTGTCGATTTTTTCGAGGATTTCGGTTAGACGTTCCGGAGACATCAGCGGCCCGAGCTGGGTGCGATCGTCCAATGGATTCCCCATCGGGATTTTAGCTGCCTTCGCGGCAAGGTCCGCGATGAATTTGTCATGCATGCTGGCGGGCACAAACAAGCGTGTGCCGGCAAAACACACCTCCGCTTTGCGCGCGAACGCTTGCGTCAGGACGCCATCGATGGCCTCGTTCCAGTCGACATCTTCACAAACGATGATGGGTCCCTTGCCGCCAAGCTCGAGCACGGCCGGCGTCACCGTCCGCACCGCCTGTTGAAGAATTTCGTGCCCGCCTTCCGTCCCGCCCGTGAAGATGATTTTTCGGACGTGAGGATGCTCGACGATCGCCTTGCCGACTGTTCGGCCGCTGCCTGTGATGATGTTTACAGAGCCCGGCGGGAATCCGGCTTCGTGCACGGTCTTTGCAAATCTCAAAACGCTGAGGGGAGCCACGACGGATGGTTTCACGACCATGGCGTTTCCGCAGGCGACAGCAGCGGCGAAGCCGCGCGCCATCAGCTTGAGCGGCGTGTTCCACGGAACGATCTGGCCGATCACGCCATACGGCTCCCGTCGGACGTAGTTGAATCGTGGCCCAAGATCTTGGTAGGTGCCCTCGATCTTGCCGGCAAAGCCGGCAAAGTATTCCAAATGCTGAGCCGACGTGGCGACCTCCATCCTCGTCTCTCGGATGGGAATCCCGGTGTCGACGGCTTCCAGGGTTGCGAATATTTCAAGGTCGCGGCGCAGCAGTTCGGCAAGTCGATACAGGAGCGTTCCGCGATCGCGGCCCGTGAGCGACTGCCACGCTGGTGATTTGAAGGCCGTCGCTGCCGCCTCAATCGCATTCTGGACTTGCGCCTCGCTCGCGGGCACGACACGGCAGATCTCTTCGTTGTCGAAGGGGTTCGTAATCGAGATCGCGTTTGTCCCGGAGCCCGGCTGAAACTGCCCGTTGATGTAAAGCTCGGTCGTGACGAGTTGTTCGATTTCCGACAGTGGCAAGATGTTCATTGGTCATTTTTCCTTGTTTAATTGGGGTGCTATTCCGGTAAGTGGGGTGTCCGCGCGTCGCGCGAGGGGCCGATCCAGACCGTTTTGATGTTGGTGAACTCCCGCGGGCCGAAGGTGCCGAGCTCGCGGCCGTAGCCGCTGCGTTTGATGCCGCCAAAGGGCATACGGGGGTCGGACGTCACGATGTCGTTGACGAACACCGCGCCGGCGCCGAGCTGGGGAATCAGCGTGGCTGCACGCTCCAGATCCGAGGTCCACAAGCTCGCCCCGAGACCGAATTCCGTCGCATTGGCCGCCGCGACCGCACTGCTGGCGTCTGGGACGGCGATGATCGCGGCGACAGGCCCGAACGTCTCTTCGGCGCTAACCGCCATCCCCGGGGTCACGTCATCGAGCACCGCAGGCTTGTAGAAGTAGCCACGGCCTTCCAGCGGTTTTCCCCCGGTGACCAACCGCGCCCCAGCCGACACACTGCGCTCAACCTGGCTGACCAGCGACTGCCTGATGCTCGCTTTGGCCAGCGGCCCCACCCGGGTGCTCTCGAGCATGGGATCGCCCACCGTCAGCTTCGCGACGCCGGCGGCGAACGCATCAGTGAACTCGCTGCGGATCGCGTCCTCGACGATGAACCGTTTGGCTGCGATACAGCTCTGCCCGGCATTGTGGTTACGCGCGGAGACGGCGGCGGCCGCAGCGGCGGCGACGTCGGCGTCCGCCAGCACGATGAACGGATCAGATCCGCCGAGTTCGAGCACTTGTCGTTTGAGATGACGGGCCGCGGTGGCGGCCACCAGCTGCCCGACTTCGGTCGACGCCGTCAGCGTGAGCGCTTGGATGCGGTCGTCGGCGATGAGGTCGGCGACCTGTTCTGCGCCCACGAGCAGGGTGGTGAACAGCCCGGGTGGGCACACCTCGTCGATGATGTCGGCGATGTCGAGTGCGCATTGCGGAACGTTTGGTGCGTGTTTGAGCACGATCCCATTGCCGGTCAGAAGTGTCGGTGGGGCAAACCGGAACACTTGCCACAGTGGGAAGTTCCAGGGCATGACCGCCAGCACCAGCCCCAGCGGCTCGTAGGACACGTAGGACCGCTTGGCCGAGGTGGACACCGGCTGGTCGGCGAGCATCGCCGGCCCGTGCTCGGCGTAGAACTCGCAGCACCACGCGCTTTTATCGACTTCGGCCCGCGATTCCAGGAGCGGTTTGCCCATCTCCTGGGTGATGTGCCGGGCGAGTCGCTCCCTGTTGGCGCGCAGCGTGTCCGCGATGGCAAACAGGCTTTTCGCCCGCTCGCTCAATGGAAGTGCCCGCCACGTTTGCGCGGCGGCCGCCGCACGCTCCAGGGCACGGTCGACGTTTCGGGCCGAGGTTGGCTCGAAGGTGACATTGACTTCTTCGGTGGCGGGGTTAATCGAAACTATCTGTGACGTCGTCGCCATTATGAACCTCCTTGAGGCCGGTAAGTGATTGCAGAGAAATTGGATTGAAAAAGGCTATTGACGCTGCCGAGGCGGCTAAAAGGGGCATCCGACTGACGCTCACTGAACCGCCCAACGCAATACGTCTTCGAGCTGTGGACCCGCCCAGAGATTGTCGTCGTCGATAACTTTCTCACGTTCTTCAGGCGAGTTCAGCGCTTCGAGAACTATATGCGCAAGGCGCTCGTACCATTGTCCGATTTCCGGCGGGTAATCAGCGTAGCTACCATTCTCGCGCACAATAGGGCCCTCGATGGTATGGATGTCGGTGATCCCGTCGAATTCCTGCGTGTAAGGCTTGCCGAGCCGTGCTGCCGTCGGCGCGTCAATGGTTGCGTCGAGCTTGACCCAGCGGCCGTTGAGGAAGGCTTCCCCCAGCGAGTGCCAGGTCAGCGGCCGACCGCGTTTGCCGCCCCATAGTGCCTGCACCTCCGGCGACAGGAACTCCTTTTCAGGGGATTCGAGGGTCTGGAACGCGACGCGTGCGGGCACGCCCGCGGCCCGTGACAACGCCACGAATGAGCTGGCCTTACCCATGCAGAAGGCGACGCCGTGCTTGAGGACGGCACTGGCGGAGCGCTCGCCGGCCCCCAGATAGCGGAAGGACTCGAGAATGTCGTACGGAAGATCTCGGACATACAGGTAGATCGCCCGGATCCGCTCAACATCGGACTCTGCGCCGTGTGTGAGTTTCTCCGCGAGCGCGGCCACCAATGGGTGGTCTGCGTCGAGGTATTCAGTAGATTCCAGATAGGAATCGGCATTGTTTGTCAAGCTGCTTTTGGCGTGCATCACAGAACTACTCCTTACTTATTGGCTAATCAGTTTAAAATGGGAGGACGATTTACCGCCTTCAGGTGGCATCTCGCCGGAATGCCGTAAGAACCTTTTGTCCGACGGTATGTATAAACTCCGATCGTGCAACATGCGGAATCGTGAACAGGAATGTGTCCACTCCGGATTCGTAATATTCATTGATTCGCTCGATGCACTTATCCGCGGGGCCGACGATCAGACCCGAATCTGGAATCGCCGAGAATTCTGCTCTGATATGGGCTTCCTGGTCGGCGGACTCGGTCACGGTGTCGGCAAAGTCGTGAAGTAGGGGTTTGACCTGGGCTGTTGCGGGTGTGACACGCGGGACTGGTGTGGTTACAAGGCGGTCACGGCAGGGCACGGGATGATCACAGTTTCCACACAAATCACATCCCAGGAAGCCCTGCCGTGCCCGCTGTGCCATCATCGCCCATCTTGTCCGTTGTCGACGACTCCGACCCGCTGCTGGGCGAGTTGGCCGACGTCCCCGCCGCCCCGGACGGTTTGCTGGAGCTGATCACGAAGGTGTCTGACCCGCGCAAGCCACGCGGGAAACGCCACGCCTTGCCCGGTGTGCTGGCGATCGCTTTGGCTGCCACACTCGCCGGCGTGCGCTCGTTCGTGGCCATCGCCGAATGGGCCGCCGACGCCGCACCGGGCGTGCTGGCACGCCTGGGTGTCACCGGCCCGGTGCCGTGCGAATCGACGATCCGCCGCTGCCTGCAACGCCTGGCGCCCGATGAGCTGGACCAGCTGATCGCAGCGTGGATGTGGCTGCGCACCACCACCATCGACGGGCGCCGGGTGATCGCTTTCGACGGCAAGACATTGCGCGGCGCCCACGATGCGGCTGGCAACCTGGTGCATCTTTTGGCCGGGCTGTGCCAGAGCACCGGCGCGGTGCTCGCCCAGCTTGCTGTCGGAGCAAAAACCAACGAAATCCCCATGTTGAGAAAGCTTCTCGGCACGCTCGACATCACCGGTGCGGTGATCACTGCCGATGCACTGCATTGTCAGCGCGATACCGCCGAGACCATCGTTGCCGCCGGCGGCCACTACATCCTGACCGTCAAGGCCAACCAGCCCAGCCTGCACACCGAACTGAAAAACCTGCCATGGAAGCATATCCCGGTCTTAGACCGCAGCACCGAACACGGTCACGGCCGCACCGCCACACGGGCCCTGAAAGCCTGCGAAATCACCGGCGGCATCGGCTTCCCGCACGCGATGCAGGTGCTGCAGTTGACTCGTACCGTCACCAACCGCGCCACCAAGCGCAAACACACCGAAGTCGTCTACGCCCTCACCTCCCTGTCAATCACCGACGCCACCGCCGCACAAGTAGCTGGTTGGTTGCGCGGGCACTGGGCAATAGAGAACAAACTGCACTGGGTGCGCGACGTCACCTACGCTGAAGACCACTCCCAAGTCCGCGCCGGCAACGGATCCCACGTTATGGCCACCCTGCGCAACACCGCCATCAGCCTCCTCCGACTCGACGGACACGACAACATCGCAAAGGCCCTGCGCCACAACGCCCGCAACCCTCACCGACCCATCAAACTACTGCTGACCTCATGAAACACGACTTTGCCGAGGCCCTGGGACTCGGTCGGTGCGAGCAATGCGGTTAGTGAAAATCGTAATGTCGAGGGGTCACGTTCAACTGAGGTGCAGGCCTGCGCCAGGAAATCTTTGCGCTGCTTCACTTTCTCGGGGGACCAAAACCGGACGTTGATTCCCTGCGCAGAGCGGGCGGCAATCCGGTGCACCCGGTCGCCTTCGCCGCCGACCCACAGTGGTGGATGTGGCTTCTGGAAGGGTGGCGGGTCACAGACGGCTCCGTCCAGCGTGTAGAACCGGCCCGAGTACACCGGATTGGGCTGCGTCCAGATCGCCTTGATCACCTCCAGCGCCTCACCGAGGGCGGAGACCCGATCACCCACGGGCAAGAAGGGGATTCCGTACGCTTCGAATTCGCGCTGGAACCAGCCGGCGCCCAGTCCGAGGTCCAGGCGCCCCTCGGAGATCACGTCCAACGTGGCTGCCATCTTGGCCAGGACTGAGGGATGACGGTAGGAGTTACACAGCACGCTGGTCCCGAGGCGGATATTTGTCGTGTCGCGGGCGAGCGCGCTCAGCGCTGTCCATGCCTCGAGTAAAGGCGTCGACGCCGGCCGCGTTCCCTTTTGGCGCTGACCATCGCCGCCAATGCCGGCGTCCTTGGCGTAGTCGTCGGGACTCAACGTCAGGAAGTGATCGCATAACCACACTGAACCGAAGCCGTAGCTTTCGGCGATGTTGGCTACCCGGACCATCTCGGGATATTCGCTGATCGCCAGTCCGTGTGTCACCAGCGCAAGAATCAACCCGAAATGCGGGCCATCGTGTTGGGACTGTTCGTCGTTGTGTTCGCGCATCGGACTATCTACCTTTCGGTCATACCGGCCTGCCGTCCCGGCAACGTCCGAGGCAGCGTGACGGAGAATTCGTATCGCTCGGGACGGTGATGGAAGACCACGACCTCCAACGGCTTGTCCTTGTCGGTGTAACTGGTGCGGCGCAGCACCAGAACGGGTGCGCCTTCCGACAACCCCAGTGCTGCAGCGATTTCCGGGGAGGCGCCCGCGGCGTGAATCTCGTGGGTGGCCGAGCCAATGTGCACGCCGAGTCGTTGTTCCCACATCGTGTACGTCGTCTCGGTCGCCGATGCGGCCGACAGCAGCGGCTCGACGGCATCGTCGGGCAGATCCGCTGGCAGATACGCGGTCACGATCGCGAGCGGCTGATCGTTCTCGCTGTAGCGCCGCTGGATCCGCAGCACTTCCGAACGCCCCAGGGTGGCGCCCACCCGTTCGGGTGCTGGGACGACTTGGTGGGACAACACCTCGACGCGGGGCGTCACCCCCTTGCTGACGAGGACTTCGGTGATGGTCCGGACACCGGACTCCAACTCCTGTTTCACCGGTTCAGCCACGAATGTCCCCAAGCCCTGACGGCGGATGAGCCAGCCCTCGTCTTCGAGGATCCCGACCGCGGCACGCACGGTCACCCGACTCAACCCCGAACGCTCGATCAGCTCGCGTTCGGTCGGCAGCCGACTGCCCGGAAGCAGCCGCTGCTCCAGGATCTGCGCTTTCAACCGTTCTGCAAGCTGGGCACTCGCCGGCACACTTCCGCGGGAGACGCGCAGGTCAGCATCCGCGAGGTCAAATCGAGGGGAATCCGTGTCAGACGTCATAAAACGTATTACATCGCATCCTGCAGCCATCCGGGATACCCGTCGATTGCGCACCACCTCTGCTAGGCCATCTCGAGTGGCCGCAGTCGCCGAAAGCTTGACAGTCGTCATAATACGTATCAAAACGTCTAGTAGACGGCATGTCAAAGTGACCTCGGCCACTCATCAGGAGAGTTACTCGTGTCCCACCCTGTAGGCGTTATCGCCCGATTCGCCCCCCTCCCCGAAAAGCGCTCTGATCTGCGGGCCCTCCTCGAAGGCATGGTCGCTCCTACGCGATCCGAGGCGGGATGCCGCAGCTACAACCTCTACGAAGCGCCAGCCGACGGCGACCTGGTGCTGATCGAGCGCTATAACGACCAGGCCGCCCTCGAACACCACCGCACGACCAAGCACTACCTCAACTACCGCGCCCAACTGAGCCCGCTACTGGCCAGCCCCATCTCCGTCACCGTGCTCGCGCCCGTCGATGAGGCCTAGCGACCCACCCAGCAGACCATCGCCGCCGGCGCATCCGGGACCGCCGCGAGGCAGACGCTGTTGGACGATTTGTGCCTTCAGTGCTTCGGCAAGCTGGGTGCTTTCGGGCACACTGCCGCGCGATATCCGCAGATCGGCTGCGTCCAGGTCCAGTCGCGCGCCTCTTCCCCGGTAGTCATAGGTCGTATTAGACCCCGCCCCAACGGTGGCTGCACAGGCGCGATGGGCAAAACGGGCACACGGTCCAGGACAAACGCGCCGGTTTGACAGTCGTTATAAGACGTAGTAAAACATCTTATAACGACGAGCAGGGACATGCGGCAGAGGAAACGCGTGCAGGAATAGGAAGGATGAGGGTCATGGGTGGTTTGAATGTGGCGATCGTGGGGGCGGGCATCGGCGGGCTGACGGCCGCGATTGCGCTAGACAGGCGCGGAGTCAACGTGGCGGTATACGAGAAGGCGCACGAACTGAAGGAGTTGGGCGCCGGGGTCGTTATCGGAGCTAACGGCGCGCGGGTCTACGACAGTCTTGGTCTCGGGGACTCCCTCGCCGCGATAGCCGGCAAGGTCTCGACATTCCGCTACGGCCCGCTAACGTTCGCACCGTGGACGATTAAGACCTGGCAAGACGAGCCGCTCCCCGGGTGGCGGCCGCCGTATGCCGCGGCAGAGACATATCCGTTACATCGGGCGGAGTTCCAGAACATGCTTTTGGCGGCACTGCCGCCCGGCACGATTCATCTGGGCCGCGAATGCGTGAGCGCCGTTGAGGATGGCGAGGGTGTACGCATCGAGTTCGCCGACGGTTTGCAGGCCCGAGCAGACGTCCTGATCGGCGCCGACGGAATCCACTCGGTGATCCAGACGCTGGTGGGTGCCAAGAGCGAGCCCGTCAGCGAAGGGATCATGGCCTATCGCGGGCTCATCCCAGCCGGGCGTCTCGACGGGATCTATGACATGAGCTTGATGTCGATGTGGGTTGGGCCCGGACAGAGCTTTCTGACGTTTCCGGTGTCGGCCGGAAAGATGCTGAACCTGGTCGCATTCGTCCCGACGAACCTGGACGTCGAGGAGTCCTGGAGTGCGCCGGGCGATGTCGCCGCACTTGCCGCGGCCTACAACCGGTGGAACAAGCAGGTACGACAGATCATCGAGGCCACGGATCACACGTTCCGGTGGGGCATCTACGATCGTGCGCCGCTGAAGATCTGGTCGACCGATCGCATCACCTTGTTGGGTGATGCGGCCCACGCGGTGACACCGCACCTGGGACAGGGGGCCAACCAGGCGGTCGAGGACGCAATCACCCTCGCCGTGCTGCTCCAAGACGCACAAGCCGCCGACGTTCCACTACGGCTGCGCCGTTACGAGGACCTACGTACCGAACGGACTCGTCAGGTACATGACGGTTCTCGAGAGGCCGGGGCGCTGTACCGTTCGACCGAATTGTCGCCAGGCCAGCAAGCCGAACGGATCGTCGCCATCAACGACCGATTGCAACTCGACACCCACGACGCCGAACGCATCGCAAACGACGCCCTCGCGGCGCTCTCCCATCGACGTGAGGAGATCTCCTCGGTCCAGGAGTAGCCGCCACAACCCGGCGGAGCGCCATACCCGTTCAGGCCGTGATGTATCGCCCCACCGGGGTGTCTGGTGATGGTTGACCGGGAACTGCGTGAGGGTCTCCGCTAGCGGCGGCCGCGATGCGTTCGAAGGCATCGCCGATGGCTTTGAGGTCGACACCGTCGAGGTGATCGAATAAGTGGCGGCGCAGGCTGACGATGTGGGTGGGGACGGCTTGCTCCAATCGGGTCAGCCCGGCATCGGTGAGCACAGCATTGTAGGCCCGCGCGTCCTGGGATGACTGCTCACGGCGGACCAACCCCTGGGCCTCCATCCGCCCGACGGTACGGCTAATCGCGCTCAACGACTGCTGGCAGCGCCGAGCCAGTTCGCTGAGCCCTAACGTGCGGTCGGAAGCCTCGGACAAAAACATCAACGCGACGAATTCGGCGTGCGACATGCGGTGCTCGCGCTGCAAGTCAACATCGAGTTGCCGCATCATGGTCACAAAACCCGGGTGCAGCGCGCGAATCACCTTGAATTCACCCGCGCTAAGCGGGGTCACCCCTTCGACCTTCGTAGTTCGTGCTCTCTTGCTGCCCGGCTTACCAACTGCCATGAGTTTCACGATACGTAGTATCTGTTCGCGCGAGCAAGTAAAACATCGCCATCGGCACTAGTCGGGCTAGGCCCGTCGCCGTACTGCCTTGCGCACGGCGAGCACGTCCGCTTATCAGCCGGCGGCTAATCCCGGCAGCAGGATCGCAACTAATCCGTTGGCGTGAGCGTCGATCCACGTGGGGTTCTTTCGAATCCTCGCTGGTGAGAAGGCGGACTTCGGGGGCGTTCACATAGGGCAACGATGCCGCGCCGACGAGCACGTAATATTAGGATCTCGTTGTCGATAGGTGCAGCAACGCCGGCGTCACGAAGGATCTGCCACGCCGGCCTTAATGGCATCGAAGACCGGCTTCACGTGGGGCGGCCCGCGGCCTTCATCCGGGCCAAGTCCGCCATCACGACGGTCCTGCCCGCGGTGGCCGCGAGCGCACGCGCGTGGCCGAGGTGGTGCATGTCGAAACATGACGCGATCGCGTTGGAGAAGCCCATCGTGTCGAGTGTGTGATTGACCGCGCGCTTGGCCATGCGCAACGCCCATGGGTCGGTCCGCGCGATCCGCTGCGCGAGCCGCAGGGTGAATTCGCGAAGCTCTTCCAGCGGCACCACATGGTTTACCATCCCGGTCCGCAGTGCCTCCTGGGCGCTCACCGAATCCTGGGTGAACAGCATCTCCTTGGCCTTGCGGGGGCCGAGTTCCCAAGTGTGAGCATGATATTCGACGCCCATGATGCCCATCAGCGCGACCGGGTCGGAGAATTGAGCATTGTCGGCTGCGACTATGAGGTCACACGGCCAGCACAACATCAGCCCCGCGGCGATGCACTTACCCTGCACGGCTGCGATCGTGGGCTTCGGGATGTCACGCCAGCGCTTGGCGTATTCCAGATAGCCCCGGGTCTCCCAGTCGTAGTAATCCTCCGCCACCAGCTTCCCGTCCTCGGCACGTTTGGGACCAAGACTGCGGCCGTTGGCAGATGGATCGCTGCCCGACATGTCATGGCCGGCCGAGAAATGTTTACCGGTCGTGGTGAACACGATCACCCGTACATCGGGGTCTTCGTCCGCACGCCGCCACGCGTCGTCGAGGTCCTTAAGAATGCCCGGTGTCTGCGCGTTGGCGGCCTGCGGCCGGTCGAGGGTGATGACCGCCACCGGGCCGTCAGTCTGGTAACGGACGAAATGTTCTGCTGCCATTGCTGTCTCCTTTATCTGAAGTTTCGGATCACGCTCTCCTGGGCGAATGAGGCGACCAGAGATCCCGCCTGCGTGTACACCGCGCCGGTTCCGAAGCCACGGCCGCCGGCTAGCCGCTGGCCGCGCACCTGGACCCGCAGCCATCCCGACACGTCGAACGGTTGGTGGAACCAGATCGAATGGCTGACCACTCCGGTCTGCAGCCGCACGTGCGCGTCCTCCTGGCTCAGGCCGGGTATCGCCTTGAGCAGCGTGCCGATCACCGGCCAGTCCGAGACGTACGCGAGCACCGGGCGGGCCAGCGCGGGGCCGGTGAAGTCGGCGCAGCGCATCCAGAACGACAGCTCGGCGGCTTCGGCGCTGACGTCGTCGAGTCCGACGTCGCTGATCAGGCGGGCCTCGCCGGGCACGACGGCGAAATCGATCGGCTTGGCGGTCAACGGGTCTGAGGACGCGGCGGCGTCGAATTGGTAGTCGTACTCGCCGTCGGCGCGGTCGAGAAGGATCAAGCCGGCGGCAACGACGCGTCGGCCGCCAAGGAGCTGGTCCTGGTACGCGACGACGCGGCGCAGTCCCATAGAGCGGCCGTTGTGGGTTTTCTCCAGGTCGAAATACAGTTGGTCGTTGGGGCGCCCGCTTCGCGGGAACGCGACCTGCAGCGACTTCACGGAGCGGCCGGTTTCGGCGGCGGCGATGAGTTGGGCGAGGATCTGGCCGCCGAAGATCCGCTGTCCGGTGGGGTCGACGACCGGAAGGACGGTGCGGCCCCCGGCATCGGATTTAATGTCCAGGACGGCGCGAAACTGATCGAGATTCATCGTCTGATTTCTGCTTCCACATTTGCGATTAGCTCGAACTTCTTCACCTTGCCGGACGGGGTCATTGGCAGTCCATCCACGAAATACCATGCGGCCGGGGTCTTTTGGCGTGCCAGGCCGGTGGCGTGCAGATGTGCGGCCAGTTCGGCGATTGAGGGATGTGCGTAGCCGTCGAGCACCACGAAGGCGACCGGGACCTCGCCAAAGCGTGCATCGGGCCCTGGGACGATGGCGGCCTGCCGCACCGCAGGATGCGCGACGAGTAGGTCTTCGATGTCGCGGGCGGAGAACTTCTCGCCGCCGCGGTTGATGACGTCCTTCAGCCGCCCGGTGATGGTGACGAAACCCGCGTCGTCGAGGACGCCGACGTCACCGGTGCGAAACCAACCAGCCTCGTCCAGTGCCGCGCGATTGTCCTCGGGGTCGAGGTAGCCGAGCATGCGCTCGGGCCCCCGCACCAGCAGTTCGCCTTCCACTCCGGTTGGCAGCAATCCGGATTCGCCGTCGACAACGCGCACCTCGACGCCCGGCGCCACTGCGCCGTCGGTCTGCGCGCGCAGGTCAAACGGAAACGCCCGATTCATCACGGTCACTGTCGGCAGCTCGGTCATGCCGTAGACCCGGGCCGCGGGAATGCCCTGCTCCTCGCTGCGCTCCATGACCGCACGTGGCACCGACGCTCCACCGCAAGCGAATATCCTCAGCGGCAGACGAACCCGCGCATCACGGGCGGCTTGGGTGAGTTCCTGCAAGAACACCGTTGCGCCAGCCGTGTAGGTCACCCGATGGCGGGTCATCTCGACGACTGCCTGGTCGGCATCCCAGCGGTCGGCGAGGACCGCGCAGGCGCCGACCAGCAGTGGAATCGTCATGGCGTTCAGCACTCCGGTGATGTGCTGCAGGGGCGCCGCCATATAGGCGACGTCCTCCCACGACAGGCCCCAGGCGTCGGCTAGTTGTCGGGTCTCCGCCAGCAATGTGCGCGAGGAATGCACGGCGGCTTTTGCCTTCGACGTAGTTCCGGATGTGAAAAGCACCAGGCAGGGTTCATCGGGTGACCGCACCGCGTATTGCTGGCGGCGCCCATGCGAGACGACATGGTCGAACGGTGTCCATCCGGACCGGAACCCGCGCAGCACGACTTTGGGGATGTCACGCAGCCCATTTTCGGCCAGCAGGTCGTCGAATGCTTCGGCGTGCCCGAAGCCGCGGAACGATTGGGCCGCGATGACGGCCGCCGGGTGCACCTGCTCAATGACCTGGCGCAGTTCATGCTCGCGGTAAAACGGTGCGATTGGGCTGCTCACCGCACCGACGTGCCAGACGGCCAGGGCCAGCACCTGCGCCTCCCACCAGTTAGGGGTTTGCCAGCACACCACGTCGCCGGCGCCAATGCCCGCACCGCTGAACCACGCCGCCGCGCGTTCCACATGCTCGAGCAGCTCTTGGTAGGTCAGCTGCTGTGCGGCCTCACGGATGGCGGGCAGTGCGCCCCACTGCCGCGCGGCCCGGGTGACCGCCGCGCCGATGGTCAGGTCGCTGACGTAGCCAAGTCTGCGGTACTCGTCCTGCCGGTCCTTTGGTATACCGGGGGCAACGACGCGCGCGGCCGTCAATGGGGTCGGGGTCATCCGCCCATGCTCATTCCGCCGTCCACGGTAAGCACGGCGCCGGTGATGTAGGACGACAGGTCGTCAAGCAGGAACGCCACCGCGTGCGCAAGCTCCTCGGGCCGGCCCCACCGCCCGACCGGGATCATCGACGTCACCGCGTCGCGGTCGGTGAAGGCCAGCGACTCCGACAGCTCGGTGTCGAAGCTTCCCGGGATCACACAGTTCACCGTGACCCCCTTCCGGGCGACCGCGCGCGCCGTGGACCGCGTCAGGCCGATAAGTCCGGATTTGGCTGCGGCGTAAGGGATCTGCACTGGGCTGCCCATCGTCGCGGACACCGAGCCGATGTTGACGATGCGACCGAAGCGGCGCTCAACCATGGTGCCCATGGCCGCCTGCGACAGGAAGAACGCGGCCGAGAGGTTGACCGCCAGGTGCCGCTGCCAGTCGGCAGTCGTGATGTCGCCGTAGCGCTGCTCGGTCACCATGCCGGCGTTATTGACCAGGTAGTCGAGTTGCCCATGCTGGTCTAAGACCTCGTCGACGAGGCGCCGACAGGACTTCGGGTCGCCCACGTCCACCCGGTGCAGGGTGACGTGGGCGCCGGCCTTCTCGCAGCGGTCCCGGGTCGATTCTGCTGCAGCGCAATCGGTGGCGTAAGCGGTCGCCACATCGATCCCGGAGTCGGCCAGCCTCTCCGTCACGGCGCGTCCGATCCCGCGGGTGCCGCCGGTGACGAGCGCGACGCGGTTACTTGCGACCACTACGACTCCCTTGGCGGTCTTGCGGCAAGTCGCACGCTCAACCGCTGCAGCGCAGCACGGTGCTCTTCCGTGTCGAAGCATTCGCTCTCGGCCCGTGCGCATTCGGAAAGCACCGGCGCCGCCCGCTCGATGTGCGAGTTGAGCAAGCGCCGCGCTTCCCGCACCGCGTGCTGCGGTAGGGATGCCAGCCTGCGGGCCAGGTCAAGGGCCACCGGCACGGTTTCTTCGGTGGGAACGACGCGGTTGACCAGGCCGAGCCGGTGCGCTTCGGCGCTCGAAATCCGATCGCCGAGCAACAGGTGCTCCTTTGCCGCAGAGAGACTGGTCAGCAACGGCCACAACACAATCCCGCCCGCGCCGTCGAGCAAGCCGAGCTTGACGCGCGGATCGGACAGGAAAGCGTCTTGTGCCATGACAACCAGGTCGCACAGCAGCGCGACGGTGACACCTGCCCCAACTGCGGCGCCGTTGACCGCGGCGACGCTCGCGAACGGCAGCCGACTCATGGCCCAGAACAACTCTTGGTGCGCGCCGAGGATCGCATCGCGAACTCCCCTGTCCGCGCCCATCTCTCGGATCGTCTGGACATCGCCACCCGCGCTGAACGCCGTACCGTCGCCGGTGAACACCATTGCCCGCACGTCACCGCTGTCGGAAAGCGACCGCACCGCGTCCAGCAGCGCGCAGGTGACCTCGCCATCCATCGCGTTGGACTTCGCCGGCCGCGCAAGCGTAACCAACGCCACCGGCCCGTCACGCGTCACGCGGACGGCTGCGTCGGCGAGCGCTGCGGAACGCTCGTCATTGCTCACAGCCCGACCAGCCATCGCATGGTACCTGCACGGAAATCGTGCACATGCACGGCAACGCTCCGTTTCTCAGGACTTGATGAACCCGGACGCGGCATAGGCGCTTCGGATCGGGTCCTTGAGCTCGTCGGGGAACGCGGTCTGCGGCGGTCGTGAATGGGGATAGTCGCCCACCGGAAGGCCGAGCAGGCTGGCACCGAACTTGAATCCCGCGCCCCAGTGCGTGAACACGCCCGGCCGGGCCGGGTGCGCCTGGTAGCGCCGGCTGGCGGCCTTCATATCCGCCAGCCCGGTCTCGGTGGCGAACTTCTCGGCCCGTTCGAAGTCTCGGGCCACCAGAAGGGCACGCCACTCTGAGAACAGCAGAAGTCCCGGCTTTTCGTAGAGGTACAGTGCGGAACCCAGCGCGCCCGGATGCGGTATGCCGAGACGGATGCCGGCCTCGTCGTCGGCCTCCCACAGCACCATTTCTGGCGCGAGCCGGTGTACCGCCAGGCTATGTTGCGCGTCGAGCAAGCCATTCTTGAGCCCACACAGCGCCGGGATCTCACGGTATAGCTCAACACATTCGCTCGGGGTCAGCACCAGCCCCGTGGAGTGCGAATTGAAGAATCCCAGCGGCATGTCGGTGCGGTCGGCGACATACCGCAGGTACTGCAACACGCCGGGCTTGCCGGAACACTCGAAGTACGGGGTCAGGATGTAGCAGATGTCGACCCCGAGGTTCTGGGCGTGCAAGGTGAGTTCAACGCATTGCTTGGCGGTGTCGGTACTCGACATGACCTGTACCAGCGCGCCCGGCTTGACGTTGCGCGCCTCCTCAGTGGCGACGGCAACCACCGACTTGAGCTCCTCGGTGGTCAGCGACCAGAACTCGCCGATCCCACCAGTAAGCCAGATCCCATCCTGTTCAAGGTCCACCAGGCAATGACGCACCAGCGCACGCAATGCGTCGTAGTCGATGTCGTCGCCGTCGGCGCCAGCGAACGGGGTGTACAGCGAGCTGCAATTGCCCCACAGATGCTGCGAGGCCCACTCCTTGGCTTCTTTACCGGTCACAGGCGTGGCCACGAGTCGCGCTCCTTCTCAGATGGTCGCCGGCACGACTTCTGGGGCGAAGGTGATGACTACCATGTGCGCGCCATGGTAGAACGGCACGTGCGTGATACGCAACGTATCATGCGCGTAAACGGCAGCCCAGACTTTCACTCGGTGCTGTACTCGACAAAAGGAATCGAGGCCCAGATGTCTTACAGCGCCGAGGGCAAGGTGGTAGTGGTCTCCGGTGCCTCGATGGGCGTCGGCAGAGCGACGGCTCAACGGTTTGCCCGGGACGGCGCGACGGTGGTGTTGCTGGCCCGTCGCAAGCTGTTGCTTGACGAGGTTGCCGAAACCATCGGCGTCAAGGCCGTCCCGATCGTCACCGACGTGACGTGCAGCGCCGACGTGTGCGCCGCATTCGAGCAGGTGGCGGCGCAGTTCGGTCGGGTGGACGTGCTGGTCAACTCGGCTGGCGCCAGTCGGATCCGGCTGATAGAGGAAGCCAGCGACGAGGACATCGCGGTGACCGTGAACACCAACCTGGTCGCCGCGATCTATACCACCCGCGCGGCCATCCCGCTGCTGCGTGCGGCCGGGGGCGGCGACATCATCAACATCTCCTCGGAAATCACCCTCGACGACATGCCGATGATGACTCTGTACGCCGCTACCAAGCACGGCCTCAGCGGCTTCACCAAGGCGATGAACAAGGAACTGCGCCGCGACTCGATTCGGGTGACCCTATTTATCTTGGGCGCCGTCGCCGATACGGGAATCCATGAGAACTTCGGACCCGGCGACCTGGAACGGGCCTGGCCGCTCTGGGAAGCCGATGGCTACCTGACGCGGATGAGCGGAACCAAACTGCTGACCCCGCCGGTGGTGGCCGACGTCCTCTACGACGTTGTGGGCCACCCGCGCGAGCTGATGACAGACGTGATTCACGTCCGTCCGGCGAGCAGCTGAGCGAGATTACTTCACCCCAAACGACTTAGGCAGGAGGCCGTTGTGATCCGACCCATGGTGGGCGTGCGGGTCCTGGAGGTTGCCCAATTCACGTTTGTCCCATCCGCCGGCGCAGTCCTGGCAGATTGGGGCGCCGACGTGATCAAAGTCGAGCACGCGGAGACGGGCGACGCCCAACGCGGCCTCAGCCGAGTGATGGACATGCCGGTCGGCACCGGCTCCTTCGCGCCCCTGATGGAGCACCCCAACCGCGGAAAGCGCAGCATCGGCCTCGCGCTGGAGCGGCCCGAGGCATTGGACGTCCTGCATGATCTGATCCGAACCAGCGACGTATTCCTGACAAACTTCCTGCCCAGGGCTCGCCGAAAGCTCGGCATCGATCTCGACGACGTACGCAAGGTCAACGCGGACATCATCTATGTGCGCGGTTCGGGGTTCGGCAGCAATGGCCCCGACAGCGAGAAAGGCGGTTATGACAGCACCGCCTTCTGGGCCCGGGGCGGCTCCGCGCTCGGAACCACCCCGATGGAGTTCGATGGCCTGTGCAAGATGCCCGCCGGCGCGTACGGTGACTCGCTCGGCGGGATGACCATAGCCGGAGGCATCGCCGCGGCGCTCCTGGCGCGCGAACGGACCGGTGAAACGTCGGTGGTCGACGTCTCCCTGCTCGGCGTGGGCGCCTGGGCCAACGCCCTGTCCGTCGGCTTCGCGCTGCTGACCGGCGGGCCACCGGAGCGCGAGCCGAGCAGCAGGTCGGCTCGCACGAATCCTCTGGTGGGCAATTACCGGACCGCCGACAATCGGTGGATCGTGCTGGCGATGCTGCAACCCGGACGCTATTGGCCCGAGTTCTGTCGGCGCATCGGTCGCGAGGATCTGGTCACTGACCGGCGATTCGCGACCGTCGACGCGATCATGGGCAACGCGGCGGAGGCGGCCGAGATTCTTCAGAACGAGATTGCCGGCCGGACGCTGTCGGAGTGGATGACGCAGTTCGGCGACATGGAGGGGCAATGGGGCGTCGCGCAGGATCCCTGGGAGGTGGGGCACGACCCCGCACTGCGGGCCAACGGAATGATCGCCGAAGTCCTCGACATCGAGGGCGCGAAACGCGAACTGGTCGCCAATCCCGTGCAATTCGACGAGACGCCGGCCAGCCTTACCCGGGCACCGCAGTTCGCGGAACACACCGACGAAATCCTGCGCGGACTCGGAAAATCGGACGACGAGCTAATCGGCCTCAAGATCGCTGGAGCCGTGACCTGAACCAGGTCGTGTGACGAGTCGCCGGCGCTCAGTCCTCGCGACGCAATATCGCGGCCGAACAAAACGCCCACAGATCGTCGACGCTGGTCTGGCTGCCGCCCGTCAACACCCGGGAGTGCGTCGAGGCAAGCAGCAATTCCTGAAGCAACGCCGCTTGCGTGTGCAGCCCGAGGTCCTCCCGCAGTCGGCCCGCCTTGGCGACCCCGGTCAGCAGTTCGACGATGAAGGCGTGCAAGGGCTCCACAGCGCTGGCGAGGTCTTTTGGCCGCGTCTCGGCGAGCCGCAGGTGAAGAACACTCAAGCCCCGTGCCAAGCGCGCCGGCATTTCGGTGATCTCGGACAATGCGTCCAGCAGAGTCCGAAGCCGCAGCACCGGATCGTCAATGCCCTCGCACCGCGCCTGCAACATCGGCATCGCGGTCTTGCGCAGAATCGTCTCGTACACGGCAAGCATCAGGCTGTCTTTGCTGTCGAAGAAGGTATAGAACGTTCGTTGCGACTGACTCGAGCGGTCCACCACGTCCTGGATGGAGAAATCACCCTCGTCACGCTCCGACAGCAGTTCAATGGCGGCTTCGACGAACCGATCACTGCGCTTGCGCGCGCGTTCGATCGCATTACGCAGCGATCGATCGACACTGTCTCGCTGCCAGCTCGGCACGTACTCCCCCGCCGGCTCCGCGACTGGTTTCGGCTCAGCTGCCTTCTGTCGCGCCATGGCTCCCCGCTCTCTCATTATCGACTTCAGCCAGGAAGGCACTGATGACCTCTGTAAACGTATCGGGGCACTTGTGGTGCACAGCGTGTGCCGCGCCCTCGAGTTCTACGTAGCGCGCCACAGCGCTGACCTCGGCGAACCGCCGCCCTTGGGCCCGCCGTGTCGGCTCGTCGTGGGCGCCGGCCACCAGCAACACGGGACACCCAACACCACCCAGTACTTCCGCTGAGTGTTCGGGTCGGCCGACGCTGTCCACATGCAGCGCAGTCACCAGCTCACGCCAGTGCTCGGGTCCATGGTGGGACTCGTGCAGGCGGCGCAACGCGAACGGCCAGGTGCGGTACAGGTGCTCGAGGCGCGGAGCCCGGTAGTCGCTGGGGCGGCCGGTGCCGGGACTTACCAGCACCAGAGATCGTGCGGTGCCGGGCGCTGACAGTTCAAGCATGAGCGAGATCTCGGCACCGTAAGAAAATCCCACGATGTGGGGGTGGTCGAGGCCCAGGTGCTCGATGAGATGTCCCAGATCCGCGCAAATGGCCTGCCCCATGTCGCCTGACTCGCGGAATTCTGATCGGCCGTGACCGCGCAAATCGGGCAGGACGCTTTGATAATCGGCCGCCAGCCTGGCCGCGAGCCGACCCCACTCGAACTCCCCCGTGGCCGTCGCACCGTGGACAAACAGGATGGGCTGACCATCGCCCACCAACGAGTACCCCAACGTCAGGCCATCATGCTCGTAGGTGCGCGGGTGGCTTCCACCCGCCAGATCGGTCATCACTTCCTTCACGCTTATGTCGTTCTCTTTCTGACGGCCAGCGCATGACGTTCACCAGTTTGCTTCAGATACCTCATTCCGGAAACGCCTGCTGAGGTCTATCTAGCTGACTATAACGTTCTACTACGACGATAGTGATCCGTGCTATCGGTGAGATTAGCACGCTACAGTGATGCGGACCCACCTCGAAATCGGTGACAAATAGGTCGTTGTCGGGTCTGGCAACCGTCCGAATTGCATGCCAGGTATGCCCGGAGTGAGGCTGGCAGGCACCGTGAATGGGCGTCAGCGTTGACGACATCGGCGCCCGGGCACGGCAATTCTTAAAGCCATGGTCACAGCACCGGCACCGACTCAGCCAATCACGGGTAAAGAGTCAACCGAAGTCGTCGGCGGACCTCCCTCGGGAGCGAAGTACGCCGCCGAAGCGATCGGCACGTTCTTTTTGGTGTTCACGGTCGGTGCCGCAGTCGGCGCCGGTAACCAGTTCGCCCCGCTTGCTATCGGTGCGGTCTTGATGATGATGGTCTACGCCGGTGGTCGCATCTCGGGCGGGCATTACAACCCTGCGGTGACCTTGTCGGTGTTGGTGCGAGGCCGGATCGCCGTGCGTGACGCCTTCATCTACCGGCTCGTGCAGTTCGGCGCCGGACTGCTGGCTGCAGCGGTGGTGCGTGGGACCGTTGATCCGGCGCGGGCTAAGACCACCGTGACGATGACGCTGACCGGTCACGCGTTGCTGGCCACATTTGTGGTGGAGCTGCCCTACTCGCCGGGTGTGCTGTCGCGGTACTGGCGGGAGGCCGTCGAGGCGGCGGGGCTGCGGCACATCAAGCTGCACGCGGCCCGGCACACCTGCGCGACCCTGATGCACCTGCAGGGGGTGCCGGTGGCGGTGATCGCGGCCTGGATTGGGCATAGGGACGCCAGCCTGACCATGCGCCTGTATGCTCACTCGCAGTTTGCTGCACTGCAGGACGCCGGGGCGAGTTTGGATCGAGTTGTGACATTGTGTGACACTGAGGGCCGAGCCCAGGCACGCTGAACGGCGTTTCCGCAGGTCAAGACCACCGCGCCGATGTAGTTCAATGGCAGAACATCAGCTTCCCAAGCTGAATACGCGGGTTCGATTCCCGTCATCGGCTCCACTCTGATCACCACCGACGTTGCTCGAACGTATTCGACACGCTCTTCGAGCGTCATAAATGTTACCCGATCGTTAGCGCTTCTTCCTTGGCGCGCAATCACGCCGCCGGATTCCTCGCTGTGGCCAAAACGTGACGAAGGCTTGATCGAATTGCCAACGCGCGCCTACATATTCACTCATCTACGCACCCCTACCATCCCAATGGGAGCTTTGTCATCTCAAAGGAATCGGAGCCATGCGCGCGGTTGTTCGGTGTGTTCTTACGGTGATCGCGATCGCTGCGACTGTGGTTGCGGGGCCGGCCGGCGTAAGCCTGGCGGCGGTGAACCAGTCGTATCGGTTGGCGATCGCATCGGTTCTACCAACGCGGGGCGAGGTGGTGGGTGTGGCGCACCCCGTGGTAGTAACGTTCAGCACGCCCGCCGCCAACCGGCACGCGGCCGAGCGCGCCATCGAAGTCAAATCGGCGCCCGCGATGACCGGCAAGTTCGAATGGCTCGACAATGACGTAGTGCAGTGGGTTCCCGACCGATTCTGGCCGGCACACAGCACCGTGGCGCTTTCGGTGGGCGGCCTGTCCACGGAGTTCGAAACGGGTCCTGCCGTTGTCGGTGTTGCCAATATCTCGGACCACACGTTCACCGTGAGCATCGACGGGGTCGAGGCGGGACCGCCGCCCGCACTACCAGCGCCGCACCACCGACCCCACTGGGGAGAACAAGGAGTGATGCCGGCCTCGATGGGTAGGCCGGAGTACCCGACGCCTGCCGGCTCCTACACCGTCCTCTCCAAGGAACGCTCGGTGATCATGGACTCGAGCAGCGTCGGCATCCCCGTCGACGATCCCGATGGTTACCGGATCCCGGTGGATTACGCCATCCGTATCACCAACCGGGGCCTCTACGTGCATGCGGCTCCGTGGGCCGTCAATGCGATGGGGCTTGAGAATGTCAGCCACGGCTGCATCAGCCTGAGCCCCGAGGACGCGGAGTGGTACTACAACACGGTCAACATTGGCGACCCGGTGATCGTGCAGGAGTAACCGCGGGGGAAGCCGCCGGCTTCGAGAGGCTCCGCGCCTAAACGATATGCGGGTGCACGCGCGTGAAGTTGCTTGTCGTGCAGGCTTTTCGTTGTCGTTGACGTCGCCACTATCCGGGGTGCCCCGCAGTACCCGCGACGGGCACGACGCGCCGCTCTTCCGGCTGAGCGCACTTCACCGCCGATGACACGCACAGACACGCCCGGGCCACGGCTCGACCCGGCGACCCGTCGTCGCTTAGCACGGGACGGATCCGCTGGCAGCAGCCCAGCGGGTCCGCACGACCAGGAAGAGGATCAGCCTCAGCTCGCGCCCGCACCGGAAGGACCGGGCGGAACGGGCTCACCGGGCACTGGTCCGCCGGCCGGCGCCGGACCAGTCGGCGCACCCTTACCGGTCCCAGACATGTCAATGATTGGAGCACCAACCGGCACCGGCACACCCACCGGAGCACCGGCCGCCACCGGCCCAAGCGCAATCAACGGAACACCAGCCGCCATCGGCGCCACTACCGGCGCACCCACCGGCACCGGAGCACCCACCGGAACCGGCGCCCCCACCGGAACCGGAGCACCCACGGGAACAGGAGCACCCACCGGAACAGGGGCGCCGACCGGCACCGGAGCACCCACCGGCCCCAACGCAATCAACGGAACACCAGCCCCCATGGGCACCGGGCCAGGCGCAACCAGCGGAACACCAGCCATGTCAGTGAGCGGAGCGCTAGCCGGACTGCACACGTCCGTGACCAGCGGTCCGCCCGCGGCTGCCGGTCCCCCGGCGGCTGCCGGCCCACCAACTGCTGCCGGTCCACCAACTGCTGCCGGTCCACCAGCTGCTATCGGCCCGCCCGCGGCTACCGGCGGTGCACCTTCGGCTTCGCCCGCCATCCCCTGGACACACCCGGTGCCGCCCGTTATCAGCGGAGCGGCTGCCGCGCCGGAGCTCAACGCTATAGCGGCCCCGCACAACCCAGCGCTGGCAACTACTGTGATGTTGAACCGATCAAAGATCGTCGTCAACGCCAACTCCTTTATTCGCGCTCAGACATTTCCGCAACCAAATGGTGCATCGCACAGCCGTACTCAACTCGTGTCTAGCCGACCAACTCAATTGTTAGCGGCCGGTGTGCAACACGGGCCACGCCGCACCGCGCTGTTTCCAAATGGTGATGTTCGGCATGGTTTGACGGCCGGGCGGTTTCCGAAAACCACCCTGCCGGGCGCTGGTCGGTCTTGGGTTGCCGTCGACAGGTGCCACAAGTCAGGGCAATTTCCGCGGACACCCATGGACCTGCGCGGTGGCGTTTCCGCTGGTAGATCTGGCTCCACAAACGCGCCGGGATGCTTAACATAGGCCGTGCACATCTCCTTGATGCGCGACGAATATCCGCCGCTCCGGCTGGATCTGGGTAGCAGATGACGCACTATGGCTAGCAGACCAGGGGGCGGTACGGCTCGACGTCGACCGAGTCATCGACTCGGGCACGGCCCTGCATTTGCGAGCAATTGGTCGCGCGGCACATGGCTGGGCCATCCACTGCATGCGGCGTCGGCCCTGGTGGAAACGGCGTCGGCACTGGCGCGTGCGGCCTGGGCCGGTGTCGACCCGGAGGGATTCTTCCGGCGTCATTCCTCCGACCCTGAACCGTTCTTGCTGAAATTGCCCGGACTCGGCGAGGCGCTGTTCGTCTCGACAGTCGATGGTGCCCGCGACATATTGACCGCTCCCGGGACGCTATGCCGTGCACCGCTGCCCAATCCGATCGAACCCGTCGTCGGACAGAACTCGCTGATCCTGCTTTCCGGCGAGGCTCATCGGCGGACCCGCAGCATCCTGATGCCCGCGTTTCGCGGCGAACTCATGCGCAGCTACGTCGACTTGATAGCCGACGCCACGAACGAGGAAATCGCGGCATTGCGACCGGGCGATCAGTTGGTGGTTCGCGACGTGGCGCAAGCCATCACGCTGGACGTGATGATTCGAGTGGTGTTCGGCGTCACGGACCGCGCTCGTCGCGCAGAGTATGCCCGGGTGATCAAGGAATTGATGCGTTCCGGCAGCGCGCCGCTGATGCTGGTGCCCTGGCTGCGCCGGGAGATAGCCGGGCGAGGGCCATGGGCGCAATTCGTCGGTTTCCGCGCGCAGCTCGATCGCCTGTTGTCCGAGCAGATCCAAGAGCGAAGGGGGATGCGCGAACACGGCAGCGATGTGATGGAGTTGATCCTCACGGCGACCGACGAGGACGGCAACACCCTCGGTGATGATGCCCTGCGTGACCAGTTGCGGACGATGCTCGCCGCGGGACACGAAACCAGCTCGACGTCGTTGGCATGGGCGCTGTATCACATCCACCGCGACGAAAGCATCCGGTCACGGGTCATCGGGGAGCTGGCGGGTGCAGCCACGCCGGGGGAGACTGCGGCTCTGCCTTACCTCAGTGCGGTGATACACGAGACACTGCGCATGCATCCGACGGTGCCGATCGTATTGCGCAGGCTCACGGGACCACTCAGGGTCGCAGGCGTCCCCCGTTCGGCCGGTGATGTGGTCGGAATCGCGCTGCCCGCATTGCATTTCAACCCCGAGGTGTGGAAGGACCCCGATTCCTTCGATCCCGACCGATTCCTGGAGAGGAAGCCGTCACCGTTTGAGTACGCTCCATTCGGCGGTGGGTACCGTCGTTGCATCGGCGCAACATTTGCCCAACACGAGTTGGCCGTGGCGATCGGCACCATCTTGAATTCCGTTGAGCTGCAAATGCCCCCGCGCGAGCGGCGTAGAAAACCGCCACGCGCCGTACCACGGGGGATTGCCACCAAGCCCAACCGCGACATTCTGTTGGACGTGATCGCTCGGCGCTAGTTCGGTGCCTACGAAATGCATCCCGACGGTGTATAGGTCACCGATCCAGCTAGCCTCTACCCGAGGATCGGAGAATCCAGATGGACATCGAGGCGATGCCCCGGGGCGGGTTCGACGCCTCATGGCTGGATCGGCGGCTGCAGACCGACCGTCCGGAATACCTGGACCGCGACGTTGACGACCGCATCAAGCGGCAGGTGATCGGCTCGCTCGACTGGATGGGCCGGGTCTTGCGGGATCACGCGCACTTCGCCGCGCGCGCACTGAATCTCGTCGCCGATATCCCCGATCCCAAGATCCTGGAATTGGGAGCGGGCCACGGCGCGCTGTCCCGCAAGCTGCTGGAAATGCACCCCACCGCCCAGGTGGCGGTCACGGATATCGACCCAATCTCGGTGTCGAATATCGCCTCCGGCGACTTGGGCAGCCATCCGCGCGTCGTCGTGCGCCAGATGGACGCCACCGACATCGACGCACCCGATCGCACCTACGACCTGGCGCTGTTCGCCCTGTCGTTTCATCACCTGCCGCCGGTCCCGGCTGCCCGGATGCTGGCTGAAGGAACCCGCGCGGCGAACAAGCTACTCATCTTCGACCTGCGCCGACCGCCCGCTGCGCTGCACCTGATCCGCCTGGCGGCGTTTTTCCCGTTCGCGCTCGTCCTGCCTTTTGCTCACGACGGGCTGATCAGCTCGTTGCGCGCCTATAGCCCCTCGGGATTCCGGGCGCTGGCCGCTCACGCCGATCCGACCATCACTGTCGAGTTCAGTCGACTGGGACGCAATCAGATGGTCGTCGCGCAGCGACGGTGACCTGGTTGTTCGAGATCGGCATGAGCCGCAGGACGGCGACGCCGTCGAGCGGGCCGGTGGCTTCGACGGTCGGCGAGCGGAGTCGGGCTGAAAGGGCTCCCGTCCGCAGCGATGTCCCATTAACTCACCCGTCCTTGGCAACTTTCATTCTCAGGGACTTTATTTTTGCGCAGGTCATTCACAGGAAATTTTTGGTGCAGAGAGCGTTTCTTGGAGCTTTCATGGAAGTGAACGGTTCACTACAGGAGGGTTAACAAAGGAGAAGGAGCTATGGCAGCACAGAAGTGCTATGGCCGGTTTATGGGCACGGCGTTATTAGGTGGCCCACTTCTGGTCGCGGGGGTCGTCTGGGCCAGCCCAGCGCAGGCTGACGCGACTACCTTTGTGAATGACCTGCATCGGGCCGGGATTCACGCGGTCACTGGCGGTGACACGGCGCTGGTTCAAGTGGGCTTGAACCTGTGCCAACAACTGTCTTACGGCGCTCCTCCCGCGCAGCTAGAGGACTTGGCGCTGCAACGCTCCGACAGCAGCCAGGGCGCTGGTGGGCTCACCCCTCAACAGGCCGACGACATTGTTGAGTACGCCCTGCGCGATCTCTGTCCAAACGCATAGCGGTGATCCGAGTTCTGATCACCGGCCGACTGGTGCGACGATCCCGAAGCTTTTTGGCCGGTGATATGGTCTGCGTCCTAATTCCGCTCGCAGCAGACAGATCTTCGCAGTTCAGACAGTAATTCGGCGTTGGTGAGGCGGCCGCGGCAAAAGTTGAGAACCGCGGGTTCGAGTGCCATCATCGGCTCCATACGGCGTCGCGGCGCAGCGGGCCTGTCCAAGTGTTGGAACAGCAACCACAGCCATGTGCCCTCAGGCCACGTCTTTGCCGGCTTTTCGTTCCCACAAATTTGCGGGCAGCGTGTTTCTTGTTTCTTGGGCTTTCATGTACATGTAAGTGACGCGCCGTCACAAGGTCAGGGCGGTAACTAGGCAAAGGAGAAGGAGCTATGGCAGCGCAGAGGCGCTATGGCCGGTTTGTGGGCACAGTGTTAGTGGGTGTGCCGCTTCTGGTGACCGGCGTCGTCTGGGCCGGCCCGGCGCACGCCGACGAGGCCGCCTACCTCAATGACCTGCACAACGCCGGGATCCAGGACCTCAGAGGCGGCGATGCGGCGCTGTTGCAGACGGGCTGGAAGGTCTGCACCCAATTAGGTTACGGCGCTTCGCCCGAGCAGCTGAGGGACCTGGCGCTGCAACGCTCCGACAGCGCCCTGGGCGCCGGTGGGCTCAGCGTCCAACAGGCCGACGCCCTCGTTAACTACGCCCAGCTCGATCTGTGTCCAAGCGCTTAGCGGTGACCCGAGTACGTGCGATTCCGGTGGCCTGAACCGACTCCCCGGGCGAACGCGGGTTGAGCGACGCACGAGGAGCCTGACGAATGGCTCCGCACGATCGGCGGGTTGCGGAGGGCTACTCAAAAAAGTGGTCCAAGACCTGGCTGGACAACGCCGAACGTCAGGCCGTAGCACCGCAAGTGGTCGTCGAGATCACCCGACGGCACGGCATCACCCCGGACCGCTTCGGTGTGCTCGAGAAAATGGCGGAGATCAAAGACCCGGACGGTAAGTCCTTCTTCCTCGTCCCGTCGGGCACCAAGGGCGACGACGTGCGCGCCGCGGTGCTGATGACCTACATCCTCAACGCGGGCACCGGCTACGGCACGGCAGGCAAGCGGCCCGGAGACTTCCCCGCGACGCCCTACTCCGCCGCCGAGGTAGCGCGGATCATCAACCGGCAGAACGCAAACAGCTGGAGTTACACCCGCGACGTCGGGTTTGTCGACCGCAATGGGGGACGCCTCGTCACGACCCCGAACGGCATGCTGATGGGTCTTGGCGGCAACTGGATTCAAAAGCAATTCAGCCGCCGGGGCGGCACCACCTGGGGTGACATCTTCATGGTCAACATGGGCAGGCTTGCCGACCCGGCCGCGCAGCTTCGCCAGATCGTCCAATCCGGGCATGCCTGGTACGTCGACGGCAGCGGCCGGGCTTTTGAGAGCAGCCTCGAGCTGGACCGGGTACTCCACCACGAGGAGCGGCACTGTCAGCAGTGGGCGGCGAAGGGGTACCCGGGCATGCTCTGGGATTACAGCCGGGAACTGATCCGCGAGTGGGTTTTCGGCACAACCAACAGGCTCGAAGAGGACGCCGGCCTGTCCGACGGGGGTTACCGGTGACCCGCTGGCTTGACCCCGCCGAGGTCGCGGCCAAGGACGGCAAAACCTTCCTCGCGACGTGCACACCGGACCCGGCTACGAAGAAGTAGCCAGGGTTAGAGCGTGAATTCCGTGGTAGAGGATCATCGCGCCGATCACGACCAGAACTGCCGCGAGCAGGGCGGCGTTGTTTTTGTCCATCCAGTCTTTGAGCCGTGCCAGCGCTTCGTCGAGGCGGCTTCCGGCTGCCGCATAGGCCAGTATCGGGATCGCGACGCTTGACGCCGCGACGGCAACGAAGAACGCGGCAGCCATCCAGTCACCGGCGAGGCCGAGCCCGCTGGTGCCGATGCCCAATCCGGCCGGCAAGCAGATGAGCGCCACATCCGGTCTTACCGCGGCCAGCACCGCCCCGGTAAGCCCCGCACGGACCGGGGTGATAGTGCTGAACGAACGCATCCAGGCCGGCGACTCGGTGTGCGCGTGCCGGGTCATCCACCGGAAGACGCCGTACCCGATCAGCGCCGTCCCCAGGACCACGCGCAGCCAGGACGACCACCTCGGCGGCGACTTGTCCAGTCCGCCGAGCAGGCCGGAGGCCGCGACGGAGAGCGCCGTCAACGCGGCCAGTCCCAGCAGCCAGCCCCCCAGAAAGGCAAGGCTGCTCGGCCGCGGCCGCGGCGCCTGTAGGACCAGCACCGCCGGGATGACCGTGAGCGGCGAGAGCGCGATCACCAACCCGAGCGGAACAAGCCCGGTCAGCACAGTAGCCCAGCTTCCTGCCATAGCCAGCAATCTTCGCATTGACACCGCCGCCATGACGACCAAGCACGCCGCGGGCAGCTCAGATTAACCGACAAAAGGAGGCGACGCCGATGCCGCGGCTAAGCACGGCGGTTACGGCAGAGCGTGAATTCCGTTGTAGAGCACCATGAAACCGATCAGAACAAGGACCACCGCGAGCAGCGCGGCGTGGTTCTCCTCCATCCAGACCTTAAGTCGTTCCAGTGCGTCGTCGAGGCGGTCACCGGCAGCGACATAGCCCAATATCGGGACGGCAACCGTCGACGCAGCGACGACGATAAAGATCGCGGCGACTATCAACGCAGTTGCGACACCGAGGTTGCTGCCGCCGATGCCCAAGCCGGCCGCCGCGCACAGGATCAGCACCTCGGGTCTCAGCACCACCAGCGCTGCGCCGATCACCCCCGCGCGTGCCGGGCTCAGGGTGGAAAACGAACGCATCCAGCGCGGACTCTTCCCGGGACGATGCCGGGTCAGCCAGCGAAACGCGCCCAACAGGATCAGCGCCGATCCCAGGCCCACACGCAGCCAGGATGCCCAGGTCGGTGGCGCCTTGTGCACATCGCCGAGCAGGTCGGAACCCGCGACGAACAACGCGGTGACGGCGACCAGTCCCAGCAGCCAGCCGCCGAGGAAGGCCAGACCGGTCGGCCGCGGGCGGGGCGCGTGCAAAACCAGCACCGCAGGAATGACGGTGATCGGTGAGAGCGCAATGACCAGCGCTAGCGCGATGAGCCTGGTCAGCAGGGTGCCCCAACTTGTAGCCACGGGCAGCAATCATCGCATTGGCTTGACGCGGATGCATCGATTAACCGCACATCGCGTGCAATCATCACGTCGCCCATGGGATGATCCGGCGTAAGTGGGGACTCAATGCCGCGACACGTCGTCCGCGTCGACCTTTTGCCCGGGCGGTCGCACGCATCGCTGAAGCGGTCAGATATGACCTGCGGCGCAGCCACATTCGTTCTGCCCGCCGGCGCCCCGCCCGGGCAGGAGCAAACTAGACAAGTCCGGTTGGGAAAACATTGAGGGAAGACCAGATGGCTCGAATTCATCTTGGGCACATATTTCACCTCGCCGGCGCTCCGCTGCTGACGGAAGCCGCCACGGCGCTTGTGTCAATTCCGGAGGGCGCGTTGGTAGTTGAGGACGACGGCAAGATCGCATTCTGCGGCGCGCGAGCCGATGTCCCCTTCAAGTACCGAGCCGCGGCGGTCTCCGACCACCAGCCCGGCTTTCTGCTTCCCGGGTTCGTGGACACCCACGTGCATTTCCCCCAGACCTTTGCCGCCGACTCGTACAGCGGCGGACAGCTGCCGGAGTGGCTGAACACGTGCGTGTACCCCGCGGAAGCCCGCTTCGCTGACTGGGACTTCGCGCAAAGGGCGGCGGTCGAGTTCTGCGACCGGCGCATCGCATCGGGAACCACCGCAGCCATGGTGTTCGGATCTGCGTTTCCGCACGCCCAAGACGCATTGTTCGCAGAGACGGAGCGCCGCGGACTGCGGATCGTCAGCGGCCGCGGCATCCAGACCGTCGGTCCCAAGGCCGCTGAGCGGTTGGTGACATCGGACGAAGACGCCCTGCGCCTGGTCCGTGAAGAAATCGCCAGGTGGCACGCGGCCGACACCGGCGGGAACGTGAAGACCGCCCGGCTACACGTCGCGATCGCCCCGCGATTCTCCCTCGCCGTGACCCCGCAAACGCTGAAAAGCCTTGGCGAGCTCTACGATTCAGTACGCGCGGGTGGTGTGTACTTCCACAGCCACCTCAACGAGGATAACCGTCCCGGCAGCGGCGAAGTGGATGAAACCAAAAAGACCTATCAGGTCGACTCCTGCCTGGACGTCTACGACGGCAAATTCCTGCCGGGTTCACAAGTCGGCGGATCAAGCCTGCTCGGGCGGCGCAGCATCATGGCACACGCGGTGCACTGCCGGGATTCCGAACTCGCGCGGATGAGCGAGACGGGCACGTCGATCTCGCACTGCCCGATCTCCCAACAATTCCTGGGTTCGGGCACCATGCCGTGGCTACGGACGGTGGCTTCCGGGGTGAATATCTCCGCCGGAACCGATTTCGGTGCCGGAGACGAGTGGCCGATACCGCACGTGCTCAATGCCGCCTTCAAGGCGCACATCTGCGAACCCGGCCAAGCCGGGGTCTGCATGCATCCGGCCGAGATGCTGTTCATCGCAACACTCGGAGGTGCGCGCGCACTCGACATGGAGGACCGTTTCGGTAACTTCGACGTCGGCAAGGAGGCCGATTTCGTCGTCGTCGACCCGAACCGCACCCCGGCGCTCAAGGCCGTGATCGGTTACGGCGTGCGGTCAGCTGACGCCACAACGGCTCGTGACCAGACGTTGTTCGGGTTGCTGATGAGAACTCGCGAGACGTCCATCGCCGGGACGTACGTTCAGGGACGCCGGCTGCCACCCGCCATCGGCACAACAAAAGGATGACCGGCGCCACCCACTAGCGTTTCCGGCGCAGCATCCAGGCCGGTATCCAGTGCGTCACCGTCCTGCGCTTGGCCCCGTACGCGATCGGGTAGGTCACCAGGCCCCACCAGTCGCCCTGCTCGCAGATCCCCCAGCAGCTCAGCCGCCCCTCGACGACCTTGTGCAGCTGCAGGCCGTTGGGCTGATACCGGCCTGAGCGGTGTGGCTCGCGCGGGAAGAGCACGGTCAGGTCGACCAGCACCGTGACGGGCGGACGGACCACCCGAAACGGACTGCGGACCGGCTGGCCGTTGTATCCGATCGACGCGAGCTGACCCATCTGTCGATCATACGTTCGAATGATGGCTGCGGGGTATGGTCGGCGCCCTGGCCCGTTCTGGCAACATAGCGGTGTGACCTGCATGACGGCCCGGTGAGCGTCTCCCAGGCCGGCAAGCCACGGCGTCACCGAGATGCACTTCGCGGCGGCCTGCCGGCCCGACGGCCGGCCGCGTTGGACCCGCTGATCGTGGGACTGTTGGCCGCTGCAGTGAGCCTGGGCGGCGCCGGCCGGCCGTCTTTCTGGTACGACGAGGCCGCCACCATTTCGGCCTCATACAGTCGTTCTCTTGGTCAGTTGTGGCGGATGTTGGGCAACGTCGACGCCGTGCACGGCCTGTACTACGTGCTCATGCACGGCTGGTTCCACATTTTCCCGCCCACCGAGTTCTGGTCCCGCGCGCCAAGCGGTCTGGCCGTTGGCGGCGCCGCGGCCGGAGTGGTGGTGCTGGGCAGGCAGTTCTCGTCTCGCACTGTCGCGCTGGCCTCCGGCGTCTTCTGCGCCATCTTGCCGCGCTCGACGTGGGCAGGCATCGAAGCCCGCCCGTACGCGCTGTCGATGATGGCCGCCGTGTGGCTGACGGTGCTGCTCGTTTATGCCGCGCGCCGCGACAACGCTTGGCTTTGGCTGTCTTATGGCATCGCCCTGGCCATGTCGATTCTGCTCGACGCGTACCTGGTGCTGTTGCTCCTGGTGCACGTCGCCTTCATCGGTGTCTTCCGTCGCACGCGAACGGTTTTGGTACGGTTCGCCATTACGTCGGCCCTGGGAATGTGCGCCCTGACGCCGTTTTTGGTGACGGTCGCCGGGCAAGCGCATCAGATAAGTTGGATCGCGCCGATCGGTCGCAGGACGATCGAAGATGTAGTCGTACAACAATATTTCGAACGAAGCCCCCCGTTCGCCCTGCTGTCGGCGCTGGTGATAGGGGCGGCTATCGTCTTATGGGTCAGCAGGTCCGCGCAATTGGCGGAGGCAGATCGCCAACTGTTGATCCTTGCGGTGGCATGGCTTGCCATACCGACCACCCTGATCCTGGTGTGGTCGGCGCTGGTTCACTCGATTTACACGCCGCGCTACTTGTCCTTCACGGCGCCGGCGATGGCACTGGTGGTGGGTGTCTGCGTCACCGCAGTGGCCGTCAAACCATGGACAACGGCGGCGATCGTCGGTCTTCTCGCTTTGTCCGCTGTGCCGAACTATGTTCTGGCACAGCGTAATCCGTACGCAAAATATGGTATGGACTACAGCCAAGTGGCCGATTTGATCACCGCCCGGGCGGCACCTGGTGATTGCTTACTGGTAAACGACACAGTGACGTTCATGCCCGCCCCGATGCGTCCGTTGCTGGCGGCGCGCCCGGATGCCTATCGCAAGCTGATCGACCTCACCATCTGGCAGCGGGCGACCGACCGCAATGACGTCTTCGACACCAATCTCATCCCAGAAGTCGTCGACCGAGCCGTTAAGCCACTGCAGCGTCGTGTGGATCATCACCGAAGCCGACAAGTCAAGGCCCGCTTACGAGCAGGGCTCGGCGCTCCCGCCCGGCCCGCGCTACGGGCAGACCCCCGCTTTCGCGGTTCCGCACGACCTGGGCTTCCGGCTGGTCGAGCGCTGGCAGTTCAACTTGGTTCAGGTGATCAAGGCGACCCGATAACGCTCACCAGACGCGGATGTAGTCGACGAGCATGGCCGCCGGGAAGGTACCTGCAGCGGGATCGCCGGCGCCAACCCCACCGACCGCGAGCGTGAACATGGGAGACAACCAGTAGCCGGGAATGTTGAACGGCCACCGCATATCGTCAGGAGCTCCGCCGGCGACGTGGATGGGCTTGGGCGGAACACTGAAGTACGGCTTGGCGCCATCAACGTAGTCCCGCCAGAATTTGAAACCTTGTTCATCCCAACGCATTCGCCAGGTGTGCCACGCGCCGTCCACCAGACCGGGAATCGATTTCCCTTCCCATGTTTTCCCGTTGGATGCCGCGTGGACCGTGGTTCCCGCGGGCCACTGGCCGTTGCCGTACCACTCGAAAATGTCGACCTCGCCGTCTGGCAGCGGATCTTCGTTGACACCCCAGAACGCAGACCAAAGACCGGGGAACAAACAGTCCAGCTTTATCCGCGCTTCCCAGGTTTGGTTGATCATGCTTCGGAAGTTGCCGCGCAGTTTGGCGCCGTAGTACTGGCCGAATTCTTGGGTGGCGCACAGGACGAGATGGGAATTGCCGTCGAGGAACACGTTGCGGCGATCGTCGCGGTATATCCCCGCGACCGGCGGGTACACGTCGTCCTGCCAGGTCTGCACCGTCCACTTGGCCGGATCGGGACCTGAGCCGGCCGGGCCGTCGAACTCGTCCTGGAAAATGTAGGGACCGGCGCCGACCGAGGCCGGTGCCTCCGGCGCTGACGGGGAAGCCCAGGCCTCCGGGATGCGCATCGCAGCGCCCAACATGCCGACCCCCGTCATCAACAACATGCTGCGACGATCCATCACACACCACCAATCGTGAAGCCGGGTCCTCAGACCTAGCGCGATTACCCCTAGGCAACTTCCGCAAACGGTGTTATGAAACCACGCACAGGGTTAGTACGCATCCTGCACCCAGGCAGGCGATGCGCTCGCGGCGGCTCGCCGCGTGCCGTTGACCAAGCCGTCAGCCTACGGCTTTCAACTCAGCGATCGCGAAAACCCGGCTTGTCGCAACCCTGGTCCCCCGCGCGCAACCATCAAGTTAGTTGACATTGCGAAAGTCGGTGGTATCAAGGAGGTTGATGGTTCTAGAAAGGAAACAACAGCGATGAATGGTGGCAAATTCTTTGGCGGCTTCGGTGGACCGGGCTCCGGTGGACCGGGCTTCGGTGGACCCGGCTTTGGTGGACCCGGCTTTGGCGGCTGGGGCGGACCCGGTTCCGGGGGTGGCTGGGGCGGACCCGGCGGCCATGGTGGACACGGTGGCCCTGGTTTCGGTCCCGGCCGTCGCCCTGGTCTCAAGCGCGCGGCGTTCGTCACCGCGGCGATGCTGCTCGACGGGCCCGCTGACGCCGCACAGGTCGTACAACGGGTGTCCGAGGCGACCGAGGGCGCATTCACCCCTCCGCAGGACGTGGCAGAGCTTGCCATTGGGCTGCTCGCCGGCCGGGGCATCGTCACCGTCGACAACGGCGTGGCAACCCTGACCGAACTCGGCCGAAACCTGCTGGCCTGGCGGGGCATCAGCAGTGAGACCGCGCACGCCTTCCTGGGCCGGGCGGCCAAGTTCGGCGACGTCTTCAAAATCCGCAAGGAACTCTTCGAACTCGCCGGGCTGGCCCGCACCATCACCTGGACGGGCACCGACGAGCAGAAGCGCCAACTCGCCGAGGCCCGGACCAAGGTCCTTGCGGCCCTGACCGACGCGAAGAAGGCGCTGCACCGCGCGCTCGGCGAGAGCTAAAGACCCGTTGCCCTAAGGGCCTTAACGGGGAGTAGGTTGGCTGAGCTTGACCAGCATCTTGCCGATGTTGGTCCCGGTGAACAGTCCGTTGAGGGCATCGACGCACGACTCGATGCCCTCAACGATCGTCTCCCGGTGCTTGAGCCGACCCTCAGCCTCCCACTGACGTAGCGCGGCAAAGGCCTCGTCGAAGCGCCCCCACTGGTCCAGGGCGTTGAATCCCTGCATCAGCGCAGTCTTGGACAATAGGTTCACATAGTTGGCCGGCCCCGGATGCTGGCCGGTCAGGTAGCTGGAGATGACGCCGCAGAGCACCACCCGTGCCTTGGATGCGAGGCGCCCCAGCACCGCGTCGAGGATGGGGCCTCCGACGTTGTCGAAGTAGACGTCGACACGTTGCGGGCAGTGCTGCCTGAGCGCCGCCCCTAGGTCATCATTTTTGTAGTCGATGCAGGCGTCGAAGCCGAAATCCTCGACCACCGCCCGGCACTTCTCCGGCCCGCCCGCGATGCCCACCACCCGGGCGCCGGCGATCTTGGCGATCTGCCCGGCCACCGATCCGGTGGCACCCGCCGCCGCCGAGACCACCACCGTCTCCCCCGGCTGCGGCCGGCCGATGTCGGTCATCCCGAAGTAGGCGGTGGCACCAGTCGGCCCGTACACCGACATGATCGCCAGCTGATCATCCTCGCCCGGGATGGGCGTGCTGAACACGTCGTCGCGGACGATCACGTACTCCTGGAAGCCGGTCAACGTGGTGACGACGTCACCGACGGCAAAGGCGTCACAGCGCGACTGCACCACCTCGCCGATCCCGGCGGCCCGGATGACCTCGCCGAGCTGCACCGGCGGGAAGTAGCTGGGCTGGTCGTCGAGCCAGGTGCGGGCGGCGGCATCGATCCCGACGTAGGTGGTTCTCAGCAGCGCCTCACCCTCGCCGGGCTCGGGCGCCGGCCCGGTGACCAGCTCGGTGTCACCGGGCTGAATCAGCCCGGTCGGGCGGCGGCGCAACACGATCTGGCGGTTCGGCAACTGGGGCACGATGCAGAAACTACCGAACCGGCCGAAATCCCCCAGGGGAATGGGATATTCAATGCATGGCCGAGAAGGAAGACCCGGAAGAGCGGATCCGGGAACTCGAGCGCCCGCTCGCCGAGACAGCTCAGGCGTCCGAGTTCAACAGCGCGCGACCCGCCGCCCCGGCGTACCCACCCGGCCCAACGGGTGCCCCGGCACCGGCCCCGTGGACCTACGGCGGCCCATTTCCCGGGCCGCCTCCGAAACGTCCCTCGGGCAACCGCATGTGGTGGATCCTGGGCGCGCTCACCGTTATCGGCGTGTTGGCTTTCGCGGGCGGCATCGCCGCCTTCGCCGCACACCAGCTCTCCGGTGTCCGGTCGATCGTCGTGCCCCCGCCGGCCATCTCCGGGGGTATCAGTTCGCCGGCGAACACCCCGGGCAGCCCGGGCCCGTCGCCGTCACCGGCCCCACCGGCGGGTGGCAAGCTCAGCGTCTCGGGTATCAACGAGAATCGAACGATCGCCTGTAACGACAGCGTCGTCAGCGTCAGCGGGGTGTCCAACACGGTGGTGATCACCGGTCATTGCGCACGTCTGTCCGTGTCCGGCGTCCAGAACTCGATCACCGTCGATGCTGTCGACAGCATCGAAGCCTCGGGATTCAACAACAAGGTCACTTACCACTCGGGCACGCCGAAAATCAGCAATGCCGGCGATTCGAACGTGGTGCAACAGGGCTGACCGCCGGGACGACTGTCACGACTGCTCTTCCGAATCGTCGTCGAGCACGCTGACCGCGATGCCGTACGGCAGGAAGCGCACTTTGCGCTTGGGATCGAGGTTGTTCTTGTTTGCCCGCAGCGCGTCGAGTTCGGTCGCGTACACCTGTTCGACGTGAGCGCCGCCGTCGGCGTCCACCGTGTAGATGGCCCACACGCCGTCACCGGCCTCGCCGGCGGTCTCCGGCGCGGGGCGCGGCCGCCGCGACAGGTCTTCGAAAACGCCCGACCAACCTGACCGGGCGCCGGGTGCGGCGACAAACTTGCTGATCCGTTCGAAGACGTCGCGCAGTCCCTCGCTGCCTTCCCTGATCATTCGGTCGAACTCGTCGGGATCAAATCCGAACGCACCGTACTCGCCCACGCGGCCTCCTTGCAGCTCATGCCGTCACCGCCCAGTGTGCGCTCAGTCAAGAGCATCTGTCACGGCCGCATGCCAGGGCCTACGGCGCCGGCGGCGGGGGTGCGGGCGGTGGCGGCGGGTTGATCGGGATCGGCACCGTGACGAACGGGAAGTGCAGGTACATCGTCATCGGCGGCTGCCTGGGCTGCACCGGTGCCGCGGGCGCCGGTGCCGGAACCGCGGCCGGCGGCGCAGGGGGCGGGGCGGCCGGCGGCGGCGCGGGCACCGCCTGCTGCACGGGTGTGGTCGCGTACTCCGGTACCCGCCGGGTGGGGGCGCGGTGGACCGGTGTCGCGGGCGCCAGATTCACCGGGGTGTGGGGTGCCGGCTGCTCGACCGGCGCCGGGGGCGGGGCAGCCACCTGCACGGTGGGCGCGGGCGGCGGAGAGCTCGGAGCCGGCGGCTGCGCTTCCGGCCGCGTGCTCGGTGCCTGGGCCGGCACGTGGTGAACCGGCGTGGCAATGCTTACCCGCGGATTGTGCCGCACAGCGGACGCCGGCCGGTCAGACGCCAGCGCAACCACCAGTGCCGCGGCCACGATGGCGCTGACCCCCGCCAGTGCGCTACCGGCCAGCAGGGAGGCCCGGCGTCGGCGCGGGGTTTCGTCTTCGTCGTCCTCGACGGCGCTGTAGGCCAGCGCGCCGGCGCCCATGTCGGCGTTGCCGCTGAGATCGAGGTAGGTCGGACTGAGCGCCCGGGGATTCATTTCCCCGGTGCCTGGATCCAGGGCGTAGGCCAGCGCGGCCGTGGACGACGCGAACAGCGGCGCGTTCGCCGACGCCAGTGCCGCTCCCCGGGCCAGCGCCATGTCCGGCTCTTCGGCGGCGGTTATCTCCAGCGAGGTTGCCGCCCCGAGCGCGGGCTTGATCGAGACGATGTCCGTCCCGCAGCCGATGAGGAACACGCCGTCCGCCCGCGATCCCCGCGCGTCCAGGCCGGCGACCATCGTCGCCAGCTCGGCCGCCATGGCCCCGTGCGAGGCGCCCTGCCCAGCAGTTCCCAGCTGGTGCCGGTGCAGGTCGACGATCGAACCGTCACCGGCCTCGACGACGGCCAACGTCGCGCTCTGCGGCTCCACAAACAGCATCGCGATGTGCTGGTAGCCGATCGCATGACCCACCGTCTGCGCCAGTGCGGCGGCGGCCAGCAACGGGGAAACCAGCATCACGCTGCCGACGTCGCAGGAGGCGATCGCATCCCGCAGCGCGGCGACCTGGGCCGGGTCCGTCCACGTCACCCCGGTCGAGGTCAACTGGTGGCCGCCGGCGACCGCGCCTTCTCGGGTGCCGCTGATCGCGGCAATCACCTGATCGACCGCCCCCGAAGTCGCCGGGTTCCCGGCGGCGGCGGCGACCTCGAACTCGTCCTGTTCGACGGTGACACCGTCGGCGTCGCGGCCCTCGATGATCACCAGGCGGACCGTCGCGGGAGCCATTGAAACTCCGAGCACGATGTCCACTTGCGCCTCTAAAGTCCTCCAAGGCCCTGCACTAGGGCACCAAAAAAGAGACCCCGCCCGAACTGGGTGACACCACGCTACCCGCGTGCGGCCGGACGCGCTTCGTGAGTGCGTTGAGCAGTGCGGATGCGACTAGTAACCCGGGCTCAGGAACGGGTTCTGCGCGTTCCCCGGATACTGCGGAGCCTGGTTCTGCGGAACCGGCACCGGTATCGGCACCGGTAGCAGCGGAACGTGGATCCACTCCGTGGTCATCGGCACCGTCGTCGTGGTGGTCGGCGGCGCCTCGGTCGTCGTGGGCGGCGGGGGCGTCGTCGTCGTCGGTGGCGGCGGAGGCGTCGTCGTGGCCGCTGTGGTCAGCGGCTGAGTCGTCGGCGGCGGATGAGGATGCCTCGTGGTGACCACCGGCGGCGGCGTGGTCACCACCGGCGGCGGTGGTGGTGGCGGCGACGGTTCGGGCGGCGGTGGCGGCGCGGGGCTCGGGACGGGTTCGGCGCTCGGTGGCGGCGGCACTGCCGTGGGAGGCGGGGGGACCGGATGCGGCACCAGGGGGCTGGCCGGCGGCGCCGGCAGCGGCGCAACGGTCGGCGGGGCCGGGCGGTTTTCTATGCTCGTCAACGTGTACGCCACACCCCCGATCGCCGTCATGGCGACCACGGCACACATCCCGATGATCAACTGCGACAGCCGCACCCGCCGCCATGGCCGTTGTCTTGGCGAATCGATCAGGTTCAGCCGCATCGACCAGCCGGCCGGGCCGTCTTCTTCGTAGCCGTTGCCGCCGAACCGCACCCGCACGTCGCCGGGGTACTCGGTCTGCGACCACGCCAACTCGCGATCCGTCAACGCTTCGTCGTCGATCACCAGCACGTCGCCGGCCGGTAGATCGATGAGATCGCTACCCGCAGCCGCCATGGAAAGGCCTACCGACGTCCGCGTCCGTATGTCCAGCCCTTCCCCGCGGGAGGCCAGCAGCAGCGCACCGGCAGCTGCCGCGAACTCAGGTTGCGGTACCGTCAGGACCGGCGTGCGGCCGTGCATCGAAAGACGTTCGGTGACAAGGGGAATGTGAGCGCCCCCGCCGACGGTGACCACCGCCGCAAGGTCTGCCCAGTTCTTGCGGTTGCGCACCAGCATGTCGTCGAAGGCGTAGATGAACCCGGTCAGCCGGTCCTGTATCAGGTCTTCGAGTTCGTCTCGGGTCACGGTGAGGCTGCAACTGCGCCCCCCGAGCTCAGCGACGATTTCGGTGACCGCGTCGGCCGAAAGCCGCTCTTTGGCGGCGCGGCACTGCTCCCTGAGCTGGCCGAGCTCTCCGACAGCAGCGGTATTGGCCGGGTCGATGCCGCTGCCATGACCCAACTCCTCGAAGACGCGCAGCAGCAGCTCTTGGTCGATCTCGTCGCCGGAGAAGGCCGCGTAACGCATTGTGGCACTGACCAGCTCGAAGTCTCCCGCGACGTCCACCAACGTGATTGACGTGCCGCGGCCGCCGAAATCGAGCAGTCCGACCACGCCACCCGCCGGGAGGCCGAGTTCGGAGTTCACCGCCGTCAACGACGCGATCGCGTCCGAAACCAGGCGGGGCGCCATGCCGCTTCGGACGAAGCCGACATGGGTCCGTAAAGCGTTGCGAAGCGCCTGCACAGTAGTGGGTTTCCAGTACGCGGGAACGGCGATGGAGATTTCCGATGAAGCCACGTCCGCGCCGGCGGCCAGCACCATCGCGTCCAGGGCCTCAACCGTCAGCAGATCCGGATCATGGGCGGACCCGTCGGGCGACACCAGCGCCACCGAACCGCCGATGCGCTCCACGAAACCCTTGATCAGCGTGCCATGCTCGGAGACATAGGGATTCTCTTCGAGCGCACCGATCTTCGGTGCACAGTGCGGGTAAAGGGTTAATACGCAACGGCGGGTAACCGGTGCACTTCCATTACGCGCCGCGACCAGGTTCGTGGTCCCGATCGACAACCCAAGGGGGTCGTACATAGAGCGAATACCTTCGTCTATAGGGGTCGGTGGCCAGCGTTAACCATAACGGCGGACACGCCCAAAGCCGATGGGTTGCAACATCATCGGTATACGGTCGATGCGGTTGTGTCACCGAAGTGGTACTGGCACCCCCTTGACAAATGGCGTCGGGCTCAGATCACGGTGAGCGGTAGCGAGCGCCTCGGCTCGAACTGGAATGTCGATCCACCACTGACTTTGGCTACCGATACCTCTGGCAGTTCGGTTGCCGCGAGGTCGGTTTCGACCAGGTCAGCGGCCCAGTCGGTATCCGTGCCGCTGACCCGAACCTCCACATGCGGGTCGACGGCGGTGGCAACCGCCTGCAGCGGCTGCACCGATGCGGGCGAGCACAGCGCTATCCAGGCTCTGTCGTCGTGGGCCGGCGACCGGTGCACGATCAGCCGGTTCTCCGCCGTTTCTGACACCACGTAGCCCGCGGGATTGAGCAGCGGATGCAACTCCAACACCTGGACGATTCCGTCGATCCCGCCGGGCAACGCCAGTGCGCGGTGGATACGCTCGGCGGCCAGCCCGGCTATGCCGGTCAAACCGCGGGTACACACCGAGACGGCCTCGGCATCGTCGGCGGCACGGGCGCGCACCGCGATAGCGAACGACAGATACAACAGGTGCATCTGCAAGCAGACCTCATCGGCGATCCGTACCAACGCCGAGTGCGAGAAGGCACCGAAGTCGAGATCGGACAGCACCGGCCCCGAGTAATCTGCCAGCCCCTCGTCAGAAGGATCGATCGGATCGAGCTCCCATGTCGCAGCACGGGTTTGACTGACAATGTCCAGTGCCGGGATGCTCTGCGCCTCGGGATAAGACTCGTCGATGATGATGGTCCACGCGCAGTGCGGATGCCGGTCCGCCGGCTGCCGTGGCGGCCGGTGGATGGGGCGTACCTGCGCACGCGGATTGGTCGCCACCGCGGTGGCGTCGAATGTCGGGTCCTCGATGGTGTGGCACATCCCGAAGACGTACTTCTCACCCATCGGCTCGACGTCGAGCAGCGCACCGCAGTGGTCGAGCTGGAATTCGCCGTGCCAGCGGTCGTGGATGGTGTAGCGGAAATCCATGAATTGCGGTGGGGCGCCGATGTCGAGCTGCAGGCCCTTGAAAATGGTCGGAACGTCGTTGCCCTGGTAGCTCAGCGCCCGCTGCATGCGCCTGGTGTAGATGGGACTGGCGCCCGCCCACTCCTCGATCGCGATCTGCACCATCTCGTCGCGGCCGAACGAATTGATACACCAGGCCATGCCGGAGCGGTCGATCAGCTGCCCGATCAGCAGCAGTTCGGGGACCAGCACGGCGAGCTGGTCACGGGACAGCCGCGCGTATCGGGATTGGGTCACCGCCCAAAAATAGCCACGACTATGTTATAAAGTCAACAATGTCTATTCCCGCAGGTCAGAAACCTGGGCGCTCGGTCGCTCCCACCCGGCGCACCACCGCGCCGCGCAAACGCGGCGATGACACTCGGGCGAAAATCATCGGCGAGACGGTCCGCTGCATCGTGGAAGAAGGATTCGCCGCCGCGACCGCCAAGCATGTGGCCGAACGCGCCGGCGTGACGTGGGGAGTCATCCAGTATCACTTCGGCGATCGCAACGGCCTGCTGATGGCCGTCGTCGACGAGGGAGTGGCCGGCTTGGTCGGCAGCCTGTCGTCGGCCGATGTCGGCGAGCTTGCGCTGCGCGAGCGCATCGAGGTCGTCGTCGACATCGCCTGGAGCTGCTATAGCAGTCCGACGTCGCAGGCGGCCTTCGAAATCCTGCGGGCCACCCGGGGCGGCCCGGACGAGGCCTCGCGAAGCCATCTGCTCGAAATGAACTCCGCAATCGGCCAGCTCGGTCGGCTGATAACCGAAGATCCGGCCAATGACGGCGTGGCCGAAGTGATCTGGGCCGCACTGCGGGGAGTGGTGCTGGCGCAGATGATCTTCGGCACCCCGATCGGCTGGCAGCGGGAGCGATCCGCGCTGATCGACATGGTCACCCATTACCTGCAACGGGACGCGTCCGATGTGCTGCAATGACGTGATGACCCCCCAAGACTTCGCCGACATCGAGGCCATCAAACAAGTCAAATACCGGTATCTGCGCGCGCTGGACACCAAGTACTGGGACGACTTCGCCGACACGCTGACCGACGACGTCGTCGGCGACTACGGGTCGTCGGTCGGTGAAGAGCTGCATTTCACCAACCGCGTCGACCTGGTCAACTACATGCGCAAAGCACTGGGCCCGGCCGTCATCACCGAGCACCGGGTGACCCATCCGGAGATCACCGTGACCGGCGATGAGGCGTCGGGCACCTGGTATCTGCAAGACCGGGTCATCGTCGCCGATTTCAACTTCATGCTGATCGGTGCGGCCTTCTACCGCGACCGCTACCGGCGCACCGATGATGGCTGGAAGATCAGCGCCACCGGCTACGACCGCACCTATGAGGCGACAATGTCGTTGGCGGACTTGGACTTCAAGGTCAAACCCGGTCGCGCCCTGGACTGACGTTACTTGGTGATCGCGATCACCGCACCGGGCTGTAGCCAGCGGATGATCGACACCAGCGTGGGATCGTCGATCGCCACGCAGCCCTCGGTGGGGTGACCGTCGGTGGTGTGGAAGAAGAACGCCGAACCGCCGCCGGGAACCTTGTTCTTGTTGACGCCCATCACCACCGCGTGCTTGTACTGCGGGATTTGCAGGTTCTCGCTTTCGGCCGTGTTGAACGGGCACTGCGACTTCTGGCATACCTGCATGGAGTTGAAGGTGGGGCTATGGTCGTCGCCGCTCCACCAGTGGTTGGGCCCGACTTGGGTGTACGGCAGTCCCCCGCCGGGATTCGGCGCGGTGCCGAAGGCCGAGTCGAGGCTGTAGACGCCCATCGGGGTGGCCGGAACGCCGCTCCTGGCCTGCGGCGCCAGGCCCGCCGACCCGACGTGGGTGGAAATGCCGGTCTTGAGCGGCTGCCAACCGGCGGTGGTGCGCTGATAGATGTCCATTGTCGCGGTTGAACCTCCGGTGCTCACCACCGAAACCACCTGCGTGGCATTGCCGACCGCGTTCGCGAACCAGGGAATACCGGCCGCACCACTTGTCGGTGCCAGCACCAGCGACGCCAGGGCCACGCACGCCGCAGCGCACAGCGGAACGAGCAGTCGGCGCATGACTCAATCGTCAGACCGGCGAACCTCAGGGTCAAGTAAAGCTTTAGACCCAGTTGGGTCACTGCGCTGTGATCCGAGCCTAGCCGGCTCTGGCAAGTTCGGACGGGCGCTCACCGCTGCCGATCCGCACGCCCGTCGAGGGCCGAAACACCAAAAAGCACAACAGAAAATACAGGTATCCCAGCGACCACCCGGCCAGCACGTCGGAGGGGTAGTGCACGTTCAGCGCCACCCTGGCAATCCCGACCGACAGCAGGCTCAGCGCGGTGACCGCAATCGCGACCCGGCCCGGCAGCGGGTTCATCATCGGCAGCAGGAAGGTAAGCAACGCCAGCAAGGCGGCCGCCGCCTCCAGCGCGTGCCCCGACGGAAACGACGTACCGGATGCGGCTGCCAGCATGGTCGACGGTCGTGGCCGGTTCGCCAGTCCCTTGGCCGCGGACGTCACGAATCCGTTCAGCGGCGCGCAGGCCAGCAGCACCAGCGCCGCCCGCACGTTGCGCCGCACCGCCGCGGCCACCGCGGCCACCGTGCCCAGTAGCCGCAACGGGACCGGGCCCAGCACGAAGGACACCCCCGCCCAGAACCGGACCCACATCGGGTGCTTGATCCCGATGTCGTGCGCCGCGTTCAACAACGACCGATCGACGCGATGCAGCCAAGTCCAGTCCTGGCAGTAACCGACCCACAGGACCGCATAAACCACGGCGGCCGCCGCGGCGGCCAGAGCGACACAAACGGCCATCGGAGTCCGCGGGCGAGTCATCACTAACCGATACCAGCACCGCCGCGGCGAAGGCGCGGCGCCCCGACCATGTGGAACGCGGACTCCCGACGTAGGCGAGTCATACTGGCGTCATGGCGGTCTTTGTCCGCAGGTTGTTCGGCATCGGCAAGCTACCCGAAGACCTGCATACCCGGGTCGAGGCCGAGGGTTTGGTCTATCTTGCCGAATATGTCGCCGTGACCAGGCGATTCAGTGGAGTCATCCCGGGTGTGCGGTTGCCGCACAGCGTCGCCAGCTACTCGGGCTCGCTGGTCGTCACCTCGGAGCGGGTGCTGGCGACGCTGTCCATGTTGCCCAAGCTGGCCGGCCCGACTGTCAACGTGCGCTGGGACGCCGCGCAGGCCGGCGCCGCGAAGGTCGAGATTTCCTCAACCGGGTTGCAGGTCGATGTCGACGTCGCCCAGGTTGACCAGAAGTTCAGCGGCGAACTGTCGCTGCACTACAAGGTCGCCATCCCGGCCGATGTGCTCAGCGGCCTGCCGCAACGATCGCTGGCCTTCGACATGCCGCCTGAATACGTCTTCCGCGCGGTCGGCGTCACTTATAGTCCGTGAACTCGCGCCCGGGTGTTCGCCAGGTCCGCGCTGACGACACGATGCACGCTGGTGGATTTCCTACGATGGCTGACGTGACCGATCAGGCGTTCAGCCCGCAGGAGCGGCGGGCCGTCTATCGGGTGATCTCCGAACGGCGCGACATGCGCCGGTTCTCACCCGGCGGTGTGGTGGGAGCCGACGTGCTGGCCCGCCTGTTGCAGGCCGCGCACGCGGCGCCCAGCGTCGGCCTGATGCAGCCATGGCGCTTTATCCGGATCACCGATCACTCGCTTCGTAGACGCATTCACGCACTCGTCGACGACGAGCGTCCGCTCACCGCCGCCGCCCTGGGCGAGCGGGCCGAGGAGTTTCTGGCACTGAAGGTCGAGGGCATTCTCGAATGCGCCGAACTCCTGGTGGTGGCGCTGGGCGACAACCGCGAGAAGCATGTGTTCGGCCGGCGGACGCTACCGCAGATGGATCTCGCGTCGGTGTCGTGCGCGATCCAGAACCTCTGGCTGGCCGCTCGCTGCGAAGGCCTCGGCATGGGCTGGGTTTCCCTGTTCGATCCGCAACGGCTGGCCTCCTTGCTGGCGATGCCCGCCGACGCCGAGCCGGTGGCCATCCTGTGCCTGGGTCCGGTGCCGGGGTTTCCCGATCGGCCGGCGTTAGAACTGGACGGCTGGGCCGTCGCGCGACCGCTGTCGGAGTTCGTCTGCGAGAACCGATGGGGTCAGCCGTCGCCGGGCCCCGGGTCCGGCCAGTCCGCGCCCGGTGAGAGTGCGGGGACGGCCGGCGGTGGCGCCCCGTCCGGTGTGACGACTTGAATTCACCCGGCCCGGGTCGGCGCACCCGGCTTCGCCCCAACCGGCTGCGGTATCGTCGCCGGTCGCAAGGCAAGGTGAAAAGGTGACGGGAATGGCGACGGGCGCGGACACAAAAGAAAATGTCCTGATCGTGCACTGGCACGACCTAGGGCGATATCTGGGCGCCTACGGCCACCCCGACGTATCCAGCCCACGACTGGACCGGCTTGCCGCCGAGGGCATCCTGTTCACCAGGGCCCATGCCACCGCACCGCTGTGCTCGCCGTCCCGGGGATCGCTGTTCACCGGCCGTTACCCGCAAAGCAATGGGCTGATCGGCCTGGCCCACCACGGCTGGGAATACCGTAGCGGCGTCCGGACCCTGCCCCAGATATTGTCCGAATCTGGTTGGCACTCAGCACTTTTCGGTATGCAACACGAGACGTCGTACCCGAGGCGGCTGGGCTTCGACGAGTTCGACGTGTCCAATTCGTACTGCGAGTACGTGGTGGACAAGGCTGGGGAATGGCTGCGGGACAGCGCCCAAGACCTTGCGGGCCAACCGTTCCTGTTGACCGCCGGGTTCTTCGAAACGCACCGACCCTACCCGCGGGACCGCTACGAGCCGGCCGACAGCACGCAGGTCGATCCTCCCGACTACCTGCCCGACACCCCGGAGGTGTGCGGCGACCTCGCCGCGTTCTACGGGGCGATCGCCGCTGCCGACGCCGCGGTCGGCCGGCTGCTGGACACGTTGACCGAAACCGGATTGGACGCCAGCACCTGGGTGGTGTTCTTCACCGATCACGGCGCGGCGTTCCCCCGTGCCAAATCCACCTTGTATGACGCCGGAACCGGCATCGGCATGATCGTCCGCCCACCCACCAACCGGGACATGCCGGCCCGCGTCTACGAGGAGCTCTTCAGCGGCGTCGACTTCGTGCCGACGCTGCTGGGCCTGTTGGGTCTGGCCGTGCCGGCCGACGTCGACGGTGTATCCCACGCGCGCGTCCTGCTTACGCCGGACCCGCACACCGAACCGGTCCGTGACCACGTGTACACCACGAAGACGTACCACGACTCGTTCGACCCGATTCGCGCGATTCGTACCAAGGAGTACAGCTACATCGAGAATTACGCGTCCCGGCCACTGCTCGACCTGCCGTTGGATATCGAGGGCAGCCCGTCCGGACATGCTGTCGCGCCGTTCATCAAGGGCCCGCGCCCGGACCGCGAACTCTACGATCTGCGCACCGACCCTACCGAGACCACCAACCTGCTGGCCGCCGACGACACAGGTGTGGACGAGATCGCAGCCGAACTGGCTGTCCGTCTGCACGATTGGCGTCAGCGGACCGGCGACGTCATCCCATCGGAATTCGCCGGAACCCGCATCGCGGTGCGCTATACCGAAACCTATCTGCGGACGCACCACAGGTCGCCGAACAGCAGCTCGGCAAACGCCGTCGACCGCGGCATCGAAGAGGAAGCAGCCCCCGCCGATCAATAGTTTTGGTCGGGGTGATGGTAATTAAGTCCGCTCACTGTGAAGGCGAATTGCGGTTAGGCTCATCCGATGTCCCGCGCCGCGACGGCTTATCTGGTGCTCGCCACACAGCGCAGCGGCAGCACGCTGTTGGTGGAATCGCTGCGCGCGACGGGGATCGCCGGGCATCCACAAGAGTTCTTCGAGTACCTGCCCACCACCGGGATGCCGCCGCAGCCGCGGGAGTGGTTCGCCGAAGTCCACGACGAGTCGATCTTGCGATTACTCGATCCGCTGGATCCCGGCACGCCGGACACCGCGACGCCGGTTGAGTGGCGCGACCACATCCGCAGTTCCGGCCGCACCCCCAACGGTGTGTGGGGCGGCAAGCTGATGTGGAACCAGACGCCGCTGTTGCTGCAGCGGGCGGCGAAACTGCCGGACCGCTCCGGGTACAGCCTGCGCGCGGCGATCCGCGACGTGATTGGCAGCGAACCCGTTTTCGTGCACGTCTATCGGCCGGACGTGGTGTCGCAGGCCGTGTCGTTTTGGCGTGCTGTGCAGACGCAGGCTTGGCGGGGCCAAGCAGACCCCGAGCGCGATTCGCGGGCCGCCTATCACGCCGGGGCTATCGCGCACATGGTCAAAAACTTGCGCTGTCAGGAGAACAGCTGGCGTGCTTGGTTCGCCCAGGAGAACATCACGCCGATCGAGATCGCGTATCCGGCGTTGTGGCGCAACCTGACTGCGGTCGTTGCCACGATTCTTGAAGCACTTGGACTGGATCCGGACCTGGCCCCGCCGCCGATGCTGGAACGGCAGGCCGACCACCGCTCGGACAAGTGGGTTGACCGCTACCGGCAGGAGGCGACGCTGCTGGGGCTACCCACCTGAGCGGCGCGAGCCACCAACCTCGGCGACGATGAACACCCGCCGGAACGGGAAGATCGTCGTACCGTCGGGCCGGGCCGGGTAGGCGTCGTCCAGCAGCGGGATGAGCTCATGGCGGAACTGCTCCCAGTCCTCGTCGGCGAGCCGCTCGCGCACCGGAACCAGCGCCGTGCCGGTGATCCAATCCAGTACCGGATGCTCACCGGTCAGCTGATGCAGGTATGTGCTCTCCCAGACGTCGACCCTGCATCCGGCGTCGAGCAGCAGGTCGGCATAGAACACCGGCGGCTGAACCACCGCACCGACCCGAAACGGTATGTCGCGCAGGGTCTTTGCGTATGGCTCGCGGCGGGCCAGCGTCCGCACCGCAGCATAGGATGGCGCCTCGAAGTTGCCCGGCATCTGAACGCCCATCCACGATCCGGCGGCCAGCTGCCCGGCCCACCGGACAAGCAGATCGGCGTGCTCGGGCACCCAATGCAAGGCCGCGTTGCTGACGACCACGTCGGTGTCGGGTTTCGGCTGCCAGTCCCGCAGGTCCCCGGTGACGGCGTCGATGCCGCGCTCCTGTGCGGCGGCGACCATCTCCGGGGAGCTGTCCATCGCCTCGACCACCGCACCCGGCCAGCGCCGGGCCAGGTACCGGGTCAGCTGGCCCGGACCGCAACCGAGGTCGACGACCCGACGCGCCCGCTCGGCCCCCACCCGGGACAGCAGGTCGTAGAACGGACGGCCGCGATGGTCCGCAAAAGCGAGGTAGACGTCGGGATCCCACATGGCCGTCCTCCTGATCAACGCCGTCGCCAGTCGGCCGATAGACCCACCGTATTACCGCATGCTGTGCCGGGGTGCCCGAGTGGGCGAAACAGCTGCACCGAAGCGACTGACCGCCGGTTAAACGTCCCGGCCCGGCGGCCGTGTCGGGATACCATCGGCATTCGTGGCGCCCGACACGGATCCGATCGACCCGCCCATTCCCGTTCCGGACGTTCCGGGTGCGGACGTACCGGCCGGGGCCGACGGATTACCGCCAGCGCTCGGCGTTGTCGCTCCGTCAGCGCATGGTCGTCGAGGCATCTGCCATGGGCGATCTGGCGCTGCGCACCGGGGTCGCATCGCTGCTCGCCACAACGGCGGCACCGGTCGTTGCCGTCGCCTTCCTGCGCCAGGCCTCGGGCGCCGAACGCAGCAAGCTGAACTTCTACGCCGAGCTGGGGGCAGCGCGGGATCCGGCCAAGTCGTTTCCCCCGCCCACCGAGTTGCCCCGAGTCTCATCACGGCCGGCCAACCCGCTGGCGGAGTGGATTGCGCGGGGCACGGTCAGCAATATCGCGTTTCCCAGCGGCTTCACGGCGGTCAACCCCGCAATGCGCAAGCAATGGAGTGCGTGGGCGTCCAACAACATCGTGCGCGCCCAGCACTGGCGCCACGACGACGGACCGCGACCCACGCTGTGCGTGATCCACGGCTTCATGGGGTCGTCGTATCTGGCCAACGGCCGGTTCTTCTCGCTGCCCTGGTATTACCGGTCCGGCTACGACGTCCTGATGTACACGTTGCCATTTCACGGCAAACGAGCCGAAAAGCTCTCGCCGTTCAGCGGTTTCGGCTACTTCGCCGGCGGGCTGAGCGGCTTCGCTGAGGCGATGGCCCAAGCCGTGCATGACTTCCGCTCTGTCGTCGATCATTTGCCCCACACCGGAGTCGACCGCATCGCGCTGACCGGCATATCGCTGGGCGGCTACACCTCGGCGCTGGTGGCTTCGGTCGACGACCGGCTCGAGGCTGTCATCCCCAATTGTCCCGTCGTCAGTCCGTCGAAGCTATTCGACGAATGGTTTCCTGCCGACAAACTCTTCCGGCTGGGCCTGCGCCTGTCCCACATCAGCCATGACGAGTTGGCGGCCGGGCTGTCCTATCACGGCCCGCTGAACTACCGGCCGCTGCTGCCAACAGACCGGCGGATGATCATTACCGGTCTCGGCGACCGGATGGCCCCGCCGGAGCATGCCGTCATGCTGTGGGAGCATTGGAATCGCTGTGCGCTGCACAGGTTTCCCGGCAGTCACGTAATGCACGTGAGTCAGCTGGACTATCTGCGCCGGATGACCGCTTTCCTGCAGGCCGTCATGTTCTAGTGGTTCCGGACAGCGGTGCCCGGTGCGCCCCGCCCGCGCAGGTGGGCCAGCGCAGCGAGGTCAGCAAGTCGGCGGGCACATCCGTGTGCCCGTCAAGCCGTTGGGTGGACAACAGATCCGATGCCATCAGCGCCGGCCGGTGATTTCCACGCTGCGGGGTCAGACCGGCCAAAGGCGCGGTGCTCTCCGGAGGCGTATCAGTCCGGAAGGCGCATGCGGCCGCAATGGTGTTGTGGGTTGCGTCACCGGCGAACTCCAGCGCCGTGTACGCCTCGCGGGCCGGATGCAACCGGATCGCGTCCAAGGTCTGCGGCAACGCGCTGTCTATCTGGATCTGGTATGCGGCAAGGTAGTCCTTGTCACCCCGCTGCACTCCGCGCCATGTCTCGCGCGCGTTGGGCGTGAGCAACCGCGGGACGTCTTCGGGGGCAACCGTACTGGCTTCCCATCCGATCTCCCTGAGGTGGTCGGCCAGTCGGCGCGCCGCAACCTCGGCGGTCTCGTGCAACGGGATTCGCGGTGAACGCGCCTGCAGCGCCGCCAGATTGTCGGGTGCCGAGATCGTGATGCCGATCCACGTCTCGCGCCTCGACGCATCGGATGCGTTGTCGCGGCAGGTGATCCGGATTTTGTCGGCACGGATACCGTAGCGGTCCAGATACCGGGCAATCAGCGGAAGCGGAAGCACATCCGAGTCGCCGACCGGCGCACCGACTCGCAGCAGCACGGTTGTCTCGGCAGCAAACGAAGGATCCGGGACGAACGTATTGCGGCGCCCCATGACCGCCAGTCGACGGCGCAGGATCGTAGTGAAGTGCAGACCGCGCCACCAGCCGAACAACACGATGACGACGACGGCGGCGATGCCGAGCAGCCAGTAGTCACGGCTGGACCGCCACGGGTACGCCATCACCGCGGGCACTACGGCCAGCAACGCCAAGGTGATTCGGCCGCTGCCGGGAGTCGGTATGGAACGGAGCAGGCTCACGGGGTGGGGTCCTTTCGTCGGCGTGCAGCGATCGCGGCGAACGCCGCCACGGCTGCGACAAGCACAGCCAGCGCGGCGGTTCCGACCAGCGCGACGGTCCGCGGTGTGCTGTCTTTGGGCGCTGGTGCCGGCGGCACGGCGACCGGCTTCGCCGTCGCCCCACCGGGCTGGTTACCGGCGGGCAGTTGCCAGGTCAGGGCCGCCACCGGGTCGACGGTGCCGGCGCCAACGACATTGGAGGGTGCCCGCGCTCCGTTGTGCGCGGTTGCGGTGATGCGCCGCACGACCTGGGTGGCTGTCAGTTCGGGATACTTGCTGCGGACCAGCGCGGCCACGCCTGACACATAGCCGGCGGCGTAGCTGGTGCCGCTCAGCGCGACCAGTTGCTGGTGGTCGTCGGGCAGGCCGTTGGCCAGGCCGCCGCCGTCGCCGTTGCTCACCGACACGATGCGTTCGCCGGGTGCTGCGATACCCACCCAGGGCCCGGCCATGGTGAATTTCGACGGCTGGCCTTCCGGTGTCAGGGAAGCCACCGACAGCACGTACGGTTGCCACCACGACGGGATGGACACCGACGTGACGCCGGCCCAGTTCCGCGGATCCTCCGGGCGGCTCAAGTCGGTGAGCGGATTGGACTCGCAGGACGTCCCACCGGTCACCGATCCGGCCATACCGCTGTTGCCCGCAGCGGCCACGATCACCGCGTCCTTGTCCACCGCCGCGTACCGGATTGCCGCGCCCAGCGCGGCCTGGTCGATAGGCCGATCGGCGGGCAGGCAGGTGATCGCGGAGATGTTGATCACCCGGGCGCCCAGGTCGGCCGCGTGCACGACCGCCCGGCCCAGCGTCGCGACGTCCAGGGACGCCTGCGTCAGCAGCGGGTCGCCGCCCGGTGTCCGCGGCGAGAACTTGGCGGATGTCGTCCTGATGGACACCACCCGCGCCGCGGGTGCCACCCCGGAGAAACCGTCGTCCCCGGGCTGGCCGGCAATGATTCCGGCAACCAAGGTCCCATGCCCGTCGCAGTCGGTCAGGCCGTCGGTCGTCTCGACGAAATCACCGCCGGGGTCGACGTTGGGCAGCCGCGGACCCGGCCGCACTCCGGTGTCGATGACCGCTACCAACTGGCCGTCGCCGCGGGAAACCTGCCACGCTGCAGGGAGATTCAGTATCGTCTGGCTGGGCGTCACAGCAGCTGGATCGCTGCCGGGGATGACTCCGGAGGTGCTGCACGGGCCGCGCTGCTCCATCGGCTGCCCCGGACCCGGGGTTCCGCTGGGCGGTGGGACACCCGGATCAACCGCTGGCGGATTGATCGCGAATCCCGGCGGACAGGTCCACATCACAGCGACCAGCGTCGCTGCGAGGCAGGCTAATCCCGCCCGAATCATCGATTGAGCACCCAGCTGAATAGACCGACCAGATAGGCCATGACGGGGATCAGCGAAGCATCGAGGCCGACCGCGACGAAGCCCAGCAGCCGCCGCAGCGGCAGCGAATAGCTTTCCGGCGAGGCGATGCCCGGGTTGAGCGCCACCACGATCCACACCAACGCGAGCGCGACGAGGACCAGCACCGCACCAAGCGCAGCGGCGTAGCGGCCCGTCGCGGCGTAGAGCACCAGCAAGGCACCCGCCACCAGGTAGGGCTGCGCGAGCAGCCAGGCCTTGCACGCGGCCGAATCCCACACCCGGGCGCGCAGGATGGACGCGGCCGCGGCCGCGGCCACCACATACCAGCCCACACCACTCAACGCCTCTGGGCGCAGCGCGATCGCGACCGATCCCAAGACGCTGAGCAGCACCGCGGCAGCGATGAATCCGCTTTGATGGGCGTCGCTGACCCGCACCCGCCGCGGCAGGTCCTCGAGCACCCGCAACGACGGCGCCGAAGGGGTGGGATCGCCGGGCGCCGGAATGACGGGCAACGGGAAGTGTGCCCACAGCGCCGACAGCTGAGCCGCCTCGATGGTCACCAGCAGAGCCGCCACGACCAGCCCGCATCCGATGGTGACTATCGGTAGTTGCCAAATCAATTCGGTGCCAGCGGCCAGCAACACCCCGGCTCCGACCACAGCGGTCGCGGTGAAGAAACCGACGACTCGCTCACGTTCAGCGCCGGGCACCATCAGGGCGATCAGTGACCACGCGGTGACACCGGCCGCGGCCAGCATCAATTGTGCCGGCCCGAATCTCCCAGGTACCGCCAGCGCCAGGGCAGCGCCGACGGGGACCAGTGCTGCGATCGACAGCGCCATTCCAGCACGTGACGAACGCGCCGCGATCAGCAAGCCGGCCAGCGCCGCGAGCGCCGCCACCACGCTGACCGCGACCAGTCCGGACAACGCGCCGGTGGCGACCCGGTAGGTGACGCCCAGGCCGGTCGCCAGGAAAGCCACGGTAATCGCGGCGGCCAGCGCCCCACGCTGGATATGCGTTGTGCCCCAGGGCTTCAACCGGGTGGTGGAGAAGATCATGGCGGCATCGGCGATGTCCTCGACAATGCCGGGTGCGGCCGGACCGGCGGGCACGGGTTGCAGCGCCAGCAGATCACCGTCCACGACACCGACGGTGTCCAGGCTGGCGTCCAGGCTGAACGGCGCCCCACCGATGGGTGCCAGGCTGAGGTGCGAAACCGCCTCGATGTCGGCCGCCGCCCGGGCGCTGGCGGCGTCATCCGAGTCGCCGTTGGCGGCCGCGGGCGCCACCAAACGCCTTACCGTGGGCAGGATTTCGCGCAGCGGCAACTCCGTGGGCAGGGCCATCTCCGTCAACCTGCTGTCCGCGAGGATTGCCACGCGGACAATCGGCATGACGGTGCCGGACATCACTGGACCCTCGAAGAATGCTGGGGCCGTTCCTGGGACATCGTGCTCTCTTCTCTATCTGGTTTCGGTTATGAGTGTTGGACGGAGAAATCTCGGGACAGCCGCTGGCCAGAAAACCATTGCGCGTCCGGCAACAAAGCGGTCAACTGGTCAATCGCGACGGCGACGGCATACGGTGTCCCTGGGCTGAATGTGGAGACCCACTCGCCGTCGAACGCGCGGGACGGGCTGACCAGCACCCGCCCCGAAGCGGTGTCGACGATGCTCATCCCCACCTCGGTGGTGGTGTGCCGGCTGTCACGGTGGCAGCCGGCGACGACCTCGACGTAGCTACGCGGACCGTCGAACACCGACTCCACCACCGGTCGGGCCGACCGCGGGATACCCAGGTAGTCAAGGACTTCGGATAGCGAAGCGCCGGAACGCAGCCGTTCGTCGGCCCGGGCTCCGACGCGCATCGGCATGCTGAACTCGTCAAATCGGGCCGGCGGCCGCTGCGCCAGCCCGACACCGAGTACCGGAACCAACGCACGAGGATCGTCGATGTCCATAGCGGTGAACGTGATCAACTGCGCGCTGCGCAACGCGACTATGGTCTTGGCGGTCATACCGGTGCGCTGTGCGACGACGCCGCGCAGCAGCTCGCCGGTGCCGGTGGCCGCCTCGGGTCCCACGTAGCGCAGGTCGAGCCACCGATCCGGGAAGCACACCACTTTGATCCACTGGGCGACCACTGAGTTGACAAGTCCGCCTTCTGATACCAGACCCAGCTGGATCAGCTCGGCCTTCTGACGTTCGAAGAACGCGTTGCGCTGCGCGGCGTCACCATAGGGCGGGGTAATCGCCAGTACCCACGGGAAGGTACCCGCCCCAATCGTTTCCGCAATAAACCACGCGTGATCGACCGTCAGCTCGACGGCGTTGGATTCGACGCTCATCTAGGCAGAAACTAACCGCCCCATTTGGCGGCTTCGGCCGTGTCGCGGGCGTACATGGCCAAGGTGTTGCCTTCATGGGTGCTGGCCATCGACTGATACGCCCGCACCAGGCTTTCCATCGCCTGGTTCCACTGCGCCTGCCAAACCTGATAGGTCATACCCGTATCGCCCTGCCAGGCATTGGACAGCGCGGCCTGCTCGCTGGCGATGTCGGCACCCAGGCCCTGCAACGTGCCCGCGTAGCCCGACATATCCCCGGCATGCCCCAGCATCGCCGGGTAGTTGTACATAATCTGCGACATCACAGTTCCTTTCGCGATTGTTAGCGGCGAGATCAGAATCCGGTGTAACCGGACGCGGCAGCAGCATCGGCGGCCACATAGGTGCCGGCGGCATCCCCGAGGTTGGCCTGGGCGATGTCCAGCAAGGTGTTGATCCGAGCGGCGGCCTCGACGAATCTGGCATGAGCGGCCTGAAACGCCGCCGAGGACTCCCCCTGGTGGAACGCCTGCGCCGACAGCGCCTCCTGCTCGGCCTGGCTGATCGTGCTGCGCATCAACGCCGACTTGGTACCAAACGCCGACTGCGCGGCCACCAACTGCGGGATATGGGCATCCAACATACTCATAGTGATTCCTTTCCTCGTGATCCTTCTGGAAAGTTCGAATTTCGGCTAATGACCCCTACGTTGCTGACCGTCTTCAGCCCCCTTCCCGCGCTTCATCTTGATCCCAGGTACCTGGCACCATCGGCATCCGCGGGCCACCGCCGAACTCATCGCCGGCCAGCTTGGTCAACCCGGCCGCCTGCAGGACGGTCTCTTTGTGCGCGGTTCCGGCGAACTCCAACGTCGCGGCGCCATTCCCAGACGCCACCACTGAAGCCAGCCGCTCCTGCTCGTCGTAATCGGGTGCGACACCGATATCGGAGTCCATATCCAAGAATTCGTCCCCGAACTCACGCATTGCGGCCCGCCAATGCCGCCGCGCCCGGGCGTCGGCCCGACTGCGTGCCGCAGCACCAGCCGCCGGGATGGTGGCCGCCGGCGCCTTGACCCCGCCGCGGCCACCCACCGTCGGCCCGAAACCGGCTTCCGGACCACCGCCGCCGCCCACCATGTAGGCGAAACTCCCGGTAACCGTTGCCGGGGCGGGTGCAGCAGGCGCGCCGACACCCGCGGCAGGAGCAGAGGCAGGGGCACCTGACGGACTCGCCACCGTCGTCGGAGCCATGCCGGCCACCGGACCCGCCGCCTCGCCCACCGATGCGAAGACCAGTGGCGCTGCTCCGGCGACCGGCGCCGCGACCGACGCAATCTCACCGAGCGGCAGGATGATCGAGCCGAGACCCAGGCTCAGGCTGAGCGACAGCGCCAGCAGCATGGGCCCATAAGTGGCGATAGGCGAAATCACTTCGTAGGCGGCGAACAACAGCAGCGGAGCGTAGGCCACCAGCGCCGCAGCAGGATTCGTGGCAAACGCCATGATGATCTGCCGCAACGTCCCGACCGGGTTCTGCAGGAACGCCGAGAGTTCGTTGAAGAGGTTCTTGTAGAAGCTCAGGTAGGCCTGCAGTAGTTGCGATAACCACGAGCCGGGGCCGCTCTGGCCGACGGCGTTGCCGACGACACCGACACCCGGATTCATGATGGCAGGCGCCGCAGTGGCGCGCGGGGCCGAGGCAAGCGCCGCACCCGAGATGGCGTGATAGACGCTCATCGCGGTAGCGGCCTGGACCCACATCCGCACGTAGTCGGCCTCGTTGACCGCGATCGGAATCGCGTTGATCCCAAAGAAATTCGTCGCTACCAGTACGCCGTGAATCATGTGGTTGGCGGCCAATTCCACCAGTGTCGGCATTGCCGCCAAAGCGCTGGTGTACGCGGTCGCCGCTACCTCGTGCTGTGCGGCTACGCCCGCGCTGTCGACACTCGCCTGCTGCAACCACGCCAAGTAGGGCGCGTGGGCGGCCACATAGCGCTCGACGCTCATCCCCTGCCACGCCCCCGCCTGCACCGCCCCCAAGAGCCCACTGAGTTCAGCTGCTGCCGCGGCATATTCGGTGCTGAGCGCGGTCCACGCGCCGGCGGCCGCCAACAGTGGCCCCGGTCCCGGACCAGCGCTCAGCAACGCCGAATGCACTTCCGGCGGCGCAGCCATCCAGATGGGCCCGATCATGTCAGTGGCCTACCACCCCGTAGGTCGCGGCGGCCGCGGTGTCTCTCGCGAGATAGCTTGCGCCCGACTCGCCCACACCCACACCGGCGCGGCCCAGCTCTTCTGCGCCCTGGGCCGCAACAACAACGTGTTCCTGACCCTGGGCGCTGAACCCGACCGCCGTCTGCAACGACACCGGATCCACCGCCGGCGGCACCACCGCGGTGATCAACGGAGCGGCGGCCGCCTGTGCGGCCGCCAGCCGCGCCGTCAGCGCCTCTACCGCCGCGCTGGCGCCGGCCAGGCCCTCGGGAACCACTCGCAACGTCATGACAACCCCTCCTGTTGCGTTTCACTAACCATTACGGACTCGCCAACCATCGGATTGACCAACTGCACATAGGTCGGACTATCGCTGTCGCCCAACAGGATCGCCCGTCCGGCGGGCAAGCGGCCAAATCGTTGACCCCGGATCTTGCCGCTGTCTTGAGGATTGCCCGCCAGCATCAACGTGGTCGCCTGCAAGTCGTTGAAGCGGCGCAGCAAAACGTTGGTCATCAACGCGTGCGCCGATCCGGACGCGCGCGCTGTGACGATCACCCGCAACCCTAGATCTGCGGCCTGCGCGAGTAGCGCGATGAGGGATGTCCACGGCCGCTGTCCGATGTACGGCCCGCTCATCACCGGCGAATCCGGTATCTGGTCGACGTCGTCGATGATCAGGTAATGGGTGTGGCCCTGGTAGCTCCAGCGGGACAACTCGGCCGCCGACAAGCCGGCCGGTGGCCGCCGCGACTCGATGAGGTTGGACAACCCCAGCATCGCCGGAATGATGCGGTCGATATTGGCGGTGTATTCGTTGTCGGGGAACAACGGCTCATCGACGAGGTGCAGCCGCCGATCCAGCACGGTGAAGGCCACCCGGTCCGCCGAGGAGTGCTCGCGGATGGTGCGAATGATATGGCGCAGCAGCGTGGTCTTCCCGGACTTGCTGTCGCCGAACACCATTAATAACGGGTTGTCGGCGAAGTCGATGACGACCGGTGCGAGATCCTCTTCGCGCTGGCCGATCACGACTTGCTCCAGGCCCCGGTAGAGCGCGCCGAGTGCCTCCGGGGCGAGGTTGGTGGGCAGCAGTCGCACCGGCGGCGCGGCCATCCCCGGATGGCGGGCGTTGATCGCGGCCACCTGGTCCAGCTCTGGAGCCGCGAACAGGAAATGCTCGGCGGCCATGGTCAACCCGCGGCCCGGCTGGTCGGGTGGGACAGCGTCGGCCGGGCGACGCAGAGCGCCGACCACGCGCACATTGCTGTCCCGTGCGTCGTGCAGCTTGAGTTCGAGCCGCAGCCCGAGGCCGTCTCGCATCGACAGCGGCACCTCCAGCCAGCTCGGGGTGGTGATGACCACGTGGATGCCATAGGCCAGGCCAATATTGACCAATTCAGTCACCTTGGCCAGCAACGGATTACGAGTGTTGAACTGGTCGGTGTTGTCGCGCCCGAATGCGTAGAGGTTGTCGATGATCAGGAACACCTCGCCGAAGCCGTCGTCGGGGGCGGAACCGTGCTTATCCCGGAACACCCCTCGCTTCTGCCGCGACAGCAGCAGCTGCTCCAGCTCGCCGAAGGTGCGGCGGATGCGTTCGGGTTCCAGCGGCGATGCGACGCTGCCGACGTGCGCCAGGTCTTCGAGCGCCCGCAGCTTGCCGCCGCCGTAGTCCAGGCAGTAGAAACTGACGTCGCGCGGCGAGTGCAGGCTGGCCGCTGACAGGATGAATGTCTGCAGCGCGGTCGATTTCCCGGACTTGGCGCCACCGTGGATCACCACGTTTCCGGCCGACGACGTGGCGTCGAAGATCAGCGGGTCGCGGCGCATCTCGAATGGTTTGTCGATCTCGCCGAGCGGCCAGCGCCACTGCCGCTGCGGCACCCCGGCGCGGGCGAGGACCGCGGTCAATGGGATGGGTTCGTCCAGCGGCGGCAGCCACAGCTGCGGCGCCCGCGGCCCGTAGCGTGCCAGCTGTTCGCCGATGGTCGCGATCAGCTTGCGCGGCGGACCCGGCGGTTCCTCCTCGCCGCCGACGATCACCGTCTCGGGATCCGGCTCCACCCGTCCCGCGGTGAACAGCTTGGGTTCCGGAATGCTCGGCATCACCATGATTTTCGCTGTCTTCGGCGGCTCGTAGATGCCGTCGACATAGGTGCTGCGGAACTTGATCGGGGTGGCGCCGGGAGCGGGCACCAGGAAGCCCTCGCCCTTGTGTTCCTTGCCGGACTCGATGTGATAGGCGTCCTCCACGCCGATGATCTGGCGGGAAACGCTGGAGCTGGCCACCTTCAAGCCGATGCGGTACGAGGTGTTCTTGTCGATGTCCTTGATCTTGCCCACATCCAGCGTCTGGGAAGCGAACAGGATATGGATCCGGAACGAGCGGCCCTTGCGCGCCACGTAATCGAACAACTCCGCGTATTCCGGGTGGTCGGCCAGCATCAGGGTGAACTCGTCAGCCACCACGAACAGCGTCGGGATCGGCGCCAGATCATGTCCGGCAGCGAAGGCGGCCTCGTACTCGACCACCGAGTTGAACGCGCTGCCCTGAACGCGGCGGCCGGCCTCACGCAGCAGCGTTTCGCGACGGGCCACCTCCCCGCGCAGTGTGTCGGCGAACCGGTCGGCGAGCGACTTCTTCTCGGCCATGTTGGAGATCACCGCGACGACCTGCGGGAAATTGCGGAAGCTGTCGGCGCCGGCTTCACCCTTGAAGTCGGCGTAAATGACGATCAACCGGTCCGCCGGGTGAGTCGTCAACAGCGCCAACAGCATCGACATCAGGGTCTGGGACTTCCCCGAGCCCGTCATACCGATCATCAGGCCGTGCGGACCCATCCCGCCCTCGGCTTCGTCTTTGAGGTCGAACAGCAGCGGCTCGCCGGTCGCAGTGACACCGATCGGAACGCGCAATTCGTCTTCGCGGCGGCGCGGCGCCCACAGGGTGGGCACATCGAGCTGCGAGGCGTCCGGGATACCCAGCAATGTGCTGAAAGTGGCGCCGCGCGTAGCCGCCGAACGCAACCCGGTGTGAGTGGGGTTGGAGTCCCAGCGCGACAGCCGCCGGGCCAGATGGGCGGCCTCGTCGGCGCCGAATTGATCGGCACTGTCGATGTAGGGTTGCCAGCCCCCGGTCTGCCAGCGCCGGATGGCGCCGCCCGCGATGCGCAGGATCGGCTTTTCCGGATCCGAATACTGCTCGCGGTGCGGCGGGATGGCACTGCGGTGCACGACGGTAACCCCCGCCCGCCCTACCGCCAGAGTCGACGCGTTCAGGTCGTAGTCGGGGTCGTCGACGACGATCAGGAAGTGCCGCAACGCATCAGCCGGCTCGCCGGTAAACGCCGGGCGGTCGACAAGTGCCGATCCCAGCAGTGAAACCAACTCGTCGGGGTTGGTCGACAAGAAGCGGGCCGGGCCGACACCGTCGAGCTCACCGGGAACGTCGATGTGCGGCAACCACTTCAGCCAAGACCAGTCGGGGCTCTCCAGGTCGCGGCTGACCAGCGCCACTGACAGCACCGTCGGGTCGTGCCACGTCACGGCCTGAGCAATCCAGGCGCGCAACGCCGCCCGCACCTCATCTGCCTCGCCCAGGACCGTGATCCGCGAGACCTTGGTCAGATCGATGCCGGTCGGCACGTCACGGACGGTGCGGTGGGTGTCGAGCAGGCTACGTAATGCACTGTGCGACACAGGTTCCAGGTCGATCTCGTCTGCGGTGTCGTTGACCCGCAGCGCGGTGGCCAGGGGCGCCTGGTGGCGGCCGGCCCGCAACACCAGAAAGTCGGGGTCATGTGGGTCACGCTCCCACTGACGCCGGGACCCGGGCACCGCCGCCAGTGCATCCGGCTCCGGGTGGGACCACTGCGCGGCGGCGCGCTGCTGGGCGGCCTGGGTACGGATGTTGTCCCGGACCACCGACAGGTAGCGCAGATAGTCGGCCCGTTCGGCGTCGACCTCCTCGGTGCGCATCTTGTTGTCGTTGCCGCGATACAACGCGGTCGCTGCCAGCAGCAGCACGAACGGGAAGAACAGCGTTTGCGGGGAAATCAGCCGCATCCCGGTGGCGAACAGGGCGACGACCATGCCGACGATGAGGATCACCAGCACAAAGGGCATCGCCCGGCGCAAGAACGACGGCGGAATCACCCGGGGCAGCTCGGGCGGCGCCTCGATGGTGATGGTGCCCTTGCGAGTAACCGGTGGCGCCAGCCGTCGGCGGGCTTCGAAGATGAGTCGGCTCATCGGGGCCCTCCTTCGGCCGAAACCGGACGGCCGGGCCTGCTGTCCGGCGCCAAGCCGTCGTGTGCCAGCAGCGCGTCGGCGCGCGACAGCGTCGGCCCGCTCGCGAACAGCGACAGCACCGACCACGGAATGGGGACCGGAGGCCAGCTCAGGCCAAGTGCCTCAACCGTTTTCCCGTGTCCGGTGGCTCCGCCAGCCTCGTTGTCGATGCCGTAGCGGACCCCGGTGTCAGACACCCAGAACAACGACCCGGTGCCCGGTGCGGATGCACCGCCGCTCACCGTCTGGGTGAAGTAGCCGGTGCCCGGCGTCAGGGCGACGCGGGCGGCTGTCGAGCCGTTTCCCTGGGAGCCGGCGCTTACCAGGTCGACGGTGTGCATCGAATCGGGCACCGGCAGAGCCGATCCGGACAGCAGGCTCAGCGAGCTGGTGGCGGCTCCGGCCGGCTTGCTCCAGTACGCGCACGTGACGGGATCTTTGTCGGCGTCGACCAGAGCGAGTTGCTGGTCCGGATAGCGCGTGGTGTCCAGCATCCGCGACACCGGCAGCTTGGCCACTGCGTCGGCGCCCAGCCGCGGCGGTTGCTCCAGACCGTAGGAGTTGGTGTTGCGCAGGATCGCGGCGAGCACCGGCGAGATGGGCTGCAGGCCGTCCGGCAACACCGCGTAATACCGCGGGGCACCCGACGAGCCCTGGTCCAGGGCATAGGACACCACCACCGCTCCGACCGGGGCCGGCACGGCGAAGTTCGCCGGGGCGCCGCCGTTCGGGATACCTGGCGCCGTCAGCGGCGGTGATTCGGGTATCGCGTTGAACAAACCCTGCGCGATGGGCCGCGGCGCGGGCACATCGGTCCCCAAACCGAGTGCGGTCGTGACCGGGTGGTCGGCCAGGTTGATCTGGCTGCGCCTGCCGTCCCACAACAACCAGGTGGTGGTGGCGCTATCGACCAGGACCGCCTGCCGGGATCCGAGGGCGGCGGCGCGCGCGCCGTGGTTGTCGGGCGGACCCGCGATCACCGTGACACCGGTGCTGTGGGCAGCGTGCCCGCCCGGCGCGGGCTCACTGACGGCGTCGCACACCGTCCAGGTCGCGTCGTGCGAGGTGTTCTGCACCATGCGCTCCGGGGCGCCCGGAATGCCGATCAGGTTGCCGCGCGGAAACCGGTCCAGCTCACTACTTTTCACTGTGGTCGGGTTGACGGGCCGGCCGACGACCAGCCGGGCCGAGGTCAGGTTGAGCACCGGGTGCAGATCATCACCGACGCGCACATACAGCGCGGCGGTCGACCGATCGGCAAGCACCGCGTTGGTACCCGCCGACCCGCTGGGCCGGATCAGTGAGAAGACAAAACAGCCCGCCAAGCCGGTGATCAGGATGAGTGCACCCATCAGCACCGCGCGCGACTGGGTGCGCAGCGGGTCGACGAGCATCCGGGTGTCGTGCAGGGCGATCCCCGAGGCGATCCGGCGCATCACGAATCGCCAGCCGCTCACCTGGTGGCGGGTGACGAAGCCGCGGCGGTAGACCACCCGGTCGGGGTTGTCGTTGACCGGGGTGCGTGAGGCGAACGAGCGTCGTTCGTCCTGGGGCTCCGGGTTCGTCATGCCGGCTCCCGCAGACCGAGGCCCTGCAGCAGCGGGCCAACCGAATTGCGCACGTCCTCGACGGTGATCGTCATCAGCTCCTCATCGGTGAACTCGCCGGTTTCGGCGTGCTCGGAATGGTCTAACCGGAATTCGCGCTCCTCTTCGGACTTTTCCACCACGTTGCGAACGAACCGGCCGTTGCCTGCGATATCCAGGCCGCGACGTTCGACCCCGGCGGCATCGGGTTTCGACGAGTCGGCCAGATGCGCGAACAATGCCTCGAGACCCTCGAGCGCGGCCTGGTCGAAAGCGCTGTCGCGCTTGGCGGCCATGAAGTTCGCGATCTCGATCAGCTCAGCCGGTTTGTACGACGGGAAGTCGATGCTGCGGGTGAAGCGCGACCGCAGACCTTGGTTGGTGTCGAGGAACCGGTCCAGGTCGGCGCGGTACCCCGCGACGATCACCACCAGCCGGTCCCGGTCGTTCTCCATCCGGGCCAGCAGGGTGTCGATGGCCACCAGCCCGAAGTCGTTCTTGGCACCGGTGGCCACCAGCGAGTAGGCCTCGTCGAGGAACAGCACCCCGTCCAGTGCGCTGTCGATGATCGCGTTGGTCTTGGCCTCGGTCTCCCCGATGTGCTGTCCGATGAGATCGGCGCGGTGCACCTCTCTGATGTTTTCCCGCTTCAAAAGGCCAAGGCCGCAATAGATTTTGGCGACCACCCGGGCAATGGTGGTCTTGCCGGTCCCGGGCGGCCCGGTGAACACCAGGTGGTGGGTGCGCTGCGCCACCTCGAGCCCACGCTGCTTGCGCACCAGCTCCATCGCCACCGCGCTCTTCAACCGGGCCACCTGGTCTTTGACCTTGTCGAGGCCGATGAATTCATCGAGCTCGCGTTCGGCCTCTTCCAGCAGCACGCGCTTGCGCTCCTGGGCTCCCGGGTCGACGAAGTCGCCGGGACTGGGCTCGGTGCCGGGGTCCCATGGATCGGTGCGGGCGTCGATCCGCGCCGCGGTGGTCGTCACGATCCCGAAGCTGGTATCGGTCAGCGCCTGCTCGATCTGTTCGTTCTCGGGGTGAGCGGCGTACAAATCCTGCAGCACTTCGCTTGCCGATTCCTCGTCGACGTGAGCACGGAGCACCAGGGCTTTGGCCAGCGCGCCGTCGACTGCCGCCACCGCGACCGGGCCGTCGGGCTCCTCGAGATAGGACAGTGCCGGGGCGAACATGCCCAGCCGCGCCAGCGCGGTGCCCAGGGTGACCTTGGCCGCGTGTGAGAAAGCCTCGTCGAGATCGGGATCGTTGACGATGGGGGTCAGCAGCTTGACGACGTCCGACCAACGCTCGGCGCGGTAGTTGATGACGACGGCGACCCACCGGGCCTCACGCCAGCTCGGGCGGCGATCGGTGAGGCCGGTGACGATCTGGTCGGCCTCGGCGAACCGTCCGGCCCCCCCTGTTGAAGCCAGCGCCGCGGCGTAGGCGAGGTGGAAATCGTCCGCAGCGGCGGCGCGAAACTTCAGATACAAACCCGTGTCGTAGCGGAAGCCCAAGGCTCCGGGCGCCAGTTCCACTTGCCGCTGCAGCACGCCTGCCGTGGCCGCGGTGCGCGAAACGGCCTCGAGGACTCGGATGGACACGTCGCCGGCGGCGGCCAGCCCGGTCCACGCGTCGCACTGGTCATGGGCGATGCGGGTCAGTGCGGTGAAGCCGGATCGAGCGGCGATCAGGTCGGCCGGGCGCTGGCGCTCGTAGACCGCGATGCCGAGCGCGCGGCAACACGTGGCGAACCGGCTGACGACGTCGCCGTCAACCCTGACGTCTACCCGAGGATTGACAGGCTGAGCTGCGAGCATGCCGGTTTCACCGCGTTCCACGGCTGCTTCTCCTGTACGTAGTGTCCCCTAACCTGACTCGCCTGAAGTTAGCATTGCATAAGCTAACTGTCGAGGCGCGTGGGCCCGTTCGACTCACGACTCTGCTCCCGTTCCGGTAGCGCTGACCAGGGTGTTGTGCGCGATTATTGGCCTTCTTTCGGCTGACCTCACTAAGCAGCGAAGCTTACTGAAAATCATTATCATTATCAAAACTTCCCGGCTCCCAGGTGCCCGGAACCATAGGGGCCGTCGGCCCGCCGCCGAACTCGTCACCGGCCAGCGTGGTCAACCCCGCCGCCGGGATGGCGGCGCCTTTACGCGCCGTTCCGGCGAAGCCCAGGTTTTCCGCCCCCTGACCCGATGCGACTGCCGAGGTGACCAGCTCCTCGGGCGGGCCTCCCCAGTCCGGGTCGACCTCGACGTTCATATCCATGAACTCGTGGCCATACCCTCGCAGCCCCGCCCGCCGGCGCCGCCTCTTCCGCGCTGCCTCCCGCGCGGCCGCCGCCGCCGCCGCGGCGCCATCCGGTTCCGGCGCCTTCCGCTTGGCGCTCGAGCTGGCGCTGGTACTCATCCCCGAACCGGCCCCGATGCTGGGAGGACCCACCGCATAGGGAGGCACGAAGCCTGCCCCAGCCGCGGCTGCAGGCGGCGTCGGCGCAGAACTGGCAACAGTGCTCGCGGTGGCCGGCGCTGAAGCCGGGGCCGAGGCCGGGGCCGCCGCGGCCGGGGCCGCGGCCACGACCGGAGAGCCACTGACAACCGGCACACTGGGTGCTTCGGGCATAGGTCCGACGGCCACGGCGGGGGCCGCCTCAGGCTGGATGCCCACCAGCCCAGTCAGGCCCGCAAAGCCTCCCGCGAATCCGGCCGGCACGACGAACGGAAGTGCCGTAGTTTCGGGGAAGTACTGAATGACCTGGAGAAAGTGGCCGAACAGGTCTGCTGCCAGTCCCCCGATGTCGTAATACAGCTGTGTTAGTCCCTGGGCCGGGTTCTGTTCGATTAATCCGATGTCCCTCCACAGGGTTTCCGGAACTTCGAGGAATCGATTTATCCACCAACTCAAGTTGTATGGGTCACCGGCGTCATTGTCGACAATGGGCAATATCCCCTGGTCACTGCTGCCCTGGCCACCGAATTCGGCACCGGTGGTCCCTGGGCCGGTTGAGACCCCGCTGCCGTAGCTGACGATTTGTGGCGCCGCATCGGTCTGCGGCGTCGAAGCCAGCGCCGCGGTGGACACCACCTGATAGGTGGACATCGTGGTGGCCGCCTGAACCCACATCCGCGCATAGTCGGCCTCGTTGAGCGCGATGGGAATGGTGTTGATGCCGAAGAAGTTCGTCGCCGCCAACACCGCATGCATCGCATGGTTGGCGGCCAGCTCCGGCAAGGTCGGCATCGCGGCTAACGCCGTGATGTAGGCGGCGGCCGCGGTCTCCTGCTCGGCAGCCACGGCCGCGCTGTTGGCGCTGGCCCGCATCAGCCACACCAAGTAGGGCACATGCGCGGCCACGTACCGCTCCGCAGTGGGCCCCTCCCACGCCCCGGCCTGCACTGTCGCCAAGATCGCGCTGAGCTCTTCTGCGACCGAGGCGTAGGTCTGACTCAACGAAGTCCACGACCCGGCCGCAGCCAACAAGCCGCCGGGCCCCGGACCGCTGCTCAGCAGGGCCGAAAGAACCTCCGGCGGGAATGCCATCCAAACCGGCGCGGTCATTCTCAGCCGCCCCCGACCAGATATGACAACGGTGCCGACGCGACCGATCCGTGGGGAACAAGCCGTAGCGCCATACGGGGGACTCCTCGCAGGGGTGGAAACGACGACCGCCTGGGCTGTCAGGCGGCGCGAATAGCACGCAGGTAGTAGTCGGCGTGCGGCCCGCACAAGTTCCCGCACGCGGCTGACTCATTGGAGATCCTTGGGTGGCCGGGCAGCGATCGCCAAGCCAGAGCCGCTCGGTGGAGAATCGGCGAGCCGGTATGTGAGGATGCCTTGCCGGCATCGTCACGACGACGTTGAGGGAGGGTTACCATCGAGCCGTCGCTAGCCTGGTTGCTTGAACCCGTTACGGTGCAGACCTTTCTCGACGAGGTATGGGCGCAAACGCACTACCACGTCAGGCGTTGTTGCGCGGGCTACTTCGATAGCCTGCTGCCGGGACCGTCGGCGGTTGAGAACCTCTTGGAGCTTTTTCGCCGGGAGCCATCGGCGGTGCGCCTGATGAGGGGAAAAGACAGAAAGGCAGGCCCCGACAGCTATCGGCTTGCTGATGGCAGCCTCGATCTTGTCGGCATCCGCAACGACTTTGCCGACGGCTACACAATCGTTGTGGACGGCGTTGAACGCTACGTGCGCGCGGTCGCGACGCTGTCCCGCTCGATCGAGGTCGAGCTCAACTTCCCGATACAGGTCAACGCCTACATCACGCCGCCCGGGTCACAGGGGCTCGTTCCCCACTACGACGACCACGACGTGTTGATCCTGCAGGTCTACGGATCCAAGACCTGGCATTTGTACAACGGCGCCGACGTAGCGCCGCACGAGTTGCGGCGGGACGACAAGGCGGTCGCCATCGACGGCCTCCCGGCGCCGACCGACTTGCGCCTGGAAGTCGGCGACGTGCTGTATGTGCCACGTGGCAAAGTTCATGCGGCCGAGACAAACTCAGAGCGATCCGTCCATCTGACCGTCGGAATCCACGCGCCCACCTCGCTCATGCTTGCCATCGGGGCGCTTTATTCGCGGAGTTTCCACGACGACCGTCTGAACGCCGCTGTGCCGCCGCGGCATCTGGATGACGCGGACATGCTCGCGACCCTGGGCGCCCTGGTGCGTGACGCTGTCAAAACCGTCGAGGACCCGAGCGCCATCGCGGGGGGTCTCGACTTGTTTGCGGATGTCTTGGTCCGCCGCGGCCAGTGCCCACCCGTGGGACAAATCGCGAACGCCACCGGAATCGACGAACAAACGCTGGTGCGGAAGTACCAACCGCTCTATTCGCGGGTGAAGCCTGTTGCCGACGGCGTTGCGCTGCAGTTTGCGAGCCTGTCGATAACCGCCGGCCCCGACCACGAGGCCGCGATGCTGTTCATCTCGAAAAGCACCGAGCCGTTTCGGATTGGCGATCTGCCCGGGCTCGATGCGAAACAGCAGATCGGGCTGGCCCGATCGCTGATCGTGAGCGGCTTCCTCGTCCGACTGCCCGACAACTGATACGACACCGCCACCGTTCTGATGGAGCTCGCCGACCTCGCCCGCTGGACGCCGATCCGGTTCGACTTTTCCGGGCCCGCCCCGACGGTGGACTGGGCCGACCTCTCGGCGGAGCGCTTCGTCGAACCGTTCTTCGACCAGACCGTCGCGCGCTGGGCGTCCGGCCCGCGTGCCCGGCCGCTCGTCAGGACTGGACTCGAGGCGCTCGTCGCACTTGACAGCGAGCCGTCGCTCGAGCCGGCGGGCATGATCTTTCACCTCTCGCGGTGCGGATCTACGCTCACGTCGCGGCTGCTGGGCACACTTCCCGGCGTCGTCGTCGTCGCCGAGCCGGCCCCGCTCAACGCGCTCCTCGGGCTCGACCCCCACCGGGTCGACAAGGCCGCGCTCGTCGAGGTTGCGCGGCTCTTGGTACGTGCGCTCGGCCGCTGCCGGCATGGCGACGAACGGCGGCTGGTACTCAAGTGCACGAGCTGGAACATCCGCCGCCGGGCGGTCCTGGCCGCCGCCTTTCCCGAAACGCCGTGGATCTGGGTCCAGCGCGACCCGGCGCGCGTCCTCGCGTCGCTCCTCGCCAAGCCGCCGGGCTGGCTCGGGCTCCAGTCCGCGCCCCGCCGGGCCGCGCAACGTTTCGGCCTTGATCCGACCGCGGTTCCGGGCATGACCCGTGCCGAGTTCGCGGCCCGGGCGCTTGGCGCGATGCTGGAGGCGGCCGCAAACGATCCGGCTCAGCGCCTCTGCATCGACCATGCCGACCTGCCCGCCGCGGTCTGGGAGCGGGTGGCCGCGCATTTCGGGCTCGAGACGGATCCTGAGGCCATCCAACGCATGATTGACGAGTCTCGGTTCTACGCCAAGGATTCAGCACTCCGGGTTTTCGCCGGCGATGTCCCGGAGCGCCGCCCGATGACCCACGAGATGCGGGAGGCCGCACAGCGTTTCGCGGTGCCGGGCTATCTCGCGCTCGCGTCGCACGGATAGCGCCGGCTCACTCACACCTTGACCGCACTGACCAGGGTGATACGCGCGATCATCGGCCCGGCTTCGGTGTCCGGTCCGGGCACCGGCCGGCCGACCTCGCGCAGGTAATCGGTCAACGGGGTGCCGACCGCCGTCCAGCCGCGCTTGCCGAACCATTCGGTGGCCGGCGCGCACTGCTCGTTGTAGACCAGTTGGAAGAACGGGCGCTGTTCCTCGCCGGAAGCCATCGCGGCACGTTCCTCTTCGAGTTTCGCCTCGAATTCGTCCGGTTCGAGCGGGGCACCGTCCTCGATCGCGACGTGGCTCCCCAGTCCGGCCAGGCTGTCGACGCCGGTGAACAGCTGCTCCTGCGCGGCGGCCGGGAGATAGATCAGCAGGCCCTCGGCGATCCACGCCGAAGGCTTACTTGCATCAAAACTGCTGTCGCGCAATGCTTGTGGCCAGTCCTCGCGCAGATCGACCGCGATCTCACGACGCTCGGCGCGCGGTTGGGCGCCGTGACCGGCAAGCACCTCACGCTTGAAATCGAGGACCTGCGGACGGTCCAGCTCGAAGATCGTCGTTGCGGCCGGCCAGTCCAGGCGGTAGGCGCGGGAGTCCAGTCCGGCCGCCAGGATGACCACCTGGCGCACACCCGCCGCGGCGGCCCGGCGGAAATACTCGTCGAAGTACTTGGTGCGGGCGCCCTGGTAGTTGACGAAATGCTCGCCCCAGTCGCTTTTCAGCGGATGGTCAGGCGCGTTGCCATCGAGCACGTCAGCCCAGTGGCCACCGACCGCACGGCAGAACACCTCGGCGAACGGGTCGACGGCCAACGGGCGGGGCTTCTGCGCCTCCAGCGCCCGCGCGGTGGCCACGTTCACTGCGGTCGAACCGACACTCGTTGTGATATCCCAGGTATCACCTTCGCTACGCACCTCACCGAGACTACGCCGAAGGCCTGTCGTGGCCCGCTTCACCGCCGCCGTCCGAGACCCAGGTGCCCGGCACCATCGGCGTCTTGGGGCCGCCGCCGAACTCGTCACCGGCCAGTGTGGTCAATCCTGCCGCCGCGGCGGACGTCTCCTTGCGTACCGTGCCGGCGAACCCCAGATTTCCGGCCCCCCGATCCGAGGCCGCCGTCTCGGCACCGGACGGCCCACCCCAATCCGGGTCGACGTCGACGTTCATATCCATGAACTCGTCGCCATAACCGCGCTGCCGCTGCCGCCGGCGCCGCTTCGCCCGCGCCGCCTCCCGCGCGGCCGCCGGTAGCGCCGCCGCGGCGGCATCCGGTTCCGGCGCTTTTCTTTTCGCGCTGGAGCTGGCGCTGGCGCTCATCCCCGAGCCGAACCCGATACCGGGAGGCGCGACCGCGTAAGGGGCCACAAAACCCGGCCCGCCCGCGGTCGGCGGCGCCGGCGGCGGCCCGGTAGTGGCCACGGTGGTTGCCGTGGGCGCGGGCGCCGGTGCCGAGGCGGGGGCGGCAACCGGCGCGACGGGAGTCGGGGCCATCGCGACGACCGGCAGGATACTGGGCGCAGCCGCAATGGGCGCCGCCACCAACGCCGGCTGGATGCCGGCCAGCCCGGCCAGCCCCGCGAAGGCGCCCAGCGCCCCGACGGGGGCGGTGGCTGCGATGACCGCGGGCACTAGCAGCTCCGGCTGGGTCACCGCCCAGCTAAGAATTTCTTCGATGTGGAATGGCCAGTCGAACAGCTCGAGGCTAACGAGGTACTGAAAAGCCAGCACCGGATTTTGCACCAGGTATGTGCCGAACTGTTGAAAATCCTCAAAGAGTTCGAGGGCTCGAGCAACCCAAAATATCAGTGTGCCCGGGTTCGTATATGAGTCGTAGACGAACCCGTTCAGCGTGCCCGCAGCGGGGTTCCAACTAAGCCCGAAGTGCTGCAGGAAATTCGCAATGAGGTTATCGAACCAGTAATCGAGCGTCGGGTCGTGGGCAACTGTTTCATTTCCGATGCCGAACAGTCGCAAAATATCCTGGAGCCACTGCGGGAACTCCAGCGGGTTGTCGCCGGAAAAGCTAGTGGGGGGTTGCCCAGGGGGGGTGCTTTGCACGTCGGAATTCTCGATCATCGGCGCTGGGTCGGTCTGCGGCGTCGACGCCACCGCCGTGGCCGAGACCACTTGGTAGGTGCTCATCGTGGTGGCGGCCTGGACCCACATCCGCGCGTAGTCGGCCTCGTTCAGCGCAATCGGGATGGTGTTGATACCAAAGAAATTGGTCGCCACCAACGCCCCGTGAATCATGTGGTTGGCGGCCAGCTCGGGCAGGGTCGGCATGGCCGCCAGCGCGGCGGTGTAGGCCGCAGCCACCGTCTCATGCTGGGCGGCCACTGTGGCACTGTGCGCGCTGGCCTGAGTCAGCCACACCAGATACGGCACATTGGCGGCCACATACGACTCCGCGCTCGGCCCCTCCCATGCCCCGGCCTGCACCTGGGCCAACAATGCACTGAGTTCCTCGGCCACCGAAGCGTATTCGGCACTTAGCGAATTCCATGCGCCCGCCGCCGCCAGCAGCGGTCCGGGTCCCGGCCCGCTGGAGAGCGACGCCGAATGCACCTCCGGCGCAAAAGCCATCCAGATCGGCGCGGTCATCGCCGGCCGCCACGGACGCTGAACGCCACCGGCGCCACGCGCATCGTCATCACCGACACTCCCCGGGCTGAGGGTTTACCAGGTCGCCGATAGCCTAGTGAAAATGATTATCGTTAACAACTGGACAACCGATAGCCCTGGACGGAGATGCCGTCAACCGCGCGGTGTACTCGGTGTCTGGTGGGCCGACTCGTCAGGCGGTCCGCCACCGACGAGTGCTCGCGCGTACCCCTCAGAGCAACGGACGGCCCTTCTTGATCCTGCGGTCGACATCGGCCAGCAGGACGTTGAACGGGAACTGCCGGGCGATCCGCGGCAACAGCCGGTTGATCGTGCGTAACAGCGCCATCAGCCGGTCGAAGCGCCGTTGCCTGGTGGCGTCCCACGGCAGCCGCATCTCGTCGCGAAACCGTTGCGGCAGAAAGCCCGTGGTGATCAGCAAGCCGAAGTTGTCCGAAAGCTGCTGCACGGGGCGCGGCAACGTCACCCCGCGGATCCGGCCCGCGGCGATGGGATACAGGTAGTCCCGGACGGCGTCGCCGATGTGCACCCTGGCCAGCGACTCATGCCAGTACCGGTCGAACGCCGCCCGGTCCGCCGGCCACATCTCCGGCGGCACCTGCAACGTCGTGGCGAGCGCCATACCCTCGCGGTAGTGGCGTTCGGCATCCTGCTCGGCCAGCTCACCGACGAATATGCGGTAGATGTCAACCGCGCCCTTGTAGAGACACGCCGCCACCCACAGCTGGAGGTCGGGGTCGAAGGCGTTGTACTGCACCGGGCTGTCGGGGGTTGAGTAAACCTGCGCGTGCGCCCGGTTCACCGCGCGACGGAAGGCCGCCTTCTGGGCATCGCTGCCACGGGTGGCCACCGCGAGGTAAGTGAAGGTGGTACGCGCCCGTTTGATCGGATGCCGGTCCACCCGGCCGCTTTCCACGCGGCTCTCCATCACCCCGTAGCCGACGCCGGGCCGCGCCAGTTGCATGATCACGTTCGCCGGGCCGGCCAACAGGGCCACGCCCATCAAACCCTCGTCGATACCCAAAGCGCGGCCCACTGCACGGCCGCGCCGCTGCGGGCGGGGCGGTTCCGCGATGGCGCGCTCGACCTGCGGAACCACCTCGTGAACCGCATCGTGAATCGCCACAGTAAAACCTCCCGCAGCACCTACCGGCTAAATGTGCGAACGCTTGTTTCCTGATATTGTCCCGGCCTTGCGGTGGTGTCAAGATGGTTCGCATGAACCAGACCTCGAGCGCGCGGCCCTACCGCGGCGTCGAGGCCGCTCAGCGACTGGCCGCCCGCCGCTACCGGCTGCTGGCCGCAGGCTTGGACCTGCTCGGCGCGGAAGAGCAGAATATCTCCGCGGTTACCGTCCGTGGCGTCTGCCGCCAGGCCGGACTGGCCGCCCGATACTTCTACGAAAGTTTCGATGACAAAGACCAATTCGTGGGCGGGGTGTTCGACTGGGTTGTCGCCGGGCTGGCCGCCACCACTCAGGCCGCCGTGGCGGCGGTACCGGCGCACGAGCAGACCCGTGCCGGGATGGCCAACATCGTGCAGAGCATCACCCGCGACGCCCGCATCGGGCGCCTGCTGTTCAGCACGCAGCTGGCCGACCCGGTCATCGTGCGCAAACGCGCCGAATCCAGCGCACTGTTCGCCATGCTGTCGGGCCAGCACGTCGGCAACGCGCTGCACGTCCCGGCAAACGAACGCATCAAGGCCGCGGCGCACTTCGTGGTCGGCGGTGTCGGACAAACCATCAGCGCCTGGCTGGCCGGCGACGTCGCGCTCGAACCGGACCAGCTCGTCGACCAGCTGGCGTCGCTGCTCGACGAACTCGCTGAGCCAAACCTTTACCGGCTCAAGGAAACAGCGGCAGGCGCCACAGCCGCATCCCGGGATCCAGCAGCCACAAGCGCATCATGGTGAGGCGCATGATGCGCAGCGCACCGGCGATCAGGAAGATCGCCAACGGCACCTCGATCAACGCCGTGACCAACGACAGCCGGATGTCCCTGGGGCTGGCGGTCATGAGGTCGAACCACGCGTCGCAGATCAGCAGCACCCCGGACGTGAACGCGGCAAACAGCAGCACCTGGCGACGCAGGTAACCGGATATGGCCGTTGCCAGCATGAACCCGACCAACAGAGTGTCGAAGCCCACCCAGGTAGCGGGCCAGTTGTGCGCGACGTAATTCGCCGGCAGCGTCACGGACAGATACCCAAGCCAGGGAATCATTGCGATCGCGCCACCGATCATCAGACTTAATCGGATGCGCCGCATCCGATTAAGGAGGATCGGGTCAATGACATCGCCCAGCGGTTGCTGCAGCCGGATAACGAGCTCCCGCCGCTGCTGGGGCGTCAGCGCCGCGATCTGCGCGTCGGTCAAAACGGCGTCGGTCGCCATGGGTATCCCCCGCTCGGGCACGGTTTTGCGCCAATCAGCGACCGGCGGCCACCGGAGGTCTCCGGTCGGCTGCCGTCTTCGGCACAGTTTGGATATCGTTGGTATCGAATTCCTTTATCCAGCAGGCAAATTCGAGCGTGATACCATCGGGGTCCTGGAAATAGAACGAACGCACGTATACCCCGGGATGCACCGTCGCGGACACCTGCAGCTCGCTCTCATCATGGTTGAGCACCGGACCCACGCGCACCCCTTTGTCCTTGAGTCGCTGCCGGTAGTCGTCGAACTTCTCGGCCGGCACATGGAACGCCAGATGGTTCATCGTGCTCACCGCGCTGGTGATGTCGCCGATGCCGGGGATCGCGCCCGGCATCGAGATGCCCGGCACCCGGTCGGGGGCGTCGGCGAACCAGAAGAACGCGACGCAATCGCCGTTGCCCGCGTCGAAGAAGAAGTGCTGCCCTTGACCGCCGGGCAGATCGAGCGACTTGATCAGCGGCATACCGAGGATGTTGGTGTAAAAGTCCACGGTGCGCGCCATGTCCGAACAGACCAAAGCGACGTGGTTGATCCCGCCAAGCTCGAATTCAACGTTGGTGTTCTGTGGCTTGATCATCTTGCGGCTCCCATCGGTCCCCGGAAGTGCAGGTCCTGGCCAAGATCCAAACCTGAACCTAACATCGAATCCAGCTTTGCTCCAAGAAAGGTGTGCCAGGTGTCGACCGCGGCAGGGCCCAATGGCCGGCACGGCCAGTCCGCCGCATTCCCGACGTATCGTGCCGGGCGGACGTGGGCCGCTGCGCACTGGAACGCCTGCGCAATCGGCTCCCTGAGTCGATCGGTGTGTCCACGTCGGCGAGGGTCAACGACGACTTCGCCAAATATTGGGTTGAAATATGCTCTAGACAAGGGTTTTTCATCGCCAAGACGGTTGCTAACGTCCACTAACGGGCCATCTACTCTCAAGGAGGACCGCTGAATTGACTCGTCATACCGGTGCAGCAGGAGTTGTCCGCGAGTTCGTCGGGTTACCGTCGCTCACCGCCGGGCGTGGCGGCGCCGGCGGGCACCCCTGTCAAGGGCTGTATCACCGCGGCGTGGGACGCAAGCCGAAGGTGGCGATCATCGCCACGCATTATCAGATCGACTTCGCCGAGCATTACCTCGCCGACTACATGGCCACTCGCGGTGTCGGGTTTCTCGGCTGGAACACCAGGTTCCGCGGCTTCGAAAGCAGCTTTCTGCTCGACCATGCGCTGGTTGACATCGGCGTCGGGGTACGCTGGCTGCGCGAAGTTCAGGGCGTGGATAGCGTTGTGCTGCTGGGCAATTCAGGGGGCGGATCATTGATGGCCGCCTATCAGTCACAGGCCGTCGACCCGAATGTGACTCCGCTGGAAGGCATGCGGCCGGCGGCCGGACTGACGGAGCTGCCCCCCGCCGACGGCTATGTGGCCACCGCGGCTCATCCCGGGCGCCCAGATGTCCTCACCGCCTGGATGGACGCCGCCGTCGTCGACGAAAACGACCCGGTCGCGTCCGATCCCGATCTTGACCTGTTCAACGAGCACAACGGCCCACCGTACTCGCCCGGATTCGTCGACAGCTACCGCGCGGCCCAGACCGCGCGCAACCACACCATCACCGACTGGGTCGAGGACGAGCTCAAACGCGTTCGCGCTGCCGGGTTTTCCGATCGGCCATTCACTGTGATGCGAACCTGGGCCGATCCCCGCATGGTCGATCCCAGCATCGAGCCCACCAAGCGTTCGCCGAACATGTGCTACGCGGGCGACCCGGCCAAGGCCAACCGGTCGGCGCACGGCATCGCCGCGGCCTGCACGCTGCGCAACTGGTTGGGCATGTGGAGCCTGCGGGTGGCGCAAACCCGGGCCGAGCCGCACCTGGCCCGGATCAGCTGCCCGGCTCTGGTGATCAACGCGGAGGCCGACACCGGAGTCTTTCCGTCTGATGCCCAACGCATCTACGACTCGCTCACCAGCACCGACAAAGCCCAGGTCTCGATCGACACCGACCACTACTTCACCACCCCGGGCGCGCGTAGCGAGCAGGCCGACACCATCGCCAATTGGATCGCCAAGCGGTGGCGATAAGAGTTCTCGCGCACTTCGTTCCCGGCAGAAAAGTGCTGGAATTCCTCGCGCCAGAATCGGATTGGCTCGATATCCGATGGTGCGCCGAGGACGACTCCCCCGAATCGCAAGCCTGCTTCCACCGAGAGCTGCCGGACGCGGAGGTGATCTGGCATGTGCTCCGGCCCCTGAGCGGCGACGATCTGCGGCGCGCCAATCGGCTGCGGCTGGTACACAAGCTCGGGGCCGGCGTGAACACCATAGACGTGAAGACCGCGACGAAATGCGGCATCGCCGTGGCCAATATGCCCGGCGCCAACGCACCGTCGGTGGCCGAGGGCACGGTGCTGCTGATGCTGGCCGCAATACGCCGGCTGCCGGCGCTGGACCGCGCGGTACGTCAAGGACGGGGCTGGCCGGCAGATCCACAACTGGGCGAGACGGTGCGCGATATCGGCGCCTGCACCGTCGGGTTGGTCGGCTACGGCAATATCGCCAAACGCGTGAGCGATACCGTCTCCGCGATGGGCGCCACGGTGCTGCACACCAGTACCCGCGACGACGGGCGACCCGGCTGGCGGCAGCTCCCCGATTTGCTGGCCGCCAGCGACATCGTGTCACTGCACCTGCCATTGACGGCGCAGACCCACCATCTGCTCGGCCGGGACGCGTTGGCCCGGATGAAACCGAACGCGGTGCTGGTCAACACCTCACGTGGTGCCGTCGTCGACGAAGACGCACTCGTCGACGCGCTGCGGGGCGGACGGCTGGCCGCCGCGGGGCTGGACGTTTTCGAGCTCGAGCCGGTCGCACCCGACAACCCGCTGCTGGGCCTGGACAACGTGGTGCTGACTCCGCACGTCACCTGGTACACCGCCGACACCATGCGGCGCTATCTGGCCGAGGCCGTCGCCAATTGCCGCCGGCTGCGCGACGGTGAGCCGCTGGCCAATGTAGTCAACCAACCGACCGGTTGTTAGTTTGGAAGGCGCTTGGCCACAAAGGCCCAACAAAGGCCTCCGAAAGCAGTGGAAGGCGACCAATGCCGATCGCGATTACTCCTGAGCATCAAGACCTGGCCGATTCGGTGCGAGCACTGGTGGCGCGCATCGCGCCGTCCGAGGTGCTGCACGCGGCTATGGAAACAGGGCCACAAACCCCGATCGACAATCCCCCGCCGTACTGGCAAGCCGCAGCCGGCCAAGGCCTGCAGGGTGTGCATCTGGCCGAATCCGTGGGTGGCCAGGGTTTCGGCATTCTCGAGCTGGCCATCGTGCTGGCCGAGTTCGGCTACGGCGCGGTGCCCGGCCCGTTCGTGCCGTCGGCGATCGCCAGTGCGCTGATCAGTGCCCATGACGCGGAAGCCAAAGTGCTCGCCGAGCTCGCGTCCGGCGCAGCCATCGCCGCCTACGCGCTGGATTCCGGGCTGACCGCCACCCGGCACGGCCCGGATGACAAAGCGCTGGTGATCCGCGGGGAAGTCCGCACGGTTCCGGCGGCGGCGCAGGCATCGGTATTGGTGCTTCCGGTCGCAATCGACAGCGGCGAAGAATGGATGGTGCTGCGCGCCGAACAGCTTGAGATCGAGCCGGTGAAAAGCCTGGATCCGCTGCGCCCCATTGCGCATGTGCGGGCCAACGCCATCGAGGTCGGCGACGATTCGGCGTTGAGCAACCTGAGCATGACGACCGCACATGCGCTGATCTCCACGCTGCTGTCCGCTGAGGCCATCGGCGTGGCGCGCTGGGCGACCGACACAGCGTCGCAGTACGCCAAGATCCGTGAGCAGTTCGGCAGGCCGATCGGCCAGTTCCAGGCCATCAAGCACAAGTGCGCCGAGATGATCGCCGACACCGAACGGGCCACCGCGGCGGTGTGGGACGCTGCCCGGGCGATAGACGAGTCCAGCCAAAACAATTGGGACACAGCCGGTTCCAAAGTCGAGTTCGCCGCCGCGGTGGCGGCGACGCTGGCGCCGGCGGCCGCCCAGCGGTGCGCCCAGGACTGCATCCAGGTGCACGGCGGAATCGGCTTCACCTGGGAGCACGACACGAACGTGTACTACCGGCGGGCGCTGATGCTGGCCGCCTGTTTCGGTCGCAGTTCGGAATACCCGCAAAAAGTGGTGGACACCGCGACCAGCACGGGCACGCGCGCGGTGGACATCGACCTCGACCCCGACACCGAAAAGCTGAGAGCCGAGATTCGCGCCGAAGTCGCCGCGCTCAAGGCGATGGAGCGCGAGCAACGCAAGGTCGCGATCGCCGAGGGCGGCTGGGTGCTGCCGCATTTACCGAAGCCGTGGGGCCGGGCCGCCGGTCCGGTGGAGCAGATCATCATCGCCCAGGAGTTCACCGCCGGGCGGGTCAAGCGGCCGCCGTTGGGCATCGCGACGTGGGTTGTCCCATCGGTCGTCACCTTCGGGACCGAGGAGCAGAAGCAACGGTTCCTGCCGCCGACCTTCCGCGGCGACATGGTCTGGTGCCAGTTGTTCTCCGAACCGGGCGCCGGATCCGACCTGGCCGGGTTGACCACCAAAGCGACCCGGACCGACGGCGGCTGGCGGATCACCGGCCAGAAGATCTGGACCACCGCGGCGCAGTTGTCGCACTGGGGCGCGCTGCTGGCCAGGACCGATCCGTCGGCACCGAAACACAATGGCATCACCTACTTCTTGCTGGACATGAACAGCGAAGGCGTCGAGGTCAAGCCGCTGCGTGAACTCACCGGTCACGAGCTGTTCAATACCGTCTACATCGACGACGTGTTCGTGCCCGACGAGTGCGTGCTCGGCGAAGTCAACAGGGGCTGGGAGGTCAGCCGCAATACCCTGACCGCGGAGCGGGTTTCGATCGGCAGCAGCGAAGCGAATTTCCTGGCCACCTTGTCGCAGTTTGTCGAGTTCGTTCGCGACGGCCAGTTCGACCAGGTCGCGCAACACCGGGCCGGGCAGTTGATCGCCGAAGGGCACGCCGCCAAGGTGCTGAACCTGCGCTCGACCCTGTTGACCCTGTCCGGCGGAGACGCCATGCCGTCGGCAGCGATCTCCAAGCTGCTGTCGATGCGCACCGGCCAGGGTTATGCCGAATTCGCGGTTTCCTCGTTGGGCACCGACGCCGCGATCGGCGACACCGACCAGCTACCGGGCAAGTGGGGCGAGTACCTGCTGGCCAGCCGGGCCACGACCATCTACGGCGGCACGTCGGAGGTGCAACTGAACATCATCGCCGAACGGCTGCTGGGCCTGCCCCGCGACCCGTAACGGCTCGGCAAGCAGCGGCGATTCCGCCTCCGCTGGCCGAAAAGGGCGCGGCGTCTGGCGAAATCGACTTCTGGGCTGTGTTTTTCGTCCGATTACGACCCGTGTGCCTGTTGCGTCGGCGGTGTTGGTCGACAAGAGATGGGGGCGCCGGTTGCAAGCGACCGGTCGCGCCGCATCGCGTCCGCTTCATGTCTGGAGCGCGTAGATCATGCCGATCTGACGATGTCAGATCGGCATGATCTGTGGTTCGGCGCGGGCCGGCCAACCTGGGCCTGTCGGGGGGACGAGGAGGGCCGGCTCAGTCCTACAAGATGTTGACTGAGTGGTGGAGGTCGTGGCGGTGGTGTGGGTCGTGGTGGTGGTGCCAGATCCCCGCGAGAACGACATGACCCGAGTCGACCGGTGCGACCGCAGGCGCCGGGGCGGGAGTCGACGCAGCGTTGGCCATGGGGACGGCGCCGAAGAGCATCGCTCCGCCCAGCACCCCGGCGCCCAATGCACCAGCTGCCGCGCGACGGGCTGAAAAGAATGAAATCGACATTTGCTTGCTCCTCCGTAGAGTGTCGGAATTGACAAAAGCGACGCTAATTTCCTCACCTGAGCGAACTATAAGAATCAGCATTAATAACCCTGAGAATCGAAATATCAACCGGAATACAGCTACTGCAGTTTTGATGCGGTCCGGCGGATCGGTCTTTTGGTTAAGGGACGCGTAATTCATGAGTATATAAACTCCGTAGGTACTGTTCTCAGTATCTCAGTATCGACTGATATACGCAGTTCAAATGGCATGTACTGAGATACTGACAGGCGTATATCATGGTTCCCGTATTTAATGATCCATGCTGGCATCGAGCTATGCAAAGCCGTAAATTCGGCCGCACTACTGCCTAGCATTTACCAGGTAGCTCTATGCTTGGATTAATTGCCGACGTGGGCCGATAACTGTCATTTGCAGCAATCACAATTTAATTCGCTTCCGAAACGGGCGATCGTGCGTGATGGTGCCACCGTCGGACCTCGCCGCGCTACGCCCGGGACATGGCAGAGTCCGCCACGACCGCATATGCTGGGACAGCGAAGTCTCTTATCGGCGCGAATACTGACGTACTGATTTCCGCAAGTGAAGGGTCTCCGCGATGAGCATTCCCCCCGGTCGCGCCGCCGCCGGCGCTGGACGGTTCCGCACACCCGCACCCCCGGACACCACCGGGCCGACCCAGCGCCTGGTGAACCTGCGACAAAAGCTCGACCAACGAGGACGCGGACAACGAACACGACGAACCGTCGACCTCCCACCCGCCACACACCGAGCCCTCGACATCTGGCAGCGAGAAGCCGCCGACCGTCTGGGAGTCGCCCGTGTTACCGGACAAGAGGTCCTCAGCGCACTCATCGACGAACTCCTGACCGACCCCAAACTCTCCGCCCAGATCACACGCAGCATCCGGGCCCGCCGCTGACGCCCCACGGGGGCCGGTCAGCGGCGTCCGACAGCTGCTCGTCACGGCTGTAGCCGGTGCCGGCTTCGCCGTTCCCAGACGACTACCGCGAGGGCTAGATCTCCATCCCGCGCAGTTCGCGCTTGAGGACCTTGCCGGTCGGGTTGCGCGGCAGCTCTTCGAGGAAGACCACTTCCCGCGGCACCTTGTAGCGGGCCAAGTGGTCGCGCACGTAGTGCTTGACGGTGTCCTCGTCGAGATCGGCCCCTTCCTTCTTGACTACGAAGGCGCGCAGCCGGTGGCCCCATTCCTTGTCCTCGACGCCGATCGCCGTTGCCTCCACCACCTCGGGATGTCCGCTGATCAGGTCCTCGACTTCGGCGGGGAAGACGTTCTCCCCGCCGGAGACGATCATTTCGTCGTCGCGGCCGCTGACATACAGCAGGCCGAACTCGTCGAAGTAGCCGACGTCTCCCGACGACAACAGGCCGTCGATGATCTGCTTGTTGCCGCCACCGGTGTAGCCCGCGAACGGGAAGCTGTTGCCGACGAAGATCCGGCCGACCTCGCCCCGCGGCAACTCGTTGCCGTTCTCGTCGAAGATCTTGACTTTCACGCCCTTGACGACCGGACCGACCGTCGCCGCATTGCGTTCCAGATCCTTGGGCCCGGCGATGGTGGCGAACGCGATCTCCGTCGAGCCGTACATGTTGTAAATGACCGGACCCAGGTCCTTGAGCGCGCGAGCCGCCAGCTCGGCTCCCAATTGCGAACCGGATACGAACACGATCCGCAGGCTGGACAGGTCGGGCTTCTTGTCCATCTTCTCGATGGTGTCCAGAATCCGGGACAGCATCACCGGCACCACCACCATGGCAGTCACCTTGTGCTTCTCGATGTCCTCAAGTACCAATGGCGGCTTGAACTTTCGCCGCAGCACCAGCGTCGAGCCCAAAAACATCGCGATGGTGGCGTGCAGATAACCCAGCGCGTGGAACATCGGCGCAGGCAGCGAGGTCACCTCGTTGGCCTTGAACGGAACGTGCGACAAGATGCCGCCGACCGGCGCCAGGGTCGGCGGGGTGCTGCGGTTGGCGCCCTTCGGCGTTCCGGTCGTCCCGCTGGTCAGGATGATGATCATCGCGTGCTTGCCCGCCTTCGGGGCAGGCGCCTTGCTGCTGCGGGCGATCAGCTCTGCCAGCGTTTCGTCGGTGCTCTCCGGAGGCTCTTCGCCGGAGGTGGAGGCCGACGAATCAACAGTGTCGGGGTTGACACCCAGTGCGCGCAGCTTGCCCAGGGGCGGTTCGGCTTTGCCGACCGCATCGGCGTACTCGTCGTCGTAGATGATCAGCTTGGCGCCCTCGCGCTCCGACACCTCTTTGATCTGCGGACCGGAGAACTCGCTGTTGAGCAAGATGATGCGGGCACCCACCCGGGCGGCACCGTAGTTGGCGATGAGAAACCAGCGGTGGTTGCGCGCCAGGATGGCGATACCGTCCCCCGCCCGGAGCCCCTTGGCAATCAGGCCGTTGGCCACCCCGTGGGCGGCCTCGTCGAGCTCTTTGTAGGTCAGTTCGCCGTCTTCGTCGATGACGGCCGCGCGGTTGGGAGTACGCCGGGCGTTGAGGGACGGCAGCATGCCGAACTCGCCCCATTTGTAGATATCGGCGGCCATCGCGGCGTAGTTCTGCGGCGGCTCGAGCCGGAACGCGCCCGAGTCAATGATCCTGCGCAGGTAGTGCAATTCGGCTGATCCGCGTTCGAGGTACTGCTGAACTTTCGCCATGATGTTGGCGGGGGTTTGCCCGCCTAGGCCACTGAGGTTAGGCATGAAAACCACCATATGTGACGCACGTCGCAATGCGGCCAGAAAATTTTGCCGAACTACCATGGATCCATGACCGGTCCGGTTTCGCTGGAGGTGTCCGGGCACCAGGTCACGATCACTAATCCGGACCGGGTGGTATTCGAAGCCCGAGGCCACGCGGGCCCTCATACCAAGCTCGATCTGGTCCGCTACTACCTGTCCGTGGCCGAGGGGGCGCTGCGCGGTGTGGCCGGTCGGCCGATGATTCTCAAGCGCTTCGTCAAGGGAATCTCCACCGAGGCCGTGTTCCAGAAACGTGCGCCAACCAAACGGCCGGACTGGGTCGACGTTGCCGAACTGCACTACGCGTCGGGCAGGTCGGCCGCCGAAGCCGTCATCCACGATGCCGCCGGACTGGCGTGGGCGATCAACCTGGGCTGTGTCGACTTCAACCCGCATCCGGTGCTCGCCGGCGACCTGGATCACCCCGACGAACTGCGAGTCGACCTGGATCCGATGCCCGGGGTCTGCTGGCACAACATCGTCGACGTCGCGCTGGTGACCCGCGAGGTGCTGGAGGACTACGGGCTGGTCGCGTGGCCGAAGACGTCCGGGTCCCGCGGCTTTCACATCTACGCCCGGATCGCCCCGCGCTGGGGCTTCAGCCAGGTGCGGCTGGCCGCCCAGACCGTTGCCCGTGAGGTGGAGCGGCGGGCGCCCGACGCGGCGACCAGCCGGTGGTGGAAGGAAGAGCGCCAAGGGGTGTTCGTCGACTTCAACCAGAACGCCAAGGACCGTACGGTCGCGTCGGCCTACTCGGTACGGGCGACTCCGGATGCCCGGGTGTCCACGCCGCTGCACTGGAACGAGGTCACCGACTGCGAGCCCGAAGCCTTGACCATCGACACCGTGCCCGGCCGGTTCGCCGACCTGGGTGACCCGTGGGCAGGGATGGATGACGCGGTAGGCGCGCTGGATCGGCTGCTGATGCTGGCCGAAGAAATGGGACCTGCCGAGCGCGCGCCGAGAGGCGCGAAAGACACCGCCAAGCGCGCCGACGGCAGACGGGTTTCATCGATGCCGCTGATCGAGATCGCCCGCACCAAGACCAAGGACGAGGCGATGGCCGCGCTGGACACTTGGCGTGGCCGCTACCCGGCCGTGGCCGAATGGCTGCAGCCGGCGGACATCCTGGCCGACGGCATGCGCGGCCCGAGTTCGATCTGGTACCGGGTCCGGATCAACCTGCAGCACGTGCCGGTCGACCAGCGCCCGCCACAGGAAGAGCTGATCGCCGACTACAGCCCTTGGAGCAGGTAGGGGCGCAGGTACCAGAACCGCTAAACGCCGCGCTGCCCTATCCCGGTTTTCTTGTGCAGGTAGCAGTACCAGGTGACGACCAGTAAGGCGAGGAAGAACACGACGTAGAACCGCAGCGCCGGTTCAATGCTGCCGAACTGCGATTTCGACCAGGCGTACGCCAGCGGCACGACAAAACCGCCGAAGGCGCCGATCGACGAGATGACGCCCAGTGCGCCGGCGGCCTGGCGGCGCATGTGCACCATGGTGTCGGGATCGCCGCCGGCGAGCTCGCCTTTGAGTTTGAAGATCCGCGAGATCATCCGGTACGTCGAACCGTTGCCGATACCGGTGGCGACGAACAAGAACATAAAGCTGGCGAAGAACACCGGCAGGCTCTTGGCGTTGACCGACCACAGCGCTGCCGCGGCCCCGGCGGCAAGCATGACGAAACTGGCGGCGGTGATGCGGGCGCCGCCGATCCGGTCGGCCAGCTTGCCGCCGAGCGGCCGGATCACCGATCCGATGCCGGCCCCCAAAAACGCCCAGGTCAAGGCGATGTCGCCGCGGCCGAATACCGTCTTGAGCAGTGTTGGGAAGGCTGCCGAGTACCCGATGAAGGAGCCGAAGGTGCCGATGTACAGCAACGACATGATCCAGGTGTCAGGATGCCGCAGCGACTGCCAAACCGGCTTCACATCGGCCTTCGCCTCGGTGAGGTTGTTCATGAACAGAAACGCGCACACCGCGGCCACGACCGCCAGCGGCACGTAGACCAGCCCGGCACGCGACAATGCCAACCCGCCACCCGCGATCACAATGGGCGGAATGATTTTCTGCACGACCGCGACGCCGATGTTGCCCCCGGCCGCGTTGAGGCCCAGCGCCCAGCCCTTGTCCTTTTCCGGGTAGAAGAACGAGATGTTGGCCATCGACGAGGCGAAATTGCCACCGCCGAAGCCGGCGGTGGCGGCGATCGCCACCAGCACCGGGAGCGCGGTGTGCGGATGGCTGACCACCCAGGCCAGCAGCAGGCAGGGGATCAGCAACAGTAACGCCGAGATGGTCGTCCAGTTGCGGCCGCCGAAGATCGGCACCGCGAATGTGTACGGCAACCTCAGAAAGGCACCGACACCGCTGGGTACGGCGACCAGGCACAGGGCCTGGCTGGCGTTGAGTGCCCAGCCGGACGCGGCGGGATGCACGGGGTGTCCGGGGGCGCCGACGGCGGTCATCTGGACGACCACGATGCTCCACAACATCCACACGCTGAACCCGATGTGCTCGGCGAAGATGGAGAAGATCAGGTTGCGACGAGCGATAGCTTTGCCGGTCGTCTCCCAGAACGTTTCATCTTCGGGCCGCCAGTCGTCGATCCAGTGTCGTCCCGCATGATGCTTGCGCGGTCGTGCGGGCTGCAATACCGGTGTGGTGATGGTGGTCATCGGGCGGGCTCCCCTGTCGACGAGGCGCGTGCATCCGAAGCCGGGGACGGCCCAGGACATCTCGACGCGTGCACTGACGACTCGACGTTAAAGACGCACTGTTACCGGTCTGGGTGTGCACAGTTACGTCGGGAATACGTGGAGATCGCAACGGCCGTATCGCGTTTGTCAGAACTGGCCGGGCGCAACGGCATCTGAACGCCCCGGCGGCCGATTGCGCGACGATCACCACCGCAGCCGCCCGATCCGTCACCGGCCCGGTCTTCTCGAAACGATTTGTGCCGCAAGGTTTCCGCGATGCCGGTGTCCGCAGGCGCTATGACCGGTGCCACGGCGCCCCGCGACAGCGCGCCGAAGACGGCCGGCACGATCTGTCGGGCCCCGGACTTCCTGCGCACCGGCACGCCGCGGGGCTGAGCGGCTCAACCGCGCGGCGGTGCGGGCGTGAGGAGTGGACGCGATACTCTCACGCGATGCGACAGGGATGGAATCGACGGGGATTCTTGCAGCTCGCAGGGGCCGCCGGAGTCGCCGCGGTCGCCGGAATGTCAGCGGCGTGCTCGTCGCGCAAACCGGCGCCGAGCGCCGGCGGCGCCGGATCGGTGACGATCACCCACCTCTTCGGTCAGACCGTCATCAAAGAGCCGCCCAAGCGCGTGGTCAGTGCCGGCTACACCGAGCAAGACGACCTGCTCGCGGTGGGCGTGGTGCCGATCGCGGTGACCAACTGGTTCGGCGACCAGCCGTTCGCAGTGTGGCCGTGGGCCCAGCCCAAGCTGGGCGGCGCGCAGCCGGTGGTGCTGAGCCTCGACAACGGAATCCCGGTCGACCAGATCGCCGGGCTCAAACCGGACCTGATCGTCGCCGTCAACGCCGGAGTGGACACCGACACCTATCAGAAGCTGTCCGCCATCGCCCCGACCGTCCCCCAGTCGGACGGCGACGCGTTTTTCGAGCCGTGGAAGGACCAGGCCACCGCCATCGGTCAGGCGGTGTTCCAGGCCGACCAGATGAAGTCGCTGATCGGGACCGTCGATCAGAAGTTCACCGACGTCGCCAAGAAGAACCCGCAATGGACCGGCAAGAAGGCGTTGCTGATGCAGGGCACGCTGTGGCAGGGCACTGTCGTGGCAACCATTGCGGGCTGGCGGACCGACTTTCTGAATCAGATGGGTCTGGTCGTCGCCGACAGTATCAAACCCTTCGGCACCGATCACCGCGCCGTCATCCCGCGCGATCACGTCAAAGCGGTGCTTGATTCCGCCGACGTGGTGATTTGGACAACCGAAAGCCCGGATGACCAAAAGGCGTTACTGGCCGACCCCGATGTGGCGGCGTCGCAAGCTACCGCGCAGAACCGCCACATCTTCACCACCAAGGACCTGGCCGGCGCGATCGCCTTCGCGTCGACGCTGAGCTACCCGGTGATCGCCGATCAACTGCCCCCGCAGATCAGCAAGATCTTGGGTTAGACCACGGCCGGACCCCGCCTGTTTGAGCGTTTGCTAAGGCAGCTCTGGCAGTGCTCGAAAATCCTTCCGCACCCCCTCGCCCTGCCCAGATCCCGGGGTTACCGTCGAGTAATGAGCGTGACGGATTGTTCGGTGGACCTGCCGACGGAGCTGGTCGGCAATACCGTTTTCGACTACGGCGACCAAGCTCTGATGGTCCAATGCGGCAGCACCGCTGAGGTTTTGGCATGGGCAGCCGCGTTGCGATCTGCGGCGCTGGCCGGTGTGGTCGACATCGTCCCGGCCGCCCGTACGGTGCTGGTGAAGCTCGACGGCCCCCGCCGCCAAGGGATCATCCGCCAGCGGCTGCGGAAGATGCGGGTCACCGCCGATGAGGCCGCGGCTTCGGATCGCCGCGCCGATGTGGTGATCGACGTCGTCTACGACGGCCCGGACCTCGCCGAGGTCGCCGGCCACACCGGGCTGACCGTCGCACAGGTGATCGAGGCCCACACCTGCGCCTTGTGGCAGGTCGGATTCAGCGGCTTTGCACCGGGTTTCGCGTATCTGGTCGACGGCGACCCACGCCTGCGGGTACCGCGCCGCGGTGAGCCGCGGACCTCGGTGCCGGCCGGCTCGGTTGCCCTGGCCGGCGAATTCAGCGCGATATATCCGCGTCAATCGCCCGGCGGTTGGCAACTCATCGGCCACACCGACGCAGTGCTGTGGGACCTCGCGCGGCCCAACCCGGCGTTGCTGACGCGGGGTATGTGGGTTCAGTTCCGGGCCGTCTGAGCAAGGAGATAGCCGTGGCAACCCTGGAGATTCTGCGCACCGGACCACTCGCCGTCGTCGAAGACCTCGGCCGGCCGGGACTGGCCCACCTCGGCGTCAGCCGGTCCGGGGCTGCCGACCGTCGCGCACATAAGCTGGCCAACCGCCTGGTGGCCAATCCCGACGACCGCGCCACCGTCGAAGTGACGTTCGGCGGTTTCGCGGCCCGGCTCCGCGGCGGCGATGTCGACATCGCGGTGACGGGCGCCGACACCGACCCAACCGTCAACGGAATTAAGTTCGGCACCAACAGCATTCACCATGTCCGCGACGGACAGGTGATCGCTCTGGGCGCCCCGCGCGCCGGACTGCGAACCTACCTGGCGGTGCGCGGCGGCATCTGTGTGCCGCCGGTGCTGGGCTCGCGCAGCTATGACGTGATGTCGGCGATCGGTCCGTCGCCATTGAAGGCCGGGGACCAGCTGCCGGTCGGCGAGCACACCGACGATTACCCCGAACTGGACCAGGCCCCGGTGGCCGCCATCACCGGCAATGTGGTCGAACTATTGGTGGTGCCGGGTCCACGCGATGACTGGTTCGTTGATCCCGATGTCCTGGTACACACCGACTGAGTGGCGTCCGACCGCAGCGACCGGGTGGGGATGCGGTTGGTCGGCCGCCCCGTGCAATATCGCTACCCGGACCGGCAGCTACCCAGTGAAGGCACCACGCGCGGCGCAATTCAGGTTCCTCCCAACGGTTTACCGGTGATCCTTGGACCCGATCACCCGGTCACCGGCGGCTATCCGGTCATCGGCGTGGTGGTCGATGAGGACATCGACAAAATCGCGCAGGTGCGTTCCGGCCAGCCGGTGCGGCTGCATTGGGCCCGGCTTCGGTCTCCGGTGGTGGGCCGGGCGCATTCGAGTGCCGCGGGCTGGCCGTTCTCCTAGTAAAGACCGCCGGACAAGGCTGCTGGGCAAGGACCGTGCACACCCAGGTACACACTGCCCACCTGGTCCACACCGCCGATCTCGACGGCGAGGCTCGCCGGCGCGTCCGCCAAATGGTCACAACCGCATTCGCGGGAGATTTCACCGAGAACGACTGGGAGCACGCACTTGGCGGCATGCACGCCCTGATCTGGCGCCACGGCGCGATCATCGCCCACGCCGCGGTGGTTCAACGCCGATTGGTGTACCGCGACAACGCTTTCCGCTGCGGTTACGTCGAAGGTGTCGCGGTACGGGAGGACTGCCGTGGCCGGGGCCTGATGCATGCCCTGCTGGACGGCGTCGAGCAGGTGATCCGCGGCGCCTACCAATTGGGCGCCCTCAGTTCGACGACTGCCGCCCGCCGTGTCTACCCGGCACGCGGCTGGTTGCCCTGGGGCGGCCCGACCTGGGTGCTTTCGCCCACCGGTCCGACCCGCACACCCGACGACGACGGCACGGTGTTCGTCCTGCCGGTCGGAATCAGCTTGGACACCTCCACGGACTTGATGTGCGATTGGCGCCCGGGGGACGTTTGGTAAGTCGGCTCGCAGGGTCCTGCACTACTTCGACGGCCGCGCGGCACCCGGAGCCCGACACACCACATCTGCGCTGGTGAAACTTATTTCGGACAGCGGCGGGCACGCACAGCCAGGCAGAGAATTCCCGATAACACGAAATGTGTTACAGCTCACAGAAATTCCACGACAGGATCGAAAGCACTTGGTGCGGCCGACAATTTAGCCTGCTGGCACCCATTATCGACCAGCGGAGCGCATCTGAGCTGCGATTTTTGCCCGCCCGATTGCCTTCAGCGATTTACCAGACAACTGGGATTCAACTTACAGCCGATATCGGCCAGATTGAGTTGACGGACTTCATCTTCGAATGTGAGCATCGAAAGACACGGCAGGGCACGCCACTTCATTCGGGGTGCCCGCAGGGGCATAGACAGCCGGACTCTTCACAGCTCTCCCCGACGCACGGGGGGTGCTGGGTGACTGCCGGCTCGACGGCTGCCGGATGCGCCGGTTGGCGGGACGGCCTGACGAGGGGGATCTGTATGCGCGCCACCTTGCGGGGTGACTGCGGCGCACCTTCGGTCGGCGCCGGCCCAGTGCCGCTACGCGCCCAGACAAATTCTCCGACGGGGGGATCGGTGTGAGGGTCCGGGAGGCTCCCGTGACATGGTCGCCGCCGCATGACGGCGCCGCGCCGCCCCTGCCGCAGGAAACAACGCCGTCCACGAAAGGTGAACATCGCATGGGCCGCAACCATCGCATCACGGACTGGAATCCGGAAGACGCGGCGGCCTGGGAGGCCGGCAACAACAAAATCGCCCGTCGCAACCTGCTCTGGATCATCGCGTGCGACCACATCGCCTTCGGCGTCTGGACCCTGTTTCCGGTGATGGCGCTGTTCATGCCGCAAAACGTGTACGGGTTTTCCGCGGCCGACAAATTCCTGCTGGGCGCCACCGCCACATTGGTCGCGGCGTGCCTGCGTATTCCCTACTCACTGGGCATCGCCACCTTCGGCGGCCGCAACTGGACGGTGTTTTCGATCGTGGTGTTGCTCGTGCCCACTGCCGCCACGATCTGGCTGCTGGCCCACCCCGGCCTGCCGCTGTGGCCATATCTGGTGTGCGCGGCGCTGACTGGAATGGGCGGTGCCAATTACGCGGCGTCGATGACCAACACCAACTTCTTCTACCCGCATCGGCGCAAGGGCTTCGCGCTCGGGTTCAACGCCGGGGCGGGCAACCTCGGGGTGCCGATGATCCAGTTGGTGGGGCTGCTGGTCATCGCCGTCGCCGGCCCCCACCAGCCCTACTGGGTGTGCGGACTCTACCTGGCTCTGCTGACGGTCGTCGCCGTGGGAGCGGCCCACTACATGGACAACCTGGAGCACGCCACCTATGACAGGAGCCACCTGCGCTCGATCCTCTCCGAGCGGGACAGCTGGGTGCTCGCGTTGCTCTACCTGGGCACCTTCGGCTCCTGGATCGGGTTCTCGTTCGCGTTCGGCCAGGTGCTGCAGATCAACTTCGTGGGCGCCGGGCAAAGCCACGCACAGGCCTCGCTGCACGCCGCGGAGTTCGCCTTCATCGGTCCGGCGCTGGGATCGCTGGCCCGCATCTACGGCGGCAGGCTCGCCGATCGCGTCGGCGGCAGCCGCGTCACTTTGGCGGTCTTAGCCACCATGGCGCTCGTCACCGGGTTCCTGGTCGCCATCAGCACCCAAGACGACCACACGCCCGGCCTCACCACCGCAGCGACCATGATCGGATACATCTGCGGCTTCATGGCCCTGTTCATCCTGGCCGGGCTGGGCAACGGGTCGGTGTACAAGATGATCCCATCGGTCTTCGAGGCGCGTAGCCACCGACCCGGCCTGCCTGAAACCGATCGCCGCCGCTGGTCGCAGGCCACCTCGGGGGCGGTCATCGGATTCGTCGCGGCGTTCGGCGCGCTGGGCGGCGTAGGCATCAACCTCGCACTGCGGCAGTCCTACCTCAGTACCGGCACCGACACATCGGCGTATTGGGCCTTCTTGTTCTTCTACGTCGCCGCTGCGGCCGTGACGTGGACGAGGTATGTGCGCCGACCCGTGTCGGTGACCGCGAGCGGGTCGGAGTCCCAGGCCCACTCCGAGCCCGCACGAGTGTGATGACACGGTCGAGCGGTGAGGGCAATGCGTCAGCAATTGCTCGGTAACGCAGCCGAAACGTCCCAGGCATACACAGGTCACATGGGGGCAGCAGCAGACTCCGCGCCACTGACCGGTTACCGGATCGCGGTGACGTCAGCCCGGCGCGCCGAGGAGCTGTGCGCACTACTCAGCCGGCACGGCGCCGAGGTCTGCAGCGCCCCCGCGATCAACATGATCGCGCTGCCCGACGATGACGAACTGCACACCAACACCGCGGCATTGATCGCTGAGCCACCCGACATTCTGGTAGTGCACACCGGTATCGGCCTTCGCGGCTGGCTGGCCGCGGCCGAGGGGTGGGGGCTGGCAAACCAGCTCATCGAGTCGTTGTCGTCAGCCCGGATCGTGTCGCGCGGACCGAAGGCGACCGGGGCGCTGCGCGCCGCAGGCCTGCACGAGGAGTGGTCTCCGGAGTCCGAATCCTCACAGGAAGTACTGGAATACCTGCTCAAATCGGGTCTATCCGGAATGCGTATCGCCGTCCAGCTGCACGGCGCTGCCGACGCTTGGGACCCGTTCCCGGAATTTCTCGGCGGGTTGCGTTTCGCCGGCGCCGAAGTTGTACCCATCCGGGTGTATCGGTGGAAGCCAACGCCATTGGGCGGCGATTTTGATCAGCTGGTCAGCGGGATTGCACGACGACAATTCGATGCGGTCACCTTCACTTCGGCACCCGCGGCAGCAGCGGTGCTGGAACGCAGCCGCGATTTGAATATCGAGGACCAACTGTTGGAAGCCCTGCGCACTGATGTGCACGCGATGTGCGTCGGCCCGGTAACTTCCAGACCGCTAATCCGAAAAGGCGTCCCAACGTCATCACCCGAACGAATGCGGTTAGGAGCATTGGCCCGACATGTAGCCGAGGAGCTACCGCTACTCGGGTCGTGCATCGTGAAGGCCGCCGGTCACGTGGTTGATGTCCGCGGAACCTGCGTGCTGGTGGACGGTTCGATGAAGCGGCTGTCCCCGTCCGGGATGGCGACACTGCGTGCGCTGGCACAACGACCGGGCGACGTCGTCGCACGCAGCGACTTGTTACGGGTACTGCCCGGCAGTAGCAACGACCCGCACGCGGTCGACACGGCCGTGCTACGGCTGCGAACGGCTTTGGGCGACAAGAACATCATCACAACGGTGGTCAAGCGCGGTTACCGGCTGGCGATCGACGAACCGCCCGGTTCGCCATGGACCTGATCCTGGCTGCGCACGGCACCCGCAGACCGGCCGGCGTCGCAATGGTCGAAGACCTCGCCGCGCAGGTGAGCAGGCTGGTCGGCGGCACCGTGCAGGTTGCGTTCGTCGACGTGTTGGGACCTACACCCAGCGAGGTGCTGTCGCAGGCGAGGGCAACCGGCCGGCCCGCCATCGTGGTGCCCGCGTTTCTGTCCCGCGGATATCACGTCCGCACCGATCTGCCCGCCCACGTCGCCGTCAGCGGACACCCGGACGTCATCGTCACCCGCGCTGTGGGGCCGAGCGGCCAGATCGCGCGGATAGTCGGTGATCAGTTGCTGAAAAGCGGTTGGCGCCCTGGCGATTCGGTGATTCTCGCCGCCGCGGGAACATCGGACGCAAGGGCGCGTTCCGACCTGCATACCGCTGCGACGCTGTTGTCGGCGCTGACCGGATCACGAGTGCGCCTGGGGTTTGCGGCCACTGGAGATCCAGAACTGCACGAGGCCGTGGCCATGGCGACGGCCGACGCGTGCCGCGACGGTGCCCGCCGTGTCGTGGTCGCCTCCTACCTGCTGGCCGATGGCCTGTTCCAAGAACGGCTGCATGCCTGTGGCGCGGACCTGGTCAGCCAACCGCTGGGCACCCATCCCGGGCTGGCGCGGCTGATTGCGGACCGATTCCGCCGGGCCATGCCGCCGGTCCTGGGTCCCACCGCCCGGCCTGCACCGTGGCGGCCCGGCCCACGCCGGCAGCCTCACGGTCCCCTCATGCTGCCGAATTCCGCAGCTTAAACGGGTCTCGCCGACCGGGCACGCCGACCGGGCGACGCTTGATCTTTGCTCTCCTACGGGCGATCCTGACACCATGCCCCGTCGCGAAGAGCCATCGCATGGGCTCCTTGATCCGGTCGCGAAGATGCTGCGTTTGCCCTTCGGCACACCGGAATTCATCGACCGAATCGTCACCGGAGGGGTCAACCAGGTGGGCCGCCGGACGTTGCACATGCTGATCACCACCTGGGATGCGGCCGGCGGTGGCCCCTTCGCGGCGAGTGCGATCGCATCGACGGGGATGGCCAAGACCGCCGAAATCGTGCAAAGCATGTTCGTCGGCCCGGTTTTCGGCCCGCTGCTGAAGATCCTGGGTGCCGACAGGGCCGCCATGCGGGCGTCGTTATGCGCCTCGCAACTGGTCGGCTTGGGCATCATGCGCTACGGCATCCGCTCTGAGCCGCTGCACTCGATGTCGGTGGATATGCTCGTCGACGCGATCGGCCCGACGATGCAGCGCTACCTCGTTGGTGATATCACGCGGTGATTTCTGCCGGCCGCGCGATCTGGATGAAGCCGTCGGGCGTGACACGCACCTGGTACACCGGCACCGAGTAGTCAGGATCGTCCAGGCAAGAGCCGTCTTCCAGCGAAAAAGCCTGCTTCAGGATGGGCGACTGGACCGTGGCACGGCCTCCGCGATCGCCCACAATCCCACGCGACAGCACTGCCGCCCCGGAAAATGGGTCGACATTGCCCACCGCGTGCACCGACCCGTCGTCCAGCCGGAACAGCGCCGCCTGGGTGCCGTCGTCGAGCAGCACACCGACGCCCCGTCCCGGGATGAGGTAGTCGTATGTACAAGCGGTGGTCCATACCCGAATGTCGTTGAGAAGCGTCATCTTTTTCCCAGTTCCTCCGGAGATCTATGAGCGGACCCGCGGCATGCCAATGGGCACAGGCACTTTGCGCCCGGCACGCTCGGTGAATGTCACCGTCGAGTCGACGGCGTCCGGTGCGTTGACGAAGGACACGAACCGCGACAGCTTGTCCGGATCCTCCAGCACGCCCTTCCATTCGCACTGGTAGTTCTGCACATGCCGCTCCATTGCGGCCTCGAATTCTTGCGCCAGTCCCAGCGAGTCGTCGCACACGACCTCGCGCACGTGATCGAGACCGCCCTCCAGCGATTCGACCCACGGCGCGGTACGTTGCAGCCGGTCGGCCGTCCGGATGTAGTACATCAGGAATCGGTCGATGTAGCGCACCAGTGTCTCGGTGTCCAGGTCGCCGGCCAGCAGCTGAGCGTGCTTGGGAGTCATACCGCCATTGCCGCCGACGTATAGGTTCCAGCCTTTTTCGGTGGCGATGACGCCGACGTCCTTGCTACGCGCCTCGGCGCACTCCCGCGCGCAGCCCGAGACGCCCAGCTTGATCTTGTGCGGCGCACGCAGCCCGCGATACCGCAGTTCCAAGTCGATGGCCAGCTGCACCGAATCCTGCTGGCCGTAGCGGCACCAGTCACTGCCCACGCAGCTCTTCACGGTGCGCAAAGCCTTGCCGTAGGCATGACCGGATTCCATGCCGCCGTCGACCAGCCGCATCCAGATCTGTGGCAACTGGTCCACCCGGGCGCCGAACATGTCGATGCGCTGACCGCCGGTGATCTTGGTGTAAAGCCCGAATTCTTGTGCGATCTGGCCGATCAGGATCAGATGTTCGGGCTTGATGTCACCACCGGGCACCCGGGGCACTACCGAGTAGCTGCCGTTCTTCTGGATGTTCGCCAGGAAGTGGTCGTTGGAGTCTTGCAGCGAGGCTTGCTCACCGTCGAGTATGTGGTCCGATCCGGTGGAAGCCAGGATCGAAGCGACGACGGGTTTGCAGATGTCGCAACCCTTTCCGCGGCCGAAGCGTTCCAGCAGCCCCGAGAACGTCCGGATCTCGGTAGCGGAAATGATCTCGAAAAGCTCCGCCCGCGACTGGCTGAAGTGCTCGCACAGCGCCTTGGACTGTTCCACGCCCTCGGCTTCCAGCAGCTGTTTGAGCAGCGGCACGCACGACCCGCACGAGGTGCCGGCTGCCGTGCAGGACTTGAGCGCGGGAACGTCGCCGCAGCCGCCCGCGATCGCGCCCTTCAGGTCACCCTTGGTGACGTTGTTGCACGAGCAGATCTGCGCCGAATCCGGTAGCGCGCCGACGCCCAAAACCGCACCACCGCCAGACTGTGCCGGCGCGATCAGCGCGAACGGATCCCCGGGCAGCTCGCTGCCGACCATGGGCCGCAATACCCCGTACGACGAGGCATCGCCCACCAGCACCCCGCCGAGCAGGGTTTTGGCGTCGTCGGACAGCACCAGTTTGGCGTATGTCCGCTTCACCGCGTCGTTGATGGCCACCTCGAGACAGTTCTCGGTCACCCCCATCGCGTCACCGAAGCTGGCGACGTCGACGCCCAGTAGTTTGAGCTTTGTCGACAGGTCCGCATCCGGGAACTCCGCGGCACCGCCCAGCAGCCGGTCCGCCACCACCTCAGCGGAGGTGTACCCCGGCCCGACCAGGCCGTAGCACCGGCCCTCGATCGCTGCCACCTCCCCGACCGCGTAGATGTCAGGATCGCTTGTCCGGCAAGACAAGTCGGTGAGCACGCCACCCCGTTCGGCGAGCGTCAGCCCCGCCGCCGCCGCCAGCTCGTCGCGCGGCCGGACGCCGGCCGCGAAGATCACCACGCCGGCATCGATGACGTCGCCGTCAGCCAGGTGCACCCGCACCGACGACGAACCGTCCGGATGCGAAACCGATTCGATCGCATCGGTACCCGTCCCGACGTGCACCCCAATCCCGAGGTCGGTGATCATCCGGGCCAGCAGCGCGCCGCCGGCCTCGTCGATCTGTTGGGCCATCAGTCGCGCCATCATCTCGACGACGTGCGTCTGCAAACCGAACTGGCGCAGCGCATTAGCGGCTTCGAGTCCTAACAGGCCGCCGCCGATGACCACCCCCGCGGCGGCGTGACCGGCCTGCAGGGCGCTCTGGGCGTCGGCGCGGATCGTGTCGAGGTCGTCGAGCGTGCGGTAGACGTGGCATGCCGGCAGGTCATGGCCGGGCACCGGCGGGACGAATGCGTAGGACCCGGTGGCCAGCACCAAGGTGTCGTAGTTGTGCCGCTCACCGTCGGCGGTGAGAACCGACTTGGTCGCGCGATCTATCTCAACGACGCGCGTGTTCAGCAGCAACCGGACCCGCTCGTCACCGGCGTAGTCGTTGCCGGGCAATGCCAGCAGGCCCCGGTCCCAGCTTTCGGTGTAGGAGGTCAAGCCGACACGGTCATAAGCCGCGTCGGCTTCCTCGGCGAAAACCGTGATTCGCCAGGATCCGCCCGTGTCGCGGGCACGGAGCGCCTCGACCATCCGGTGGCCCACCATGCCATGCCCGACCACGATGATGTGACGGACCGCACAGTGCGCGCGCGAAATCCCGTCTGCAGCCATGTAATTGAGGGTAGGCGCTAGAAATTACCGCCGATCCGCCAAATGTGACGGTCGCATGACGAAGGCCTCACACCTCACAGAAACGCCTGTGACATTGTTCGCCGAGGGCGAACAGCCAGGTGGAACTTAAGCGTGGTCGACTCATGTTTTTACATACAGCCGACCGGTAAGGCGCCGGTCACAGCTAACTCACAAGGAAGCGTAAGGAGATGCCCATGAGCAACCTCGCACTGTGGTCGCGACCGGCTTGGGACACCGACCGGTGGTTCCGAGACTTCTTCGGCCCTGCCGCCGCGGCGGACTGGTACACGCCAGTGGCCAGTGGTTTCAGGCCGGCCGCAGAGGTCGTCAAGGACGGCGATGACGCCGTCGTACGGCTGGAACTGCCGGGCGTTGACGTCGACAAAGACGTCACTGTCGAAGTTGAGCGCGGCCGCCTGGTGATCCATGGCGAACACCGCGACGAGCGCGCCCAGGACGCAGGGGACGGCGCCGGCCGCACCCTGCGTGAGATCCGGTACGGATCGTTCCGCCGGTCGTTCCAGCTGCCGGCGCACGTCACCGGCGACGCGATCACGGCTTCCTACGACGCCGGCGTGCTGACGGTCCGGGTCGCCGGTGCTTACGCCGGAAGCCAGCCGCAGCGCATCGCGATCACCAAGTAACCCCGGGCTGTTCGCGAGCAACGCTGATGAATCCGGCGGCGCCCCAGGGCTTCGCCGGATTCATCGCGTCTGGGCCCCGCCGGTCACCCACGGCCTCATCGGCATCAATTTCACTGGCGCGCAACGTATTTGTCGCGGTCCATCGTGTTCACGACGTCAGGCCGACGGCGGCTGCGCCCGACCGCGGCGGTGATGGCGAGAGATCCGGCGGATGCAGCACTCCCGCAGTGCGGTAGCGCGCTCCGCCACAGCCACGCGGCGGTTGCTCTGCTCGCCCGGACGACCGCCTGAGCTCAGGCGTGCGCCGTGGATGGTATCGAGTGCGTATTGTGATCCGGAACACCATCTGCCCAGGAGGTCCGTTGTCCACAACGACTGAACTCGCCGAGCTTCACGACCTCGTCGGCGGCCTGCGGCGGTGCGTGAACTCGTTGAAGGCGCGATACGGCGACAGCCCGGCGATGCGTCGCATCGTCATTGACGCTGATCGGATTCTCGGCGACGTCGAATTGCTTGATACCGACTTGTCCGAATTGGACTCGGCGCGCGCCACGGTGCAGCAATCCGGTGAGAAGATCGTCATCCCCGACACCCCATACGACAGCGAATTCTGGCGCGACGTCGACGACGAGGGTGTCGGGGGTCACAGCAGGTCCTGACTACCTAAACCCCCCGAAAAACGGGGGGTGCTCTCTGTGTACCCTTCGACCAGATAACACGCGAAGAGGATCACCAGATGAGCGCACCCACAGCGAACCGTTCTGAGTCCGGCGTTTTCTCACCTACCCGCGCCCGGATAGCGCAACGGACGCTCCGCACCGACCGATGGTGGGTCCCACCGCTGGTCACCGACCTCGGCCTGGCAGCGTTTATCGTCTACGCGACCACCCGGGCGTTCTGGGGCAACAGTTACTGGGTGGACAAATACCATTACCTCACCCCGTTCTACTCGCCGTGCGTCAGCGCATCATGCGAGCCGGGAGCCAGCCATCTGGGTGTCTGGTTCGGGCACTTCCCGTGGTGGATTCCATTGGGGACGCTGGTATTGCCGTTCCTGCTCGGATTCCGGCTCACCTGCTACTACTACCGCAAGGCCTACTACCGATCGGTGTGGCAGTCGCCGACCGCTTGCGCAGTACCCGAGCCCCGGGCCCACTACACCGGCGAAACCAGGCTTCCGCTGATCATCCAGAACAGCCACCGCTACTTCTTCTACTTCGCGCTGGTGGTTTCGCTGATCAACACTTATGACGCGATAATGGCGTTTCATTCGCCCTCCGGTTTCGGGTTCGGTTTGGGCAACGTCATTTTGGTGACCAATGTGCTATTGCTGTGGGCCTACACGCTCTCGTGCCATTCGTGCAGGCATGTCACCGGCGGTCGGCTGAAGCATTTCTCCAAGCACCCGGTGCGCTATTGGACCTGGACCCAGGTCAGCAAGCTGAACACGCGGCACATGATGTTTGCCTGGATCACCTTGGGCACCCTGTCACTGACCGACTTCTACGTCATGCTGGTGGCCAGCGGCACCATCGCCGACTTGAGATTCGTTGGCTGACAAGCCATTTCAGAAATGCCAGAAATAGCTGAGTGAGGTTTCATGGTTGAGGTCGAACGGCACGCCTACGACGTAGTCGTCATCGGTGCCGGCGGCGCGGGGCTGCGTGCGGTCATCGAAGCGCGCGAACGCGGCCTCAAAGTCGCGGTGGTATGCAAGTCGCTGTTCGGCAAGGCCCACACGGTGATGGCCGAGGGTGGTTGCGCGGCTTCGATGGGCAACACCAACCCCAAGGACAACTGGAAGACCCACTTCGGCGACACGATGCGCGGTGGGAAGTTCCTCAACAACTGGCGGATGGCCGAACTGCACGCCAAGGAGGCACCGGACCGGGTCTGGGAGCTGGAGACCTACGGCGCGCTCTTCGACCGCACCAAAGACGGCAAGATCAGTCAGCGCAACTTCGGTGGGCACACCTACCCGCGTCTGGCGCACGTCGGCGACCGCACTGGCCTGGAGCTGATCCGCACCATGCAGCAGAAGATCGTCTCGCTGCAGCAGGAGGATCACGCCGAGCTCGGCGACTACGAGGCGCGGATCAAGGTGTTCGCCGAGTGCACGATCACCGAGCTGCTCAAAGACGGTGACGCGATCGCCGGAGCGTTCGGCTACTGGCGCGAAAGCGGCCGGTTCGTCGTGTTCGAGGCTCCTGCGGTGGTGATGGCCACCGGCGGGATCGGCAAGTCGTTCAAGGTGACCTCGAACTCCTGGGAATACACCGGCGACGGACACGCATTGGCGCTGCGGGCGGGCGCGTCGCTGATCAACATGGAGTTCGTGCAGTTCCACCCCACCGGCATGGTGTGGCCGCCGAGCGTGAAAGGGATCCTGGTCACCGAGGGTGTTCGCGGTGACGGCGGAGTGCTGAAGAACTCCGAGGGAAAGCGCTTCATGTTCGACTACATCCCTCCGGTGTTCAAAGGTCAGTACGCCGAATCCGAGCAAGAGGCCGACCAGTGGCTCAAGGACAACGACTCGGCCCGTCGCACGCCGGACCTGCTGCCCCGCGACGAGGTCGCCCGGGCGATCAACTCGGAGGTCAAAGCCGGCCGCGGCACCCCGCACGGTGGGGTCTACCTCGACATCGCGTCCCGGCTGACACCCGAGCAGATCAAGCGGCAGTTGCCGTCGATGTACCACCAGTTCATGGAGCTGGCCGGGGTCGACATCACCAAAGAGCCGATGGAAGTCGGACCCACCTGTCACTACGTGATGGGTGGTATCGAGGTCGACGCGGACACGGGAGCCGCCACCGTCCCCGGCCTCTTCGCGGCCGGTGAGTGCTCCGGCGGCATGCACGGCTCCAACCGGCTGGGCGGCAACTCGCTGTCCGACCTGCTGGTCTTCGGCCGGCGGGCCGGCCTGGGCGCCGCCGACTACGCGCGGGCACTGAGCAGCCGCCCGACCGTCTCACCCGAGGCCCTCGACGCGGCGGCGAAGAGGGCGCTGGCCCCCTTCGAGACACCGGCAAACGGCGCCACGGCAGAGAATCCCTACACCCTGCACTTGGAACTGCAGGAGTCGATGAACGATCTGGTCGGCATCATCCGCAACGCGAAAGAAATCACCAAGGCCCTCGACCGGCTCGACAAACTTCGCGAGCGGTTCAACAACATCCACGTGGAGGGGCATCGCCAGTACAACCCCGGCTGGAACCTGGCTATCGACCTGCGCAACATGCTGTTGGTCAGCGAATGCGTCGCCAAGGCCGCGCTGGCGCGCACCGAGAGCCGTGGTGGGCACACCCGCGACGACCACCCGTCGATGGACTCGTCCTGGCGCAAGGTGCTGCTGGTCTGCCGGGCAGCCGACGGGGATGCCATGATTCCCGACGTCACTATCACTCGCGAAGACCAGGCGCCAATGCGTCCGGACTTACTGGAGCTCTTCGAGATTTCCGAGTTGGAGAAGTACTACACCGACGGTGAGCTGGCCGAGCATCCAGGACGGAGAGGCTGATGACCTACAACGCGAGTTTCCGGGTGTGGCGCGGCGACGATGCCGACGGCGCGCTGCAGGACTTCACGGTTGAGGTCAACGAGGGCGAGGTGGTGCTCGACGTCATCCATCGCCTGCAGCAGACCCAGACGCCCGACCTCGCGGTGCGGTGGAACTGCAAGGCGGGTAAGTGCGGATCGTGCTCGGCCGAGATCAACGGTTATCCCCGGTTGATGTGCATGACCCGGATGTCCACGTTCGCCGAGGACGAGGTGGTGACCGTGACGCCGCTGCGTACGTTCCCGGTGATTCGCGACCTGGTCAGCGACGTCTCCTTCAACTACGAGAAGGCACGCGAGATCCCCGCGTTCGCACCGCCCAAGGAGCTGCAGCCCGGGGAATACCGGATGGCGCAGACCGACGTCGCACGCTCGCAGGAATTCCGCAAGTGCATCGAGTGCTTCCTGTGCCAGAACGTCTGCCACGTGGTCCGCGATCACGAGGAGAACAAGAAGGCGTTCGCCGGACCGCGCTTCTTGATGCGGATCGCTGAACTCGAAATGCACCCGCTGGACACGCTGGACCGCCGAAACCAGGCTCAGCAGGAGCATGGCCTGGGCTACTGCAACATCACGAAGTGCTGCACCGAGGTGTGTCCGGAACACATCAAGATCACCGACAACGCGTTGATCCCGATGAAGGAGCGGGTCGTCGACCGCAAATACGACCCGGTGGTCTGGTTGGGTAACAAGCTTTTCCGTCGCTGAACGGTCCCCTTGGACGTTAGCCCGGAAGCGCAGCGGGGTATCTCCTAAGCTAAGAGTCCTGTTGGGTTGATTGCCCGGCGGTCTGAGCGTGACCGGAAAGGCGACTTGGGAGAAATGCGAGAAACCACCAGCGTCAACGACATCCGCACCGCGATCCGGGAGTTGTCCCGGCGCGCCGAATTTGCCCACAAAGAAGGCCGTCACGATGACGCCGCTGAAATCGAGCAGCGCATCCAGGGCTTTCGGGAAGAACTCGGTCACCGCCCCTAGTAGCCGGCGACCAGGTTCAGACGCCGAGCCGCCGGAACACGCTGCGGTGGAACACAATGGGTGCCACCTCGGCATCCACCGTCACTTCGTTGACCCGCAAAACCACGATGGTGTGATCACCGGCCGGGATCAGTTGCTCGATCGCGCTCTCCAGCCACAGGCCGGTGCCCTTGATGAAGACCGCGCCGCTGTCCTTGGACACCGTCTCCAAACCGGCGAATCTGTCCCCGGTTTTGGCGGCCAGGGTGCGGGCGGCGTCGTCGTGGGTCTCGCCGAGCACGCTGATGCCCAGCATCGGCACACTCTTGAGCTTGGGCCAGGTCGTCGACGTGTTCTGCACGCAGAACGACACCAGTGGCGGCTCGAGCGAGACCGGGACAAAGGTGCTGGCTGCCAGGCCTTCCCGCATTCCTCGGACCTCGGCGGCAATGGCCACCACCCCCGACGGGAAGTGGCCGAAGGCCTCACGAAGGGTGGACGGTGTCAGCTTGTTCGTAAAGTTCACCGGACTTCACTTGCCCCTTGAAGTCGAAGACGGATTACGCCTGCCCGACCCTACCTCGCCGGCCGTCGAGCCGTCGGCAGCACCCTGAGAGTATCCGTGCGCGGCGGCCACATCCGGGTGGGCCCGCAGTCTGCTCTTCCAGGCGTTGCGACCGTAGACCGCGAAGATGGGGTCCGACGGGTCATCCGACTTATCGGCGTGCGCCACGAGGGCCCGTAGTTCAGCGGGCGGCGACAGCACCGGTATCCGGGCGTCCAGTCGCGGGTTGAAGAAGTAGGGCACCGAAATCCGCCCGGCCCCCGGCCCGTCGAGATTCACCCGGTGCTCAGTAGCCTTCAGGTAGCCGCCCGTTGCCACCTCGAGCAGCTCGCCGATGTTGACGATGAACGTGCCTTCCAACGGCGGCACGTCGATCCAGCCCGGCGAGTCGCGGTGCCCCGGGTGACCGCTTGCGGGGCGCCGCACCTGCAGACCGCGGCTACCCGGCTCGGCGAGCAGCAGGGTGAGCACCCCGGCGTCGCGGTGCGCACCCACGCCCTGCGAACTGGCCGCGCGAGCGGGATAACGGATCATCTTGATCAGCGTGGCGGGCGTTTCGGCGAAGGCCGAGTCGAACACGTCCGATGGGCTGCCCAGCGCAGCTGCCCAGTGCCGGAGCAGGGTACGAGCTACCGACGACAGCGCGGCATCCCACTCATCGATGATGCCGGGCAGCTCGGGCAGAGCGGCCGGCCACTGGTTCGGGCCCTGCAACCACAAGTAGTCCGGCTTGCCGGGCCCACCGATCGGCGGACGTTCCGGTCCGATGTCGATCTGCTCACGCCAATCCACCTGGCCGCGGGTCAGCTCACCACCGAGCCGGGTGTAGCCGCGGAAATGGGGACTGCGAACCATCGCGATTGCGTTTTTGTCCGCTTCCGGCAGGTCGAACAGCCGGCGTGCCACGCCGAGCACTTTGCGCGCGAGTTCTTCTGGCACGCCATGGCCCGTCAGGTAGCAGAACCCCACCTGGTGCGCGGTCTCGCGCAGACCCTCCCGCAGCGGATCTGGACCGGCCTGCAGATCCACCACGGGCACGGCGGTGGCGTTGCCCACAGTTGTCATCTGTCCATCATCGTCGCAGGTGAACGGGGGCCGCAGGACTAGACGACAGCCGTCCCAACCGGTTGGTTAATTAGATTGTGAAATTTACCTCACATCGACTTGCGTTGAAGCAGGCAGAGCGATAGTTTAGCTGTGTTACTGGTGGGTAACTTAGCCCTAGTACCCAACCACAAGTGGCATTCTCAACGAGGAGGAATGTAGTGAGCCACTACAAAAGCAACGTCCGTGACCAGGTGTTCAACCTGTTCGAGGTCTTGGGCGTTGACAAGGCTTTAGGCGAAGGCGATTTCGCCGACCTGGATGTCGACACCGCCCGGGAAATGCTGACCGAGATGAGCAGGCTGGCCGAAGGCCCGGTCGCGGAGTCGTTCGTCGAGGGGGACCGCAATCCCCCGGTCTTTGATCCGGAAACGCATTCGGTGACGCTGCCGGAATCCTTCAAGAAGTCGTTCCGCGCGGTTCAGGAAGCCGGTTGGCACAAGGTCGGCATCGAGGAGGCGCTCGGTGGCACGCCGATGCCCAAGGCGTTGTTGTGGGCGCTGCAAGAGCACATTCTGGGGGCCAATCCCGCGGTGTGGATGTACGGCGGCGGCGCCAGCTTCGCAAACATCGTCTACCACCTCGGCACTGAGGAGCAGAAGAAGTGGTCGGTGCTGGCCGCCGAGCGTGAGTGGGGTGCCACCATGGTGCTCACCGAGCCGGACGCCGGTTCCGACGTCGGCGCCGGGCGGACCAAAGCAATCAAGCAGGATGACGGCTCCTGGCACATCGACGGCGTGAAGCGGTTCATCACCTCCGCCGACTCCGGCGACTTGTTCGAGAACATCGTCCACCTGGTGCTGGCGCGCCCCGAGGGTGCCGGGTCGGGGACCAAGGGCCTGTCGCTGTTCCTGGTGCCCAAATTCCTGTTCGACTTCGAGACCGGTGAGCTTGGCGAACGCAACGGCGTGTTCGTGACCAACGTCGAGCACAAGATGGGCCTGAAGGTCTCGGCGACCTGTGAACTGTCGCTCGGCCAGCACGGCGTGCCCGCCAAGGGCTGGCTGGTCGGCGAGGTCCACGACGGCATCGCGCAGATGTTCGACGTCATCGAGATGGCCCGCATGATGGTCGGCACCAAGGCCATCGCAACCCTGTCGACCGGTTACCTGAACGCGCTGGAATACGCCAAGTCCCGGGTGCAGGGCGCCGACATGACCCAGATGACCGACAAGACCGCACCGCGGGTGACCATCACGCATCACCCTGACGTGCGCCGGTCGCTGATGACTCAAAAGGCCTACGCCGAGGGTCTACGGGCGCTGTACCTCTACACCGCGACGTTCCAGGACGCGGCGGTCGCCGCGGCAGTGCACGGCGTAGACGCCAATCTGGCCGTCAAGATCAACGACCTGATGCTGCCGGTGGTCAAGGGCGTGGGCTCCGAGCAGGCCTACGCGAAGCTGACCGAGAGCCTGCAGACATTCGGCGGGTCCGGCTTCCTGCAGGACTACCCGATCGAGCAGTACATCCGGGACGCCAAGATCGACTCACTCTACGAGGGCACTACCGCCATCCAGGCGCAGGACTTCTTCTTCCGCAAGATCATCCGTGACAAGGGTGTGGCGCTGGGCCACGTGGCGGGCCAAATTCAGGAGTTCGTCGACAGCGAGGCGGGCAACGGCCGGCTCAAGTCCGAACGCGAGCTGCTGGCCACGGCACTGGCCGACGTCCAGGCGATGGCGGCCACGCTGACCGGCTACCTGATGGCGGCGCAGGAAGACGTGACCAGCCTCTACAAAGTGGGCCTGGGCTCGGTGCGCTTCCTGATGAGCGTCGGTGACCTGGTCATCAGCTGGTTGTTGCAGCGTCAGGCCGCGGTGGCGGTGCAGGCGCTCGACGCCGGTGCCAGCGGCGCGGAGCGGTCCTTCTATGAGGGCAAAGTTGCGGTGGCATCGTTCTTCGCGAAGAACTTCTTGCCGATGCTGACCAGCACCCGCGAGGTGATCGAGACGCTGGACAACGACATCATGGAGCTCGACGAAGCCGCCTTCTGATCGGCCCAGCCCGAACAGCAAACGCAAGGTCCCCCGCTTTCCGGTGGGTGCGGGGGACCTTGCTCATGCGGTCGCTGGATACCAAAAAGGCCGCCGCTGGATCCCCTCACTCCAGCGGCGGCCGTTTTCACAACCGTCCTGCGCATACACGCAGGCGGTCGATCCGGAGGATGCCCCGCATTGCCGTCTGGGGTCGGGGAGTCAGACCACAACACGAGGCCATCCGCTCCCCCGCATACCCACCCGCCCGCTTTCCTAACCGGCGCTGTGACGGAATGCATCGGCCCCCCGTGCCGGGAAGGCGGTCAGGCTTCCAGAATCGCCGCTACGCCCTGGCCACCGGCAGCGCAGATCGAGATCAGGCCTCGGACAGCCCTTCCCGGTCCACTGCCCTGCTGTTCGGCCTTCTTCTGGGCGAGCTGCTTGGCCGTCTGAGCAAGGATCCGCCCGCCGGTAGCTGCGAAGGGGTGACCGGCGGCCAATGACGAGCCGTTGACATTGAGCTTGGAGCGATCGATCGACCCCAGCGCGGCGTCCAGACCCAGCCGCTCCTTGCAGTACTCCTCGGACTCCCACGCCTGCAGATGCGCCAGCACCACCGACGCGAACGCCTCGTGGATCTCGTAGAAGTCGAAGTCCTGCAAACTCAGCCCATTGCGGGCCAGCAGGCGGGGCACCGCATACGTCGGTGCCATCAGCAGGCCGTCGCGTCCGTTGACGTAGTCGACCGCGGCGGTCTCCGCATCGATCAGGTAGGCCAGCGGAGCCAATGAATGGCCGACCGCCCAATCCTGTGTGGCCAGCAACGCGACCGATGCACCGTCGGTCAGCGGAGTCGAATTGCCGGCCGTCATCGTCGCGTCGCCGGCCTTGACGCCGAAAACCGGCGTGAGCCTGGCCAGTTTTTCCACGCTGGAGTCGGGCCGCAGATTGTCGTCGCGGTAGAGCCCCAGAAATGGCGTGACCAGGTCGTCGAAGAAGCCACGGTCGTAGGCGGCGGCCATGTTGCGATGACTGGCGGCGGCCAGCTCGTCCTGGTCGACGCGTTTGATCCCCAGTTGCTTGGCGGTGATAGCGGCGTGCTCGCCCATCGACAGGCCGGTGCGCGGCTCTTTGTTCACCGGTATCTCGACCCCGAGGGTGGCCGGCAGTTTGCCGACCAGCTTCAGCCGCTCGGTATAGGACCTGGCCCGGCGCAGTCTCAGCAACGTGCGGCGCAGCTCGTCACCGAACCCGACCGGGGGGTCGGAGGCGGTGTCCGCCCCGCCGGTGGCGGCCACGTCGTAGCGGCCGGCCGCGATGCCGTCGGCCGCGGCGATGGCGGCTTGCAGGCCGGTGCCGCAGGCCTGCTGCATGTCGACCGCGGGTGTGTACGCGGACAGTTCGGAACCCAGCACGCATTCGCGCATCAGGTTGAAGTCGCGGCTGTGCTTGAGCACAGCGCCGCCGACGACCACGCCCAGCCGTTCGCCGGCCAGCCCGAACCGGTCCACCAGGCCACCCAGTGCGGCGGTGAACATGTCTTGGTTGGACGCCTCGGCATACGCGCCGTCGGACCGTGCGAACGGGATGCGATTGCCACCCAGCACGGCGACGCGTCGCCTGGGCGCAGCACTTCGCTGGGCAACCTGGTTACTTGCCGCAGAACTCGCAGGGGCCATTTCTTCTCCGTGCATCTCCGGCTCTATCGGTCTGGGACTCGGCTGTCTGAGGCCATACTACCCACTGTTCTTACTCTGAAGTAAGTTCGTCCTCGATACGGTTGTCCGGTACGGCACGTCCGACCTGGAAAGAAAATGGAAGGCAGCTCCGTGGCTCCCAAGCTCTCGTCCGACCTGTTCTCGCAGATCGTCAACTCCGGTCCTGGATCGCTTCTGGCAAAGCAACTTGGTCTTCCGCAACCCGAGAAACTCCGCCGCTACCGGCCGGGTGATCCGCCGCTGGCCGGATCCTTGCTGATCGGCGGTGAGGGCAGAGTGGTCGAACCCCTGCGCGCGGCGCTGGACAAGGACTATGACCTGGTGGGCAACAATCTGGGCGGCCGCTGGGCCGACCAATTCGGCGGGCTGGTTTTCGACGCCACCGGCATCAGCGAGCCGGAGGGGCTCAACGGATTGCACGACTTCTTCACGCCGCTGCTGCGCAACCTCGGCCACTGCGCACGCGTCGTGGTGGTCGGCACCACGCCCGACGCCGCCGCCGGCACCCATGAGCGGATCGCCCAGCGCGCGCTGGAGGGCTTCACCCGCTCGCTGGGCAAGGAACTGCGTCACGGTGCCACGGTGGCGCTGGTGTACTTGTCGCCGCACGCCAAACCCGCTGCGACGGGCCTGGAATCGACCATGCGCTTCATCCTGTCGGCTAAATCGGCGTACGTCGACGGCCAGGTCTTCTACATCGGCGAGGCCGACTCCACGCCGCCGGCCGACTGGGAGCGGCCGCTGGACGGCAAGGTCGCGATCGTGACGGGCGCGGCCCGCGGAATCGGCGCAACGATCGCCGAGGTGTTCGCTCGCGACGGCGCCCGCGTCGTCGCGATCGACGTAGAGTCGGCCGCCGAGACCCTGGCCGAAACCGCCAGCCCCGTCGGGGGCACCGCGTTGTGGCTCGACGTCACCGCGGAGGACGCCGTCGACAAGATCACCGAGCACCTGCGCGAGCACCACGGCGGCCACGCCGACATCTTGGTCAACAATGCCGGCATCACCCGCGACAAGCTGCTGGCCAACATGGATGACGCCCGCTGGAACGCCGTCTTGGCCGTCAATCTCCTTGCCCCCCTGCGCCTTACCGAAGGGCTGATCGGCAACGGCAGCATCGGCGAGGGAGGCCGGGTGGTCGGCCTGTCGTCGATGGCCGGCATCGCGGGCAACCGCGGGCAGACCAACTACGCCACCACCAAGGCCGGGATGATCGGCCTTACCCAGGCACTGGCGCCGGGACTGTACGAGAAGGGCGTCACGATCAACGCCGTCGCACCGGGATTCATCGAAACCCAGATGACGGCGGCCATCCCGCTGGCCACCCGCGAGGTAGGCCGCCGAATGAACTCGATGCTGCAGGGCGGGGAGCCCGTCGATGTCGCCGAGACCATCGCCTACTTCGCCAACCCGGCATCAAATGCGGTGACCGGCAACGTGGTTCGCGTCTGCGGCCAGGCCATGCTGGGCGCATGAGTTCAAGGAGAACGCGATGAACCAGCCAAGCGGCCTGAAGAACATGCTGCGCGCGGCGGCCGGGGCACTGCCGCTGGTGTCCCGCTCAAACCAGCTGCCCGGCCGCACGGTGACCGTTACAGAGTTACCCATCGACCATAAGAACGTGGCCGAGTATGCCGCGGTCACCGGCCTGCGCTACGGCAACAATGTGCCGCTGACCTACCCGTTTGCGCTGACCTTTCCCGCGATGATGTCACTGGTGACCGGTTTCGACTTTCCTTTCGCCGCAATGGGATCGGTGCATACCGAGAACCACATCACGCAGTACCGCCCGATCGCGGTCACCGACACCGTGGGGGTGCGCGTGCACGCCGAGAACCTCCGTGAACACCGCAAAGGTCTGCTGGTCGACTTGGTGACCGACGTCAGCGTCGGCAATGACACCGCGTGGCACCAGGTGACGACCTTTCTGCATCAGCAACGCACCAGCTTGTCCGACGAACCCAAACCGCCACCGCAGAAGCAGCCCAAGCTTCCCCCGCCCAGCACCGTCTTACGCATCACCCCGGGCCGGATCCGGCGCTACGCCGCTGTCGGTGGCGATCACAATCCGATCCACACCAACCCGATCGCCGCCAGGCTGTTCGGATTCCCGACGGTCATTGCGCACGGGATGTTCAGCGCGGCAGCCGTATTAGCCAACATCGAAGCCCGGCTTCCGGACGCGGTGAGGTATTCGGTGCGGTTCGGCAAGCCGGTGGTGCTGCCCGCCAGCACGGGGCTTTACATCGACGAACGCGAGGACGGCTGGGATCTCTGGTTGCGCAACATCGCCAAGGGCTACCCGCACCTGACCGGTACGGTCCGGGCCGTCTAGCCCGGATGCCTCGGGCCGCGACCCGCAACGAGTATTTTCAAGCCGTGCGCGCCGACCGCGGCGACCAGGAAAACCAGAAACAGCCACAGCGGAGGCCGGGCGAGTTCCCAGACGAAGATCGCGGCCCAGACCGGTGAGCCCTGGGTGACCGCGAGCACCCCGGCGGCACCGGCCAGCGAGACCGTCGGCACGTGCAGATGCGTTCCGGCCACCCCATTGATCGCCAGCACCAGCAGCGATCCCGCTGCCGCGCCAGTGGCCAGCGACGGCGTGAGCATGCCACCGGCCCCGCCGGCGCGCAGGAACAACGCGGTCAACAGCGGTTTGAGAACCAGAATCGCGGCCGCCGCGAACAGCGTCATCCCGCTGGCCAGGCTGACGTTCAGAATGCTTCGGCCATTGCCGGGCAATTCGGGCCACCAATGCGAACAGACACCCATCACCAAACCCGCGCCGGCCAGCGCCGGGAGCAGCACCCACGTCCGCATCGGTGTGGCCGGCCGTGCCGCGGCCATCAGCCGGTTGAACGCCAATCCCACCGCGAGCGCCAGCGGCGCCGATAGCAGCGCCTGCCCGGTCAGCACAAAGGACAGGTTCGGGTTGGGCCAGTCCAGTTCGGGGCGATCGTGCGTGATGAGCGAGCCGATCGCGACGGCCAGGCTGGAGGTGATGAGCGCCGCACCCAGTGCGCGCGGATGCCAGGTGTTCAGGATGATGCGCACGCTGAACAGCACACCGGCCAGCGGAACGGCGTAAACCGCGCCCAGCCCGGCCCCGGCCGCGCACGCCAGCAGGATCTCCCGATCACGCGAGGACAGCCGCTTCAGCCAGCCGGTGCCGAAATCGCCTAGCGCCGCGGCGAATTGGCGTGGCGCTCCTTCCCGGCCAAGGGAAGCTCCAGAGCCGACCAGCAACACTTGCAGCACGGCGTCGATGCTCCATGCCAGCCGCGGTACGCGGCCATGACGGGTGATGGTCGGCGCGAGCGGCGGCACCTCGGTCCGGCGCCGCAGCATCCACCAGCCGGCTGCTGCCACTGCGCCACCGACCATCGGCCCCAGCGCGCGCCGGACCGGACTACTCCCGGTGATCCCGACCAGCAGCGTGCCGAAGGTGTAGTGGTACGTAAGGTGCTCGACGAAGCGCAGCACCACCGATGTCGCCAGACCGGCGACCCCGGCCAGCAATCCGATAATGACTGCCGCACAAAAGAATTCGATGTTACGACGGCCCGAGATGAGGGTGCCCCCAGCCGCGGTGGAGGCAACCTCCGCTTGCGGGGGACGGCGAGGGGGCGAGTCGGGCAGTCCGGCCCGCCCGACGACGATGCGGACCGGGAAGCGGTCCGAGAAGGAGTCGGGCAGTCCGGCCACGGTACAAGTGTGGGGTCTAGCCGGCAGCGGCGCTGGGATCGCGCGCCTCGGGCAGCGTTGCGGCAGCCTCCCGCTCCTCCGGTGCGCCTTTGAGACCGTGCCAGAACAGGTCGATCATCAGCCCGGCCGCCTCGTCGACGTCGATGTCGCCGGTACTGAGGCGGGTGGCCATCGCCTCGCCGGCGCCCACCAGCGCGATGGCCATCATCTCGTAGTCACTGTCCGGCCGCGGGCTGCGACTGCCGGCCCGTAGCAGCCCCGCGACCAGTTCGATGATCTGCTCACGTCCCTCGCGCACCGTCTGGGCGAATGCTTGCGAACTGGTGGCTTGGGTGTACATCACGATCCACGACGCCCGGTTGGCGTCGATGTAGCGCAGGAACGACACGATGGTGTTGCGCAGCAAGTCCCTGGGGCTCTGCGTGAAGTCGATATCGGCGCGCACCACATCGATGAAGCGACTCAACTCACGGTTCAGGCAGGCACCGAACAGATCCTCTTTCGAGCCGTAATACAGGTACAGCATCGGCTTGGAGATCTGCGCCTCGGCGGCGATGGCATCCATCGAGGTCTCGTGGTACCCATTCACCGAGAACATCTGCACGGCGGCGTCGAGCATCTGCTGCTCGCGGACAGCACGCGGTAACCGCTTGGTACCACCCACCATCAGTTGCCTCTCTAGCCCGTCTATCTGACTCAAGAGTAAGCAATGCCCTGTTGGCGCACACGTTAATGCCCGCACGCCGGGCTACGGCCCTTCATCGTCGCCACCCGCACTACCGAGTCGTCAACTCGCTGAGTCGTCAATTCGCCTGCGGCCACGGCCTTCTCCAGCCGGTCCAGGACCGCGGGCACCTCATCGGTGGTGACCCACAGCGCGACGTCGGTACCGGCTTGCAAGGTGCGCAACACCGCTTCGGATACGCCGTACCGGTCGGAGATCGCGGCCATGCTGGACAGGTCGTCGCTGAACACCGGCCCATTGAAGGCCGGGGCGCCGTAGCCGGCGCCAGTGCGCAACAACTGCACCGCCTCGGGGCTCAGACTGGCCGGGACATCGCCGGTCAGCCCCGGTACCTGCAGGTGACCCATCATTACCGCGACCGGGGCCGTGGCCACCAGCGTGCGGTAGGGCACCAGGTCGACTTTTTGCAAGTCACTCAGCGGCGGCGTCACCACACCGCCACTGTGCGAATCACCCGAGCCATGCCCGTGACCCGGGAAATGCTTGAGCACCGGCAGCAGTCCGGCGTCTCGCAAACCTTGCGCGTACGCCCCGGCGTAGGCGGTGACCGTCTCCGGATTCGAACTGAACGAGCGGTCCCCGATCACGCTGTCGTCCTGCGCGTCGGTGACGTCGACCACCGGGGCGAAGTCGATGGTGATGCCCAGGTCGCGCATCTTTTTGCCGCGGTCGGCAGCCAAGTCGTGCACCTGGGCGACGGTTTGGGTCTGCGCCAGCTCCCGCGCCGACGGAGCCCGCCCGATCAGCGACTTCAACCGCGATACCCGGCCCCCTTCTTCGTCGACGCTGACGGCGAGCGGGAGCGGACCCGCCTTGGCCGCGATGTCGGCCAGCGGGCCGTTGAAGATCGCCAGATCCGTCCAGCTGCCGATGAAAATGCCGCCGACGTGGTAGCCGTTGACCACGGCCCGGGCGTCGTCGGCGTTCCTCACTCCCACCATGAGCAGCTGGGCCAGCTTGTCCCGGGGCGGCAGCGTGGTCGGGTCACCGCACATCGGTGGCGCGGGAGCGGCCACCGGCCTGCTGACCGAAGGCGCCGAGGGCGCTGGTGGCCGTGCGGCGTGGTGGCCGCAGCCCGCCACCAGCGCCGAAGCGGCGGCGAGCGCCGCCAAGGTGCGCGGAAAAGCCATCGGGCCATGCTTTCAGGCGGGATCCCGGCCCCGGGATCCGGGGCGCGCCAAGGGTGTTTCATTCCCGACGCTGCGAGCAACCCGGCCTGGCATGACCGGGTTCACGTTGGCCGCTGCAGCCAGCCCCGCGGCGGGCCTGGCGATCGGTGCCGTGGCGACCGTTGGCGTCACGCTCGCCTTAGCAGCCCCGGACGGCCACCTGGCACCCGGGCAAGGCCCGCCGACTCCGTCGGCGCCCTACCAGGTGGAGTACGGCGACCGATGTTTTCACGGGCACTGCCTGCCCTGCGACAGCAAACAGGATTGCCTGAACAAGCTGCCGCCGGAATTGCGTCCCTAGCGGGGACTCGCCGCCTGAGGTCCTGTTCGCGGTTCTGCTAGGTTGGCCTAGGCTGCCTTTCCGTCGTCAAAAGTCATGACCGCAAGCCCCGAGGAGCCATCGATGAACCGGATCATTGCGCCCGCCGCCGCGAGCGTGGTGGTTGGTCTGTTGCTGGGCGCGGCCGCGACTTTCGGGGTCACCTTGATGGTGCAGCAGGACACGAAGCCGCCACTTCCCGGGGGCGATCCGCAGTCGTCAGTGCTCAACCGGGTCGAGTACGGCAACCGTAGCTAGCCCGGCGAGGGCGGCGCAGGCGGCGCCTGCGGAAACGACATGGGGCTCGCCGGCTGCACCCGTGTCGCGCCGCTGGTTGCTGCTGGTCGGGGCGATCGCGCTGGCCTTGACGTTCGCGCAGTCCCCGGGGCAGGTCTCCCCCGACACCAAGCTGGACCTGACCGTCAACCCGCTGCGTTTCCTGGCCCGCGCGACCAATCTGTGGAACAGCGACTTGCCGTTCGGCCAGGCGCAGAATCAGGCGTACGGCTACCTGTTTCCGCACGGGACCTTCTTCCTGATCGGCCACCTGCTGGGATTGCCCGGATGGATGACCCAGCGGCTGTGGTGGGCGCTGCTGCTGACCATCGGCTTCTGGGGGTTGCTGCGGGTCGCCGAGGCGCTGGGAATCGGCAGCCCGACGTCACGGATGATCGGTGCGGTCGCGTACGCGCTGTCACCGAGGGTGCTGACCACCGTCGGGTCGATCTCGTCGGAAACCCTGCCGATGATGCTGGCGCCGTGGGTGTTGCTGCCGACGATCCTGGCGTTGCGGGCGACGACGGACAGGTCGGTGCGAACACTCGCCGCGCAGGCCGGTCTGGCCGTTGCGCTGATGGGCGCGGTCAATGCCATCGCAACACTGGCCGGTTGCCTGCCCGCAGTGATCTGGTGGGCGTGTCACCGACCGAACCGGTTGTGGTGGCGCTACACCGGGTGGTCGCTGGTGGCCCTGTTCCTGGCGATGCTGTGGTGGGTCGTGGCGCTGGGCATGCTGCGGGCCATCAGTCCGCCGTTTTTGGACTTCATCGAATCCTCCGGGGTGACAACGCAATGGTCGTCACTGGTCGAGATGCTGCGCGGCACCGACAGCTGGACTCCGTTCGTGGCGCCGACCGCCACTGCGGGCGCACCGCTCGTGACCGGGTCCGCGGCGATCCTGGGCACCTGCCTGGTCGCGGCTGCCGGACTGGCCGGGCTGGCCGGCGCCGGGATGCCGGCCCGGGGCCGGCTGGTGACGATGCTGCTGATCGGGGTGGTCCTGATGGCCGCCGGCTACCGCGGTGGGCTGGGCTCGCCGCTGGCCCACCAGGTACAGGCGTTCCTCGACGCCGGCGGCGCGCCCCTTCGCAATGTGCACAAGCTGGGGTCGGTGATCCGGATCCCGGTGGTGCTGGGCATCGCGCAGGTGCTGGGCCGGGTACCGCTCCCGGGCAGCGCGCCGACGTCGGTGTGGGTGCGCGCGTTCGCGCGCCCGGAGCGCGACAAGCGCGTCGCGGTCGCAGTTGTGATCCTGACGGCGCTGCTGGTCAGCACCGCACTGGCGTGGACCGGTCGGCTCACCCCGCCGGGCACGTTCAGGGCTATACCGCGGTACTGGCATGAAGCCGCCGACTGGCTCAGCGAACACAATGTCCGATCTGAGGCCGGGGGCCTTGATCCCGGGCGCGTGCTGGTTGTCCCCGGAACGCCATTCGCCACTCAGGTGTGGGGCACCAGCCATGACGAGCCGCTCCAAGTGCTCGGCAACAGCCCGTGGGGGGTGCGCGACTCCATCCCGTTGACCCCGCCGCAAACCATCCGGGCGCTGGATTCGGTGCAACGTCTGTTCGCCGCCGGGCGCCCTTCCGCTGGTTTGGCCGATACCCTTGCCCGCCAAGGCATCTCCTATGTGGTGCTGCGCAACGACCTGGATCCCGAAACGTCGCGCTCGGCGCGCCCAATCCTGGTGCACCGGGCCATCGAAGGATCGCCGCGGCTACCGAAGGTGGCGCAGTTCGGCGCACCGGTGGGGTCCGGCACCCTGGCGGGCTTCGTCGCCGACGGCGGACTGCGCCCGCGATACCCGGCCGTGGAAATCTACCGAGTGATCGACCGGGTCGGCTCACAAACAGTCGATCCCGGCGCACCTTACTTCGCCGACCTCGACCGGCTGGCCCGCGTCGATGGCGGGCCGGAAGTGTTGCTGCGTCTCGACGAGCGGCGGCGGCTACTCGGCCAGCCGCCGCTGGGTCCGGTGCTGATGACCGCGGACGCGCAGGGCGCCGGTCTGCCGACACCCGTGGTGACGGTCACTGACACCCCGGTGGCCCGCGAAACCGATTACGGCCGGGTAGACCAACATTCGTCGGCGATCCGGGCGGCCGGAGATGCCCGGCATACCTATAACCGCGTCCCCGACTACCCCGTGCCCGGCGCTGACCCGGTATACGGCGCCTGGAGCGGCGGCCGGATCAGCGTGTCGAGTTCGTCGTCGGATTCCACCGCGATGCCCGACGTCGCTCCGGCAACCTCCCCCGCGGCCGTGGTCGACGGCGACCCGGCGACCGCGTGGGTGTCCAACTCGCTGCAGGCGGCCGTCGGGCAGTGGCTGCAAGTGGATTTCGACCACCCGGTGACCAACGCCGTCATCACCTTGACACCGAGCGCGACGGCCGTCGGTGCCCAGGTCCGCCGCATCCTGATCGAGACCGCCACCGGCAGCACCACCCTGCGATTCGACGAGGCCGGCAAGCCGCTCACCGCGGCGCTGCCCTACGGCGAAACCCCGTGGGTACGGCTTACCGCGTCGGGCACCGACGACGGTTCCCCCGGTGTGCAATTCGGCATCACAGACCTGTCGATCACCCAGTACGACGCGTCCGGATTCGCCCACCCGGTGGACCTGCGGCACACCGTGCTGGTTCCCGGGCCGCCGCCGGGCTCGGCGATCGCGGGCTGGGACCTGGGATCGGAATTGCTCGGCAGGCCCGGCTGCGCACCGGCGCCCGACAGCGTCCGCTGCGCGCCGTCGATGGCCCTGGCGCCGGAAGAACCGGTCAATTTCAGCCGGACGCTGACCGTTCCGGCTCCGGTGTCGGTGACCCCGATGGTGTGGGTGCGGCCACGACAGAGTCCCAAGCTGGCCGATCTGATCGCCGAGCCCAACACCACCCGCGCCCGAGGTGACTCCGACCTGATCGACATCCTCGGTTCGGCATACGCGGCCACCGACGGCGACCCGGCCACCGCATGGACGGCACCACAGCGGGTGGTGCAGCACAAGACCCCACCCACCTTGACCCTCAGCCTGCCGCAGCCCACCGAGGTCGCCGGGCTGCGCCTGCTCGTCAGTCGCTCGGCATTGCCCGCCCGCCCGGCGATGGTGGCCGTCAACCTGGGCGACGGCCCACAAGTCCGGGAATTGAAGCCGGACGGCCCACAGGCCCAGGGAGTGGACCGGCCACAAACCCTGTCGCTGAAACCCCGGGTGACGGACACCGTCAGCGTCAGCCTGCTCGACTGGGAAGACGTCATCGACCGCAACGCCTTGGGTTTCGACCAGCTCAAGCCGCCGGGGCTGGCCGAAGTCACCGTGCTCGGCGCCGACGGCAACCCGATAGCGCCCGCCGACGCCACCCGCAATCGGTCCCGTGAGATCACGGTCGACTGCGACCACGGCCCGGTTATCGCGGTCGCGGGCCGGTTCGTGCATACCTCGATCCGGACCACGGCGGGCGCACTGCTGGATAGCGAACCCGTTGCGGCGCTGGCCTGCGAACGCGAACCCATCGCGCTGCCGGCGGGCCAGCAGGAGCTGTTGATCAGCCCCGGCGCCGCGTTCTTCGTGGACGGAGCCCAGTTGTCAACCGCGGCCGCCGCTGAAATACCCGGCGCCGCAAGTGTTTTGCCCACTCCGGCATGGCGGACCTGGGGTCCGGACCGCCGCGAAGTGCAGGCCCCGGCGTCGGCCGCCCCCCGGGTGTTGGTCATCCCGGAAAGCATCAACCCCGGCTGGGTGGCGCGCACCGGCACCGGGGTGCGACTGACGCCGGTCGCTGTCAACGGGTGGCAGCAAGGCTGGGTGGTGCCGGCGGGCGACCCCGGCACCATCACGCTGACCTTCGCGTCCAACTCGCTGTACCGGACCGGCCTGGCGGTGGGGCTGGCGCTGCTGCCGCTACTGGCCATGCTCGCGTTGTGGCGCACCCGGAAACGGTGTGCGCACGACACGCCCGCACACCCATGGACGCCCGGGGCATGGGCGGCGGTCGCGGTGCTGGCAGCAGGGGCGGTAATCGCCGGCCCGGCCGGGTTCGTCGTGGTCGGCGCCGCTCTCGGCCTGCGCTACGCGCTGCGCCATCGGCGGTCCGACGGACTCACCGTCGGGCTGAGCGCAGCAGGGCTGATTCTGGCCGGGGCGGCGTTGTCCCGGCATCCCTGGCGATCGGTCGACGGTTACGCCGGCCATTCGGCGAATGTGCAGCTGCTGGCCCTGATTTCGGTTGCCGTGCTTGCCGCCTCGGTAATCGCCATGCCCGATCGGGTGCGGCCGCCCCGCGACGAATAGCTCGTCCGGGTATTGGCTGCCGGTTTACCGCCTGGTTGACTGGATACGCGGGTCGGGTAACCGCCGCCGTCCGAGGAGTTACCGCCATGGGATGGTTTTCGGCACCTGAATACTGGCTGGGCAGGCTGGTGCTGGAACGCGGCACCGCGGCCATCTACCTGATCGCGTTCGTTGCGGCCGCCGCACAATTCCGGGCGCTCATCGGAGAGCACGGGATACTGCCGGTGCCGCGGTTTTTGGCCGGGCAGTCGTTCTGGAGAACGCCGAGCGTCTTTCATCTGCGCTATTCCGATCGGCTGTTCGCAGCGGTCTCCTGGTTCGGCGCGGCGCTCTCGGCGGCTCTCGTCGCCGGTGCGGCCGATTCGGTGCCACTATGGGCCGCCATGCTGATGTGGCTGACGCTGTGGATGTTCTACCTGTCGATCGTCAACGTCGGACAGACCTGGTACGCATTCGGCTGGGAGTCGTTGCTGCTGGAGACCGGGTTCCTGATGATCTTCCTCGGCAACGACCGGGTGGCGCCTCCGGCGCTGACGTTATGGATGGCGCGGTTGCTGCTATTCCGAGTCGAATTCGGTGCCGGGCTGATCAAGATGCGCGGCGACTCGTGCTGGCGCGACTTGACATGCCTGTACTACCACCACGAGACGCAGCCCATGCCGGGGCCGTTGAGCTGGTTCTTCCACCACCTGCCCAAACCGCTGCATCGAATTGAGGTGGCGGGCAACCATGTCGCCCAGCTGGTGGTGCCATTTGGATTGTTCGCGCCGCAGCCGGTAGCCGGCGTCGCCGCGGCCGTCATCGTGGTCACCCAGCTGTGGCTGGTGGCATCGGGTAACTTCGCCTGGCTCAACTGGGTGACAATCCTTTTGGCGTGCAGTGCCATCGATGACTCATCGGCCGCGCGGCTGATTCGGATGCCGGCGCCGCCGGCGCTGTCGGTTCCGCCGCCATGGTTCGTTGTCCTGGTGATCATGTTCACGGTGGCGGTGCTGTTCATGAGCTACTGGCCGGTGCGCAACATGCTGTCCTCGCATCAGCGAATGAACAAGTCATTCAACTCATTTCATCTGGTGAACACCTACGGGGCGTTCGGCAGCATCGGCCGCATCCGCCGAGAGGTGGTGATCGAGGGCACCGAGGACGCGAACATCACCGAGCAGACGGTCTGGAAGGAATACGAATTCAAGGGCAAGCCCGGCGTTGTGCGCCGGGTGCCGCGGCAATGGGCTCCCTATCACCTGCGCCTGGACTGGCTGATGTGGTTCGCCGCCATATCGCCGGGCTACGCACAACCGTGGCTGATACCGTTCCTGCGGCGGCTGTTGCGCAACGACCGGCCAACACTTCGCTTGTTGCGGCACAATCCTTTTCCGGAATCCCCGCCGCGGTATGTGCGGGCACAGCTGTATCAGTACCGGTTCACCACGGCGGCTGAGGTGTGGCACGACCGGGCATGGTGGCACCGGACGCTGGTTAATCGCTACGTCCCGCCCATGGCACTGCCCACGGTGACGTCACAGCACAACCGCTGAGCGATGGGCTGTGACGTCACCGAACCCACAAGCCGCGCCGCTACTTCTGGTAGGACAGTGCTCCGGTGCCCGCGAGCTTTCCGCCTTCGACGATCAGGTATTCCGGTCGGATCGGCTTGCCGGCGAGCCAGCTTTCCAGAATTTCCCGGGTTCCGGCGGCGTAGCGAGCCTGCGCGGACAATGTGGTGCCCGAAACATGGGGTGTCATGGCGTTATTCGGCATGGTCCGCCACGGGTGGTCGGCCGGCGGCGGCTGCGGGAACCACACATCGCCGGCGTACCCGGCCAGCTGGCCGCTTTCCAGCGCGGCGGCGATCGCTTCGGGCACGGTTTCCTCGCCGCGGGCGGTGTTGACGATGTAGGAGCCGGGCCGCATCGTGGACAGCAGCTTCTCGTTGAACATCCTGCGGGTGTCTTCGTACAGCGGTGAGTGGATGGACACGACGTCGACGGCCTTCACCAGCGACTCGACGTCGGGATGGAAGGTCACGTTCAATTCCTGCTCCACCTCCGGTGACAGCCGGCGGGTGTCGGTGTAGTGCAGGTTGACGTCGAAGGGCGCCAGCCGGCGCAGCACCGCCCGCCCGATCCGGCCGGCGGCGGTCAACCCGACGTCCATACCTTCCAGGTCGTAGCCGCGCTGCACGCAATCGGCGATGTTCCAACCACCTTCGGCGGCCCACCGATGCGACGGAATGAAGTTACGCACCAGCCGGCGGCCATGGACGACAGCGCGCGGATCCTGGCTCTGAGGCTTGCCCTCTCGGCATTCGACACGCCGGCGTGCAACACGTTCATCGCCGAGATCGGCGACCGCGGCCGCCTGATGGCGGTCACCCCTCGAAATGGTCGGCCTGCTCGAGGAGGCGCTCGAGGAAAACGACCGCGGCGGCGCTATCGCGTGGATCGAGAGCCGCTTGGCGGCCGAACTTGATGCTGGCGCCGGAACAGGTCGCTCAGGTGGCCGCTAACTAACTCACGATCGCGGCCTGGTCGGTGTGAAGGGTTGGCTCCGTTTCCCGGGGAAACATGGGGGTCATCGCCGCTTTTGACCCGATCTTTCCGGGTCTCGGCCGCCCTCGTTTTCAGTCACCGCGGTGATCGCGGTATCGCCGGCGCCGTTTTTAGGGCCCGGTGCACCGTCCCGACGAGACACCTAATGGGCTGCGATCGCGCGGATCGAGCGGCCCTGCCCGCGGAGCGCCCGGATCCGGACGGGTAGCTGCGGGTCCGATCGGATAGGGTCATCCTGGCCGCCACCGCGGTCGGCATCGCGCTCAACGTCGCTGGTGTGCCGCCGTTTCGGCTGCTCTACTACGCGGCGGTCGTTAACGGGTTCCTGGCGGCCCCGCTGATCGCGATCATCACCCCGTCGGTAACAATGTCCGTGTGATGGGCGCGCATAGCAACAACTGGTTCGCGAACGTGAGGGGGTGGCTAACCGGGGCGATCATGGCGGGGTGCACCGCCGCGCTTGTGTGGTCGTTCATTGCCCAGCCGACGGCGGCGGCCGACGACAACGACGCCGCATTCTTGACCGCACTCGACAGGCACGGCATCAAGTACGGCACCCGTGACGGCGCGATTGCCTCCGGGCATCTGGTGTGCAGTAAAATCAATGGTGGAGAAACTGCGACGCAAGTCGCCCAAGATGTGATGGGCAACAGCAACCTTGACGGCTACCACGCCGGATACTTCGTCGGCGCCAGCATCGCCGCATACTGCCCACAGGTAGGAGCAGGTCTAAGCGAATGATCACTAAACTCGCTGCCGCCGCTGTTGCCGTGCTCACGGCGCCGATTGCTGACGCTGACCCGAGATGCGATGATGTGGATGTGGTGGGGATGGTGGCGAGGGTGCGAATGTCCCTGCGCGCCAGTACATTCCGGTGATGCGGTGGGTGTCCAATTCCTATGCGAAACCCGATGTCGCACAGTGCATTCCAATGATGGCCAAGCGCATCAGAGCCTTTGGGGTGGTTCACCCGATAACCGGTCAACCTCTACCGTCCGCACTGGTGGGCCAGCAGCGTTGTCGCCCAACACCATCCAATGATCCGCAGTGGACGACCGACCACCCCCGGGTGGCCTCCACCGGCAGGGTGGGTCCATGCCAGATGGTCAGAGCGGCCCGGTGAGCGGCCTAACTGCCCTTTACCCTGGTGGGGGGGAGTTTCTGAGGATGCAGTCGCCGCAGGTTGCGGTGCGTTCGTTGACGATGCGGTAGATCAGACAGCAGCTGCGCCGTCGAAAGTGTGGTCCCGCCCTAAGAGCGCCGTCTTCGATGCGGGGGTCGGTGAGGATGCCGTCGGCTGCGGCGTGGGCGGTGATGGTCAGGTCGGGTCGGGCGGTGGAGATGAGACGGGCGGCACTGTTGGCCGCTGAACCGATGTTGCCCCAAAGCGCGTGTTCGCTCACCCTGTAGCGTTCCGCAATCGCGACGGTGACGGCTTCTACTGCAGGGCCCAGTGCGGGTGTATGAGTTGCTGGTCCTGGCGTAACTGAAAGCGGGTAGGGCCCGCCCAGCTTGTTCTGCCACCACAGATCATCAAGTGACAACGAGACCGGTGTGTGGCCCAGCGTGATCGCCCCGATTTCCGGCGCGAGGAGCCGGGCAATCAGCCCGAGGTGAGCGACCGAGGCCGCCACGCGGATTTCGACGTCATCGGGCTGCCTACGCGCCTGGTGCCCGAGAGCCGTTCGAACCGCGTGGACCCGTGCCGCCAACACTCCGCTGTCCCCCATGAGCGCGGTCATCAACTGCCACGGCGGTGGCATCGACCCGCCACGCACGTGGGTCTCGACAGCGAAAAACGGCCCCAACGCCGTCAGGTCACTGGACAGCGCCCAGTGACCCGACAGACCCCTGTGCGTCACTACCTACGCGACTAAGGCCGTTTCGCCCACCGCCGCTGGGGGTTTGGGCTTAGCGGGGCCGACGACCAAACGGTCGACGAGCACACCAAAGACCAAAGCGATCGTGGTCCAGACCAACACCTGGTTGAGCAGCGAATACCAGCGGAACTTCCACAGCACATCAGCGTCGAAGCCGGGATAGACGATCTGCCCGGGCGCGATGGTCTTGCCGTCAACCGCCAATGGCGTGGACAAGATATTGGTAATCGGTTGCGGGGTCTCCGTGGCGGCCTGGGCAAACCCGAACTGATCAGCGTGTGCGGTGTTCGCCGACAGTTCTCCCAGTGACGGCATCAGCGCAATGAGTACACCATAGAGGACCAAGAACCCCACAGCGGCGATCAGCATGGCCCGATACAGGCCGAAGCGGGGCGATAACCGGCGCGCAACAAACACCGCGAGCCCGAGCAGGACCAGAGATGCGGCAACCATCGTCAAATACAGTTGCCCGCGGGTCACGATCGTGAACACGTGCCCGATCGCTGGAGGGTTGGCCGGGTACTTCACGAATGGCAGGAGAAACACACCGAGGAAGCCGAACCCGGAGATCAGCCAAGCCAGTGTTTGCGGCCGCACCGCGAAACGGCCGTGCAACACCAGGTACACGACCGCGACAAGCGCACCCATCGCTACTGAGAAAGCGATGCTGCCGGTGGCGATGCCGACCGTGGACTGGGTCGTCCTACTGAAAATCTCCGGCCCTTCCGGAGCCACCGGACGCCCCGCCGCCGTGTTCAGCGCAGCCAGGATGTCGCGGCGACCGGACTCGTAGTCGATCGCCTTATCGATAACGGGCTCAGCCCAGATCCGGGCGAAGACGAAACCCAACACCCCGGCGATCAGACCGGCGAGGGCTCCGCGCCCAATGACATGGATCTCCATCAGGTCCCCTGATCAATGGCAGGGAAAGCCGAGGAAGTGCCGCGCATCATGCACCCACTCGTGCACCACCATCGTCTTGCCAAACACCGAGACCATGCCCTCGTCAACACCGACGAAGTAGTAGACCAGCAGCGCCAGCAATACCGTCACACCGAGCAGCACCACGACCCGGCCCTTCGACAGCGCCCCAGCGAAGACACCAACACCAGCCCCCGGCGCGGAAATGGGAATACTTGCCACCAGAACCTCCTTCAGGGATTGTGCGCCCCTACCAACGGATGGATGCGATGACGGCGAAAGATCTGACTCACCCGCCAACCAGAGCCGGGCTCACAGTGGGCGCAACCGTCCCGGACTCTCACCGGGTTCCATGCACCGCCTACAGGCTCAGAGAAACACGGCTCAAAAGGCAAGTCAAGCGACACCGGCTCGAACTGGTGGGAATGTCGGGAGCAGTCGATCCAAATATGCGCCACGCCGGTTGTCGTTGACCACTAGGCGCGCCCAGGCTCGCGGTCGCTGGGTCGACGTACGCCCCTACTCGCGCATGTAGGTGGGTGGGATGTTGAAGTGGTGAGAAGAGTTCGTCTGCAAGGCGTTTCTAACGCTTCGCGGTCATCCTTTTTCGGTCACTGCAACGGGCCCCAGGATGGGATCCTGACCGTGCTGATCGAAGCTGGCAAGTGCTGGTGAAGGATCGCACACAGATCACACTGGCTTTGATGGCTCGGGCCAAAAACTGCCTCTGAGCTGCGGTAACTCCAGTCGGGCTGATAGGATTTGAACCTGCGACCACTTGACCCCCAGATTAGGTAGCTGAATAGGTTTAGGTGACCACTGACGCACCCGAGCAGGTAGTACATCATCCGAGCGGTCCTTGGGCCGTACAACACGATTCGCTGCCCGGGTGTGGGGGTACCTCCCGCTTGCGGGGCGCCAGTCTTTTGGTGTGATACAGCGCCAGGGCCTTACCTTTGTCGAAGATGGCCAGGTAATGGCGGGCATGCCGCGCCAGGCGAATCACGTCGCTCATGGGCAGGATGCTGCCGCCACCGGTGAGTCCCTTGCCGGCGGCGGCTTCCAGCTCGGCCAGGGTGGTGGTGACGATGATGGAGGCCGGTAGCCCGTTGTGCTGACCCAATTCTCCGACGCCAATAAGGCGCGCAGCGCCGCCAGTACAGGATGTTATTTATGGCATACTTAGGTTTAATGGACGACACAGAACCCCTCCGCGCTGCCATCTACCTGCGCATAAGTGAAGACCGCCGGGACGGCGCAGGCGTCGAACGCCAAGAAAAGGAATGCCGGGAGCTGGCCGACCGGCTCGGCTGGCCGGTGGTCGAGGTCTACCAGGACAACGACATTTCGGCGTCGTCGTTCTCCCGCAAGCGGCGCACCGACCACGAACGCATGGTCGAGGCGATCAAGGCGGGCCGCATCAACGCGGTCATCGCTTGGGACTCAGACCGGATGTTCCGGCAGCCGTCCGAGCATGAGCCATATATGAAGCTGTGCCAGCAGTGCGGTGTGCAGAACGCGGCGGTGCGCGTCGGCGACATCGACTACGACACCCCGATCGGCCGGTTCAACGCCAGGATGCATATCAACATGGCCGCCTATGAATCCGAGCACAAGGCCGACCGCATCCGGTCTGCGCATCGCCAGATCGCGGAGCGGGGCGGCTGGAAAGGCGGCATACGGCCTTTCGGCTACGAACCTGACGGCATGACCGTGCGGGAGAGCGAAGCCGCCGAGATCCGGCGGATGGCCGACGCGGTTGTCTGCAGACAGTCGCTGCGCTCGCTGGCGATCGAACTCAACGAACGCGGCGTTACCACCGTGACCGGCAAACGGTGGACCTCAGCTCACCTTCGCTCAATGCTCGTGCGGTCCCGACTGGCCGGGCTGCGCGAACACCGCGGCAAGATCATCGGCCCGGCGGCATGGCCGGAGATCCTGGACCGCACCACATGGGAAGCGTGCAAGGCCGTGCTGGAAGACCCGTCCCGCTGCACGGGCGGTAGTGGTCGTCGCGGCCGGGTGCCGACATCGCTGGGCACCGCCATCTACGTCTGCGGCGTGTGCCATGAGCCGCGCCTGCGCCTGGGCCGCTCCAACGGGCGCAGCTCCGTCTACCGCTGCGGAAACATCGACATGACCACCAGTCAAGGCCACGTCACCCGCGTCGCCGACGAACTCGACGCCTACGTCGAGGGTGCCCTGTTGGAGATCATTTCCCGCCCCGGTGTGATCGAGGCGATGTGCAACGTCGTCGACACCGACGACCACGACATCGCCGCGCTGCAACATGAACAGCGCGAAATCCGCAAAGAATTGAAGAAGCTGGCAGCCAGTTGCGATGCCGGCGACATCGACGCCGAACAGTTGGCCATAGCCTCACGGCGCAAACGCCAACGCGACAAAGAGATCACCGCGACCCTGACCGCGGCGCAGCAGCGTTCACCGCTGAGCGTGCTGCTGGGCGCCGACAACATCGAGGCCATGTGGGACAACATCCTCACCATGGGCCAAAAACGGGCCATCCTCGCTGAAACATTGGTCGTGACTGTGTTGCCCACGAATAGCGGCGGTCGCGTACCTGGTGGCGGCTATTTCAACCGCGACGCGATCGACATTCAACTGACCGACCGAGCACGAGGCGCCGACCACCGCAGAAGCTACACCAGGGGCACAGCCCAGGAGCGGGCGATGGCCGAGTCGCAGCGGTTGAACCTGGGGGACGACCTGTAATGACAGCGCCCAGCCACCCCAAGGTAGAGGACTGTCTTTTTCACTACACATCAGCGAAAGGGCTGATGGGAATTCTCAAAGACCAATGTGTATTTGCGACCGACTCCGCATTTTTGAATGATTCGTCTGAAATCACCTACGCTGGGCGAGCGGTTGAACGACACCTAAAAAACATGATCGACCACATTAACTTGAGCCCGCCGCCCGCGGGTTCGAAGGAGCGAACACGCCTGGGCCTTATGGTCGAGGCAAAAGGAGCGCTGGCCAAGTTCAACGAAGCGAAATATGACCTCGCCGGTTCTGCGCGGTCTGTATTCGACGGTGCTACGTATGTTTCTTGCTTCACCGAAAAGCCTGATCAGCTCAGCCAGTGGCGGGGGTATGGAGGGCGCGGCTACTCAGTGGGCTTCACCAGAGACGGCCTTAACAAGCTGATTATCGACGAGGAGCACACGCCAGCGGAAAACGTCATCGAGGTGGATTACGGGGAGCGAGGACTTGAAAAGCTTCGTCAAGAGGTTTCCACTTTTTTTGCTACTCGTCCGGCAATTGGCGGCAGCGCTCTCGGTGATACCTTTGACTTTATCTTTCCGAGACTGGCTCAAGTTAAACACGATGCATTTATTGAAGAGCAAGAATGGCGCGTGATTGTATCCCGATATGTTAAACGCGCACCTGCGAAGAACTTCAGAGAGGGCACTCGTCTGGTTCCATATATCAAACTACGGTTCGACCGGTCCGCCGTAGCTTTCGTGTACATCGGCCCCGGCGGAGACGTCCACGACAAACGCGCCCTACGCTTCTTTTTGGCCGCGAATGGATACGACCCTGGTCACGTATGGATAGAACACTCCAGCGCCCCTTTCCGCGGGGGGTGAAATCAAACTGGGGCGTCGCCGGGTCGAAAGATCGAGGAAAATGCTGTGAAGAACCCATTCCTCATCGTCGCCGGGGCATTGCTCGCCACCGGCATTATCGCCGGGTGTTCAACACCCGCACCCACACCTACTGCGCTGGCGCCGGGAACCTTGCCCTCTGGCACCGCAGAAGTGATGATCGACGACAAGGGCGCCGCTAGCACGCACGCTGTGTCCTGCCTTCCCCTGGGATGGTTGACGATCGTCACTATCGGCGATAAAACCACAGGGGTCACGGCCTACGTGTCCAATAAGGACAGCCTCTCCGCCAAGTCGGTCGGTATCCGCGATCTCGGTGGCTTCACGGGCAGCTACGACGACGGCCTCGGCGGCAACGCCACAGTGAGCATGACCAACCAGACCTACAGCATCAACGGCATTGCTCGTGGCTTTAACATCACCAATCCCAGCGCAACAGCAACAGGAACCTTTGCAATCAAGGTGTCCTGCTAGCTGCTGGTACAGCTGCCGTTTGCCGTGTAGGTGATCCGCCTCCGTCTGCGGTGGAAGCGTCTGGCTGCGTATGGTGAGCCGGTGGAGGGCACGCCGTTACCAACTCACCCAAGCACGCCACGCCCGGCGAGATCGAACAAATGGCACGCGAACTGATCGCCGTCGGCACCGGCACACCCATCGCTGACATCGAGGTTCGGTTGGCGGCGTCGCGGATGAGTGACCTTTGATTTTCAGTTCCGGGCGATTCGATCGCATCGGCGCGTTAGTGCGGCCCGGCTCACTTGTACGTGGCCTTACGATTCGCCCATGACATTGACCCCCGGTGATGTCTTTGCGGGCTACCGCATCGTGCGGCTGCTGGGGTCCGGCGGAATGGGCGAAGTCTATCTCGCCGAGCATCCTCGGCTGCCGCGTCGTGACGCGCTGAAGATTCTGTCGTCGGCTGTGTCAGCGGACACCGTATTCCGGGAGGGGTTCACCCGCGAAGCCGACATCGCCGCAGCGCTCTCGCACCCGCACATCGTTGGTGTGCACGACCGGGGCGAGTTTGAGGGGCAGCTGTGAATCTCGATGGAGTACGTCGACGGTACCGACGCCGCCCGCCTGGTGCATCATCGTTACCCGGCTGGCATGCCGGCAGATGAGGCGGTCGAGATCATTACTGCCGTCGCTGGGGCGCTCGATTACGCCCATCAGCAGGGCCTCTTGCATCGTGATATCAAGCCCGCCAACATCCTGCTCACCCAACCGAACGACGAGGGTAAACGACGAGTGTTTCTGGCGGACTTCGGAATCGCACGCGAATTGGCTGACCCTAGTGGACTTACTGAGACCAACGTCACCGTGGGAACGGTTGCCTACGCCGCCCCAGAGCAGTTGATGGGACTGGAGCTGGATGGGCGCGCCGATCAATATGCTTTGGCTGCCACCGCTTTTCATTTGCTCACCGGCGCGCCACCATATCAGCATTCGAACCCAGTGGCCATCATCGGTCAGCACCTCAACGCAGCCATTCCTAAGCTCAGCGATCGCCGCCCGGATTTGGCAAGCTTCGACCCCGCGCTGTCGACCGCGTTGGCCAAGAATCCCGACCAACGCTTGAGCAGTTGCAGGGATTTCGCCAAGGCGCTGCGCGAACATGTGGCCGCTATGCCGGTCGGCAAGCACACAACGCAGGCGGCCGCTCCCAAAGCTGCACCAACCCCCGGCGGTAGTAATATGGACGCGCATCGCCGCCACCAAATTTCTGCACGCGCAGTCATTTTAGCGTTGATCGCCGTGGCAGTAGTCGGCGTGGTTACCACGATGGCCCTGGTATTCACGGGCCACCGTGAAAGCCCGCCTGCTGGCCAGCTCAACACCGTAGGCCCGAGTGCAGCCGCGCCGCCCACCTCACCGACTAGCCAACCGCCGGTGATTGTTGCCCCACCGCTTGACGGCACCTACCGCCTCGACTACGAGGACAACGACCCGGACACCGTCGCGGTCTTCGACGGGTTCCGGTCGGCTTGTACATCCGCGGGATGTGTCGCCACGGGCACCAGGCTCGACAACAACAACCTTCAAGCACCAATCACGCCCAGCATCAACTATGTGCTGCATTGGGTTAACGGGCGGTGGCAGAGCGACGACCGGACCTATCAAGTTTCCTGCGATTGGAGAATAGTGCCAGGGAAGACTGCAGGATGGGAAGCCCACTATACGAACACCGAGATGCTGGCGTTGGTGCCGCAACCAGACGGCTCGTACCGCGGCACACTCACCGTGACCACCCAGACCAATGAATGCTTCGCGACGCCGGGAATTACACGCATCCCGTTCACTGCACGGCGCACAGGTCCCGCCCCGCCAGGCGTTGTCTCGGAGGCATCGTCAAGTTATCTGAGAATGCTTGTGGCGCAGTTGATGTGAGTGGATTCTGTGGCGGAATGTAGTGGCTGACTGTGTCTTTCATGCCGCTGCGGCGGCTGTGATCTCATCCCAGACCGCGAAGCGGTCGGTCATCTCGTGCCGCCATTGGGGTGCACTGATCAGATGACGACGGGGCCGAAAATGCTGCCAGATGTGGCTGAACGCAAACAGGAACCGTTGCGCCTGCCCAGGCGAGGCGAAGCGTTTCATCACCCGTTCCCGGACCCTGGTCGGCTGATGGGAGTTCTCAGCCCGGTTATTGAGGTACTTCGAGCGGCGATGGGTCACCGACGACACCAGCTCGCGGTGAGCGACCTGATAGCTGCCGAGCCGGTCGGTGACGATCACCCGCGGCACGTATCGCAGGCCCTTGAGCAGCTTACGGAAAAACCGCTTGGCCGCCACCGCGTTGCGGTGTGACTGGACGAGGACGTCGAGCACGTTGCCGTGCTGGTCGACCGCGCGCCACAGGTAATGGGTGGTGCCGTTGATCTTCACGAAGACCTCGTCGAGGTGCCACTTGTCGCCGGGACGGGGTCGCCGCCGACGTAACCGGGCGGCGTAGTCCGGCCCGAACTTCGCACACCAGGACCGGATCGTCTCGTAGGTGATTACCACACCGCGGGCAACCATCAACTCCTCGACGTCACGCAGGCTCAGCGCGAAACGGTGATACAGCCACACCGCGTGCCCGATGACCTCGATCGGATACCGGTAGCCCTTGTACCTCGCCGCAATCGCCACAACTACCAATCCTCGCAGCACCACACCCGGTCAACAACTTGACGATGCCCACTCGACTATGCGGCGGCAGGCGCGGCGACATAGGCTCCGGATATGGATCGCGACAGATTGCGACGCCCGCTGCATGCCACAACACTGCGGCAGGAGGTGGCGGGCCCGGGGCGGCCATGGCGTTATGTCGAGGTGGTCGACGAGACCGGATCCACCAACTCGGATCTACTCGCGCGTGCGACCGCCGGTGAAGACATCGACCGGATGGTTTTGATCGCAGAACACCAGACCGCCGGACATGGGCGCATGGGCCGGAGTTGGTCCGCGGCCCCGCGGGCACAGATCACGCTGTCGGTGGGCGTGCGGGCCGCGGACGTACCGGTTGACCACTGGGGCTGGCTACCGCTTGCCGCTGGCGTGGCGGTGGTCGACACCGTGGCGGCCGAGGCCGGCGTCCATGCCGGTCTGAAGTGGCCCAACGACGTGATGGTCGGCGACCGCAAGCTGGCTGGCATCTTCTCGGAGGTGGCTGCTCCGAAGATGTTGGTCGTCATCGGGATTGGGCTCAATGTCACGTTGAGCGCCGAAGAAGCGGGCGATCCGGTGGCGGTGTCGCTGCTCGACGTCGGCGTGGCGGCACCCGATCGGGATCGGCTGGTGCGCCGGTTGCTGTCTGAGCTTGGTACGCGCATCATCAACTGGCGCCTAGCGGGCGGCCTCGACGAAAAGTTGATCGCCGACTACCGCGCCCGCAGCGTGACGATCGGATCCGAAGTTCGTGCGGTGCTGCCCGGGGACCGCAAACTCGTCGGCGCGGCGCGCGCGATCGATGGGGAGGGCCGGCTCGTCGTGGACTGCGACGGCGAGTCCGTCGCGGTGTCGGCGGGCGACATCGTCCATCTGCGTCCCCTTGACAACAAGTCCGGCACTCAATGACCGGTAACAAATCGACGGCACCGAAGTCGCACCAGTGTTTGGCGGTACATAAACAGTCGACAAGAAAAAGCCGCAACCGCGAACATCTCCGCCAAAACACTCGCGCCAAAACCAGATTGGGGTTAATGTCCCGCAGCGTCTGCTTGGTTAAGCCATGTTCAGCTTTGGCGCCGAATCAAGACGCGCCGGCCCCAGCAGCGTCGCCACTCATGTCGGCAGTTCATTTCGCAGCACCTTGCCGGTGGGGTTGCGCGGGATCGCGGCGACGAGGGTGATGTCTCGCGGTTGTTCGAAGCGAGACACCTTGTCCTTCAAGTACTCCCGCAGTTTGGCTTCATCGATGTCGGCGCCCGGGCGGGGAATGACGAACGCAGCGAGCCGCTGCCCGAAGTCCTCATCCGGGACACCGATCACCGCGTTGTCGGCCACGTCGGGATGTTCGCCAAGGGCGTTCTCAACCGCGCGGGGGTAGACGTTCTCGCCGCCGGAGACGATCATGTCGTCTTCGCGGCCGACGATGACCAGCCGCCCCGCCTCGTCGAAGTAGCCCATGTCCCCGGTGTCCGTCATCCTGGCGACCACATCCTTGCGACTGCCGCCGGTGTAGCTGTCGAACGTCAGGCCACCACCCACGAACACCCGCCCGGTGACGTGCTGCCCGACGGGACGGCCGTTCGCGTCGAAAATTGCGACCGGACAGCCAGGAACCGGCCTGCCAACCGTTTCCGGCGCCTCCCGTAGATCGGCGGGCGTCGCAAACGACCCGATGCCGACCTCTGAGGAGCCGTAGCAGCTGAAGAGGATCTCACCGTAGGTGTCCATGAACCTTTGCGCCAGGCTCGGATCCAGGCGTGCCCCGGCGGTGATCACCACACGCAGCGACGGAACCGGGTTTCGCGCCCGCACCTCCTCCGAAAGGCCGAGAATCCGGGCGAGCATGACCGGGACCGCGACGAGCGCGTGCGCGCGATGCAACGACGCCTGCGCAAGCGTTGCTTCGGCGTCGAACCGACGTCCCGTCAGCAGCGTGCCGCCGAGTATCACCGTGAGCAACACCATCCCGAATCCGAACGCGTGAAACATGGGCACCGGCAGGGCAATTCGGCTGCCAGCGCGCAGCCCGATGCGGTCGAGGAATACGGGTCCAACACCCACTACCGGGGTGATACTGGGTGTGCGTGGCACACCCTTGGGTGTGCCCGTCGTGCCGGACGTCAGGAGCACGAAACGACCACGCGGCCCAGCCTTCGGTCGTGGCTCACGCTCGTCGATGTCACGCTCCGCGAGATCGACGACGGCGACGGCCTCGTCGGCCGCGCGCACCCGGTCGGCGAACTCGTCGTCACAAACCACGGTCTGGATCCGGTGCGCACTCAACGCGGTTGCCAGCGCGTCGGTGCGGAATTCGGTGTTGAGCAGCACCACTTCGGCGCCGACCGACGCCGCCGCGAACAGCGCCCGCATGAAGCCACGCCCGTTGCGGCACAGGATGCCGACCGGGACGCCGGGTCCGACGCCATGGCGATAGACCAGTGCGGCCGCCAGGGATTCGGCGCGGGCCTGCAACTGGCCGTAGCTCAGCGCGCCGTCATCGTCGATCACCGCGGCCCGGTCCGGCCAGCGAACCGCCGCGATCGCCATCACAGTAGCCAGGTTCGCACCACCTCGAACCGCCTGGCGCACGATGCGGAACATCATCAGCGGCCCAACGGGCGCAAACAATCCCGATCGCAGCACCACCCGGGCGGCGCTGGTCACAATGGTCGCGGCCGTCATTGCTGAATCCCCCGAGCGCTTGGGGAATCGGTGGAGAACCGATACATCAATCCCATCCCGACCCCCAGCGGCCCAGGCAGCAGCATCGAGCTGATTTCCATCGGCCACACCCACCACGGCTGCACCCTGCCCGGCCGGTCGATGATCGCCTTGGCGACGATGTCGGCGGCCTGCTCCGCAGACAGACCCGGCATTCTGCGCAGGATCGGCGTGGGATCGCTCATGGGGGTGTGCACCAACGTCATGTACACCGAGGTGACATGCACGCCGTCGGCGCGCAGTTCCGGTTCCACGCTGCGCAACCACACATCGAACGCGCTCTTGGACGCCAGGTAGGTGCCCCAGCGCGGGCCTGGTGCGGTGCGCACACCGATCGTCGAAACGCTCACGATGTGCCCGCCGCCGCGGCCCCTCATCGCGGGAAGCAGCCCCAACAGCAACCGGACCGGACCGAGGTAGTTGACGCCGATCGTGCACTCGAAATCCTGCGGCCGGTCGTACTGCAGGTGCAGCGACCGCCGGATGGACTTGCCGGCGTTGCTGACGATGACGTCCATCGGGCCATGGTTTTCGGTGAGCCGCTCCGCCAGTGCGGCGACCGCTGTCGGGTCGGTGAGATCGGCCGGGTACGCGGCCGCGCGGCCGCCGCCCGCGTTGATCGACGCTTCGAGGGCTGTCAGCCTGTCCGCAGAACGGGCGACCACGAGCACGGTCGCCCCGGCCGCCCCCAGCTTGCGCGCGGTGGCCTCGCCGAGTCCGTAGGAGGCGCCGGTCACCAGCACGGTCTTGCCGGACACCGCTGCGCGCAGTCGGTCCGGATCCGACACCCGCGGTGGATTGACGATCTTGTCGACAACCTTGGCTACCAGGTTCATTGGACCGCCTTACTACTCCGACGAGTCGCAGCATAGCCCCCCAGCAACACACGCATCGAGCGTTAGACGGCGTCGCGGGTGTCGACCGGGTTCGGGGAGGTCGCCACCAACATCGCGCCTCGCCTGAGCGCGCCCAGCAGAAACCTGGTGACGATCTCGGGGTCCTCGACCCGAAGGGTGCCCTCCTCGTTGGCGGCGCGCAGCGCGGCGACGATGACTCCGAACGCGTAGCGCTCGTCGGGTTCGGTGTGGCGGACCGGTCCGAGCACGGCGGGGCCGTCGAGCACGAGGATGCGTTGCATGGGCATCGTCAAGTTATCTGAGAATGCTTGTGGCGCAGTTGATGTGAGTGGATTCTGTGGCGGAATGTAGTGGCTGACTGTGTCTTTCATGCCGCTGCGGCGGCTGTGATCTCATCCCAGACCGCGAAGCGGTCGGTCATCTCGTGCCGCCATTGGGGTGCACTGATCAGATGACGACGGGGCCGAAAATGCTGCCAGATGTGGCTGAACGCAAACAGGAACCGTTGCGCCTGCCCAGGCGAGGCGAAGCGTTTCATCACCCGTTCCCGGACCCTGGTCGGCTGATGGGAGTTCTCAGCCCGGTTATTGAGGTACTTCGAGCGGCGATGGGTCACCGACGACACCAGCTCGCGGTGAGCGACCTGATAGCTGCCGAGCCGGTCGGTGACGATCACCCGCGGCACGTATCGCAGGCCCTTGAGCAGCTTACGGAAAAACCGCTTGGCCGCCACCGCGTTGCGGTGTGACTGGACGAGGACGTCGAGCACGTTGCCGTGCTGGTCGACCGCGCGCCACAGGTAATGGGTGGTGCCGTTGATCTTCACGAAGACCTCGTCGAGGTGCCACTTGTCGCCGGGACGGGGTCGCCGCCGACGTAACCGGGCGGCGTAGTCCGGCCCGAACTTCGCACACCAGGACCGGATCGTCTCGTAGGTGATTACCACACCGCGGGCAACCATCAACTCCTCGACGTCACGCAGGCTCAGCGCGAAACGGTGATACAGCCACACCGCGTGCCCGATGACCTCGATCGGATACCGGTAGCCCTTGTACCTCGCCGCAATCGCCACAACGACCAATCCTCGCAGCACCACACCCGGTCAACAACTTGACGATGCCGGTAGAACTTCGGATCACCGCCACCTGACCGGCTCCGAGCTTGCCCTCCCGCTGTCCGGCGGCGGTGGCCGCCAATATCGGCGCCAAAGGCTCGCCGGTCAGTCCGCGCCGCGGTCCCAGGTCGGAGGCCTCGCGGATGCGCCGTGACGCTTCGGCGCGGCTGATCAGTGTCCACTCGGCGATCGCGTGGGACAGTTTGCCGCCCAGCTCTTCCGGGGTGGCCTGGCGGGCCAGGGAATTGATCAGCGGATGCTCCACGGCCGGCAGCCGTCGGCGCACCCGCTCACAGCGCTCCAACAACTCCAGCTGCTCCGCCGTGGCCAACGCCTCGCAGTCAAACCCAGCCACCACGTCGAACGCGGCGTCCAGCGCATCAAAGGCCGCTCTCATCGCCTCCCGATCGACAAACCCGCTGGAAACCACACCGCCAAACTAACCCAGGCCACCGACAAAAATTTCCGCGCAGAAACTACTGAAATATCAGTGGCACAAGTGATTCACGAAGTTACAGCGTCTCGTCCAGCTCGCCGAGGCGATCGGTCAACCGCAGATTCTCGGAGTAGTCGACCGGACAGCAGATCAGCGAGACACCGTCGTCGTCGAGCGCGGCCTGCAGTGTCGGCAGCAGTTCCTCGGCGCTGTTGATCCGATATCCCTTGGCGCCGAAGCTTTTCGCGTACGTCACCATATCGGGATTGCCGAACTTCACGTAGTAATGCTCTCCCAGCTCAAGATCCATCTTCCATTCGATCAGGCCGTAACCGCCGTCCTCCCAGATCAACACCACCAGCGGTATCCGCTCCCGCACGGCAGTCTCGATTTCTTGCGAGTTCATCATGAACGCGCCGTCACCGACCACTGCCAGCACCTTCGACTCCGGCCGGGCCAGCTTGACGCCGAGGGCCCCAGGCAGAGCAAACCCCATGGTGGACAAGCCATTTGAGACTAAGCAGGTGTTCCGCTCGTACGTCGGGTAGAGCCGCGCCATCCACATCTTGGTGGCACCGGTGTCGACCAGGACGACGTCGCTGCGGCCCAGCGCGGCCCGGGTGTCGGCGACTATCCGCGCCGGTGCCAGCGGATACCGCGAATCCTGTTGCCCACGATCGAATTCCTCGGCAAGCAGGCCCGCGCTCGGCACCTCGCCGTGACGATCGAAACGGTGGCCGTCAAGCGCTTCGGTCAGCGCATTCACTGAAGAGCTGATGTCGCCGATGATCCCGACGTCGACCGAATAGTGCATGTCGACCTCGGCCGGGAAGCGATGAATGTGGATGATCTTCTTGTCGGCTTGCGGGTTGATCCGCACCGGGTCGAATTCCTGCAGTTCGTAGCCGACGGCGATGACGACGTCGGCGTTGTCGAAGCCGAAGTTGACGTAGTCGTGTCGCATGAACCCGATGGTCCCGATGCTGTTGGGGTGATCGTCGGGCATGACGCCCTTGCCGTGGAAGGTGTTGGCCACCGGGATGCCGAATTCGTCGGAGAAGCGGACCAGGGCCGCGGTCGCGTCGCCGCGCGCGGCGCCATGCCCGGCCAGCACCACCGGGCGCTCGCGCCGCGCGCAGGATGTCGGCCGCTCGTGCCACCTGGCCGGGCGCCGGCGCATCGGCGCGGACGACGTCGCGGCGGCAACGGCGTCAGGTCGTAGTCGGCAGCATCTGCATCCAGGTGTTCGGGCACGGCCAGATAGACCGCGGCCGGGCGTTCGGTCTCGGCAACCTTGAACGCTTTGCGGAACATCTCCGGGATGGCATGCGCGGTGGGCACGCCGGCGGCCCAGCGGGTGATCGGGGCGAACATCGACACCAGGTCGACGTACTGGTGCGACTCCTTGTACTCCCGATCGTGGCCGACCTGCGCGGAGATCGCGACCATCGGTGTGCTGTTGGTGGTGGCGTCGGCGACGCCGAGCTGCATATTGATCGCGCCCGGGCCCAAGGTGGTCGAGACCACCGCCGCCCGGCCGGTGACCCGCCCGTACATCTCCGCCATGAACGCCGCCGCCTGCTCGTGCCGGGTGAGCACATAGCGGATCGTCGAGGAGGCCAACGCCTGCACGAAGCGGATGTTTTCCTCGCCGGGCAGTCCGAAGACCACCGAAACGCCCTCGTTTTCCAGGCACTTGACCATCAGCTGAGCGGGTTTACTCATCCGGCACCTCCCGGTGGCCACGATAGTGGCAGGCTGGATGGCGGACGTTTCACAAACCATCGCGAACGAAGGATGTCAGCGTGCCCATCGCCACCATCAACCCGGCCACCGGCGAGACAGTCCAGACCTTCACCCCGGCAACCAATGACGAAGTCGAGGCGGCCATAGCCCGCGCCTACCAGCGGTTCGCCGACTACCGCCAGACCAGCTTTGCCCAGCGCGCCCAGTGGGCCAATGCCACCGCCGACCTGCTCGAGGCCGAGGCCGACCAAGCCGCCGCCATGATGACCCTCGAGATGGGTAAGACTCTGGCCTCGGCGAAGGCCGAAGCACTCAAGTGCGCCAAGGGCTTTCGCTACTACGCCGAAAACGCCGAACAGTTGCTCGCCGACGAGCCGGCAGACGCCGCGAAGGTCGGCGCGTCCCGGGCATACACCCGCTACCAACCGCTCGGCGTGGTGCTGGCCGTGATGCCGTGGAACTTCCCGCTCTGGCAGGCCGTCCGGTTCGCCGCGCCGGCGCTGATGGCCGGCAACGTCGGCCTGCTCAAGCACGCGTCGAACGTCCCGCAATGCGCGCTTGTATCTCGCCGACGTCATCGCCCGCGGCGGTTTCCCGCAGGGCTGCTTCCAGACGCTGCTGGTTCCGTCGAGCACCGTCGAGACCATCCTGCGCGATCCGCGGGTCGCCGCGGCCACCCTCACCGGTAGCGAGCCGGCCGGCCAATCGGTCGGCGCCATCGCCGGCGACGAGATCAAGCCCACGGTGCTGGAGCTGGGCGGCAGCGACCCGTTCATCGTGATGCCGTCCGCAGACCTGGACGAGGCGGTCAAGACCGCCGTCACCGGCCGGGTCGCAGAACAGCGGCCAGTCCTGCATCGCCGCGAAGCGCTTCATCGCGCACGCCGACGTCTACGACGAGTTCGTCGACAAGTTCGTCGCGCGGATGGAGGCGCTTCGGGTCGGCGACCCGACCGACCCGGACACCGACGTGGGTCCGCTGGCCACCGAGTCGGGCCGCGACGAGGTCGAGAAGCAGGTCGACGACGCCGCCGCGGCCGGCGCGGTGATCCGCTGCGGCGGCAAGCGTCCCGACCGGGCGGGGTGGTTCTACCCGCCGACGGTGGTCACCGACATCACCAAGGACATGGCGCTCTACACCGAGGAGGTGTTCGGCCCGGTCGCGTCGGTGTACCGAGCGCAGAACATCGACGAAGCCATCGAGATCGCCAACGCCACGACCTTCGGACTGGGATCCAACGCCTGGACCAATGACGAGGCCGAGCAACGGCGCTTCATCGACGACATCGACGCAGGCCAGGTGTTCATCAACGGGATGACGGTGTCGTACCCGGAACTGCCGTTCGGCGGCGTCAAGCGCTCCGGCTATGGCCGAGAGCTCGCCGGCCACGGGATCCGCGAATTCTGCAACGCCAAGACCGTCTGGATCGCCTAGGCCGAGGCCGGGGATGCCGCCGGCGGCAAAAAGGTCGAGTAGCCGCCCAATCTGAGCCGACGAACGTGGGGCCTATGGACGAATTCAAGGGGTTTCCCGTACTTAGGGCCCACACTCGGCGGCCCAGGGTAAAGCCGTGGCCCTTCCGACTCCATCACCCACCGCATCAAGCCGAGGCGGCCAGCACCTTCTGGTCCTCTTCGGCGAACGTGTCCTCCAGCTGCAGCGGCGAGTAGTCGAGGTCGATTTCGCCCACCGGCCGTCCGCGGGCGCTGGAGATCGTGCCGAACCGTCGCATTCCCTTGTCGCTGGCGTACTGCAGCATCTCGTCCGCCGACAGGCCGAAGGGCACCTGGTCCCCGTAGAGGGCGAATCCCTCCTCGGTGACTTTCAATGCCAGCGGGATGAGCTCGTTCATCCGCGTTTCGAACACCGCCCAGTTGGCGTCGTCGGCGGCAACGTGGCGCCGGCAGGTGAAGGTGCCCCACGCCATATGGCGTCGCTCGTCGTCGCTGATGTGCCGGACGAGCTGCTGCATGCCGGGGAGGATCCCGCGGTCCACGCAGATTCTGTGCCAGGCGTAGTAGCCGGTCAGCGCCAACATGCCTTCCACGATGTGGTTGTAGGTCACCGCGGCCCGGACCTGGGCGGCCGGTGACGGATCGATCGACAAGGCGTGCAGGCAGTCCGGCAACTCCTCGTAGAACATCTGGCGGTAGGCCGGAAGATCGTCGAGGTAGCGGTGCAGATCGTCGGTCACACCTACGGTGTCGAGCCACATACGGAACACCTGGGTGTGTTTGGCTTCCTCGAAGGCGAACTGCGTCAGATACATCTCGTCACCGAGCCGCCGCTCGGCCCGCATCGCGGACATGAACGGCTGGATGTCCTCGGTCACCGCTTCCTCACCGGCGACGAACTCGGCGCACAGCCGGATGGCGTAGTCACGCTCCAGATCCGAAAGCCGCTCCCAGTCCGCGCGGTCGCGGGAGAAGTCGATATCCGCCGGGTTCCAGAACTTGGCGTTGCCGCCGGCGAACAGTTTGAGCGGCAAGCTGTCCCAATTGAGTCCGCCGGCCGCCAGCGAGCCTAGACCTGTCCTTTTCATGTGACCTCCTCAGATCGTTTGACGGCTGACTTGACTGGCTGGTTCGAGAACGCGGCCGCCAGCACCGCAGCGAGCCTGCGCACGGCCAGTGCCGGCTGCTCCGGTGTGGGCTCGTCGAGCCCAAGGATCGGATCCAGACCGCGCATGTAGGGGGCCAGCGCCAGGTGCGGAAAGATCAACAGCAGCAGCGACAACAACGCGTCGGTGTCGGAATCGGGACGGAGGTCGCCGCGTGCCTGCGCGTCGCGCACCAGCGGACGCAACACTTCCAGGTAGTGGCGGTGGATGACGCTGCGCACGCTGATGCGGGCGTCGGTGTCGACCTCCAACGTCGCCGCGGCGTGCAGGGCACGTTCGCGTGGATGTTCGGCGAAGTAGGCCACCCAGGCGTCGAGCAAGTCGGTGAGAAATTCGAAGAACGGCCGGCTCGGGTCGAGCTCGCGGATCAGGTCCTCCATGTACGAGCGCACCCGCTGGCTGCCGATGTCGGCGATGAACGCGTACAGGTCGCGCTTGTCCGCGAAGTACTGGAACAGGCTGCCCTTGGCGACTCCGGCGCGTCGAGCGATGACGTTGAGGCTGCCACCGGAAAATCCGCGCGCCCCGAACTCCGACTCTGCCGCTGCTATCACCGCTTCGCGACGAGCGGGGTCGACGCGCGCCCACGTCACCGTCGGCATAGCCCCTCCCATCGTCGATGACCACTGGTCATCTTAGTGTGAGGCACCTCACAGTCAAGGGGTTAAGACTGTCCCCGCCCCTCCAACGTGACGCTGCAGTCACGCTGGAGACTGAGCGTGACTGCAGCGTCACGCTCGGGCGGTTAGGGGCGCATCTGGCGGTTAGGGGCGCATCTGGTAGGCGCCGCTGATCGGCAGGACGTGTTCCTTCCAGATCTGGCCGTAGCGTGCGGGGTCGTGCACCGGGCGCCGGATCATCCGCATCGCGAAGCGGGCCTGTTGGTCCGTTGTCGCGGCCTTATCGCTCAGCTCGACGGCGTAGCCGTTGAAGTCCCTGACCAACACGGCGAAGATCTCGTCGATCAGCGCCGCATCCACACCCGACGGCCCGGCCTCCTCGAGGATCAGCTGGGCATAGGGCACCGTCGCGAACAGCTGGCCGACGGCGAAGGCGAAGTCGACATCCTGCTGCTGCGCCGCGTCGGGAGTGGCGCTGGCCAGCATCTCGGCGAGCACCTCGATCTGTTGGCGCAGCAGCGCGACGTTGGGGAGATGGCCGAAACTCTCGAACGGCGCGCGCCAATCGTGGAAGCGCACCTTTCCCAGGCCGCCGGTCGGCCCCTGGGCGAATAGGAACGTGTCGTCGGACGCGTCGTCGCGGCGACCGATCAACGGCAATTCACTGTTCGGCGCGAACAGGTAGTTGGGCATGAACTTGCCCAGCAGACCGATGTTGATGTGCACGGTGCCTTCCAGCCGGGGCAACTGGCCGATCTCGCGGGTCGCGGCCTCGAAGAAGGTGTCTTTCTCCACTCCCTTGGCGGCGATGACGTCCCACAAGGCGATGACGACGCGCTCGCCTTCGCTGGTGATCTTCGCTTTGGTCAGCGGGCTGTAGAGCAGATAGCGACGGTCGGCCGCCGACGCGCTGCGCATGTAGTCGCAGGCACGGGTGGCGACCAGCTTCATGGCGACCAGCCGCACGTAGGCGTCGATGAGCAGCCGTCGCACGTGGGTGAAGTCGGTGACGACGGTCCCGTACAGGTAGCGGTTGGCCGCGTGGGTGACCGCCTCGTACATAGCGTGGGTGCACATACCGATGGCGCCCCAGCCCAAGTTGTACTTGCAGACGTTGACGGTGTTGAGGGCGGCATGGAAGGCCTCGGGCCCGCGGTGCAATATGTCGGCCTCGGCGACCGGGTAGTCGCGCAGCGCGTAATTGGCGACGTAATTCTGCGAGTTCACCACGTTCTTGATGAGGTCGTACCGATCGTGCCGGGAGTCGGCGACGAAGAAAACGTACTCTTGGCTTTCTGGGGTCCCGGCGATCTTGCCGAAGGTGGACACCATCCGGGCCACGTTGGCGTTGCCGATGTAGTACTTCTCGCCATTGGCGGTCCAGCCCCCGTCGGCCGAGGACGTGAGGATCATGTCGGTCTGGTAGACGTCGGCGCCGTGCGTCTGCTCCGACAAGCCGAAGGCGAACACCTCGCCGGCCTCGAGCTGCGCGGCGGCCTTGCGCTTGGCGTCTTCGTTGGCGCTCATCCAGATCGGGCCCAGGCCCAGCGCGGTGACTTGGAAGGGGTACCAGTAGCTCAGCCCGTAAAAGCCCACGATCTCGGCGAACTCGCTGATCCGGTAGGTGTCCCAGCGACAGTCGTCAGCGCCGTACTCAGCGGGTGTCAAAAGGGAGGCGAAGATGCGCTCCCGCCCGATGTGATCCAAGAAGTCGGAGTACCAGACCCGGTTGTGGTCGTCGGATTTCAACCGCGCTTTTCCCCGCGACTCGAAGAAGTCCACCGTCGCGGCCATGATCTCCCCCGAGCGACGGTCTGGGTACTTGCGTTGCAAATGGTTGGGATTGAGCAACATGACGTGACTCCCGGGGACCTGAACAGAAAGGCGTCGATCAAGACGAGGGTGACGGTACTGCACCAGGGCAGCAGCCGTGGAGCACCCGCGAAAAAGCCACTGCCGGGCCCTGTTGGTCAGGCCCCGCTGCGACCTAGCATCAATCCCGTGTCAGAACTCAATACCGCTCGCGGGCCCATCGATACCGCCGATCTCGGCGTGACGCTCATGCACGAGCACGTGTTCATCATGACCACCGAAATCGCCGAGAACTATCCCGAAGCCTGGGGCGACGAGGAACAGCGGGTGGCTGACGCCATCACCCGGCTGGGCGAGCTCAAGGCCCGCGGGGTGGACACCATCGTCGACCTCACCGTGATCGGGCTGGGCCGCTACATTCCGCGCATCGCGCGGGTAGCGGCGGCCACCGAGCTGAATATCGTTGTCGCGACCGGGCTTTACACCTACAACGACGTACCGTTCTACTTCCACTACCTGGGCCCCGGCGGCGAGCTGGGCGGCCCGGAGATCATGACCGACATGTTCGTCCGCGACATCGAGCAGGGCATCGCCGACACCGGCATCAAGGCCGGCATCCTCAAGTGCGCCACCGACGCGCCCGGCGTCACCCCGGGTGTCGAGCGGGTGTTGCGCGCCGTGGCCCAGGCGCACAAACGCACCGGGGTGCCGATCTCCACGCACACCCACGCCGGACTGCGGCGCGGGCTGGAGCAGCAACGCATCTTCGCCGAGGAGGGCGTCGACCTGAGCCGGGTGGTCATCGGTCATTCGGGCGACAGCACCGACGTCGGCTACCTCGAGGAGCTCATCGCCGCCGGTTCGTATCTGGGAATGGACCGGTTCGGCATCGACGCGATCTCGCCGTTCGAGGACCGGGTGAACATCGTGGCGCAGATGTGCGAGCGCGGGCACGCCGACAAGATGGTGCTGTCGCACGACGCCAACTGCTACTTCGACGCGCTACCCGAGGAATTGGTGCCGCTGGCGATGCCGAATTGGCATTACCTGCACATCCACAACGACGTGATCCCCGCGCTCAAGGAGCGCGGTGTCACAGACGAGCAGCTGCACACCATGCTGGTCGACAATCCGCGCCGCATCTTCGAGCGGCAGGGGGCGTACTAAATGACCCAGCCGGTCCCGCCGATCGGTACCCAGATTTCGGCGCTGGCCGACCTCGCTCCCGACGAGCCCGCGGTTACGTGCGACGGGGTGACCATCACCCGCGCCGAACTCGACGCCTCGACGAACCGGTTGGCCCGGGCCTACGCCGCAGCGCGGCGTCGGCGTGGGTGACTACGTGACCATGGTGCTGCCCAACTCCGTCGAGTGGATTCAGGCTGCGGTGGCGTGCTGGAAACTGGGCGCGGTGCCCCAGCCGCTGTCCGCACGGTTGCCGGCCGCGGAGTTGCAGGGCCTGCTGGACTTGCGGCCGCCCGCCTTGCTGGTGGGCCGCGAGCACCCCGAGATATCAAGTGTGCCAGCCGGTTTCACCCCCGACCCAGCGTTGTCTGACGCCGCATTACCGGAAGCTGTTTCGCCGGTGTGGAAAGCGATGGGGTCGGGCGGCAGCACCGGCCGGCCTAAGCTCATCGAATCCGGCGGGGACAGCCGGATACCGGCCGCCATCGGCTATCCACTGGGCGCACAAGAGGGCGACACCACCTTGATGCCGGTGCCGCTGTCCCACAACACCGGCTTCACCACCGCGACGATCGCTTTGCTGATGCGCCACCATCTGGTGCTGATGAGCCGGTTCGACCCGCACCAGTTCCTCCGGCTGATCACCGACCACCGCGTCAGCTTCCTCACCACGGTGCCGACGATCATGCAACGGACACTGCCGGTCTACCATGCCGACCCCGGCTCCTACGATCTGTCGTCCATTCGACGGTTCTGGCATCTGGGGGCGCCGTGCCCGCCGGCCATCAAGCAGGCCTGGATCGACCTGCTGGGTCCAGAAGTCGTGTGGGAGCTGTACGGCGGCACCGAGTTACAGGCGCTCACCTTCATCTCCGGCGACCAGTGGCTGACCCATCGCGGCTCGGTCGGCGTGGTGGTCGCCGGGGAGATGAAGGTGCTCGACGACGACGGCAATCCCTGTCCGCCCGGCGTGGTCGGCGAGATCTATATGCGCCCCGCGCCGGGCAGCGCGCCCACGTACCGCTACGTCGGCGTCACGGCCAAGACCCGAGATGGCTGGGACTCGCTGGGCGATCTCGGCTATTTCGACGCCGACGGGTTCCTGTATCTGTCGGACCGCCGGGTCGACATGTTCACCGTCGGCGGCCGCAACGTCTACCCGGCCGAGATCGAGAACGCACTGTCGGCGCACCCGGAAGTGTTGTCCTGCCTTGTCGTCGGCGTCCCCGACCCGAACTCCGGTGACCTCGGCCAGGTCCCCTATGCGTTGGTGCACCGGGCGGACGGATCCACGCTGGACGCTGCCGGCGTCCAAGACTTTCTCCGCGAACGCATCTCGGCGTACAAGGTGCCGCACACCGTCGAATTCGTCGACACGCCGCTGCGCGACGATGCCGGCAAGGCGCGTCGATCGGCGGTACGTGACGAGATCATGGCGCGATCGCGTCCGCCTCAGCGTCAATGATCTGGCGTGTTCCGGCAGGCTTGTGGCGGCGTTCCCAGCGGCGCAGCGCTTCCCGGCAGGGCGACTCGACCAGGGCATAGCTGACGGCGGCGATTGCGAAGCCGAAGATCAGCGTCAACACCAACACTTCTGCCACCCGGCCGGTGAACGGGAATGTCCCCAGCACCGGGAACACCATGGCCAGCGCGGCCAAGTGCCATATGAACAGGCCATAGGACCAACGCCCCAGGGTCACCATGCCGGTGGTGCCCAGCAGCCGGTGGGGTGTGTCGGGCCGGTCCAGCACCAAGGGGGCGACGAGCGCTAACGCGACCAGCGAGCCCGTCGCCGTCTTGACCGCGAACTGTGTGGCGGTGCCCGGCACCAACCCCTCCGGGCCCGCCAGCGGGGACGCCGCCACCAGGTAGGCCAGCACCGCGACAGCGGCCATCAGCACCCGGCGGCGCGCCAACCGGTGCGGTAAGCCCACCCCGCTGTAGGCCCACTCCGCCAGCAGCATGCCCGCAGCGAACCAGGAGAAAAACGCCGGCGGCCAGTTCAACGGGTTGATGCCCGAACCGGTATGCCCCGAAGCTATCGGCAGCCAGCCCCAGGCCCAGCTGAGGGCCGCCAGCGCGGCGATCGCCGGCACCCGGCCCCGGACCGGGATACGGCGGGCCAGCAGCGCCAGAATCGGCAACGCCAGGTAGAAGGCGACCTCGACGGACAGGCTCCACATCTGGGTCAGCCCGCCGGTCAGGGTGAGCGGCACATAGATCTGGGTGAGGGTCAGGTTGGCCAGCCACACGGTCAGGCTGGCGTGATCCGCGTCGGGCAGCAAGGACAGGATCACGACCACCGCCACCACATAGGCCGGCATGATGCGGACCACCCTCGATCGCAGGTAGTGCCCGGTACGTGGACGCGATCCCAGATCCCGTGCCGCTGCGGCATGTCCGCGCCACAACAGAAACCCGGACAACGCGAAGAACACCGCCACGGCAAGATCGAAGCGGCCGAACAGCCTGCCGCCGATGCCGCTGGAGTGCCCGGTCTGGAAAGCGACATGGGTGATGACCACGCCCGCGGCCGCGCACGCGCGCATGCCTTCCACGGCGGGCAGGAAGCTGCGGATACCTCCCACCTGCTGGCCATCGGTCACCAGCACAGTCTGCCCGTGATGTGTTGCCGGACGAACCGGGTACACCCGAATAACCCGGCCGCAGTAGCAATAGGTTCGTAAGGTGAGGCTCTACGTCCTGCTGTTAGGGTCAAACGGGTTTGCTCGCTGCTTGCTCAGGTCGGAGCCGGTCGCGGCCGACGAGTCTAAGACTTTTGGGGACCATTAGGAGGGCACGGCAACGTGAACCGGGCAGTCATGTTGCGATTCGCCGCATGCGGGATCATCGGATTCGGAGCCGCCCTGCTGATCGCCGCGCTGCTGTTGTCGACGTACACCAGCAGCAGGATCACCAAAATCCCACTCGATATCGACGTCACCTTGATCAGCGACGGCACCGCCGCGAAGGCTCTCGACTCGGCGTCGTTGTCCGGTGAACACTTCGTCATCAACCAGAACGTGCCGGTGGTGTCCCAGCAGCAGATCACTGTCGAGTCGCCCGCCAACGCCGACGTGGTCACGCTGCAAGCAGGTACCTCGGTCCGGCGCACCGACAAGCAGAAAGACAGTGGACTGCTGCTGGCGCTCGTCGACACGGTCACCCTCAACCGCAAGACGGCGATGGCCGTCTCCGACGACACCCACGCCGGCGGCTCGGTGCAAAAGCCACGTACCTTCACCGACGAGAACCCGCCCGCCGCGATCTCGCTGCGGCACGACGGGCTGTCCTACCGGTTCCCGTTCCACACCGAGAAGAAGACCTACCCCTACTTCGACCCGATCCCGCAGAAGGCGTTTGACGTCAACTACGAAAGCCAGGCCGACGTCAACGGTTTGACCACGTACCGCTTCACCCAGAACGTCGGCTACAACGCCGACGGCAAGCTGGTGGCCCCGGTCCCGTACCCGTCGCTGTACGCCGGCGCCGAGGACGCCAAGGTCACCGCGTCCGCGGCGATGTGGGGGGTGCCCGGCGATCCGGCGGAGCAGATCACCATGACCCGTTACTACGCCGCGCAGCGGACCTTCTGGGTGGATCCGGTGTCGGGCACCATCGTCAAGGAAACCGAGCACGCCAATCACTACTTCGCCCGTGACCCGCTCAAGCCAGAGGTGACGCTGGTCGACTACAAGGTCGCCTCGAACGAAGAAACCGTCGAATCCCAGGTCAACGCGGCCCGCGACGAGCGCGACCGGCTGGCATTGTGGTCGCGGGTGCTGCCGATCACGTTCACCGCGGTCGGCCTGGTCGCGCTGGTCGGCGGCGGATTGCTCGCCTCGTTCAGCCTGCGGACCGAGAGCGCGCTGGCCGACCCCGGCCTGGACCGGGGCGACTATGACTCCTTCGGCCGCACCGGGCTCGAAGTACCGGTGCCCGGTGCCGAAGCCGAAACCGAGAAGCTGCCCAGCCAGCGTCCTGGGCCCGGTGACGATCCGGATCCGCCCGGCTCGGACCCGCCCCCTGCAGGTCCGGGTGAGCCGCCTGAGCCGGGGCCACCTGAACCACCCGGCGCGTCCGAACGGTCCTAGCCCCACAGGTGACTGCGGTACGCGGCCGGGCTCTGCACTGGTGCCCCCCGGTATACGCATTGGCCTTGGCGCTGCTGGTGCTGGGGCCGCTATTGAAGCCCGGGTACTTGCTGCTGCGCGACGCGGTGTCCACGCCGCGGTCGTATCTGTCCGATAGCGCGCTGGGGTTGACCGCAGCACCGCGGGCAACACCGCAGGATTTCGCGGTGGCGCTGGCCTCGCATCTGGTCGACGGCGGCATCGTGGTGAAGACGCTGCTCGTGGTGGGGCTGTGGCTGGCCGGATGGGGTGCGGCCAGACTGGTCGGGACGACACTGCCCGCCGCGGGCGCGGCCGGCCAATTCGTCGCCGTCACGCTGGCGATCTGGAATCCCTATGTCGCCGAACGGCTGCTCCAAGGTCATTGGAGCCTGCTGGTCGGCTATGGCTGCCTGCCATGGGTTGCGACGGCAATGTTGACGCTGCGGGCACCCGGCAGCGCGAGCCGGTCCAGCGGGTTCGGGATGCTCGGACTGGTCTTCTGGCTCGCGCTGGCCGGGCTGACCCCGACCGGCCTGTTGCTTGCCGCCACGGTGGCGCTGGTTTGTGTGGCTGTCCCAGTTGAGGGCCCGGGTGGGCCCAGGCCGCGCTGGCTGTGCGCCGCGGCTGCCCTGGTCACCGCGCTGGTGGCGGCGCTGCCCTGGCTGACCGCAGCGGCGATGGGCTCGTCGTTGACCTCCCACACGGCGGCCAACAGGCTCGGGGTCGCCGTGTTCGCGCCCCGGGCCGAGCCCGGTCTGGGCACCCTCGCCAGCCTGGCCAGCCTCGGCGGAATCTGGAACGGCGAGGCGGTGCCGAGTTCGCGCACCACGCTTTTCGCGGTCTGCTCGGCCGTGCTGCTGCTGGGTGTGGTGGCGGCCGGGCTACCGGCAACGGTGCGTCGTCCGGCAGCGGTCCCGCTGCTGGCGCTGGCCGCGGTGTCCGTGCTGGTACCGGCCGCGCTGGCAACCGGCCCGGGTCTGCACGTACTGTGCGCGGTGGTTGACGCCGTGCCCGGCCTGGGTCTGCTGCGTGACGGGCAGAAGTGGGTGGCGCTGGCGGTGCCCGGATACACCCTGGCGGGCGCCGGCGCGGTGGTGACGCTGCGCCGGTGGCTAAGACCCCTGGGGCCCGCCGCTCCGGCGCTGGTGTGCTGTCTCGCGCTGATCCTGGCGCTCCCCGACCTGGCCTGGGGTGTGTGGGGCAAGGTCTCCTCGGTGCACTACCCGCCCGGGTGGGCTGCCGTGGCAGCGGCGATCAACGGCCAGCCGCGGGCTGTCGCGGTGTTGCCCGCCGGCACCATGCGGCGCTTCGCCTGGTCGGGGCCGGCACCGGTACTGGATCCGCTGCCCCGCTGGGTGCGCGCCGACGTGCTGACCACCGGGGACCTGGTCATTTCGGGGGTCGTCGTGCCCGGGGAGGGTAGTCATGCCCGGGCGGTGCAGGAGTTGCTGCTGGCCGGCCCGGATCCTGCCGCGCTGGCCCCCGCCGGGGTGGGGTGGTTGGTCCTCGAATCGGACAGCGCCGGTGACATGGGTGCGGCCGCCCGCAGCCTCGATGCGCTGACACCGGTCTATCGCGACAACGAGTTCGCCCTCTATCCGATCGGCGGCGACACCGCCGGTGTGTCTTCCGGCCGCCGCAGAGCGACAGTGATCGCACACCTGGCGTGGCTGGCGATGCTGGTCGGTGGCGCCGCCGGCGTGCTGGTCACCGCCCGGCGGCGCCGCACGGACCCGTTAGACCCCGCCGCTGACTAAACCGCTGACGATGCGGCCGGTGTGCACCGCTTCGAGCACACTGCGCACCGCGTCGGCGCTCTGCGCCCAGGAGAACTCGCCACTGCGCGTCTGCGCCTTGGCGCCGAGTTGATCGCGCAGCACCGGGTCGCAGAGCAGCTCGTCGAGGCGATCCACCAGCTCGGCGCGGTTGTCCACCAATATCCCGGTCACCCCGTCGACGATCGAGTCGGACAGGCCGCCGGAGGATCGGTAGCCGACGGTCGGCACCCGGTGCTGCGCTGCCTCGACGACCGCCAGACCCCATCCCTCCTTGCGTGATGGCAGCACGTTCACCCAGGCGCTTTGCAGCACATGGTGTTTGGTCACGTCATCGACGTGGCCGTGGAAAGTCACCGCATCGGAGATCCCGAGCCGTTGCACATGATCGACGAGCCGCTGTCGCCACCAGCCGTCGCCGACGACATCGAGGTGCACGTCCGGTATCCGCGGCAGCAGCTGCGCGACCGCGTCCAGCGCATCTTCGATCTGCTTGTGTGGCACCAGCCGTGACAGCACGACCATCCGCGGGGCGGCCGCGCGCGGGCCGGACAACGATTGCGCCGGAGCCTCGTCCAGGCCGTTGCGCACCACCGCGATGTGCGCGTTGTCGACACCCAGGGCCACCAGGTCACGCGCCGACGGAAGCGACACCGTCACGTACTGATTGCCCCGATTCAGCCGTGGCGACAATGTCGACTCGACATACCAGCCGAGCCGGCCCAGCACTGGCCCGGCCACCGGCCACTGCTCGCGGTGGCAGTGGTGCACCAACACCACCACGCGCCGGCCGTACACCAGCCGGGCCAGGAAGGGCAAGCCGTTCTGGGTGTCGACGACCACGTCCGGCCGTACTCGGCGCAACGGTCCGAGCCCGAACCGTGCTGCGGCCATAGCCAATAGGGCCCAGACGTAGACCGAGTAGCGGCCACCGGCGCGGTTGATCCGCACACCGTCGATCACTTCGCGTTGCGGCGCACCCGGATAGCGGGCGGTACGCAGCGTGACAGCGACGCCCGATGCGACCAACTGTGCACCGAGGCGCTGCAGGTAGGTTTCGCTGCCGCCGCCCTGCGGGTGTCCGGTGTCGCGCCAGCACAGCAGCAGTACCGAGCGCAAACCAGACATCAGCCGACAGCCTAGCCTGGCTTCACGATCGCCGACGCTGCGTAGGGTGTGGCCGATGGCTGCCACCGACATCTTCGCTCGCCGGGCAACCCTGGCCCGCTCGCTGCGGCTGCTGTCGGAGTTCCGCTACGAGCAGCCCGACCCGGCCCGCTTCTACGGTGCCCTGGCCGCCGACACCGCCGCGATGGTGGGCGATCTGTGGCTGGCGACCCACGGCGAGCCGCCGGCCGGCCGCACGCTGCTCGACGTCGGCGGCGGGCCCGGGTATTTCGCGGCGGCATTTGCCGATGCCGGTGTCCGGTACGTCGGTGTCGAGCCGGACCCAAGCGAGATGCACGCGGCCGGACCGGCTTTCGCCGGCGCGGGGAATACAGCGGGCACGTTCGTGCGGGCCTCGGGCATGGCGCTGCCGTTCGCGGACGACTCGGTGGACATCTGCCTGTCGTCCAACGTCGCCGAACACGTTCCGCGGCCTTGGCAACTCGGCGCCGAGATGCTACGGGTCACCAAGCCGGGCGGACTGGTCGTGCTGTGCTACACCGTCTGGCTGGGCCCGTTCGGGGGGCATGAGATGGGCCTGACGCACTACCTGGGCGGCGCCCGCGCCGCAGCGCGCTACGCCCGCAAACACGGTCACCCGGCAAAAAACAACTACGGGTCGTCGTTGTTCGCAGTGTCCGCTGCCGATGGTCTGAGCTGGGCCGCGAGCACCGGCGCCGCGGTAGCCGCATTTCCTCGCTACCACCCGCGATGGGCGTGGTGGCTGACATCGGTGCCGCTGCTGCGCGAGTTCGTGGTGAGCAATCTGGTCCTGGTGCTCCGACCACCATAGGCCGGAAAATACTTGACTGAAACATGTTCTCGTTTTGCGGGCGGCTGGGTAGGGTAGCGCCATGAGCGACAGCACGACGGAATACGACAAGCTTTTCATCGGCGGTAAGTGGACGGAACCGTCGACGTCCGAGGTGATCGAGGTGCACTGCCCCGCCACCGGCGAGTACGTCGGCAAGGTGCCGATGGCGGCCGCGGCCGACGTCGACGCCGCGGTCGCCGCGGCGCGTGCCGCATTCGACAACGGCCCCTGGCCCACCACGCCGCCGAAGGAGCGCGCAGCGGTCATCGCCAACGCGCTCAAGTTGATGGAGGAGCGCAAGGATCTGTTCACCGAGATCCTCGCGGGCGAGACCGGTCAGCCGCCCACCGGCATCGAAACGATGCACTGGATGAGTTCGATGGGCGCGATGAACTTCTTCGCCGGCCCCGCCGTGGACCAGGTCAAGTGGCGGGAGATCCGCAACGGCCTCTACGGGCAGACCATCGTCCATCGCGAGCCGATCGGCGTGGTGGGCGCGATCGTGGCATGGAACGTGCCCCTGTTCCTGGCCGTCAACAAGCTGGGCCCGGCGCTGCTGGCCGGCTGCACCGTGGTGCTCAAGCCGGCCGCCGAAACACCGCTGAGCGCAAACGCTTTGGCGGAGGCCTTCGCCGAGGCCGGCCTGCCCGAGGGTGTGCTCTCGGTGGTGCCCGGCGGGATCGAGACCGGACAGGCGCTGACCTCCAACCCCGACGTCGACATCTTCTCCTTCACCGGCAGCTCGGCCGTCGGCAAGGAGATCGGCCGGCGCGCCGCGGACCTGCTCAAGCCGTGCACCTTGGAGCTCGGCGGGAAATCGGCGGCTATCCTCCTCGACGACGTCGACCTGGCCGCCGCGATCCCGATGCTGGTGTTCTCCGGGATCATGAACACCGGGCAGGCCTGCGTGGCCCAGACCCGCATCCTGGCGCCGCGCTCGCGGTACGACGAAATCGTCGACGCGGTAAGCGGTTTCGTGCAGGCGCTGCCGGTGGGCCTACCGTCGGACCCGGCCGCCCAGATCGGGTCGCTGATCTCGGAGAAGCAGCGCGCCCGGGTCGAGGGCTACATCGCCAAGGGCATCGAGGAGGGCGCGCGGCTGGTGTGCGGCGGCGGCCGTCCCGAGGGCCTGGACACCGGCTTCTTCGTGCAGCCCACGGTCTTCGCCGACGTGGACAACAAGATGACGATCGCCCAGGAGGAGATCTTCGGCCCGGTGCTGAGCATCATTCCCTATGACACCGAGGAGGACGCGATCAAGATCGCCAACGACTCGGTGTACGGCCTGGCCGGCAGCGTGTGGACCACCAACGTGCCGCGCGGCATTGAGATCTCGGAGAAGATCCGCACCGGGACGTACGCGATCAACTGGTACGCCTTCGACCCGTGCTGTCCGTTCGGCGGCTACAAGAACTCCGGCATTGGCCGGGAGAACGGGCCGGAAGGCGTCGAGCACTTCACCCAGCAGAAGAGCGTGCTGATGCCGATGGGCTACACCACCGACAGCTAGCGGCCTTGGAAGTGGGCGAGCCGTCGCTCGATGAACGATTGCACGCCCTCGGCGGCGTCCTCGCTGGCAAACAGCGGGGTTACATCGGGACGCAGCCGCTCGATCGCGGCCGCCTCACCTCGTAGGCGTGCCAGGTGCGCCGAGGCAAGGGTGGCCCGCACGCCCAGCGGTGCGGCACGGTCGGCGATGGTATGCGCGATCTCACGCGCCCGGTCCAAAGCCGTCGCGGCGTCGTCGGCCACTTCTTGGACCAGCCCGATGCGATGGGCCTCGGACGCATCGAACTCATCGCCGGTGAGCAGCCAGCGCATCGCGTTGCCCCACCCGGCGTCGCGGGGAAACCTGATCGTGGCACCGCCGAATGGATAAATCCCGCGCTGCACTTCCAGCTGCGTGAACCGCGTTGCGGCCGCTGCGATGCGAATGTCGGCGGCCAGCAGCAATTCGATGCCCAACGTCATGCACCAGCCGTGCGCGACCGCCACCAGTGGCGTAGTCCACGAGCCGTCCAGCCGCCAGGGATCCCGGCCGTCGTCCGGAAATGGGCTCTGCCCGGTCGCGATCTCAGGGCCGACATCGACGAGATCCAGGCCGGCGGTGAAGTGGTCGCCGTGCGCGAACAGCACACCGACCCGCACCGAGGGGTCGGATTCCAGCAGCGCGTACGCGCGGGCCAAGTCTGCCAGCATTGCGCGGTTGAAAGAGTTGCGCTTGTGGGGCCGGTTCAACCCGATCAGCAGAACATGTCCATCCCGGTCGAGGGACACGGTGTCCAAATGGGGCATGGGCAGTGAAGTCAGATCAAGGCTAGCCATCGGCCCAGTGAACCGAAAAATTCGTCACTATGCAATAGACCATAATCCCCTGGTCGTGACACCCCTGGCGGCTGGACGCCTCGGTGACGTAGATCACGCCATTTTCGGCGGTCACGGCCGTATAACGGCAGAAAATATTTGCATAGCTTACCAATATCTTATATGCTTCTCAGCATAATCATGGGCTGGCGACCACGGCGCATGAACGCAGCACACAGGCCGGAGAAACATCATGTGGATCATCGAACTCAACGTCGCCGGCTACCAACTCACCCGCGAGATGCCCGACTTGCGGCACCGGACATTCCGGTTGCACCCACGTAAGATGCACTGGCCGGTACTGCGGCATTCACACGCTGCATGACGCCAGCCACGGGAGGTACGACAGTGCCGATCAGCGACAGCACGCGGGAATATGCGCCGACGAAGCGCGGGGGCACTCGCAACAACATGCTGGCCAGCGCCGTCGAGGTGATGCGCGAGCGGGGAGCGGCCGGGGTAACCATCGACGCGGTGCTCGCCCGCAGCGGCGCACCACGCGGCTCGGTTTACTACCACTTCCCCGACGGGCGCAATCAGATTCTCGCGGAGGCGCTGCGGTATTCCGGTGACTCCATTACCGCCATGATCGACGTCGCCGCCGAGCGGGGCGCCCGGGTCCTGCTTCGCGAGTTCGTGGAGTTCTGGGAACGGCTGCTGACCGACGCCGACTTCAACGCCGGCTGCCCCGTGGTGGCGGCAGCGATCGGCTCAGACGACAGCGATCCCAAGCTTTGCACCGAGGCCGGCGCCATCCTGGGCCGCTGGTGCACCGCATTGACCCGGTCGTTTGTCAACGACGGCTTCGACGACGCCGATGCCGCGTCGCTGGCCGTGATGGCGGTCGCCGCCCTGGAAGGCGCCGTCATGCTGTCCCGCTCAACTCGCAGCGCCGACCCGCTACGCCAGGTTGGCGAGCAGCTCGAATTCCTCATCACGGCAAAAGAGTTCGTTGTTCGCAACGGCATTGCAGCCAAGCACGACGGCTCGGCGTGACCGTCAGTCGCTGGCCGGTAGCGGCTTGACCTCTTTGAGGTGCAGCGGGGTCTGGCCGATGCTCAGGCTGCCGGCGCCCGGCTTGGTCACCAGCACCTCGGCGCCGGTGTCGTCGACGTAGCGCTTGCCCATCAGGGTGCCCTCGGCGAACGCCGGGTCGAGTTCGCCCGACCGCTCGGCGCCTATCGGCACCATCGGCACGCCGCCACAACGCAGGTCATCGAGGCTGTCGGTGCTTCTGACGACGATCACCTGGGTGTCGCATACCTGGCTGGCGAGGCGGGTTCCGTTCTTGATCATGATTTCGTCCTCTGGCGCATCGTTTACTGTTCGGCCGGTGCGGCGCGCAGTTCCTCTAGCCCTTTGACGAGCTCCCGGCGCAGCACCTTGCCGGTCGCGTTGGTCGGCAGCTCGTCGCGAAACACTACCCGGTCGGGGGTACGCGACCCGCGCAGGCTTTTGCGGACATGTTCGCGCAGCTCCTCGGGGTCGGGATCGATACCGGCAACCGGCACCACCACCGCGACAATCGCCTGGCCCCACTGCGGATCCTCGACGCCGACCACGGCGACATCGCGGACCTGGGAGTGCTCGATGAGCACCTCCTCCAGCTCGGCCGGCGCGATGTTCTCCCCGCCGCGGATGATGGTGTCGTCGCTGCGGCCGCCGATGAACAGGTAGCCGTCCTCGTCGAGCATGGCGATGTCCTTGGTGGCAAACCAGCCGTCCTGGTCGAGCACCGAGCCGATCCCGGTATAGCGGCCGGAGACCTGCTCGCCACGCACGAACAGCTCGCCGGTTTCACCCGGTCCGACCACTTTGCCCTGCTCGTCGCGGATCTGCACCTCAATGCCGGGTACCGGCCGCCCGACCGACCCCAACCGCTTGGCGACCTCGGGTTCCGACGCGCCGTGCGCTGCGCGGTGGTCATCGGGGCCCAGCACGGCGATGGTCGAGCTCGTCTCGGTCAGGCCATAGGCGTTGACGAAGCCGACCTGCGGCAACAGTTCCAGTGCCCGGCGCACCAGCGGCAGGCCCACCTTCGAGCCGCCGTAGGCCAGGTTGCGCAGCGACGGCAGCTCATGACCGCCGGCCTGAAGCACGGTGACGATCCGGTCCAGCATGGTGGGCACCACCGTCGCGGTGGTCACCTGCTCGGCGTTGATCAGCCGCACCCATTCGTGGGCGTCGAAGTCGGGCAGGTAGACCATCTTGCGGCCCGCGTACAGGTTCGACAGCGCAGCACCGACCCCGGCGATGTGATACGGCGGCACGCAGATCAGCGCAGCATCGCCAGGCTCGGCCGACTCGAATTCCACCGTGCCGGTCACATAGCTGGTCAGGTTGTTGTGCGAGAGCTCGACCGCCTTGGGTTGCGACGTCGTGCCCGACGTGAACAGCACCACCGCGACCGAGTCCGGGTCGGGGAATTCGGTGACCGGCTCGGCGCTGCGGGCGGCCGCTACGAAGTCGTCGGTGGTCATCAACCGCTGCGGCACCTCGCCGAGCATGTCCCGGTAGCGGCTGTCGACGATCACCAGGGGTTGCGGCAGTCGGTCGATCAGCGCACCGATGCCCTCGGCGGACAGCCGGTAATTGACCGGGGTGAAAGCCAATCCGGCGCGCGCCGCGGCGAAGATCAGCACCGGCAGTATCGCGCCGCCGGTGCCCACGTAAGCCACGTGCTCGGCACCCGATCCCGCGATCACACCCGCGCCGCCGTCGGCGAGATCGCTGAGCTGCTGCGTCGTCAACCGCAGGTCCGAAGAAACAACCGCGGTGCGATCGGGGTTGCTCGACGCAGCCATCTCCAGCAGCAACGAAATGCTCATCCTCGAACCTTTTGGCTCCCAACCCGTTTCAACCCGGCATCAAACCTGCTGCGGCCCGACCCTGGACCCGTAAACGACTCTACGAACATAGCGTAGTCCATCTGGCTCAGCTGCCCGTCCAGCGCGGTGGGCGCTTCTCCGCGAACGCGATCGCACCTTCTTTGGCGTCGTTGGACGCAAACACCGGAGCCAGGATCTTGCCCTGCTCGGCGAACATGGTGTCACGGCTCCAACCGCGGGACTCGATGATGATCCGCTTGGTGGCGGCCACCGCGAGCGGCCCGTTCGCGGCGATCTTCTCCGCCAGCGCGATCGCCGCGTCCAGCGCCGTCCCCGGTTCGGCCAGCACGTTGACCAGACCCAGCTGGTGCGCGCGCTCGGCCGGCAGGTTGTCCCCGGTCAGCGCCAGCTCCATGGCGATGGCATAGGGGATGCGCTCGGGCAGCCGCAACAATCCCCCGCCGCCGGCGACCAGACCGCGCTTGACCTCCGGGATACCGAAGGCCGAGTCCTTGGACGCCACGATGAGATCGGTGGCCAGCGCCAGCTCCGTGCCGCCGGCCAGAGCGAATCCTTCCACCGCCGCGATCAGCGGCTTGACCGGCGGACGTTCGGTGAATCCCATGCCGCGGCCCTCGACGATGGGTAATTCGCCCCGCGCAAACGCCTTGAGATCCATGCCGGCGCAGAACGAACCGCCCGCGCCGGTGATGATCCCCACCGACAGGCCGGTGTCGCTGTCGAGCCGATCCATGGCGTCGGCCAGACCGTGGGCAACCGCGGCGTTGACCGCGTTCTTGGCCCTCGGCCGGTTGATGGTGGTGATCAGGATCCGATCCCGTTGTTCGACCAGGACCTCGGGTTCGGAGTTGCCGGCTTCTTCATTCCCAGTGCTCACTGTGCTGCGAAGCTCCTTAGAAATCAGTGGCTGTTATCCGACCGATGGTAACGGCCGGCGGAAATCGCATTGAGCTCGCCTGAGATTCCGGTTACCGCACGACGCGGTCACGCCACGCGCCAGCTCGATCAGGCGGGTGCCATCGCGGTCTCAACGACCGTAAGCTTTTCGGAAAACCCTGCGGCCCTGCGTATCTCGGTGAAGTCGGCGACCATGGCCTCAGTCACCTCATGCGGGTCCTCGAGAGTGGCCCCATCGGTGAGCACCGAGATGTTGAGCTGATCGACATAACTCCAGACGGTGATGTTGATGCCACTGCCGGCGGTCAAGGGCCCCACCGAATAGATCTCGGTGACCAGCGCCCCGCCCACCCGGCCGCGCTCACGGGGCCCGGGAACGTTCGAGATGGTCAGGTTGAGGATCTTGTTCTGTCCGTCGCGTCCGGACGCCCACCGGAAGAAGGCCTCCGCCGGCGCCGGCGGCAGATAGGCCGCCCAACGGCTGACCAGCTCTGGTCCCATCAACTGGTGGCTTTCCTTGGCCGAGATGGCGTTCTCGTGGCAGGTTTGTACCCGCCCCAGCGGATCGTCGAGGTCGGCGGGCAGCGCTACCAGCATGCCGCTGAAGTAGTTGCCGGAGATTCGGTCCGGTGAAAAGTCGAAACTCACCGGTACCGACGCCAGCAGGGGATCGGCCTTACCGTCGTACCGCAAGAGCAACGTGCGCAGCGCGCCGGTCGACATGGCAAGGACGATGTCGTTGATCGTGGCCCCGAGCCGCTTGCCGGTCTCCTTGATGTCGGCCAGCGCCAGGGTGGCGGTGGCGAACCTGCGCTCCGGGGTGATCATGTGATTCATGAAGGTCGGTGGCGGCGTGAACGGCCGGGTCAGTTCCGGTGAAAGCTTGCGCGAGCTGCGGCGGACCCGGCCCAGGCCTTGCGCGGTGTAGCGAATTGTCCGCGGGACGCGCCCGAGGTGGCGCATGTGATCGGTGAATGCCGAACTCATCAGCTGCCGCGTGGTAGGGGCCGGGTCGGACAGGTACGGCCCGCCTTCGGGCCCGGCCTGCAGGTCCATGCCGCGGGCCATCAGGTTCGCTGAGGCGACGCCATCGGCGAGCGCGTGGTGGATCTTGCCGACCACCGCGATCCTGTTGTTGGCCAGGCCCTCGACGAAGTACATCTCCCACAGCGGGCGGCTGCGGTCCAGCGGAGTGCTGGCGATCCGTCCGATGGCCTGGTCCAGCTCGCGACGACCGCCGGGCGCGGGTAGCCGCCAGGGCCGGATGTGGTAGCCGAGGTCGACGTCGCAGTGTTCCCGCCACATCGGATGGTGGAATTTGAACGGGATCTCGACGAGCTGGTAGCAAAACGGCTCGAGTTTGTTCAGCCGGCCGCCGATGACTTGGCGAAATGCCTCGACGTCAAAGTCCAGCCGGTCAGTGGCCAGTTCGATCACGGCAACTTTGATGGTGTGCATGTGCACGTTCGGCGTCTCGCTGTACAGCAGTACCGCGTCCCAGCCGCTCAGCCGTTTCACCGCTGCCCCTTACCCATAGACGGACCATACTCAGCGGCGGAAGCTCAGATAACCTCTTTGGCCCCGATCCGAGTCCTGGTGCGATAAACCTGGTTGAGGAACAGTGCGGTCGCATGCGCGACCACGCCGGCCCGCTCACCGTCAATGAGGTCGAACCCGTGGCCCGCTCCGGGCAACTCCAGGTAGCCGACCATCGAGTGCGACATCGCTCGCAGCCGCTCGACGAAGCTGCGGGCCTGATCGACCGGGATGACACTGTCTTTACTGCCGTGAATCACCAAGAAGGGCGGCGCATTTCGATGCACCCGTGCGATCGGCGACGCGTCGCGGAACACCTCGGGGTGACGGTCAATCCTCCGTTTGACCACCACCCGCTCCAGGAAGTCGACGAACCGGTCTCGCTCGGGGGTGGAACGGTCTTCCCAGTCGTAGCGGCCGTAGATCCCGACCACCGCGTCAACCGAACTGTCGGAGCCCTCGGGCAGCTTCGCCTGGTGCGCGGGGTCGTCGGGAGTGAGCCCGGCCAGCGCGGACAGATGCCCGCCGGCCGAACAACCCGCCACGGCCACGAAATTGCGGTCACCGCCGAACTTGTCGACGTTGGCTCGCGCCCATGCGATAGCGGTCTTGACGTCGATGATGTGGCGCGGCCAACGGTGGTTCGGCGCGACCCGATAGTCGATCGCCAGGCACACCCACCCCTGCTCGGCCAGCCGTGACATCAGCGCAGACCCCTGCAGCATGCTGCGGCCATGCACCCAGGCGCCGCCCGGGACGAAGATCAGCACCGGCGCGGGTTGCGTGGGCAGGTCCTGGCGCCGCCAGACGTCGAGCACCTGCGCGGGGCTGTCCCCGTAATGGACTGCGCGGCGGTGGAGGTAGCGGCGCCGGAGCAACGCATCCCAAATCGGCGGCGTCCACGCCGCGGCGGGCCATTCCAGGTCGAGGTCTGCGGCTGATACGACGCCTCGCAAAGCCGCGACGGAGACGTCACGAGTGCTTTCCCGATCCCGGCGGCGGGCGTCGTTGATGCCCGGCTTCAGCCAATCCTTGTTCATTGCGGAGACGACGTTCGGTGCGTGCCGCATACCCCAGACACTCATTGCGATCATGCCGCCCAGCGGCTCCAGGTGCTTGCCGATGACCGGCAGTGCAGCTCCCGCTGCGCTCAAAGCCAGCACATAATCCGCGGGACGGGCCCGCAGCAACCATTTCACGTAGGGTGGAACGCTCGGTCCCCTCGCCGTCATGTAGGGGACTGTACCCCGGGGTGGTTCACCGAAACTGACGTTTCCACAGGCTTTGTCCCGAACCGACTCAACGCGGCGAGAACGCATTCTCGTAACTGGTTGGCACAAGGAGCATTAACCGTGGTCGGCCAGGATATTGCCAGTCGCTCTCACAAAGCCGCCAGGCTCGCGATCACCCGGCCGCCGATCAGCCCGGACGCCAGTCAGCGTCAGACCCACCTGCGCGGCCAGCGTGGCAGCGCTATCCACCCCGACCGATGTCCAGCGGAACCAGGGCCCGACCTCCCGCGCCGACTCCAGACGGACCCAGCGCGAACGGATACCGATCATCTCGGCGTCGAACTCGGCAACGCAACGCCCGCCGCGGGCCAGCAGCTCGAAGGCGCGCCCCAGAATCCGTAGCAGGTCTCCGCCGAGGCCGACATTGCCGTCGACCAGCAAAACCGTCTGCCACAGACCCGCGATCAAACGTGGACTTTGCCGTCGGTGCGCAGATGAACGGTCCCGTTGTCGTCGACGTGCACGGGATAGGCGGTAACCGGCGCGCCGCCGTTGGCGACCTCGCAGCCGGTTGTCAGGTCGTAGGTGAAGGCGTGCAGCGGACAGATGACGACGCGGCTGTCGATGAGCCCGTCGGCCAGCGGACCGCCGCGATGCGCAGCATACTGCGTCCAGCGCCCGCAACGAGCCGTCACGTAACCGGAAGACCGCTATCTGCCGATCGTCGACGACAAAGGCGCGGCCTTCTCCCACCGGGATTTGGTCCACCGAACCCAAGGGGACGTGAGTCATCGCACCGGCACCTGCGGCAGCGGGATCAACGGCAACGCGGACCGGAACTGGTTGGCCGTAACCGAGTTTCGGCTCTTGCTCCACGGATCGCAGTATGAATCGACCGATTTCTGCATACGCGCATCGAGGTCGGCGCCGATACCGTCGCTGTCCTGCACCACGATCGCCCGGATCCGCTCGATACCCACCCGCGGCACGAAATCGTAGCTGCGCTCGAGCCAGTTGGCGTTCTCCCGGTAGTACTGCAGGAACCGACCGGTCAGCGTGATCACCTCGTCGGCGGTGTCCACGGTCGTCAGCAGGTCACCTTTGCGAACGTGTGAGCCGACCGCGCCGCCGACGTAGATCTGCCATTGCCCGCCCTCGATCGCGACGACGCCGACGTCCTTGCACAGCGCCTCGGCGCAGTTGCGCGGGCACCCGGTCACCGCCAACTTCATCTTGCCGGGCTGGGAATGCCCTGGAAACGATCCTTGATCGCGATGCCCAGTGCCGTTGAGTCACCCAACCCGTAGCGGCAGAAGTCGCTTCCCACAAAGGTTTTGACGGTCCGGAAGCTTTTGCCGTACGCGTAGCCGGATGGCATCCCGAGGTCGGCCCATACCGACGGGAGGTTTTCTTTGCGCACGTCCAGCAGATCGATGCGCTGGCCGCCGGTGAGCTTGATCATCGGGATCTGATATTTGTCCCCGACATCGGCGATCATGCGCAGTTGATGCGAGCTCGTCACCCCGCCCTTGAGCCGTGGCACCACCGAGAAGGTGCCGTTGCGCTGGACGTTGGCGTGTACCCGGTCGTTGATGAACCGGCTGTCGGGTTCGTCGACGAACTCGTCGCCCCACATCATGTGCAGCAGTGAAGCCAGCGCCATCTTGGAGCGGGCGTCTTCGCGGCCTTCCGGGGCCAGGGCGGCGAACACTGACGACACCGAGTGCAGTTGGAGCTCACGGATGCGACGCATCAACTCCGGTTTCTCATAGGGGACCCCCGGCCCATACCAATTGGCTTCGGCATCTTGCGAAATCGCGGCCCCGGCTGCCGAGGCTGCCCACTCGACGATCTGGGCGACCAGGCCCTTGCAGGACCCGCAGCCCTTGCCCGCCCAGGGCGCCGACATCACGCCTTCGACCGAGGTTTGGCCGTCCTTGACGCATCCGACGATCGTGGCTTTGTTGACCCCGTTGCAGTTGCACACCGCAGCGTCGTCGGCCAACTCGGCCGCACCGGTGGCCGCGTCCGGCGTACCGATGTCGAACATCAGCGACACCCGTTCGGGCGGCAACGGAAGCCCGCGGTCGAAGGCCTGCATCAAGAACGCCACCTTGCTGACATCGCCGAACAGCGTGGCGCCGACCAGTTTGTCGTCGCGCACGACCACGGTCTTGTACACACCGCGTTTGGGCTCGGAGTACTGCACGAATTCGTCGTCGTCGCGTTCGGGGCTCTTCAGTCCCATCGCCGCGACGTTGACACCGGCGACCTTCAGCTTCGTCGCCGTGCGTGAACCATGGTATGCCGCGCGGGGAAGCCAGTCAGATGCTCGGCGAGTACGGTGGCCTGCTCCCACAGCGGCGCGACCAGACCGTAGACCTGTCCACGGTGCTGCGCGCACTCGCCCACCACGTAGATGTCGTCGTCGTCGATCGACCGCATGTGGTCGTCGACGACGATGGCGCGTTCCACCGTCAGGCCGGCGCGCACGGCCAGCCCGACGTTGGGCCGGATACCGGCGGCCATCACCATCATGTCGCACGGCAGTCGGCTGCCGTCGGCGAATTCGATCCCCGACGGCAGACCGTTCTCGGTGAGCAACCTGGTGGTTCTCTTGCCGGTGTGCACCCCGATGCCCAGCCCCTCCACCAGTCGCACCGCCGGGAGTGCCGATGCCGCTGAGCATTTCGTAAGCCGACTGCCCGGACGCCGGCAAGTCCGCGGGGTTGATGCCCCATACCTTCGCGACGTGCGCGCGATCCAGCGGGTCGTCGAGTTTGCGATAGCCGGGTAGCTGGTCGCACTTCTGCCCGTGTTCGCGGCCACCTTGCCCGTTGCCCTGGCCCGTGACCGTCGCGAAACCGCTATACGGACGGCCCGGCAATCCCAGTGCCAGTGCGAGATTGATGAATGCCTGCGCCGTGTCGGTGCCCAAGCTGTGCTGCTCGGCGCCGCGAGCGGTCAGGATCATCGCCCGATCGGCCCTCCCATGTTGGCCAGCCAGCATGCGCGCCGCGGCGATGATGTCGCCTTCGGGCACACCGGTGATCCGTTCCACCCGATCCGGCCAGTACAGGCGCACGGCGCGACGCACGGCCTCGAATCCCGCAGTCCGTTCGGCGACATATTCGTGATCGACAAGCCCCTCTCGGGCAATGACGTTGAGCATGCCGTTGGCCAAGGCAAGGTCGGTTCCCGGTGCGGGTTGGAGATGAAGGTCGGCGCGACTGGCGGTGGCGCCGCGGATCCACGACGATGTGCTTGGCGCCGCGGGCGCGGCCTTCATCGAAATACTGCATCGCCGGTGGCAGGGTGTCGGCGGGGTTACCGCCCACCAGCAGAACGACGTCGGCCTGCGCGATGTCAGCCAGCGGAAAAGGCAACCCGCGGTCGATGCCGAACGAGCGGTTCGATGCCACAGCCGCCGGCGACATGCAAAACCGGCCGTTGTAGTCGATCGCCGAGGTACGCAGCGCGACGCGGGCGAATTTCCCTACCTGGTAAGCTTTTTCGTTGGTAAGGCCACCGCCGCCGAAGCATCCCACTGCGTTTCGGCCGTGGTCCTGCCGGGTCTTCTGGAAGGCGGCGACGACCTTTTCCAGCGCCTCGTTCCAGGTCGCCGGACGCAGCGCCGAACCACGCTCGTCGCGAACCAGCGGGCCGGTCAGCCGTTCTGGATGCTCCAGCAGATCGGCTGCGGTCCACCCTTTGGCGCACAGCCCGCTGCGGTTCGTCGGAAAGTCGTCTTGTGGCGCGAGCACGACAGATCCGCCCGACACGTCGAGCGTGATCCCGCATTGTAATGAACAGTACGGGCAGTGCGTTTTCGTCGGCGCCGACGCCATCGGCGATCACCGCTCAGCTGATGAGCCGGCACGCATTCGGCCGGCTCTGCGCCGTAGTCCTCCCATGTCGCCTCCCGATCGGCCCTCCACTGCCCGAAGTTACGGCGTGTGTGTTGCGGTGGCATTTCCGCGGATTGTCCGGACGACTACTACCTGCGGCTCACGGTCCTGTCTGCGCCGGTGTGCTTTGCGTCGGTGATACTGGACCGGTGCCGAATGCGGATTTTCACCCGGACCTGCGCCGAATCGCCCGCTTCACCCCGCGGCCGCTGGTCGGCCCCCGCACTTTGCCGCTCATGCGGGCGTTGACATCGCTGCAGGGACGCCGCACGGCCAGCGATGTCGAGCTGATCTCCCTGGGGTCCGGAGCCGGTGTCCGGCTGTTCCGGCCCGTTGGCGTCACCGAAACCACGCCCGCGCTGCTGTGGATACACGGCGGCGGGTACGTGGTCGGTACCGCTCGACAGGATGACCCGCTGTGCCGGCGGTTCAGCGAAAGGCTGGGCATCACCGTCGCGTCGGTGGAATACCGGTTGGCGCCTGAACATCCGTATCCCGCGCCGCTGGAAGACTGCTACTCGGCGTTGGCCTGTCTGGCCGGACTGCCCGCTGTGGATTCGCGACGGGTGGCGATCGGCGGCGCCAGCGCCGGCGGCGGCCTTGCGGCGGCCTTGGCCCTGCTGGCCCGCGACCGCGGCTCATCAATCCAAGGGGTCATACCCGTATTTCAGCTACTGGTCTACCCCATGCTCGATGACCGAAGTTCCATGACCGCGGAGAACCCTGACTATCGGCTGTGGGACACACGGAGCAATCACTTCGGCTGGAGGGCATATCTCGGTGATGCCGACCCTCAGATAGCCGCGCCGGGGCGACGCGATGATTTGAGCGGTCTGCCGCCGGCATGGATCGGCGTCGGCACCCAGGACCTGTTTCACGACGAAGACCTGGCCTACGCCGAACGGCTGAGGAACGCCGGGGTGCCGTGCGACGTCGAAGTCGTTCCGGGTGCCTTCCACGGCTTCGATCTTTGGGCGCAGAAAGCACAAGTTTCGCAGCGCTTTTTCGACAGCCAATGCGAGAGTCTGCGCTCGGCGCTGGCTTGACCGCCGGCGGGCGTACGACTGCGCACGCGCGCTAGTTGGCCGGGTAGGCGATGTCACCGCCGATGATCGTCGCGGCCACCATGCCGGCGTCCAGACCGGCCAGCGCCGCCGCGGGCGGCTCGGTCAGCACGCATAGGTCTCCCGGCTGTCCGGTCTCCACGGCCCTCGTCCGGCTCGGCTGAGCGGGAAAGCCCAGAAACATCGTCAAAGCCTCTCGCGCCGAGACGCATTCGCCCGGGCCCAGGACGGCCCCGCTGAGTGTAGTGCGGTTTACCGCGGCGCGCATCGCCGCCCACGGGTCAGCTCGACCGAACGGCATGTCCGTCGACAGCGCCACGCGCACATTGGCTTTCAGCAGTGACGCGACCCGCCACAGCGCAGCGTGCTCGGCGGCGGGAATGTCGGCGAGGTACTGATCGCCACGCTCGGCAATGAAGTTGGGCTGCGTCACCACGGTGATCCCCAGGTCTGCGAGCTCGGCCAGATTGCCGTCGTCGACGACCGCTGCATGCTCGATGCGATCGCGCGGATGGCTACCGGCCGCGCGCAGGGCCGCGATCGTCACCACCAGTTGTGCTGCGGTCACGCAGTGCACGGCAACCGGCTGGCCGCCACGGTGGTGTTCGGCGATCCACCGCGCCAGACCATCTAGGTCGAGACGGTCGTCCTGCAGGATTTTCTTACCCGGGGACAAAAAGTGCACTCGGGGCCGAAACTCGCCTCGACGGTGCGCCACCAGCAGCGACACCATGTCGTCGGCTTGGAGATCGGGGGTGGCGTCGGTGACCCCGGTGATGCCGAAAGCGGTCAGGCGGCGGCCCAGCTCGACGAGATCGTTCGCGCGGCGCTGCAACGCCTCCGACCAGCGACCGGTCGTAGGGAGCCGCCCGTCCGGGTGGTCGGCCATTCCGACGAGGCTCAGTGCCGCGGAGTTGAGGATCCACAATGCGCCGCTGCGGTGCTGGACCCGCACCGGAACGGCCGGCAGGACGGCATCGAGTGCGGCCCGGTCCAACTCGCCGGCGACCGATTCGTGGTAGCCGACCGCGCGGATCCATCCGTCGCAGCCGGGCACGGCATGCGACAGGGCCTGTGTCAGTTGTTCTTCAGTGCAGACTTCGGGAGGCCCGACGGCAAGCGAATCCAAGGCCGAAGCCGCCGACCGCACGTGCACATGGTGGTCATGAAGACCGGGTAACACAGTCCCACCGGCGGCGTCGAACACGTCCTCGCCGCGTGCGGCAGACAGGCCGTCGCCGATCTCGTCAATGCGCTCTCCGACGCGGATGTCGACCACCGAGCCGTCCAGCAACGTGGCTCGCTGAATCAGCATGGCGGTGATCGTCTTTCGGTGACCAGCCGACGCACGGTGTCGTTGTCTGCGCCCAGCGCCGGCGCTGGGCGCGACGCTGGCGGAGCCGACGGTGGTGGCGCCGGGTACTCCGAGACCGAGGCCACCGTCGGCAACGCCGCATAGGTCGCGGCGACGCCGGCCATCGACACTTCGATCAACTCGCCGCCGCCCCGGCCCAGCGATTCGGCCACCGCCCGGGTCGCTTCCAGCCCGGTCAGCGGATCGGCTATGGCGTCCCCGCAGAACACCGGTCCCGGTGAGCCCGCACCGTCACCGGCGCCGACCAGACCACCTCCCACCGCGGCGTCGTCACCGAAAGCAGGTCGTCCCGAGTGCTCGTCATACCCGGTGATCCGCAACCAGATTCGTCCTGCTCGTGGCGAGACGTGGTCTGGCCCGAGCCGGCGTCGTGCCAGCGCCGCAGGCCGTGAGCCCTCGATGACAATGTCGGCGACCGCCAGCAACTCGCGCAGCTCGTCGGCTTGGCTGTCGAAATCAAGGCAGCAGGAAAGCTTTTCACCGTTGATCCAGTCGAAGAAAGCACGGTTGCCGCCCCGGGTGCCGTCCGGGCGGCGCGGACTTTCCACTTTGACGACGGTAGCTCCGGTGCGCGCCAGCAGCTGTGCGCACAGCGGGCCCGCCCACATCGAGGACAGGTCAACGACCAGCAGGCCCGGCAATTCGCGCTGCGATGCCCGGCAGCCCGTTCGGTGTATCCGCGCCGGTGTGGCGGTGGCCTCGCCCAGGCCCGCCGCCGGGATGTCGAGCAGACCCGCCCGCTCGGTGATCTCGGACACCGGACGTGTTGCGACCCAACGCTGCAACACCGGCCACGGGTCGACCGGCACCGCGTCAACCTGTAGCAGCGCCGGGACAGCGGCGACATCGTCGGGGCGCGACAGCGTGATCGCGCACCAGCCGTCGCGAGCCGCCAACAATCGGGTACAGCCGCCGGCCGACACCCGGCCGGCGCGGGTCAATCCCAGCAATCCGGCCCGCCCGGCCAGCAGGCCGGCCGCGTCGACGGTGACATCCGTGCGGCCAGTGACCGCGGCGGCGGCGTGCTCGGCCCGGGCCAGCACGTTCGCGCGGGAGAAGTCGGGGGGCCCGTCGGGCAGCCCGGTCAGGTAGGCCAGCCCGCTGCTCCCCCACCGCGCCTCCCACGTTGACGAAGCCGAGTCCACGGCCGCCAGCGTAACGCCACTGCGAAAAACGGCGGGAAATCTACTCAACTGCGTTACGCTCGCGAACTGCCTAGAAATGCAGCGCGCTGAACCGCCAGTCCAGCACCGGCCGGTCGGGCTCGCCCGCGGTGTCGCTGACCGCGTAGACCAGCGACCGCAGCCCCAGCACACCCCCGTGATCGGTCGGCTCCGCGGACTCGACGTGCAGCTCGCTGTACAGGGTGTCGCCCTCGTGCACGGGACCGGTATGATCGCAGGACTGCCAGCCCAGGACCGTCCCCAGGTTGGGCAGTAGCCTGCTTGCCTGCGCCAGCGCCAGCCCGATGGTGTGTCCGCCGTACACCAGACGGCGTCCGCCGACCCGCGAATCATGATGTGTAGCTGCGATATTCAATGTGAGTCGAGCCAGTTCGGGTGCGTTGCTGACCACGTCGCCGGTGCTGTGCAGCACCGCACCGGCCATGCTGGCGTCGAGATGCGGCCCGGGAACCCGGTTTCGGAAGACCGCACCGTCCCAGTGCGCCGTCGGATCAGAGGCCGGGCCAGGCACGTCGGCGCCGATGGCCGACAGATCGCCGCCGGGCCCGTCGTCGCCGGGACGCCAGTCCGGGCTGGCCGGCAGCATGGCACACCGGTAGAAGTCGAGCACCAACCGATCGGCCTGGTCGATGGTAATCATCCGCAACGCCGCCATTCCCGTCGGCGCACGACCCGGCTTGGCCGAGTTGGCCCGCAGTCCAACCACTTCGGTGCGGGTGTAGATGGTGTCACCGATGACCGGGAAGCGGTGAAACGTCAGACCGCGGTAGAACAGGTTGGCCTTGACACGCTGGGTGACCAGCGTCGACTGCCCGATCGCGACGTCGCAGACCAGCGCCGGATGTGCCAGCGGCCCCGGGACGCCGGTCACCGCGGTGCACAGAACCGCGTCCAGCGCCAGTCGCAGCCGGTCTCCCACGATCGCCTGATGGGCGGCGGCCAACCCCGATGACAGCGTCGTCGCCGGTGCCCAGTCGAACACCTGACCTATCGAGAGGTCATCGAAGTAGGGCCCGCCCTCGCGCTGACCCGCGTACCCGATACGGGCGCCGTTCGTAGTCACAAAGGCACATGCTGGCAGGCTGTCGAACCGAGGGTCAATCTGGCCCCGGGTGAACTCGGATTGATCAGGGTGGTCACAGGTGAGCAGTGAACGCAGCGACGAAGAAGACATGCTGGTCGCGACCGTGCGGGCATTCGTCGACCGCGACGTCAAACCGACCGTCCGCGAGGTCGAGCACGCCAATACCTATCCCGAGGCGTGGATCGAGCAGATGAAGCGGATCGGCATCTACGGCCTGGCCATTGGCGAGGAATACGGCGGGTCACCGGTGTCGATGCCGTGTTATGTGCGCGTCACCCAGGAGCTGGCGCGCGGCTGGATGAGCCTTGCCGGTGCGATGGGCGGACACACCGTGGTGGCCAAGCTGCTGACGCTGTTCGGCACCGAGGAGCAGAAGCGGGCCTACCTGCCGCCGATGGCTACCGGCGAGCTGCGGGCCACCATGGCATTGACCGAGCCGGGCGGCGGTTCGGACCTGCAGAACATGTCGACTACCGCGTTGCCCGACCGCTCCGGCGGCCTGGTGATCAACGGTTCCAAGACCTGGATTTCCAACGCGCGTCGTTCGGGTTTGATCGCGCTGCTGTGCAAGACCGACCCGAACGCCAGGCCGCGCCACAAAGGCACCTCGATCGTCCTGGTCGAGCACGGACCCGGTCTGACGGTCTCGCGGGATCTGCCCAAGCTGGGCTACAAGGGCGTCGAGTCCTGCGAGCTGTCCTTCGACAACTTCGGCGTACCGGTGTCGGCGGTCCTGGGCGAGCGCATGGGCGAAGGCTTTCCGCAAATGATGAAAGGACTCGAGACGGGCCGCATCCAAGTGGCCGCCCGAGCCCTCGGCGTGGCGACGGCGGCCCTCGAGGACGCGCTGGCCTACGCCCAGCAGCGGGAAAGCTTCGGCCAGCCGATCTGGAAGCATCAGGCGATAGGCAATTACCTGGCCGACATGGCGACCAAACTCACCGCCGCCCGCGAGCTCACCCGCTACGCCGCGCAGCGCTACGACAGCGGCGAACGTTGCGATATGGAGGCCGGGATGGCCAAACTGTTCGCCTCCGAGGTCGCCATGGAGATCGCGCTGAACGCCGTGCGCATCCACGGTGGCTACGGCTACTCGACCGAATACGACGTCGAACGCTACTTTCGCGATGCGCCCCTGATGATCGTCGGCGAAGGCACCAATGAGATCCTGCGCAATGTGATCGCCGGGCAGCTGGTAAACCGGGGCGGGATCTGAAACGCCGGAATCCGGACCTCTCGGCCGCAGGTACGCGCGTGCTATATATTTGCCTGACTTGGGTACCAGCAAAGCGGCGCAGGAGTAAACGTGTTTCGGACCGCAGGAACCAAAGGGAAAGGCAGCTGCCATGAGTTATCCCCCAGGTCCGTACGAAGGTTCCCCGGAATGGCAAGGCGAGCAGCCGCAATGGCAAGGCGAGCAGCAAGGTTGGCAAGGCCAGCAGCCGGGTTGGCCGGCGCAACAGCCGGGCTGGCCGGCGCCACAGCCGGGCTGGCAAGGACAGCAGGAGCCGGAGAACTACCTCGTCTGGGCGATCCTGTGCACAGTCCTGTGTTGCCTTCCGTTCGGGATCGTCTCGATCGTGTACTCCGGCAAAGTATCCGGGCTGTGGGCCCAGGGCCGGTACGCCGAAGCGCAGGCCGCGTCCGAGAACGCTAAAAAGTGGGCCATCATCGGCGCGATCGTGGGCGCCGTCGTCATCGTGATCTCTGTGGCACTGTATATCTTTCTCGTCACGATAGCTGTCACGCACACCCCGTCCACAACCACCACCACATATTCGAGTTACTGAGAAACACCTTGGGCGCCACCGTAAGTGGTATCCACCAGGCCCCATGCCAGTGCGGTATCGGCGCCGACAGTACGGCCGGACAGCACCAGATATGCGGTGCGCCAGCGGCCGATCCGCCGGGTAACACTGACGGTGCCGCCGGCCCCGGGGATCAGGCCCAGTCCCAATTCGGGTAGTCCGAACACCGAGTCGTCCCGCGCCGCAACCCATCCGCAAAACGCCGCCATCTCCAATCCGCTGCCCAGCACGCGGCCGTGTACCTCGGCCCGACAGGACCGGCCAAGCCTGGCGGTGAGCGCATCGAGCGCCAGGGCGGGGCTATGACGGGTGCGGGCCAGGTGCGCACTCGCCGGATCGGCGAAGGTGCCGAATTCAGCGAGGTCTCCGCCGCTGCAAAACGATGACCCGTTGCCGCTCAACACGATCCCGGTGACCGACGGGTCCAGCTGCGCGACGGTCAGCGCCTCCAGCAGCGCGGCGCGCGCATCGGTGGAAAACGCGTTGTGACGTTGCGGCCGATTGAACCTGATCCGTAGCGTGTCGCCGTCGCGCTGCGCCTGCACCGGATCGGCGATGTCGGGCATCTGGGTCGGGCCGCGTTCGGCATGCCAGCGCGCGAACTCCGGGCCGGCCTGCAACGTCGAGTAGGCCAACGACTCGGTCACCACCCCGGCCAGCGTCGGACCTTGCGGGTTCACCGCGCGTAACACGTCGTCGCAGACGCTACTGGCGTGCGGCCAACGTCGACAGCGCGCGGTCAGCTCGGCCAGCGCCTCGGGCACCGAATCGACGGTGACCACTCTGCGATCAGCGCAGGAATCCTCGCTGAGCGTAAAAGTCGCGGCGCCCAACCAGGATTCGGCCTCCGCCGCAGCCTGCGCACCGTTGATCTCGGCAGCCGAACCGACGGCGATGATCACGCCCGGCGGTGACCCCGGACCGATATCCGGCGCGCTCGACACGTCGACCAACCGGAGCATGGGTTACACCGAGTACTTCTCGATCAGTCCGTTCTTGTAGAGCTTTCCGGTGTCGGTACGCGGCAGCTGCGCCTCGAATGCAATCGATCGCGGACACTTGTAGTGCGACAAGCGGTCTCGCAACCATCCCAGCAGCTCGTCGGCGAACTCATCGGTGGCATCGGCCGGGTCGACGGTCTGCACCGCCGCCATGACGCGCTGCCCCATCTCGTCGTCGGGAATGCCGAACACCGCTGCGTCCAGGACTTTCGGATGAGCCACCAGAAGGTTCTCGGCTTCCTGCGGGTAGATGTTCACCCCGCCGGAGATGATCATGTGATGCCGCCGGTCGGTCAGGTAGAGGTAGCCCTCATCGTCGACGTAGCCGATGTCGCCGACGGTCACCCAGCCGTGCTTGTCGCGGGACGCCGTGGTTTTCGCCTCGTCGTTGAGGTATTCGAAGGAATACCCGCCCTCGAAGTAGATTTCGCCGGCCTGGCCCGTCGGCAACTCGTTGCCATCCTGGTCGAGGATGTGTACCTGGCAGGCCATCGGCTTTCCCACCGAACCCGGGTGGGCCAGCCACTCTTCGGCGCTGATCAGCGTCGAGCCGATCGCCTCCGAGGACGCATAGTATTCGTCAACGATCGGCCCCCACCAGTCGATCATCTGCTTCTTGATCTCTACCGGGCACGGCGCCGCGGCGTGCATCACCCGCTGCAGGCTGGACACGTCGTACGAATTACGCACCGCCTCAGGAAGTTTCAGCATCCGGGTGAACATCGCCGGGACGAACTGGCCGTGCGTGACCCGGTGGCGCTGGATGGCGTCGAGGCAGCCCTCGGCGTCGAACTTCTCCATGACGACCGTGGTGATCCCGCCGGCCTGCGCACTCATCGACCACACCGACGGCGCGGTGTGGTACAGCGGCGCCGGGCTCAGATAAATCGAATCGGGGGTCATCCAGAAACCGATCAGCGCCGACATCATGCCGGGCGCCTCGGCCGGTGAGACGTGCGGCAAATCGCGTTTGATCCCCTTGGGCCGGCCGGTGGTGCCCGACGAGTACTGCAGCAGATCGCCCTCGCGCTCGTCGTCGATCGGCGTGTCCGGTTGATCCGCATCGCATTCCGGGTAGCGCTGCCAGCCTTCGAGTTCATCGTCAGCGATCAGCAGCAGATCGGGCAGGCCGCCCGGAAGGTGCTCGGCCAGGTTCTCGCAGGTCTTGCGCAGCGCCGCCGAGCCGATAATCGCCTTGGCGGCGCTGTTCTCGATGATGTAGGCGGCCTCGGCCGCGGTCAGGTGGGTGTTGATCGGCACGTAGTACAGACCGCTGCGGCGCGCTGCCCACATGACCGCATGGATGTGCTCGTTGTTCTCCATGAGGATCGCGACGGCATCGCCTTCGGCCAGACCGGCCTGCCGGAAGTAATGTGCCAGCCGGTTGGCCCGCGCCTCCAACTCATCGAAAGTAATGACCGTGCCGGAGGGGTGGAGGATGACGGCGGGCTTGTGGGCGCCCCCCTGACCGGAAGTGTGCTCACGAATCTGCATGCGCAGACTGTACCGCCGTGAAACTTGACGGGTGTCAAGCGGTCATCCCGACAGCAGTGTCCGTCGCGTCTGCGCGGCCACCGCTACCGGTTCGCCCTAATCGGACTCCGACAGCTTCTGCTTGAGCGCCTCGAACTCGTCCTTGACACCGGTAGGCAACTTCTCGCCGATGAACTCGAACCACTCTTCGATCAGCGGCAGTTCCCGGCGCCACTCGGCGGCATCGACCGCCAAAGCCTTGGCGACGTTCTCCTCGTCGATGTCGAGTCCTTCCAAGTCGAGGTCTCCGACGGCGGGCACGATACCGATCGGCGTGGTCCGGCCACCGGCCCGCTGTTCGATGCGGTCGACGACCCACTTCAGCACGCGGCTGTTCTCGCCGAAGCCCGGCCACAGGAACTTGCCGCCGTCTCCGCGCCGGAACCAGTTCACGAAGAACACCTTCGGCAGCTTGGACTCGTCGGAATTCTTGCCGATGTCGATCCAGTGCTGGATGTAGTCGCCGACGTGGTAGCCCATGAAGGGCAGCATGGCCATCGGGTCGCGCCGCACGTTGCCGACCTTGCCCTCGGCCGCTGCGGTCTGCTCGCTGCCCATGGTGGCGCCGATGAATACCCCGTGCTGCCAGTCGCGGGCCTGCGTCACCAACGGCACCGTGGTCTTGCGGCGGGCGCCGAACAGAATCGCCGAGATCGGCACGCCCTGCGGGTCGTCCCACTCCGGGGCGAGGATCGGGCACTGCGACATCGGTGTGCAGTAGCGCGAATTAGGATGAGCCGCCGTGGTTTCCGTCTCGCGGAAGTACCAGTCGTTGCCCTTCCAGTCGATGAGGTGCTGCGGTTCGCCTTCCAGGTCCTCCCACCACACGTCGTCGTCATCGGTGAGCGCGACGTTGGTGAATACCGTGTTGCCCGCGGCGATGGTGCGCATGGCGTTCGGGTTGGACTTCCAGTTGGTGCCCGGCGCAACCCCGAAGAAGCCGAACTCGGGGTTGACCGCGTAGAGGCGGCCGTCCTTGCCGAAACGCATCCAGGCGATGTCGTCACCGAGCGTCTCGGCGCGCCAGCCCGGAACGGTCGGCTGGATCATCGCCAGGTTGGTCTTGCCGCACGCCGACGGGAACGCCGCGGCGATGTAGTACGCCTTGTTCTCCGGCGAGATCAGCTTGAGGATCAGCATGTGCTCGGCCAGCCAGCCCTCGTCGCGGGCCATGGCCGACGCGATGCGCAGCGAGTAGCACTTCTTACCCAGCAGCGCATTGCCGCCGTAACCGGAGCCGTAGCTCCAGATCTCCCGGGTTTCCGGGAAGTGGGTGATGTACTTCGTCTCGTTGCACGGCCAGGGCACGTCTTCTTTTCGGGTTCCGTCCCGGCCTTCCAGCGGGGCGCCGACCGAGTGCAGCGCCTTGACGAAAAACCCGTCGTCGCCGATCTTCTCCAGCGCGGCCTTGCCCATCCGGGTCATCACCTTCATCGAGACGACGACATATTCGGAGTCGGTGATCTCCACACCCAACTTGGGGTCTTCGGCCCCGAGTGGGCCCATGCAGAACGGCACCACCCACATGGTGCGGCCACGCATGCAGCCGCGGTACAGGTCGGTCATGGTGGACCGCATCGCGGCGGGATCCATCCAGTTGTTGGTCGGTCCGGCGTCGACCTCGCGCTCAGAGCAGATGAACGTGCGGGACTCCACCCGCGCCACGTCGGACGGGTCCGACAACGCCAGGAAAGAGTTGGGGAAGTTCGTGGGGTTGAGCCGCTTGAACGTGCCCGCGTCGACTAGCTGGCCGGACAGCCGTTGCCACTCCTCGTCGGAACCGTCAGCGAAGACCACCCGGTCAGGCTGGGTCAGCTCGGCGACCTCCCGCACCCACGACAGCAGCCCCTGGTGATTGGTAGGCGCTTTCTCCAAACCGGGAATGGTCGCTGAGGTCATCGAACTCTCCTGGATTCTTCTGCGTACTCGGGCTTCGCTGGTCGGGTATCGATTCGCACACACAACTGTTGACCTGTTGGTTTAACTACAGGTTATCGTGAGCAACTTGTCGGGGAAGTCTCGGGCAGGTATAAGCCTTCTCACAACAACGATTCAGAAGCGTCACCGAACGCCATGAACCATCGCCATCGGCACTCCTTCGAGCCGGATTCTCAGTTTCCGCCCGCATCGGCATCCCCGGCAGGGTTCTCGGATCGGGGTATACCCGGTTTTCCCAGTTGTGCACGCACGGCGTCCAGCGCGGCCTCGACCGTGGGCATCTCCCGGTCTCGCACCGCCGCGGCCCGCGCCGCGGCGATGCCGTGCTCGCGCAGTTCGCTGTCGATGACATTGACCTGATCGGCCACCTGCGCGTTCTCGGCCTCATCCTGGGCCATCAGCGCGGTGCTCAGCAGCGACTCGGCGGCCACAACGCGGGTGGCGACCAACTCCTCCACGACGGACCGCAGGCTCGACGTCACATCGCCGGCCCAGCGGTCCAGCAACGCCCGGTCATGCAACAGGCCGCGGACGTTGATCACCCAGAACGTGACGGCCAGTCCGATCGCCACGCACGCCACCGCCCCGGCGATGGCCAGACCGGGGCCCAGCCGGGAGGCTAAGCCGCTTACCAGCCGACCCAGCGTCAGCGCCACACCCAATCCGAACCCGGCGCCCAACAGCATCATCAGCCAGGCTTCCTGCCGTCGCGATTTCAACGGCGGCGGCCCGACGTCAACCGCCGGCAGCTGCTCGAGGACCGGCAAGGCCTCCTGGACACCCATCACCTGCGCGACACCTGCGAGGTGTCTGGCGGTGTCGTCGTTCACCTCGGCGACCACCTCGTCGAGGTGAACGCGCGCACGCGACTCGAAGCCGGACATGTCCTGCCGGGACAGACCCGCGGCCTCCTCCTGCAACTCGGTGCGCACCGAGTTGCACCGGTTGCGCGCAAAGTGGGACAGCTGGACGCGAGCCTGCTGGATCTGACCCCGCAGGGTGATGCTGCGCTCGGTTTTCAAATGGCGCCGCTGCCGCAGGGCCGTACTGCGCTCTTCGCGCAACGCGTCCACGCGTGCCTGCCGACCGGCCCCCTCGACATCGCGGTCCAACCGCCGTGCGAAGTTCTGCAGCCGGAATTCCCATGCCCGCAACCTGTTCCGCCGCGCGATATCGGAATCGGCGAGTTGTCGTGCGACGGTCTCGACCAAGTCGTCGACGTTCCGTTCGCCGAGGTCAGGCAGCGCAGCCGCACCTACCCAGGGCACCTGGCCGTACCGCGGCGCGTGCGCGGCCAGCGTGTCGCGGTTAGCGGCAACCACGTCGCGCCAGGCGCGGTGCACGTCGATCTTGGACACCACACCGACAACCACATCGGTGTACTCGGCGGCGGCGTCCAGCAGTGCACAGTCGGATCCGGTGAGGTGGGCCGCCGCAGAAACAACGAACACCACCGCCATCGGCGCATCGCCGGGCCCCAGATCCGCCGGCTCGATGAACTTGTGCTGCGGCAGCCGTTCGCGCAGCGCCGCGGCCACCGCGGTCACGCCGGCCATCCAGGGGCCGGTCACCAGCACCACGTCACGGTGGCGGATGGCGGGCGCTTCCAGCCCCGGCGCGACCGTCGCCACCAGCGCGTCCACCTGAGCGACCGGATCCGCGCACGCCCCGCCGCTCACCATGACTCCCCTGGCGACGACCCGCAGGCCCGCGACCACAGCCGTAGCGAACCTCTGGCAATGTCCGCGCCGCAGGCGCGGTGCAGGTCGCTCACCGATCCGCGGCTGTAGCGCTGCCACCGCACCGCGCGGGGCAGGTGTCCGGCCGCAACGTCGCCGTCCAGATCAACGGGCCCGACGTCCAGCCCGGCCGCCTCGGCCAGGTCGACGGCGGCCGCCATCCGGGCGACCACCGTGTCGTCGCGGGAGAGAAACCCGCTGATCGTCCCGGCCATTTCATCCCCAGAGACGGCCAGCGCCTCCAATTCCGCGACGGCCCGAAGCACTCGCTGGTAGCGCACCTCGGCGCCGAGGACGCAGACCTTGTCGAGCACGGCATCGACACCACTCATCCGCCGCAACAAGGCCCGCACCTGCGCCGCCGTCCTGCCCTGTCGGACCGCGGCGACCCCGAGTGCGGTGCCGAACAAGTCCAGGGTGTCCAACACGCGCAGCCGCACATCGGTCGGCACCGGGTTGTCCGCCGCCAGGAACCCGGCGAAGGACCCGTCCAGACCGTCAGCGCCGCCGGGATGCGCGGCCAGCGTCCGCAGCGCCGCCCACAACCCGCTGTCCAGGTCGTCGAGCGCGGCGACGGCCAGCAGACCGATCATCGGCTCCATGGGCACTGCGACGAGCGCGGAAAGATCCGCGCACCGCGTCCGTGCCGCCGCGATCGGCCCATGACCGGCCCGGCCGGAAAGGGAACCGACCAAATCGGCCTTGTTCAGCACTGCCAGCACGGGGTGTCCGGTGGCTGTGATCGCGTCCGCGTCCTCGGGTTTGACCACCTCCGCGGTGACGTAGACGACGATGTCGATGTCGATGTCGACGTCACGGTCGCCGTCGCGTGCCGACCCGGTTCTCGGCGAGATCCCCAACGCGGTTCCGACGCGGTCCAGGGCCAGCGCCACGGTGCTGCACCCCACTCCCCGGCGGCCGCGCACAACCACGCGCAGGGGCGCGGAGGCTCGCCGGGCGAGTGCCGTCACGCGCGGGTCGGCGTGGCCAGCAGCGAACCGTGCCAGCTCGTCGACGAAAATCTGGTGTCCTTGTCCCCTCATGTCCTGCCTGTTCGGTCCGACTGGCCCGGTCGCCCGGCCAGTGCTGGCGGTGCCGGACGCAGGCTGGTTGCCCCGGCCGGGCCCGTTTGCCGGGCGGCCGACGGATCCCGATGGCCCACCCCCGCAATCAGGTGGTGCCCCCAACTTCGGGCCGCGTACGCTGGCCGCATCGTCGCCGAGCGGTCCCACCGAATGGTGGCACCTGCGTCACCGAGATGCGAGCCACCGTTTATCTGTTACCAGCTGAAGGCAACTGTTGGGTATCAATCTGGACCAGGGGCGGCTACATCCGGGGTTCATGGGCCACCATGGACAAATGCATGCACAACCCGGGGTCGGGACATGTCCCGACACGCCGGTAGCGGTGGAGGCCGGCTTTGAGGCTGTGCAAGCCGTGAGCCCGGCACCGGAGCCACCGGATTCGGACTGCCGCGAACATGGCTATCTCCCGGCCACAAGTTTCCGCTCGCGGCGCTCCGCGCTGTCCGTCGCCCAGCGTTTGACCTGGGAGCGGCTCTGGCCGGAACTCGGCCTTTCGGTGGGTGCTGCCTGCGGCGAGGGGCCCGGTCGTGCGCGGCCGCCGCTGGACACCCGCGGATGGTTCGGCCGCCAGGCGCCGGTGGTGCTCGAGATCGGCTGCGGCAGTGGCACGTCGACGCTGGAGATGGCCCAAAAAGAACCTGATGTCGACGTGATCGCGGTCGAGATCTACCGCCGCGGGTTGGCGCAGCTGCTGTGCGCGATCGACCGCGAACAGGTTGGGAATATCCGCTTGATCCGCGGGAACGCGATCGATGTTGTGGAGCGAATGATCGCACCCGGTTCGCTGACCGGGGTTCGCGTCTTCTTTCCCGACCCCTGGCCGAAGGCCCGCCACCACAAACGCCGATTCCTGCAGCCGAACACGGTTGGCCTGATCGCCGACCGGCTACTCCCCGGTGGTGTCCTGCACGTCGCGACGGACCACCCCGGGTACGCCGAGCAGATCGCCGAAGTCGGCGATGCCGAATCCCGGCTGTGTCGCGTCGACCCCGGTAGCCGGCTCCCGATTTCGATCGTCCGCCCGATCACCAAGTACGAGACGAAGGCCCACCAAGCGGGCAGCGCCGTGACCGAATTCAGCTGGCAAAGGCGATGAGTATGAGCCTGACCGAAGAGACCACAGCAGCACCGGAACCCCTCGCGCCACCGGCGGTACTGTCCGGCTTGCCGGCAAACGAAGCCGTGGAAAGCTTCCCACCGCCGGGCGGACGCGTCCTGCTGGTATGGGACGCTCCCAACCTCGACATGGGCCTGGGCTCGATCTTGGGCCGTCGCCCGACAGCGCTGGAACGCCCACGCTTCGACGCCCTGGGCCGGTGGCTGCTGGCCCGTACCGCGGAGGTCAGCGCCGGCCGTCCGGGCGTCGTCGTCGAACCCGAGGCCACCGTTTTCACCAACATCGCGCCGGGCAGCGCTGACGTGGTTCGCCCATGGGTGGACGCGCTGCGTAACGTGGGGTTCGCGGTCTTCGCCAAACCAAAGATCGATGAGGACAGCGACGTTGACCGCGACATGCTCGCCCACATCGAACAGCGGCGTCAAGAAGGGATGGCGGCGCTGGTCGTGGCTTCCGCCGACGGTCAGGCGTTTCGTCATCCGCTGGAGGAAATCGCCCGCGCCGGGGTCGCCGTTCAGGTGATCGGATTTCGTGAACACGCTAGTTGGGCGCTAGCGTCGGATTCCTTGGACTTCGTCGACTTGGAAGACATCGTTGGTGTTTTCCGGGAGCCGTTACCGCGAATCGGCCTGGATTCGCTGCCTGAGCAGGGCGCGTGGCTGCAGCCGTTCCGGCCGCTATCCGCGCTGTTGACCGCGCGTGTGTGACACTGGAAAACCTATGCGCGGGTCGCCACTGATCCAGTAAGGAGCTTACGTGTTCGCCTGGTGGGGTCGAACTGTGTACCGCTACCGGTACATCGTGATCGGGGTCACGGTGGCTCTGTGCCTGCTGGGCGGCGTTTTTGGGCTCAGCCTGGGTAAGCATGTCACACAGAGCGGCTTCTACGACGACGGCAGTCAGTCCGTGAAGGCCTCGATCATCGGCGACAAGGTGTACGGCCGGGACCGAACCGGGCACATCGTGGCGGTCTTCCAGGCGCCGGACGGCAAAAACGTCACCGACCTGGCGTGGTCGAAGCAGATCACCGACGAGCTCAACCAGTTCCAGAAAAACCACCCCGACCAGGTTATGGGCTGGGCCGGCTACCTGCGGGCGCCCGACACCACCAACCCGGTCGTCAAGGGCATGGCCACCCAGGACAAGAAGTACACGTTCGTTTCCATCCCGCTCAAAGGCGACGACGACGACACCATCCTCAACAATTACAAGGCCATCGAGCCGGACCTGCAGAAGCTCGACGGCGGTACGGTCCAACTCGCCGGCCTCGAGCCGGTAGCCAACGCCCTGACGGGCACCATCGCCACCGACCAACGGCGCATGGAGGTTCTGGCGCTGCCGCTGGTGGCGGTGGTTTTGTTCCTGGTGTTCGGCGGCGTGATCGCGGCCTGCCTTCCGGTGGTGGTGGGCGGGCTGAGCATCGCGGGCGCACTCGGCATTATGCGGCTGATCGCGGTGTTCGGGCCGGTGCACTTCTTCGCCCAGCCAGTGGTCTCGTTGATCGGTCTCGGAATCGCGGTGGACTACGGGCTTTTCGTGGTGAGCCGATTCCGGGAAGAGATCGCCGAAGGGTACGACACCGAGGCGGCGGTGCGCCGCACGGTGATGACGGCCGGTCGCACCATCGCCTTCTCCGCGGTGTTGATCATCGCCTCCGGGGCGAGCCTGCTGCTGCTGCCGCAGGGTTTCGTGAAATCGCTGACCTACGCGCTCATCGCCGCGGTCGGGTTGGCCGCACTGCTGTCGATCACGCTGCTGCCGGCCTGCCTGGGGATCCTCGGTCGCCACGTGGACGCGCTGGGCGTGCGGACCCTGTTCCGGGTGCCCTTCCTGCGTAACTGGTCGGGTTCGCGTGCCTACCTCAACTGGCTCGCGGACCGCCTGCAGAAGACGAAGACCCGCGAAGAGGTCGAGGCCGGGTTCTGGGGCAAGCTGGTCAACTGGGTGATGAAGCGGCCGTTGGTGTTTGCCATCCCGATCGTCATCGGCATGATCTCGCTGACCATCCCGTTGTTCAACATCTCGCTCGGCGGCATGAGTGAGAAGTACCTGCCGCCCAACAATGCGGTGCGCCAGTCCCAGGAGAACTTCGACAAGCTCTTCCCCGGATACCGCACCAATCCGCTCACCCTGGTCATCCAAACCAGTAATCATCAGCCGGTCACCGACGCGCAGATCGCCGACGTGCGCAGCAAGGCCATGGCGATCAGCGGGTTCATCGATCCGGACAACGACCCCGCGAACATGTGGCAGGAGCGCAGCGTCGCGCCGGGCGCGTCAAAGGACCCGTCGGTCCGGGTGCTGCAGAACGGGTTGATCAACCCCGGGGATGCGCCGAAGAAGCTCACCGAGCTGCGGGCGATCTCGCCGCCCAGGGGAATCGAGATATGGGTCGGTGGTACACCGGCCCTCGAACAGGATTCGATTCATAGCCTGTTCGAGAAGATGCCGCTGATGCTGGTCGTCCTGCTGACCGCCACCATGCTGTTGATGTTCCTGGCGTTCGGGTCGGTGGTGTTGCCGATCAAGGCAGCCGTGATGAGCGCGCTGACGCTCGGGTCCACCATGGGCATCCTGACGTGGATCTTCGTCGACGGGCACTTCTCGAAGTGGCTGAATTTCACGGCGACCCCGTTGACCGCGCCGGTGATCGCGCTGGTTGTCGCGGTCGGCTACGGCTTGGCCACCGATTACGAGGTGTTCCTGGTGTCTCGGATGGTCGAGGCGCGAGAGCGCGGCATGTCCACCGCGGAAGCCATCCGGATCGGAACCGCGACCACCGGGCGCATCATCACGGCGGCCGCGCTGGTCCTTGCCGTGGTCGCCGGTTCGTTCGTGTTCTCCGACCTGGTGATGATGAAGTACCTGGCGTTCGGTCTGATGGCGGCACTGTTGCTGGACGCGACCGTGGTCCGTATGTTCCTGGTGCCGTCGGTGATGAAGTTGCTCGGGGACGACTGCTGGTGGGCACCGCGCTGGGCGAGGCGCCTGCAGAACCGGATCGGGCTGGGCGAGATCGACCTGCCCGACGAGCGCAAGCGGCCTACCCTCAACGGGCGGCCGACGCGGCCGCCGGTCGCGGCGGCCAGCCTGGTTGCCGCGGCTCCACGCCCACCGCACGATCCGACGCATCCTGGTGCGCTGGAGCCGTCGCGGCCACGCCCGGCCGCCCCGCCGGAGCCCAGGCCCGCCCAGGAGCCATCCGGGTCCAGTGCGGCGACGATGCGCATTCAGGCCGGGCCGCATCAGCCAACCGAAGCTAAGACGACGCGCCTCCCAGCGCCCGGCAGCTCGGCGAACATCAGCCCTGCGACCGCCAAACAGACCACACCCGCCAGCGAACAGCCGGCCGAGGTGCGCGGTCCGGCCAATTCCACGCCCCCGGCCCCGACAACGGCGCCGCCGACCCCGTCCGGCGGTCAGACCCAGGCCATGCCGGTCCCCGCTAACCGTTCCGACGACCACATCGACCCGGCCGATCCCACCGCCGCCATCCCGGTCATGCGGTCGGACGCAACCGACTCCGAGGCGGCCACGGAGAAGCTGAACGCCCGCGGGCAAGGCGAAAACGGTGACCCGTCGCGTCAGCGCCGCCGCGGCGCCGGGGGTCTGTCCGCCCAGGATCTGCTGCGCCGCGAGGGACGATTATAGCCGCCTCGGGTGTTCGTCGGACCCGGCCTCGGCGGTGTCCGGCTCCGCTTGGATGATGGCTCCACCGTTGTCAGCCGCTTCGGTCTGCTTGTCGGCTTCAGCGAACGGATCCGCAGCGAGCAGCACCTGCATCGCGTTATTGAGGAACGCGACCGTCGGCACAGCCAGCAAGGCGCCGACGATCCCGGCCAGCACGCCACCGGTGGAGATAGCCAGCACCACCCCGAGCGGGTGGATCGAGACCGCGCGGCCCATCACCAGCGGCTGCAGCAAGTGAGCCTCGAGTTGGTTTACCGCCACCAGCACACCCAGCGTGATCAGTGCGTAGACGAACCCCTTCGCGAGCAGGGCCACCACGACCGCCAGAAATCCGGCGATCACGGCTCCGACCAGCGGGATGAAGGCTCCGAGAAACACCAGCGAGGCCAGCGGCAGCGCCAGTGGGATGTTCATGATCGCCAGGCCCGTGCCGACCCCGGCCGCATCGGTCAGGGCCACCAAAAAGGTGGCCCTGACGTATCCGATCAACGACCCGTAGCCGGCATGGCCCGCCTCACGGACCCTGTCGCGTACGTCAGACGGGAAGATCTTGGTGACGTATTGCCAGATGTTGCGACCGCCGTAGAGGAAGAAAATCAAGATGAACAGCGTCAACACCGCGGCCGTGATCAGTTCGGTGATGGTGGCCGCAGTGGAAAGAGCCCCGCTGGTCAGCTTCGCCTGATTGTCGTGCAGCGCCGCGATCGCGGCGTTGCCCGCGTTGTCGATCTGTTCGCCGCGCAGATGCGCCGGACCGTGGATCAGCCACCTGCGGGTCGACTCGATGCTGCGCGTCACCTGATCGGTCAGACCGGGCAAACCGTCGACGAACTGGTTGACGACGAACGCCAGGATGCCGCCCAGGATCGCGAATCCGGCCAGCAAGACCAGCGTCACCGCGCCACCGCGGGGCAGACCCCGCCGGTCCAGCCAGTCAACCACCGGCACCAGCAACGCGCTCAACAACAACGCCACCAGCACCGGGACCACGATGACTTCGAGTTTCTTGACAACCCATAGCACTGCGACCAGCGCAGCCAGGATGACCAGCAAACGCCAAGCCCACGCCGCGGTCTTGCGGACAAGGGGTTCGACCGAAGCGTCATCGGAGTTTGCCGGCATCCGGCAAGCCTAACTGTCACGATCCCGACTGAAGTCCGCCGGAAAGGCCGGGTGAGGCTCCTCACGCGTCCTCGCGGCCGGCACGATCCGGTTACGACGGCGACACGGTCAGAGTCGCGTCACGATCTTCGCGCCACCTGCGCGGTTACCCTAAACCACGTGTCACACGACGCACCCGCCCGCAGGCTGGACTTCCCGCGCGAAGAGACGCCGCGTGGCAAGTACTGGTGGGTGCGATGGGTGATCCTCGGCATTGTCGCGATCGTGCTTGCCGTCGAGCTCGCACTGGGCTGGCACCAGCTGGCCAAAGCCTGGGTGAGCTTGTACGAGGCCAACTGGTGGTGGCTGCTCGCCTCGGTACTGGCAGCTGCCGCATCGATGCACAGCTTCGGCCGGATCCAACGCACCCTGCTGAGATCCGCCGATGTGCACGTCAAACAACTGCGGTCGGAGGCCGCCGTCTATGCGGCTAACTCGCTGAGCACCACGCTTCCCGGCGGACCGGTGCTGTCGGCTACGTTTCTGCTCCGGCAGCAGCGGCTCTGGGGTGCCTCGACGCTGGTCGCGTCGTGGCAGCTGGTGATGTCGGGTGTGCTGCAGGCGGTGGGATTGGCACTGCTCGGCTTGGGTGGAGCCTTTTTCCTGGGCGCAAAGAACAACCCGTTCTCGTTGCTGTTCACGCTGGGCGGCTTCGTCGCATTGTTGCTGCTGGCCCAGGCGGTGGCGTCGCGACCGGAGCTGATCGACGGGATTGGCTGCCGGGTGTTGTCGTGGGCCAACTCAATTCGCGGCAAGCCGGCCGACACCGGCCTGGACAAATGGCGTGAAACGCTGATGCAGCTGGAGTCGGTGAGCCTGGGGCGGCGCGACCTGGCCGTGGCGTTCAGCTGGTCGCTGTTCAACTGGATCGCCGATGTGGCCTGCCTGGGCTTCGCCGCATACGCAGCCGGTGACCACGCGTCGGTGGCCGGGCTGACGGTTGCTTACGCGGCCGCTCGCGCGGTCGGCACGATACCGCTAATGCCGGGCGGGTTGCTGGTCGTCGAGGCGGTGCTGGTGCCCGGCCTGGTCTCCAGTGGCATGTCGTTGCCAAGTGCCATCTCGGCGATGCTGATCTACCGGCTGATCAGCTGGTTACTCATCGCCGCCATCGGCTGGGTGGTGTTCTTCTTCGTATTCCGCACCGAGGACGCCTCCGTCCCCGACGACGTGGAAGTGGACCCGGCATCCGGTTTGGCGGCGCGGTCATCGTGCCGGGACCATGTTGGTGCCGATCCGACCGAGGCCGCCCTGCAGGGTCCCCTACCACCGCCCGAACGCACCCTGGAGAGCGAAGGGTAGCTAGCCGACGGTGTTTCCGCGCGGCGGACCCGGGAGCGGGTTGGTCGCCGCCGGCGGGACCGGCCCGGTCGCTGCCGGCGTCAACGGCCCGGTGGCCGCCGGCGGGGTGGCAGCGTTGCCGCCCAACGGCGACGCACCGGCCGCACCGCCCGGCAGGCCAGGCAGCCCGCCGCCGGCCTGCGCCTGCTGCATGAGGCCCATGGCCTGCGGGATGCTGATCGGCAGCTTGCACTGCATCGACAGCCCGGTCAGCGGCTGGGAAATCGTCTGCATGTCACCGGCGACCTTGGGGTTGGCGTCGAAATAGGCCTTCAGCGACGTCAACGATTGTGGACCGGCCTGTTGCTGCAGCATCGTGGTCATCGTCTGGTTGGTCTCCGGGTGTGCGTCCAGGTAGTCACCCATCGACTTGGCGACCGAACCAATCGTCCTGGCGACTTCACTGGCCGCGCACGGGTCGGAAGCGCCGGTCGCCGGCGGCCCGGCCAGCACAGCGATCGCAGCGCCCGGCACCGCGGCGGCGATCAGTCCTACGAGTCTGCGGCGCACGGTCACGGTGCTTGTCGTCATGGCTCACTTCCCCTGTTCGCGGGATCCCCCGAGGCCCCGCACGGCCATCGACATCCTGTCATCCCCGACCTCCACGCTGCCAGCCCCGAGCCGGGTATGTGACCCAGATCCCGCTTTATCACCGCTTCACAACGAGTTGGCAGCGTCTTGGCAACATCGGCGTCGCCGCAGCTCAGCAAGCAGATAAGCCAACATAATCCACAGGCTGCTGCGGTATTCTCGCCTGCACGCGTTGCGCGAGAACCGGAGAGTGAAGAAATCCAGCAGTTAATGATGCGCCTGAGCCGCAGCCTGAGTAAGTACCGCTGGTTGGTCTTCACAGGCTGGTTGTTGGCATTGGTGCCGGCGATCTATTTGGCTCTGACGCAGTCCGGCAATCTCACCGGCGGCGGGTTCGAAGTGGCCGGCTCGCAGTCCCTGTTCGTGCACGATCAGCTGGAGGATCTGTACCACGACCAGGGAGCGTCATCGTTGGCGCTGGTGGCAGCGCCCCGGCCAGACGCCAGCTATCAGGACATCGACGACGCAGTCGCACAGCTGAGACGGATTGCCGGCGAGTTCCCCGGCATAACGGAGGCGCCCAACCCCACCCAGCGACCGCCGCAACCCGACCGGCCGTATGTGATTTCGCTGCAGCTGGATTCCCGCAACTCCGGCACCAGTGACGTCGCCAAGCAGCTACGCCAAAAGGTCGGCGTCAAGGGCGATCACCCCGGCCAGATCGCGAACGGCCGGGTGCGGCTTTACGTCATCGGGCAGGGCGCACTCAGCGCCGCTGCCGCAGCGAACACCAAGCACGACATCGCCGCCGCGGAACGCTGGAACCTGCCGATCATTCTGATCGTCTTGTTGGCAGTGTTCGGTTCGCTGGCTGCCGCGGCGATCCCGCTTGCCCTCGGCGTCTGCACGGTCGTGGTCACCATGGGCCTGGTCTTCCTGCTGTCGGCGTACACGACCATGTCGGTGTTCGTGACCTCGACCGTGTCGATGTTCGGGATCGCCCTCGCCGTCGACTACTCGCTGTTCATTTTGATGCGCTTCCGCGAGGAACTGCGTGCCGGCCGCCCGCCGCGCAAAGCCGTCGACGCCGCGATGGCCACGTCCGGGCTGGCCGTGGTGTTGTCCGGGATGACCGTCATCGCTTCGCTGACCGGGATTTATGTCATCAACACCCCGGCACTGAAGTCGATGGCCACCGGAGCGATCCTGGCCGTCGCGGTGGCGATGTTGACATCAATCACTTTGACACCGGCGGCGTTGGCCACGTTCGGCCGGGCGGCCGCCAAGAGGTCGGCTTTGCTGCACTGGTCGCGCCGGCCCGAGACGACCCAGTCCCGGTTCTGGAACCGCTGGGTCGGATGGGTGATGCGCCGGCCGTGGATGTCGGCGCTGGCGGCGTCGACGGTCCTGCTCATCATGGCCGCACCGGCGGCATCGATGGTGCTGGGCAACAGCCTGCTGCGCCAGTTCGACTCTTCGCACGAGATTCGTGCCGGGGTGGCGGCTGCGGCCGAAGCGCTCGGGCCCGGCGCGCTGGGACCGATTCGGGTGCTGATCACCTTCCCCGACGGCGGTGCGGCCTCGCCCGAACATGCCCACACCATCGCCGCGATCCGTCAGCGGATGACGCAGGCTCCCAACATCATCTCGGTGACACCGCCGCAATTCGCCGAGGACAACGACAGCGCTCTGCTGTCCGCGGTGTTGTCGGTCGATCCCGAGGACATGCGCGCCCGGGACACCGTCGGTTGGATGCGCAGCCAGCTGCCCAAGATCCCCGACGCGGGAACGGCACGAGTCGACGTCGGCGGCCCGACCGCGCTGATCAAAGATTTCGATGGCCGGGTGTCGGCGACCGAACCATTGGTGTTGGCCTTCGTCGCATTGATCGCGTTCGTGATGCTGTTGATCTCGATCCACTCGGTGTTCTTGGCGTTCAAGGGCGTGCTGATGACGTTGCTGTCGGTCGCCACCGCCTACGGCAGCCTGGTGATGGTGTTCCAGTGGGGCTGGCTGAAGGATCTCGGCTTCGCGCAGATCAGTTCGATTGACAGCACCGTTCCCCCGCTGGTGCTGGCCATGACCTTCGGGCTGTCGATGGACTACGAGATCTTCCTGCTCACCCGCATCCGGGAACGCTTCCTGCACTCCGGGAACACCCGCGATGCGGTCGCGTACGGCGTGAGCACCAGCGCCCGCACCATCACGAGCGCCGCCTTGATCATGATCGCGGTGTTCATCGGCTTCGCGTTCGCCGGCATGCCGCTGGTCGCCGAGATCGGCGTGGCCTGCGCTGTCGCAATCGCGGTGGACGCCACCGTGGTACGGCTGGTGCTGGTGCCGGCGCTGATGGCGATGTTCGCCCAGTGGAACTGGTGGCTGCCCCGGTGGCTGCGCCGGGTGTTGCCGTCCGTCGACTTCGACAAGCCGCTGCCCGAGGTCGACCTCGGTGACGTCGTCGTCATCCCCGGCGACATCTCGGCGCTGACAGCGCCCAATGCCGACCTGCGGATGGTGATCAAGTCAGCCGCGAAGCTCAAGCACTTAGCGCCCGACGCCATTTGCGTGGCCGACCCGCTCGCCTTCACCGGCTGTGAACGCAACGGCGAAGAGACACGCGGCAGCCTTCGACGGGGCCCGGGACAGAGCGGGGAGCACGGCATAGAACAAGGCATAGAACAAGGCCGGGGACAGGGTCCCGGGCAGATCCCCTACAGGGTGGACATCGGCAATGAGCGCGCAACGGCCGGGGGATGCCCGGCCGGCACGAAGACCGGCGCCAACGGTCACTCGGCGGCCAGGAAGCTGGTCGGCGGCCGGACCTCCCGCAACGGCATCGCCCGAGCGATTGCCGGGACGGACCGGCCCGTTCATCCGGTCACGCTGTGGCGGGAGCGGCTGTCAGTCGCCATCGACGCGCTTCAGGCCGGCCTGAAGACCGACACCGAGACCCCCGACCAGCCGAAGTACGAACGGCGCAGCCCGGTGGAGACCACCCAAGTGCAATTGCCGACCGGCGACCGGCTGCTGATCCCGACCGGTGCGGAGACGTTGCGTCTCAAGGGCTACCTGATCATGTGCCGCAACAGCCGCCGCGATTACGCCGAGTTCGCCGACATGGTCGACACGTTGGAGCCCGAAACCGCCGCTGTGGTATTGGCCGGAATGGACAGGTACTACTGTTGTCAATCACCCAGGCGGCAATGGATCGCTAGCCAGTTGGTCCGTCGGCTCGCAGACCCAAATCCATGTGATGTCAATGACGCTCCGGGGCTGGAAGCCGACGCCGGGGCAGACTGGGAGGAGATCAGGCAGCGCTGCTTGTCAGTGGCTGTCGCGATGCTGGAGGAGGCGAGGTGACGTTGGCACCCGACCGACGCCCCGCACCGCCGCCCCGGCGACCGGCCAATGAACAACGCAGGCCCGGGCCCGACCCCGACCAGCCGGTGGAGGTCTGGTCGACCGCCGCCATCCGTTCTGCGCTGCAAGGCGGTGACATCGGTACCTGGAAGCGCATCGCCACCGCGCTGAAACGCGACCCGTACGGGCGGACCGCCCGCCAGGTCGAAGAAGTTCTCGAGGGCGCCCGGCCCTACGGCATCTCCAAAGCCCTGTGGGAGGTGCTGGAGCGCGCCCGCACCCATCTGGAGGCCAATGAGCGCGCCGAGGTGGCCCGCCACGTGCGGCTACTGATCGACCGCTCGGGCCTGGGCCAACAAGAATTCGCGTCCCGCATCGGGGTGCCTCCCGAGGAACTGGCCGGCTACCTGGACGGCAACACCAGCCCGTCGGCCTCGCTGATGATCCGGATGCGTCGGCTGTCGGATCGGTTCGTCAAGGTGAAGTCCGCGCGTTCAGCCGAATCGAACTGATCTTTTCACCTGACCGGCAGCACAGCGGATACCAGCCAGTTGGCGCCGCGCTTGGTCAGCGTCACCCGCAGCGCGGGCGCTGCCTGACTGGCCGGTTGGCCCGGCGCGTTCTGGGTTACCCGCAGGATCACCGCCACACTGGCCGCGGACGGACCGATGGCCTCGACTCCGGCCGCCAGCGTGGCAGCCTGGGCGGTGACATTGTGTTGGGCCAGGTCGGCGCTGGACTTGGTGTATTGCTCTTTGAACGCGCCGGCCTGCTCCGGCACCATCATCGCCGCGGCCCGGTCGATGGAGCTCGTCGGGGCGCTCGGGGTGAATGAGGCCACCGCCTCCGCCATCCTGGTGGCGATCTGAACCACCTCTCGGGAGTCCTTTTTGAAGTCGCGGTCCGACCCGGTCCAATGCGTGAATCCGGTCAGCACCGCCGCCGACAGGGCAGCCGCGCACAGGAAGACAACGGCCAATCGCAGCCCCGGTGCGTCATCGTCGGTGCCCAGGCTGACCGAATCACGGTGCAGCAGCCAGAAATTGACTCCCACGCCTTCAACGATCAGCAGAACCAGCACCGAGAACGCCGACACCCACCACAGCGGCCAGTCGAGCACGACCCCGATCATCACTAACGCGGCGATCGCGGCCAGCGGGGCCAGGATGTCGAACGCCAGCAGCCGCCAGATGTTTCTCATCGGATCGATTCCAGTCCCGAGATCATCAGCTTTCCGTCCACATCGGACACATCGAGTCGCAAGTTCCAGTGCACCGTCTGCGGCTTGGCGCCGACGTTCTCGCTGACTGACGTCGCAACCAGCAGCACCGAGTCGGTGCGGGTCGCGAACGGCGGCAACTTGGTGGTGACCACGGGCCGGGAAACCCCGGGCTGGCTGTCCAAGTCGCGGTGCACCGTGTCGATCGCCACCGCGTCGATCCGGCCGGCGCTCTTCGACTGCAGCTTCTCCACCACCTGCCGGTAAGGCTGCACCGCCGCATCGAAGTCAGTGTTGAGTTCTCCGACCGTCCCGTCGTGCAGCCGCTGCAAGCTGGCGTCGATGTTGCCGCTGTTCATGTTGATCAGCACACCCGTCCAGTCGGCGGCGGTCTGCATGACGCGGGTCAGGTACCTGCGTTCGGCCACCTCGTCGCGGTGCGCGGACCAGATGATGACGCCGAGCACGACCGCGGCCACCGACAGCACGCCGAGAAAGGTCGACGCGGTGCCGTAATGGGAAAAGATCGTGCTGCCCGCGGGTTTGGATCCGTCGACGTCGGGGCCGGAGTCGTCGTCAGGGTCGGCGGGATTTTCTTGGGTCGGTGCCTCGGTTCGCTCGCCGTCGGACATGGCCCGATCGTCGCACCCGAGAAAGATGGAAGGATGGCGGGGTGACATTAGAGGCCTTCCGCTCGGGCATCGACCTGAGCTACGTCGATGCAGACACCCGCCCCCAGGACGACCTGTTCGGTCACGTCAACGGCCGCTGGCTGGCCGAATACGACATACCGGCGGACCGGGCAACCGACGGCGCCTTCCGCCACCTGTTCGACCGTGCCGAAGAGCAGGTGCGCGACCTGATCATCGAAGCCAGTGTGAAAGCCGGTTCGAACGGTTCCGAGGTGGCAACCGCGGACCCCGACGCGCAACGCATCGGCGACCTCTACGCCAGCTTCCTCGACGAGGAAGCCGTCGAACGCAGGGGCCTGCAACCACTGCATGACGAGCTGGCCACTATCGACGACGCCGCCGACGCCGACGCGTTGGCCGTGGTCGTGGGCGCCTTGCAGCGCACCGGGGTGGGCGGCGGCGTCGCAATGTATGTGGACACCGATGCCAAAGACTCGGCCCGTTACCTGGTGCACTTCACCCAATCCGGCATCGGATTGCCCGACGAATCGTATTTCCGCGACGAGCAGCACGCCGAGGTGCTGGCCGCCTACCCGGGACACATCGCGCGGATGTTCAGCCTGGTGTTCGGCGGGACCCCCGAAGACCACGCCGAGACCGCGGCGCGCATCCTGGCGCTGGAGACCAAACTGGCCGCCGCACACTGGGATGTCGTCAAGCGCCGCGATGCCGACCTCACCTACAACCTGCGCACCTTCGCAGAACTACAAACCGAAGGTAAGGGCTTCGAGTGGACCGGCTGGCTGAGCGCGCTGGGCAGTACACCGCAGGGCTTCGCCGAAGTCATTGTGCGCCAACCCGACTACCTCACTGCATTCGCCGCCCTATGGGCGAGCGACGACCTCGAAGACTGGAAGTCCTGGGCACGCTGGCGGGTGATCCGCGCCCGCGCATCCTGGCTGACCGACGACCTGGTCGCTGCCGACTTCGACTTCTACGGCCGGCTGCTGACCGGCACCGAACAAATCCGGGACCGGTGGAAGCGGGCGGTGTCTCTGGTGGAGATCCTGATGGGCGATGCCGTCGGAAAGCTTTATGTGCAAAGGTATTTCCCGCCGGACGCCAAGGCCCGCATCGACACCCTGGTGGATAACTTGCAAGCGGCGTACCGGCTCAGCATCAGCGATCTGGATTGGATGACGCCGCAGACCCGGGAGCGGGCGCTGACCAAGCTGAGCAAGTTCACCGCCAAGGTCGGGTACCCGACGAAGTGGCGGGACTACTCCACGCTGGTGATCGACCGTGACGATTTGTACGGCAACTACCAGCGTGGGTACACCGTCAACCACGACCGCGAGCTGGCCAAGCTCGGCGGCCCGGTGGACCGAGACGAATGGTTCATGACGCCACAGACGGTCAACGCCTATTACAACCCTGGGATGAACGAAATCGTCTTTCCCGCAGCTATTTTGCAGCCACCGTTCTTCGACGCCGAGGCCGACGAGGCCGCCAACTACGGCGGGATCGGGGCGGTGATCGGACACGAGATCGGGCACGGCTTCGACGACCAGGGCGCCAAGTACGACGGCGACGGCAACCTGGTCGACTGGTGGACCGACGATGACCGCACCGAATTCGGCGCCCGCACCAAGGCACTGATCGAGCAATACGACGCCTACACGCCCAGAGCACTCGACCCGGGCCATCACGTGAACGGCGCCTTCACCGTTGGTGAGAATATCGGCGACCTGGGCGGGTTGTCCATCGCACTGTTGGCCTACCAGCTGTCGCTGAACGGCCGGCCCGCTCTCCTCATCGACGGCCTCACCGGGATGCAGCGCGTGTTCTACGGCTGGGCTCAGGTATGGCGAACCAAATCGCGTGACGCGGAAGCGATCCGGCGGTTGGCTGTGGACCCGCACTCTCCGCCGGAGTTCCGCTGCAATGGCGTGATCCGCAACGTGGACGCCTTCTACGATGCCTTCGACGTCGCCGAAGACGATGCGCTGTTTCTGCAGCCACAGAGCCGGGTCAAGATCTGGAACTGACCGACGCCGGCCCGGGGCAACGCCGGGCACGGTGTTACACGCGTTGCCGTCGACGTAATCCAGCCCAAAGCCGTTGGGCGGGGCCGCATGCCCGCCGGCATGGTCTTGGCTATTTCCGCGGTGGCCTCGGCGCTGATGCGTTCACACGAAGGGCATCTTTCGGGGCCGGGCTGTCACCTCTGCCAGTCGTTGGAGCCATCGCTCTTGGTGTAGGTACCGACGGAGTTCTTCACGATGAGCGGGTCGCCCGGGCCGAAGTTGTCGAAGAACCACTTCGCGTTGGCGGGGCTGAGGTTGATGCAGCCGTGGCTGACGTCTCGCTTGCCCTGATCACCCACCGACCACGGCGCGCTGTGGACGAAGTTGCCGCTGTTGTCGAACCGGACGGCGTCGGTGACCGTCACCTTGTAGCCGTACGTCGAGTTCACCGGCACCCCGTACGTCGAGGAATCCATCACCACTGAGGGCATCTTCTCTTGCACGTAGTACGTGCCATTTGCGGTCTGATGGCCGCCGGCTGCCATACCCATCGACATCGGGAACGTCTTTTCCACGACGCCGTTGCGGGTCACGGTCAGTTGGTGCGTGGCGTCGTCGGCCGTCGCCAGCAGCGTATCCCCGGTTCGGAAGTTGGACTGTGCGCCGCCCGCGTCGATGTTCACCGTGGTGTTGGCGGGCCAGAAGCTCATCGGGCGCCAACGCAGCTGGGTCGGGGTCATCCAATAGAACTTGCCGGGAACCGGTGGGATCGACGAGATGTGAACGGCGTTTTCGGCCGCGCCGGCGTCATCGACCCGGCCCGGGAAATTGATGATGATCGGCTGGGCCACCCCCACCGTCGAGCCGGTGGCGGGGACAAACTTCGGCGGCCCGAACGGCGGCGTGCCGGTGAACGGTGTGGGATCCTGCCCCGCGACGGGGCCGACCGCCACCGGTAGTGCCCCCGGCGCCGGCACCAGCGGGTCGGCGGGCGGCATCATCCAGGGCGGTGGAGCGGGAGGGCCAGGCGGTGCGGCGACCACGCCTGGATCGCCGGGAGCCGGGTCCGGATCCGCCAGCGCAGGACCCGCTGTCAGCACCAGCGCCAGGCCCAGTAAAGAAGCCAATCCGGCTGCCTTCCGAGCGGCGAAGAGCCTCCCCCGCGTCCAGCCCGACATATGCATCCCTCCAGTCACGTCCCTGGACACAGTGTGGCATAACGCGCGGGCCAGCTAACACGTTCAGCGGCTGCCGCCGGCCCGATGAGCGGCGCAATCACGGCGCTGACCTGCTGAGCTATGAATCGCGTGAGTTTGCCGGCGCAACGTCCAGCATCCGCCGGTTAGCGGCCATGCAGACCAGGGCGAGGGCCATCAGTCCCGCCGAGGCACTGAGCATCAGCGCCACACTGCGCTCGTACAACAGTCCACCTGCCAGCGAGCCCGCCATGATGCCCACCTGGAACGCCGTCACATACAGGCCGGACGCCCCGTCCGGGTCGTCGGCCCCGTTGCGCATCGCGGCGGATTGCATCATCGGCGACACGGCGGTGGCCATCGCCCCCCACAGCACGATCGCGGCGGTCCCGATCAGCGCGGTGATCGCGGTGGGCTGGCCACCGAATGCCAGCACGGTCAGCACCACGAACGCGGCCGTCAAGCCCGCCATGCACAGGACGATGGCGCTTTTGGGTCGGCGGTCCAGTGGCCGCGCCACCAGCGGCAACGACAGCAGGCCCGCCAGCCCGTAGGCGGCCAGCACCCAGGCCAGATTTGGCCCGCGCACGCCGACGACATTGCGGATGATCACCACGATGAACGTGTAGGACACGAAATGGCCGGTGACCGCGACCATCGCGAGCACGCTCACCGTGATCAATCGGCCGTTGCGGTGATGGCGCGACCGCGGGCCCACATGGGCGAGCTGATCCTCGCTGAGCACCATCTCCGGCAACATCATCCGGGCAGCCACCGTGACCGTGGCCGCGGCCACGGTGATGCACACCACCGCCACGCGCCAGCCCCACATCAGACTCATGGCCGCCGTCAGCGGGCTGCCGACGACCAGCGCCAGGCTGGTGCCGACGTAGATCGACATCGTGGCGCGTCCGGCATGGCTGGGCGGCACCAACCGGGTCGCGATCGGGGCGATCACCGACCACAACAGGCCGTGGGTGACCGCGCACAGCGCCCGTCCGGCGGCCAGCACCGCGAAGTTGGGCGCCAGGGCCGAGATGACCTGTGAGGCGGTCAGGCAGGTCAGGCTCAGCACCAGTGCCCTCCGGCGCGGCAAGTGCGCGGTCCAGCGCACCAGCGGGACCGTTGTCAGGGCCGCCACCAGGGCATACCAGGTCAGCAGGGTTCCCACCAGGACCAGGCTGACGTGCAGGTTGCGGGCGATCGCCGGCAACGCGCCCACGGGCAGGATTTCGGCGGTGACATAGATGAAGGCCGCCGCGGCCAGCACAGCAAGCTGCGCGGCGATCCGTGGCGTCCACGTTCGCGCTGCAGCGGTGGCGGTTTCGGCAGTCATGGCATCGGGTGCGGGATCGGCCAGGCAATGCTGCTTTCGGGATCACGCTGTCCCCACCGTACGCACTGCAGCAACAGGTTCATTCAACTTGGTGCTTCAACACGCCTGCGCCAATCAGGAACGAACCAGGCGTGCGATGGCGGCGGAGGCCTCGGCAAGCTTCTCGTTGGCCTGGTCGCCACCCTCGGTCACGGCACGGGTGACGCAGTGGTTCAGATGCTCGTCGAGCAGATTGAGCGCGACCGAACGCAGGGCGCTGTTGACGGCGCTGATCTGGGTGAGGACGTCGATGCAGTATTTGTCCTCTTCGATCATCCGTGCGATGCCACGCACCTGACCCTCGATGCGCCGCAGCCGCTTGGCGTAATTGTCCTTCTGTTGCGAGTACCCGTGAGCAGTCGTCATATCTCTTTCAAGCCCTCTCACCCCGCCAATGCGCACCCGCCTCGAGACAGCAGGCGGCCGAACTCGCCCGGCACAACGGCCCGGCCTCTCGCCCCAGACTACTCTATACCCCGGCGGGGTATGACCCGCGGATTTGCGGCGCGATTGGTTCGCGCATACTTGCACGATGGCCACCACAACCGATTCGCCTGAAGTCGCTGACATCAAACCGCGTAGTCGCGACGTCACCGACGGCCTGGAAAAAGCCGCTGCCCGGGGCATGTTGCGCGCGGTAGGGATGGGTGACGAAGACTTCGCCAAGCCACAGATCGGGGTCGCGTCGTCGTGGAACGAGATCACTCCGTGCAACCTCTCCCTGGAGCGCCTCGCCATGGCAGTCAAGGAGGGGGTGTTCTCGGCCGGCGGCTATCCGCTCGAGTTCGGCACGATCTCGGTGTCCGACGGCATCTCGATGGGCCACGAGGGAATGCATTTCTCGCTGCCGTCACGCGAGCTGATCGCCGACAGCGTCGAAACCGTGATGCAGGCCGAGCGGCTCGACGGCTCGGTGCTGTTGGCCGGCTGCGACAAGTCGCTGCCAGGGATGCTGATGGCCGCCGCGCGGCTGGACCTGGCAGCGGTGTTCCTCTACGCGGGCACGATCCTGCCGGGGGTGGCCAAGCTCTCCGACGGCAGTGAACGCGAGGTCACGATCATCGACGCGTTCGAGGCGGTCGGCGCCTGCGCGCGCGGACTGATGCCCCGCGAGGACGTCGACGCCATCGAGCGGGCGATCTGCCCCGGCGAAGGGGCCTGCGGCGGTATGTACACCGCCAACACCATGGCCAGCGCCGCCGAAGCACTGGGTATGTCGTTGCCCGGCAGCGCGGCCCCGCCGGCCACCGATCGCCGCCGTGACGGGTTCGCCCGCCGCAGCGGCCAGGCCGTCGTCGAACTGCTGCGCCGCGGCATCACCGCCCGCGACATCTTGACCAAGGAGGCGTTCGATAACGCGATCGCGGTGGTGATGGCGTTCGGCGGCTCGACCAACGCGGTGCTGCACCTGCTGGCCATCGCCCACGAGGCCGACGTCGCACTGTCGCTCGACGACTTCAGCCGGATCGGGTCGAAAGTGCCGCATCTCGCCAACGTCAAGCCGTTCGGCCAACACGTCATGTCCGACGTCGACCACATCGGCGGCGTTCCGGTGGTAATGAAGGCGCTGCTGGATGCGGGCCTGCTGCGTGGCGACTGCCTGACCGTGACAGGTCAGACCGTCGCCGAGAATCTGGCCGCGATCGCCCCGCCGGACCCGGACGGCAAGGTGTTGCGCGCGCTGGACAATCCCATGCATCCGACCGGGGGGATCACGATTCTGCGCGGATCACTGGCACCCGACGGCGCGGTGGTCAAGACGGCCGGTTTGGAGTCCGAGGTGTTCGAAGGCACCGCAAGGGTTTTCGACGGCGAGCGCGCCGCGCTGGACGCCCTCGAGGACGGCACCATCGTCAAGGGTGACGCCGTGGTGATCCGCTACGAAGGCCCCAAGGGCGGCCCGGGGATGCGGGAAATGCTCGCCATCACCGGCGCGATCAAGGGCGCCGGACTCGGCAAAGACGTTCTGCTGCTGACCGACGGCCGCTTCTCCGGCGGAACGACCGGCTTTTGCGTGGGGCACATCGCGCCGGAGGCGATCGACGGCGGACCGATCGCCTTACTGCGCGACGGCGACCGGATCCGGCTCGACGCTGTCGGCCGCACATTGGACGTGCTGACCGACCCGACCGAATTTGCAACGCGGCAAAAGAGTTTCACGCCGCCCCCGCCGCACTATAAGACCGGCGTACTGGCCAAGTACGTCAAGCTGGTCGGCTCGGCGGCGACCGGCGCAGTCTGCGGCTAGCGCCGCCTCTGCCCGGGATCAACCGGCGAGAGGGCGGCGAATTGGTTTCTGGCTCAACGGACTCCGGAGCTATGCGCGCGTGGCCGCGGCGCGCGTGCGCATTCCGAAGTAGGTGGCGGCCAGGCCGAGGCAGGTCAATAGCGCACCCGCGATGACGTTCGACCAGACCATGCCCGTCGTCAATGTCAGGCCCTGCAGAATCCACGGCGAGACGATGAGCCACACGCCGAGCACCGGCACCGTCCAGGTCATTCCGTGCGTGCGGTCCAGTGCCGTCGCGAACCCGTACGCCAGGACCGCCACCGCGATTCCGGCGATGACGTCGCACCGGGCAAGCTGTCTCGTCGCGCTGAATCCCACGATCCATGGTGAGGCGGCAACATACAGGCCCGTCAGCAGAGTCAGACCGAAGGCGACATGCGCACTCACCGACTCGGCGGCACGTTCATAGCCCGCCCGCAGAGCCAACAAGTCCGGGTGGTGATCAATTGATGAATGGACTGTACTCATTTTGCAACCTTTCTGTTATGCAGCAAGCGGATTAGGCTCACCGCACCCCATCCATCCGCTCTAAGATTACGCTCGGCCGCCGGACGCCGGCAACGAAAATCAGGCCGTGAGCAGCACGGGAACCCGGTCAACGTCTGCAAGAGCGCCAACCGTCTTCAGCCGACCGGCGGGCGCATCCCTGGCGGCGGGCGGCCAGCAGGACTCGATCCGGTCCCCGTCGGCCACGAACGTCGACGGATCGGTGCGAGTGTCGCGCTGTGGCGAGAACCTGTTGCTGCCCTTCGTACGTCGCCGGCAATGCCGGACAGCGTCAACTACCGCACCGACGCGAGTGCAAAGCCGTCCCAGCCCTTGGCCCCGACCGTCTGGATCACCGCGGTGTCCAGCCGAGGATGCTCGCCCATCATCTGCAAAGTCTGGCGCGTCGCGGCCAGTCTGGCGTCATCAGAACGCAGGTCCAGAATCTGGCCGTCACGAATGACGTTGTCGACCAAGATGACCGAACCGGGACGAGCCAGCCGGACCGCCCATTCCAAGTACCCGACATTGTTCTCTTTGTCGGCGTCGATGAATACCAAGTCGAAGGGGCCACCGGTCAGTGTTGGCAAGGTGTCCAGCGCGGCGCCGACTATCACCTCCACCCGGTCGGCGAGGCCGGCCCGCCGCAAGTTGGCGCGCGCGACCTCGGCGTGCCTGGGCTCGTATTCTAGCGTCACCACCCGCCCCTGCGGGCCGGCGCCGCGCGCCAGCCAGATGGCGCTGCAGCCTCCCAGCGTGCCGATCTCGAGGATGCGGCGCGCCTGCAGCGCACCGGCCAGCACGCACAGGAATTTGCCCTGCTGCACCGATACGGCGATCGGGGGCAGCCCGGCCGCGTTGCTGGCCTCTAGGGCAGCAGCCAATGCCGGATCGTCGCCAACCACCGTGCTGTCCAAGAATGCGTCGACGTCTCGCGGGGTTGGTTTCTCGGTCATACCGCCCACGCTAGCCGGGCAAGCCCGGATTGGCAGGAACCGCCCGGTCGGCACGGACCCGGCCATCGCCGTTTACTACATACCCGTATGGGGTATACAGTGAGGGCGTGGTCAACCTACGGCCGCATGAGTCCACGACACAGAAAAGGGTGATTCAAATGGCAACCTACGAAGCAGGAACCTTGCTGAGCTGCGGCCATGAGGGCTGCGGCTGTCGCGTTCGGATCGAGGTCCCCTGCCACTGCTCCGGTGCGGGTGAGCCTTACCGCTGCACGTGCGGCGACGAGCTGACCCCTGTCCAGTAGCCCTGGCACCACGGTCGTCCGTTCGGGCCTCGCCGCTCAGGCCGCTCACCGCCCGAACGTACGACCGGTCAGCTCGACGGTGGCCGACAGCCGCGGCGTAACCGCCGAACTGGCCACCGCCACCGTGTAGCCGCCCGGCCTGATGCGCCAGCTTCCTGCGCTGCCGTCGTAGCGGGCAAGCAGACGCGGATCTGCCGACATGGTCACTCGGCAGGCTGCGCCCGCCTCGAGTTCGACCCGTTCGAATCCGAGTAACCGCACGCGCTGCTCGCCGGGGGCCGCGGTCAGATACAGCTGTGGGATGTCGGCTCCGCCACGGTCGCCGCTGTTGACGACGCCGAAGCTCGCGCTAATGGTGTCGCCTCCGGTAACCACCAGGTCGTGGTACTCGAAGCTGGTGTAGGACAAGCCATGACCGAACGCGAACATCGGAGCCTGGCCAGTTCTGGCGAACCAGCGGTAGCCGACATCGGCTCCTTCGCAGTAGTCGATCGTGGTCGGTGTTCCCAACGGGTCGCCGAGGCCGGGCAGTTCCGGGCGCGGCGTCTGACTGAGGTCGACCGGGAAGGTGATCGGCAGCCGGCCCGACGGGTTCACCCGGCCGGCAAGGACTTCCGCGATGGCCCGACCGCCGGCCTGGCCCGGATACCAGGCCTGCACAATGGCGTTGACCGAGCCTTGCCATGGCATCGACACCGGGTTGCCGGTCTCGAGCACCACCACGGTATTCGGATTGGCGGCAGACACGGCGGCAATCAGTGCATCCTGGCCCCACGGCAGCGACAGGTCGGCGCCGTCAAAGCCTTCCCCTTCGACGCGGATCGCGAACACGATCGCGATGTCGGCTCGTCGCGCCGCCAGCACCGCTTCCGCCGGGCTGATCCCGGGATCGAATTCGATCTGCGCCGTGGGGAATTGTTTCCTCAGCTCATTCAGCGGGCTCGACGGCAGTAAGTACAGATTGCGCAGGCCCGCCTCCAGGCCCGGGCCGCCGATCGGTATCACCTGCGCGTAGCCGCCCGGGGGCACGACGGCGCTCGAACCGCAACCGGCCGGAACACCCACCTGTGCATAGCCACCGATGACGGCGATACGTGCGGTCGACTCGGGTGCCAGCGGCAGTACCCCGTGGTTGGTCAGCAGCACGATGCCCTGTCGTGCGATCTGCAACGCAATCTCGTTGTGCACGGCTGAATCCGGCGCCGACGCAGGTCCGGGCCGGTCGATTCCGACGGCGAACATCGAATGCAGAATCCGCCGGACCATGTCCGACAGGCGCTCTTTGGGCAACCTGCCGTCGGCATACGCCGCCCGCAGTCGCTCACCGAAGGCCTCCGACTCCCATAACAGCGCGTCGAACTGCGCACCGCACTCTTGGTCGAGGCCGGCCACCGCACACTCCCAGCTCGGCGTCCCGCCCCAATCGGACATGACCCAACCGCGGTACCCCCAGGCGCCTTTCAGCACCTCATTGATCAACACGTGGTTTGCCGCAGCGTAGGCGCCGTTCACCTTGTTGTAGGCCGCCATCACAGCGCCGGGCTGCGACCGCTCAATGGCTATCTCGAAGGCCAGCAAGTCGGATTCGCGATGCGCGTCGGGATCGATGACCGCATTCAGCCAGCGCCGATTGGTCTCGTTGCAGTTCAGCGAGTAGTGCTTGACCGTCGAGATGACGCCCTGTTGCTGGATCCCGTTGACCGATTCCGCGGCAATCGTCGCGGTCAAAAGCGGGTCCTCGGAGAGATATTCGAAATTGCGACCGTTACGCGGGTCGCGTGCGAGGTTCATTGCGCCGGCGAGCTGCACGTGGAACCCGCGGCTACGCGCCTCCTGACCGATCGCCTCGCCCGCGGTGCGCGCCAGCGACGGGTTGAAACTGGCGGCCAGCGCCAGTCCGGCCGGCAGCGCGGTGGCCGTGTCACCCGGGCGGTAGCCGGGGTTGGTGACGCCGAGGCCGGCGTCGCTCATCAGCAACGCCGGGACACCGAGCCGGGGAATCCCGGGGACGTAGCCGGCGCTCATCGGAACATCCGGCGGGATGCGCTCGTCGCGCAACGGCCATATTTCGCCGGCACCCATGACCCCGACAAGCAGCGAGAATCGCTCGTCGTCGGTCATCTGGACTTCGATCTCGCGCGCCCGGACGTCGGCGTCCACCTCGCCCGGTCCGGGGGCATCCAGGTCGCTCACCGCACCCCCTCTTTGGCGTACACGACGCGCAGCACGTGCCCGAGTTCGGGCCCCATCACCAACTCCGTCAACGTGCAGATGGTCGCGACGAACTCCGGGCCATGCGGCGGCTCGGCCCGGCACAAGTGATGCGCGACCTCGTGAAGCACCACCAGCTCGCGCAGCGCCCAGTCGGTGGTGTCACGGTCGGGAACCGCGATAACGCCCGCACCGTCGCGACTTTCGTAGTGCGCCGCGGTGGCGGCCCGCCGCGCGCGCACGGTCAGCGGCAACACCTGGGGCCAACGTTGCCGCACCGCCGGCAGCGCAAGCACATCGTCAACATAGCGCTGTACCGATGCAACGGAGCCGAATCTCCCTTCCGGCGGGAGCGTCAACTGCGTGCCGAAGAACTCCAGGGCGGGTGATCCATGCTCGGCGGCACGGTCGAACAACGTCCGGACGAACTGCTCAGCCGCGTAAACCTTGGCGCGCTGAGAGTCCCTCGTTGGGGAATCACCCGGACTCACCGGAATAGTTTGCGCCGCGCACCGGGCAGCTCTGGGATGTCCCCGAGCCGCGCTTGCCGACCGGCCCGGTCACCGGCGCGCCGCGCCGCTGACGAATACCCGGCCGACACTCGGCTGGCGCGCCAGGTGCCGCGCGCCTTCGACGCACTGCGGTAGTAGTCGTGTAGCTCGAGTTCCTTGTCCCGCAGGGCGATAGCCGTACCCGGGGGACGACGACGGTCCTCGGTGGCCGCACGCCGGGCCTGGTCGCGGGCCTCGGCCAGACGCTGGCCAACGCGCGCGCCGAAGGCCAGCTGGAAGTTGAGCCGGGCGGTGATCGTCGGCGTGGGCCGGTGCGCTCCCGAAGCGAGGTAGGTATCTGAGGCCCGAACCATCTGGACAACGAGGCTGGCGTACAACGCGTGACAGGCGTCGATGTCTTCGGGGAACCCGTAGGCGTAGACGAACGTCGAATTCGACGCCACATCACAGCGCACGTCGTTGGCTGCCGCGATCATGACAAACAGCTGAACGTACGTCCGCAGCCCCTTGCCGCCCGCCGTCCCGATGGTGATGGTGCGCTGGGTCGGGGCCTGAGCCGGCGAGCGGTTGGCCGCGTGCGACCGCGCCACCGCCAGGTCGATGGAGGCCGCCGTCGCCAGCCGCTGCGCAGCACCCATGAAGGCATCAGCCTCGTGCGGGTTGTCGGTGCCTTCGGCCTGACGCAACAGTGCCGCGATGCGAGCCAGCATTTTGTCGTCGGTCATAGCGCCAAACTACGGGAGCGGTACGACACCTCGCTCACAGCCGCGCAGTGATCCAGGAGACCACATCGTCGAGCACCCGGTCGCGCTCCGGTTCGTTGAAGACCTCGTGGTAGAGCCCCGGATAGACCTTCAACTCGACGTCGCCGGATCCCACGCACTCGACCAGGCGCCGGCTGCCGGCGACGGGGATCAGCCGGTCGTCGGAGCCGTGCACCACCAGCAACGGCGTGGTCAGTGCCGGCGCCCGCTGCGGCATGGTCTCGCCCACCTGCAGCAGCGCCCGGCCAATGCCGGCCGGAACCCTGCCGTGGTACACCAGCGGGTCGTTGTTGTAGGCCGCCACCACCGCGGGGTCCCGGGATATGGCGTTGACGTCGAGTTCCTGCACCGGCAGACCGGGCACGACGAGACCGAGCACTTTGCCGGCCAGCGCCAGCAGCGGCGACACCTGATCCTGGGCTGCCACCGCCGGGCCCGACAGCACCATCATGTCGTAGTTGTCCGGACGTTCGACGCCGTAGGCGAATACGATTCCACCGCCCATGCTGTGCCCGAGCACGATGCACTTGAGGCCCGGGTGCTCCCGGGCGGCGATACGGACCAGGGTGTCGAAGTCGGCGGTGTACTCGGCGATATCCCGCACCAGGACCCGCTTGCCGCCCGAGCGGCCGTGCCCACGGTGGTCCAACGCATAGGTGACCAGCCCCGCGTCACCGAAGCGCCGCGCGACGTGGTCGTAGCGGCGGGCGTGCTCTCCGAGACCGTGCGACAACACGACCACCGCTCGCGGCGGAATGTCCGGCGTCCAGACGTCATACACGATGCGCACGCCGCCGACGCCGTCGAAATTCCGTTCAGTGCGAGTCACTGGAAAGTCCTAGTCATTACGGGCAGCGTAATGGCTCCTCAAGCGGGCCGCGTTGGGAGCCACTGCGTACGCTCATTCGGGTGAAGTTCCCCGCGCCCGGGTGGGTCGCCCGGTTGGCTACGACACCGGAGTTGAATCTCGAGGGAAGAAGGTACGGCAAATGACCGACTCGCCACACGTTACGTCGGCGCCTGGGAAGCCACTGCTGCTGGTGGGCGCTTTCGACATCGGCAGCCTGGGCTATGTTGCCGAGGAGTTCTTCATTTCCGGAACAGCCTCGTCCTACACCCCTGCCACGGAGTTGAGTCCCGACGGCCGGTGGAGTGTAACGTGCTGCGACACCGCTGATTACACCACTCGGATTGTGGTGTTGACTCCCGCCGATCGGGCGCGGTTCAACGGGACAGTGCTCGTCGAATGGCTCAACGTCAGCGGCGGTATCGACGCTCCGGCCGTGTGGATGATGGCGCACCGCGAAATAGTGCGCGCGGGCTATGGTTACGTCGCCGTCTCGGCTCAGCGGGTCGGGGTGGCGGGAGGTGCGAGCCTGCTCGGCGTGGACATGTCTTTAAAGAGCCACGATCCGACCCGGTACGCACCCCTGCAGCACCCGGGCGACGCCTTCTCCTACGGCATCTTTTCCCAGATCGGCGGACTCGTCAAAAGCGCGGAGCACGTTGACGTTCTGGGCGGCCTGCGCGCCCAACACGTTGTCGCCCTCGGCGAGTCGCAATCCGCCATGTTCCTCACCACCTACATCAACGCCGTCGATGAGCTCGCCCAAATCTATGACGGCTTCCTGGTGCATTCCCGATTCGGCTCTGCCGCACCGCTGGACGACAGTTCCATATTCGAAGAACAGCAGATCAGCATTCCGCAAGCGGTGACATTCCGTACCGACCTGCGCGTCCCACTCGTCGCGATCATCACCGAAACCGACCTTTTCGGCGCCGTGCGACATGGCTATTACTTCGCAAGGCAGCCTGACAACCAACGGCTGCGGGTCTGGGAGATTCCCGGCGCCGCCCACGCCGACAACTACACGATCCAGGTCGCGCCGATCGACAGCGGCTCCGCGCCGCTGGAGGACATCGTGGTGGCCTACGCGCCGACCAACATGCTGATGGGTCAGCAACTAGGGCACTGCATCAACTTCGCCCCGCAGCACCATTACGTGGTGCAGGCGGCGCTCGCCGCACTGAACACGTGGGTCCGAACCGGCGAGCCGGCGCCGGAAGCCGCACCCATCGAGGTGCGCGAAGCCGCTCAGCCCCAGCCGATTCTGGATTCCAACGGCCTTGCTCAAGGCGGCGTCCGGACCCCGTGGGTGGACGTACCGATTGCCCGGACATCCGGTATCGGCGCCGAAGAGAGCATTATGTCGGCGATCTTCGGCTCTGGCGAACTGTTCGACGCCGACTCGTTGCGCCGGCTCTACCCGGGCGGGCTCGCGGAGTATCTGGAGCGCTTCACCACGGCGCTGGACGCGGCGATCGGCTCCGGCTTCGTCCTGCCGGCAGACCGTGCCGAAATCCTGCAGCTCGCTGCGGCAACATACCCCGGCGGCCAGTCCTAGAACAGGCGGCTGTCCGGTGACGGACCCGACACCGGACGGACCAGGCCGGCCCCGGTGATCAACGGCAGATCCAGCGCGGACAGCAGCCCGGGCTCGGCTGCGCACACCGCGGGGATGGCGTTGACCATCCGCGAGGCGCCGGCGATGCGCGCGCCCAGATCATGGTCGTGGTCCTCCGCCATCTCGAATTCGCACCACATGCTCGGGGAACCCTCGATCTCCACGCGATAAAGACCGCGGCCGGTGGCCGGCCCGTAGCCGAGGTCCTTGGGCGGAATACTGATGTGCGGCTGCGGCCAGTCCGCAGCGATATCGTCGCGCATGCGCGTCACGTGGTCGAGCACGAAAGTTGCTGTGCCGCCGACGTAACCGGTGAGCGTGGAACGCATCGCCGCGATCGTTCCGGCCGCGATGTGGCCGGTGGGTGTGTCGAACGACTCGCCGGCGGGGCGGCGTTCGACGCTCTCCTCGATGTTGTCGATCTTGACGCCCAGTCCGGTGGCGAGCTGGTGTAGGACGGGCCCCCAGCCGAAGGTGAACACTCCGGGCGCAGCAGCAAAAGCGGTAAACTCCGGCGGCTTGCCGAAGCCGAGGATCTCATACACCGCAGCCTTGTCCGGGTAGGTGGCGTAATTGAACATCTCCGTCACTCGTACCGACTCGATGACCCGCGAGACGCCGGAAAGTACCAGCGGCAAAACATCATTGGCGAAGCCGGAGTCGATGCCGGTGGTAAAGAACGACACACCGCCGTCCAGTGCGGCCTGCCGCAACGGGTCGGTGAACGCCGCGCGTTCCGGTTCTGGGGCATCGGGGAAAACCAGCGGCACCACCGAACACGACACCACGTTCTTTCCGGCCCGCAGGATCGACACCATATCCTCGACCGCCTCCAGCGGCCGTAGGTTGGCGCCGGCGGCATACACCACCACGTCGGCGTCGCCGCCGAGCATCGGCGCCGGGTCCTGCGTGGCCAGCACCCCGACCGGCGCGATCCCACACAACTTTCCGGCGTCGCGACCCGCTTTGGCATCGCTGTGCACGACGACATCGACCAGCTGCAGCTCCGGATGGTCGATCACCCCGCGCAGGGCGATCACACCCATGGAGCCCGGCCCCCACACTCCCACCTTGAACACGACGTGTTTCTCCTAATACTAGGATGCATGTCATCATATTTTGGACGGATCGTAAGGAGGCGGCCGTGGGTACGTCAACCGCCAAATCGCCGCCCACCGGCCGTGTGATGGATGTACTTGCCACCCTGGCGGATTCACCGAACGGCCAAACATCGGCCGAGCTGGCGAAGATGTGTGCGATCAGCACCTCTACCTGCGCCCTGGTGCTGGCCGAACTGGAGCGGCGCGCCTGGGTGGCGCGGCGCGAGGATCGCCGCTACGTGCTGGGCAGCGGCTTGTTCGGCCTGGTGCACGGACTGCGGATGCAGTTTCCGCTGCTGGACCGCGGGCGTGATGCGTTGCGCTTCCTGCACGACACACTTGGCGCGGGCTGCTCCATGTCGAAGATCGGCGGACGGCACCTGACCACCGTCGACGCAGTCGGTCACGGCACCGACAGCGAACACGCGGTCGGCCAGCGCTTCCCCATCGACCCGCCGTTCGGCCTGGTCGCGATGGCCTGGCGCGACGACGACTCCGTCCAGGCCTGGCTGCACCGTGTTATGCCACGGCTGACCCGCACCGAAATCGCCGCGCATCAGCGGGTACTCGCCGATATCCGCGCCCGCGGCTACGGCGCATGGCGGTTCGACGACACCCACCAAACGCTGCACAACCGGCTGGCCGACGTGCTGGCGTCGCTGGAGCCGACGGCCCAGGTCGCCCGCCGGCTCACCACCCTGATGACGATGGTGACGCTGAAGTCAGTCACCGATGGGCTCGAAAAGGGTTTGTCGTCAACAGAATTCGTCGTCCTGCCCATTTTCGGCCAGGACTGCCAGCCCGAATACCAAATCGAGATCCACCTGGCCCGCCCAGCCGGGTTGACCCTGGCCGAGCTTGAGGTCGCGCTCTGGCACGCGCAGGGACTGGTCACCGCGGGGGTGACCTGACGGCCTCCCGATTAGGCTGAGGTCGTGCCTGCCAACGCGGAGATTCGACGCGCGGCCGACCGGGCCGTCACCACGACGTCCTGGCTGGAATCCCGACATTCGTTCTCTTTCGGCCACCATTACGATCCGGACAACACCCACCACGGGCTACTCCTGGTGAACAATGACGACTCCGTGCAGCCCGCAAGTGGATTCGACACCCACCCACACCGCGATATGGAGATCGTGACCTGGGTACTGCAAGGGGAACTGACGCACCAGGATTCGACAGGCAATCGCGGAGTGATCTACCCGGGCCTGGCGCAACGGATGTCGGCAGGCAGCGGAATCCTGCATTCGGAAAAGAACGATTCGTTAACGGAGCCTGTACGTTTCGTGCAGATGTGGGTGATACCCGACGAGACAGGCATCGACCCGGGCTATCAACAACATGAGATTGACGATGAGCTGTTGAGCGGCGGCCTGGTGACCATCGCCTCGGGAATACCGGGGCATGACGCGGCCATCGCCGTGCACAACCGCAAAGCCGCGCTGCACGGCACGCGGTTGCGGGCCGGCGCCGCGGTGAGCCTTCCCCAGGCGCCCTACCTGCACCTATTCGCCGCCCGTGGCCGGGTGACTGTGGAAGGGATCGGTGATCTTGAAGAAGGCGACGCGATCCGGTTCACCGACGCCGACGGCCGGCGGGTGACGGCGAACGATCCGTCCGAACTGTTGATCTGGGAAATGCACGCACAACTCGGCGGCTAGACGACATAGAGTATGCACGACAGACAGGAGCCCGGATGTCTCAATCGCAGCCGCAGCATGCGGCGCTCAACCCGAACCGAAGCATCAAGGCAATTCGGACCGTGCGGTTCTGGGCGGCGCCGCTCGTCATCACGTTGGCCCTGATGTCGGCGTTGTGCGCGCTGTACCTCGGGGGAATCTTGAAGCCGATGACCAATCTGCGTCATTTCCCTATCGCCGTGGTGAACCAGGATTCCGGACCAGCGGGCGCGGAGATCGTAGGTCGGCTGGCCAACCGCATGGACAAGAACAGGTTCGACATCCGCGTGCTCACCCTCGGTGAGGCTAAGCACCAACTGGATACGGCACAGGTGTACGGCGCGTTGCTGATACCGCCGGGCTTCTCGTCGCAGCTGCAGGAGTTCGAGGCGAGCGCGGTTACGCCTAACCATGCAGCCCGGCCGGCAGTCACGATCTTCACCAACCCGCGGGCCGGCACGCTCGGCCCTAGTATCGCGAACGAGACCCTGACCGTGGCGATGGGTTTGGCCAATGGCTTCCTGGGTGGACGACTTGTGGCGGAGGTTCTGGCGCAGAATGGTGGGGCGCCGCTGGTCGGGGCGGCGGAGGTGAGTCTTGCCAGCCCCATCGAGGTCCGGTCCGTCGTCTACAACCCGCTGCCGAGCGGCACCGGCAACGGGTTGTCGGCGTTCTATTACGCGCTCTTGCTGCTGCTGGCCGGATTTACCGGCAGCATCGTGGTCAACATGTTGGTGGACGCGCTACTCGGCTATGTACCGGCCGAATTCGGCCCGGTGTATTACTTCGCCGAAAAGGTCAGAATTTCGCGGTTTCAAACGTTGCTCGTCAAATGGGGCATGATGGTGCTGTTGGCGCTGCTCACGTCCGCGGCTTACCTGGCAATTGCCGACGGACTCGGCATGCCCATAGATCTTGGCTGGCAATTGTGGGCGTTTGGGGTATTCGCGATCGCCGCCGTCGGCATCACGTCCACTTCGCTGCTCGCGACGCTGGGCACGCTTGGTCTGCTGGTCAGCCTGTTGATCTATGTGATCCTCGGCTTACCGTCGGCGGGCGCCACGGTACCGCTGGAGGCGACGCCGCGGTTCTTTCGCTGGCTGGCCGAATTCGAGCCGATGCACCAGGTTTTCCTGGGCACTCGGTCGCTGTTGTATCTCAACGGCCATGCGGATACCGGTTTGTCCCAGTCGCTGACTATGACATCGATCGGCCTGGTTATCGGTCTGTTACTGGGCGGCATCATCTACCTGTACGACCGCAAGGGCTTTCACCGGATTCCCGGGGCAGCCGAGATGGCGATCGCCATGGAACACCAAGCCCAACACCAGGCACGCCAAAGTAAGGCCGCGCCGGCCACCCAGGATGAGCCCGAAAGTGCAAGCGAGCAAACGTAATTCGAGTGCCGCCTAAGCGTCATCAGGTTGTTATTTAAGTTGACAGTGTGGCCAATGTGGCTGATGCTGTGGATGTTGCATCCACCTCAGCGCCGAAAGGGCTATCGTGCTGACCCCACGCGCCAGCTTGCGCCGGCTGGCGGCCTGCTGCGCTGCGGTGGTGGCCTGTGCGGCACTGGCGAGCACCACCGGACAGCCCGTCGCGCACGCCGCCGAGGGCCGCGATCTGCTCGCCAACGCCATCAACACCACCAAGGGTTCATACCTGGTCTATAACTTCGGGCCCGGTCACCCCACGCCGATGCTCAATGCCGGCGGCGGCTGGTATGAGATGAACAATGGTGGCCACCTGATGATCATCAAGAACGCGGCAGGGCGGCTTGCACCGCACTTGCTGGTCGACACCCACCAGGGTGACCAGGCGCGCTGCGAAAACAATCCCGGGGCCCGCACCGGCGAGGGACTCTGGCAAGCCTCTGAGCTCTACGCACCCCTGCAGGCATGGCAACGGATGGGGCAACCGACAATCGCGATCAACGCCAACTTCTTTGACGTGCGCTCGCAGAAGGGTGGCTCGTGGCGCCAGACCGGCTGCAGCTCACCGCTGGGCGCCTTTGTGGACAACACCCACGGCCAGGGCCGGTCCAACCAGGCGGTCACCGGCACCGTCGCCTACCCCGGCAAGCAAGGCCTTTCGGGCGGGGGTGAGAGCTGGAGCGCGCTGACGACGATGATCCTGCCGTCGGGTGGTGCGCCGTACGTGGTGTGGCCCTGGAGCAAGAATGACTACGACGCGGCCAGTCCGGTGGTCCAGGACCTGCTGAACAAGAACGAAAGATTCGTCGCGGTATCCGGGATCGGGCTGCTGGCACCCGGCAACACCGGCCAGCTCCACGACGGCGGCCCCAGCGCGGCGCGGACTGCTCTGGCCTACGCCAGGCAAAAAGACGAGATGTACATATTCGAGGGCGGCAGCTACACGCCGGACAACATGCAGGACCTGTTCCGCGGCCTGGGCAGCGACACCGCGGTCCTGCTCGACGGCGGTGGGTCATCGGCCATTGTGTTGCGCCGGGACACCGGGGGCATGTGGGCCGGCGCAGGCGCGCCGAGGGGGTCGTGCGACACCATGCAGGTGCTCTGTGACTCGCACGAGCGGGCGTTGCCCAGCTGGCTCGCCTTCAACTAACCAGCACTTAGCCCACCGCCACAGGGTTGTCGGCATCGGCCGGCCCGAACCGGAATATCGCCAGACTCAACGCGACCACCGCCGCCGTGAGCGCGAAGACCGGAGCCACCACGAATCGCGACATCGTGGCGCCGAGAAAAGCACCGGCACACATCGTGAAGACAACGCTGAAGCGCAGCCGTTCGCGGTCTCCCGATCCACCGGCCAGATGGCTGTCCAGACCAAGGCTGACGATCGTCGACGTCAACACCGTGGTGGAAAGTTCTTGAATCCCGAACTGGCGCGCACTCGAGTGCTGCAAACCGAACGTCACCGCGAGGATGCCGATCATGATGAGTTTGGTGTCATCGTGATAGCGCAGCACACCCGTGCCGGCCAGGATCGCCAACGCTCCCAGCAACACGACTTCGGATGCCAACACCACGGTGATCCAAGGTCGCGTCCGCTCACGGAAATGCCGCGACAATCGACCACTGAGGATCGTGGTGCAGACGAAGGTCGGCAGGGCCACCACCACAGCGGTCAGGTCGACGTTGGTTCTCGGAGCGAGCCAGAAGCCGAGGAAGATCACGTTGCCAGTCATGTTGGCCACGAACACGTGGCCAAGAACCAGGATACTGATCGAATCGGCCAAGCCCGTGGCAAAGGTCAGCAACAACAACGCTGCGACGGTCGATCGCTTGGATACCGGCGAGGTAACGGCCATGCGGTGCAGTATATTTCGGCGCAATCCACCCCGGCGCTACAACTGGGGCGTCAAATCCAGCGAGGTTATGGTCGTCATCCTGGTCACCAGCCAGCGGCTCTTCGTACGCTTCATGAACAGCCGGTAGGACAGGTATTTCAGGGCCGGGATGTTCTTGGTCAGCGGACTGGTGGACGTCGTGTTGGTGTATACGATCACGACGGCATCGGGATCATTCAGCGATTCGACCGCGGCGCCGGTGACTTCGGTGCTGTTGGTTACCTTGGCCTGCTTGTTCGGGGCCACGATGGCGTCGACGAATTTCCGGTACTGCGCTTCGAAGTCGCCGCTGAGATATGACGCCGCGCGATCGGCAAGGCTGTCCATGTTCTCTGGCGTGTAGGTCCACAGCGTTGTGATCGCGTTGGCCGCGGTCCGCGCCACTTTCAGTTTGGTTGCGGCGGTGGCGCGGTCCGCCAGGTATGGCTGCACAGTTGCGCCCGCGAATGCCGCAGAACCGACGAAAAGCGCAGCGGCCACTGCGACGGCGACGGCGAGCCACTTACCGGCCGGCCGTCTGGTCCGGGTGCCACCGTCTTCGGCGGCCTTCCCGGTGTCACCGGCGTGCCCGTCGTCCTCGTCGTCCTCGCCGATGGCCTCGACGTCACCGTCGGCCCCTTCGGCTGCGCCATCGTCGACATCACTCAGGGCGACCGCGGATTCTGTTGCCGCATCAACGGTTTCATGACGCAGCGTGGATTCGTCGCGCTCTGGTTCCTGGGCCACCTCGTCCGCCGGGGCTGCTGAGGCGACGTCGGCGGTCAGATCACCTGCTGCAGGCTGCTGATCTTCCACTGATTCCCTTCCCGTGTGGCGGTCGCCGTCCAACGATTTGTGTTTTCGACAACTTGCTTTTCATCCGCGGACTTGGTGGTGACCGCGGTGGCCACGATGACATTGGCGCTGCCGTCGTCGTTCCATCGTTCCACTCCCGCGTCCAGGACGGTGCCGGTGGCTGGTTCGGCTTGGGCGACATGCAGAAGGATCTCGTTGGCCTTTTCGTGGTACTGCTTGGCGAAGTCGCCGGTCGCCTGGGCCAATACCCGAGCCACGTAGTCGTTGGCGTGATAGGGGTCGACGGAGGTGAAGTCGGTCATGAACCCGGTCACGTAGCTGAGCACCTCGCGATTCTTCGACGTGGCGCGCAAACGGGATTCATGGGAGATCAGCATCAGGGTGCATACCGTGATCGCCGCCGCCATGAGTAACCCGGCAACCGCGCCGGCCAGCGGCAACCCCGACGGCCGCCCCGGCGACACGGGGTGCGCGACCAGCAGTGCTCCCTCGCCGGGCTGAAACTTGCGCCGGGGACTCATTTTCCGTTCCCGGGCGGTTTCGGTTTGGTCAGTACGGTGAGGTCGTCGACGCGCCAATGGTTGTCGCCACCTTTGGCGAAACTCACCCGAACGGTGGCGGAGATGTAGCGTTCCTCGGGACCCACGCCGCGCCGGCCCTGCATGAACAACAGCATCGTCGCCCGATCCGGGGCCGCCGATTCGATCGAGCTGTCGGTTACCCAGTACTCGTTGATGACCGGGTTCTCTTTCTGCACGATGTCCTGCTGTGCCGCCAGCCGGCCCCGATATTTGTCGGTAGCCAACGACCGGGCGCGCGCGAAATCGTCACGCAACGACTTCGGGTCGTATGTCAGCATCTGGGCGACGATCTTCGGCCCCTGCGTTGCGATTTGGTCCTTTGTTTGTTGCGTCGCCCGCTCCTTGGAGTACACCTCCACGTAGCTCAGGGCGGCACCACCCAGGCATACCGTTGTCGCGGTCAGCACCGCCACCGCGGTCCACCGCCAAGCGTTGGGCAGCCACTTGGCCGGCTCGATCTGCCGCACTTCGGTGCGCACCAGCATGTCAGCGAAAGTGCGACGTCGTGAATCCCACAGTGGCCACAGCCATCCGACCACCGATGCGGTGTCGAGCAGGTGGGCCAGGTCCCTGAGCAGCAGCCGCCAGGCCCCGGCGGCGGCGTTGCCATCCCGCTGCACTACCGCGATTCCGCAGAGAGCGCGTCCCAAGCTCCAACCGGTGATGGTCGGCAACAGCAACCGGTTGACCAATGTCAGCAGGATGACGATCCCCATGACCGAAATGCACAGCCACCACCATCCGGTGCGCGCCGTCAGGGTGAAAGACACCAAGGCCATCGTCGTTACCACGGCGGTGCCGGGCAGGAGGTCAACAGCGAATGCGTAGACGCGAATATGCCATGGCGCCAAGGTGTTCTGCGGCGATTCGTGGACCGCCGCCGTGGTCTGAGTCTCCTCGACCACCACCGTCACTTGGTCACCTGGTCGAGCTTGGAAATCTTGTACTGCCCTTCAGCGAGTGCCATTTTCACCCGCAGCCGGTAGCCGGCTTCGTTCTGCGACTTCTCGCTGGATACCGTCACACGCATTGCGACGAGCACATCGACCGAACCGTCGTTGTTGTTACGCTCGACCGCTGCCCGCACATCGGATACCTGAACGTGTGCGTTCGCGGCCTGATAAGCCTGCACGAGCATGCCGGTGTAAAGCACCGCTTGGGAGCGGAACGCATCTGTGCCACAGTCGATGATCTTCTGTTCACTGGCGGCCATCGCGTTGGTGTCCGGCGCCTGGGTCGCCGAAACACAATCCACCGCCGCCTTGAGCGCCGCCGCGTCATCGCGCGCTATCGCTTGGCTTTCGTGGTGGAACCGCAGCGCAAAGTAGCCGCCGGCCCCGATGGCGGCTGCGGACAGCACCAGCGCCGCGGCAATACCGGCCAGCCAGCCGCGACCGACTCGCGACGGGCCGCGCTGGACACCCACACCGCGATCACCGGCTCCGCCCTCGGATTCTGGCGAATCCTCGGCCGTCGCCTCGGAACCGATCAGCTCGGCTCCGCCCTCGGATTCTGGCGAATCCTCGGCCGTCGCCTCGGTGGGGCGCGACGAATCGTCCGCGTCGGTGGGGCTCAGCCGGCTGGCGCCAGCATCTCCTTCCATCCGTCGTCTCCTGTTTTGGTCGAGTTTTCGACGGAGTATTTGACTCCGTCGGGCCCTACCAGCTCACCGCTCTGGGGACTGTAGACCGCCGTCGGAGGCCCGCTCGGAGTGTAGACACATGGGTTGGGCTGCTGGCCGTTGCACTGAACGGTACCGGATCCCGGCCGGGACAACGGGTCGCTGACCGGCGGGGGCGTCCCTGACACCCGGTCCGACGGGACCGGGTTCAAGCCGTTGTCGACCGACGGCGCCGGGATCACCATGCCGGGTTTCACCGGCTGGTCGCAGCGTGCTGCGGGCGCTGGGCAGGTCAGGATCTGGTTTGGATCGCCGAACCAGGGGTTGGTCCCCGCCGGAACGTATGGCTTGGGGTCTCGGCACTCCCGCGGGGAGGCCGCCCGCTTGCCGGGGACGTCGACACACGGAATATTGCGCGATCCGCGCACGCTGTTGGCCGGCGTATCCATCGGAATCTTGCAGTACGTGCCGGACGGCAGCGGTGCCAGGCTGGTGTCGGCCGGAGACCGCCATTCCGATGCCGGAATAAAGCCGGTAAGGCACGGGGGCGGCTGGTTGATCGACAGCGCCAGGTCGAGTGCGGCCTGGTTCGGGAACGGCGCGGACACCGTCTGGGCGATCGAAGCCCCCTGCGGCAAGAACACCAGCACCTGCTCCACGCCGGTGTGGTACTTCTTGAGCAGGTCGATCACGACTTCGAGGTTCGCCAGCGTCTGGGGCAACGAGTCTCGGACGTCGTTGAAGACGTCGTTGACCTGGTCGGCGGTCGGCGCCGCCTGCCTCAGCACGCTTTTCAGGTTCTGGTCCCGCTGCGCGGTCTGCGCGGCCAGGGTATTCAGGTTGCGCGCCCAGCGTTCGATCGCATCACCCGACTTGACTTGACTGTCGATGACCGGCCCCGAGTTCTGCAGGATGTCATTGACGTCGGTGATCTGGGTCTTGAAATCGCCGACGATCGCCTGAGTGGAGTCGACCAGCCGTTGCAGGGCGGGACCCAGGCCGCCGACGGATTGGGCTGTCTCGTCCAGCAGAGCGCCGATTTTGTCCTTGGGTAACGCCGCTAGCCCGCGGTTGGCCGTGTCCAGCGCCGGTCCAATCTCCGCGGGCACCGTTCCCTTGGCAATGGTCTGTCCGTCCGAGAGGAACTTGCCCGGGTTTCCGGTCGAGACCAGGTCGAGATACTGCTCACCGACGGCGGACACCGAGTGCACGTTGGCCGTCGCGTCGACCGGGATCTTGTAGTGGCTGTCGATGCTCATCGTCGCTTTGGCGCCGGCTTCGGTCGGCTCGACGTCGGTGACCTTACCGATGGTGATGCCGCGATAGGTCACGTTGGCCGTCGGATACAGGCCACCCGACGCGGGCAGGTCGGCCTTCAGCGTGTATTGACCGATGCCCACCAGGCTGGGGATCCGTAGGTAGTAGACACCGAGCACGAGCAGTGAGATCACCGTCAGGATGCCGAAGATGACCAGCTGGCGTCTGATGAAGGGAGTCAGCATTGGCTAATGTCCGCCCTTTCGACCAGCGGCCCGCCCGGGGCGTCGTTGGGGTTCGGCGTGTAGCGGACGTCAGGGATCATCGTCTCGGGATCGCGTCCGTACGACTGCTCGAGCGCGCGCAGGGCGCCGGACAACCCGGTACCGGTGAGGAACGCATTGTCGACGGAACTGTAGGTCAGGTCGAGCATCATCGACACGTTCTGGTAGTCACCGCGGAACAACTTCGGCACGGTATCGATGTCGTAGGGCTGCGTGAGGATCACCTTCAGCGCACCGATCAGATACGGTGATGCGCGGCCGAGCTCTTTCAACGGGCATTGCAACTGCTGCAGGTTGGTATGCAGGGGTCCGCGGGTTTGGGACAGATACTGGTCGGCGGCCTGGCTGAGCCGTCCCACCGCATCGACGGCATTGATGAGCAGGTTTTGGGTGTCGGCGAAATGTTTGATCAGCGGCGGGACGTCGGTCAGCACCCGATCCAGGACGTCCGCCCGGCCACCCACATAGGTCAGCAATCGATTGGTGGAGTCGATGGCGTGGGTGATGTCATCACGCTGCTGGTCGAGCTGGGTAGTGAAGGTGTCCAGCTTGCCGAGGAAAGCCCGGATCTGTTCCCCTCGCCCTTTGAAGATGTTGTAGACCTCGTTCTGCAGCACTTCCAGGTTCGGGATACCGCCGCCGCGCAAGATCAACGCGAGACTGGCCAGTGTCTGCTCCGTGGTGGGGTAAGCGGACGAGTTCTTCAGCGGAATCGTGTCGCCACTCTTGAGCAGCTGCGGCGACGGGTTCGGCGGTGCGGCCAGCTCCACGTGCTGAGAACCCAGCAAACTGGTCTGGCCAATCTTGGCGGTGGCGTTTTTGGGTAGCTTGGCGCTCTTGTCCAGACCCAGCGTCAAGGTGGCCACCCAGTTCTTCAATTGGATGGCCTTTATCGAGCCGACGAAGACGTCGGCGACCATCACCTTGCTATTGCCGTTGATCGCCAGCGTGTCCGGTACCTGCACGTAAATGGTGTAGGAGTTCGCCCCGCTGCCCGGTCCGCCCGGAATCGCCACGTTGGAGATGCCGCGCCATCCGCAGGAGGTTGCCACCAGCGCAACCAGCAGCAGCGCCAGCCCGCGCCAGGCGCGGTGGCGGATCAGGCGCCCCAATCGCAGCGCCTGCCGGGTCGATCGGTTCGCCCGGCTCATTGCCCCGGTCCTGCCGCGACGGGCCCCGGCGTCGGAGCGACAGGTCCCGGGACCACCTCCGGCCCCGGCGGGGGCGGCGGTATCGGCACCGGGGCCTGCAGGCCGACAGGCGGCAGCACCGGGTTTTCGTCGTATGCGTTCGGCGGTCCCGGCGGGGTCTGCAGGTTCGATTGCACGGGCGCGATGTCGGGGCCACCCATCAGTTCAGCCAGCGAGTCCGGGGTCATCAGGCCCGCCGTGACCGGCCCCACCTGCTGCCCCTGCATTCCAGGGGCGACAATCCAGCCCTGCTGGGTGTTGCGGTGCGATGTCGGCGTATCCGGCACCCAGATCCCCGGGACGGTGGTGTCCTTGTATCCGTCCGGCGGATGCAGCCGCGGCTCGGAGTAGGCAACTTCCTTCGGCAGCGTCTCGGCGGTGCTGAACGCGTTCAAGCCGAACGGGAAGTAGTTGAACTTGATCGCATCGAGGACGGGCGCCAGATATTGCGCACAAAGTTCGGCGGAGTCTTGATACCCGAGCCGACTGCCGGCCTGAATCGAGCTACAGACGAACTGCATCGGGTTCGCGAAGGGGATCGCCGAAACGGCGACGACCGAACCATGCGACGGGTGGTAGATCTGGTTGATGTTTGCCGAGGCCGACGGAAGGACGTGCAGCGCGGTCTTCCAGACCGTTCAGGGAATCCGGCTGCAGCAGCGCGTTCGTCACGGTGGCCAGGTTGTTGACGTCCTGGGTCAGCACTGCGCGGTTCTTGTCGAGGAACGGGCGCACGGTGGTAAGCAGACCGTCCAACTGCTTGATCGCATTGGCCAGATCGCTGTCGGAGTGCGTGAGCCGAGTAGTGAAGTCCGCCAGGTTCTGGTTCAACGCAACGAACTGCTGGTCGTCCTGGTGCAGCGCGTTGACGAACAGCGCGAGGCTGCGTACCACGGCAAAGAAGTCGCCACGTCCTTCATTCAATGCGGTTAAAGCCTGCGAGAGGCTGTTCAGCGTGGTGTTGATCTGCTTGCCCTTGCCGGCCAGCCCGTCCGCGTACGATTCGATGACCTCGCCGAACGGCCCCTTCGGCTGCTGCGGCGTCGGACCCAGCTTGGAGATGATGTTGGTGACGCTGTTACGCAGCTGGTCCCACTCCACCGGGACCTGGGTGCGATCTTCGGGGATCACGGCGTTATCGGCCAGCACCGGACCACCCTTGTACGGCGGCTCCAACTGGATGCTGCGCGAGGCCACCAGGGTGGGGTTGAGGATCACCGCGGAGGCATTGGCCGGCACCTTGTACTTGTTCAGGTAGTGGAAGGTCACCTTCATCTTGTCGCCGGCCGGTTCGATCTTGTCGATCACGCCCACCCGCAAACCCATGATCTGGACCTTGTCCCCCGGATAGAGCGCGTTTGCCTCCGGGAAGTAGGCGACCACGGTGTTGTTCGTCAGCTTCTCGTACAGCCGCCAGCCGACGTACCCGACGACGAGGGCCAGCACCACCACCAGCGATCCGATGATCACCGACGTCCGGGACAGTTTCGGTAGCCGCAGGTTGCGGATGTCAAAGATGGTGCTCAATTCTGGCTACCTCCCGTCACACCGCTACCGCCGGCTCCGCCGGGGTTGATAAAGGGTGCCGGCAGTTGCTCGCCTGGCCCGGGTGGCGCCGGCGGACCCGGCGGCAGGCCCGGCGCGAAAGTCGAGGGAGGCGGCGTCGGGCCCGCCGGGCCCACCCCTTCGGTGCGGGCCCCCGGCGGTGCTTGCGTCGGCAGCGGCACCGGTGTGCCCGGAACGTTCGGAACCGGTTCGCCCGGCCGCCCGGCGATCGGTATGCCCGGTGTGGGCGGCAGACCATCGGGGTTCGGCGGTGACGTCGCGACGTCGATGGGCGCCGGGAACCCCGGTCCACCGAACGGGCCGATGGTGGCACCCGCGCAGGGCAGCGGATTGTCCGGCCGCGGCAGCGCGCCCGCGGCCGGCGTGTACGAACATGGCGATCCGGGCGGCACGGCCGGTCCCGGATGCTCCGGGGTACCTTCCAGCACCGGCGGCGCCGGCGGCGGCGCACCGTTGGGGAACCGGGTGCCATTGGGGTCGGGGAACCGGTATGCCGGTAGCCCGGCGCTGCGCCAGAAGTCCTCCGGGTCCAGACCGCGTTTCTTGAATGCGGCATCGATGAACGGCTGCATGATCCAGCCCGGGGCCAGGTTGTGCAGAACCACCTTGAAGAACGGTCCCGACGCGATCGACTCGTTCAGCGACGGCAGGAACATGCCGACCTCGGTGAAACCCTTGGTCAGGTCGTCTTTGCGCTGCACCAGGATGTCGCTGACCCGGTGTAGCTGTTCCAGCACGTGGTTCAGATTCGGGTTGTCGTTGATCAGGCCCTTCACCTGTTCGGAGAACGCGGCGACGTTGGCCAACAACGCATTGATGGCCTGGCCGCGTTCGTTGAACGCGGCCAGCAGGGTCTTAGCGTTGACCAGCAGCCGGTCGACCTGCTCGCTGCGGTCACCCAGGACGCTGGCCACCTGGTTAGCCTGGGCGAGCAGATGCGTGATCTGCTCGTCGCGTTTGCCAATCGTGTCGGAGAACTTGGCCACCCCGTCGAGCGCAGCGCTCAGGTGCGGGTAGGTCTGATCAATGGTCTGCGACAACACATGCAGCGACTCTTTGACCGCGTCGATGTCCCAGCCGGAGGCGGCCTTGGTGACGTCGAAGAACGCGTCATAAATCTGGTAGGGGGTGGTGCTTTGACCCAGCGGCAAGCTGGTCCCGGGCCGTAGCAACTGGGTGCCGCGCGGCTCGATCTCCATGACCTTTTTGCCGAGGATGGTGTCGGTGCGGATCGACAGCCGGCTCTCGGTGCCGATCGTGCTGGTGCCGATCGAGAACTTCATCTTGATGTGGTCACCGTCGATCGAGAGCCCCTCGACCTGGCCGACGTCCACACCGGCGATACGCACCTTGTCGCCCTTGTTGATTCCGCCGGTATCGGTGAACTGCCCGTAGTAGCTGGGCCGGGCGAACAACATCGGGACACTGGTGATGCTCTGACCTACGCCGATGACGAGCAGCGTCACCACGATGCCCATGAGCCCGATGCGTGGCCGATTGGCCGGTTCCAGCGATCTCATTGCGGCGTGCACCTACCCGACGGCTGCTGGAACAGCCGGACCGTGCGGACCGGGCCACCGGGCTGCAGCCCGTTGATCTTGACCGTGATGTCGCAGGCGTAGAAGTTCACGAAGTCGCCATAGGAGCCGATGCCGCGCCCGATCATGTTCAACGCGGTCGGGACCTTATGCAGATAGTCGTTCAGCCCCTCGCGCTGATCGATGAGCGGCTGCTGGACAGCGTCCAGATAGTTGAGGGTCTTGTGCAGCAAGCCCCGGTCCTCGGCCAGCAGATCGGCTACCGTTCCCGCGGCGTTGCTGATGTGCGCGGTCCCGCCCGCCAACTGGTCGCCGTGGTTCTTCAGCCCGGTGATCAGCACCTCGAGGTTGTTGACGGTCTGGTCGAACGCCTGGCGGTGCCGGACCGTCGTGTCCAACACGATGTTCAGGTTCTTGACGACCTCGCCGATCGCCTGGTCACGCTCGCCGAGCTGCGTGGTCAGCTGCGCGGTGTGATCGAGGATGTCGTTGATGGTGCCGCCCTGGCCCTGGAACACGGTGATCAGCGCCGTCGCGATGGTGTTCACCTTCTCCGGGTCCAGCGCCCGGAACAGCGGCTTGAAGCCACCGATCAGCGCGTCGAGGTCCAGCGCCGGCGACGTTCGCGCCAGCGGGATGAAACCACCCGGCGGCAAGACCCGTTCGGCGCCTTCGCCCTCGCCGCGCTTGAGCTCCAGATACCGGTCACCGATCAGGTTGAGGTAGCGGATCTGGGCGGACGTCGACTGATACAGGGGCACCGCGCGGTCGACGTTGAAATCCACCCGCACCCGCTTGCCGCCGTCGACCAGGTGTATCGCGCTGACTTTGCCGATCTCCACCCCCGAGGCGCGGACGAATTGCCCTGCCCGCAGCCCGCTGACATTGCTGAACTCCGCCGAGTAGCCGTTGGTCCGGTCGAACCGCATCTGCCCGAACACCACGATGATCATCGCGGTGAACAGCAGCAGCACCAGCGAGAAGATGCTGAGTCGGATGATGGTGCCGGTGAGTCTCATGGGTTGATCGTGTTATCCCCTACCTGACGGCCCCAGACGTACTCGATCGCGTAGGGCGAACCGGTGTCGAGGTGGTTGTACGGCGCGATGCTGTTACCGGTGTCCATCACCAACTCGGGCGCGGGCCACAGGTCATGGGTGATGTGCTGCCAGCATCCCGGCGCACCGCCCGGTCCGCCGTGAGCGTTCACGCGCGGCAGATTCTCGGGATACATGTAGGGGTTCGGCGCCCCGCCGACCAGTCCGGCGAGTCCTCCGACCCCGGTGGCGAGCAGGGGTAACAGCGATACCGGGTTCAGTAACAGACCCAGCCCGGACAGCAGCTCGGTATGGGTGTCCAGCGAATAACCGTTACCGCCGAGGAACGTGGTGGCCTTGGGTTCGATGTCGTGATAGTTGCGGACCATGCAGTACAGCTCGGGACTGTAGGTGTTGAGCAGCTGAGCCGTCGGCACCAGGTCGGCCGAGCCCCGCGCCAGATACGGCCCACCGCGGTTGAAGATATCCGCGCCGGTGTTGCCGAACCCGGCCGCCGACAGCAACGCGGAGTCCAGATCCTTTTGCTGCTGGTTGAGCGTGCGCGACGTGATCACCGCGTTGTTGAGGAAGTCGAACAAATCCGGCGCAGCGTTGGCGTAGGTGTCGCCCAGCGCCGCCAGCTGCTGGATGTCGCGCCGGGCCTGCGGCATCTGCGGGTTGACGTCGTCCAGGATCGCGTTGCCGTTGACGATCGACTGTCCGAACTTGTCGCCCAGCCTGGTCAGCGATTGCGCGGCCGCGCTCAGCGTCAGGTTCAGCTTGACCGGATCCACCTTCTCCGCGATCGAGGTGATGGTCTGGAACAACGTGTTGATCTCCGTCGTCACCGACCTGGCGTCGATCACGGTCTGCGGTGTAATCCGTTGCGGCGCCGGGTTTTTAGGCGTCGTCAAGGACACGTACTTGCCGCCGAACACCGTGGTCGCCTTAATGTCGGCCTTCACGTTGGCCGGAATCAGCGAGAGGTAGCGCGGGTACACATCCAAGGTGAACTTGGCCGCCGGCTTGCCGTCGTGCACAACCTCCGCGATGTTGGCCACCCGGCCGATCTGCACCCCGTTATAGGTCACCTTCGAGCCCGGGTCCATCACCAGCCCGGCTCGAGAAGCCAGCATCGTCAACTTGGTCTTGGGCGTGAAATCACCGCGAAACTGTCCGTACACCAAGGCAAGAACCACCGCACCGACAACCAACACTCCGACCGCGGCCACCTTGTAGGGCGGGGTCCGCGATGAGTTGATCCTTGCCGGTGACGTCATAGCACTACACCGTGAGAGCGAAGTTGGGATTGACGCCGTACAGCGCCAACGCGGCGGACAGAACCACGACCTGCACCGAAACCAGCGAAAAACGCATCGACCGCCCGACGGCCTCGCCGACGCCGACGGGTCCGCCGCCGGCGTTGTAGCCGTAGTAGCAGTGCGTGACCATCACGACCAGCGTGATGATGATGGCCTCCAGGAATGACCAGAACACGTCATCGGGGCGCAGGAACGTGCGGAAGTAGTGGTCGTAGGTGCCGTGCGACTGTCCGTACAGCACCGTCGTGGTGATCTGCGGCGACAAGAACGACATGATCATGGCCAGCGCGTAGAGCGGGATGATCACGATCATCCCGGCGATGATCCGCGTCGTTGCCAAAAACGAGATCGACTTGATGCCCATCACTTCCAGCGCGTCGATCTCCTCACTGATCCGCATCGCGCCGAGTTCGGCGGTGGCGCCGGCACCGACCGTGGCCGCCATTGAGATACCGGTGACGACCGGCGCGGCGATGCGCACGTTGATCAGTGCGGCGAAGAATCCGGTGAACGCCTCGACACCGATGTTTCCCAGCGAGGCGAAGCCCTGGATGGCGACCAAAGAGCTGCCCGACAGTGTCACGAATCCGACGATCGCGACGGTGCCGCCAACGACGGCCATGGCACCGGTGCCCATGCCGATCTGGGCGATCAGCCGCAACGTCTCCTTGCGGTAGTGGGTCAGCGCATGCGGGACGTGCCCCACGGCCATCAGTGCGAACCAGGCCATCTGGCCGGTTTCGTCCAGCCATCGGCCCGCCGCCCCGCCATACCGGTTCAGATTGGCGGTGGCCCGGGGAAATCGGGATCGCAGCACGGCAGCGGTCGACATGTCAGTGCCCCGTCCCGAATCGCACGCCGATGGTCGTCAGCACCACGTTGACCGCGTACAACGCCACTACGCACAACACCACGGTCTCGTTGACGGCGGTGCCCAACCCCTTGGAGCCGCCGCGTACGGTCAGCCCGCGGAAACAGCCGACCAGTCCGGCGATGAGGCCGAACGTCGCGGCTTTGATTGTCGCGATGATCACCTCGGGCAGGCCGGTGATGGTGGTCAGGGTGGCGAGGTAGGCGCCGCCCGACACGTTCTGCAGGTAAACCCCGAAGAGGTAGCCGCCCACCAGACCGACGGTGATCACCAGCCCGTTGAGCAGGGTGGCGACCAAGGTCGCCGCGATCACCCGGGGCACGACCAGCCGGTGGATGGGGTCGATGCCGAGCACCTCCATCGCGTCGATCTCCTCGCGGATGGTGCGGGCGCCCAGGTCCGCGCAGATCGCGGTCGACCCGGCGCCGGCCACCACCAGCACCGTGGTCAGCGGGCCGAGCTGGGTGACCGCACCGATCGCCGCGCCGGCGCCGGACAGGTCAGCCGCACCGAACTGGGCCAACAGGACGTTGAGCGTGAAGATGAGCAGGACCGTCAGCGGTATCGAGACCATGATGGTCGGCAGGAACGCCACCCGCATGATGAACCAGCACTGCAGAATGAACTCGCGCCACTGGAACGGCCAGCGGAACAGCGCTTTTCCGGTCAGGACGCACATCCGGAAGAACCCACCGATGAGGGTCAGCGGCGTCTGCAGCTGGTCGCGCAGGTAACCGACCAAATAGGGTCCCCGTCGACTTGTCGACGTCACCGCTGCCCCCTCACACCTACGCCGCGTGCCCCCGGTTGCCGCGGCGGATCGTGTCGCACGCCTCCTGCTTGCCCCGACCTTCGGTGTGTGACCATCGGCCCCTTACTCGCAAGTAGTAACGGAGACCACAGGAATGTACCCGATGGCCATGCACGTGTGAACCGCATCTGCACAATTAACCCTTCGTCAACAGTGGGCAAACGTTACTGTTTCCGTCATTCGTCCTCCCTGGTCGTAAAATTTGTTGCCACAGAACGACTTTCATCGATGGTGATGGACCCGAAGCGGATCCGCAGTTCAGTCTTGAGCACCTTCCCAGCGGGGTTGCGGGGCAGCGCGTCGACGATCTCGAGCGCCTTGGGATGCTTGTAGCGCGCGAGCCGTTCGTTCAGGAACTCCGCCAGGTCATCGAGCCGCAGGTGCTCGCCGGCGACGGCCGCCACCGCGATCGGCACCTCACCCCACTTGTCGTGGGCCCGGCCGATGACGGCGACCTCGACGATGCCGGGATGGCCGGCGAGGACGTTCTCCACCTCGGCGCAGTAGATGTTCTCGCCGCCGGAGATGATCATGTCCTTCTTGCGATCCACCACCCAGACGTAGCCGTCCTCGTCCATCCGGACGAGGTCACCGGAGTGGAACCAACCTCCCGCGAACGCCTCGGCCGTGGCCTGCGGGTTGTTCCAGTAGCCACTCATCAACGTCGGGGCCCGGTAGACGATTTCGCCGACCTCGCCGACGGGCACGTCGTTCATGTTCTCGTCGACCACGCGGGCGGCGACCGTCGGGATCACCTTGCCGACCGATCCGCGTTTGCGGATCGCGTCGTCGCCGAGCAGCATGCAGGTGACCGGCGACATCTCCGTTTGACCGAATGCGGCCAATATCTGGGTTCCGGGAAAGACTGCCGACATCTCCCGCAGCAGCGCGTCCGGCGCGGGCGCGGCCCCCCACGACATCACGCGCAACCTCAACTCACGGGGCCGTGCTCGCTGCTCGGCGCAGACCACCTGCCACTGCGCGGGAACCAGAAAGATGCCGGTGACCTTCTCTGCCGCCAGCACGTCGAGCAGCTGGCCGGGGTCGAACGCACCCAACGGATAGATCACCGTGGGGATGCCGAGCAGCATCCCGGTCAGCAGGTTGCCGATTCCGGCGATGTGGAAAAACGGGACGCCGACGAAACCGACGTCGCTGTTGAGGTCGGCGCCGCCGCTGTACAGCGTGGTCATGGTCTGGCCGGTCAAGTTGGTGTGGGTCAGCACGGCGCCTTTCGGACGGCCGGTGGTGCCCGAGGTGTACATGATCAAAGCCGGAGAGTCGTTGGGGATGTCGACGGTTTCGTGTGACGCCCCGGGCTCGTCGATGAGGTCTTCGTAGCCGAACACCCTGTCGTCCGCGGCGCCACCGGCCACGACGATCATGTCCAGCAGCGGGTTGATGTCGCGGACACCGGTGGCCACCGGGGCAAGCACGCCTTCGGTGATCATCACGCGCGCTTCGCAATCCTCGACCAGGAAGGCGATTTCGGCTGCGGTGAGCCGGAAGTTCAGCGGAACCGCGATGGCCCCCAGCATGTTGACCGCCAGCACCGACTCGACGAATTCGGTGCGGTTGAGCATCAGGATCATGACCCGGTCGCCGAAGCCGACTCCCCTGCGGCTCAACGCGTCGGCCAGCGCCGCCACCCGGCGCTGCAGTTCGCCCCACGTCGTTGTCCTGCCCAGGAACCTCAGCGCCGTCGCGTTCGGCTGCATCAGCGCATGCCGTTCGAGTTGGGTCACCCAGTTCTGCCGGCGGGCCAGGTAGGGCTGCCCTTGAGCTGGTTTCGGGCCCTGGGTCAGATGGCTGGCCAATTCCGCGGTCAACTCAGCACTTCCCTTCACTCCCGCACCGCTTGCGCCAGGTTGATATTTGATTAAACATAGTGTTGTGTGGGTCACATTATGGCCTTAACGGCCACCTGACAAGCCCCTGAAAGCCCTGGCAGCCCCCGTGAACGCACCGATTTCCACGCAGCCGAGGAGCCGGCGGCCACTGCGGCGGCCGCAGTTGTCCGATGAGGTCGCGGGCCACCTGCGGGCGGCCATCATGTCCGGCACGTTGCGCCCGGGAACGTTCATCCGCCTCGACGAGACCGCGGCCCAACTCGGCGTCAGCGTCACGCCGGTCCGTGAAGCCCTGCTGAAACTGCGCGGTGAGGGCATGGTGCAGCTCGAGCCGCACCGCGGTCACGTCGTGCTGCCGCTGACCCGGCAAGACATCGACGACATCTTCTGGTTGCAGGCAACGCTTGCCAGGGAAGTGGCGGCCGCGGCCACCAACCACATCACCGATGCCGAGATCGACGAGCTTGACCGGATCAACGGCGCGCTTGCGGCGGCCGTCGGGTCCGCCGACGCCGAGACGATCGCGGGCATCGAGTTCGCGTTTCATCGTTTCTTCAACCAGGCCAGCGGCCGGATCAAACTGGCCTGGTTCCTGCTCAATGCCGCGCGCTACATGCCGGCGGTGGTGTATGCCGCCGATCCGCAATGGGGTGCGGCCGCCGTCGACAATCACCGGCAGTTGATCGCCGCGTTGCGCCGGCGCGACGCGGCGGCCGTGATCGAGCACACCGTCTGGCAATTCACCGATGCGGCCAGCCGACTGACCGAGATGCGCGGCAGCACCGGAATCTTCGACTGAGCCGACCCGAGCTGCAGGCCCTAGCCGGCGGCCAGTTGCTCGGCGCGCCGCTTCAGGTTTTCGGCGAGGTGGTCGAGGACGTTGTTGGCCAGCATCTTCACCATCGGCGCGGGTACCGGCGCGGTGGTCTCGACATCCATATCCACCGTCAGCAGACTCGAGGGCCCGACCTCGACCACGCTGAACAGCTGCTCCTGCTTGGAGAACAGATCACCCTGCTGCAGAACGGTTTGAATCTGGTTGGCGCCCGGGTAGTACACGGCTTGTATATAGGTGCCCTCGATGCCTTGAACAACCGTGTCGAGCCGCAGCTGGCTGGGCCGCCCGTCGTCGTAGCGCGCGAGCACCCAGCAGCCCTTGACCCCATCACTCCACTCCGGGTAGCGCTCGAAATCGGCGACGATAGCCATCACCGCACCGGCGTCGGCGCCGACCTCGATGGTCTTGCTCAAAACTGGCATCCGGGAAGCATAGACCGCAGGCAGGCCCCGAATTCTTACTGACCGTGCGGTTCAACGCAGGCCGTCGACAGCAGTGCGCGGATGGCGTCGGGGATCGGGACGGGCTTGCGGCTGACCCGATCGACATAGACGTGCACCCAGTGCCCCAGTGCGGTGATGGGCTGGAACCGGGCTTCTTCGTGGCCTTCCTGCGGCCGGAACACCCCGAGCCGGTAGGTGACGCTGCTGCGGCCCAACCGGGTCACCGCCAGCCCCACCACGAGGCTCTCCGGGAAATGCAGTTCGGAAAAGTAGCGGCAGCCCGACTCGGCGACGATGCCCAGCGCAGGCGTGCTGATCGGGTCAACACCGGTGCCCGTGTTGATCCAGGCGTTGATCGCGGTATCGAACAGCTGGTAGTAGACCGCGTTGTTGAGGTGACCGAACATGTCGTTGTCGGCCCAGCGGGTTCCCATCGGCCACCACACGGGAAAGTCGCTCCCGGTGAGCTGGTCTGGTGCGGGCGGAACCGACGGCGGGTCCGAGGGACCCGGCGGACCTGATGTCATGGTTGCATTTCAACATGGTTCGCATCCGGGGCGCCGTACTGGACCGGATCGGTTTGGCTCGCCCGTACACCGAGTCCCGGCCGATCAGCGTCGTCGAGCTCGACTTGGCCCCGCCGGGCCGCGACGAGATCATGGTCCGCATCGAGGCGGCCGGTGTGTGCCATTCCGACCTGTCGGTGGTGGACGGAAACAGGGTACGACCGGTGCCGATGCTGCTCGGGCATGAGGCAGCCGGAATCGTCGAAGAGGTCGGCCCCCAAACGGAGCGGGCGGTCACCGACCTCGCCATCGGCCAGCGCGTGGTGCTGGTGTTTTTGCCGCGTTGCGGCCATTGCGCGGCATGCGCGACCGAGGGACTGACGCCGTGTGAACCGGGCAGCGCGGCCAACACCGCCGGGACGCTGCTGGGCGGCGGAATCCGGCTTCACCGGACCGGCCACCCGGTGTATCACCACCTGGGCGTCTCGGGGTTCGCGACACATGCGGTCGTCAGCCGAGCCAGCGCGGTTCCGGTGCCACCCGACGTGCCACCCGAAGTCGCGGCGCTGCTTGGATGCGCGGTCCTGACCGGGGGTGGCGCCGTGCTCAACGTCGGCAATCCACGTCCGGGCCAGTCGGTCGCCGTGGTCGGCCTGGGGGGTGTCGGCATGGCGGCGGTGCTCACCGCGCTGACCTACGACGACGTTCGGGTTGTCGCCGTGGACCAGTTACCGGACAAGTTGGCGACCGCCCGCGACGTCGGCGCGCACGAGGCGTACACCCCGCAGCAGGCCACCGATGCCCGGGTGAAGGCCGACATAGTCATCGAGGCCGTCGGTCATCCCGCGGCACTCGAGACCGCGATCGGGCTGACCGCGCCGGGCGGTCGCACCATCACCGTGGGGCTGCCGGCGCCAGATGCCCGGATCAGCTTGTCGCCGTTGGGTTTTGTCGCCGAGGGCCGTTCGCTGATCGGTAGCTACCTGGGCTCGGCGGTGCCCAGCCGCGACATTCCCCGATTCGTGTCGCTGTGGCGGTCCGGCCGGCTGCCGGTGGAGTCACTGGTGTCGTCGACGATCCGGTTGGACGACATCAACGAGGCGATGGATCACCTGGCCGACGGTGTCCCGGTGCGTCAGCTGATCCGATTCGACTAGCTGCTATCTCGGGTGCAGCGGCGCGACCGGTTCCACTGGCGTGTCGGGCAGGCGGTGATTGTCGATGTAGTCCCACCGGATCTGGTAGCCGAGTCCGGGTGCCGCCGGCAGCGCGACGAATCCGTCTGCGCTGAGCGGGTCACAGGGCGCCTCGAGGTACGGCGGCGTGTTGTCGTAGCGCGCCCCGGGGCCGAGCAGTCCGCGCTCGTAGTATTCGCACACGTCTTCGCTTGTGGCACCAAGGATCTGCAGGTTACCGAAGCCGCTCATGTGCAACTCGCAGCGGATACCGAACGCCTCGCACATTCCGGCCATTTTCATGACGCCGGTGATCCCTCCGCGCAGGACGTCGATGCGGCTGATGTCGGACCCATTGCGCAGAATCCAGTCCGCCCGGGTGTAGATGCCGCCCTCCGCGATCTCGGGTGAGCAGATCGGGATATCCAGTGCACGAGCCAATTTCACGTAGGACTCCACTTGATACTCCGGCATCGGGTGCTCGTACCAGTAAAAGCCCAGCCGTTCTAGCTCCCGGCCGACCTGCAGCGCGTCCGCGTAGGTGTGGTAGGTACCCCACGGGTCGAACATCAGCACCATGTCGTCCCCGACCGCCGCCCGAACTTTCCGGCACACCTCGATGTCGTAGTCCACGTACGACGGCCGGGGCAGGGCGGGTTGCCGTGTCGCAGGGTTCCAGTAGTGGTACGGGTGAATCTTGTAGGCGCGGTAGCCCTGTTGCCGGCATTCGGCGGCATGGGCCGCGTACTCGTCGGGCGATCCCAGATTGTTGAAACTGCTCGCATAGGCCTTGACCCGGTCGCGAGCGCCACCGAGCAGCTTGTACACCGGCAACCCCGTCACTCGACCCGCCAAATCCCATAAGGCCAAATCGATGACGCTGCAGACATTCTCAGGGAGCTTCGCGGCCCACAGCTGCCGCCAGATCTCAGCCCGGTCGAATGGATCCTGGCCGGCCAGCAGCGGGCTGAGGAATTGCCCGATCAGCGCCTGGTCTCCGGGCAGCAGGCCATCCTGGTCCCCGTGGAAATGCCCGCCGAAGTAGTAGCCCTCGGCTCCCTCGTCGGTGCAGACCTTGGTCACGGTCTGCACCACGCGGTAGTCGGTAGTCAGCTGGCCGAACGAGATTCGATCGACGAATGTCTCGAACGGCACGACCTGGAGGCCGGTGATCTTCATCAGCCGTCCTTTCCGACGAAACTGCCACCGAGAGCGCTCACACATGCACCGGCTGTGTCGGTCAACAGATTGTTCCGCCGACCCGAATGCGCACGGTAGGGCCGAAGGTCCTGTGCCGCCGGTCAAAAAACCGGCGCGGGCTCAGGCCTCGTACCACAAGCGCTGGAGGGCTTCACCCTGAAGCGTGAACAACCGCCCGGAGACCGGCCAGTCGGGCAGCAGCGAATCGAATCCGTGGCAGGTGCGCGCAAACACATGTAGCTCGGTCGAGACTCCGGCGCGAAGTAGACGCAGCGCATAGTCGACCGCTTCGTCGCGAAAGGGATCGATCTCCGCGCAGGTGATCAAAGCCGGCGGCAGACCCGCTAATCGGGTCCGCCGTGCCGGCGCGGCATCCGGTGTTCCCGCGTCTGTGCCCAGGTAGTGGCGCCACATCAGGTCCGCCGCCTCGCTGTCGAAAGCGGGGCTGGTGCGAAATTCCGTTTTCGACGCGGTAGGTCGATCGTCCAGCACCGGCTGGTGCAACAGCTGGAACACGACCGCCGGCAGCGACCCGTCGGCGGCACCGTGCGCCAGGCAGGCGGCCAGGGCGGCACCGGCGCTGCTGCCGGCGACGGCGACGCGCGCCGCGTCGGCGCCCAGTTCCGTCGCGCGGGCGACCACCCATCGCAGCACGGCAATCGCGTCGTCGAGCGCGGCCGGATACGGGTGCTCCGGGGCCAGCCGGTAGTCGACCGACACCACCGTGCAGCGGCCGCGACGCGCGAGCTCCACACACTGACGGTGATCGGTGTCCAGATTTCCCAGCGCGAATCCGCCTGCGTGACAGTAGACAACGACTGGCCCCGGCACAGCCGGATGCGCCGGCCCGCCGCGATAGATGCGCACCGGCACCGTGCCGGTTTCGGATGCCACGTTGTCCTCGGCGATCTGCACGCCTGACGTGCCGGTATATTCGGCGGCCTCCCGACGGCGCTGATCGAACGGCTCGCGCATGAGCCGGATCGCTTCCAGCGAGAAGTCGGTCCGCGTCGTTGCGATCGCGCGCAGCGCGGGATCGAGCCGCTCGGCACCGTCCAGTTCCGTCATCGGGCCCTGCTGTCCGGCGCCGTGAACGCGTCGGCATCGACCGCCGACCCGGCTGGGACCGCAAAGCTGAAGTCGCCGGGTTTGAACCTGCGTGTCATTCCCCAGAACGAACGCGCGCTTCGCGGCCACTGGGTGACCACGCGCCCATTGGCCGCGCGGAAGTAATTGCTGCACCGGGTGGTCCAGACGGTGCCGACCATCCAGCGGTCGATCTTGGCGATGAACTCGGCCAGCGCGTCGGGTCGGACCGCGATGTATGTCTTACCCTTGCGCCGCATGTACTTCAGCGCCTGCACGATGTAGCGGGCCTGAGCTTCCAGCATGAAGATCACGCTATTGGAGCCGACGTTGGTGTTGGGGCCGTACAGCATGAAGAAGTTCGGGAAGCCGGGCACGGCCATGCCGAAGTATGCCTGCGCCCCGTCCCGCCAGACGTCCCGCAGCGTCGCCCCGTGCTCTCCGGAAACCTCCAGTTCCCCGAGGTAGTCGGCCGCCGCATAACCGGTGGCGCACACCACGACGTCGACATCGCGTTCGGTTCCGTCTTCGGTGACGAAGGATCGGGCGCGCAGGTATCGCGCCGGGCTGCTGACTACCTCGACGTTGGGCCGGGTCAGCGCGGGCAGAAACTCCGACGAGAACACCAGACGCTTGCAGCCCATGGGGTAGTCCGGAGTCAGCTTGCGGCGCACCTGCTCGTCTACGACGGTCTGCTCGAGCAACCGCAGCGCGATGGCGGTGTAATCCTGAGTCTTTGTGCTGCCGTGGTTGATCACCGAGACGTTGAATTCGCTGCGCAACCACAGCCTGGTCCGATAAAGCTTCTTGGCAAATGGAACGTGGGCGAGGATCCAGCGCTCCCATGGCGTGTATGGCCGGTCCGGCTTGGGCAGTACCCAGGTTGCGGATCGCTGCACCGAGTACACCCTGTCGGCGACCTTCGCCAGTTCCGGAACCAGCTGTGAGGCCGTCGAACCGCTGCCCAACACGGCGATTCGCTTCCCCGCCAGCGGAACCGAATGATCCCACCGCGCCGAGTGCATCACCGTTCCGGTGAACGGCTCTTGTTGGACCAGGTCGGGAAGCACCGGCCGGCTGAACACGCCGACGGCCGATACCACCACGTTGAAATGGTGCTGCTCGCCGTCGCCGCTGCTCAGGCACCACAACTGGGTGTCTTCGTCCCATTGCGCGGATCGGATTTCGGTGTTCAGCCGCAGGTGGGGCCGCAAGCCGTACTCGTCGGCGCACTTCTGGAAGTAGGCCAGGATCTCCTGCTGTCCGGGCCACAGCCGCGACCATTCCGAGTTCAGGTCGAACGAATATGAGTAAAGATGCGACTTGACGTCGCACGCCAGCCCCGGGTAGGTGTTGATCTTCCAGGTCCCACCGACGTCGTCTTCGCGGTCGAAGATGGTGAAATTGTGGAAGCCTGCACGTGCCAGAAATATTCCCAATGCCATGCCGCCCGGTCCGGCACCGATGACGCCGACCGACAAGTTGGTGCTCATCGGATCTGTAGACATTGACCACCATCGACAACCAGTTCCGAACCGGTGATGAATGATGCCGCGTCGGAGACCAGAAACGCGACCGCGTCGGCAATTTCGGCGGGCCGGCCGAGCCGGCCGAACATCGCTGTGGCGGCCAGCCGTGCCTGGGTGACCTCGTCGAGCATCGGCGTCGCGATCGGTCCGGGGAATACGGCGTTGACTCGGATGCCGGACGGGGCGAGTTCGGCCGCTGCGGTTTGAGTGAGGCCCCGAAGCGCCCACTTCGATGAACCGTAAGCGCAGTGCTGCGGGAACGGACGGATCGCTCCGGTGCTGCAGATGTTGACGATGGCCGCATGTTCCGCCTCGCGCAGCCAGTCGAGCGCCGCACGGATACCGAGGAAAGCGCCCAGACAGTTGACGCGCCAAGCATTTTCGAAGTCTTCAGCCGTCTCGTCGGCTATCGATGCCCGGTGCAGCACGCCGGCATTGTTCACCAGGGTGCTCAGCAGCCCGAACCGGTCGACCACTTGCTCCACGACCGCACCCCATTGCGCCGGGGAGGTGACGTCGAGCTCGACCGCGATCACTTGGTCGTCACCCAATTCGCCGACCGCGACCGCGAGTTCGTCGGCCCGCCGATCGCACGCTGCCACCGAATATCCGTCTGCACGTAGCCGTTTGGCGATAGCCCAGCCCTGCCCGCCGGCTGCGCCGGTCACCAATGCCACGCGTTGACTCATGTTGACGCAACCTCGGGGCTGTCACTGAGTCCATAGCTCGTGATGAATTGGCACCGCCGCCGCAGGAATCGCCACTGCCCGCCGTGGCGGACCAGCTCGTCGTCGTACAGCGCGGTCCGCAGGTGCAGGTCGCCGGCTCTGACGAACAGCACTTGCGACCGCGCCGTCGCCGTGTTGTCGCGGACGTCGATGCGCGAGGCTCCGGTCAGATGCAGCCCGCGCGGTGCTTCGCGAAACATCTTGCCGATAGCGCCATGTCCGGCGAAGGAGCGTCCGTAGACCAGGAATTCCCCGGCTGGGGTGAACAGCTTCACGCACTCGTCAATGTCGCCGGCGTCAAGTGCCAGCGCGTAGTCGGCAATCAGCTCGCGGATCGCGGCGTGATCGTCAGTCACTGTTCAGTCGCCTCACGTAGATGCTCGGCCGCTCCCCGCCGCAGCGCCTGCGATTCGGCCGCCAGGGTGATCATCCGAAACCCCAGATTCGCCATGGCGCGGCCCGTCTTGCCGTCACCGGCATGAATGGCGGCGACCAGGCCTGCATCGGCGGCCGCTCGATGGATTCGCACGATCGCGTCCAACACTGCCGGATGCCTGGTTGCCCCAACGACATCGACTCCCATCGAAATGGCGAGATCGGCCGGCCCGATGTAGATTCCGGTTAGGCCTTCGACCGCGCAGATCCGGCGGAGACCGGACAGCGCAGCCGCCGTCTCGATCATGGCGAACACGCTCACCCGGGACTCCAGCGCGGCGGTCTGGTGCCCCAGGCTGGCACGCAGCGGACCGAAGCTGCGGATCCCCGCCGGCGGGTAGCGGGTGGCGGCGACCGCCGCGGCGGCCTCGTCAGCCGACTCGATCATCGCGATGACGACGGCGTCGGCGCCGGCATCCAGCACACGACCGATCGGCGCGGCGTCGGCATTGGGCAAGCGCACCACGGTGCCGATGGGAACATGTTCGATACGGCGCAGCATGCCGGCGATATCGGCGTCGTCGAGGTAACCGTGCTGGGCGTCGAAGCCCACGTAATCGTAACCGGCCCGGGCGAATTCTTCCGGCCCGAGCAGCGTCGGTCCGGTGAGCCAGCCACCCCATATCGGGGTTGCCCGGTTCAGCGCCCGCTGCAGGTTGCTCGCATTGACCTCTGCCACGCCTTACAACCTCACTCGGTGATCGCGATCTTGATGCGTTCGGGAGCCGGCCGGCAGGCCAGTTCGAACGCGCCCTGCACGTCGTCGACGCCGAAGCTGTGGGTGAGATAGCAGCCGAGCAGCCCGGGGTGGTCGGCGGCGAATTTGCCGGCGAGTTCCAGCATCCGGCGCCGGTCCAGCGTCACGCCAGATTTCAGCGTCAGGTTGTTTCGTAGCATGCTGCGCATGCTGATCGGATAGGCATCGTCGTCGGCGACGCCGAAATAGAATATGGTGCCGCCGGGGGCGGCGGCTTCGATGGCGTGCCCCAGGGTGGCCACCTGGTGGCCGACGGCCTCGATGACGACGTCGGCGCGGTCGCCGGCCGTGAGCCGGCTCACCCAGCGGTCACTGGTGGCGCGTACCGTCTCATCGACCCCGAATTCCGTTGCAACACTTTCCCGGTCGATAGGGTCGACCCCGGTGACGCGCCGGGCGCCGGCCGCTTTGGCAACGTAGGAAAACAGCAGTCCGATCGAGCCTTGGCCGATGATCGCGACGTGACGGCCGGCCAGGTCCGGCAATTGCTCGCAGGCGTAGAGAACGCACGCCAGGGGTTGCAAGCCGACCGCTTGCGCCGGAGTCAACGCCGGGTCGTAGGGCGCCAGTCCGTCGCCGTCACTGATCACGCGCTCCATCATGCCGTCGAAGCCGGAGGCCCAGCCCACCACCTGATCGCCGGGACGATGGCTGTGATGCCGGCTGGCGATCACTTCGCCGGCCACTTCATGAATCGGGAACCCGTCTTTTTCTGCGCCGCTTGGTCCGTCGTCTCCCGGAATCCGGCCCCGGGCACCGCGAAAAGCCGGCATATCGCTGCCGCAGACACCGGCGGCCGAGAACTGCAGTAACACCTGGCCATCGGTCAGCAGCTCGGGTGTTTTATCGGGAATCGACGTCCGCTCGAACAGATACGGGGCGATGATCCGGTAGGACCACACGTCAGACCTCCACCGGGATCCTGTTCCATCCCCATTGGAAGCTGGACGGAAGCCGGGTGGCAGCTTGGCTTTGAACCGCGTAGTCCGGCACCCGGCGAAGCCATTCCTGCAGCAGCACAGTGACTTCCAGCCTGGCCAGGTGATAGCCGATACAGAAGTGCTGGCCACGGCCGAACGCCAGTGAGCGACGGATGGACCGGTTCCAGACGAACTCGTCGGGTTCGGGGTATTCCCGTTCGTCGCGGTTGGCCGACGCCAGCAGCGTGATGACGCGCTGGCCGGGCTTGATGGTCACGCGGTGCATGGTGAAGGGTTTGCGTGCCGTGCGGGCAAACCACTGGGCCGGCGCACAGAACCGGATCATTTCCTCGCGGGCGGTCAGCGCGTTGTTGTCGGGATCGGCGCGTACTGCGGCTAACTGGTCGGGCCGCCGGCTGAGCTCCCACAGCCCATGGGCGACTATTTTCGGCACCGTTTCCGTCCCACCGATGAAGATGCAGAGCATCTGGATCGCGACTTCGACGTCGTCGAGCGCGCTGCCGTCGGGCAGGCGGTAGCCGAGCAAGCCGTCGACCACACCGAGCGGGCCCCCGGACGGGTTGGCGCGGCGGCGCTGGACCGCCGGCAGCAGGTATTCCAGGTAGTTGGGCCGTGCTTCGGCGGTGTCGACGCCGACGCCGGGCTCGGCGAGGCTGCCGGCATTGACCGTCGCCAGCACCTGCGGTGCGAGATCTGCTGGAATGCCCAGCAATTCGCAGACGATGGTGGCCACCACGATGCCGCCATAGTCTTGGGTCAGGTCGAACGAACCGCGCGGCAGCAGCAGATCCAGGCGCTCGTTGGCCAGCGTGCGGATTCTGTTCTCCAGCACGGCGACGGGTTTCGGCCGCAACGGCTGTGCATGTGCGCGACGGATCTCGCCGTACAACTGGGCGTCGAACACGGCGTGGAATGGCAGTGGATGCAACGGCGGATCGTCGACCGGCCCGGGGTTGTGCTTGGCCAGCACCGCTGCCGCCGGCAACGTCCCTTCCGACGCAACGAAGGTCCCGTCGTTGACTTCCAGCACCTGCCAGATGTCCTCGAAGCGGGACAGCGCGAAGGTGTCCCACTGCGGCATGTAGTACACCGGATGGTGATCACGCAGGATTCGGTAGTACGGCAACGGGTTTGCCATCACGTCGGCGTCGAAAGGGTCATAGCTGAAGTCCACTGGTCCTCGCTGACCGATCACTGCAGGGGCGATGGCGGTAGGGCCGCCAGGATGGAGTCCTCCCAGCCGTCGCGCAGCGCCGGCGCCATGCTCATCCAGGTCACGATCTCGGCAGGTGGGCTGTCTTTCCAGGACGGATAGTGGTTGGCGAAGCACTCCCAGCCGCCGTCCAGCGCCCAGTAGTGGATGACCTCGTTGTAGCGGAAAGTTGTGGTGAACGAACCCAGCCAGCGCTTACCCGTACGCTCCGACCATGGCACATAGAGCCGCTCCAGCTCGCGGATGTAATCGTCTTGTCGCCCCGGCTTGGTCTGCATGATCTCTTGGATCACCAGTGGCGCAGTGAAATTGGCCTCACATAGCTGGGCCAGCGTTTTGTTGCTGGGCCCCGGGTACATGATGCGCCCCTCCCCCGACGCGCCGATGTCAGCCAGAAACGCCGACCATTTGCCGGCCGCGGCCTCATGACTGCCGCTGCGCGCCTGGGCGGCTCCGATCCGGGCGTAGTCGGCGAACCCGTCGATCTCCCAGAGGATCGTCACTTGCGGCCAGTGACCGTTATAGGGGGTGGATTCCCAGATCGCGAACAGCCGGGCGCCGAGCTCGTTCATCATCGGCTGGTAGGTGTCGGTGAACATCCCGGTGAAGCCGTCACTGCGCCCGGATCCCAGCGAGATCGTCTCGTGCAGGTAGAGCAGGGTGTGGCGGTAATACTTCTTCATCAGTCCAGCCGGATCAGCTCTGAATCGACGCGCGAATCACAGAGCAGTGCCTCGGTGGGACCGACTGAGTCACAGCCGATTCCGGCCGCCGCGAGCGCATGGGCCTTGAACGTCCGCGCGGCGGCGCTGAGTACGTGCTGCGCTCTGGTCGTCGCGCGATTCACGCCCAGCGGCCACCCCTGACCCGCGTGGCCCCACAGCGCGACTTCGACCAACGGGCTGTCCAGCGATTCGAGCACCATGTCTCGTACTCGTGCGTCGGACGTGAATGCCGCGGCGCTGACTGCCAGGCTCTGGCTCGTCGAGCCCATCACCGACTCCAGTTCCACACCGCGCGCGCCGAGGATTCGCAGCGGCCGAGTGTCAGAGCTGCCTGCCAGCAGCACGGTTACCTCCCAACCGGCCATCACCCGGTCGTACAGCCAACCCCCCGCGGATTGCACAACGTCGACGGGACTGGCTGCAATGACGTCGAGCCGATATCGCAGACACTCGCCGTCTGCACGGGGTGCTCCCGCTGAGCTGACCCCGCCCCTTTCGCTGATGCCGAAAATCGGAGTGACCATCAAATCCGTTCCTCACCGCCGCACCCCCAGAGGTGCGTTGGCGTTACTGCAGGGCTGGTTGTTGTGGGCTGAGCCGCCTCACGCGGCGCCGCTCCCAGGACAGGCCCGGTTCGGCGAATCGGGTGACGCGACTCCCCGGACAGCGTGACACTTCGGCGGAAATTTGTAAAGCTCCGACCAGCCGGTCACGAACCGCGCCGCGCCTTGAGTTCGGCCAGAACCTCGTCGGTGTGCTGGCCGAGTTCGGGTGCCGCAGAACGGGGCGCCCACGGCGTGCCGTGAAAATCCGCGGGCGTGGCCACCATCGGGACGCTGGATTCCCTGTCCGGCACGTCGACGATGCCGCCCGCGGCGTGGAACTGCGCGTCGGCCACCACGTCCTCGAGCGTATTGACCGGTGACCAGAAGAAATCGGTTTCGCCGGCGAAGATCTCGGCCCATTCGTCCAGTGTGCGGGTCGCGAATATCTCGTCCAGCTCGGCGATGAGCTGTACCGCGTGTTCGGCGCGAGCCCGGGCATCGCGGAAGCGGGGGTCCGTCAGCCAGTCCGTGCGGCCGACCGCGCGACACAGCGGGGGCCAGTGCCGCTCGGCCTCGAGTCCGACGATCCAGAAACGCCGCCCGTCACCGGTGGCGTAGTTGTTCATGCAGGGGTTGCCCATCGTTTCGCGTTGCCCGATCGCGATCGGCTGGCCGGTCAGCAGATAGGTGTTCAGATCGAAGCTCACGGTATAGGCGCCCTGGCGGTACAGCGAGGTGGTCACCAGCTGACCGGTCCCGGTCCGGGCGCGGGCAACCAGCGCCGCGCAGATGGCCGCGGCCAGGGTCATCCCCGCCGAGTGGTCACCCATGCCGCCCCGCTGGAACGGGGGTGTGCCGCCGGGGCGGGTGAGCAGGTGAGCGACACCGGCGCGCGACCAGAATGCCGCCACGTCGTACGCGGCCCGATCGGCGTCGGGACCCGATTCGCCGTATCCGGTGATCAGGCCATAGACCACGCGTTCGCTGCGGACGGACACCGACTCGTAGTCGAGCCCAAGGCGTTGCAACGCCCCGGGACGCAGATTGGTCACGAAAACGTCTGCGCCGTCCAGTAATTCGAACGCGGTGCTTAAGCCATCCTCGGTGGTGAGATCCAAGACGATGCTGCGCTTGGAGCGGTTGTCCATTTCGAACGGCGGGTTGACCCCGAGATCGCAGCCCAGCATCCGGCCGAACATGCGTCCCGGATCGCCCGCCGGCGGCTCGATCTTGATGACGTCGGCGCCCCAGTCGGCCAGAATGCCACCGGTGGCCGGCCCGGCCACCCAGACCCCGAGCTCGACGACTTTGATGCCTTCCAGAGGTCCTGTCATGGCTAAGTTCCTACTCCGTCGCCCTGGCGTCTCGCCAACCGCATCACGGGGCGGCGTTTACGCTGCCGGCGAGAGTTTGTCACGCTTGCCGGAGTGGTTCGCCGCAGCGGCCCGGGAGATGAAGGGAGCGACACCATGACTCTGGTAGCCGGACGTGGCCCGTTCAGCAGCGATCCGGCCGGGCGGTTCTATCCCCCGGTGCCCGCCGATGTCGTCTACATCGAGCCACATCCGCGCCGTGTCCAGGCCTTGCTGAATGGGCGTCGGGTGATCGACACCGAGCGGGCGCTGATGGTGCACCGGCGCGGTCACCCGCTCAGCTACGTCTTCCCGGTTGACGAGGTCGGCGATCTGCCGACCGAGCCCGAGCCGGACGCACCGGGCTTCGTCCAGGTGCCCTGGGACGCCGTCGACACCTGGCTGGAGGAAGGCCGAGAACTCGTGCACTACCCGCCGAATCCGTACCACCGCGTCGACTGCCGCCCCACGAGGCGCCGCCTGCGCGTCTCGGTCGCCGGCACCACGCTGGTGGACACCGACGACACGGTGATCCTTTTCGAGACCGCGCTCGAGCCGCGGCTCTATGTCGATCCCGCACACGTACGCACCGATCTGCTGCGGCGCTCGGAGACGTCGAGTTACTGCAACTACAAAGGCTTCGCCACATATTGGTCCGCTGTCGTGGATGACCGACTTGGTGACCGGGTCGTGGCGGACGTCGCCTGGAGCTACGACGATCCGCCCCCGGAAAGCCGGCCCGTCAAAGGATTCCTCAGCTTCGACGCCACTCGCGGTGACGTCGTGGCCGAGCTTCCGCTCACCGGCCCTAGCTGGGACGTCCGAGCCTGAGCGCGTGCTGGGCGATCATGTTCCGGAAGACCTCAAGGGTGCCGCCGTAGATCCCGGTCGGCAGGGCAAGGCGGAACAGGTATTCCGCCGCTCCGTCGTCGGCGGAACCCGAAGTGTCGGTCGGCAACGCCGACGCGGCGCCCAGGATGTCCATCAAATCCGGCGAGATATCGCGCATGGTCTGCGCAAGCGCGACCCGTCCGAACATCCCGGGAGTGGCCAGCGCCGCCTCCATCCGGGCGACGCTGCGCCCGAGCCGGTACTTCACTGACTCGTCGTCCAGCCGACGCCGCCCATCCAGGCCGGGTTCCGACGCTATCGCGGCGACCGTGTCCACCGCCTCCGCCATCAACAGGCCATGACCAGACATTGTCGAAATGCTTTGTAAGCCGTGGTCTTCCGGATCGACAATGCCGTGCTCGGCGTCGAGCGCGAAGCGCATCACCGTCCAGCCGCCGTTGACCGCACCGATCCGGTAGAGGTCGTCGACGCGTACGTCGCTGTAGAAGACGATGTTGGTGCGGTCGCCGTCCACGGTGCGGATGGGCTGGATCTCGATGCCCGGTGAATCGAGCGGCACCAAGAACATGGTCAGGTTCTGGTGCTTCGGCCCGTGCGGGTCGGTGTTGGTGAGCAGGAAAACGTACTTGGCGTTCTGCGCGTTCGAGGTGAACATCTTGGAGCCGTTGATGATCCACGCGTCTCCGTCGCGTGCCGCCCGGGTCTTGCAGGTGGCGACGTCCGAGCCGCCCTCGGGCTCCGTGTAGCCCAGGCACAGCCGGATGTCGCCGGACAGCACTCCCGGCAACACTTTGCCGGTGAGCTCCGGCGCACCGAATTGCTGCACCAACCGCGCGACGACGGACGTGGTGCCCCAGTGGTACCAGGGCGTATGCGCCCGGGCAACCTCAAGCTCGAAGATCCGCCGACGAACGGGGCTGAACCCGCCTTCGGACTCGAGTTTCCAGTCCGCGGCCAGGTATCCTGCTTCGCCCAGCGCCAAATGCACTTCCTCGTCGAAGTTTTCGCCGAATTCGCGATCGCGCCGGCGCACTTCGTCGGTGACCTGTTCGGCTAGGAACGCCCGCGTCTGGTCCAGAAACTCCTGGTCGTCGGCCGAGAGTGCGACCCGCGAGAAGTCCATTCAGCCCGCATCGATGACGAGGGTTCGGAACCGCTCGATGCTCTCGAGCGCATGCGCCAGGCTGTCGCCGGGCAGGCCAACCTGCACCCAGGTCACCCCGAGCGCCGCCAGCTTCTCCAAGCCGCTCAGGTAAGCGTCGGCATTGAACGCGTCGGTGGCGGGACTGCCGCCGTCGAAATTGGTGAAGGTGATGTCGATTGCGGACCAATCCCGGCCCGCCTCATCGCATCGACGTCGTAGGTCATCGATGCCCGCGGCGAGGCGGTCCTCGGATTCGATGGTCGCGGTGCCCGCCGTCTGGGCCAGAAGTGCCGGGGCCGGAAACGGGCACCACCCGTCGCCGTACCGGGCGACTCGCTGGCGGGCGGTCGTGGTGTTGCCACCGATCCAGATCGGCGGATGCGGCTGACCGACCGGCCGGGGATGGGAGGTGATCCCGCGCGCGCTGAAATGCTTTCCCTCAAAGGAGATGTCATCGGTGGTCCAGGCTGCCCGGATCACCTGCAACGCCTCTTCGAACAGCTCGGCACGCTCGTCGTAGTTCACCCCCAGGGCCGCGAATTCCCGCTTGAGGTAACCGACACCGACGGCGAGCGTGAACCGCCCACCCGACAGCAGGTCCAGCGTCGCGCCAGATTTTGCCACCACGAACGGGTTTCGATACGGCAGTACCACGATATTGGGAATCAGCCGCAGTGTTGTTGTTCTGGCTGCCGCGAAACCCAGTGCGACAAAAGGATCTAGGGCGTCGTGACCGCCGGCTTCAAGCCAGCGCTGAGACGGGGCGGGGTGGTCGGTGAAGCCGAAGCCGTGGAATCCAGCCGCTTCGGCCGCTGCCGCGACCGTTGCAATACCGTCCCCCGTCACCAATTCCGGGTTATAGGGATGGGTGTGCATCGGGTGGGTGATGGTGAAGCGCATGTGTGCTTCCCGGCCGCTAGAACCGCGCGCGGGAGTCGATCGCGGTGTCGCTGGTGCGCAGCGGCCGGATCAGCGCCTCCTGGGCGAAGGAGCACAGCAGCTCACCCTCCTCGGAGTGCACGGTGCCGCGCACGTACGACATTCCCGCGCCGACCTGGGTGCTCTCGTGGGTGTAGAGCAGCCATCCGTCCCAGCGCACCGGTTCGTGGAATGCGACCGAGATACTCATCGGTGCGGTGGACACGGTCAGGTGTGCCTGGCTGGTGCCGATGCCCGGGTGGGCGCGCATGGTGGTGGAAATCCCCAGATGGCCGGTGAAGTACGCGACGAGCGCCTTGGCCAGATCGTCTCGGGTCGGGATCGGGTCGTAGTACAGCCACGCATACAGCTCCGGGGGCCCCACTTCGTCGGGACTGTTGACGTCGACGACGTCGACAAGCCGCACTTCCCGGCCGATCATCGGCATCTCGCAAAAGTTGGCGTCGGCCGGCGCGGCCACGTCGGGCCGCGGCAGGTGGTGACTGATGACGTCGCCGGTCGGGACATCGGCCAGCACCGTCACACTCAGACAGCGGCGCCCGTTCTGGTGCACGGCCACGATCGCGGTCGCGGTGGACCGGCCTTCGGCCACCACGTCGAGGACGAACTCCACCGGCGAACCGACGACGACGGCACGGGAGAACACCGCGTGCGCCGAGCGCACCGACTTGTCCGGGAATCGCTTCGCCACGGCCACAATCGCCTGTGCCAGCACCTGGGTGCCTTCCACGACCTGCCGCTCGTCCTGGCCGGCCCCGACGTCACAGCCGGTGGCGCCGGTGAACCGGTCGGGCCCGTCGGCCTGCACGTCGAAGAGCTCGAGCAGGCCGTCGACCGACCACTGAACCTGATCCGAATCCGTGGTCAAATCCGCCTCACCTCTCGCTATTGAATGCCGTCAGGGCCGCGTCGGCGGCCCATCGCTCAGCGTGACACTTTGAGTAACATTTGTAAAGCTAGCCGGTAGGACCGGACTTCCCCCGGCCGGCCTATCGGCGAATAGGGCATGGAACACACAGGGAGGCAAGTCAATTGGGCATTGTGACGACCACTTCAGAGACCGCCTTCACCCAGTCCGCCGAGACCGTCTACGACTTCGTCACCAATCCGGAGAACTGGACGAAGACCTACCCCGGCAGCGCGCACATCGGCAACGTGCCGGAGCTCCCGCTGAAGGTCGGTGACACCTGGGAGGAGACGGGGCCAGACGGCGACCGGATTTTCACGTGGCAGCTGACCATCGCGGTGCGCCCCACGCTATGGGTGTTCAACCCGCCTCGGCCGCCTCGGCCGTCACCGCAACGGCTCCGGCGGCTTTGCGGGCGGCATGGAAGGCCGGATCACGGTGTCGTACCGGTTCACCAGACCGGGCCAGGACGTCACGTTGTTCGCCCGGACCATGACGATCGAGGCGTACAAGGATGCCCCGCTGCCCGACCAGCTCTTCCAACAGGTCAATCCGGCGAAGATCGATGCCTATCACGCGGCCGTCGCGCGTGAGCTCGGCCAGATTGACACCAGCGCCCGCGGTGCGTGACACTTTTGCGGTGTTTTGTAAAGGCATGAGCGGATGATCCCCCAGCCGCTGGCCAACGGGTTCTGCTTCGGCGAGGGCCCGCGCTGGTTCGAGGGATTGTTGTGGTTCTCCGACATGCTCGGTGAAGCCGTACACACCGCGGACATGCGCGGTTCGCTGACCACGTTGCCGGTGCCCGGGCACTCGCCGTCGGGCCTGGGATTCCGGCCCGACGGGACGCTGCTGATCGCGTCCACCGAAGACCGGCAGGTGTTGCGCTATGACGGCGACACGGTAGTCACCATCGCCGATCTCACCGACGTGACGCCGGCCAACCTCGGTGACATGGTCATCGACGATCTGGGACGGGCCTATATCGGGTCCCAGGCACGCTCGGGCGGCGTCATCGTCCGCCTCGATCCCGACGACAGCGTCACCGTCGTCGCCCAAGACCTCGACTTTCCCAACGGCATGGTGATCACGCCGGACCGAAAGACGCTGATTGTCGCCGAGTCGATCGGCCGACGGCTGAGTGCGTTCAGCATCGACGACGACGGCGATCTCAGTGACCGCCGGATTTTCGCCGACGGACTCGACGGGCCGCCCGACGGCATCGCGCTCGACGCCAAGGGCGGGGTGTGGACATCGATGACGCTGGCTCACCAGTTCGAGCGGATCGTCGCGGGCGGCGCCGTGACGGACCGCATCGACATGGGCGACCGGGTCGCCATCGCCTGCGCCCTCGGCGGCCCGGAGCGCCGCACGCTGTTTCTGCTGTCGAGCACCGACGCGTATCCCCAGCGCCTGGCCGGGACCCGGTCGTCCCGGCTGGACGCCGTCACGGTTGCCGCACCCGGCGCCGGCCTGCCCTGACACCGAGAGGTAGACGATGACGGACTCCTACTACGAGCTCATCGACGACGCCGACCCGCTGGGTGAAAAGTTCGCGGCCACCGATCTGGTGCGCAGCACCTGGACTGCGGCGATCCAGCACGGCGCGCCGGTGTCGGCACTGCTGGTACGGGCGCTGGAGCGATGCGCCCAGCGCGACGACACGCGGCTGAGCCGGGTCGTCATCGATTTGTTGGGACCGGTGCCGGCCGAGGGCGACCTGTGGGTTCGCCCCCAACTGCAACGCAGCGGCAAGCAGATCGAGCTGGTCAGCGCCGAGATGCTGGCGCCGGGTCCCGATGGTCGGCCCCGGCCCGTCGCCCGCGCCACCGGGTGGCGGCTACAGCAGCTCGATACCCGGTCCCTCGCCCACGCGACGGCGCCGCTGCCCGGGCCGTTGTCCGAGGCCCGCAGCCGCAACCTGGCAAAAGATTGGGACCGCAACTACGTGCACAGCCTGGACTGGCGGTGGCTGACCGAACCGCTGAACAAAGGCCCCGGAGAGTCGTGGATCAAGCCGACAGTCCAGCTTGTCCACGGTGAAACCATGACGCAGCTGGAACGCCTGTTCGCGGTGGCCGACTGCGCGAACGGCATCGGCAGCAAACTGGACATCACCACGTGGACGTTCCTCAACACCGACCTGGCCGTGCACGTGTTCCGGGTCCCGGACGGCGACTGGATCGGCATTCGCGCAGAAACCAGTTACGGGCCGGACGGCATCGGCACGACGATCGGCACCTTGTTCGACGGGCAGGGCGCAGTCGGCGCCATCCAGCAGTCGGTGCTGGTGCGCCGGCGCCCCGGATGACCCTGACCTGAGAGTGAAAGAACATGACTGTTGGGCAATACTTCGTAAAGTTTCACCGATGAGCCAGCCGGCCCCGGCGACCGAGACTGACACCTCGACGCGTCAGCGCATCCTCGCGGCCACCGCCGAAGTGCTCGGCCGCAACGGCAAAACCAAGCTCAGTTTGTCCGAAGTCGCCGCCCAAGCCGGGGTCTCCCGCCCCACGCTGTACCGCTGGTTTGCGTCCAAAGAAGAGTTGCTCTCGGCGTTCTCACACTACGAGCGACAGATCTTCGACAGCGGTTTGGCCAAGGCCACCGCAGGGTTGAAGGGAGTCGACAAACTCGATGCCGCGCTGCGGTTCATCGTCGAGTACCAGCATTCGTACTCGGGTGTTCGGATGGTCGATGTGGAGCCCGAGCACACTATCGCCCAGTTCTCCAGGGTCATCCCGCAGATGCGGGACGGCCTGCAACGGCTCCTTCCCGGACCCAATGCCGCGGTGAAAGCGGCGGCGGTGATCCGGATCGCGATATCCCACTACATCGTCCCGAGCGACGATGCCGATCAGTTCCTGGCCCAGTTGCGTCACGCGGTCGGAATCAAGAGCTCCGCCTGAATCAGTCGAACAGCACCGCGGCGTTGAGGTAGCCAGTCGGGTCCAACGCCGCCTTGACCGTCCGCATCGCGGCGATATCGGCGGGCTCCCTTGACATGCCGAGGTAGGGCCGCTTGCGGGTGCCGACGCCGTGTTCGGAGCTGACATTGCCCCCGCACCGCGCGATGAGGTCCATCATCGGCTCATACAGCGCCTGCTCCTTGTCGGCCGGGCAACGCAGGACGTTGAGATGCAGGTTGCCCTCGCCGATGTGGCCGAACAACACCGGCAACGCGTCCTGCACGCGCGTGTGGACCAAAGCGCCTGCTTCCCCGGCGAAGTCGGCAATCGCCGACAACGGCAACGCGACGTCGAACTTCAGCGGTGGCCCGTACACGCCGAGCACCTCGGCAAGCGATTCGCGAACCTGCCACAACCGTTGCTGCGCAGCAGCATCCACACCCACCGCGGGTTCGCCGCACAGCTGCACACCGTCGAGCAGGCCGGCGAGCCGATCGGTCTGGTCGTGGTCGGCGGCCAGTTCCACCAACAGCAGCCAGTCGCCCGGCACCGGCGCCCCTACCCCAAGGTGCTCGCGAGTCAGCGCGGCGGCCCGGCCGTCGATCAATTCCAGCGCCGCGATCCCGTCCACGTCTCGGAACGTCCGGCCGGCGTCCACCAGCGCCTCGAGGTCGGTGAAGCCGCAGATCGCCGTCACCCGATGCGACGGGGTGGGGTGTAACCGCAAATCGAGCGCGGTGATGACACCGAGGGTGCCTTCGGCACCGACGAACAGCGCCGGCAGGTCGTAGCCGGTGTTGTCCCGGCGTACCCGGCTGTGGCGGCGCAGCAGCGAACCGTCGGGCAGCGCCACCTGCAAGCCGACAACTTGCTCACCCATGTTGCCGTACCGGACCGTGCGCAGGCCGCCGGCGTTGGTCGACGCCATGCCACCGACGGTCGCCGTGTCGCGGGCAGCCAGATCCACGCCGAACACCAGGCCGGCCGCAGCGGCTGCCCGTTGCACTTCGGCCAGGGTGGCCCCGGCACCAACGTCGAAGCAGCGCTCAACGGTGTCGACATCGCCGAGGACCCGCAACCGCTCGGTGGACAGCAGCACGTCGTTGTGCTCGGGGACGGTGCCGGCCACCAGCGAGGTGCGACCGCCTTGCACCGTCACGTGCGCCCCGGCATCACGGCACACCCGCAGCACCTCGGCGACCTGCTCGGCCGAACCCGGTCGCACCAGTGCGCTGGCGTGCCCGCGATAGCGGCCGGTGTGGTCGACGCTGTGCGCGGCCAGGACATCTGGGTCGGTGACGACGTGATTCGACCCTATCACACTCGTCAGGGCGCTCAGCATGCTCGCGGTTATAGCACCGGACAGAACTCCGCGCTGTCAGCGCGTCTCTAAAACTCGTCCCTAAAACTCTTTGTGCGGCACGTCCGTCACCAGTCCGCCGTCCATGACGAACTCGCTGCCGGTGGCGTAGGACGCCTCGTCGCTGGCGAGGAACACGACGAACGTCGATACCTCCCTCGGCTCGGCCGGGCGCCCGAGCGGGATGGTGACCATGTCCTCCGGCAGGTGCTTGGTCATCGGGGTGCGGATGAAACCGGGGTGGATCGAGTTCACCCGGATGTTCAGCGGCGCCAATTCCAAGGCCGCGGACTTGGTCAGGCCGCGTACCGCCCACTTGGACGCGACATACGGGTGCACCAGCGGTGCCCCACGCAGTCCCTCGATCGACGACACGTTGATGATCGAGCCGCCCCCGGCCGCGGTCATCGGCTCGACGGCCACCCGCATGCCCAGGAACGTGCCGGTCAGGTTGACGTCAATCACGTTCTGCCACTTGGCCATATCGAATTTCTTCAGTTGCCCGAGAGCCACAATGCCGGCGTTGTTGACCAGCACGTCGAGCTTGCCGAATTCGCCGATCGCCGTCGCGACGGCGGCTTCCCACTGGTCGAGCTGGGTGACGTCGAGGTGGACGTAGCGTGCGGCGTCGCCGAGTTCGTCAGCCAGCGCCTTGCCTTCGTCGTCGAGGATGTCGCCGATCACCACCTTGGCGCCTTCATCCACGAGCAGGCGAGCATGCGCGGCTCCCATCCCGCGGGCGCCGCCACTGATGAGCGCCACTTTTCCGTCTACCCGACCCATTAAAGGGCTCCTTTCGGTTCTGCTGATCGACTAACTGGCCACGAGGTGCTGTGGTGCGTAAAGGCCTTTTCCGGTCACCAGCGGCAGGTCGAGCGTGGTCCGGATACCGGGCGGCGCCGCGATCACCGCCGGGATGGCGTTGACGATGCGCCCGGCGGCACCGACGATCGCGGCGTGGTTGTGGTCGCCCTTGCGACTGCTCGGGACGATGTCCACGGCGTAGGACGGCTCCCCGACGATCTCGACACGATACGAGCCGCCACCGGCAGCGGGTTGCGGCCAGTCCGGCCGCAGATCCGGCCGCAACCGGGTGATGTGCTCGACGACGATGGCCGGGTGGCCGTTGGCCATCCCGCAGATCTCGAACTGCAGCGCGGCCAGGGTTCCCTTGGCGACGCGTCCCACGGCGATATCGAAGTCCTCCGGCGCGGGCTCGCGCTGATATGACTCGGTGATCTGGTCGATCTCGATGCCGAGGCCGGCCGCGAGCTGACGGATCACCGTCCCCCAGGCGATGCTCAGCACACCCGGCTGCAGCAGCATCGGCATGTCGTCCAGGGGCCGGCCGAACCCCATGTAGTGCATGACCTCTGCGCCGTCGTAGGTGGCGTAGTCGGCGATCTCCATGCAGCGCACCTGCTCGATGTGCTGGCAGGTGCCCGCGAGCGCGAACGGAATGAGGTCGTTGACGAATCCGGGGTCGACACCGCTGATGAAGATGCTCGAATTGCCTTGCTGCGCAGCATCTTCGATGCGGCCGATGTACTTGCCGGGCATGACGCCCCACGGGTACTGCAGCAGCCCCGGCGAAGACCCGACGACGTTGAAACCGGCAGCCAGGATGCGCCGGACGTCCTCCATCGCGTCGGGCAGCCGGGTGTCACCCATAGCGCAGTAGACAACGCATTCGGGCCCGGTGGCGAGAACGGCGTCAAGGTCTCCGACAGCCGCGATACCCGAATCGACCTCGAGGCCGGCCAGCGCGCCGGCGTCCTTGCCCACTTTCTCCGGTGCAGACACGCACAACCCGGTCAACTCGAACTGTGGATTGGTGATGAGCTCGGTGAGGGCCGGCCTCCCGACATTTCCGGTACCGACGTGCGCAACGCGGATTGCCATGACAGTCTCCGTCCCCTGAACACTGGAAAACTTTTCTAGACAGTAGTCCATGAGTTCCGGGGCGCGTACCGGCCAACCTGGTCACGGTCCGCTGGCACAATGAGCCGCTGATGACACAGCGCGAGGACGTCCAGTTCACGTCCGGCGACGACCGGATCAGTGCATGGCTTTACCGGCCAACGGGCAGCGGCCCGGCGCCACTGCTGGTGATGGCGCATGGCCTGGGAGCGGTGCGCACCATGCGACTGGACGCCTACGCCGAACGATTCTCCGCGGCAGGCTACGCCTGCCTGGTGTTCGACTACCGCAACTTCGGTGACAGCGAGGGCCAGCCGCGTCAGCTGATCGACATCGGCATGCAGCTTGCGGACTGGGCCGCAGCGGTCGCCTACGCCCGCACCTTTCCGGGAATAGACCACAGTCGAATCGCCTTGTGGGGCACGTCTTTCGGAGGTGGACATGTGATCGCCACGGCGGCCAGGGTGCCGGGTATCGCCGCTGTCGTGGCCCAATGCCCCTTTACCGACGGCCTCGCTTCGGCGCGCACGATCACCAATCCGCTGGTAACCGCCCGCATCACCACGCGAGCGGTGCGCGACGTGATCGCGGCCCGGCTGGGCAGACCGCCGGTGCTGGTTCCCACCGCAGGCAAACCAGGCGAGGTTGCGTTGATGAATACGCCGGACGCGTACCCGGGTTACCTGAGGCTGGTGCCGAAGGGCGCCGAGCTGTGCAACGAAGTCACCGCGCGGATCGGGTTGCAGGTCATCACCTATCGGCCGGGCCGTCTCACCTCGAAGATCGCCTGCCCCATCTTGTTTTGCGTGTGCGAGAACGACTCGGTGGCTCCCGCGGCGCCAACGCTGCGCTATGCGGCCAAGGCTCCGCGCGGTGAGGTCAAGACTTACGCGGAGGGCCATTTCGCTATCTACGTCGACGCCGCGTTCGAGCAGGTGGTCGCCGACCAGCTGGCGTTCCTCGACAAGCATTTGACAAGCCAGCCTCGCGGCGAAGCTAGGTTCGGCGCTGCGGCGGTCACTCCCGGGTGGGGCCGGCGACAGCATAGCGGAACTCGTTGCGCCGCCGGTCTTGAGTTGAAAAGACTTACGGCCCCAGCGGAGCCTGGGTGCGGATCGACTCGTCGCGGATCAGCCCGCGCAGTAGCGCGGTGCTGAACTCGGCTGCGATCTCCTTGGCCGAGCGTCGTCCGCTCGGCCGCAGCCAGCGGTAGCTGCCCAGGGTCATCCCGATGTAGCCCAGGGCCACCACATGCGAGTCGCATTCAAAGAACTCACCACTGGCAATCCCGCGGTCGATGAGGCCGTGCACGTGCTCGTAGACCTGAGCCTCCTTTTCGCGGACCTCGGCGACCTGTTCGGCGGTGAACCACTCGGTGATGTAGGGCTGCTCCTGGAAGTACACGGCGGCCCGCTCGGGATTGGCCGCGATCCCGGTGAGCAGCCGGGCGGTGTACTGGTAGAGCGCTTCGCGGGCCGTCCAGGACGGATCGTCGTGCACAGCGGCCAGCGTGCTCTCGGCGGCCTGGCGGTAGATGTCGAACAGGATCAGCGACTTGCTGGCGTAGTAGTGGTAGACCGTCGCCTTGTTGAGGCCGATCACGTCGGCGACGTCGTCCATCCGGGTGCCGTGGTAGCCGCGGGCGGCGAACAGCTTGGTGGCAACAGCCAGCAACTCCTCGCGGCGCGTTGGCCCGTTGTCGGATGGCATCTGTACTCACTATCGTCACTGTCGGCAGGGGTGGACCCGGACGAGGCTTATCAATCAACTGGTTGGACAGTTTAGGCAAGACCGCCAGCGCCTGTTACACCGACGCGGATAGGGCTAGACTTCGTGGCGAGTGACGTCGCGAGTCGAGAGGTGGGGTTATGGATCCGAGTCCGGACTACGACGCTAGCGACGAGATCGAGTTTTTCTTCAATTACCTGACCTGGGGCTTGCGCGGGGTTACCGACGGTAACGGCTATCCGCCGCCCGCGTACCCACCCGTCTAGATCTGGTAGGCACCAACCAACGGCGCCCGTTGCGGCTATAGCGCCTTGAGTTCTTCGGCGACCTCGCTCACCGATTTCTTCGCATCCCCGAACAGCATCGTCGTTCCGTCGGCGTAGAACAGCGGGTTGTCGATCCCCGCGAAGCCGGAGTTCATCGACCGCTTCAGCACGATCACCGACCTGGCCTTGTCCACGTTGAGGATGGGCATGCCGTAGATCGGGCTGGACGCCTCGTTGCGGGCCGCCGGGTTGGTCACGTCGTTGGCGCCGATGACGATCGCGACGTCAGTGCGGGCGAACTCGTCGTTGATGTCGTCCATGTCTTTCATCGCGTCGTAGTCGACCTCGGCCTCGGCCAGCAGCACATTCATGTGCCCGGGCATCCGGCCGGCCACCGGGTGGATCGCGTACTTGACCGGCACGCCACGCTCTTCGAGCAGGTTAGCCATGTCCTTGACGGCATGCTGGGCCTGCGCCACGGCCAAGCCGTAGCCGGGGACCACGATCACCTGGTTGGCGTAGGCCATCTGGATCGCGGCGTCGGCGGCCGACGTGGACTTGACGTGCTTGTCGCCGCCGCCGTCGCCGCTGGGGGCCACGCCGCCACCGCCGAAACCACCCGCCACGATCGCGGGAATGGAGCGGTTCATCGCCTTGGCCATCAGGTTGGTCAGGATCGAACCGGACGCGCCGACGATCATGCCGGCCACGATCATCGCGGTGTTGTTGAGCGCCAAACCCGCCGCGGCGGCCGACAGCCCGGTCATCGCGTTCAGCAGCGAGATGACCACCGGCATGTCGGCACCGCCGATGGGCAACACCACCATCAGGCCCAGCACCCCGGCGGCGGCCAGCAGACCGATCATCCACCACAGCGACGCTCCGCCGCTGCCGGGATGCGCGTGCACCCCGATAACCACCGCGGCGGCCACCGCCCCGGCCAGCAGCAGCACGTTGACCGGTTGCTGGGCCTTGCCGAAGCCGATCGGTGATCCGGAGATGATCTCCTGCAGCTTGCCGAACGCGATGATCGATCCCCAGAACGAGATCGACCCGATGATCGCGGCGAACAGCGACGCCACCACGATGTGCACGGTCGGCGACTCGCCGTGCTGAAAGGCCGAGAAGCCGGTGGTCTCGATGAATTCGGACAGCGCGATGAGTGCGACCGTGCCGCCGCCGACGCCGTTGAAAAACGCCACCAGCTGCGGCATGGCGGTCATCTTGGTCAATCGTGCCGGGGGCACACCGAGCACCACACCCACCACCAGACCGGCGATGATCAGCACCCATTGGTCGGTGTGCCGGATCTTGACCAGCGTCGCCCCCACCGCGAGGGCCATGCCCACCGCTGCGATCAGGTTGCCCCGCACCGCGGTCTTGGGCCCGGTCAGCCCCATCAACCCGTAGATGAAGAGCGCGAACGAGATGATGTAGAGAACTGTGACGAGGTAGTTCATTTCGCGGCCGGCTCCTCAGTCTGCTGGGTCTTCGCAGGCACCCGTTTCTTGCCTTTGAACATCCCCAGCATCCGGTCGGTGACGATGAAGCCGCCGATGACGTTCAGCGTGCCGAACACCACCGCGACGAACAGGATGATCTGCACCGCCAGCGACGGGTGCTCAACCTGGCCGAACACCACCAGCGCGCCGAGCACCACGATCCCGTGGATGGCGTTGGTCCCCGACATCAGTGGCGTGTGCAGCGTGTTGGGCACCTTGGAGATCACCGCAAACCCGACAAAGCCGGACAGCACCAGGATCGCCAGGTTGGCCAAAAGCTCGTCGTACATCTACGGAGTC
>CAWKEM010000010.1:0-19190 GCA_963848535.1 uncultured Actinomycetota bacterium
CCTTAATGTTCTGCGCCGGCATCCAGTAGAGACCGAAGTCCCATCCGCGGGGGTCATTTGTCGCCGTGGCGCGTCAGCCGTGATGATCGGCGCAGTTATCGGCTGGTTATGACGTGACAAGTCGCCACTCTTGGGGCACTCCCGGGCGGTCATCGCTTCTCCCTCGGCTTCGATCTGGACGGTTGCCGGACCAAGGCGCAGGTTGGTGAGGGCCAGCTTGCCCCACCGCTGCGGCAGGTGCGGAATCACGGTTAACGTGCGCTGTACGTGCGGAGCCAATCCCAGAAACGATCGCACCAGCAACAGCGGCGCGGCGCTGGCCCAGGCTTGCGGCGAGCACGCCGTCGGATAGGGCACCGGCCAGTAAAACTGCGAGCTCGGGAATCCGCAGAACAATTCGGGCAGGCGCCCATCGAACGCGTCGGTCGCATCAAGCAGATCGTTTGCGACCACGTCACGCCGCAACTTCCGGCCCTGATCACCCAGGCTCGCCGGCGCACGAGGAGGCCAATCACCCATGACAAGCAGTCTAAACCCGCTGATAGTGGCTCGAAGCCGTCGCAAATAGGTCCATAATGCGGTTGGGAGGAAGGCATCAGCAACGTGAGTGAAGGTTCTAACGAATACTACGTGCGGTATCAATTCCAGCTGGGCGACGGCCAGTGGGAGAGCGTCGCGTTTGGCCCAACGGACGAAGCTGACGCCCGACGGTTTTACAGGCGCCTCGCGAAAGACGAGAGCGTGAACATAAAACAGCCGCGACTGCTCAAGCGCGTGTACATAGTGGTTGAACCCGAATGACCGGGCTGCGCTGAACTCAGCAAACCAGGCCATCCGCGCGGTAGAACGTCGACTGTCCAAACAGTCGCCACCGACGCTCCGGAAAAGTATTCCGACGTGACCATCATGTCCGCCAGGCTCTTGTTGAGGGCGTCGACTAACGGTTTCAGATCCTCAATGTAGCGCTGGTACGGAGCGGCAACCGCCTGTCGTCAACCGCAGACTTCGGGCCAGCTTTGATGCCACACTCCTGGCATGACATTCACAGTGAAACATCCGGACGGTCCCGCCGACGAATATGGCGACGAAGATACTTACGAATTCCTGAACGATGGCGTCCTCAAGGTTCGGGTGTCGTCTACCGGAAAGACTTACTACTTCCCGGCGGGTGTGTGGAAGACGCTGATCGCAGGAGACGGGCACGAACCCGGCCTGCGGCTCGCGCCATAGCAGCCACGCCGCTGGTCGCACCTCACGCATACCCCCGAAGGGTGTGTAGCGGAGATTGCGCCTGACCGAATGGCAGTCGGTATCCCGCAACCGCTGACTTTGGGTCCGCCTTCACGCCATACTCCCGACATGGCTTTGAGGTTCCCCCCGATCGGTGGACATCGAGATAGCGGGATGAATGGTCCCGCTGGAAGGATGTCACCATGTCCGAACCCGCCGGTCTTTTACGACCGAATACAAGGTTGAGGCCGCTCATCGGGTGATCGATTCCGGGCGCACGATCGCCGAACTTGCTCGCGAGCTTGGTGTGAATGAGGGCTTGCTGGGACGGTGGGTCGCCGACGAGCGTCGCCGTGTCGAGGCTGCCGCAGCCCGTAACGACGAGCCGTTGACCCTGGCGGAGCGCACCGAACTCGCGCGTCTGCGCAAGCAGGTCGCCGAGCAGGAGAAAGACATCGCGTTCCTGAAAAAAGCCTCCGCGTACTTTGCCGCCAGCCAACCGAAGTAGACCGGTTCGAGCTGATGGCCGCAGAGTGCGCGACCACCGTGATCACCCGAATGGCGCGACTGCTGGAGGTGTCCACCTCCGGCTACTGCAAGCGTGTGAACTGTTCGGCTACAAGTGAATTGACGGATCGAGAGCAACGGAAGGCCGATCTGACTGTGAAGATCATCGACCATCATCGCGACTCAGGCGGGGTGTATGGATCGCCGCGGATCACCGCTGAGCTTCGCGCTGCCGGTGAGACCTGGTCGCACTGGTCCGTGCCGGCGCCTTGTTCCACAAAGGCAAACTGCTCGAACGACCCATCGACATCACGCCCACCGAACCTGGCGGATCAACCGAAACGGAGATCGCCTGAAACGACCCCATTCACAAGTCTTGAAAATATCTCATCGCGGCCACTAGGCCCCCGTCGAGGCGCGCAGGCAGTTCGGGCTTGAGCGCCAGCCGCGGCTCGTGTTTCTACCGGGACTCGGCACTGTGCTTCCAGGCCGGGTGTGTGCGTATCGACGACGACGAGCCGGTCGGCCCCTGCTGCGGCGATCGCGTCGGCAACCACCCTCGAGCCGAGGGCCTAGCCTGGCGGGGTGCGGCGATCTTGGCGGGCGTAGCCGAAGTTGGGTACGACCGCGGTCACCCGCGTGGCGCGGGCCCCGGCGGCAAGCGTCCAGCAGCACAGCAGTTCGATGATGTGGTCATCGACCTGTGGTGGTGACTTTGCAACGACATAAACATTGGCACCACAGACGTTTTCGACCGTTTTCGACCGTCGGGCGCAGCTCCCCGTCGTTTGGGGTAGCGCTCCAGGGTGGCGCCATCGGACTCGACGCCCAGATGGTTGGCAACCGCACCGGCGAGCGCAGGATTCGCGCCGCCGGAGACGATGCGAAGACCTCTGGCGGGTCACCGGTGGGCCTTCCCGGTATCGGAACGGTCGTCGGTGGCGATGGGCCCCGGTCGGGCGACGAACCAGTCGCGGGCGAGTTCGGCGACCTTCTCCAACGCCCCCGGTTCGGCGAACGGGTGGGTCGCACCGGCACGACCGCCACAGCGGTCTCACACGCCATCGCTGCTTGTGCGCGCCGATTCAGTTCCAGCACAACGTGGTTGTCTGCGACCACGATCAGCAGTGTCGTTGCGTGCACCGCGCCGAGCGCGCGGCCCGCAACGCAGCACCGCCCCGGTGCTGGCCCCGAAGTAACCGATCCGCAAACCAGCGACATGGTTCCTAGCCGGGTGAGCCAAGAGTTCTAACTCGACCGTTCTGCCAGCCGACGACCGACGGTGAGCCAAACCGGGCACCTCGGCTGTGCCGAATCCGCAAGTCGGCAGCGCGATCGTGAATAAGTCGGCAGCGTCGGCATCCCAGTCCCAGGTGCGCATCAAGGTGATCTAGCGGCAGGTCCTACTCATCCAACTAACCGGCTGCCCTGTCCTGACAAGCGCCCTGCCGGTCATGCTGCGCGGAGACCGTCGGTGTGGTCGGCGTGCGGGATAGACGCGGTTATCGCTCCCATGCTGTTGCTGTTGCTGTTGCTGTGGCGTGAGCGAACTCGCCGCCTTCTGGTCGCCAGATGCTGTCGTGACAGATGCACCGACCGTGGCTGGTACTCGAAGGGCACGGAACCCGGTTGTAGCTGTGACGGCCGAGCAACCTGCCCCACGGCCAGGCCGCCGCGCCGACAGCGTTCCGTCGAGGCTCTGGGGGACAGTTCTAGGTGATGTGTCCGTGACAGGCGATGGCGACCAGAGCATCGGGCAAACTCAGACCTGTCAGCGGTCAAAGAACCCTGCGTCGGTGCAACCGTCTTCTGACTTCATCCCACTAATCCCTTGCGGTGTCTATGCCTCGTGCAAGCGATCTCGATGGTGGGTCCTATCACTTTCAGCGTCGCTGGGATCAACGTATTTGCTCGCGGTGTGTGATCGTGCTTTGCAGGGCCGTGAGTCGGGCGCGTGCCCGCTCGTCGGCTTCCTCTTGTTCTTCTGGAGTTACCACGATGGCGTCCGAGCCGGGAATAACCGTCGTCTCGTGGTCGGTGGCGAGCCAGCGCACCACATAGGGCGGCGAGCCGTCTTTCGAGTGGACCTCGGTGATGAGTCCGCGCTGATCGTGCTGCTCAGTGGTGGTGCCTTTGATCACTAACCAGTCCCCGACTTTGGCCTTCATGTCTACTCCTTCGCGTCGAGCCCATCATCCGTGCACTCGTCCTCACACAGGCAGGGCAGTAGGTCACCGTGATATGGCCGAAAGTCCATGACTGCGCCAGCTCGCCGATCCCCTGCCGGGCTCGGTCAACTCAGAGGTGAGTTTCACGCTGCCGCATGCTGGCGATTCGTTGCCCACCAGGGCGGGCCGCAGCCAACGCAGAGGCACATTACCAACGCCGCCAGGGTAAAAGGACCCTAGTGCCGTCCCATTGCTGGCCGTACGTTTCTGGCATCTCGAGATCACCTCGACAATTGCGCGTACATCACAGGAGGACGCCATGAGCATCGCCAAAGACATCATGCACACCGGAGCGACATGTGTCCGCGTGCACGAGACCCTCACCGCCGCAGCCCAACACATGCGCGACCTCGGTGTGGGGGCGCTACCGATCTGCGGCGACGACGACCGGCTGCATGGGATGATCACCGACCGCGACATCGTCATCAAATGCGTCGCCGCCGGCCACGACCCAAGCACCACGACAGTCGGTGAGTTGGCACAGGGCAGCACCTACCACGTCGACGCCGGCGCCAGCATCGAAGAAATGCTGAATATGATGGAAGAACACCAAGTCCGCCGCCTGCCGGTCATTGAGAACCACCGGTTGGTCGGCATCGTCAGCGAAGCCGACATCGCGCGTCATCTCCCCGAACATGCCATCGCCCAATTCATCAAGGCGATCTGCTCACCCCAGGCAATCACCAGCACCTGATCCCTATCGATGTGGCCCGGCGATTCCCCAGCGGCCCTGATAGCGACGATGTTGTCCGCGTAACGGGCCAGCACGATGCGAGCAAGGTGCAGCGGTGTTGGTGCGCAGCGCAGCGTGGTCTGACGCGCAGGCGGCCATCGACTTCATGCTTGAGGGCGTCGTACACAACCTCGAAGCGACCCCCGTGTATATCCGCGATTGGGTCGGCAATGCGGCACGGGGTGTTGTCACGTTGGCCGGTGCAGAACCTACGGCCGCATCTAGCAACCTTAAATAGATACTGCGTCTCACTGCCTCGCAAGAGTGGGCAAGACCTGATCGTTTCCCAGCAATTCTCGCTGGTGTCCGACAAGGGTTGGTTGACAGCATAATCCCTGATCCCTTCGAGAAGTGGGCGGCAGAGGCGTTCGCTTCGCTCAACGAGAACCATGGCGCGGCGCTCGCGGCGCAGCTACTTCTGGCATTCGTCCAGCACGCTTCCGAGGGAGACAGACGCGCCGTTGGACGCGTTATCTTGACCGCTCGATAGCAGATCAACGCTATCCGCCGCGGCCGGCTAATCCGTAGTTCAGATCATGCCTCGCTCTGGTCGCGCGAGAGGCGACCGCTGAGCGCAGGGGCCGGCAAGCATTTCTGAGCATCAACGATGAACACAGAGTCGCGTTACCGGTAAACCTCCATATTTGATCCCGCCGCATTCGTCACAGTCACCGTCCGATCGCGATAGCTCGCCCGGCAGTGCGGGAAAGCTACCGACCGTCCCGTGGTTCCCCTGGCAGACAATCTTGCGAGCGGCGGATTTCGGGTCGGGGTGTTTGCTGACGTCCGGTGCTTGCGCCTCAGATCGCACAGGATCAGTCGTGACAACACGATCTCGGCGCACGAAGAGGCTGTCGGAGCAACGTGCAACACTCGCAGTTGTGATGGCCTGTCGCGAACTGCGCCTGCGCAAGCGCCGGCGCGAAAAGTCTCGACGCCCTATATCTCGACGCCCTATATGGCGCATGACTCAGAAGGCGAAGCGGTTGAGCACGTCGTAGTTGCGGGCCGGTGTGGCGTAGATCAGCCGCCACAGCAGCCGCACCGGCGCCGAGGGGATGCGTTCGTAGAGTGCCCCCACGGAGGACTGCTCGAGGAAGCGCAGCCGCGGGTTCCATTGCTCGATTTCGCGGGCATCACGGATGCCCCACTTGGTGATGCCCTTGGTGAGCACCTTGGATAGCCGCGGCCCCATCGGCGACGTCGTGTCGAAGACGAGTTCGCCGCTGCCGAACCGATCCGTGAGGCGCTGCAGCAGCGTGCGCACCTCGGGCTCGGTGAGATACATGACCAGTCCCTCTGCGACCATCAGCATCGGACGATCGGTGGGTATCTCGTGCAGCCACGCCTCATCGGTCACCGACGACCCGATCATCCGGTAGCCGTCGCGGTCGTCGTAGAGCTTGCGCCGCAACGCGATCACATTCGGTTGATCGACGTCGAACCACTGCACGGTTTCCGCTGGACGAAGCCGGAACACCCGGGTATCCATGCCGCACCCGAGGTGCAGCACGACGGCGTTTGAGTGACGGCGGAGGAAGTCGCCGCTCCAGTCGTCGAGCTGTTTGGCGCGCATGGTGACCATGTACTGATTGGACCCAGGCCGCATGGCGCGGCGCATGCGGGCCCAGTCGTATTCGATGCGGTCCACCGCCTCGGCTGCCGCCGTGTCTCCGAGAATCGGTGCCGGCGAACGGCTTTCGTATGCCCGCAGGTACAGCGTGCAGAGGTTCGTCCATTCCACCGAGCCCCACCGCACATCGGTGAAGTCGACCTTGTCAGTTTGGGTCATGGCTGTCCTTACCTTCTCGCCTGTGTACCACCCCAGCCTCGAGCAGATCTACACCGTCGACATCTGGTGCATTATCTGGTTCACCATGTCGATCGAGGTGGTGGGGGGCCAGGGCGAAGTTGTAACGGTTGTCGTGACATGACATAGCTCGCCCACGGTTGTGCTGCGATCTCGGCGTGTCGTTGGGCACTGTTGTAGCTGTAGCCGAGGAGCTCCGCGATAACTGGAGGTGGTGCCTCCGCAACGAGGCTCTGTAACGCCGTGTTGAGTGCTCCGAGGAGGTCGATGCCCAGGCCGCCCAACCGGGCCATGATCACCTGCGGGCCGAGGTGGCGCCCGGGTCGGCGGCTGGGAAACAACCACGGCGTGGCTTCGAGCCCGCCCGCGGTGGTGAGGTTGGGCCGGTCGCCAGCGTGAGCGTTGAGCATGTCTGCGAAGGGCTGCGGCACCGGGATGGGCTCTTGTCCCAGCAAGATTCGTGTCTGGTCGCTTGTGGAGGTGACCGCTTCGACGGGCAATGCGGCGATCTTGGTCAGGGGCTGGGCGTAGAGGAGCAGCAGGACTCCGGCGACGCGGTAGGCCAAGGTGTCGGGCTGCCCGCTGAGCAGTTCTTGCAGCCATGCCAGGCGCTGTTCCTGGGTGAGCGCGCGACCCGGCAGCGTCTGCTGGCAGATGAGCTGTACGGAGGTGTTCAATCGGGATTTCTTGGCCCAGGCACCGGGCGCGTCCTACTTCGTCCTCGTGTTCGACCGGACCACCATGCCAGTCGGTCCGGCCAACCCCGTCACCGCCGACGAATTGCGCGAGGTGGTCGGCAAGTACTGGACCATCGACGAGATCCGCCCGGCCCGCATCCACGGCTACGTCCCCGACGACTCCGTGCCGGGCTTCGCCGCCTTCGCCGGCAGTGACATCCGCGACGAAGGCAACGGCCGCAAGTCATTACCGGCGTGGCTGCTGTCGGCGTACGTGGCCTAGCCGTACCCTGCTGCGGCGCCTGGCACTACTTGAACCGGATCACACAGATCGCGCGGAAATCCTTTCACGGCTCCGCAAGCACGACGACACCCTCTGCCCCATCGACGATTGCGTGGCCGTCGAACAGAGACGGGGTGCGGTCATAGTTCACGCCAACCTTGAGCGCCTCGCTCATCGTTATTCCCCTCAGAATTTGTAGTTGCGCTGCTCTTGGCTGGCGCCGCTCTGCGACTATCTGCGTCAGAACCTGCATTACTCGTTAAGTGGATCCAATTGAACATCGGGGTTTTTTGGATTGCTGTTCCAAATCGGCGTGGGCTGCATCATGTTTTCTCCACCGGCTTACTGGACGAGTCCATGGCTCAAGCAACCAGTTTGCCTTATTCGATCCCCGTAAGCCCCGCAGATGGTGAACGGGCCTCGCGCCCTTAGGTTTACGGCACGTTCACCGCTTAACGCGCCGGCCAGCGTGTCGCCGACCCGGCTGGTAATCATCTCGCCGCAGCGGTCGATCCGGACCCGGTCGCGGTTTCAAGGGTCTTCGGACTCCTGACCACGGTCTCGACGGTGCACGCGCGCCCGCAGTGATGTGGGCGATTTTTCGGTCGACCCGGCCCATGGTGTCACGCGCCGAATTCAGCCAGCTTGATGTCCATGGGAGGCTCTCGGCTCAGCGGGTGGCAAGGATGGCCAGCTGCGCAAGCGCGGCGGCCAGGGCAAGGACCAGGAACACCGAGACGCGGGGGCTGACATAGGTGCGCAGGAAGGGCTGGGTCGGGAAGGAAAAAGTCTCGGCGACACCCAGCGGCTTGTATTTGTGGGCGGCCTGGAAGGCGGGATCGAGCACCATCTTCAGCATGTCGCGGCGTGAGCGGTAGCGCATGAAGCCGACAATGGTCCAGCCCGGATCGGGGCTCACCATCCAGGAATCGACGTAGCCGCCGACTTTCCGCGAAGCAAGCGCCGGATGGCCGCCGTGTCTGATCAGCAGCGGCATGAAGGCCTTGGAATAGGCTTGCATCATCTCGCGCGCCGGCACCTGCGCTCCGGTATCGGGATGGGTGACCATCGTGTCGGGCACTCGTACCAGATTGACCATGACGAATTCCCGCCCGTCGTCCTCTTCCAGGAATTTGCGCACGATCGACAGATCATTGACTTCGCCGACACCCTGCGCCTCGGCTTGGGCCAGCATGGTTTCGATTTCCTCGGGGGTCAGCCTCCCCCGGCAATTGTCATAAACCAGGCGAAAACCGCCATAGAGCGCGGCCGCTACCAGCCATACCCACCATCCGGGCATCATGGACGATCTCCCCTCCGACTTTCAGCACAAGCTCCCCCGGCTGGTCCGGGTCCGACAGGTTCGGCCCGGCTCACAACCGGTAGAGCGAAGCGGTCAGCGACTCCTCTGGCAACGCCTGGCTGACCAGCCAATCCCGGTCGCGCGGTTCGATCGGCCGCCAGACCCGGCCATCGTCCAGTACGTTCCGCGTAGGCATCTGCAGCTCCTGCGGCTTTCTCTCCGATTCGGCGCATATCGGCGAGGTGGTGCATGCCCTCGTGCATCGCCTGGCGGACAAGCCAACGCGCGGTGCGTTGCTCGCCAGGCAAGCGGGGTGCGGTTCGGTCCCAGTCGCGTTCCTTCATGTGGGCGACTTCCTCACTGAATCCCGTTGTCGCCGGAGCCGGCTCGTCTAGTATCGCGTTCAGACCGCGATCGTTATGGCGGAACCGGCGTGCTCGTAGGTCATTGAGGACAGATTCCAGCGTCGGCTCGTCATCGGTGCGCGTGCGGTGCAGCCGGATGGCGTAGGTGATGTAGACATCACGCAGATGGCAGACACACTCGGCCGCCTACCAGGCATGCGGGCTAAGTTGGTGGCGGAGGACTCCGGTCGTGCGGGGTTGCCGGCAAATGTCCGGCTCCAAACGGATGACACCGCTGCCCACGCCGACCTCGGGCGGCTGCTACCGGAGCTCGAAGAGGCGCTCGGTGACGATCACGTGGCCAACGACAAGACACCGCGGCCTCCAGGAACCACAATAACCAGCACGACTCCGCGCTCCCTGTCGCGAAGACATCAATTACTTGCACGTATGTTCTTGGCGGGAAACCACTTCGACCCGAACACGTCGACGCGCCGACGAGGAGGACATCGCCGCGATGACCACCCCCCTGGATCGTCCGGCGGGCGCGGATTCGTCCGTTGGCAACGACCGCCGGGACCGCACGCACTGGCTCTATCTGGCAGTCATCGCTGCCGTGGTAGGCGGTGTGATCGTCGGGTTGGCGGCGCCTTCGGTCGGCAAGAACGTCGCGGTGCTCGGCACGATGTTCGTCAGCCTGATCAAGATGATGATCACGCCGGTCATCTTCTGCACGATCGTGCTGGGCATCGGCTCGGTGCGTAAGGCCGCGACCGTCGGCAAGGTCGGCGGGCTGGCTTTCGGCTACTTCCTGGCGATGTCAACAGTGGCGCTCGGGATCGGCCTGGTCGTCGGCAACCTGCTCAAACCGGGCAGCGGCCTTCACCTGTCGGCCGGCGCGGCCGGAAAAGGTGCCGAGCTGGCCGGAAAGGCCCACCAATCGGGCGGAATGCTCGACTTCATCCAGCACATCATCCCGACGACGTTGTTCTCGGCCCTGACCGACGGCAACGTGCTGCAGGCGCTGTTCGTCGCGCTGCTGGTCGGCTTCGCGATCCAGGCCCTGGGCACCTCCGGCGAGCCCATCCTGCGCAGCGTTGAGTACCTGCAGAAGCTGGTGTTCCAAGTGCTCACGATGGTGCTGTGGCTGGCACCGATCGGCGCGTTCGGCGCGATCGCCAATATCGTCGGCGCGACAGGCTGGAGCGCTGTCACCCATCTGCTGCTCCTGATGGTCGCCTTCTACCTGACTTGCGTGGTGTTCGTGTTCGGCGTGCTCGGCGTGCTGCTGTACGCCGTGTCGGGTGTGTCGATCTTCCGGCTGGTGCGTTACCTGGCCCGTGAGTACCTGCTGATCTTCGCGACGTCGTCGTCAGAGGCGGCGCTGCCGCGACTGATCGCCAAGATGGAACACCTGGGCGTGGAATACGCCACCGTCGGCGTCGTGGTGCCTACCGGGTACTCGTTCAACCTCGACGGCACCGCGATCTACCTGACCATGGCGTCGCTGTTCATCGCCAACGCGCTGGGGCATCCGTTGACCTGGGGTGAGCAGCTCGCGCTGCTGGTGTTCATGATCGTCGCGTCCAAGGGCGCTGCCGGCGTCAGCGGTGCCGGCCTGGCAACGCTGGCCGGCGGCCTGCAGGCCCATCGTCCCGACCTGCTCGACGGCGTCGGGCTGATCGTCGGGATTGACCGCTTTATGTCGGAGGCCCGTTCGGTCACCAACTTCTCGGGCAACGCCGTGGCAACCGTCCTGGTGGGCACGTGGACCAAGACCATTGATCGGTTCAAGGTCGACGCGGTACTGCACGGTCGCGACCCCTTCGACGAGCTGACGATGATCGATCGTGACGACCAGCGGTCCACCGTCGCGCCGCCGCTGGCGGCGTCCTGACACCACAGGCCCCCGAACCCTTGACTGTCTGGCTGCGCGTCGCGGCGTAGACGCCTACGGGCGGCGCTGGCTGCGGGTTCTAATGCCCGCTCCGGCCACCCTCACCGTGCGGCGGCCAGTGCGAACCGGGCGACGCATCCCCCGGTTCGGCGTGGTCGCCACGGGCCAGCGGCACCCACTGCTCGGTCGGCGCAGGCTGCTTCGACGACGGGAAGTCGCGCAAATTGCCCGACGGCTTGGCGTCCCACTGGGCGAACGTGAGCGGCGTCTGCAGCCAGGTGTGCAGCAGGCTGTACGTCGCCTCCAGCGAATCTAGGTGAGTGCGCTCCCAGCCGTGGCTGCCGTCGACCCCGAAGCCTACTAGCGCGGCCCGCGTACCTGCACCCGCCTCGATCGCTGCGGCGGCGTCGGACCGGTAGTAGCGGAACACATCTCGCACGAACGGTATGCCCTGCTCCTCGGCGAGCAGGCACAGCTTCCGGGTCAGGTGGTAGTCGAACGGGCCGTGCAGATCGGCCATCGGGACCGTTACGCCGTCCTCGATGGAGTGCTGGCCGGGCGCGCACACCGCGTTGTCCACCGAGACCAGCTCGGCGACATCCGCAGGCAGGCCGTGGCTGGCTCCGTGGCCGACCTCCTCGGTGATGGTGACCATGATCATGGTGCAGTGCGGCAGCACCACCTTGTTCTCGGAGAAATTCTTGGCCAGTGCGAGTGCGATCGCGACGCCCGCCTTCCCGTCGAGGTGACGGGAAACGATGAAGCCGTCGGCGGTGAGCTCGGGGCTGGCGATCAGCGCGACGAAGTCACCGACCCTGAGGCCGAGACGGGCCAGGTCCTCCCGCGAGGACACCTTGCGGTCGACGCGGACCTCGACGTGCTCCCAGTCCGTGGGTTGGGTCCTAGGGCCCCGTTAATGTGTCGATGTGGTAGCGGCTGGCAGTCCAGGGTGGGGCGTCCGGAATAGGTGTGAGGGTGATCGCAATTCGGTCTTTGCCTGCAGTGAGAAGGCCGGGCACGAGGTATGTGTCATCAAGCCACCGGTGTGCGTTGTTGCTGCGCGGCTGTAGCCAGATCCCGGCGGGGACGCCGTCAATGGCAACGTCTGCTGACTGGTAGCCGGCTGCTTGGTCCGATGTGCGGCGCAGCAGGATGCCGTGGTTGTCCGGCAGGATTTGGGCGTCGAACGTGATCGCAGCGTGGGTGGCGCGGACTAACCCGATGATGGGCCGGATGTCGTCGCTCCCCTCGTATTGGCTGACCAATATTTGATCGGTGGCGTCGGTGTCGGTGTAGCCGTGCAGGAGCCGACCGTCAGGATCGCCTGCGTTGACGTCATCGCTGGGTGTGGTGGTGTCGTTCGGCTGTGTGTAGAGGAATGCGGTTGAGCTGTAGTCGGGTTGAACGATGTTGCGTTTGCCGTGCTCAATGCCGAATCGGATTGCGGAGTAATAGTCGAGAGCGTCGGCGAGCATGAGCCGATAGGCGGCGACACAGTAGTCTGCACATCCGCCGGTGGCCGTGCGTTGATCGGGTTGGCCGGTCAGGGGGGCGCTGTAGCGGGTGCCGTTGCGGAAGTACCAGCCGCCCTCGTAGAAGTCCTCGGTGCCGGTGCCGTACCACTGGGGTGACGCGGAGCCGTCTGTGTACACGCGTTCGGCTCCCTCGAGAAAGTAAGGAGCGTCGTCGCTGAACGCCGTTCTGGTCCGAGAGCCGCGGATGGTGTGGTTGACGCCGACGAATTTGCCGTGGCCTTGTTCATCGGCGAACAACCAGTCTTGGCCGAGGATCGTTGGTCCGGCATGCGAGCGTGCGGTGAAATAGCCGGCGCGGCCGCTGGCCAGCGCAGGCGCCCACCGGGGGTCGGGTGTGGTCACGACATCGCTCTCGATCCCCGGTACGGAATCGGCGGTTGTGTTCACGAGGGTGATCTGGGCTGTGCCGGCGAAAGGCATCGGCCACCACTCCGACAGCGACAACGCCCCCCCGGGTTGTGGGATCGTGGCGAACATCAGCGATCGCACGTTGGCGGCGCCCAGTCCGGCGCCGAAGAATTCCCCAAGTGGCGAGTCGACCATGGTTCGGCCGTCGAACTCGATCTGGAGCCGCAAGCCGGTCAGGAGTTGATCCGTCGGTTCGGGTAGCTGCAGGCGCAGCGCCGAGATCATGCCCGGCCCGGTCGATTCCGCGATCGTCACCCCGGCGCCGGCGGGGAGCTCGACGACCTGATGGTTGTGCGCTGCTGTGGGTGCTGGTGGTTTGGGGTCGACGGTGCCCGCGGCGCGGAGGGTGGCGAGCACGTCGAGCGCGGGGTCCGACGGCGAGAAAGTGGTCACGCCCTCGGCGGTCGAAAACTGGCGATAGTCAACGTGGTAGTACTCCAAATTCGATGCGATGCTGATGCGCATCGACCGCCGGTACGGCATCGGTACCTTGATGTAAACCCCGCCCGGCGACTGCGCGGCGTTGGCCACGAGAGGCCACGCGAATGGCGCGCCCAGCACACCATCGACCAATGATTGCAATGGTGCGTCTATCACCGTTTGTCCATCCAGATCGATGCGGATCTTTCCGATCCGGGTCACATTGCCGCCGTCGCGGGTGAGCCAGATCGAATCAACTTCGCCGGCACCGCGATCCTCCGCGATGACGCAGCCGGCACCCCCGGACGCCAAGCATCCACCGCTGCCGTTGTGGTTACCGGTGGAGAAGTCGAAATCACCGCCGCTCCGATCGAAGCTCGACACCTGCAGAGTCTCGGTGTCGGCGCGCAGATACGGCAACCGATCCAATCGGCGGTAGGTGTCCCAGCCCACCGCCCTTTCGCCGGGTCCTGTGATAGCCGGCCCCGCAGCTGCTCTGCCCGCAGCAGCAACCCCAGCAATCCCCAGCAGTAATGCCAATATCGCAGGCCACACCCGAACGGCCGGCGGCATGGCGACACAGGACGGCCGTCGAACGAAACCGCCTGCGGGCAAGCCTATCCGCGCGTTCGCTGATGCTTTGCTGCAAGCGGGAGGCGCCAGCGGCATACCCCACAGCCAACAGTCCATTACCGCGGCTCCTCATGGTTGCGCCAACACGACCAAAGTTAGGTCGTCACCAGTGCGATGGTGGCATTCCGAGTGAAAGAGACTTTGCTTGCCGGGTTTTGCGGGTGAGCTGGACTACCTTGGCGGGTATGACCGATCGCCAGGAACGCGCGATGTCTTTCGGATCAATTGCCGAGGACTATGACGGGCTGCGGCCGCAGCCCCCGCAGCAGGCGGTGGACTGGTTGGTGCCGCCCGGTTGTGAGGTGGCCGTCGACGTGGGCGCAGGTACCGGACTGTTCACCCGCACGCTGGTGGGCAGGGTCGCGCAGGTCATCGCTGTCGAGCCCGATGCACGGATGCGAACGGTGCTGGCGTCGCGATCGCCGGGAGTCCGTGTTGTCGAGGGCCGTGGCGAGTCGATTCCGCTTACCGATGCTGCGGCGGACGCGGTGTTCGTGTCGTCGGCGTGGCACTGGATGGATCCCGAGCGGGCGGTCCCGGAGATCGGTCGGGTGCTGCGCGACGGCGGTCGGTTCGGCCTGGTCTGGACGAGCCGAGACCGCGACGTGGACTGGATACGTAACCTCGACCGGCTGCCCGGCCAGGACACGTGCGAGCCCGAACCGATCGATCGATTCCGGCGGCGCGTGGACTTCGTTCTCCCGGAGCCGCGGATCTTCCACAACATTGAGCTTGAGAACTTCCGATTCGTGCGGACGATGTCGATCCAGGACGTCGTCGCGATGCTGGGCACCTACAGCGGGGTGATCGTCGCGTCTGCGGATGACCGCGCACAGCGACTGGCTCAAGCACGTGCTGCGCTAGAGGAGCGTTTCCCTGGTGCCGAAGCTATTGACGTCCCCATGCGGGCGTGGTGTTGGCGCGCCAATCGGATCGCCCGCTTTCCGGCCGGCGGATGTCATGAGTGAGTCTGAGACCCGGCTCCCCCGGTCCCCCGCAGCCGAAAATAATTGGGCCTAGCCGAGAGCCGAACCGCCTCTTGCGCTTTCTTGCAGATGCCGTAGACACCGCGAGGTTAAGCGCGTAACTTCGGCCACGCGCAGGAGTCGCGACGAGGCGAGAAGGGATGCCCATGACGGTGCAGGCTGTACTCGACGAGGTCCGTGAACGACCCGGTACCGGTGACGTGGTCCCCGTCATCGACCCCTGCACCGAGGAACAGATCACCGAGTTCACCGACTGCGGACCCCGGGCCGTCAACGACGCGGTCGCCCGCGCGAGAGCGACCGCCGAGTCCGGGCTGTGGTCCGGCCTGCCCGACTACGAGCGAGCCAAGGTGCTGTGGCGGGTCGCCGACCTGATCGACCAAAATGCTGAGCTGCTCGCCGAGCTCGAAATGCTCAATGCCGGCATGTATCCGGCGCAGGCGCAGATGCAGATGAAAGTCGGCGGCGAATGGTTCCGCTACTACGCAGGTTGGTGCACCAAGATCGACTCCATCGCGCGCGACGTCAACACGGGCGGTCTCACTGGCGTCGACTCGCACATGCACGCCTACACCCTGAAGGAACCGTACGGCGTCGTGGGCCTGATCTTCCCGTGGAACGGACCGGTGTTCAATTTCTGCGCCAAGCTGGCACCGTCACTGGCGGCGGGATGCAGCAGCGTCGTCAAACCCGCAGAGGAGACACCACTTTCGGCACTGGTCCTCAACGGAATCCTGGCCGAGGCGGGAGTACCCGACGGGGTGGTGAGCCTGGTGAACGGTTACGGTCACACCGCCGGCGCGGCCATCACCGCGCACCCTGACGTCGAGAAGGTCGCCTTCACGGTTCGACGGAAGTCGGCAGGGATATCGTGCACGCCGCGGGAAGCAGCAACCTCAAGAAAGTCACGCTGGAACTCGGCGGCAAGTCCCCGGTTCTGATCTTCGACGATGCGAACCTGAAGAAAGCCATGACGCTGGCGGCATTTGGCGCCTTCGTGCACTCCGGGCAGGCCTGTGTGTGCGGGTCGCGCATCTTCGCGCAGCGCGGCGTCTACGAGCGGGTTGTGCAAGGCATTGCCACGATTGCGAACACCATGCAGCTTGGCGGCCCGAAGGAACAAGGCGCCATGAGTGGCCCGCTGATCAGCCAGAAGCAGCTCACCCGCGTGCTGGGCTATTTCGAACAGGGCAGGTCCGATGGCGTCGAGTTCATCACCGGCGGACACCGGCTCGACCGCAAGGGCTACTTCGTCCACCCGACAGTCGTCACCGACGTCGACCCGGACTCGAGCAGGCTGTTCCAGGAGGAGATCTTCGGGCCCGTCGTCACCATCCTCCCGTTCGACGACGATGACGAAGCCGTCGCCCTGGCCAACAACAGCACCTACGGGTTGGCCGCTACGGCATGGACCAGAGACGTCGGCCGTGCGCACCGGTTGGCCAAGCGGCTGAAGGCCGGAACCGTGGGGCTGAATTGCCAGATGCAGTACGACCACTCGATGCCCTTTGGCGGATACAAGCAATCCGGTTGGGGCTATGAGTCGGGCAAGGCGGGTATCGAGACCTACCTGCAAACGAAGATCGTCTGGGCGCAGATGTAACCCTGCTGCACAACCATTCCGACATCGAATATGCAAGGTCACCGGGAGAACCCGCCGTATCGCAACATGCCGATATAACCCCAAATTGCGTTGTGCACCAATGTTTTGAGTCTACTCAGCACCCGGGTGACGGCGGCCAACCGATCTCGACCGCGAGCCGATAGCATGCGGCCCGAACTGATGTGAAGGCCGGCGCTACTAGGGTGCAGTCATGAGCCTCGTCACCTATGAGTTGGATGACCATGTCGCCACCATCACCCTCAACCGGCCCGAGGCGCGCAATGCCATCAACGGTGCTCTCCGCCGGGACCTGAACGCGGCGTGGGATCGGTTCCGCGACGATCTGGACGCCTGGGTCGGGATCCTCACGGCCAACGGCAGCGTCTTCTGCGCCGGGGGCGACCTCAAGGATGGCGAGGGTTCGGTCGGCACCTTCGGCGGGACGTTCTGGGAGAAGCCGACCATCAACTCCTTCGAGAGCGGCATGGAGTTGTTCAAGCCGACCATCGCCGCCGTGCACGGTCCCTGTATCGGCTACGGGTTGACCGGGGTGCTGTTCTGCGACTTCGTCATCGCCAGTACCGAGGCCACGTTCTGCTTCCCCGAGGTCGCGATCGGGGTGCCCACGATCGTCGGGGCCATTCGGCTCCCCCGGCAGGTGGGGTGGGCCAACGCCATGGAGCTGCTCTTGACCGGAAAGCCGATGAGCGCCGAGCGGGCCAAGGAAATCGGCCTGGTATGGAAGCTCGTCGAGCCCGGCGAGCTGCAAGCCGAGGCCCGGGCGTGGGCCAGGACCCTCACCGAGGCCGCACCCCTGGCCCAACGCGCGACCAAGGAAGTGGCGTGGCGAACCGCAGACATGGGCTGGATCGAGTCGGTCCGCTTCGGTGAGACCATGCGCAAGGTGGCCGGGGCGACCGAGGACGCGGCCGAAGGTGTTCGGGCATGGGGCCAGAAGCGCAAGCCCGACTGGCGCGGCCGCTGAGGACTGTCGGACCACATCGCGAGGAGCTGCTCGGATTTGTCCCGACCGGCCGCGGCGGGCGAGGTCCCGTGGCGCGCATTCGGGGTGCGCCTCTCCGGGCGGCGTTTGGCTGATTCATTCGATGCAGGACGACGACCTCGAGAGTCACCGGCGTATGCCACGCGCCCACTGAAAAGTACCGACATTCTTGGTCCGCACGCTGGCGAAGCCGTGCTCTTCGAGGATGTCGCCGAGTTCGTCCTCGCCGAATACATAGGACCCGAAGATCGGTAGTAGCTTGTGCCCATACCGGGCAGCACGCCCGGCGGTGGGTACCATCACGGCCAGCCGTCCGCCAGGTCGCAGCACCCGCGCCATCTCCGCCAGCGCCGCCACCGGATCCGGTACCAGCATCACCACGGCGATCGAAACGACCGCATCGACGGTCTGGTCGCGTAGGGGCAGCCGTTGCGCGTCCGCCCGCAAGAAGGCGACCTGCGGTCCCGCCTCGGCGCGCACCGCCCGCGCCAGCATCGGCCCGGAGACGTCGATGCCCAACGCCAGCCCGTCCGGGCCGGCGGCGCGCGCCAGCGAGGCGGTGACATTACCGGGACCGCAGCCCACGTCCAGAGCGATTCCGCCCTGCGGGATGTTCAACCACTCGAGGGGCGCTTGCCAGGCGGCGACCAGCCTGCGCGCCGCGGCTTGGGTGTAGTCCCAGATCACCGACCCGACCGGCGAAGCCCATAAGGCCTGGATCACCCCGGTGTTCTTCGAAACCGTTTCATCCGCGGCCGGTTCAGTGCCCAGCAGATCGAGATAGCCATTGCTGATATCCGGATGCGCCGGCGGATCGGTGAACAGCTTCAACGCCCTGCGCAATGCGGGAGGCAACGTGGTATCCGGCTCGGCCATGCGAACTCCTTCAATCAAATCCAAATCAACAGCGAGATGCTGTTGCCAGGCGATAGCCGTCGGAGCGACGGCCATCCCATGGGGCATCCGACCATGTGACCAAAGTCCTGTAACAGAGTCCGAAGTCTCCCCTTTTCAGGACGTTAGACCCGCCGCTCGCCTTGGTGCTTGTTGCCCCCAGCGGTTTTGCCGACAGCCATGTGCAGCCAACCGCCGGGCGCGCGGTCACCGGTGTATGTCAGGATTTGGAGACGAGTGACGCAGCCTTGCTCGCATCATCGGTGTCGCTGTTGCGACGACATGGGTGGTGCTGAGCGCGCACATCGGTAGTCCCGCCGCCTCTGCCGACCCATGCTCTGACGTCGCGGAGGTTTTTGCTCGGGGCACGCATCAGGACCCTGGTCTGGGCAATATCGGGCAGGCCTTTGTCGAACGGCTTACTTCGCAGCTCGATGGGCGGTCCGTCGCGGTCTACGCCGTCAATTACCCCGCCAACGACGACTATCACACGAGCGCGTCAATGGGTTCCGATGATGTGAGTGCTCACACCCATGGTAACGATCGCCAGCTGCCCGAAAACGAGGATGGTGCTTGGCGGGTATTCTCAGGGCGCGACCGTGATCGATTTGGCGACCTCGGCGATGCCGTCTTCGGTGGCCGATCATGTCGCCGCTGTCGCCCTTTTCGGCGAGCCTTCCAGTGGCTTCTCGAATA
>CAWKEM010000011.1:0-546460 GCA_963848535.1 uncultured Actinomycetota bacterium
CCGCGTGCGAGTTCGCGGTTACCCCCACCCGTCGCCTAGCACGAACGAGATCGGAGACTTGCTTGGCAGCTGTGTATGTCTTGCCACTTCCCGGCGGACCCTGGATTGGGAGGTGGCAATCAATGAGCGCGAGAGCGAGACGGCGGCCGGCATCAACAGCTTCCTCGGCGGGCAGTCGTAGGCTGGCGCCGAGCGTATTCCCCAGTCGAGGCGGTCGCCGAAGAAGGAGGTCAAGTTCCGGCCCGCGACCCCATTCGGCCTCGCCGAGCGCAACGACATCGGCTGGCGATCGCGAAGGCGGGCCCGGTGATTGTTCGTATCGATGGGGCCGGGCTCCACTAGCACTACTGGGTGGGGGCTTGTGTTGTCCTTGCCTCGTCGGAGATCCAATGTGCCAGCAGCATCGTCAACTTCGTGGACGATCCATTGCTTGCCAGATCGAGGGTCGACGGATTGATCGCCCCGACCAAACGGGTGCTCCTGGGGAGGGTATCGATAGCGCACAATGTATGAGCGCTTGATTTCCCCTATTGTCCCTTCGAGTTTCAAGCCCGCGATGGCGTCGGGTTCACCGAGAAGTTCGTCGTCGGTCAAGTCATGTAGATGAAAAAAACGCCACCACCCAGGCTTCGCGTCACGCCGGTGCCACTCGAGCAGGCCGGCAAGTAGTGCTCGAGCTTCGTGCTCCGCTGTCCGATCCTGCTCCGGAAGGCCCGCAAGGAGGGCCTCGCATAGGGCTTGGACCTCAAAGTCAACCCGAAGTTCTTGGGGTTCGGGGACTACCGGACGCGGAATCTCCAATCCCAGGCCCGTTCGAGGTCTAAGCGCCGCTCCTCAAGCCAGTCGCGAAGTCCCAGGGTCGAGCGAGAATCGTCTTCGTTATAACTCTGAATGAGGATTTGGCCGTCACGATCTGCTTCAGCCGCTGATCGTCTAGTGCAACCTCAAATTCGACCATCCGCTCGTTTACATCCTTTAGTTCGACCTGGCGGTCAAACCCGAACAGCGGCTCGAGGCGCTTGAGTGAGTAGCTCTCCACGGACGCTCTGATTCCTTGACGGATGATCCGGTAGAGGTCGACGAACACGCGGCCCCGGAGAAGGTCGTCGACCTCCGCTTCGCGCGTCGCGAACCGGCCCATGAGACGCCCGATGACCTCTTCACGAGTCTCGTGCAGCTCGGAGAGATGATCCAGAGCCGTTGGCTCATAGTGGTTGTAGTGGTAGACGTGCAGACCTGGGTGACGCTCCCGGCGTTCGACGATGAAGTCGACAACCTCCTCAAACGCTCGCTTCTCATCGCGTCTATCAAACGACCAAAAGCTGTGGTAGCGAGGCCGACCATCGTCGTCGGGATCTGCTATGTCCACGATCCCGAAGAGATACTGAAGGCCGTACTCCTTGCCGTCTTCCGAGTAGTAACGGGCGCCCTCGATGTCGAAGAAGAGGTCGCCGGGACTGGGAGGCGGTAAGGCGGTCAAGCCCCTGTTAGCCGCCAGGTTCCCGTCTTCGGCGCGTTCTGGTTCTACGAATTCCCACAAGATGCGCTTCGCGTCCCCGCCCTCGACCTGCAGTCTCGCTTGTGCATGGGTCTTCGTCATGGACTGCCGATTCACGCGATCGAACCTCGGAACCTCCTCCAGCCCTGCGAAGCCCCGCCGGGTCGCAATCCCGGACTGTTTCAACACTTTTCGCTGGCGCGCGGTGATGCCAGCGATCAATGAGAGATCGTCGTCATCCCACCGTTGCTGTGGCACACGATGCGCCATCGGCAGACGGCACAGTGCTCGACGGGTTCAGGGTAGGTATCGGTCGGGGGAAACTGCGCGCTGTCAGAGACAAAGGTGGCGAGGAGTCGACGTCCTTGGCGTGCGTACGCTGCATAGTCAGCCACTCGTAAGCGAAGCAGGTCCTGGGTTCCAAGCGCAAGGTGCATGTACTCGGGCATGTGCCCTTGGACGTCACTCAACAGCTCTGAATAGAAGGTGGTCTGCAGGACCGCCCGCGCCTTCGCCGTTCGGGCGAGCTTGGCGTCAACGACCTCGTACCGGGGTTTGGACCCGTTTGTTGATCCGAGTAGATCGGCGCGGATCAGGAAGTCGGGTAGCCCGAGGCGGTCGTCGACCAGCAACGTGCCCTGATAGATGACGTCTGCTCCGCGGCGCATCGCCGCCGTCGTCGCATCTGCTTCACGCCTCCCGTCGCGCTCGTCGGTTCGTTGGTCCTCAACGATCCATCCTCGAGCTCGGATGCCTTGGAGAATATGCCTCTCGTGGTCGAGCCCTCGCTCCTCGAGAGCCTGGGCCCCAACGTCGTTGAGTACCGGCGCCCTGACCAACTGATGCGCGGCAGCCAGATCAAGTCGGGTCAGGTGACGGCATGCGATGAAATTTGCGAGGTCGCTGGCTGCGACCCTCAGTCCGCCATCGACGAGTCTCACGACAGGGCCTCACGAACACGCGTCCGGTGGCAGATCCCGGCGGCGTCGACGACGGCGGGAGAATTGGCGGTGATAGTGAGTGTTCTGGCCTCCGTCCGAGAAGCAGGCACGGGCTCCGGGCTATATGCGGCCAGGAATTCTGCCACAGTCGGTAATACCAGAACCCCAGCCACTTTCGCCTCCACAAGACTGAGCCTAGATAGCTCCACTCAGCATTCGAACCCCATCCCCGGTGCCGAAAATGGTAAATTCCGGGTCTCCACTCAGCCAGTGACAAATCCGGAGGGGTGGCAAGGCGAGGGTAGTCGTTGAACCCGCCGGCATCGTCCCTGTAGGGGCACTGGACAGGCCGCCGATCAGTAGCTGCTGTCATCAAGTCTCAGAACTAGACAAACGAAGTCGATCAAATCTTGTCTCAGGCGGTTAATCTTCGCTGACCGAGCCTTCATGGCGGTGACGCGGAGCCGTCGGTAGCGGGTGGGTTTGGTCTATACCCGAGGTCGTACAGGTACATGTCGAGGATTTTGGCCTTCGTGAGTGGTAGTCCGGTCGGCGAGGCGGAATCGGTGAACCTCCACGTGTTGGACTCGGCCGCGAGCTCATTTAGCTTCGACGCGTTCGCGAGGTAAACCTCCGAGAGCAGCTGGAGTGAGCGCCGATTGAAACTCGAGAACGCCACACGGCTGTGGTCGCGTGTCATAGTCCGGATACCAGCCCGGAAGTAGGTGTCGTAGGCGGGCGTGCACCCAAACACGCCGAGCAGGATCTTGGTTATCAGCGTGACCGGCTCATTCCCTTCGGGAAGCACTTTCTGCTGCAGGTAGCCGTAGGCGGTAAGCATCTGCTCGATGCTGTCGGCGTCGTAGCAGTCGACGTCGATGCGGCGCAGCTTGTCACCATCGTCTTCGATGTATTCGATGACGGGTACGAAGTGGGTGGAGTTGGTCTTGTTGAACAGGTAGCTGGAGCCGCGGTACATGCCCCAGCTCGCCAAGTAGAAGCCCAAAATCGCGCAGCTTTTCTCCATATCGCGAGTCGGGTGCTTCGTGGCGGCAAAGTAGTTGTAGCAGTGGTCGTATGACCGATCCTGCTGGCGGAGTACGCCAGCGCGCAGGCTTCCGATCGCGAAACGTTCAACTCGTGCGCGCATGTCATCGCGATAGAAGGCGCTCCTTGCGTCGTCATTTGCCATAGGCGCATCGTCTCACTTCGCGGCGACAGGTTTCTCACCTGCTAGCGCAGGAACGGTCTGGTCTGAAAAAGGGTTCACGATGCGGCTGATCGGGTATTTGGAACGAACCCGTCGGACGAGGCACGAGCCGCATACTTACAACGGCTCTGCGATCGCTTACCCGAGCCGATGCGGTGTGTGGATCGGCCGCTCGGCTTCCAGACGATCGACCACCGGTCCCCGGCAGGACGGGGTGCGCAACAGAACTAACTTGCCGGCATTACCACCGCAGCGATACCGCGGACTTTGTCTAGCACGATAGGAGGTTGACTCCATCGTGGGCGCGCGAGTGAGACGCGTCGTCGAACGCGTCCAGAACGCGCACGGCGAATGCAGGATTCATCGCTGACTGAACTTCTTCCCTTGTCATCCAACGAACTTCGCGCGCTTCGGCAGTGGGGTGAGTGTCCCCATCGGCAGGACGGCAGCGGTAGACCAGAGCAACAATCCCATGAGTGAGGTTCTTGTAGACGCCGGTCAGACGTTCCACCGTGACCTGTCAATCCAGTTTCTTCGAGGACTTCCCGCCGAACACCGTCCTCGAAGGATTCGTCCAGTTCGAGTACCCCACCGGGGGCTTCCCACTGGCCGTTGTCGTCTCGCCTGATCACGAGAACGCGATCATCGTCCCGTACGACGATGCCGGCGACACTGACCGAGTGTTTAGGCGTGGTTGCCATCGCTAGGTCTCCCTCGTTCGATGCCGGCAGGAGTGACACGGGTTGACTGGCTTCCTAGACTAGTCGTCTAGACATGTAATGGAAGGCCAGCGGGTGCTGCAACTTGGGCAAATCGACCGAGCGGATGACAAGCCGCCATATCGGCAGATCGCGGGCATGTTGCGAGAGGCGATCAGTTCCAATCGGCTAGCACCCGGGGAACGACTGCCGTCCGAGACAGAGCTGATCGAGCATTTCGGCGTGGCGCGCATGACTGTAAGACAAGCGGTGCAGGAGCTTCGTTCCGAAGGACTGGTCGTCTCACAACACGGCCGCGGGGTGTTCGTCCGTCCGACACCCCCAATCCGCAGACTGGCGTCAGATCGATTCGCGCGACAGCATCGCGCCGAGGGCAAGGCCGCATTTACCGTCGAAGCGGAGAAATCCGGATACTCGCCACAAGTCGACAATATCGTCGTGAGCCGGGAGAAGCCGAATTCGTTTGTAGCTGAGCGACTTCGAGTATCAGCCGACGATGACATTGTCGTGCGATCGAGGCGTTATCTGGCGAACGGCCGACCCGTTGAGACGGCAGTCTCATACATCCCTGCGGCTTTCGCCGAAGGCACGAAGATCGAGCAGGTGGACACCGGGCCCGGTGGCATCTACGCCCGGCTGGAAGAGAATGGTCATGTACTCGCCCGCTTCACCGAGGAAGTCGCAGCTCGGATGCCCACTCCCGAAGAACGGCGGCAGCTGGAACTTGAACCAGGAGTTCCCGTACTGACGGTGCTGCGAACCGCGTATGACGCGAATGACGTGGCGGTTGAGGTCTGCGACACCGTGAAGGTGGCGTCCGCCTACCTGCTCGAATACGAGTTCCCGGCGCGCTGAGCGAAAAATCTCGAAAAAGTCTTGCGTCGACCGTCGCGCTCCTCTAGACGACTATGTGACAATCGACTTGTCTAGAGCAGTTCCAGCGAAAGGTCCACAAATGTCCGTGCCGAAGTGGCTCAAGGTGTCCCACCAGCAGGTTTTCCCGCACCGAGCGTTCGTGGTGTCCGACGTGACGCCGGTGATCGATTACGAGCGGTCAACGAAGGACAACAAGGTTCAGGCGACTGATCGAGAGTCAGGCCTGCCGTTATGGCAGGTCGAAGTCCTCGACGGCGACCCGGCGGCGAGCAAGCGAGCGCGCACCCTCACCGTCAAGTTCGCCACGCCCGAGCACAGCCAGAGTGCCCGCCGAACACCAGCGGGATGCCCTTCACACCGGTGGTTTTCGAAGATCTGTCGCGTGTTGCCGTACGTCGACCGTTCGACCGAATCCGGCCGCATCGCGTGGTCATTTCGGGCCTCGGGCATGACGGCTGACACGGGCAAGGCGGGATCGTCAGCGTCAGGCCGGGTGCCGGCATGAGTCCATACGACCCGTAGACCTCGCGTCGTCCGGATCCCGACGGCGGGATCGACTTCGACTACCTCGCGCACCTGCTGAAGCTCGGCACCATGTGGCTGATCGCGACGGTCGTCGCTGTGACGATCGTCACTCGTCGTCTGGCGACTGCGATCACCAGCCACATTCGAGCGCTATTTCGGATCCCACGTGCGTCAGGCCTGGTGGCTGCTCTGGGCCATGACCTCCTGGCCACGAATTGCCAAGGCCTGCGGCTTGTCAACCTCGGAGCGCGTCACTCGCAAAGACATGCAGGGCAAGCAGAACGACGAAGACGGTCTGGACTCATCCTCGACATCCTCGCAGTGAGGAAGTCTGGCGACTGTCTGCGCATGACCGTCCGCACACGGACCGGCCAGACGGTCGACGACCTCGAAAAGGCGGTCCCGGCCATCCGTGACGCCGTGGGGGCACATTCCGGTCGCTCGAAGGCCGTTGCACCTGGCACGGTCCGCATGGAATTCGTTATGCGGGAACTGCTTTCACAGTCGTTGAAACTGCCAGACGGCCAACCAGTACCGATGCGACCGCTGTTCAAATCGGCCGATGCGAGAACGGGTCGCCGTGGATTCTGCCCGTCGCCGGCTTCCAGACTCTGACTGTTGGGATGCTCGGGCTCAGGCAAGGGCTCCGTTTTCTGGGGCATCGCCGGCGGATTAGGCCCAGCCATCAAGGCAGGAACCGCGCGTGCTATTCGCCATGGATCTCAAGTACGGGATCGAAGTGTCAGTCGGCTCCGCCCTATTCAGCAAAATTGCGACGACACGAGGCCGAGGCCGCCTGGCTGCTGACCAAGTTGGAGGAACTGCTGGATAGCCGAGGCCGCAGGATGGCCGGCAGGGCGCGATCACACACGCCAAGCACCGCCGAACCCCTCGTGGTGCTGCTCATCGATGAATTGGCGGGCTTGACCGCTTACATGACAGACGCCGCCCTTAAGAAGCAAGTCGCGGCCTCGCTTTCACGCATCCTGACAAAGGGCAGAGGCATCGGCATCGTGGTCGCCGCATTCATGCAGGACCCGCGCAAGGAGATCCTGCCCATGCGCGGGTTGTTCACCCAGACCATTGCGCTGCGTCTGCGTTCACGCGAAGAGGTCGCGATGGTTCTCGGCGATGGCCTCGCTGATGCCGCGCCCGCTCACCGCATCAACCCGAATGAGCCCGGGACCGGATACGTCATCGCCGAAGACGGATCAACGATGCGGGTACGCGCCGACTACTGGCCCGACTCGTTAATCCGTTCTGTTGCAGAAGAATACGGGATCACGCGTCGAAGACCCGCTGGTCCCGCAGAGAGCTGAGGACATCGACATGGCAACTCTCGGCATCAACCCGCCACCACCGCAATAGCGACCTTTCCAGAGCTGCTGACAGCGGAACAGGTGGCCGAACTGCTTGGCGTGTCGGCTGCGACCGTGAGCCGATGGGGCGCGTTGCGCGAACACGGCGAAGACGTGGGGCCGCCGTGCTACACGCTGTCCGATCGCGTAAGACGTTGGGACGCAGCGGAAGTCCGCGCATGGCTCAAGCAGGTGCGCCGCTAAGTGGCCGGATCAGTACCGCGCGGCATCCGAAAGCGGACCAACTCAGCCGGCCAACCGCGCTATCAAGTGCGCTACCTGGTGCGCGATCCAGACTCGCCGTCGGGATGGGTCGAAACGTCGTCGACGTTCGCCACCCTGCGAGAAGCGCGGGCTTTCAAAGCCGATCGGGACGGCGAAGCGGCGATCGGTGCCAGGCGCTTCGACCCTCGACTTGGCCGGGTCAAACTCGCCGCAATCTGGACCCAATACAGCGCATCGAAACGCCCGGCCGTTTCACCCAAGACGTGGAGCGGCTACACCCAGCATTGGGAACTCCGCATCAGCCCACGCTTCGGCCATGTCCCGCTCGACGAAATCAGCCGCAAGGACGTACAGCAGTTCATCGATACCCTCACCGTCGGCCCGTGGGCCAAACTCGCCACGCTCCGGCTGCTGCGGTCGATTCTCGACATGGCGCGCGAGGACGGCCGAATCCACAACAACCCGGCGCAGGGCGTATCAGTCCGGGCGAATACCCGCCCGAGAACGCCACCGCTATCTCACGGCCACCGAAGTCGCCGCGCTGGCAGCGGCATGCGGCGACCAGGGCGACATCGTCACGATCCTGGCCTTCACCGGGCTGCGCTGGTCCGAACTCGTCGGCCTGCGCGTCGGCGACATCGACCTCAAGGCGCGCCGGCTCTACGTCCGCCAGGCCGCGCCGGAAGTCGAGGGCCGGATCATCGTCGGACCGCCGAAAACTCGCGCTGCCGTCCGAACCGTCCCACTCCCCCAAATCGTCATCGACGCACTCAAGCCACGAATCGACAACCGCGCACCTGACGAACAAGCGATCACCTCACCGAACGGCGGCTTCCTCAGATCAAACAACTGGCGCCGGCACACCCACTGGAACAAAGCCCTCAAGAAAACCAAACTGGCGCCGCTGACCATCCACGACCTCCGCCACACCTACGCCAGCCTGGCCCGGGCCTCCGGCGCCGACCTCCGCTACGTCCAGAAGACCATGGGGCACTCAACGCCGACCGTCACCGCGAACATCTACAGCGATCTCTACTCAGACGAACTCGACCACGTCGCCACGAACCTCGACCGGCTCCACGACGTCGCCAAAAGCAAGGCGAACGGACAGGAACCGGACAAGACCAACCATCCATAGAGTGCTGTCACCGCGTCCGTGCAGGTCAGAACTGGTGGCCAGGGGCGGGATCGAACCGCCGACCTTCCGCTTTTCAGGCGGACGCTCATACCGACTGAGCTACCTGGCCGGAAGGCAGCGAGTGCCTCGCCATGCTGGCGACCCTGACGGGACTCGAACCCGCGACCTCCGCCGTGACAGGGCGGCGCGCTAACCAACTGCGCCACAGGGCCTTGCTGCTGCTCCGCGTCGCCGCGTCGCAAGTACCCCCTACGGGATTCGAACCCGCGCTACCGCCTTGAAAGGGCGGCGTCCTAGGCCGCTAGACGAAGGGGGCCAGAACCGAATCTCTCCGGGGTCCTCGCAACGTGGTCACGTTGGGAGCCAAGTCAGCTTAGGTCACCGCGGGCCGAATCCTCAAACGAGCCCCGTTTCCGACCCAGTATCCTGAATCTTCGCGCCCCTATAGCTCAGTTGGTAGAGCTACGGACTTTTAATCCGCAGGTCCTAGGTTCGAGTCCTAGTGGGGGCACCGGAAAGCCGTATGACCTCGGCTGATGGTTGACATTTCAGCTTCGGGTGATGCCTGACAGTGGTCCGGCTGATGCTCGACAGTTACGTCGACTGATCCTTGACACCTATTGAGATGAGGGAGTCGCATCGGCCCTGGCCGGGCCAGCGGTATGGCCGAAGTACCGTCAGCCGCCGGACGGCGTGGCTATGCTTTCGCAAGGTGAGTGTCGATACGGCATATCCGAAGGCGCCCGTAGCGCTGGTCACGACGGAAATCCGTCACCCGGCAACAGATTCCCTCACCGAATCCTCGCGCGGAGAGCTCAAACGCCTACTCGTCGACCACCTGCCGATCGAACGCCAGGCCCAGGACGTCGCGTGGGGAATGGTCGCCGGTGCAGGTCCGACACCAACCGCCGAGCGCTTCGTCCGTTACATCAACCGCGATAACACCCTTGCCGCCTCGTTGAAGACGCACGCGGTCGTCATCGAGACCACCGCTTACGCCGACTTCGAGACCCTGGTCGACGTTGTGATGCGGGTCGCGGACGCCCGGGCACGGGTCTCGTCGATCGTCGATCGTCGGGGTGGAACGTATCGGTCTGCGCTATGTCCTCGAGGTCCGAGTCCCCGTGGACGTGGATGGCCGCATCGAGTGGGCCGAGTCGATCGCCGAGCCGCTGTTGGGGCCGCAGCGCATCGCACCCGCCGGCCTGACCCTGACCGAGTGGCAGGGTGCCGCGGTCTACCGAGAAGCGCAACCGGGCAAGTCGCTGATCGTCCGCTACGGCCCGGGCATGGGTCAGGCGCTTGATCCAAGTTATCACCTGCGCCGGACCATGCCGGTCCAAACCGGACCGTTTTTCCTGTTGGATATCGACAGCTTCTGGACTCCGGCCGGATCTATCCCCGAATACGACCGGGATGCGGTGCTAAAGACTTTCCAGGACCTGTACCAGCCGGCAGTCAGCGTGTTTCAGGAAATGCTCACCAACCAAATCTACTCAGCCGATATGCCTTCGGCCACCTGCGTTAGCGCGTGAGCACCGCGCTGCTATAGGTCACATCGGCGAAGGCTGCGGCGACGTCATCGTCGGGATAGACAAAACCGTTTGACGCGTGCAGCTCCGCGACCGTTTGGGATGAGGTCTGCCAGCCGCGCTGGCTCAAATACTCGACAATGTGGCTGCGCTGACCGTGATAGACGAGATCGTTGAAGTCGATCTCGAACCCTAGTTCACTCATCCGCTCATGATGTGCGCGCCATCGTTCGTCGGCGAAAACCGCGGTGTCGGGCACGAATTCAAACGCCAGGCGGCTACCGGGAGCACTCAGAGCGGTGATGTTGTCAAACAGCGCGTCCTGGGCTGAGTCCGGCAGGTAGACCAATAAACCTTCCGCACTCCACACGGCGGGAGCCTGGGTATCGAATCCTGCTTCGCGCAGCGCTGTGGCCCAGTCGTCGCGCAGATCGACAGCGACGGTGCGCCGCTCGGCGGTGGGCTCGGCACCGAGATCCCGGAGGGTCGAGGTCTTGAATTCGATCACCTCCGGCATGTCGACCTCGTAGACGACGGTGCCCGCCGGCCACAGCAGCCGGTAGGCGCGGGCATCGAGTCCCGACGCCAGGATTACCGCCTGGCCAATGCCACCCCGGGTCGCGTCGAGGAAGAATTGGTCGTAAAACCTGGTGCGACAGGCCATTCCCTGGGCCATGCGCTGTGGATCGAATTCGGAATCCCCGCCGACCGGAATTTCGCCGTTCACCAACCGGACATAGACGTCTATTCCGACGGCACGCACCAACGGCGCCGCGTAGGGGTCATCGATCAAATTTTCGTCAGAGGCCAGCGCTCGCTGGGCCGCGATCATGGTCGCCGTCGCCCCGACACTCGTCGCCAGGTCCCAACGATCACGATCGGCGCGCGCCATGGTGTTCCTCAATCTGATCGGAAGAAATATAGACAGTCTAGTTACTATCACAGGGCCGATTGCCCCTGCCCTCGGGACTACTCTCCGAGAGTTATCCGCCCCTTTTGTCATCGGAGGACCCGTGCCGGATTTTGCCCAGCGCACCATCGAGCTGGCCCGCCGGAACGTTACCGAGGGGGGTCGGCCATTCGCAACGGTGATCGTCAAAGACGGCGAGGTGCTCGCGGAGAGCGGCAACCGGGTGGCTCAGACCAGTGATCCGACCGCCCACGCGGAAATTCTCGCCATCCGAGAGGCGTGCACGAAGCTGGGCACCGAGCACCTGGTCGACTGCACCATTTATGTGCTGGCCCACCCGTGCCCGATGTGCCTGGGCTCGCTGTACTATTGCTCGCCCAAGGAAGTCATCTTCCTGCTCACTCGCGAGTCCTACGAGCAGTACTACCTCGATGACCGCACACACTTCGAAGTCGCGACGTTCTACGACGAATTCGGTAAGAGCTGGGACCAGCGGCGCCTGCCGATGCGCTACCAGCCCGATGATGCCGCGCTGGATGTCTACCGTTTCTGGAACGAGCGCAACGGCGGGCAGCGTAAATCGACGGTCGTCCCGCCAGGCCGAACCGACAGTTAGGCAGCGCCGCCGATCTTCCGCTAGTATCTGCATATGCATGCAGGTAATGGTGAAGGTCGGTTGCCGGACGACCAGGCCAACCTGGTGGTCGAGGTTTTCCGGATGCTGGCCGACGCCACCCGTGTGCAGGTGCTGTGGTCACTGACGAACCGGGAGATGTCGGTGAACGAACTCGCAGAGCACGTGGGCAAGCCGGCGCCGTCGGTTTCTCAGCACCTCGCAAAGCTGCGGATGGCCCGTCTGGTGCGCACTCGCCGGAACGGCACCACAATCTTCTACAGCCTCGAGAACGACCACGTGCGCCAGCTCGTCATCGACGCGGTCTTCAACGCCGAACACGCCGGCCCGGGTGTTCCCAGTCATCACCGCGCCGACGGTGGCCTCAAGGCGGTCGCCGGATCACCGTCGCCGCCGAACTCACAGCACGGCAGCGCCAGCTGAAACGACAAGTAAACACCAGGTATTCGCACAAGGGAGACGACACTGATGACCGAACAGCACACCCACGACGCACCACATGCACATGAACACCGGCACGGCGACGTGGTTCATGCCCATGCACATACCGCGCACGAGCATGACCACGTGGAGCACGCGCACTCCCACACCCACGGCGACGGGACCGAGCACACTCATCAGCACGTGCACCAGGCCGGCCTGGAAGACGTTCACGGTCACGTCCACGCGTAACACGCGCAGCTTGCGGGTCGCCTAGGAGAGGTTCGGGCAGTAATGCTTCGGGTTGTCGTGCTCGTCCAGAGGCGGCAGGTTACGGGCCGGAGTCTGCACCAGCGGAGTATCGACCGGGATTCGTCCGGCGGCACGGTCCACGCCGGCCCGGGCGCGCGGGTGCTTACGGAATCGGCTTGGCACACAGGCGAATACGAGGCGAACGATGTCGCCGAAGCGGCGGTGCCACCACTCGTCGCGCCGCGACCACTCGTAGCCCGTCAGCTCGCGAACGGGCGGATCGTAAAGGCCGACGGTCACCCAGACGAAGAACGGAGCGAGCAGTTTGCGTTGCGCGGCCCACATCCAATCCGGAAGCCATTGGGCGAACGGAGGTTTGGGTAACCCGGTCAAGTCTAGAACAGCACGTGCCGCCGCGTTGTTCTCCAATACATTGCGGCACATGTGGTCCCAGTAGATTCCTGGAATTCCTCCCAGGATGCCGGGACGGGCCGCATGCTCATGCCGTACATGCGATACCAGTCGATGTGTTCATCGAACAGCCGGCGTTTCTGCGCCTCGGTCAGCCCGCCGCAGAACCGCTCGGCCACATGAATGGTGCCGACGAAGAATGTGGCGTGTGCCCAGTAGAAGACATCGGGGTTCAGTGCGTGGTAGCGGCGGCCCTGTTCGTCAACACCCTTGATAGCGGTGTGGTAGTCGCGTACCTCAGCACCGGTGACCGGGGCACGGTCACCGTCGAAGACGACTCCGCCAATCGGGTACAACGAGCGCAGCAGGCGCTGCCAGCGCTCGACAAAAAACGTCGAGTGGTCGATGACCGCCGCGCCCAGTTGCGGGTGCATATTCTGCATGGATCCGGCCCACGGACCCTGCAGCATGCCGCGCCAGTCCCCGAAGTACCGCCATGTCAGCGAATCGGGCCCGAGCGGGATTGGCGGTGCTTCGTAGCCCAACGGCGACACCGGACAACCGCCGGCCACACCGTCGGTCCCATCGGGCAACCCGCGGGGAATCGACTCCTGGGCGGTAGCGGTCAATTCGCTACCCGTTACGCCGCTGGTCAGTGGGCATGATGCGGACGTATCTTGAGTCACTATCGGATCCCTGTGGGTATCTGCAATTCTGACTACATATGTTGTCAGTTTCAGCTTAGGAGCGATGTGCAGACCGGTCAACGACGGGGCCGTTGGACCGGCGTCCCCCTGGAGAGTCGCCTCGCCCTGCGCCGCGACAATCTCATCGCCGCCGGTGTGCAGTTACTCGGCAGCGATGGTGGAGCGCTGACCGTCCGCGCGGTGTGCCGCAAGGCCGCGCTGACCGAACGCTACTTCTACGAGAGCTTCAGCGACCGTGACGAATTCGTGCGCGCGGTCTACGACGATGTCTGCACGCGGGCGATGAATGCGCTGACATCGGCGAAAACCCCACGGGAAGCCGTCGAACAATTCGTCGAGCTGATGGTCGACGACCCGGTGCGCGGACGGGTGCTGCTCCTGGCGCCGGCGGTGGAGCCGGTACTGACCCGGTCGGGCACGGAGTGGATGCCCAACTTCATCGATCTGCTGCAGCGCAAGCTGTCCGGGATCGGCGATCCGGTGCTGCAGAAAATGATCGCCACTAGCCTCGTCGGCGGTCTGTCGAGTCTTTTCACCGCGTACCTGAACGGACAACTCGACGCGACCCGCGAGCAATTCATCGATTACTGCATCAACATGCTATTCACCACGGCAGCACCGTATGTTCGAGATCCTGAGCTGGGGAAATCCCCGTAGCCAGCTTTGTTTGCGCCGGACTGGCAGGCTGTGGGGACACAGACGTGCCGATGAATGGCCGCCGCCGCCCGATGTCTGAAGCAGTCGCACCGCCACGCGGGCAGGAACTTGATGCTACCGGGGTACACAGATACTCTGACTGCAACCCATAGACACAGATAACTGGAGGCCCTATGTCAGCCGAGCTGACCGACCTACAGCTGCTGCACGATCTTGAACCGGTGGTCGAGAAATACCTGAACCGCCATTTGAGCATGCACAAAGACTGGAACCCGCACGACTACATCCCGTGGTCGGACGGCAAGAACTTCTACGCGCTCGGCGGCCAGGACTGGGACCCCGAGCAGAGCAAACTCTCCGACGTCGCCCAGGTGGCGATGGTGCAGAACCTGGTCACCGAGGACAACCTGCCGTCGTATCACCGCGAGATCGCCATGAACTTCGGCATGGACGGCGCGTGGGGCCAGTGGGTCAACCGCTGGACCGCCGAGGAGAACCGGCACGGCATCGCGCTGCGCGACTATCTGGTGGTCACGCGTTCGGTCGACCCCGTCGAGTTGGAGAAGCTTCGCCTCGAGGTGGTCAACCGCGGCTTCAGCCCGGGTCAGAACCAGCAGGGCGAGTATTTCGCCGATCGCCTGACCGACTCGGTCATCTACGTCAGCTTCCAAGAGCTCGCCACCCGGGTCTCGCACCGCAACACCGGTAAGGCGTGCAACGAAGCCGTCGCCGACCAGCTGATGGCCAAGATCTCGGCCGATGAGAACCTGCACATGATCTTCTACCGCGACGTCAGCGAGGCCGCGTTCGACATCGCGCCCGACCAGGCGATGAAGTCACTGCACAGGGTGCTGCGTCACTTCAGGATGCCCGGCTTCCTGGTGCCCGAGTTCCGGCGCAAGGCCGTGATCATCGCCGTCGGCGGCGTTTACGACATCCGGATCCACCTCGAGGAAGTCGTCAAGCCGGTGCTGAAGAAGTGGCGCATCTTCGAGCGGGAGGATTTCACCGGGGAGGCCGCCTGGATGCGCGACGACCTCGGCAAGCTGATCGAGGAACTCGAAGCAGAGTGCGACAAGTTCGAGGCGTCCAAGCAGCGCTACCTCGAGCGGCAGGCGCGCGTGGCCGAGAAGATCACCGCCCGCAAGCTGCTCACCACCAAGGGCACGCTGAAGATGAGCGGACGGTAGTGGCCGTTGCGCATCGGCGCGATCGAGTTGGCCAGCCCGGTGGTGCTGGCCCCGATGGCCGGTGTGACGAACGTCGCATTCCGTACGCTGTGCCGTGAACTAGAGCAGGCGCGGGTCGGCACCGTCAGCGGACTGTATGTCTGCGAGATGGTGACCGCACGTGCAATCGTCGAGCGGCATCCGGTCACGATGCACATGACGACGTTCTCCCCGGACGAGTCGCCACGCTCGCTGCAGCTCTACACGGTCGACCCGGCGACCACGTACGCGGCCGCCAGGATGATTGTCGACGAAGGCTTGGCCGATCACATCGACATGAATTTCGGCTGTCCGGTGCCCAAGGTCACCAAGCGCGGCGGTGGAGCGGCCCTGCCGTTCAAGCGACGGCTGTTCGGCCAGATCGTCGGCGCAGCCGTGCGCGCCACCGAAGGCACCCGGGTACCGGTCACCGTCAAGTTCCGCATCGGCATCGACGACGAGCACCACACACATCTGGACGCCGGCCGTATCGCCGAAGCCGAAGGCGCCGCCGCGGTCGCCCTGCATGCGCGTACGGCGGCGCAACGCTACTCCGGCACGGCCGATTGGGACCAGATCGCGCGGCTCAAGCAGCATGTGCAGACGATTCCGGTGCTCGGCAACGGCGACATCTACGACGCCAGCGATGCGTTGGCGATGATGGCTGCGACCGGATGCGACGGCGTTGTCATCGGCCGGGGCTGCCTGGGCCGGCCCTGGCTTTTCGCTGAGCTGTCGGCCGCGTTCACCGGGAGCCCACCTCCCTCCCCACCCACGCTGGGCGAGGTCGCCGACATCGTCCGCCGGCACGGCTGGTTGCTGGCCGAGCATTTCGGCGAGGACAAGGGCATGCGCGACATCCGCAAGCACATCGCGTGGTACCTGCATGGCTTCCCCGCCGGCTCAGAGTTGCGCCGGGCACTGGCGTTGGTCAAGACGCTCGATGAACTTGATTCGCTGCTGGACCGGTTGGACGGCGCCGTCCCACTTCCGGACGCGGCGGCCGGCCCGCGGGGCCGACAGGGTTCACCGGCCCGGGTGGCCCTGCCTGACGGCTGGCTGACCGATCCGGACGACTGCACGGTGCCCGCCGGAGCGGACGTCATGGGATCGGGCGGCTGAATCGGAGCGGGCTCGAAATCGCGTCCGAACCGATAACTCAGTACGATGTGGACCTTGCTGCATTTCGCTTCGGCGGCGGATCGATAGAGTACCGCTGCACGAGCGTGACCAGCGACGTGCGACCCACTGGGTGGCGCGGGCCGCAGCGCTGATGACCGCAGCGCTGCGCTGACAGGAGCGCACGGACACGCTGAAGTCCGCTTCAGAGCTTCGGAGGCCGATAGCACATGGGTGACGCCGAGGATGACGCCACTCTTCATCATCGGCGCGCATTCGGTACGGGCCACGGCCAACTCGTTACTCCACAGCCGCAGCCAAAGCGGGGCGCCGCCCCCTGGGAGCGGTTCTCAGAACCCGCGTCCGACTACAACCTGCACCGGTGGCAAGCGGCGCCGCCCGTCCAGACCCCTGCAGGGCCCCACATCGCGTATCCCGCGGAACCCGTCGGGTCCCGAACAGGCGACGACACCGAAAAAGTCGGATGTCACACCGGCGGCGGCGTCACTGTTGCTGACCTGATCGCCAAAGTCGGCGCCCCGACCCGTGATCGGCCCAGTCACCGTCACGCAGCTGAACATGCCACCCCGGACACCGAACCTCCCGAGGCTGCGCCGGACCTGCCCGTCGACCTGCAGGACACCCAGGTGATCGAGGCCGTCTCACCGCTTCCCGCCCTCGAGGCCGCCGACTATCCGGACGGCGACGAGTGCGGACCCGGCCGGACCACGGAGATGCCAACCGCGTCGCGCCGCCGGCCGATGCTGCTTGCTGCGCGCTCGCTGGCAGCGCTGTTTGCCGTACTGGCACTGGCACTCACCGGCGGGGCATGGCAGTGGAGCACGTCGAAAAACAACCGGCTCAACACCGTCAGTGCGCTCGACCCGCACTCGGGCGACATCATCGACCCCGGTGGCCAGTACGGCGACGAAGACTTCTTGATCGTCGGTATCGACTCGCGCGCCGGGGAAAACGCCGACATGGGAGCCGGCAGCACCGATGACGCCGATGGCGCACGGTCGGACACCGTGATGCTGGTCAACATTCCAGCGAACCGCAAACGTGTGGTGGCGGTGTCATTTCCCCGCGATCTGGCCATCACCCCGATGCAATGCGAAGCCTGGAACCCTGACACCGGCAAGTACGGACCCCTCTACGACCAAAAGAAGGGGACCTGGGGCCCCAAGAAGGTCTACACCGAGACCAAACTCAACTCGGCGTTCGCCTTCGGCGGCCCGAAGTGTTTGGTGAAGGAGATCCAGAAACTCTCCGGATTGAGCATCAACCACTTTATCGCCGTCGACTTCGCCGGATTCGCGCGAATGGTCGACGCCCTCGGTGGCGTCGAGGTGTGCACCCGCACCCCGCTGCACGACTACGAACTCGGGACGGTTCTCGAACACGCGGGACGCCAAGTCATCGACGGGCCCACAGCGTTGAACTATGTGCGCGCCCGCCAAGTCACCACCGAAACCAACGGTGACTACGGCCGCATCAAACGCCAGCAGTTGTTCGTGTCGTCACTGCTGCGTTCGTTGATTTCCACCGACACGTTGTTGGACCTCAACAAGCTCAACGACGTTGTCAACATGTTCATCGGCGACAGCTATGTCGACAACGTCAAGACCAAAGACCTGGTCCAGCTTGGTCAGTCGTTGCAGGGTATCGCGGCCGGGCACATCACGTTCGTGACCGTGCCGACCGGCATAACCGACCAGAACGGCGACGAGCCGCCGCGCATGGCCGATATGCGGGCGCTGTTCGATGCCATCATCAACGACGATCCCTTGCCGAAGGAAAACGACCAGAACGCCAAGCCTTTGGGCGGGACCTCGCCAACTTCGGGGCCGACGAACGCGCCCACTACCAAGAAGGCGCCGACGCCCACTGCGAGCCCCGAGGCTCAACACCAACAGGTCATGACGACCTCGCCGGACGATGTCACGGTACGGGTATCCAACGCGACCACGCAGAGCGGTCTGGCGGCAAGCGCAACCAGCCAGCTCAAGCGGGACGGCTTCAATGTGATGTCGCCAGATGATTATCCGAGTTCGGTGAACGCCACCACAGTGTTGTTTTCACCCGGCAACGAGCAGGCCGCGGCCACGGTGGCGTCCTCGTTCGCCAATGCAAAAGTGCAGCGGGTTTCCGGCTACGGGCAGGTGGTTCAGGTAGTGCTCGGCCCAGACTTCAAGTCGGTCACCACTCCTGCACCCAGCGGCTCGTCCGTCAGCCTGCAGATAGAACGCAGCGCCGGCAACACGCCGACCAAACTGCCCGAGGACCTGACCGTCACCAACGCCGCCGACACCACCTGCGAGTAACCATTTGCAGCGCATCTCCGCCTCCCTTTTCGGCGTCGAGAACGTAGGCTTGGCGATATGCGCACCGCCTATCATGAGCAACTCGCCGAGCTATCCGAACAGCTCGGCGAGATGTGCGGGCTGGCCGGGATCGCCATGGAGCGCGCAACCCAATCCCTGCTGCAGGCCGATCTGGTGCTGGCCGAACAAGTTATCTCCGACCACGAAAAGATCGCCACGCTCAGCACCCGCGCTGAGGAAAGCGCCTTTGTGCTGCTGGCGTTACAGGCGCCGGTTGCCGGTGATCTCAGGTCCATTGTGAGCGCCATCCAGATGGTGGCAGACATCGACCGGATGGGTGCGCTGGCCCTGCACGTAGCCAAGATCGCCCGCCGACGGCATCCCCAGCATGCATTGCCCGAAGAGGTCAATGGGTATTTCGCCGAGATGGGCAGAGTCGCAGTTGAATTGGGCAACAGCGCCCAAGAGGTGGTGTTGTCCCGCGACCCGGAGAAAGCCGCCCGGATCCGCGAAGAAGACGACGCCATGGACGATCTGCACCGGCACCTGTTCTCGGTGCTGATGGACCGCGAATGGAAGCACGGCGTGGCAGCCGCCGTCGACGTGACGTTGCTGGGCCGGTTCTACGAGCGCTTCGCCGACCACGCCGTCGAAGTGGCGAGGCGCGTCATCTTCCAGGCGACCGGCAGCCTCCCCGAAGACGACACCAAACCCTCGTCGCCTTAGGCGAGAGCCGGATTGGCAGACCGCCCCGCTCCGCGGGCTGCATCGTCGTCGGGCTAGCCGAAGCGACCGGAGATGTAGTCCTCGGTCGCCTTCTGGCTCGGGTTGGAAAAGATTTTCTCGGTGTCATCGATCTCGACCAGCTTGCCCGGCTTTCCGACGGCTTCCAGGTTGAAGAACGCCGTATAGTCACTCACCCGAGCGGCCTGCTGCATGTTGTGGGTGACGATGACGATCGTGTAGTCCTGTTTCAACTCACTGATCAATTCCTCGATGGCCATCGTCGAGATCGGGTCGAGCGAGGAACACGGCTCGTCCATCAGCAACACGTCGGGTTGCACGGCGATGGCGCGTGCGATACACAAGCGCTGCTGCTGCCCCCCGGACAATCCACCACCGGGCTTGTCCAACCGATCCTTGACCTCATCCCACAAGTTCGCACCGCGCAGTGAGTATTCGGCTGTCTCATCGAGCACCTTGCGATTGCGCACACCTTGCAGCTTCAAGCCGGCCACCACATTGTCACGAATCGACATGGCGGGGAACGGATTCGGCCGCTGGAATACCATCCCGATCGCACGACGTACACCGACCGGGTCGACACCGGCGCCATAGATGTCTTCATCGTCCAGCAGCACGCTGCCCTCGACCCGGCCGCCGGGGACGACCTCATGCATCCGGTTCAGCGTCCGCAGCACCGTCGTCTTGCCGCAACCTGACGGACCGATGAACGCTGTCACGCTGCGGGGCAGAACCGACAGCGTCACATCCGCGACCGCCTTAAACGACCCGTAGTAGATGTTGACGCCTTTGAGGTCCAACCGTTTGGCCACGTAGTGCTCCTGCCTATGACTTCTTGGGACCCAAAATTCTCGCAATCACCCTGGCCCCGATGTTGAGAGTGGCGATCACCAGAATGAGGGTTAACGCGGCACCCCACAACCGATCCGTGGGAACCGGGTTCACGCCGGCTCCCGCCGACGTCTGGTTGTACATCATGCCGGGCAGCGACCCCATGAACCCGCTGAAGATGTCGAAGTTCATCGACTGTGAGTAACCGACCAGAATCAGCAGCGGAGCCGTCTCACCCATCACTCTGGCCACCGCCAACATGCTCCCGGTGATGACGCCGGACAGCCCCGCCGGAATCACGACCCTGGCAATGGTCTTCCACTTCGCGATGCCCAGCGCGTAACTGGCCTCACGAAGATCCACCGGGACGGTCCGCAGCATTTCCTCGGTGGCCCGCACGATCACCGGGAGCATCAACAAGACCAGCGCCAGCGCCACCGCGAACTCGGAACGGGGAAGACCCAGCGTCGCTACAACAAACGCGTAGATGAACAATGCCGCCACGATCGAGGGCACTCCGGACAAGATGTCCACCATAAACGTGGCCAGTCTGCCCAGCGGAGTGCCGCCACCGTATTCGACCAGATAGATCGCGACCATGAGACCGATCGGGATGGAGATCGCGGCACATACCAGTCCCATCAGCACAGTGCCGACGATCGCGTGGTAGGCGCCGCCGCCGGCCACGAATGCCGTCATGCCCGCTTGCGAGTGCGTCCACCATACGGTGGACACGATCGCCTTGAACCCCTTGGCGATCACCGAAAACAGCACCAACAGCAAGGGCGTCAAGGCGATGACCATCGACAGCGAGACCAGCACGGTCGCAACAATGTTTGCGACCCGACGGCGCCGGGTGAGTCCCGGGAACGTCCGCGCCTTGAGGGGGCGGTCCAAGATCGCGGTCATCGGCTGCCCCGTCCGCTCCAGGCTCCGGCGACAGCACCACGCGCCAAGGCGTCGACCAGGAAGGTAAGCAGGAAAAGCACCAGCCCCGCAGCGATATAAGCGCCGGCCTTGTATTGATCGGCGAATTCCGACGCGGTGGCCGCGATCTTGGTCGCGAAGGTGGAGCCGCCGTCGAATAACGACCAGCCGAACGCTGTTTGGGTGCCCCGCAAGATAATCAGCAGCGCGACCGTCTCCCCCAGAGCGCGGCCGAGCCCCAGCATCGCGCCGCTGATGTATCCGGACCGCCCAAACGGCAACACGGTTGTCTTGACCACTTCCCAACGGGTGGCGCCGAGTGCCAGCGCGGCCTCGATCTGATCCCGCGGTGTTTGGACCAACACTTCGCGAGTGACCCCGGCGATGATGGGCAGGATCATCACCGCCAAGACGATCCCGCCGGTGAAGATGGTGCCGCCGCCGGCCGCGGACGCATTGCCGTCGGCGAACAGGAAGCACCAGCCCATCGCGTGATTGAGCCAGGTAGCGACCGGTCGCAGCTGCGGTGCCAGCACATACAGACCCCACACGCCATAGACGATCGACGGAACGGCGGCCAGCAGATCGACCGCGTAGGCTAGCGGTCCGGCGACCCGCCGCGCGGCGTACTGCGTGATGAAGATTGCGACGCCCAGCGCGACCGGCATAGCCAGGAACAAGGCGAACAGCGATACGAACACGGTGACCTGCAGCAGGTCGGAAATTCCGAAGTGCATCGCCGAGGTGTCGGTCGTGACCCAGTTGCCGCCGTAGCTGAAGAAGTTCTCGTGATCGCGCGTGACCGCCGGTACCGCGCGCAGCAGCAGGAATCCGGCGATCGCGCCGATAACGACAACGATCAGGACGCCCGAACCCTGTGCCAGCCTGCGGAATAACCTGTCCCCCAACTGCGGCCGCGCATCCCCCCAAGGGCTGATGGGCACCACCGGCGACTCGGGAAAGGGCGCAGCAACGACCGCACCCGAACCCGCGTTGGCTGGGTTAGGCATTGTCACTGTGACCCCCTCACAGTTCTGCTGTCGCTCCTTGGAAGTGGGCCACTTGGTCACTGCATTGCGTTGATCGCGGTAACCAGTCGCTCCTTGAGCTTATCGGGCAACGGAACATAGCCGGCCGACAAAAGACCGGTCTGCTCGCCGTTGGCAGCCACGGTGAGAAAGGACTTGATCGCGCTGGAAGTCTCCGCGTCGTAGCCCTTCGAGCACACAATCTCGTAGGTGGCCAGCACCAACGGGTAGACATCCCGCTGCTGGGTGCTGTACATCGAGTTGAGGTCGAGCACCAGGTCGTTGCCATCGGCCACAAACTTGGCTGTTGAGACGGCATTGCCGGCTGTGTTGTCGGTGAGTGGAACCGCGCCGTTGCCGGTGTCGATTTGGGCGTAGGGCACGCCGGCCTGATCGGCGAAGCCTTTTTCGACGTATCCGATGGCGCCCGGGGTGGCCCGCACAGCTTGAATGACACCGGCCGATTTCACGGCCCCTTCGCCCGCACCGCCCTGGAACTCGGTGCCAACTCCCTTGGCCCAACTCTGCGGCGCGGCGGCCGTCAGATATTTCTGCACGTTGTCGGTGGTTCCCGACGAGTCCGTGCGGTAGACCGGCGTGATCTTGGTGTCGGGCAGGACTACACCGGGGTTGAGCCCCGCCAGTAGCGGGTCATTCCAGGCCGTGATCATGCCGCTGAAGACCTTGGCCAGCGCGTCACTGCTGACCACCAATCCCGGGACGCCCGGCAGGTTATAGACCAATGCGATCGGCCCGAAAACCAGTGGCAGATCCCACGCCTGATTACCGTCGCAGCGTTTGGCGGCCGGGCCGATCTGGTCCGCGACCAACGGCGAGTCCGACCCTGCGAAGTCGACATGGCCGGCAATGAACTGCTCGCGGCCGGCGCCCGACCCGGTCGGGTTGTACGCCACACTCTTGCCCGGGCAGTACCGGCCCCACACCTGGTTGAACAACGCCATCGCGTTCTGCTGAGCGGTCGAGCCTTCCGCCATCAGCTTGTTTTTGCCACCACATCCCGTTGTGCCAGTGACTCCGGAAATGCCTGTGTCCGAAGCGCCGCGGCGGTTCTCGTCGCTACCGCACGCGGTCAATGTCCCACTACCGATGGCCAGTGCCAGCGCCACTGCCGCCAGCGTCCTGCCCTCCCTGTCGACCCTCACCGATCTCGCTTTCTGACGCATCCGGGCGCCGCAGGGTTATCTCTCCAAAGGGAGGTTGCCAAGTCACCGCGAAAATATGCGCCGATGCCGCCCACCCGCAGCGTCTAGGTAGTGAACGGTGAGTGAATGATCGGAATCCACACCGCTTCTGCCTGCGCCTTCGGTCAGCCGGCGGTGGGTGTCGGCGCGTAGGCCGTGTCGACGCTGTAGGTGGTGAAGCCGAGGCGTTGGTAGGTCCGCACTGCGGCAACGTTGTCCGACTCCACGTAGAGCGTTGCGGTGGGTTCGGCCGCGCCGGCCAACCGGCGCGCCAACGACTCGAGGCCAATTGCCGTCAACACCTGTCCCAGGCCGCGGCGCTGCGCCGACGGGTCGACGCCCAGGACGTAGACCTCGCCCAGGCCTGGCTGATCGACGTGGACTTTGGTCCAGTGGAAGCCCAGTAGCTTGCCCGCCTGATCGCCGGTGGAGTCGCCGAACGCCAGAAACAGGCCAGCCGGGTCGAACCACGCCTCGCTGCGCCGCTCGGCCAGCTCGACGTCAGTCCAGCCACCCTGTTCGGGATGGTGGGCGAACGCGGCGTTGTTGACCCGCAGCAGCTCAGCATCGTCTGCCGTACCCGCGTAGGTACGAATCTGCACCCCGGGGACAGCGGGAGCCGGGGTGAGGACACCACGCAGCGAGCGTCGCATCTGGAGCAGTTCACGCACCGGGACCAGGCCGAGCGCGGAGGCGGTAGCCCGGGCCGACTCGAGCGTGCCGTGCGCCCAGAATTGGTTGCGCCCGGCGGTCTTTGCCACCGCCGCGCGTCCCATCGCCGCCCCGACACCGCGACGGCGGGCCTGCGGGTGCACGACGAGTTCCGCCATTCCTGCGGCCCCGTCGCGCGGCGGGCTGAGATTGAGGTAGCCGACGATCGTGTTCGCGGCGTCGTCTGTGGCACCCAGTTGGGAGCCGTTGACCAGCAGATGCTCGGTACGGTCGTGCCCGAGTTCGCGTAGTACCTGTTCGCCAACGGGCGCTACCCCGTCGAATTCGGTTGCCACGGTAACGAGTTCACGCACTTGCCGTTGCTCGTCGACGGTCAGTGCGGAGCGCCAGTCAGGTGAGGTCACTGACTGCGTAGCGGATCGACCAGTGGCTCTTGAAAATCCTCGGAGTCGGACTCGGCGTCGTCGGCCTCGTCGGGGTCCGCAATCGGCGCGCGGCCACGCGCCGGCCGGACGGCCTTGTAACCCACGTTGCGTACCGTGCCGATCAACGCCTCGTATTCGGGGCCGAGTTTGGCGCGCAGTCGACGCACGTGCACATCGACAGTGCGAGTGCCGCCGAAGAAGTCATACCCCCACACTTCGTGCAGCAGTTGCGCGCGCGTGAACACCCGGCCGGCATGCTGGGCGAGGTACTTCAGCAGCTCGAACTCTTTGTAGGTGAGATCAAGCGGGCGGCCCCGCAGTCTGGCGGTGTAGGTGCCTTCGTCGATCACCAGTTCGCCCAGGCTTACCTTGCCCGCGCTTTCCTGGTCCGCCTGCCCACCGCGGCGGCCGACCACCAGCCGTAGTCTGGCGTCGATCTCGGCGGGCCCGGTGCTGGGCAGCAGGATCTCGTCCAGCCCCCAGTCCGCGCTGACCGCCACCAAGCCGCCTTCGGTCACCACAGCCAAGACCGGCACCGACCGGCCCGCCGTACTCAACAGACGGCAAAGACCACGCGCGGACGACAGGTCGGTGCGCGCGTCGACAAGCACGGCATCTGCGGTCCCTGCCTCGAGCAACGACGATGGTTCTGGCGGCGCCGTCCGCACGGTGTGGGGAAGCAGCGATAGCGACGGCAGAACCGGGTCGGGATGCAGCTCCGAGGTCAGCAGTAGTAGCTCCAAAAAGCTCCTCCAGCTCGTGGGAAAGGCATCTCCCAATTTCGTAACGCCATCACGCGTCAGTTGCCAGGTCGTTTAACGATATCGTGCCACCTGGCCTTTGGCGTCACGACGATGCGCTTCGGGACGAAGTGTGAGGAGTCAGGCAGTCTGGACCAGCGTGGCGGACCAGGCAGTGCGCGCCCCGCACCGGGCGGTCCGGAAGGTCGCCGTCGCCGGGAGCTGGGCCACAATATGCGGATGCGCAAGGTACTGGTTGGGCTGACGGCAGTGGCGATCGCCGTGGCCGTGATTGTCATCGGGGCCATCGGCGTCGACTACGGAACCAGCATCTATGCCGAGTACCGGCTGTCGTCCACCGTGCGCAAAGTGGCGAGTCTGGGGTCAGACCCGTTCGTGGCCATCGTGGCATTCCCATTCATCCCGCAGGCGATGCGCGACCACTACGACCAGCTTGAGATCAAGGCCAACTCCGTTGATCACGCGGTGGTCGGCAAGGCCGGCCTCGAGGCCACGATGTACTCGGTCGATCTGACCTACACATCCTGGCTGATCAGGCCCGATGCGAAGCTCCCGGTGGGCAAGCTAGAGAGTCGCATCATCATCGACTCGATGCACCTGGGCCGGTATCTGGGCATCAGCGACCTGATGGTCGAGGCACCACCCCAAGAGACCAACAACGCCACCGGCGGCACCACCGAATCCGGGATCTCCGGCAGCCACGGGCTGGTGTTCAGCGGCACGCCGAAATCGGCCAACTTCGACCACCGGGTCAGCGTCTCGGTAGACCTTTCCATCGCCCCCGACGACCAGGCGACGCTGGTGGTCACACCCACCGACATCCGCACCGGACCAGACACTGCCAATCAGACCGTGCCGGCCGACAAGCGGGGCGCGGTGTTACACGCCTTCAGCGCCAGGCTGCCCAATCAGCGGCTTCCGTTCGGTGTGGCGCCGAACACCGAGGGAGCGCGCGGATCCGACATCATCATCGAAGGCATCACCTATGGAGTAACCGTCACTCTGGAGGGGTTTAAGCAGTCGTGATCCGGAGCCATCCGGGAAATTCATTCCGAGTCGGCTCAGGACGCCGCCGAGGACATCGCGGTTCCGGGCCTTTCCCGCAGCTTAACGACCGTCGTACATTTCGGCGCACCGTGATGCGGACCTTGTGATCGGGTTCGTCAGGTGTTTGCCAGGTCTGCGACGCTCTGGGCGACCTAGCTGTAACTCCCAGACAGGTTGTGAACGGCGTGGCTAGCGGTATGTAGGTGAGGACCTCCGGTATCGGTGTGGTTACCACACGCACATCGATCCCGGGAGGTCCTCATGTCCCACGCTAATGCTTCGTTGACTCCGCGGGGCCGGTTGCGGCTGGCTCGTTGTGTTGTCGAGGAGGGTTGGACGCTGCGCCGGGTTGCTGAGCGGTTCCAGTGTTCACCGGCCACGGCCAAGAAATGGGCCGACCGCTACCGGGCCGGCGGCCCAGCAGCGATGGTGGACCGCTCCAGTCGCCCGCACCACACTCCGCGCCGACTGGCCCAGCGCCGGGAACGTCGGATCATCAAGGTGCGGTTCATCCATCGGTGGGGAGCCCACCGTATCGCCGCGCACCTGCGGCTGGCCCGCTCGACGGTGGAAGCGGTGCTACGCCGCTACCAGATGCCGCTGCTGGGCCATCTGGACCAGAACACCGGGCTTCCGGTGCGCCGGCCCAAACCTCGCCGCTACGAACACCCCGCTCCCGGCGACATGGTCCATCTCGACATCAAGAAGCTGGGCCGCATCCCTGACGGGGGTGGGCACCGCAAACTGGGTCGCCAAGCCGGTCGGCGCAACCGCACCGGCATGGGGTACTCGTACCTGCATCACGCGGTCGACGATCATTCCCGGCTGGCGTATTCGGAGATCCTCGACGATGAACGCAAGGAGACCGCCGCCGCGTTCTGGAAATGCGCCAATGCGTTCTTCGCCGATCACGGGATCACTGTGAAGCGAGTGCTGACCGACAACGGATCGTGTTACCGGTCAAAGCTTTTCGCCGAGACACTAGGCCCCGACATCAGCCATAAGAAGACCCGGCCCTACCGGCCGCAGACCAACGGGAAAGTCGAGAGATTCAACCGCACCCTGGCCGCTGAATGGGCCTACGCGCAGACCTACCGGTCCGAGTCCGACCGCGCCGCGACCTACCAGAACTGGCTGCATCACTACAATCACCACCGACCCCACACTGGCATCGGCGGAAAAACACCCATCGACCGCCTACACGTTCACAACCTGCCCGTGAAGAACACCTAGCCCACGTCGAGGTCGACCTGGAGGCCAATCCGGGTACCGCACGCCGATTTTCGCTGCTGCCGCTGCCCACCGCGTTGACCTTTGATGTCGATGGACGACGGCGATACCGGGCCGCTGGAGTGCCTAAGGCCGCCGACCTGCGGTCCGCGCTGGAACCGCTGTTGGCTTGATCTGTGGGTCATTGGGTAAGCTTGCCGACGTGTCAGCCCGCCTCGAGCCCACGCTCACCAAGCGTCGCGCAGTTGATCTGTGCCGCACCGCGGGTTGTTGCTGTTGCTGTAGCTGCTGAGTAGCCGCGCGCCTTCGCGTAGCACTCGGAGCAGCCTCGGAACCCAACCGTGGCGTGTCTCCCCAACTGTCGTTTCCAGAGCAACAGGCGTAGCTAGGAGTAGTACCGTGCCGAGCAGCATCACCACCATCGAGCCGGACCGCGTCGACGTGCGCGGACCAAGATTCGCCGCCTGGGTCACGACCGCAGTCTTGGTCGTCGCGCTCATTGTTTCAGCCGCTGGTCCGCCGGCGGCTGCGGTCATTCTCGGTGTGCAAGCCGTTATCTTCGCCGTCGGCGCCGTCGGCGGGCCGCGCAGGCACCCCTATGGACGGGTGTTCGCCAGCGTCGTGGCGCCCCGGCTGGGACCCATCAAGGAACGCGAACCGGTCGCGCCGCTGAAGTTCGCCCAACTCGTCGGCCTGATCTTCGCGCTCTGGGGCGCTGCCGCATTCGCCGCGGGCGCTTTCCTGATGGGCGTGATCGCCACCGCTGCCGCGCTGGTGGCCGCTTTCCTGAATGCAGCCTTCGGTATCTGCCTGGGCTGCCAGCTCTACCCGCTGGTCGCGCGCTTCCGACGCAGTCCGCGTCCCGCTTGACCCTGCTGCTCATCGAAAGCGATCGAAAGGATCCTCACCATGGCCCGCTCCGACGTCCTGGTCTCGGCTGACTGGGCTGAGAGCAATCTCGACGCCGCAGGTGTCGTCTTTGTCGAGGTTGACGAGGACGCCAGCGCGTACGACGCCGGCCACCTCCCCGGCGCGATCAAGCTGGACTGGCGCTCCGATTTGCAGGACCCGGTCAAGCGCGATTTCGTCGACGCTCAGCAATTCTCGAAACTGCTCAGCGAGCGCGGCGTATCCAATGACGACACCGTGATCCTCTACGGCGGCAACAACAACTGGTTCGCCGCCTACGCGTACTGGTATTTCAAGCTGTACGGCCATGACGAGGTCAAGCTGCTCGACGGCGGCCGCAAGAAGTGGGAGCTCGACGGCCGCGCGCTGTCCAGCGACACCGTCAGCAGGCCGGCGACCTCCTACACTGCCGCCGCACCGGACAACAGCATCAGAGCGTTCCGCGACGAGGTCATCGCGGCCATCAACGTAAAAAACCTGGTTGACGTGCGCTCCCCCGACGAATACTCCGGCAAGATCCTCGCGCCGGCGCACCTGCCGCAGGAGCAGAGCCAACGGCCCGGCCACATCCCCGGTGCGATCAACGTTCCCTGGAGCCGGGCCGCCAATGAAGACGGCACCTTCAAGTCCGACGAGGAACTGGCCAAGCTGTACGCCGACGCCGGTCTGGACGGAACGAAGGAAACCATTGCGTACTGCCGAATCGGAGAACGTTCGTCGCATACCTGGTTCGTTTTGCACGAACTGCTCGGGCATCAAAACGTCAAAAACTACGACGGCAGTTGGACGGAATACGGCTCCCTGGTGGGTGCCCCGATCGAGTTGGGAAGCTGATATGTGCTCTGGACCCAAGCAGGGACTGACGTTGCCCGCCAGCGTCGATTTGGAGAAGGAAACGGTGATCACCGGCCGCGTCGTGGACAGCGACGGCCAAGCAGTGGGAGGCGCGTTCGTCCGCCTGCTGGACTCCTCGGACGAATTCACCGCCGAAGTAGTCGCATCGGCCACCGGTGACTTCCGGTTTTTCGCCGCACCAGGATCCTGGACGCTTCGCGCGCTCTCTGCGGTCGGCCGCGGCGACGCCGTGGTGGAGCCGTCCGGCGCTGGCATCCACGAGGTAGACGTCAAGATCGCCTGACACGCGGGCGGCTGCCGGCCAGGATGTCCTGAACCCGTGGGACGAATAGACTCGTCGCCGTGGTGCTCTTCTTCGAGATCATGCTGGTCGCAGCGGTCGTGGTGATTTCATGGTTTGCGCTGTACACCCTCTACCGGCTCATCACTGACGAATCGTGACCTCCGACGAAGGCTCTGACGGACCAGTGGCTTCTGAGAGCTTCGGCGACCGCGCGATGGCTGCTGCTGCCGAACGCGCCAAGGTGACCGCAACCCGCAATATTCCGGCCTTCGACGATCTGCCGGTGCCTGCCGACACCGCAAACCTGCGCGAAGGCGTCAACCTGAATGACGCGCTGCTGGCACTGCTGCCGCTGGTCGGCGTGTGGCGCGGACACGGCGAAGGCCGCGCACACAATGGTGACTACCGGTTCGGACAGCAGATCGTGGTCTCCCACGACGGTGGCGATTATCTGAATTGGGAGGCCCGGTCCTGGCGGCTCGACGACAAGGGCGACTACCGGGAACCCGCCCTGCGCGAGACGGGCTTCTGGCGCTTTGTCAGCGATCCCGACGACCCGAGCGAATCCCAGGCGATCGAGTTGCTGCTGGCCCATTCGGCCGGTTACGTCGAATTGTTCTACGGGCGGCCGCGCACCCAGTCGTCGTGGGAGTTGGCGACCGATGCACTGGCCCGCAGTAGGTCGGGCCTGCTGGTGGGCGGCGCCAAACGGCTCTACGGCATCGTCGAAGGCGGCGACTTGGCCTACGTCGAGGAACGGGTGGACGCCGATGGCGGCCTGGTGCCTCACCTTTCGGCACGACTGTCGCGGTTCGTCGGATAGCGGCACGAGGGCTGTCGCCCGCACCACGCCCATTCGACGTCCCCGCAGCTCGGTCCGGTGTCATCATGTGCGGTGCAGCGCGCACCAACGTCAGGAGGTCGGCCGATGCGTCGTAGTGTGACGACCTCCCGTCCTGCACGCTGGGTCACGTCCGTCGTTGGACTGCTTCTCCTTTGCTATCTGTGCCTGCTGGCGCTGCGGCCCTCCGCCGCCGACGCATTGCCGACGTGGTTGAGGTGGTTCGGTCAGCCGGGATCGGGGCCCACCATTACGGCGACATTGGCGCTCCTGGCTTTGTGCGTCATGGCCTTCCGATCGGCTGGCGGTGGCCGCGCGGTGGGTATCTCGTTCACCGTTATCGCGGCCCTGATCAGCGTGACCGCCTTGTTGGGACTCAGCTCGTATTGGTATTGCCACGACGCCAACCATCCGGCGTTCTTCACGCCGCTGATGGCAACCGCCTCGTTGGTCAAAGGCAGCACCGGTGACTTCTCAGTGGGCGGGCACGTTTGCCCGAGCCCCACGCCAGTCGCCTTGGAGGTGGCACGGGTCACCGCTTTGGCGGCGATCTTCACCGGTTTGGGCGGTGTCGTGTTCAGCGTGTTTCGGTCCCAGGTGGACCGGCTGCGAGCCAACCTCGCCGAATCCGTCACCGTCATTGTCGGCGTCGATGACGACACCCAATCGATGATCAGCGGGGTCGCACGAACTTTAGACCGCCGCAGCACCCTAGTGGTCATCACCAATGCCGGCGACGACCGCGTGAAGCGGGCCCGCAGGCAAGGTGCCCGGGTGGTGCTGGTGGACTTCAACGCGCCGTCCACCCTCGTGTCGTTACGGCTGTGGCGCCACTTGTCTCGTCTCTATCTGATGGCGCCCGATCCGGCGATCAACCTGTTGTGGTTAGACCTAATCAGTCGTCGACTCTCCGAGGTCGGGCACAAGCAGCGTTTGCCACTCATCGTCCGCATGGATGACCCGTGGCTGGCCGAAGGGTGGCGCGCCCAGCAGTTCGGGGGGACCGACACCCGGTGGGCGGCCGACGTGGTCGGCAAATATGAGGTGACCGCTGGCCGGCTCCTCGACGGCATCATCGCGACGGGGCGAACAAATCGTGTATTCGTTTGTGGCACTTCGCAATTGACTCTCGCGTTGTGCGCGAACCTGACCCAACGCGCGCTGGAACGCGACTTCTATACCCCGCCCGGTGCGGCCGCGCTACCCGCGCTCACCCTAGTCGAAAGGGACGCTGAGGAGTACTTGCGAGATCACGAGTTCTACCGTCAGCAGGCCGGGTTCATGTCGGAGGGACCGGCCATCGATGCCATAGCGGAGGCGCCGACGATCCCGACCATGCTGAAGCTGATCGGTGATGCCGATCCTGCAACCAGCGCAGTGATCTTGGTGGACGCCCACGCCGCGACGACCGGCACCAGGCTGGCCGCCCGCTTCCCCGAAATGCCCGTCTATGCTTCGGACCTCAATACCAACATCGCTGACGACTCGATTCAGGTAGTCGGCATGCTGCAGTCCTACTCCCTGGTGTTGGACACCCGCGAGGGTCAGGTCCAGGATGCTTGGGAGCGCGCTGCGAGGCTGATCCACGAGCGCTATGTGTCGACGATCGACCCGGCGGCGCCACGGTCCCCGGCTGCGATGCCATGGGCAGACCTCAACGAGTTCTACCGCGGGTCGAACCGACGCCAGGTGCGCAACGCCTTGTGGATGGTTGAACAGATCGCAGGACACACTTGGAATACCTGGGGCAGCCCACCGGCGCAGCTGTCCGGACACGACATGGCGGAATTACCCCCGTTAGACCAGCTTGCTCTGATGGGCTTCGACCACAACTCGGCGATGAGCATGGCCCAAGCAGAGCACGAGGATTGGTGCCGCTATTACCGCCGCAACGGCTGGAAATATGGTTCTCCCCGCGACGACTCGCGCAAGATCCACGACAAGCTGGTCGACTGGTCGGTGGTCGAAAGCACACCGGCCCTGCTCAATGCTGCGGTGCGGAGCTTGGCGGGTACGTTGTGGAGCCTGCGCCAGCTGGGCTTTCGGTCACGCCCGCTGTGGCAGTCCTTCACCCGGGTGGGGACGGTCACCGCGGAACAAAGAAGCGCCCCGTGGACGTGGACATCGGATTCCGGGCACACCATGCGCACCAACGCCGGCGACTGGGCGGTGCAGGAAGACGGAAAGATCTGGTCAGTACGCGATGACGTTTTCCGGGAGACCTACGAGCCGGCCGGCGATGGGCGATGGCACAGAAGGGGACGGGTTCAAGCCCGCCCCGCGCGCCCCGGCGAGACCGTCACCACCCTGGAGGGCCCCACGACCGCGGCCGACGGCGACTGGATCGTGCGCGGGCAGGGGGGCGAGCAATGGCCGGTTCCCGGTGACGAATTCGCACGCCGCTACGCCGAATTCCGACCGCCCGGAGAAGCCCATGTTGACGACGGCGGCGACGGATAAGCATTAGCCGCAGCCGACCAGATAACGTGAATTTTATCCGTCCTGACAAGGCCTAACACTGATACGGTATCGGCGCGTGCGCAACAGTCGCATGCAGGCTTTCGCCCATTTCGTTCGCTCGGCCTCACCCAAGGAGACTGTGATGGCGCTGTTCATCAGCTACTCGAGCCAAGACAGGTCGACGGTCGACGCCCTGACAACCGCCCTTCGGCGCGGACAACAGCAGGTTTGGTTCGACCAAGAGCTCGGTGGTGGCGATTCCTGGTGGAACAAGATCCTGGAGCAGGTCCGCTCGTGCGATGTATTCATCGTCGCGCTGTCGAACAACTGGCTACAGTCCAAGCCCAGTCAGGCCGAGTTGCGCTACGCAAAGGCTCTGAACCGGCCGATCCTTCCCGTTCGGATCGGCGAGATCGACAGCATGCGCGTGAATCCCCTTGCCGCATTGCAAATCATCGACTATCGGGAACCGACCGTCGACGCCGGTATTCAACTGGTCACCGCAGTACACGCGTTGCAGAGCAAACCTGTGCCATTGCCGGATCCGCTACCTGAAGAGCCGCCGGTGCCGTTCGGCTACATAACGCGCTTGGGCAACACGCTCGCCGAGAAAGAGCTCAGCCCGCAGCAGCAGATGCAACTGCTGGTCGAACTCAGACAGGGACTCGATGAGGACGGTGACGATCCCAGCGCTCGCGGCGACATCGCCCAACTGCTGCGTATGCTGCGCCTGCGGCACGATGTCACCTACCGGACCCGAACCGAAATCGACAACGTGCTGTCCGAAATCGAGGTCAAAAACAGTTCGTCGGCGGGCCCATCGGCAACAGCCGACGCCCAGGCGAAGCCACCCACGACCGTCGCAGCGGGGTCGACCACCGCAACACAACCCACCGGCGCGCCAACCGCGGTCCCGACTGCGGTTGGCAGCGGTGCGGCCGCGGCTGGCGGATCCAACAAGCGGCTGATAATCATCGGCGGGATCGCCGTGGCAGTTATTGCCGCAATCGCGATCGTCATCGTATTGGCGACTCAGGGCGGCAAAACCAAGCCGACTCCGAATGCCAACCCGAATGCAGCGCCAAGTGCACCGAACGCCACGCCCGCCACGAACCTGGACTCGTACCTGGTCGGTCCCGCGGACATCGGCGCGGTAGTGGTCGATCCGAATATGGTGGTCTCCGAAAAAACTAGCGGACTGCGTGCACCCAGGTGGACATTGTCCAACCCGGAGTGCCTGGGCGCCTACGAGCCCATCACGGAAGCCGTATACAAGACGAGCGGCTACAACGCGGTAGCCGCCCAGGCTGTGCATACAGCCGGAGAAAACCCGACCCACCGGGTCTTCGAAGCCGTCGTAGCCTTTCCGTCGGCCGATAAAGCCAGCGCATTCGTTCAGACGTCCGCGGATAACTGGAAAGCCTGCGCCGGACAAACGGTCACGCTGACCGTCAACGGTAAAGCCACTGGATGGAAGTTCGACGATGTCACAGGAGCCGCGCCGAGGATTGCGCAACAGCGAACGCAGACAGAAGGTACCCGTATCTGCCACCATGTGCTCCGCGCGGTATCCAATGTGGTCATCGACGTGCTTGTGTGCGGACCGGATATCGAGACCGGTCAGGCCGGCCGGATCGCCGAGCAGATATCCACCAAGGTGGGCCAGTAACGCGGTCTGACATGGAGCGGCCCCCGAGCAAAGCTTCTGGTTGGACAGACCGGAAGCTCGGGGGCCGGGTGGCTGCAGGGAATTCGCTAGCGCGCGTTTGTCGCCAGCTCTTCCGAGCCATTGCAGCTAGCGCGCAGCCACCTCACATGTCCATGAAGCTATCAATTCGCGGACCACCTCCTTCCCTGTGTACGGCCGACCGTACCCGCCGTGCTGCGCGCAGACAACAGAGTTCAGCGCTCAGCGATCGCTGACGATCGCCGAGTCGACCAGTTCGGCGAATTCGGCGGCCATCGGAGATCGAGGCAGTCGCCGACCGTCGAGCGTGTGCACGCGCGCAGCCAGCGTCATGCTTGATACCAGCCAGATCCCCTGGGCAGCCTGCAGGTCCGAGACGCGCAGTGCTCGATAGTCGCAGTCGAAGCCTTTGGCCCGTGCCACCTCGAAGAGGGCCTGTTGCGTGGTGCCGCGCAGGATCGGGTACCACGGCGGCGGCGTCAGCAGGCACGGGTTCCCGTCCACTCCTGTTTCACGGTCGGTGGCGATCACCACCGTCGAGCGGGGGCCTTCCAGGATGTATCCATCCGAACTGACGAAGATGACGTCACCGGCGCCCTGCCGGTCGGCATGCCGCAGGGCAGCCATATTGACCGCGTAGGACAGTGTTTTAGCGCCGGCCAGCAACCACGGCATCGCGTCGATACCGGTGGCGGGCAAACCTCGATTCAACGTGACCGCAGCCAGCCCGTCGCGCCGAACCGCCGTCACTCTGTCGGGCACGGCGTTGACCATCACATAGGCGGTGGGTGCAGAACCGCTCTCGCGGCCACGGCTGTAGATCAAGCGCATCGAGGCTTCGTCGGCGGTGGCCGCGGCCCACTGCCGCGTGGCGACGTCGATCGCTCGCCGCCAACTGGGCAGATCCGGCTCGGGCAGATCCATCAATTTGGCTGAGTGGGTGAGCCGCTGCAGATGCGACTCGACCAGGCAGGCTCCGCCGTCGCGGACCAGCAACGTCTCGAAGACGCCGTCGCCGCGAACCGCTGCGAGGTCGTCCGCGTGCAGCAGTGGCGTCCCCGGCGGATGTATCTCGCCGTCCAGTGTCACGATCACACCCATCTGGCCCGCCATGGACGAGAAGCCTATCGGCGATCGCCAGCGCGGCGAAGCCGGGCGCAGCGGGTCGCCGACCAACAAGCCCCGCCGCGAAGGTGAAGCCGGCTTCACGCTCGTCAGACGAGCCCTCGCCAGGTCCGTAGAGTTGACGTGTGAACGCAGTCCCTGCACTCGACCCCGGACCCGACGCGGGCGCGGTTTGGCATTACGGGAATCCGCTCGGCGAGCAGCGCGCGGCCGAAACCGATGCGGTGATAGTGGACCGCTCGCACCGGGCGGTGCTCACGCTGACCGGTAGCGACCGGCAGTCCTGGCTGCACAGCATCTCCACCCAACACGTCAGCGAACTCCCCGAGGGCGCCACTACGCAAAATCTGAGCCTGGACGCTCAGGGCCGGGTCGAAGATCACTGGATCCAAACCGAACTGGGTGGTACCACCTACCTCGATACCGAACCGTGGCGGGGTAGGCCGCTGCTGGACTACCTGCGCAAATTGGTGTTCTGGTCCGACATCACCCCGGGCAGCGCCGACATGGCGGTGCTGACATTGCTGGGTCCGCGGCTGGCTGACCGGGCCGTCCTCGACGTGCTTGGCCTGGACGCTCTGCCGGCCGAGCAGACCGCGGTTCCCCAGCCCGGCGGTGGCTTTGTGCGGCGGATGCCCGGCGTCCCTACTGGTCAAATCGAACTGGACCTACTCGTGCCGCGCGGCGAGTCAGCCGACTGGCAGCACCGCCTGGCGGGGGCCGGGGTGCGGTCGGCCGGGGTGTGGGCCTACGAAGCGCACCGAGTCGTGGCACTGCGTCCGCGGCTGGGCGTCGACACCGATGAGCGCACGATTCCACACGAGGTGGGGTGGATCGGCGGTCCTGGTGAGGGGGCCGTCCATCTGGACAAAGGCTGCTACCGCGGGCAAGAGACCGTCGCGAGGGTGCACAACCTGGGTAAACCGCCCCGGATGCTGGTGCTACTGCACCTCGATGGCTCGGTAGAGGGGCCCTCGACGGGTGATGCGGTGCTCGCCGGCGGCCGCACCGTGGGACGCCTCGGAACCGTCGTCGAGCACGTGGACCTTGGGCCGGTGGCGCTGGCGCTGCTCAAGCGCGGGCTGCCCGCCGACACCGAACTCGCGACCGGCCCGCAGGCCACGGTCGCTGCGGTGATAGACGCCGATTCCCTGCCGCCCGCCGAAGAGACCGGAGCGGGACGGTTGGCCGTTGAACGGTTGCGGGGCCGTGCGAGATAATGGGCGATGACGTCCGCCACAGCGGGCAGGGGGTGCCGACGCTCAACCATGAGGCACGGTAAACTGTCGGCAGGACAAAAAACGACACCAGGAGATCGGAGCCGCCTACTTGTTAGGCCGCTCCGTTATTGCGCGAGGGGGTTCCCCCATGGGCCGCGGCCGGGCTAAGGCGAAGCAAACGAAGGTTGCTCGAGAACTCAAATACAGTTCTCCGCAGACCGACTTCCAGCGGCTTCAGCGCGAGCTGTCAGGGACAGGTACCGACGAATCCGACGAGTCGGACGACGACGACGCGTCATGGGACGACGGCGACGACTGGCGCCGCTAAAGCTTCTGCCCCTGTGCCGACGCGCTTCGCGTCGGCACAGCATTAGCCCCGGTTTCTAGAATCTCGGGTGTTGCCCGACCAGCTTTGCGCGCGGGCCTTCTTTTCCGCCTTTACCGACGGTTCCCAGCACCCAGCAGTTCAAGTGCCGCGCGGTCAATATGGCCAAGGCGCGGTCGGTGTCTTCCGGAGCGACGATGGCGATCATGCCGACGCCCATGTTGAACGTCTTGTCCATCTCCTCGCGCGTCACCCGGCCGCGTTGGGCAATCATGGAGAACACCGGCGCGGGCGTCCACGTGCCGCGGTCGACCTCGGCGACCAGCCCGTGCGGGATGACGCGTTGCAGGTTGCCGGCCAGCCCGCCGCCGGTGACGTGGCAGAACGTACGGACATGGGTTTCGGCGGCCAGGGCCAGGCAGTCTTTGGCGTAGATCCGGGTGGGTTCCAGCAGTTCTTCGCCCAAAGTGCGGCCGAACTCCTCCACATGACCGGCCAGGTTCATCCGGTCGATCTCGAGCAAGACCGTGCGGGCCAGCGAGTACCCGTTGGAATGCAGGCCGGACGAGCCCATGGCGATGATGACGTCACCGGGTTTGACGCGGTCGGGTCCCAGCACCTCGTCGGCCTCGACGACACCGACACCGGTTGCCGAGATGTCGTAGTGGTCCGGTTCCATCAGTCCGGGGTGTTCGGCGGTTTCGCCGCCCAGCAGCGCGCAGCCGGCGCGCACGCATCCCTCCGCGATACCCCCGACGATCGCGCTCAGGCGCTCTGGGACTGTCCGGCCGACTGCGATGTAGTCCTGCAAGAACAGCGGCTCGGCGCCGCAAACCACCAGGTCGTCGACCACCATCGCGACGAGGTCCAGGCCAACGGTGTCGTGCTTGTCCATCGCCTGAGCAACCGCCAGCTTGGTGCCGACACCATCGGTGGAGCATGCCAGCACCGGTTCGCGGTAGTCGCTACGCAGAGCGAACAACCCGGCGAATCCGCCAAGCCCGCCACGCACCTCAGGCCTGGTGGCTTTTGTTGCCAGCGGCTTGAACAATTCGACGGCGCGGTCACCGGCTTCAATGTCCACCCCGGCCGACGCGTAGGTGATGCCCTGGCTGCCCGGGTCTCGTCCGGGGCTTTTTCGGGGATGCGTCATCGCGATAAAGGCTACCGGGCGGCGCTGACCGCCGGTAACAAATGTCTTTGAAGTACCAAAAGAGGGCTTTGTCAGCGCACGATCGGCACATCATCGGGTGCCAGATCGTCGAGCCCGGCTCCCCGCGCGGCATTGGCGAGCATGTGCTCGATGACGTTCTTGCCCAACGCGGTCTCGCCGGGCAGCTCAATCGGATACTTGCCGTCGAAGCAGGCGGTACAGAGCCGCGACGCGGGTTGCTCGGAGGCCGCGATCATCCCCCGCAGCGAGATATAACCCAGCGTGTCAGCACCGATGGCATGCCGTACCGCCTCGAGCATCTCTTCTTCGTCTTCGATGGCGTTGGCGATCAACTCGGCCGGCGACGGGAAGTCGATGCCGTAGAAGCAGGGCCATTTCACCGGCGGTGAGGCAATGCGGACATGCACTGCGACGGCACCGGCCTCGCGCAGCATGCGCAACAGTGCGCGCTGGGTGTTGCCCCGCACGATCGAGTCGTCGACGACGATGAGCCGTTTGCCTCGGATCACCTCTTTCAGCGGGTTGAGTTTCAGCCGGATGCCGAGCTGGCGGATGGTCTGCGACGGCTGGATGAACGTGCGCCCGACGTAGGCGTTCTTCATCAAGCCCTGCCCGTACGGAATGCCAGACTCCTGCGCGTATCCCACTGCGGCGGGGGTTCCCGATTCCGGCACGCCGATCACCAGGTCGGCGTCGACCGGGCATTCGCGGGCCAACCGACGACCGATCTCGACCCGGGCGGCGTGCACGGACCGGCCGGCGATCGTGCTGTCCGGCCGCGCCAGGTAGACGTACTCGAAGACGCACCCCTTGGGGCTGGGGTTGGCGAAACGGGTGGAGCGCACCCCGTCGGCGTCGATCGCCAGCAATTCGCCCGGCTCGATGTCGCGGACGAACGAGGCGCCGACGATGTCGAGCGCGGCTGTTTCGGAGGCCACCACCCAGCCGCGATCCAGCCGTCCGAGCGAAAGCGGCCGCACCCCATGGGGATCGCGGCACGCGTACAGCGTGTTCTCGTCCATGAACGTCAGGCAGAACGCACCGCGCACGGTCGGCAGCAGATCCAGCGCCGCCTGTTCCAAGGTGGCGTCGGCCGCGCCGTGGGCCAGCAGCGCGCCCAGGATGTCCGAGTCTGTCGTCGCCGGGGCCGGGCAGCGTCGGGCGATCAACCCTGCGTCGCGGGCGCGTGCGGCAAGCTCAGCGGTGTTGACCAGGTTTCCGTTGTGCCCCAACGCGACTCCAGTGCCGGCCGCGGTGTTGCGGAACACCGGTTGGGCGTTCTCCCATGTCGTGTCGCCCGTGGTGGAGTAGCGGCAGTGCCCGATGGCGACGTGGCCCTGCATTGCGGCCAGCGTCTGCTCGTCGAACACCTGGCTGACCAGGCCAAGATCTTTGAAGACGAGTACCTGGGATCCGTCGGCGACGGCGATACCCGCGGCTTCCTGCCCGCGATGCTGCAGCGCGTACAAGCCGTAGTAGGTGAGTTTGGCGACTTCCTCGCCGGGGGCCCAGACCCCGAATACACCACACTCTTCACGGGGCGAGTTCAGGTCCTGCTCGGGTTCCTGGACGGTCACGGTTTGGCGGCTCCCCGGGGAACGGTTGGTGACGTAACGGAGTCTACGGGCATGACGGCCCCACCGCCGAATCCGCACCGCGTGTTGGGCCCCGAAAAACTATTCTTTCGCCCTAAACCTGCAGTTCAGGGTTATATTCAGCTGACATCGAACAGGGGCAGCCAAGATTCGATTTCGCCCGCCCGCGGGCCCGACAGGGTCAGCGCGCCGACGGCCTGTGCCTCCGCCGGCCGCAACAGCCCAGTGACCAGCAGCAGCCAGGTCCGCGGGTCGGTCTCTGCCACATTGGGTGGCGTGCCGCGGGTATGCCTGGGGCCGGAAATGCACTGCACCGCGGCAAACGGCGGGATCCGGACCTCGACGCTGCCGCCGGGCGCCACAGCGGCCAGGGTGCGCGCGGTGAGCCGCACCGCCGCCGCCAACTCGTCCCGGTCGGGCGCCGAACGAGATTCGTCACGCAACCAGCCCGCAACGGCCAACACGGCCTGCCGCGTCTTTGCCGGATCGGCTCTTTCACGGGCGGCCATACCTCAGGGTCTCAAAGTCGCGGATCCCCGGCGCGGGCCACCGTAGTCGCGCCGCCGAGTGCTACCGGCAGTCTTCACGCCGAACGACGTTGCACAGCCAGCGTGGCGATCGCACCGGCCTCGTTGATCGCCAGGTGCGCCAGCAGGGGCGCGGCGAGGCTGCCGGAACGGTCGGCCAGCCATCCGAAGAGCCAGCCCCCGATCCCGGTGGCCAGCACGGTGGCCACCGACGGCTCACCCGTGGCACGCGCGTCCGCGATGTGGGAGAGCCCAAACGCAACAGCTTGCAGCAACCGTCCGCCGGATTTGCCGAAAGCATCGAAACCGGCGGTGGCCAGCGCCGCGCGGAATGCGGCCTCCTCCGCCCAGACGGTACCGACAGGTATCCGCACCAGCAGCCAGCCCGGCACCGACGCCGGCGGCTCGCGGACGGACATCGACAGCCGCACCGGCGGCGCCAGGGTTGCCGTGGCGATCACGCTCGCCGCTGCCAGCCCGACCAATAGCCCCAGCCGCAACCCCACCCACAGCCGCGGCGGACGCAGGCCCAGCGGCGCCCGGGTCACCAGCACCAGCAACCCGCCCACGCCGGCCTGCAGCGTTACCCGCCACCGGTTCGGTAGCCGCGGGCTGACGAAGCTCAAGCCGACCAGGGTGGCGGCTAGAGACAGCACTCGAGAACGGTGAAACTCTGTGTCACGCATCAGGATTCGTGACCGATGCTCATCCGAAGAAGTGCGGCAGCACCGCCTCGGATGTTTCACGCAGTTCTGCCAGGGACACGGTGAACAAGCCCTGAACCTCCACCGCGTCGGTACCCTGATCGACGACGCCGATGCGGATTGCGGGCAGTCCCCGCGCCTCGCACATCGAACAAAGGCGGCTCTCCTCGGTACGCGGCACCGCCACCAGCGCTCGGCCCGCCGACTCGGAAAACAACATCACGAACGGATCAGCGCCCTCGGGAAGCACGATGCGGCAGCCGGTTTCACCCGCCAGTGCCGCTTCCACGACGGCTTGGGCGAGACCACCTTCGGACAAGTCGTGCGCTGCGGACAGCAACCCGTCACGCGACGCCGACCTCAGCACGTCGGCCAGTAGCTTTTCGCGCATCAGGTCGACTCTCGGCGGCAGCCCGCCCAGATGGTCGGCGGTCACCTGCGCCCAAATGGAGCCGTCGAATTCGTCGCGGGTATCGCCCAGCAGCAACAGGGTCTCTCCCGGTTCAGTGCCCAGGCCGGTGGGGATGCGCCGGCCGACATCATCGATCACGCCGAGCACACCCACCACCGGTGTGGGCAGGATCGCTGCCGACCCGGTTTGGTTGTAGAAGCTGACGTTGCCACCCGTCACCGGAATCCCCAGTGCCGCACAGCCGTCGGCCAGACCCCGCACCGCCTGCGCGAACTGCCACATCACCCCGGGATCTTCGGGCGAACCGAAGTTGAGACAGTTGGTTACCGCGACCGGGGTGGCGCCGGTGACGGCGACGTTGCGATACGCCTCGGCCAGCGCGAGTTGCGCACCGGCATAGGGGTCCAGCAGCGTGTAGCGCCCCGATGCGTCGGTCGATACCGCGATACCGCGGCCGGTGGACTCGTCGACACGCAGCATGCCGCCGTCGGCGTGCTCGGCCAGCACGGTGTTGCCGCGCACGTAGCGGTCGTACTGCTCGGTGATGAACTTGCGGCTGCACAGGTGCGGGCTGCCCAGCAGCGCAAGCAAAGTCGCGCGCAGCTCGTCCCCGGTGGCAGGCCGTGGCAGCCTGGCCGAGCGGTCGGCGTTCAGGGCGTCCTGTGATTCGGGGCGGATAACCGGACGCTGGTACACCGGGCCTTCGTGGGCCACGGTGCGCGGCGGCACGTCGACGACTGTCTCTCCGTGCCAGGTGATCCGCAACCGGTCGCCGTCCGTGACCTCCCCGATCACGGTGGCCAGCACCTCCCATTTGCGGCACACCGCCAAGAAGGCTTCCACGTTCTCCGGTGCGACCACCGCGCACATCCGCTCCTGCGACTCGCTGCAGAGCACCTCGGCGGGCGTCATGTCCTTGGCCCGCAGCGGGACGGTGTCGAGCTCGACCGCCATACCACCATCCCCGGCTGACGCCAGTTCAGATGTGGCACAAGATAATCCGGCGCCACCCAGGTCCTGGATGCCGATCACCAGTCCGCCCGCGTAAAGCTCGAGGCAGCACTCGATCAGCACCTTCTCCATGAAGGGGTCGCCCACTTGAACCGAGGGCAACTTTTTTCGAGATCCCTCGCTGTCGAAGGTGTCCGATGCCAGCACCGACACTCCGCCAATACCGTCCAAGCCCGTCCGCGCGCCGAACAGAATGATCTTGTTACCGGCACCCGAGGCGAACGCCAAATGCAAGTCCTCCTGACGTAATACGCCGACGCACAATGCGTTTACCAACGGGTTGCCGGCGTAGCTCGGGTCGAAGACGGTCTCTCCGCCGATGTTGGGCAAGCCCAGCGAGTTGCCGTATCCACCGATGCCGCGGACCACGCCGTCCACCACGCGACGAGTGTCCGGAGCGTCGGCGGCGCCGAACCGGAGCTGATCCATCACCGCGACCGGTCGCGCGCCCATGGCCATGATGTCGCGGACGATGCCGCCGACGCCGGTGGCCGCACCCTGGTAGGGCTCGACGTATGAGGGGTGGTTGTGGGATTCCACCTTGAAGGTGACGGCCCAGCCGTCGCCGACGTCGACGACACCGGCATTCTCGCCGATGCCGGCCAGCATGCCGACACGCATTTCGTCGGTCGTGGTGTCACCGAAGTAGCGCAGGTGCACTTTGGATGACTTGTAGGAGCAGTGCTCACTCCACATCACCGAGTACATCGCCAGCTCGGTGTCGGTGGGCCTGCGGCCCAGGATCTCGCGAATCCGCTGGTACTCGTCGTCTTTGAGGCCGAGTTCACCGAACGGTTGCGGCTGGTCGGGGGTGGTCGCGGCATGCTCGACGGTGTCAATCGACAGGGTGCGCGCACTCGACCCGGAGACAGTCACGCCAAACAGTTTAGGGTGGTGGCGCTCCGGCCGTCTGAACGCTGTGACATACGTCTGCAGCAACGGGCCGACGCGGAGCGCGACGGAGCCGACGAAGTGGCCGAGCTTTTCGGCCGAACAATCGGACAGCCGCCCGCGCCGGGGTGGGCGAAAAGACCCTCTGCCGGCGATGGTCGTCGAAGGCGCCGTTGGTCGCCGCTCCAAGGCGCCGCCAATACCGGCTGACCGTCAGGCCGGGGACAAAAACGCGCGCAGCGCCGCCGAGTAGGCGGCCACGTCGTGCGCACCCATCAACTCGCGCGCAGAATGCATCGCAAGCTGGGCGGCGCCGACGTCGACGGTGGGGATGCCGGTCCGAGCCGAGACCAGCGGTCCGATCGTCGACCCGCACGGCAGGTCGGCCCGGTGCTCGTACCGCTGCAGCCCGACACCGGCCTGCCGGCAAGCCAGCGCGAAAGCCGCCGCCGTACGCCCGTCGGTGGCGTAGCGCAGATTCGGGTGCACCTTGAGTACCGGCCCGCCGTTGACCTCGATCAGGTGGTTGGGCTCGTGCCGCTCCGGGTAGTTCGGGTGGGTGGCGTGTGCCATGTCCGCCGAGGCCAACAGCGACCCCGGCAGCCGCCGCAGGAAGTCTTCCCGACTCCCGCCGGCCGCCAACACAATCCGTTCCAGGACGCTGCTCAGCAGGGTGGACTGTGCACCGTGGTCCGAGGATGATCCGACCTCCTCGTGGTCGAAGAGCACCACCACCGGCAAGAATCCCCGCGGCTCGGCGGCCAATAAAGCCTCCACGCCCGCATAGCAACTGGCCTGGTTATCCAATCGGGGAGCGCTGAGCAGGCCGGCATCGGCACCGATAACAGTCGACGGGGTCAGGTCATGGGTCATCAGGTCGGCGGCCAACACGTCGGCCGCGGACACTCCGGCGCGCCCCGCCACGTAATCCAGAAACGACTCCGCCGTGTCGCCCACACCCCGTACCGCGTTGACGTGTCGCTGCGGGTCCAGGGTCAGCGACTTGCGATCCTCGGCCAGATGAATGGCCAGTTGCGGCACCCGAAGGATCGGATCGTCTATCCGAATGAGCCGGTGGGTGATGCCCGCGCCTTCATCGGCCGAGCGCACCGACAGCCGCCCACTGATCCCCAGATCGCGGTCCAGCCAGGAATTCAGCCACGCTCCCCCGTACGGCTCCAGCGCCACCACCCGCCAGCCTGCGATCAACCGGTCCGGATGCTGCTTGACCCGCAGGTTCGGACTGTCGGTGTGTGCACCGACGATCCGGAACGGACCGTCGGGCCCGTGCGAGTTCCAGGCGACCAGTGAGCCGGCCCGCACGACGAAGTAGCGGCCCGGCTGATCCGGCCAGTGATCGGATTCGCTGAGTTCGGTGTACCCGGCGGCGGTCAGCCGGGCTGCTGCCGTGGCGCAGACATGAAACGGCGACGGCGAGGCGTCGATGAAGTCGCAGAGGCCTGCGGCGCTGGCCGACATGTTCAACATCATCGCTGTCGGCGCGGGCAGAGTTCACGCTAGGGTCGGCAGAGTGCCTCCGGTCCAGCCGCAACCCGTTCTCGCACCGTTGACGCCGGCCGCGATCTTCCTCGTGGCCACTATCGACGACGGTGCAGAGGAGATTGTGCACGACGCGCTCCCGGACATATCCGGGCTGGCGCGGGCGATCGGTTTCCGCGACCCGACGAAACGGCTGTCGGTGATCGCCTCGATCGGCTCAGACGCCTGGGACCGCTTGTTTTCCGGACCACGCCCCGCCGAGCTGCATCCGTTCATCGAGCTGAAAGGCCCGCGTCACACCGCCCCGGCCACGCCGGGCGACCTGTCGTTCCACATCCGGGCGGAAAGCTTGGACGTCTGTTTCGAGCTGGCTGACCGGATCCTCAAGACAATGGCCGGCGCGGTCACCGTGGTCGACGAGGTGCACGGGTTCCGCTACTTCGACAACCGGGACCTGTTGGGGTTTGTCGACGGCACCGAGAACCCCGACGGCGCACTGGCCATCAGTGCCACGGCCATCGGCGACGAGGATCCCGACTTCGCCGGCTCATGCTATGTGCACGTGCAGAAGTACGTGCACGACATGTCGTCGTGGAATTCGCTGTCTGTCACCGAGCAGGAGCGGGCGATCGGCCGGACTAAGCTGGAAGACATCGAACTCGACGACGACGACAAGCCCGCTAACTCCCATATCGCCCTGAACGTCATCACCGACGAGGACGGCACCGAGCTGAAAATCGTGCGGCACAATATGCCGTTCGGTGAACTCGGCAAGGGCGAATACGGCACGTATTTCATCGGCTATTCGCGCACGCCGGAGGTCACCGAGCAAATGCTGCGGAACATGTTCCTCGGCAACCCGCCCGGCACCACCGACCGCATCCTGGACTTTTCCACCGCGGTCACAGGCGGCCTGTTCTTCTCCCCCACCGTCGACTTCCTCGACGATCCACCGCCGCTGCCCGCGCCACCGGTGACAACGCCTCCTGCTACACCCGCCTCTGACCCCGCCTATAACAAAGGCTCACTTTCGATCGGCAGCCTGAAAGGAATCTCTCGATGAACAACCTCTACCGCGATCTGGCACCGGTCACCGAAACGGCCTGGGAAGAAATCGAATTGGAGGCGACCCGGACGTTCAAACGCCATATCGCCGGGCGCCGGGTGGTCGACGTCAGCGAGCCCGGCGGGCCGGTTACCGCGGCGGTCAGCACCGGCCACCTGCTCGACGTGCAGACACCCACCGACGGTGTGCTGGCGCACTTGCGAGCCAGCAAACCGCTTGTCCGGCTTCGTGTTCCGTTTACCTTGTCGCGCTCCGAAATCGACGACGTCGAGCGTGGCTCGAAGGACTCCGACTGGGACCCGGTCAAAGCCGCGGCCAAAAAGCTGGCGTTCGTCGAGGACCGCGCCATCTTCGAGGGTTACGCCGCGGCGTCGATCGAGGGCATCCGTAGCGCCAGCTCGAACCCGCCGCTGACGTTGCCCGAGGATCCTCGCGATATGCCCGACGCCATCTCGCAGGCGTTGACTGCGCTGCGGCTGGCCGGCGTCGACGGCCCGTATTCGGTGCTGCTTTCCGCCTGCGTCTACACCAAAGTCAGTGAGACGACCGAACACGGATATCCCATCCGCGAGCATCTCAACCGACTGGTCGACGGGGACATCATCTGGGCGCCGGCCATCGATGGCGCCTTCGTGCTGACCACCCGAGGCGGCGACTTCGACCTGCAGCTGGGCACCGACGTCGCCATCGGTTACACCAGCCACGATACCGACACCGTGCAACTCTATCTGCAGGAGACATTGACGTTCCTGTGCTATACCGCCGAGGCGTCAGTCGCGCTGAGCCCGTAGGAATCGATGCCGCGGTCGTGTTTTTTCTGCTCCGCGGATGCCGGCTACGTCAACAGCGCGGTGCCGCATGCGACCGGAGGCCGGTGCGCGATTGCCTTTAGTGCAAAGGTTTTCGCTAGAGGTCCAGCACCACGTCGCTTTCGGGAGCCGCTGAGCAGATGAGCACCGCTCCCTGTTCGGGCGGCTCCAGCGGCGCCCGAACGTAAGTTGTCTTCCCCGCGACGACTCCGGTGACGCACAGATGACAGACCCCGCTTCGGCAGGAGAAACGGGTCGGCATGTCGCAGGCCTCGGCCAGGTCCAGGATAGTGCCGTAATCGGGCGACCAGTTGACCGTGAGCCCGCTGCGGGCGAAGGTGATCGACGGCCCGGTCCCGGGCGTTCCCGCCGGCGGGTGCGGTGGCCGGCGCGGCGCGCCGTAGACGATGCCGGGATTGATTGCCGGCAGGGCTCCGAACAATTCGCTGTGGATATGGGCGGGATCGAGTCCGGCTGCGGTGAGGGCTTCGCGCATGTCCGACATGAACTGGGTTGGGCCGCAGAGGTAAGCCGCCGCATCAATCGGCAAGCCCAGCGCCGCGATCGTCGCCTGGTCCGGACGTCCCTGCGCCTGCGTGTAGAACACCTGCTGTCGAGCATGGGGCAGCGACTCGCTCAGGGTCGTGACTTCAGCTGCAAAGGCGTGGGTTTCGCGACTGCGAGTGATATGCAACCACCAGACGTCGCGCACACTGTGGGCTGCTGACAGCCTATGCAACATCGCCAAGACCGGCGTGATGCCGATCCCCGCCGAGATCAGGACCACTGGATTGCTGCCGTCGGTGAGGTAGAAGTCGCCCCGCGGAGCGGCGGCCTCAACGACTGATCCCGGCCTGATGTGGGCGTGCAGCCATCGGCTCACCAGACCGTGGTCTTCCCGTTTGACGCTGATGCGATAGTCCGGTGCGGCGGGGTCACCCGAGAGGGAGTAGCTGCGCACTGGCGTCGGCTCGCCGGCGCCGGGGATCCGCAGCGTCAGGTACTGGCCGGGAAGCGGCGCCGGCAGCGAACCGTGGTCGGCGGCCTTCAGACGGATCGACAGCACCTGTGAGCTTTCCCGATGCATTGCGCTGACCCGTAATGCGCGAAATCCCTCCCACCCCAGTTGGAACCCGACTGGCTGTGCCGTCGGAGCCGCAGAGCTCTCGTGGGCTTCCAGCATGTCTCGGAAGGACTGCTGCCAGCCGGGACTGAGCGCCGCAACGTCGACGATCTTGCGCAGCTGTTCGATATTGCGCTTGGGCAGGTACAACAGCGCGTCGACGTCGGCGACGCTGAGTTCGTGGCGCCCGCGGCGAGTTCGCACGATGTCATCACCGGCACGGACCTGCCCCTCGGTGATGACACGGAAGTAAAATCCCGGACGATGCTGAGAGACAAGCAGATTAGGCATTTCCGGCTCGTTCAGCCGCAAGCCGATCCGAAAGCAGGTGACGCGCGGCTGGGTGACTTCGAATTCGGCGTTGCCGATGCGGTAGCGGTCACCGATGCACACATCGTCATCGGCTAACCCGGTGACGGTGAGGTTTTCACCGAAGTGACCGGGTCTCAGGTCGTCGCGGCCCAGGTAGGCCTTCCAAAAGTCGTATGACTCCGTCTGATACACCATGACAGCGCGTTGTTCACCACCGTGGCCGGCGAGATCGCCCTGCCCATCACCGTCGATGTTGAGGCGGCGCACCGTGGCCGGTCCCTCGACCGGGGTCTTCCATATCCCCGTGTAGACACTTTTGCCCCGCCATTGCACGTTCTTGGGCATGCCCACATTGACCGAAACAAGCTTGGCCACTGTGTCTCCTCGGGGTTCGTAGCCTGTGCAGAAGAGCCTAGATCAACGGTTCGCCATCCTCGATTCTTTGGCATGCGCCGGCAAAGCGACCGCACGCGCGTTTTGGGCTCGCCCGGGGCGTCCACAGTCCTGTCCGAGCGGGGCACCCAAAATGGGTTGACTGCCCCATGATGTTCCCCCGTCGTCCCGAAGGTCAACTCCTCGGAGCCTCTTGCGGGCCGCCGGTTTTGTTGCATACTGGGATGCATATCCCAGAAATGTCAGGCGAGGTGTCTCAAAGCACCGTCGCCCACCAACTCTCCGTCGCGGCCAGCACCACACTGGGCAGGAGGAATGTCATGCCGGCTGTTCATCATCGTTACGCCAACGTCAACGGTCATCGGCTGTTCTACCGTGAAGCCGGTGACGCGAGCGCGCCCACGCTGGTCCTGTTGCACGGATTTCCGACCAGCTCCCACATGTTCCGGAATCTGGTTCCGGCGCTTGCCGACCGTTATCACGTGGTCGCCCCGGACCATCTGGGCTTCGGCCTCTCCGACGCGCCGCCCGTCGAGGAGTTCGACTACACATTCGATGTGCTGACCGATCTCACCGCGGGCCTGCTGCGCACGCTCGGTATCGATCGGTACGCGCTGTACGTACAGGACTACGGCGCTCCCGTCGGCTGGCGGCTGGCGCTTCGCGAGCCGTCCGCGATCACGGCGATCATCAGCCAGAGCGGCAACGGTTATGACGCCGGGTTCGTGGAGAGCTTCTGGAAGGTCGTGCAGGCCTACCAACGTGAACAGACGGCCGACACCGAGGCCGCGGTGCGGCAGTTTCTCACGCTGGAAGCCACGCGGTGGCAGTACCTCACCGGCGTGGCCGACGAGACGCTGGTCGACCCCGAGTCCTGGTACCACGACTACGCGTTGATATCCCGGCCCGGCAACGACCTGGTACAGCTGAAACTGCTGCGGGACTACGCGACTAATGCGCTGTTGTACCCGCGCCTGCACGAATATTTCCGCGCGAGCCGCGTACCGCTGTTGGCGGTGTGGGGTCGCGGTGACGAGATCTTCGGCCCGGCCGGCGCGCAAGCGTTTGCCGACGACCTTCCCGATGCCGAGATTCATCTGCTCGACGGTGGGCATTTCCTGTTGGAATCCGCACTGGCGGAAGTGACGGAGCTGATCCGCAATTTCCTCGCCGGCAGCAGCCAAGCCGCCTGACAACGGGCTGCGGGCGGCGCAGGCATCAATGGGTTGAATGTCCCATAATCTGGGGCGTCCGCAGGTTAGCCTGACGCGATGGCCAATCCCGACGTTGCGGACGAAGAACGACTGACCCCCAAGGGGCGGGCCACCCGGGATCGGATCGTGCAGGCTGCCGCAGAGTTGATCGTCACCGAGGGCCTGTCGGCGTTCAACATGGACAATGTGCGCAAGTCCGCGTCGGTCAGCGGCTCTCAGCTTGCCCATTATTTCGCCGACAAAAGCGCGCTGGTCCGTGCGGTCATCAGGCGCCAGACCAGGGTGGTCCTGGACTTTCACCGCCAACCCAAGCTTCGCGACCTGGATTCGTTCGACGACTTCGAGCGCTGGATCGACCTCAACCTGCGCTACCTCAGACAAATCGGATATATCGGCACGCCCACCTACCATGCCCTGGCCGCGCAGCTGGCCAAGTCTGACGACAGCACGCGCGAAACGTTGGCAGCAGGCTACTGCCAGTGGATCGACCTGCTTGCGCAGGCGATCCAGCGCATGAAAGAGCACGGCGTTCTGGTCGCTGACGCCGACCCGCGCCAACTGGCACTGGTCATCGTCAGCGCTCACCAAGGTGGAGCGACGTTGGCCTTTACCTATCGGGCGGAATGGCCGCACGCCGATGCCACTCGATTCGCGGTCAATTATCTGCGCATGTTCGCCACCGATCCCGTCGAACGGGCCCCGCGGCGACCTCGGCGTCCCCGGGACCGGCGCGCGTTAAGGAAAGCCGGCTAACTCATCTGCGCCAAAGGTGGCAACGTGTCTGAAGGCTCGCGGTTCACTCGTAAGGGGTTGTCGACTCGGGCACGCATTGTCGACGTCGCCGCCCGACTGATATTCCAGCGCGGTGTCGCCGACACCAGCGTCGACCAGGTAAGACGCTCTGCCGGGGTGAGCGGATCGCAGATCTCACACTACTTCCGCGATAAGCACGATCTGACTCGACACGTCGTCGCCGCACGCCGCGACGACGTGATGGGATTTCACACGCAACCGCTGCTCGGCGCGCTCGACAGCATCGAGGCCCTGCACGCCTGGGCCGACGCCTGCGTGGCCGACATCGACACCGTCTACCGCCGGGGCGGCTGCATGTACGGTTCCCTGGCCGGCGAACTGATCGACGCCGACGACGAAATTCACGACGACCTCGCCGACGGCTACGACCAGTGGCTTTTGCTATTCGAGACCGGCCTCATGGCAATGCGGCGCCGCGGCGATCTGCGCAGTGACGCCGACCCTCGGCACTTGGCGGTGTCGCTGGTCGTGGCCCACCAGGGCGGCGCCATGCTCACGCATGTCACCGGCGACGCGGAACCGCTGCGGGTTGCCGTCGATGCCGCCGTCGATTACGTGCGCTCCTTTGCCCCGCACCCCACGGCGGGCAAAAGCCGATCCACCTCGTCTCGGCGCAAACCCAAATCCTGATTGACGCGACCTTGGTTGTCTGACCCAATCACGTGGACTTTTGCGACCGCAATACTCCTGGACACGACTGGGTCTTTTGTCCCATAATATTTGGGTTATGTCTCCCATTTAGCCGGAGAGCATGTCCGACAGACGGCGAGGGACGATTGCCGCTGTTCGGCTTCGCGTATTGATATCCGAAGGCCTACTACCGATTTGAGAAGAGGTAGCCGAGCTCTACGCCGATGGGTACGCGGGTCAGGCCCGGATGGTGGTCGATGTGGATGGCGGCTTCCCGCTCGGTGTGACTCTCGTCGGCCCGGGGGTCACCGAGCTGCTGCACTCGGCCACCATCGCCGTTGCCGACCAGGTGCCCATCGACCGGTTGTGGCATGCCGTGCCGTGCTTCCCGACAATCAGCGAGCTGTGGCTAAGACTTCTTGAAGCCTATCGGGATTCGCCGACGCATAATTGACACATGGGAACTTCAGACGGATTCCACCCCGACTTCGGCGAGACAACAACAGCGACCACACACAACCGGGTGCACCACGTCAAGGCGTCGGACATCAGTTCTGACACCGCACAGTCGGAGGGAATGCGGCGTTTCGCTGCGCTGTCCGGCCGGTCGGTCGGTGCGCAGGAGCTGTGGATGGGCGAGACACATGTGTCACCGCGAACTGTGTCGGCCAACCATCATCACGGCGAATCGGAGACCGCGATCTATGTGCGAAGCGGCAACCCGGAGTTCGTGTTTCATGACGGTGCCCAGGAAGTGCGCATCTCAACTCAACCCGGCGACTACGTCTTCGTCCCGCCGTACCTGCCGCACCGGGAAGAAAATCCGGACCCCGACATGCCCGCGGAGGTCGTGATCGCGCGCAGCACACAAGAAGCCATCGTGGTCAATCTGCCGGCGCTGTATGCGCTCGGAGGCACTCAGTAGACGGCGATTTCGATGAGATTCCCATCGAGGTCGCGGCAATAGTGTGAGGTCATCGCACCCAACGCCCCGATCTTGGTTACCGGTCCCGAAATGACTTCCACTCCGCATCCGGCGAGATGGGCGCGAACCTCGTCCGGTCCGCAGCCTGTGATGAAGCATAAATCTGCCGAACCGGCTGCTTCGACGGACCCGGTGGCCCAGTCAGGATCGTCGGCCAGCGCGCCGACTGGTCGCAGGTTGATTTTCTGATTTCCGAACCGCAGTGCAGTTCTCCTGGACGGTCCAAATATCTCTCGCCTCATGCCGAGGACCCGTTCATACCACGACGCGGTGGCCTCGACATCTTCGCAATTCAACACAATGTGGTCGAGCCGTTCCACCACGAATGCCACCTCTAACCCTCCTGATCGGTGCAGAGTTGCGCTGTAAGCGCAGCCGCCAGATCCGTTGGCGCGCAGGAACCGCCTGTCTGTTGCCGAACGACGACCCTTACGTCCGCCTGGCGTCGTTGCCGCGTCTCAACAGCTCGATGGTGCGCGCGTTGGGAACCGACTTGCTGACCGTACAGACCGGACCGCGAATAAACCGATCACCTCGATACAGCCGCGCTGGACCGGGGCGCCACGTCTTTACGTCTCGGCCATGAGGCGTTTTAATACGTCTTATGGCCGGCGCGCAGCTGGACCTCAAGGCCGCCGATCTGCGGATATCGCGCGGCAGCGTGCCGGCAAGCACCCAGCTTGCCGAAGCCCTCAAGGCAGCGATCATCAAACAACGTCTGCTTCGCGGCGGTCGGCTGCCCACCGAGCGCGAGTTGATCGATCGCTCCGGTTTGAGCAGGGTGACCGTGCGTGCGGCAGTCGGGCTTCTCGAGCGCCAGGGGTGGCTAGTTCGCCGGCAAGGTCTGGGCACGTTCATCACCAATCCTGTGACACAGGAATTGGGCTCCGGCGTGCGCACGATTACCGAAGTGTTGTCGAGTTCCGGCATCACCCCCCAAGTTGATGTGCTGTCCCATCACGTGGGTGAGGCGCCGCAACGGATAGCCGAAACGCTGGGCCTGTCCAAGGTCATGTGCATCAACCGGCGTTTTCGTGATGGAGACCTCCCCTTGGCCCTGCTCACCGTCTACCTCCCGCCGGGATTGGGCAAAGCTGTCGAACCCCTGGTGTCCGATACTCCACGTGCAGAGACTGCGAACGCGGTGGAAACCAGCTACACGATGTGGGAGCAACGCCTGGGAGTTCACATTGCCCGGGCCACCCATGAGATCCAGGCCGCCGGCGCATCCGTCGAAGTTGCCGCTGCATTGGAGCTGCCGTTGGGCTCACCGGTGTTGGTACTCGAGCGCATCAGCTACACCGAAGACGACAAACCCCTCGAGGTGGTGGAGTTCAACTATCGTCCCGAGCGGTATAGATTTTCTGTCACGCTGCCCCGAACGATGCCCGAACCCGCACAAGCTACTGCAATTTAACGCCCCGGGTGCGGGACAGGGCCCGTCGCAAGACGGGCGGCATGCATCCCACGGGCAGGTCAAACGTTCGGGTTCGAGTGCTGCTCGGGCAGCCGCCCGGACGCTCAGCGAATTCTCAACAGATTCTTCGGTCCCGTACGGCTTGGCGCCAAGGATCCGCAAGGTCGGCGGCCGCAACATCAATCTCATGACGACTGAGCCCCGGTGCGCGAACCTCATTGAACATTACCTGCGTACCCGCGGGCGCCGATACTTCCGCGGCCACCACGATGGCGATTATTTTTTCGTCGCCAGCGCCCGACCCCGGCGGCTGCACGTCCATCTCGAGATCTGTCCCCCACACGACGACGTGTTGATCATTCGAGTCGCGCCCGGGTGCTTCTTCCCCGCCACCGACCGCCCCTGGCTAACCTACGTCGCCGACTCGTGGAACCGCCAGGACCGCGAAGTCACCGCGATCGTGCACGGCTCTTCTGATCCGCAGCGCATCGGTGTCGTGGCGCGCCGGTCACGGTGGATCCGGGACAACGTCTCGTTCGAGGATTTCACGTCCTTCGTCGACCGGACCATCGCAGACGCGATCGACTTCTTCAGTGAGTTGACCCCGGTTGTCGAGTTTCCTTCGACGGCGCAGCCCTGGCTGCGCGACGCCAGCTGAGATTCAGACTCGCCGTAGCGACCGGGTGAATCCCGACAGGTTTGAGATTGGCCTCACGCCGGCAATCCATGGCTAATGGCGTGAATACCACCGGCAAATCGCGAGGGCACTATAAGGGGCATCACCGGCCCGGCGGCCGACAACCACGAAACCCGCAAATGGGATCCGGCGTTCACCCGACAGATCAAGAACGCAGTCGGGCCACTGGTCAAACGCTGGTACCGCCCCGAGGTGAGAAACCTGGATAACATCCCATCGGTCGGTGGCGCCTTGGTGGTCTCCAACCACTCCGGCGGCATCTCCACCCCCGACGTGTTGGTCTTCGCGCCGGCTTTCTACGACAAATTCGGCTACGACCGGCCGGTCTATACCCTGGCCCACTACGGCGTGTTCATCGGCCCACTGAGCGGCTGGCTGCATCGCATCGGCGTCATCGAGGCAAGCCGCGAAAATGCCGCCGCAGCACTGCATTCGGGCGCGGCGGTGCTGTTTTTCCCAGGCGGTGACTACGACGTCTACCGGCCCACCTCGAGTGCGAACACCATAGACTTCAACGGCCGCAAAGGTTACGTACGGACCGCCATCGAAACCGGGGTGCCGATCGTGCCCATCGTGTCGATCAGCGGCCAGGAGACCCAGCTGTTCTTGACCCGTGGCAACTGGCTGGCCCGCAAGATCGGACTCACCAAGGCCCGCCTGGACATTCTGCCGGTGAGCTTCGGGCTCCCGTTCGGGCGGAGCGTGATCTTCCCGCCCAACCTGCCGCTGCCGGCCAAAATCGTCACCGAGGTACTCGAACCGATCGACATCACCGCTTGCTTCGGCGACGACCCCGACATCGACGGGGTCGTCGCGCACGTCCGCGCGGTGATGCAGACCGCGCTCAAGCGGCTGGCCGGTTCAGCGCCGGCCGCCCATCCTGGGCTGAGAAATGCACCGACGCCGAGGCCCCGGCATCATGCGCAAACCGTTACCGAGCAACCATATTCGTCGCCCCGAAGTCGGATGGAGGGAGCGTTCCGCACCAACAGGCGACAAGCCCAGGCTGAATTCCCCAGTGCCGCCGGTATTCCCGCTTAAACCGCGAGAACAGCATCTAGTACTGAACAGAACAGACCCAGCCCGTCGTCGGAGGGACCCGTCAAAGCTTCAATGGCATGCTCAGGATGCGGCATCAGCCCGACGACACGACCGTTGGCCGAACTGACGCCGGCGATGTCATGCAGCGAGCCGTTGACGTTCTCGTGGTAGCGGAACACCACCCTGCCCTCCCCCTCCAGCTGGTCGAGCACGTCGGCGGGGGCCACGTAGCGACCCTCGCCGGATTTCAGCGGCACCAGCAGGTCTGCGTCAGGTTCGAAACGACACGTCCACGCCGTCGAGGTCGATGCCACCCGCAACCACACATCGCGGCAGATGAAGTGCAAACCCACGTTGCGGGTCAAAGCCCCGGGCAGCAGCCCGGCCTCGCAGAGCACCTGAAAACCGTTGCAGATGCCCAATACCGGCATGCCGCGCCGCGCGGCGTCGACCACTTCGGACATCACCGGGGCGAATTTGGCGATTGCACCGGCCCGCAGGTAGTCGCCGTAGGAGAAGCCGCCGGGCACCACCACGGCGTCGACGCCCTTGAGATCGGCGTCGGCATGCCACAGGCTGACCGCCTCGGTGCCGACACGCCGCGCCGCACGGGCGGCGTCCACGTCGTCGAGTGTCCCCGGAAAGGTGATGATGCCGATCCGCGCCGTCACTGCGTCTCCCGGCTAATCGTCCAGTCTTCGATCACGGTGTTGGCCAGCAGCGATTCCGCTATCTCGGCGAGTTCCGAATCATCGACGGCATCGTCCACTTCGAGCTCGAATCTCTTGCCCTGGCGGACATCTGAGATCCCCGGATGACCAAGCCGGCCGAGCGCGCCGACAATCGCCTGACCTTGCGGGTCGAGGATCTCTGCTTTGGGCATCACGTTAACGACCACCCGGGCCACCGGCGTTCCTCCTCAACTCTATCTCGGCGCTCACTCTACCGGCGGCAGCTGCCGCGCGTGGCTCACGGGCACGAAGCGATGTAGGCCTCGCACAGGGGCGCGGTCATGGAGCTCAGCACCGAGTCGTCCGGCGTCGCCGGCCAGGGCACCTGCGGCGGGCCCGACGACCAAAGCGTGAGCTCGCTGATCGTGCTGCTCGCGACATGGGCGACCAGGTAGGTGTGCATAATCACCGGGCCGCTGATCACCGCAGCGACCCGGTTCGCTTCGTCGCTGGTGATCGACGGCGACTGCAGCGGTGCCCCCTGCTGGCAGCCGCGCAGCGCGGCGACGGCATTGCTGAGCACCGACGCCGCGATCGCCCCACCGCGGGCCGTATCGCCACGCCAGTGCAGGATTTGAGCCTGCAACTGCCACTGACCGTCCGGGTGGACCACCGTCGCGCGAGCCGTGACCGCCGAGTCGCGTGCGTCCTGCGGCACCGCCGGTGTGACGCACAGATCCTCGAACCGGAACCGCGGCACGGTCCGGGCTCCCGTCAGTTGCACCGCCACACCAGCCAGCGCGGGCCAACTGTAAGACGAGTCGAGCGGCACAGCATGCTGATGAATCCACGCGGTATCCGGGATCTGATCGCACACGGGCGGGCAAGTCTCCGGCTCCGCGCGGACGGGGACCACGACGACGAGAGCCACCGCAAGCCCGCCGGCAACCAGCAACGTCGCCAGCATCACCCGCATCGGCACCACCTTCGTCAGGAAACAATCGTAAACATGCAACTGGCGCATTTCGGCCATTCTTGCCTTCTCGCCGAGTTCGGCCACAGCAGAGTGCTCGTTGATCCGGGTGCGTTCGCGCACGGTTTCGAAGGAATCACCGGCCTATCCGCCATCCTGACGCCAAGCTAACTGATGTCGTCGGCAGCGCCGCGGCCGGCGGCCCGCCCGGAGAATATGCAGCCACCCAGGAATGTGCCTTCCAGGGCACGGTAGCCGTGCACGCCGCCCCCGCCGAAACCGGCTACCTCTCCAGCCGCGTAGAGCCCGGTGAGCGGGGTGCCGTCGGCCTTCAGTACGCGTGAGGCCAAGTCGGTTTCGATGCCGCCCAACGTCTTTCGAGTCAAAATATGCAGCTTGACCGCGATCATCGGCCCCGCCTTCGGATCGGTCAGCCGATGCGGCGCCACCACCCGGCCCAGCCGGTCGCCCAGGTAGCCGCGCGCAGCGCGGATCGCGGTGATCTGACCATCTTTGCTGAACTTGTTGGCCACCTCCCGGTCACGGGCAGTGACCTCGGACTCCACCGTGGCGTAGTCCAGCGGCACCACATCGGGCAGCTTGTTCATCGCGGTCACCAACTCGCGCAACGAGTTCGCGCTGACAAAGTCCACGCCCCGGTCGACGAACGCCTGCACCGGTCCCGGCGGCCCAGAGCGCGCCCGCGAGCGCAGCAGCTCGCGCACACTCTGCCCGGTCAGATCAGGGTTCTGCTCCTGACCGGAGAGGGCGAACTCCTTCTCGATGATCTTGGCGTTCAAGATAAACCAGGTGTAGTCATAGCTGGATTTGGTGATGTACTCCAACGTGCCGAGAGTGTCGAACCCGGGATACAGCGGCACCGGCAACCGTTTGCCGGCTGCATCCAGCCACAGCGACGACGGGCCCGGAATGATCCGGATGCCGTGCAGTGGCCAGATGGGCTCGTAGTTGGTGATGCCCTCGGTGTAATGCCACATCCGGTCAGGGTTGATCACCCGTGCGCCGGCCTGCTGCGAAATGCTGATCATCCTGCCGTCAACGTGGGCGGGCACTCCGCTCAACAGCTGCTCGGGGACGCGGCCCATCCGCTTCGGCCAGTTCTTTCGGACCAGCTCGTGGTTGCCGCCGATTCCGCCGCTGGTAACGATCACCGCAGAGGCACGGAATTCGAATTGCCCGAACGCTTTTCGCGATGATGCCACACCTCGTGGCGCGGCCGAGGGCTCTAGCACGGTACCCCGGACGCCGGTGACCGCATCGCCCTCGACGATCAACTCGTCGACCTGGTGGCGGTGCGCAAAGCGCACCGTCGAGCGGTCGCGTAGTTGCCGCGCGAAGATCTCGACCAAAGCGGGCCCGGTACCCCAGGTGATGTGGAAACGGGGCACCGAATTGCCATGCCCCTGTGCGCCGTAGCCGCCACGCTCGGCCCAGCCCACCAGCGGAAAAATCTTGAGCCCCCGGGCACGCAACCAACTGCGCTTCTCCCCGGCGGCGAAATCGACGTAGGCGTGTGCCCATTGGCGTGGCCAGTAGTCCTCGGGCCGATCGAACCCCGCCGTACCGAGCCAGTCCTGCAAGGCCAGTTCGTGGTTGTCGCGAATACCCAGTCGGCGCTGCTCGGGGCTGTCGACGAAGAACAGACCACCGAACGACCAGAAAGCCTGCCCGCCCAGATTGGCGCTGTTCTCCTGGTCGAGGATCAACACCCGCAAGCCGCGGTCCACCAATTCGCAGGCAGCTACCAAGCCCGACAGCCCCGCGCCGACAACGATCGCGTCAGCACCGTACCCCGCAGCTGAAGAATCGCCCATGCCGGAACAGGGTAATGCCACGGGGCCGGCAGGCTGGTCGGACGATCAGTCAGGCGGCGTCGAGGACCACCTTGTCGTGCTGCCAGCGGTACACCGTCGCTGTGCAGCCGTGCATCAAAGCCAGGTCAACGGCATCTACCATCGCCTGCAACGGCCCTGGCTTGCGCAAGTGACGAGCGGCGACCGCGACTCGCACAGTCCCGCCGCGGCGCGCGATGCGCTCGGCGGACAGCACCACCATCCGGCACCACCACGGCTCGGTCAGAAAGCCTTCTCCGATACCCAGCACCCGGGCGCGGACGGTGGTGTGCCGGACCAGGTCGGTGATCCCGTGCAGATCGGCGAGCAGTCGAAAGCCGTTCCCCGGCAGGGCTTTGACGACGCCCGGTGACACCACCCAGCCCGGCGCCGCGAACAGCCGGGTGCGTAGCCCGAGGTGCTCGAGCACCCGGTCGGCGGCCATCAGTCGCAGGTTGGCCTCGTGGGCCCGCAAATTGGCGAATTCGCCACGCCGCTTCTTGGTGGCCGCGTCGTCATAGCCGTGCAACACGATGGCGTCGCCGTCGGCCCTCCGGGCGGTCAGCCAGTCAACGGTGTGTGGGTCGCGGTCGAGCCGGTAGTCACCGCTGAGCCGGGGAGCCACCAGCAACGACAAAGGTACTTTGCGGGCATCCATTTGCCCGCAGAACGCCTCGACGTCGGCCAGGGTGCGTCCGCCTATCCCCGAGACCGAGACGATCAGTTTTCCAGACACACCCGCAGTTTGCCGATGCCAAGTTTCGGGATGGTGAAGGACACGCAGACGGCAGGCGTATATCCGGCCCTATTGATCCATAGCCAAGCTCTCGCCGGCGAACAGCAGGGCTTCACTTCCGGGTTGATGACTTCACCGTGCCGGCCCACCCGGAGGGGGATCGACGATCGAGCAGGTAGCGGCACTCGCGCCCGTCCAGCAAAACGCCTAAAGCGTCAACCGAGTAGACCGGTAATCTATATGCTCAGCTACGCCATGGAGAACACCCGTCTCGCAACTTCCGATCCCCCGGTGCCCACCGCTTCCACCGGGCATTCAGACGCGGACGAACACGAATACCCGGACAAACTGGACGCGGCGCTATTGCGGATCGGCGCGGTGTGTGCGGTGGCTGCAGTGATGGCAATGCTCGACGCCACCGCCGTCAACGTCGCACAACGCACCTTTATTAACCAATTCGGGTCCACCCAGGCCGTCGTCGGCTGGACAATCGCCGGCTACATGCTCGCGTTCGTGACCGTGATCCCGATGATCGGGTGGGGGGCCGACCGGTTCGGCAGCAAGCGGCTCTTCATGGGTTCGACGCTGGTTTTCACGCTGGGCTCGTTGCTGTGCGCGATGGCACCAACGATACTGCTGTTGATCGTATTTCGGGTGGTGCAGGGCATCGGTGGCGGCATCTTGTTGCCGCTGGGGGTTGTGATCTTGAGCCGCGAGGCCGGCCCGAGGCGGCTGGGCCGCCTGATGGCGTTGGGGGCGATTCCAATGCTGCTCGGCCCGATGGGACCCATCCTGGGCGGTTGGCTTATCGGCACCTACGGCTGGAAGTGGATTTTTCTGGTCAACCTGCCGATCGGATTGGCCGTGTTCGCCCTCGCCGCGATCCTGTTTCCGAAAGACCGTCCGGTTGCCCCGGAAGCGTTCGACCTCGTCGGCATGCTGCTGCTGCCGCCCGGTGTGGCGGCATTCCTGGTCGGAGTGTCGTCCATCCCGGGACGCGGCACGGTAGCCGACCACCGCGTGTTGATCCCGGCGGTCATCGGCCTGGCGTTGATCGCCGCGTTCGTCGTGCACGCCTGGTATCGCGCGGAGCGCCCGCTCATTGACCTGCGGCTGTTCAAGAACCGGGTGGTCGCACGGGCCAATGTGACGATGCTGACGTTCGGCGTCGCCTTCGTCGGCACCGGGGTGCTGGTCCCGAGCTACTTCCAGCAGGTGCTCCACCAAACGCCGATGCAGTCTGGGATGCACCTGGTTCCGGTGGGAATCGGTGCCATAGTGGCCACGCCGTTGGCCGGGGTATTCACGGACAGACGGGGACCCCGCACGATCGTGCTGGTTGGCATCCCGTTGGTCGCAGCGGGGCTGGCCATCTTCACCTTCGGAGTCGCCAGACACACCGACTATCGACCGACGCTGCTGGTCGCGCTGGCAATCATGGGCATGGGCCTGGGCTGCATCACGATGCCGCTCTCCGCGGCGGTCCTTCAGTCGCTGGCCCCGCATCAGATCGCCCGCGGTACGACCCTGATCAGCGTCAACCAGCAGATCGCCGGCTCGATGGGAGCCGCGCTGATGTCGGTCCTGTTGACCAGTCAGTTCAATCGCAGCGAAAGCATAGTCGTGGCAAACAAGATGGCATCCGTGCAACAGGATGCCGACAGGCGTGGAGTGCCCGTTGACCCGTCGGCCATCCCGCGGCAGGCCCTCGCCCCCGATTTCGCGAGCAATGTGGTGCACCACCTGTCGCACGCCTACGCAGCGGTGTTCGTGGTGGCCGTCGTGTTGGTGGCGTCCACCATCCTCCCGGCGGCATTTCTGCCCAAGAGGCCTGCGCACCAAACGCTGACGATTGACGCCTGATTCGGCTTACCCTTCGAACAACATCGTCGCTATCCGCAGGACGGTGTCCATCGGATCTTTCTCCCTCACTTGGGGGTTGACCACGTCGTTGAGCCACAGCATCGAAAACCCATGCACCAGCGACCATGCCGCCAGCTGGGCGCCCGCCGGATCGGCAACTGCATTCGGGTCCCGCAGCGTGGCCACCCCGCGCGAAAGTTCGGCCCCGGCGGCGGCCTCGGCGACGGCCAGTTCGGTGTCCGCAGCATCAAGCAGCGACTTGTTGAACATCACCTGGTAGTGGCCAGGGTGCCCGATGGCAAACCGCACATAGGCCAGGGCAGCGTCGGCGAAGTTGCCGCGGGCATCGATCAACGCCTCTGTCAGCAGCTGAAATCCTTGCGTGGCGAGCGCCGTGAACAGGCCGCTCCGATCGGTGAAGTGGTGCGCGGGCGCGGCGTGTGACACGCCCGCGCTTCTGGCCAGCTCGCGCAGCGAAACCCGGTCTGCGCCGCGCTCGCCCACCAGGCGCGCGGCTTCGGTCAGGATCGCCGCGCGCAGGTCGCCGTGATGATAGTTGGGACGCTCCACGCCGCCAGCATACCCAGAAACTTGACAGTGACTAGATACCGTCCTATCTTCAGCAGTGAGGAAACTTGTCACTGTCTAGATTGGGGTGGTGGAGATGGCTCCGTTGATCACACTGCTGTTGGGCGCCATCCTTGCGCGGGTCGTCGGCTGGGTTGGGGTCGATTACGTCAACAGCTGGACGGCCGCGATCGCCGTCGGGCTGGCCGGGATGTTTGTGCTGACGGGCGTCGCGCACTTCGCACCGCCGATGCGTGCCGATCTCGTCGCGATCGTGCCGCCGCAGTTGCCCACGCCCGGTTTGCTGGTCACCGTCACCGGCCTGCTGGAGCTCCTGGGTGCCGTGGGTTTGTTGCTTCCCGTCACCCGGGTGGCGGCGGCGCTGTGCCTGCTGGCTTTGATGCTGGCCATTTTCCCGGCAAACGTGTATGCCTCCCGGATGCCGAACCCGCCCAGGTCGATGACGACGCAGCTACCCGTGCGGACCGCCACTGAGCTCGTCTACCTGGCCGCTGCCATAACGGTCGCTATCGGCCACAGCTAGCACCCAGGCGTATTGGAATGCGGTTTCCTGCCACGCCTTGTAGCGACCGCTGACGCCGCCGTGTCCCGCGTTCATTTGGGTCTTCAACAGAATCGGGTTGCCGTCGGCGTTGGCATGCCGTAACGCCGCCACCCACTTCGCCGGCTCGACATAGTACACCCTGGTGTCGTTCAGGGACGTCATCGCCAGGATGGCGGGGTACCGTTTGGCTTCGACGTTTTCATACGGCGAATATGACTTCATGTATGAGTAAACATCGCTGTCGTTCAACGGGTTTCCCCATTCGTCCCATTCGGTGACAGTCAGTGGCAAGGACGGGTCCAGGATAGTGGTCAGTGGGTCGACGAAGGGGACCTGGGCGAGGATTCCGGCGAAGAGATCCGGGGCCAGGTTGGCTACCGTGCCCACCAGCAGGCCACCCGCACTGCCGCCCAATGCCACCAACTGTTGCGGTCGGGTGACTCCCAAGTCCACCAAGTGCCGTGCCACCGCAACGAAATCGGTGAATGTGTTCTTCTTCTCCAATAGCTTGCCCTGCTCGTACCACAACCGGCCCATCTCGCCGCCGCCGCGGACGTGCGCGATGACGAACACCATGCCCCGGTCCAACAACGACAGCCGCGCGATGGAAAAACCTGGGTCCGTGCATATCTCGTAGGCGCCGTAGCCGTAGAGCAGCGCCGGCGCCGGGAACTCGATACCGGCGCGGTGCACGATCGATACCGGGATACGAGCGCCGTCGTCTGCAACCGCCCAGTCGCGCCGTTCGACGTAGTCAGCGGGCCGGTAATCGCCGAGTACGGGTTGTTCGCGCAGCAATGTGCGCTCACCGGTGGCAAGGTCGATATCGTAAATCCGCGCCGGAATGACCAGAGAGCCTGCTCTGATCCGCAGTTTGGGCGCATTCCACATCGGATTGCCGGCCAGACCGGCCGCCATCAGCTCAGAGTCAAACGAGATCTCTTCGGGCTCACCGTAGCCTCCGTCGAAATTGATGCGCCACAACTGGATCCGTGGCAACGCCGCACGCCGGTAGCTGACCACCAAGTGACCGGCAAAGGCATCCACTCCGTCGAGCCGGACATCGTCGCGGTGCGGGATCAGGGTGCGCTGCTGTGTCGGGTCGCTGACCGGGGCCTCGGTGAGCGTGAAATTCACCGCGCTGTCGTTGTGCAGGATCAAGAAGCGGTCCTGTCCCCCGACTACCGCATGCTCCACCGAATACTCGACACCTTCGCGGCGCGGCAGCACGACGGTGAACGGTGCGTGTGAATCGGCGGCGTCCGCGTAACGAATCTCGGAAGTGATCGACGAACCCGAGGCGATGAAGACGTGTGACTCGCTTCGGCTGAGCCCCACGCCAAGCCAGAACCGTTCGTCGGCCTCGTGATACACCAGCTCGGACGGTTCGCCGGAGCCCAAGCGATAGCGCCATACCTTGTCGGGACGGTGGGCCGCATCCAGGGTCAGGTAGTACACGGTGCAGTTGTCAGCTGCCCAGGTCGCTCCCGCGCCAACCTCGGCGATCTCGTCGGCATACAGCTCACCGGTGCGTAAGTCCTTGAACCGCAGCGTATAGCGTTCATCACCGATGGTGTCGACGGAGTATGCCAGCAGGTTCCCGTCCAGGCTGACCATGGCGGCACCGAGTGCGAAGAATTCATGGCCCTCGGCTTCGGCGTTCGAGTCGAGCAAGATTTGTTCGCCGGGTATTTCGGTATTCTCGTCTAAGGCTGGCGGTGTCCAGTCATCGGGACCGGTTACCGGGCAACGGCACTGAACACGGTATTGCTTTCCTTCAAAGGTTCGGGCGTAGTACCACCAGTCCCCCTGTCGGGTCGGCACCGACAAATCGGTTTCCTTGGTGCGGGCCTTGATCTCATCGAAAATCTGCTGCCGCAACGGCTCAAGGTACGCAGTCATCCGGTCGACGTAGTCATTTTCAGCTTCGAGGTAGGCGATGACTTCAGGGTCGGACTTGCTGCGCAGCCACTCGTACGGGTCGATGAAGACGTCCCCGTGGTGCTCACGCCGGGTCTCCACCCGCTTGGCGACAGGCGGCACGGGTGCGTCACGGACAGTTCCGGTCATGCGCCCGGGCCGATCCAATCACCGAAGCTCAGACCGGAAATGCGTTCGTAGGCATTGATGTAACGGTCGCGGGTGGCCTCGATGATGTCATCCGGAAGCGGTGGTGGAGGCTGCGTTCCATGCCGGTTCCAGCCGGACTCGGGGCCGGTGAGCCAGTTGCGGACGAACTGCTTGTCGAAACTGGCCTGCACCACACCGGCGCGGTAATCCTCGGCCGGCCAGTATCGCGACGAATCCGGTGTGAAGATCTCGTCGGCCAGCAGCAAGTTGCCGTCGCGGCCGGTGCCGAATTCGAACTTGGTGTCGGCGATGATGATTCCCTTCGTCAGGGCGTGATCGGCTGCTTGAACATAGATCTGCAGCGTCCGGTCGCGCAGCTGGTTGGCGCGCACCGCGCCCACCATCTCGATAACCCGGTCAAACGAGATGTTCTCATCGTGATCCCCCAGTGCGGCTTTCGTGGCCGGAGTGAACAGCGGCGTGGCGAACCTACTGGCCTCGACCAGACCGGGCGGCAATGCGATACCGCAGACTTTCCCGGTCGCCTGGTAGTCCAGTAGTCCGGATCCGGTCAGGTAACCGCGGGCCACACATTCCACCGGAACCATCTCCAGCTCCCGCACCACCAGCGCGCGGCCGAGCACCTCGTCGGGGATACGCGGGTCGTCCGGCGGGCCGGCCAAGTGGTTGGGGGCGTCAACGAGGCCGAAGAAGAACACGCTCATCGCGGTCAGAATGCGGCCCTTGTCCGGGATGGTGCTCTCCAGCACAAAGTCGTACGCCGAGATCCGGTCGGTCGCGACCAGCAGCAGGTGCTCGTCGTCGACGCGGTACAGCTCACGGACCTTGCCGCTGGCCAGATACTGGTAGTCCGACAGTGCAGGGCGCATCGGGTTAGCCTATCCGGCACCACAAAACCAGCTTTGTGCTGGGAGCTGTGCTGGGATCGGGGCTATGAAATCGCGCTTCTTGCCCTACTCCACGAGACCCGGCCGGCTGGTGGCCCAGCTGGCCAGCGATTTCGCCGTCGTCGTGTGGACGGCGCTCTGGCTGCTGGTCGGCCTAGCGGTTTACGAGGCTGTGTCGACCATCGCCGATGCCGGGCGGCAAGTCGAGAGCGGCGCGCACGGTATCGCCGGCAATCTGGCGTCAGCCGGCCATGGCGCCCAGCACATTCCGCTGGTGGGCGATGCGGTCAGCAAGCCGCTCACTGCTGCCAGCCAGGCTGCCCTCGACATCGCGGGAGCCGGACACAACCTGGACACCACAGCGAGTTGGCTCGCGATGCTGCTGGCAATGGCGGTCGTCGCACTTCCGATCCTGATAGCGGTAGTGCCGTGGCTGTTTCTGCGCCTCCGGTTCCTCCGCCGCAAATGGGTGGTGACCGGCCTGGCCGCCACCCCGGCCGGCCAACAGCGGCTGGCGCTTCGCGCGTTGACGACCCGGCCGCCGCGCAAACTGACGGCCGCCAGCTCGGATCCGGTTGGTGGGTGGCGCCGCGCGGATCCCGCCACCATCCGGGCACTGGCCGCGCTCGAACTGCGGTCTGCCGGCATCACGATTCGCGGGCTCTAGCAGCGCGCCACACGAGGAGCAGACCGGCGACGACCACAATCAGCCACGCCGCCAAGGCGTCCCAGAAGAAGACCAGCGAAACGGTGAGCAACGACCGCTGACCGATCTCGGCCGCCATGGCGTAACTGGCCACGGAATACATGCCCAGCGGGAACACGAACGCCCACCACACACCGGCAAAGTGCAGCATGCCGGGACGCCGGCTGATCCGGTGCAGGACGAAGTAGATCAGCGGCGGTATCCACAGAGTGGCCGTCACCCACGTCACGACGGTGACGGGCGCCGACACCGACCCGGCCAGCCAGGCGGGAGCCAGGGTTGTGGATGCTGTCACCCGGCCAGCGTCGCAATCGCCAGCCCGCCCATCAAGATCCACGTATCGGGCTCGAACCCTTCCCCTTCCCGGGCGGGATTTTGCCGCTCGGCGACGGTACGCCACAGCATCAGCCACGTCATCAGGCCGTAGATGCACAGCGCCGCAATCCAGACCGGTACGGCCAATCCGAGCCACCAGTGGTCGGCGGTGTGTCGGGCCACCTTGGTGGCCACGATCGCCAGACCCGAGCTACCTACGCTGGCCAGCTCCCACACGCCGCGCGCACGGTCCCGCAGCGCCGACCACGAATGCGCCGACATGTTCCGCGCGCTGAGCACGATGAGCACCAGCCACGACGTCAGCGCCACCACACCCAGCACCCGCACCAACACGCGGTGCGAATCCAGCCGGCTGTCGAGCACCGCGCACGCGGCGACAAAGGTGAACAAACGCAATGTGACATCGGGGTCCTTCAGATCCCACATTGCCAAATGGCGCCTGACGACCACGAGGACGACAAGAACCACCAGAACCAGTGATGCGAGAACTCCCATCGCTTGGCTGATTCGAACATAGTGGTGGTCATTCGCGGCGACGGACAAGATTCCGGTCGCCATCACCGCGGCGAACACGTCCGGCGTCGGCTCGGCATCGGCGAGCCGGATCGTCACTGCGCCTCGAGCAGCTTTACGACCAGATGCCGGATGCCGGTATGCCGATTACTGCGAGTCCATTCGACGGGCTGCACAACCCGTACCGCACCGAAGCGCGACAGCAATTCTTCGAACAGCACATGCAGTTCCAACCGGGCCAGATTGGCGCCCAGGCAATAGTGCACACCCTGTCCGAACCCCAAGTGCGGGTTAGGTTTCCGAGCCACGTCGAACTCGTCGGCGCGGTCGAACACGCTCTCGTCACGGTTGGCCGAACCCTCCCAGATCTGTACCTTCTGTCCCGCTTTGATCAGCTGTCCGCCGAGCATCACGTCGCGTGTGGCGGTGCGCCGCTTCGACGGCGACGGCGACGTCCACCGCACCATCTCCTCGACGGCCCTTGGCAGCATCTCGAGATCCGCACGCAGCGCGTGCAACTGCTCCGGATGTTCGGCCAGCGCCAGCAGCCCACCCGCGACCGCGTTGCGCGTCGTCTCCGCACCCGCACTGAACAGCAGACTGAAAAACAGATACAACTCGAAATCCGACAGGCCCGGTGCGTCCGCGTCCTCGACCATCGCGTTCGCGACGACCGACAACATGTCGTCGGTCGGCTCGGCGCGCTTCGACGCGATCAGCTGCTGGCCGTAGGCGTACATCCGCGACCCGGCCTCCTCGACCGACAACTGCGACAAAGACGCCTTGCGCGAGCCGCCGAAATCGAACTGCGGCTCGATCGCCTCGAACAGCCAATGTCGTTCGGATTCCGGCACTCCCAGCAGGATGCAGATCATCTGCATCGGCAGTTCGGCGGCGATATCGACCAGGAAGTCCAACGGTTCGCCCGGCACCACCTCATCCAGCAGCCGGCGCGCCCGGGCCCGTAGATCGTCCTCGACGAGACGGATCATCCGCGGCGTCAGTCCGGAGCTGACAAGTCGCCGGATTTGCGCATGCCGCGGATCATCCATCATGTTGAGCACCTGGCCGGCGATGGTCAGGTCCTGCAACAGTGTGCCGCCGAAAGGCCGTGAACCTCCGGACACCGACGAGTAGGACACCGGATCCCTCAGCACCGCAAGCGTTTCCGCGTATGTCGCGACGGACCAAAAGCCCTCACCGTCCGGCGTGTTGTCGGTCGGCTCGTGCCAGTACACCGGCGCCTCTCGCCGATGGATCGCGAACAGCCCGTGCGGAAACCCGTTGGCGAAATTGTCCAGATCGGTGAAGTCGATCCCCGAGAGCGCGCCGGCGAGAGTCACAGAATCGTTCCGGGCGTGTATTTGGCGGCGTCCGGGTAGCGGCTGACCAACGTGTCCACCATCGCCGCTACCTCATCCACCTGGTCACCGGCGGCACCCGTGAACGCCTGCTTGTCGGCCAGCGCCGCATCGAGCGCCGCTCGGTCCAGCGACAACTGTGGATCGGCAGCCAAACGGTCGAGCAGGTCGGGCTCCGCGCCGCGTTCCCGCATGGCCAGCGCCGTGGCCACCGCGTGCTCTCGGATCACGTGGTGCGCTGCCTCACGCCCCATGCCGGCTCGCACCGCCGCCATCAAAACCTTGGTGGTGGCCAGGAACGGCAAGTAGCGATCCAGCTCGCGGCCGATCACCGCCGGGTAGGCTCCGAACTCGTCGAGCACCGTCAAAAATGTCTCGATCTGTCCGTCCATAGCAAAAAAGCTGTCGGGCAACGCAACTCGGCGGACCACAGAGCAGAACACGTCGCCCTCGTTCCACTGCGCACCTGCCAGTTCGGCCGCCATCGTGGCATAGCCGCGCAGCACCACTTGCAGTCCGTTGACGCGTTCACAACTGCGGGTGTTCATCTTGTGTGGCATCGCCGACGAGCCCACCTGTCCCGGAGCGAACCCCTCGGTGACAAGTTCGTGCCCGGCCATCAGCCGGATGGTGTGGGCCATTGAGGAAGGCCCGGCACCCAGCTGCACGAGAGCCGAGATAACGTCGTGGTCCAGCGAACGCGGATACACCTGCCCTACGCTGGTCAAAACCTTTGTGAAGCCCAGGAATCCGGCTATGCGTCGCTCGAGTTCGGCCAGTGCCTGGGCGTCACCGCCGAGCAGGTCGAGCATGTCTTGCGCGGTGCCCATCGGACCCTTGATGCCGCGCAGCGGGTAGCGGTCGATCAATTCCCGCAGTCTGGCCAATGCGATCAGCATCTCTTGCGCCGCGGAAGCGAACCGTTTGCCCAACGTGGTGGCCTGCGCGGCGACGTTGTGGCTGCGGCCTGCCATCACCAGATCGCGATAGGTCACCGCCCGTTCGGCAAGCCGCGCCACCACAGCCACCCCATGGGAAAAAACCAATTCCAGCGACCGCCGGATCTGCAGCTGCTCGACGTTCTCGGTCAGGTCGCGGCTGGTCATGCCCTTGTGCACCTGCTCGTGACCGGCCAGGGCGTTGAACTCCTCGATGCGGGCCTTGACGTCGTGGCGCAACACCCGCTCGCGGGCCGCGATCGAGTTCAAGTCGACGTCGTCGAGCACCCGCTCGTAGTCAGCGATCGCTTGTTGGGGCACAGGAACACCCAGTTCGGCCTGTGCGCGCAGCACGGCCAGCCACAGCCGCCGCTCGGCGACGACCTTTGCCTCCGGCGACCAGATCGCGACCATCTCAGCACTGGCGTACCGGGCGGCCAGCACATTCGGAATGCTCACTTGGTCCTCACAAAGACACAGCTTACGGTCGGCCCCGCCCTGAGAATCGGCTTCCCCGCACGCGAGGACCCCTGGTCGGGTCGCCTACTGTCCGCGCAAGCCGAACACACCCGGCCAAAGCGTCGCGTTGGCCACAGCTGCCACACCAGTCTCCGCGTCGGCGGAGAACAATGGGGCGGATACACCGCGCGAGGACCCAGGGATGTCCCGGCTCCGACGCGGAGCCATACCCTGTCCGGATGTACTTCGCCGGCGTCGATCTCGCGTGGGCCGGTCGCAACCCCACCGGTGTCGCGGTGGTCGACGCTGACGGCCGTCTGGTGCACATCGACGCTGTCGGCGACGACACCGCAGTATTGGCCGCGTTGTCGCCCTACGTCCAGGGCGATTGCCTGGTCGCCTTCGACGCGCCACTGGTCGTGGTCAACCGCACCGGCCAGCGACCGGCCGAAGCAGCGCTCAACCGTGACTTTCGCAGGTTTGAAGCCGGCGCCCATCCGGCGAACACCGCCAAACCGGAGTTCGCCGACGTTCCACGGGGGGCGCGGTTGGCGCGGGCGCTGGGCCTCGACATGGATCCGCGGTCATCGGCCACCCGGCGCGCCATCGAGGTCTACCCGCATCCGGCGACCGTGGTGCTGTTCCGGCTGGCACGAACGCTGAAGTACAAAGCCAAACCCGGCCGTGACCTCGACCGGCTAAGGGCCGAGCTGCTTTTGCTGATGGACGGGATCGAACAACTCGCGCACGCCGCAGTGCCGTTACGCGTCGCAAGTCATCATGACTGGGTTGAGCTGCGCCGGCGGGTAGTCACCGCGCAACGCAAAAGCGACCTGCGCCGAGCCGAAGATCCCGTCGATGCCGTCGTCTGCGCCTATGTGGCGTTGTGTGCGCAGCGCTGTCCGGGCGGCGTCACGATCTACGGCGACTTCACGACCGGCTACATCGTGACGCCTTCGCTGCCCACCGATTTGGGCCGCCCGTAGCGACCGCGGTCAGATCCGCACAGGTCGCTGATCGATGGGTGCGAGCACGTCGATGAGATCAACCACCGTCCCCAGCGCTGCCGTACGGGGATCTCGGCCCTCGACCAGTGCGGACACCACCGAACCATCGACCGCGCAGGTCAGCGTGCACACCAACTGGATGTGCACGGACCGGCCCGATCGCTCGATGGCCTCAGCCACGGCCTCGGCGCGTTGACGAAGACTGCGACGCATGGTCTCGCGCAACTCGGCCAGCCGGGTGCAGGCGATGTGTCGCTCATATCGCGATATCAGCTGGTCGGTAAGCCCCGGACCGGATCCGTCGCCCACCAGCAGGTCAACCAGCACCTCAGCAGTGGTCTCGGGCCCCCGGCGGCGCCGGGACAGCGCGGTGACCCTTGCCCGTAGCTGCGCCACCTCGATCATCCCGATGTGTTCGACGGCGCGTGCGATCAGATCGTCGAGAGACGAGAAGTAATAAGTGGTAGACGCCAACGGCAGGCCGGCCCGCTGCGCAACAGCCCGGTGTCGCACCGCTTCGAACCCACCTTCGGCAAGCAGCTCAGCGGCGGCACTCACCAGCGCATACCGTCGACGTTCTCCTTTTGGAGTAACTGCGGCGGTCACGACTAGCCATGGTGCCAGTCAAAGTGATACTGCATTGCCGTTTCGGGCAAACGGCCATGGCATGATGGCCCGCATGCCCGACTTGAGCCGCCGCGCGGTGCTCGGTCTTGGCGCGAGCGCGGCCGCCGGCGCGATCGGCGCATACGCGCTCGACATCCTGTTCCGGCCCCGAACATCTCAAGCCATGCCAGCCCCGGCGGCCAGCACACAATTGCCGTTGGCGCCGGCGCCGACCGCACCTCTCGAGCCGGCCCCCCCGCCGCCGCCTGCGCCAACGATGACGACCGGCTCGTTCGTGTCGGCGGCGCGCGGTGGCATAAACACCAACTGGGCGATCGCGCGTCCGCCGGGCCAAACCAAGGCGCTCAGGCCGGTAATCGCACTGCACGGCAAGGGCAGTGACGCGTCCAGTGTGATGGCCGGCGGTGTCGAGCAGGGTCTGGCGCAGGCCGTCAACGCGGGGCTGCCGCCATTTGCGGTGGTCGCCGTCGACGGCGGCGGCAGTTATTGGCACAAAAGGGCTTCCGGTGAGGACAGCGGGGCCATGGTGCTCGACGAGCTCATCCCGATGCTGGACACCCACGGTCTGGACACGTCTCGGGTGGCGTTCCTGGGCTGGTCGATGGGCGGCTACGGCGCGTTGCTGCTCGGCGGCCGATTGGGTCCCGCGCGTACCGCGGCAATCTGCGCGGTGAGCCCGGCACTATGGCTGTCCCCCGGCGCGGCGGCACCCGGCGCATTCGACGGCCCCGACGACTTTGCGGCGAACTCGGTGTTCGGCATGCCTGCACTGGCGTCCATCCCGATCCGGGTGGATTGCGGTGACAGCGACCCGTTCTACGCCGCGACAAAGCAATTCATTGCTCAACGACCCAACCCACCGGCGGGCGGTTTCTCGCCCGGCGGGCACGACGCGGCGTTCTGGAGCTCGCAGCTGCCGGCCGAGCTGACCTGGATGGCACCGCTGCTGACGGCCTAGGGCGTCTGAACCACACCGGGCGCCCGCCGGGTTGAGCGGCCGGGAACGGCTCGCTGTTGAGCCAACACGCAACGGCGTGCGACGATCCCACGGTGACCACACCTTTCGGTTGGAACTTGCCCTACGCCTGGCCGCGGAAACCGATCCTGGCTGCGAACGTTGTGTGCACATCGCAACCGCTTGCCGCCCAAGCGGGCCTTCGGATGCTGGCCGAGGGAGGGAGTGCGGTGGACGCGGCCATCGCCACTGCCATCACCCTGACCGTGGTGGAGCCGGTGTCCAACGGCATCGGCTCCGACGCCTTCGCCATCGTCTGGGATGGCAAGCAATTGCACGGACTGAACGCATCCGGCCGCTCGCCTGCGGCCTGGACGCCGGAATACTTCGGCGGCAACGCCGTTCCCGCGGTCGGCTGGAATTCGGTAACTGTGCCCGGCGCGGTGTCGGCATGGGTTGAACTGCACACCAAGTTCGGCAAGCTGCCGTTCGAGCGGCTCTTCGAGTCCGCGATATCGTACGGCCGCGATGGCTATCTGGTCTCGCCGACCGTCGCGGGGCAGTGGGCGGCGCAGGTGCCGCTGTTCGAGGACCAGCCCGGATTCGCCGAGGCGTTCCTGCCTGCTGGGCGCGCACCGAAACCCGGTGAGCTGTTCACGTTTCCGGACCATGCGGCCACGCTGGAGAAGATCGCTGCGACCAACGGCGAGGAATTCTACCGCGGGGAACTGGCCGCCGAACTCGAGGCGCACGCGACGGCGAACGGCGGCGTCATGCGTGCCAGTGATCTCGCCGCTCACCGCCCCGACTGGGTCGGCACGATCGACGCCACCTACCGCGGGTACACGGTCCACGAGATCCCGCCCAACGGCCACGGAATCGTGGCGCTGATCGCGCTGGGGATTCTGGAAGAGTTCGACTTGGCCTCGCTTCCAGTCGATTCCGCTGACAGTGTGCATCTGCAGATCGAAGCAGTGAAGCTGGCTTTCGCCGACGCACAGGCCTATGTCGCCGACATCGACCACATGCCGTTACGTCCGGAACACTTGCTGGACAAGGAGTACCTGAAGCAGCGCGCATTGCTGATCGATCGGAAGCGAGCAAAGCCGGCATTCGCAGGCACCCCGAGCGGGGGAACGGTGTATCTGACCGCGGCCGACGCGGCAGGGGTGATGGTGTCGATGATCCAGTCGAACTACATGGGTTTCGGGTCGGGTGTGGTGGTGCCGGGCACCGGCATTTCGCTGCAGAATCGTGGTGCCAATTTCGCTGCGGGCCGGGAACATCCGAACCGCGTCGGGCCGGGCAAACGTCCTTACCACACGATCATCCCGGGCTTTGTCACCAAAGACGGCGCCCCGGTGATGAGCTTCGGAGTGATGGGCGGGACGATGCAGCCCCAGGGCCATGTGCAAGTGATGGTGCGCATCGCCGACCACGGGCAGAATCCGCAGGCGGCATGTGACGGCCCCCGGTTCCGGTGGGTGCAAGGAACGCAGATCAGCTGCGAGAAAGGCTTTCCGCAGTCGACGCTCGAAGAGCTCCGGCAGCGCGGGCACGATCTGGTTGCGGTGGACGACTACAACCAATTCGGCAGTTGCCAGGCGATCTGGCGTCTCGATGACGGGTACTTTGCGGCGAGCGATCCACGCCGCGACGGCCAAGCCGCAGCTTTTTAGTCAGGGCTTGCCCGGGTCGGAGGCACCCGAGTGGACGAACGACGATTTATATGAGCCGGGCGACGCCGAGCAGCTGTTTGGCTTTGGTTTCACCTTGCGTTTTTCCGTATTTGCCGAATTGGCTGATGAAAAGATCGGCAGCGGCTGGGTCCGCAGGCTCCGGCGCCGGGCCAGCGAGGAAAACGTGGTTCAGCCAGTCGAAGATCACAGCCTGGGCGTAGCTCAATCCACCCATTTGGCAGTGGCTTGATGCGCCTTCGGCTGGGGTGAACAGGCGGATGTAGCGGTCGCATTTGAGGGCGAGCATGAAGTCGAGCATGTCGATGATGATGTCGGCCGAAGGCGCAGCAGCGTCGTGAATGTCGTCCTCGCTGAACAGGAACAACATCGGGTGCTGGTAACGGTCCGTGAGATCCTTGATGCTGTAGGGCTGGTAGACCTGCACCCATTCGTGGGCGTTGCGGATACCCAGTGTCCACTTTGAGTGTTGAAAGCCCCAGCGGGCCGGGGTATTGACCTTCATGACCAGCTTGAACGCCGCATCCATGAAGCTGGTGTTCTTGAGCAGCCCCTTCATCCCGGCTCGGGCGGCCGCACCGCAGTCGACGATCAGCGAGTTGGGGACACAGGCGCGGATCCGCTGGTCGAGCGCACCTCGGGTGGCCAGGTAGCCACCCATCGAGTACCCGATGATGGCCAGCTTGCTGGGATCGACATCAGAGCGCGCGCAAAGGTAATCCACCACCGCGCCTACCGGCTTTTCATAGTCGGGCCGAAACGTCAAGCCCGGGTTGGTCTTCAGGGCTCCCCACTGTCCGGGGCCCTCAAATATCAGGCAGTTCCAGCCATGAGCTCGAGCGGCAGCGCCGATCCAGCAGTAGAGCTCCTCCATAGTGGAGTCAAAGCCACCCAGTGCGATCAGGGTAGGACGCGCGCCGTTGCCTCCGGAGACGAAATAGGCTGGCAGCTGGGCTCCTTCGAAATCTATGTGCAAACTCTCGATGGGAGAGTCCATCAGTTCGATCATCTGGTGAAAGCAGTCCTTGCTGCGCTGCCAGAGCTGGGTATGCCGAGCGTCGGTATACGCGGCGTAGAACACGGCCATCCGGTAGTAGTTGGCTGCGCGTTGGAAGGCATCGCGGGCGCCCACTCGGTTGCCGACGTGCTCTTCGCGATCTGCGAAAGTTGCTACCCGGTCGGCAGCCGTAGCCCATTCGGTGATCCAGCTGTCGAACTTATTGTTCTTGATTCGGCTCATGGTGTCCATGCACTCGCCATATTCGGCGGCGCCGGCAGCCTGTAGCGACAGTCCGCGGACAAACTCGAAGTTGAACCCGCCCACGGTTTTCTTTGCGAAATCAACTTTCATCGCATCTCTCCTGTGATCGTGTCAGCTCGTCGTAGCGCGTCGATCCAGCTGTTCACGGCCCGGGAATCGGCACGATACAGCGCACCGGGTGGTACGCCCAGATAGCGCTCAATCGCTTCGACGTGCGCCCCATAGGTGGCCACTATCTCTTTAGTGCGCGGGGCGTCCGGTGAACGATTCGCCGCCGCGATCAGCTGGTGGGCAATCGCGTCCTGCAGGGCCTGAACAAGGGCGACAATGATCGCGCCTGCCTGCTCGGGATAGGCGGTGGCGAACCGACGCTCATTGACGCCCTGGCGCACGATCGCCGTCAATAACGGCGCCAGTCGTTTGGCCACTGCCGTTTGCATTTGCGATCGGAAGACAATATTTTCGGGCGCATACCAAACCGGCAGCATCGCGACAAACAAGTCCTGGCGCGCGGACTTCCAGCGGATGATCTCGTTAAAGAAACGCTTCAGCTTCTCATGGGCCGCCAACTGACGGTTAGCGACTATCGGGGCAATCGCCTGTAGTGAGTCGCTGACGAGCCGCTCGGTGAGGGCCTCGATCACCGCCGGCTTGGAATCGAAGTAGTGGTAGAAGGCGCCCTTGGAGATCTGCAGTTCATCGAGAAGATCCTGCACCGTCAGGCGCTCATAGCCCTTGGATAGAACCAGCCGCTGCGCGGCATTCAGGATGGCGTCGCGCCGCGCGGCGTGCTCTGTGACATTAACCGTTCGAGCCACATGGACTCCGACCCAATACTTAAACCGACGGTTGGTTTATTAATTCATTCTGGCCGGTTCCGGCACCAGGGTCAAGACCCCTTAGGTTCCAACGATCACCAGTGCCAAGCGGGCGCTGGTCCTACCGGAGATGTCGCCGACTAAACGTGAATCTTGCCTTCCGCGGCCAGCACACCGATATCGCTTCGGAAATGACTGCCGGGCAATCGAATCGAACTCATAATGTCATATGCAGCCGCGCGTGCCGCGGCCAGGTCCGGGCCGGTGCCCACCACCGATAGCACCCGCCCACCCGACGAGACGATCTCGCCGTCCTCGCGCCGCGCCGTTCCGGCGTGCAGCACACCATCGGCTTCGGAGCCGACGACCACGTCTCCAACGCGGGGGCGTCCGGGATAGTTTTCCGCGGCCAGCACCACCGTGACGGCAGCACCCTCGCGCCAGCGCAGCTCGCCGAAGTCGGCCAGCGTACCGGTGCCCGCGGCATAGAGCAGCTGCCCGAGCGGCGATTCCAGCAGTGCCAACACCACTTGGGTCTCCGGATCACCGAAGCGGCAATTGAATTCGACCACTGCCGGCCCTTTGGCGGTTATCGCGAGCCCGACGTACAGCAATCCGCAAAAAGGACTTCCCCGCCGGACAAGCTCGGCCGCAATGGGTTCGACGATATCGCTGACCACTTTCCGATAAACGTCATCCGGAAGCCACGGCAGCGGCGCGTAGGCGCCCATACCCCCGGTATTGGGTCCGGTATCGCCGTCGCCGACGCGCTTGAAGTCCTGCGCCGGCAACAGCGGCACCACAGTCCGGCCGTCGACGACGCAGAACAGCGATACCTCGGGGCCGTCCAGATACGACTCCAAAAGCACCGGGTGACCGGCCTCGAGCAGCCCGGCCGCGTGGGCGCGCGCGACATCTCGTTCCGGAGTCACCACCACGCCCTTGCCGGCAGCCAGGTGGTCGTCTTTCACCACCCAGGCCGGGTCACCAGCCGGAGGTCCGAACCGGTCCAGGGCTGCATCCAAATGCGCTGGATTGTCGATGATTTCGCTGGCTGCGGTAGGCACGCCGGCCGCGGCCATGACCTCTTTGGCAAATGCTTTGGAGCCTTCGATGCGCGCGGCGTCCTTGCTCGGTCCGAAGCAGACGATGCCGGCAGCGCGCACGGCGTCGGCCACCCCCAGCACCAGCGGTACCTCAGGACCGATGACCACCATGTCGGCCCGGACCTCGCGCGCCAGGGCGACGACATCCTCCCCCGAGCTGATATCGACGTCGTGTTGCTCGGCCACCCGGGCGGTGCCGGCGTTGCCCGGAGCGATGACTAGTCCGGTGACCTGCGGGTCTCTGCGGAGCGCCAGCAGTAGCGCATGTTCACGGGCACCGGAACCGATCACCAGGACGCGCACGAGACGTCACTTTAGCGTGCCGGCTAGTCGAGAGTATTGCCCGTGTGCATCTTGACCGCAGCGTTGACGTTCGCCTTCTTGTCCTCTGCGGCGCCCTTCGCCGCGGCCTTCTTGCGCTTTGCCACGACGGTGTCGACCGCGCCGTTGAGCGCCGAACCCAGCGGGAACCCGAGATAGTGAGTGAGGAAGACGGCCATCTCCTTCAGTTCGGTCTCGGTCAGTTCCTCGTTGAGCAGCGTGGCGTTGATTTGAATCTCGGCCAGATCGCGATTTCCGACTGCGGTCACCGCCGTCAACGTCATGATGCGCTTGTCGCGCATCGACAATCCCGGTCGGTTCCAGATAGTGCCGAACAGGTGATCGACGGTCAGGTCGAAGTACGCGTCGCCCTCGATGTTGGGCATCTCCCAGCCGTAGACCTGATTCATCTTCTCGAGGCCCTTGCGGCGCAGTTCGTCCATTACGTCTCTTTCTCTGTGTGCGGTACTCCAAGGCCGGCAGCCAGTCGCTGAAAGGCCACCTCCGCGAGCGGCAGGTCGACCGATACTGCCTCACCGAGAGCCAGCGCCAGACTCAGATCCTTCTCCCCCAAGTCTCGGGCGTGCAAGAAAGGCTGGTACAGGAAGTTTTCGGGCTCAATAGATTTCATATCGTCGCGCACCATTATCGCGCCAGCCCCGCTGGTGAGCGCATCGGTGTGGCGCACCACCCGGCCCAGCGCCTGCAGATCCAGCCCGGCCGCCTCGGCCAGCTTCATGGCCTCGCACGCCGCGGCGTAGGAGGTGAACGTCAACATGTTGCGGGCCAGCTTCATTCGCGTCCCCGCGCCTGGGCCGCCCGCGTGGATGACCATGGAGGCCCACTGCTTGAAGGCCGGCTTGATCCGCTCGTACACCTCGCGCTCGGCGCCCACCATGGTGGCGAGTTCGCCCTTCTCGGCGGCGCCGCCGCCGCCACTGACCGGCGCGTCGACGATATGGATGCCCTGAGGTTTCAGTGTCTCCGCAAGTTCGACGGCAGTGGTATCGCTGATGGTCGAGTGGATGGCGATGATTGTGCCGGGCTTCGCGTTGGCCGCCAGCTCGCCGACGACCTCGCGCACCTGCGCATCATCGAGGACGGTGACGCTGATGAGGTCGGCTACGGCGACGTCGGCCACGCTATCGGCCGGTGTGGCGCCGGCTTCGGCCAACGGCGTCATGGCTTCACTTCGTATGTCAAAGACCGTCAGTCCGCCCGGCCAGCCGACCAGCCGCTTGGCCATCGGCGCGCCCATATTGCCCAGTCCGATGTAGCCGAGGTGCATGCCTTGACTCATGACCGGAATATCTGTCCGCCGTCGACATTGAAAATCTGCCCGGTTATCCACGAAGCCTCGTCGGACAGCAGGAACAGGCACATTCCGACGAGGTCCGCAGGAGTTCCCATCCGGGACAGCGGAAGACCCTTGACGATGTCGTCGACCATCTCCTTGGGCGTGGTGGTCCGGTTGGCCTCGGTGTCAATGGGACCCGGCGCAATCGCGTTGATCCGGATGTTCTGGCCACCCAGTTCACGCGAGAGCTGTTGGGTCAGGCCGTTGATGCCGACCTTGGCCAAACCGTAGAAGTTCGAGTACAGCCAGGCGGCGGTGGACGACTGGTTGACGATCGCGCCGCCGCCGCGCTTGGCCATCTTCTTGTACACCGCGCGGGTACACCACAGCGCACCGTCGAGGTTCACGCTCATGAATCTCTTGTAGTACTCCGGGTCGATGGTCAGCAGGAAGTCCAGCTTCATGCCCCCGAAGATCGCGGCGTTGTTCACCAGGTAGTCGATGCCGCCGAACTCGGCCAGGGTGCGGTCGGCCATCGCCTTGGCCGACGCCGGGTCGGAAACGTCGACCGGAACGGCCAGCGCCGTGCCGCCGTCGGCGACGATCTGCTTGGCCACCCCCTCGGCCGCCTCGGCGTTGATATCGGCCACGACAACCGCCGCGCCCTCACGGGCCAGCGCCTCGGCGTACGCCTGACCGATGCCGCCACCGGAGCCGGTGACAATGGCCACCTTATTGTCGAATCGCATGTCTTCCTTCCTGTGCCGAAAGCCGATCGGGCTATCAGCTCACTGCTGTCGCAATCACTTTGGCCTCTAAGTACTCCTCGAAACCGAGCAGCCCCATCTCCCGACCGTTGCCCGACTGCTTGTAACCGCCGAACGGCGCGTCGGCGGAATACCAGACGCCGCCGTTGACGTTGACGGTGCCCACCCGCAGCCGCGCGGCGAACTTCGCGGCCCGTTCCGGGTCACCGCTGAACACCGTGCCCGACAAGCCATATGGCGAATCGTTGGCGATTCGCACCGCGTCGTCGTCGCCGTCGTGGGCAAGAACTGTCAGCACCGGGCCGAAGATTTCCTCCCGGGCGGGCCGGGCGTCGTTGGTCAGGCCCGCGATCACGGTGGGCTCGATGAAGAAGCCGGCCTCTTTGCCGGCCGGCCGGCCGCCGCCGCACGCGAACGTTCCGCCCTCGGCGATCGCCAGATCGAGGTAGCCCTGCACCCGGTCCCGCTGCCGTGCCGAGATCAGCGGGCCGCAAACGGTGCCGGGCTCGTTGGGATCGCCCGGCTTGATCGACCCCATGGTGCCCGCCGCGAAGGCGACGGCTTCGTCATAGCGGGCCCGCGGCACCACCAGCCGGGTCGTGATCGCGCACCCCTGCCCGGCGTGCATGGAGGCGGTGAATGCCGCCATCGAGCACGCTCCGGCCAGGTCGGCGTCATCGAGCACGACGAACGCCGATTTACCGCCCAGCTCCAGAAATACCTTTTTGATCGTCGCGGCGGCGTCCGCCATCACGCTGCGGCCGGTGGCCGTGGAGCCGGTGAACGAAATCATGTCCACCCGAGGGTCTTTGGCCAACAGTGCCCCGACGCTGTGGTCGCTGGAGGTGACGATGTTGACCACCCCGGGCGGAAAGTCGGTGTGCTCGGCAATGATTTCGCCGAGTACCGCCGCACACCACGGGGTGTCCGGCGCCGGCTTCAAGACGACGGTATTACCGGCGGCCAGCGCGGGACCCAGCTTGGCAAGGTTGATCTGGTGCGGGAAGTTCCACGGGGTGACCGCGCCGACGACGCCGACGGGTTCCCGCGCGATCGTGCGCCGGGTGGGGATTCCCATCGGTGATGCCTCGCCGAGATCCTGGTTCCACACGTAAGACTCGGCCGTGTCGGCCGCGAAGCTCAGGTCGGCAACCGGACCCTCCAATTGGGCGGCGGCGGTGAGCATCCGGGGCGCGCCGACTTCGGCGATGGTGATCTCGCGCAGCTCCTCGACATGCGCCTGCATCGCATCACGCAGCTGCCGCACACACCGCACCCGCAACTCGGTGTCGCGGGACCAGTCCGTGTCGTCGAAGGCACGCCGCGCGGCATCGATGGCGCGGCCCATGTCCTCGGCGTCGGCGTCGGCGGCGACGCCGAGCACTTCCTCGGTTCCCGGATTGATCGTCGGGAAGGTCCCTGCATTGCCGGTCGACATCTTGCCGTCGATGAACAGTGCACTGACGCCGTCGGCCAACAGGGTTCTCTGGGCCATCTCCGCTCCCGTCTCTGCGTGGCGAATCCACGGGGCAAATCTATGAGTCAACCAAATGGACAGTTGTCCGATATTGTCCCATGGAACCATAGCTTCCCAGTCGGCGTCTGTGCAAGGGCCGATCTCGCCGACGACCATGGCAGGCCGAAAATCGACCTCTTAAACAGCATCTTTGCCGAACGGTCTTGCTTCGTGTCGAGCCCATCCGATAGCCTGGACATGTGTCCAGCGATGCACTGGTTGCGAGCACGTCCCCGGCCGAGCACCAGCCCGGTCAGGCGCCGCGCAACCGCCGTCAGGAGGGAACCTTCCGCAAGGTGCTTGCCGCTGGCATCGAAACGCTGCGTGAGAGGTCGTACGCCGACCTGACGGTTCGGGCGGTGGCGGCCCGCGCCAAGGTTGCCCCGGCCACGGCGTACACCTACTTCTCGTCGAAGAATCACCTGATCGCCGAGGTCTACCTGGACCTGGTGCGGCAGGTCCCCTACTTCACCGACGTCAACGACCCCATGTCCAGCCGGGTAGAGCGGGTGCTGCGCCACCTGGCCCTGGTGGTCGCCGACGAACCCGAGGTCAGCGCCGCATGCACGGCGGCTTTGCTCAGCGGTGGTGCCGACCCCGCGGTGCGTGCCGTGCGCGACCGGATCGGCGCTGAGATCCACCGCCGCATCACGTCTGCCATGGGACCCGACGCTGACCCCAGCACCGTGTCCGCGCTGGAGATGGCCTTTTTCGGCGCACTGGTGCAGGCCGGCAGCGGTGAATTCACCTACCACCAGATCGCCGACCGGCTGGCCTATGTGGTGAGGCTTATCCTGGCCCGCGGCGAGAAGACACCCGAGCAATCAGACAGGGGCGAGACGCTGTGACCGTACATGTTGGCGACCACGAGCTGGTCCTCGATCCCTACGATTACGACTTCCACGAAGATCCATACCCTTACTACCAGCGGTTGCGTGACGAGGCCCCGCTGTATCGCAACGACGAACTGAACTTCTGGGCGGTGTCGCGGCACCGCGACGTGCATCAGGCGTTCCGCAACAGCACGTCGCTGTCCAACCGCGACGGCGTGTCGCTGGACCCGGTGTCGCGGGGACCACACGCGTCGAAGACGATGTCGTTTTTGGCGATGGACGATCCGGATCACTTGCGGCTGCGCACCCTGGTGTCAAAAGGTTTCACGCCCAGGCGGATTCGTGAGCTCGAGCCACGCGTCACCGAGATCGCATTACAGCACCTCGAGACCATGTTGGAGAAGGCGGCGTCGGGCGGCACGCCGACCGTCGATTACGTCGCGGAATTCGCCGGCAAGCTGCCAATGGACGTCATCTCCGAACTGATGGGGGTACCCGGACCCGATCGCGACCGCCTCCGCGCCATGGCCGACGGCGTGATGCACCGCGAGGACGGCGTCAACGACGTACCGGCTTCGGCGATCGAGGCGTCGCTCAACCTCATCGTTTACTACCAGGAGATGCTCGCCGAGCGCCGCAAGAAACCTACCGAGGATCTGACCTCGGCACTGCTGGCCGCCGAGATCGACGGCGATCGGCTCACCGACGAGGAAATCCTCGGTTTCATGTTCCTGATGGTGATCGCCGGTAATGAGACCACCACCAAACTCCTTGCCAATGCCGCTTATTGGGGCTACAAGAATCCAGACCAACTGACCCCGGTCTACGCCGATCTGTCACGGGTACCGCTGTGGGTCGAGGAGACCCTGCGCTACGACACCTCAAGCCAAATCCTGGCGCGCACCGTGTCCGGAGAGCTCACCCTCTACGACACCACCATTCCCGTGGGCGACGTCTTGCTGCTGCTGCCCGGTTCGGCGCACCGCGACGAGCGGGCGTTCGACAACCCCGACGACTACCTGATCGGGCGCGAAATCGGGCCAAAGCTACTGAGTTTCGGCAGCGGTGCGCATTTCTGTCTTGGCGCGCATCTGGCCCGGATGGAAGCCCGGGTGGCGCTCACCGAGCTGTTCACGCGAATCCGTGGCTACGAGGTGGACGAGGCCGATGCGGTTCGCGTCCATTCCAGCAACGTCCGTGGGTTCGCCAACCTGCCGATCAGCGTGGAGGTGTGCTGAATGCCCCGCTTCGAACCACATCCGGCCCGCAGGCCCGCGATCGTCGCCGGCGCTTCGTCGGGCATCGGAGCGGCCACCGCCATCGAGCTTGCCGCGCACGGCTTTCCGGTGGCACTGGGCGCGCGGCGCGTCGAGAAGTGCCAGGAGATCGTCGAGCAGATCCGCGCCGACGGCGGTGAGGCGATCGCTCTGCCGCTCGACGTCACCGATTCGGACTCCGTCAAGGGATTCGTGCACCAGGCCACCGAGCAACTCGGCGACATCGAAGTGCTGGTCGCCGGTGCGGGAGACACCTACTTCGGGCGCCTGCACGAAATCGACACCGAGGCCTTCGAGTCGCAGCTCCAGATTCATCTGATCGGGGCCAACCGGTTGGCCACCGCCGTAGTTCCCGGCATGGTCGAGCGTCAGCGCGGCGACCTCATTTTCGTGGGTTCCGATGTCGCACTGCGGCAGCGACCGCATATGGGCGCGTACGGGGCCGCGAAGGCAGGCCTGATCGCGATGGTCACCAATCTGCAGATGGAACTCGAGGGAACGGGGGTGCGAGCCTCGATCGTGCACCCTGGCCCCACCAAGACCGGGATGGGCTGGAGCCTGCCCGCCGAGTCGATCGGCCCGGCGCTGGAGGATTGGGCCAAGTGGGGTCAGGCACGCCACGACTACTTCTTACGGGCGTCCGATCTCGCCCGCGCGATCGCGTTCGTCGCGGAGACGCCGCGCGGCGGGTTCGTCGTCTCGATGGAAGTTCAGCCCGAGGCACCGCTGTCCAGCGCGGCCAAGGAACGTCAGCAACTGAAATATCCGGAGGAATCGTGACAAGCCAACTGAAGGAAGTTCCGCGCGTTTCGGGCGGCGGAGAAGAGCACGGTCATCTCGAGGAGTTCCGCACCGATCCGATCGGGCTGATGAAGCGCCTGCGGGATGAATGCGGCGACGTCGGCTATTTCCAACTCGCCGACAAACACGTCATCCTGCTGTCGGGGGCGCAGGCCAACGAGTTCTTCTTCCGCGCCGCTGACGAGGAGCTCGACCAGGCCGAGGCGTATCCATTCATGACCCCGATCTTCGGCAAGGGCGTGGTTTTCGACACCACCCCGGAGCGGCGCCGGGAGATGCTGCACAACTCCGCGCTGCGCGGCGACCAGATGAAGGGCCACGCCACCACGATCGAGAACGAAGTCCGGCGAATGATCGCCAACTGGGGCGACGAAGGCGAGATCGACCTACTGGAATTCTTCGCCGAGTTGACCATCTACACCTCGACGTCGTGCCTGATCGGCACCAAGTTCCGCAACCAGCTCGACTCGCGGTTCGCCAACTACTATCACCTGCTGGAGCGCGGCACCGATCCGCTGTGCTACGTCGATCCCTACCTGCCGATCGAGAGCTTCCGCATCCGCGACGAAGCGCGTGCGGGTCTCGTCGAGTTGGTGCAGGAGGTGATCAATGGCCGGCTCGCCAACCCACCGGCGGACAAGAGCGACCGCGACATGCTCGACGTGCTGGTGTCGATCAAAGATGAAGAGGGCAACCCGCGGTTCTCGGCCGACGAGATCACGGGAATGTTCATCTCGTTGATGTTCGCCGGGCATCACACCAGTTCGGGCACCTCGTCGTGGACGCTGATCGAACTGCTGCGTCACCCGGACATCTACGCGGCGGTGACCAAGGAACTGGACGAGCTCTACTCCGACGGCCAGGAGGTGAGCTTCCACGCGCTGCGGCAGATTCCCAAGCTGGAGAACGTGATCAAGGAGACGTTGCGGCTGCACCCGCCGCTGATCATCCTGATGCGGGTGGCCCAAGGAGAGTTCGAGGTCGAGGGTTACCCGATCCACAAGGGCGACTTCGTGGCGGCTTCGGCGGCAATCTCCAACCGGCTTCCCGAAGATTTCCCTGATCCCGACGCCTTCGACCCGGACCGCTACAACAAGCCCCGCGAGGAGGACATCGTCAACCGGTGGACCTGGATCCCGTTCGGCGTCGGTCGGCACCGCTGCGTCGGGGCTGCATTCGCCATGATGCAGATCAAGGCGATCTTCTCGGTGTTGTTGCGCGAGTATGAATTTGAAATGGCCCAGCCACCGGAGAGCTACCAAAATGACCATTCAAAGATGGTGGTGCAGCTGGCCCGGCCCGCCAGGGTGCGCTACCGACGCCGCAAGGCCGGAGGGTGACGATGAGCTATCGAGTTGAGGCTGACCTGGATTTGTGCCAGGGACATGCGATGTGCGAGCTCGAGGCGCCCGACTATTTCCGGGTGCCCAAGCGCGGCAAAGTCGAAATTCTCGACGCCGAGCCGCCCGAGGAAGCCCGCGACGAAATCGAGCAAGCCGTAATAGCCTGTCCCACTAGGGCATTGTCCATCAAAGAAACAGGAGAATAACCGTGGTCGCAATCCCGCGCCAAGAACTCGAAGAGTGGGTGCAGTCCTGGCTGCAGACCAACAAGGATTGTGAGAAGGCGGGCAACTGGAAGCCGTTGGCGGACTTCTACGCACCCGATGCCACCTACGGGTGGAACATCGGCCCCAAAGAAGACGTGATGTGCCTCGGAATCGACGAGATCCGCAATATCGCAATGGGTCTGGAAATGGAGGGGCTGGAGAACTGGAAGTACCCCTACCAGAAGGTGGTCATCGACGACCAGCAGGGTGAGATCGTGGGCTTCTGGAAGCAGATCGTCGTCAACGACGATGGCAGCGAGCAGGAGATCTATGGCATCGGCGGCAGCTGGATCCGGCTCAACGCCGACAAACTCATCGAGTGGCAGCGCGACTTCTTCGACTTCGGCCATGTTCAGGCGCTGTACCTGGACCTGATGAAGGCCGGCAAGCTGTCCAAGGGTATGCAGAAGCGGATCGAGCGCAGCCTCGCCGGTGAGAAGCTCCCCGGCTACTACCCGCTGGGCAAGTCTCCGGTGCCGATTTGGTGACTGCCCCGGCGCGGGTCGTCGCTCCCTCGTTGTTTGCGGCACGGTGACGCACGTCATAATGTGTGCGAACGAGAACACGTTCTAAATTACCGTCCGGCCCCGGTCGGCCCCTTTCTCCGAACACTCGGGTCAGGGCTTGCTAGTGGAGGTTGTCATGAAAACAAAGGGCGCGCTGATCTGGGAGTTCAACCAGCCGTGGTCCATCGAGGAAATCGAGATCGGTGACCCGGTCAAGGACGAGGTCAAGATCCAGATGGAAGCGGCCGGTATGTGCCACTCCGACCACCACCTGGTCACCGGCGGCATCCCGATGGCGGGTTTCCCGGTGCTCGGCGGACACGAGGGGGCCGGCATCGTCACCGAAGTGGGCCCCGGCGTAGAAGACCTCGCCCCGGGCGACCACGTGGTGTTGTCGTTCATCCCGTCCTGCGGAAAGTGCCCGACCTGTCAGGCGGGCCTGCGCAACCTCTGTGATCTCGGAGCCGGCCTGCTGGGCGGTGCGGCGGTATCCGACGGCACGTTCCGCATCCAGGCCCGCGGCCAAAACGTCTACCCCATGACGCTGCTGGGCACGTTCTCGCCGTACATGGTGGTGCACCGCAGCTCGGTGGTGAAGATCGACCCGTCGGTGCCCTTCGAGGTGGCCGCCCTGGTGGGTTGTGGCATCACCACCGGCTACGGTTCGGCGGTCCGTACCGCAGACATCCGACCGGGCCAGGACGTCGCCATCGTCGGGGTTGGCGGGGTCGGCATGGCAGCACTGCAGGGTGCCGTCAACGCCGGGGCCCGCTACATCTTCGCGATCGACCCGGTGGAATGGAAGCGCGATCAGGCCCTGAAGTTCGGCGCCACCCACGTCTACCCGGACATCAACGCCGCAATGATGGGCATGGCCGAAGTCACCTACGGTCTGATGGCCCACAAAGTGGTGGTCACTGTCGGCGAGTTGCACGGTGCCGACGTCGACAACTACCTGAACATCACCCAAAAGGGCGGCACCTGCGTGCTGACCGCGATCGGCAGCCTGCTGGACACCAATGTGACCCTGAACCTGGCGATGCTGACCCTGATGCAGAAGAACCTGCAGGGCACCATCTTCGGCGGCGGCAACCCGCAGTACGACATCCCGCAACTGTTGTCGATGTACAAGGTCGGCAAGCTCAACCTGGACGACATGATCACCCGCCAGTACCGGCTCGAGCAGATCAACGACGGTTACCAGGACATGCTGGACGGCAAGAACATTCGCGGCGTCATCCGGTACACCGACGCCGATCGGTAACCGGCAATAACTCCGCCGGTGACCAGCATGATGCGCAACGGTCACCAGTGACCGGCTTTCCGCAGCTGCTGGCGCCGGGCAGGATTGGCACCATGACGGTCCGCAACCGGGTGGTTATGTCTCCCATGGAGACCATGTACGGCACCCCGGACGGCTTGCCGTCCGCGCGCACCCGCGACTACTTCGCCGCCCGCGCAAAAGGCGGCGTCGGGCTAATCACTTTGGGCGCCACCGGTGTTGACAACCATCACCCCGAGACCCCCGGTGGCCTCCATCTGGCCACCGACGCCGCGGTCGACGCGCATCGGGCGCTGGTAGAGGTGGTGCACGAACACGGGGCCAAGATCCAGCCCCAGATCGTGCACGCGGGGCCCGACGGTCTGGGACCGGAGATCTTCGGTGTCACGTCGTTGGGGCCGTCGGTAATCCCCTCCTATCTCACCGGGCGTCCGTCGACCGAGATCAGCAAGCAGCAACTGCGCGAGGTGCTTGACTTGTTCAGGGCCGCGGCACGACGCGCCGCCGAGGCCGGATACGACGGTATCGAGCTACACGCCGCACACGGCTATATGTTGCTGGGCTCTTTCCTTGCCCCACAACGCAATCGGCGTACCGACGACTACCGGGGCAACTCGGCGCGGGGTCGGGTGCAGGTGGTGCTGGAGGCGCTGGCCGCAATTCGGTCCGAGGTCGGCAACACCCTGCCGATCACGTTGCGCATCTCCGGTTACGAACGGATCGCCGGAGGACGGCCGATTTACGAAACCGCACAGCTGGCGCCCCAACTCGTCGCCGCCGGGGTAGCCGCCTTTCACGTCAGCGGTGGGGTAATCGATCGGCTCGTCACCGGGATGGTCAACGGAGCCGACGACGGCGACGAAGTCAACGTCGGCGCCGCTGCCGCGGTCAAGCAGGTGGTCGATGTGCCGGTGATCGCGGTGGGCCGGATCCATGACCCCGTTCGGGCGGAACGGATCCTGGCCGACGGACGCGCTGATTTCATCGCGATGGGGCGTCCGCTGCTGGCCGACCCCGACCTGCCCCGCAAGCTGCTGACCGGCCAGGCACACCGGGTGCGCCAGTGCATCTCCTGTGAAAACTGCATCGACGCGATGGAACAGCGCTTCTCCGTCGACTGTGCCGTCAATCCCCGCACCGGCAAAGAGCGCGAACTGGACGCACCTCGCGCCGACCGGGCCAAGCGCGTGGTGGTGATCGGCGGCGGACCGGCCGGGCTGGAGGCCGCTCGCGTGGCCGCCGAACGCGGCCACCGCGTCACGCTTTTCGAGCGCAGCGGCCAACTGGGCGGCGCTTTGCGCTGGGCGTCGGTTCTGCATCCGGAGAATCAGCCGTTCCTGCGCTACCTGCGCGACGAGATCAAACTGAGCGCAACCGAAGTTCATCTGGGCCACGCTGTGTCGGCCGACGACATAGTGCAGGTCGCACCGGACGCGGTGGTGGTGGCCACCGGCGGCCATGTCGCCGTGCCGGCGATCCCCGGAGCCGATCTACCGCATGTGCATACCGGCCCCGGATTGCGCGAGTTGCTCGGCGGCTATGCCGAATCCACTGCCCCGGCCTGGCAGCGGCTGGGCGCTTCACTGCTGGCCGGCTGGAGACAGCGGCTAGTGCGCCCCGCCGCGGTTCGGCTCGCCACCCGCGCCTGGATGCCGGTCGGGCGCCGAGTCGCCGTCATCGGCGGTGATTTGGTCGCTCTCGAATTGGCCGAATTCCTGGCGCGCCGGGGCCGGCTGGTGTCGGTACTCGAGGCCGGCAAGGACATCGCCCCGGAAGTGGGCAATAAGCGCAAGACCGAACACATGGATCGCCTCGACCGACTCGGTGTGACCGTGCATGTCCGGGCGGCCGTCGAACGGATCACGACCGACGCCGTGGTGTTCACACCCGCCGATGGCACCGCCCGCGAGGTGGCCGCCGACAGCGTCGTCGTGGCCGGAACGGTCACGCCCGACACCACGTTGTTCGACACCCTGGTAGCCGCCGTGCCCGGCGCCGCGGTATATGCCGCCGGTGACTGCACCGGCCTTGGCCTCATCCGTAAAGCCACCGAGGAAGGCGCACGCGCCGCGTGTGCGATCTAGGTGTAACTCCCAGACAGGTTGTGAACGGCGTGGCTAGCGGTATGTAGGTGAGGACCTCCGGTATCGGTGTGGTTACCACACGCACATCGATCCCGGGAGGTCCTCATGTCCCACGCTAATGCTTCGTTGACTCCGCGGGGCCGGTTGCGGCTGGCTCGTTGTGTTGTCGAGGAGGGTTGGACGCTGCGCCGGGTTGCTGAGCGGTTCCAGTGTTCACCGGCCACGGCCAAGAAATGGGCCGACCGCTACCGGGCCGGCGGCCCAGCAGCGATGGTGGACCGCTCCAGTCGCCCGCACCACACTCCGCGCCGACTGGCCCAGCGCCGGGAACGTCGGATCATCAAGGTGCGGTTCATCCATCGGTGGGGAGCCCACCGTATCGCCGCGCACCTGCGGCTGGCCCGCTCGACGGTGGAAGCGGTGCTACGCCGCTACCAGATGCCGCTGCTGGGCCATCTGGACCAGAACATCCGGGCTTCCGGTGCGCCGGCCCAAACCTCGCCGCTACGAACACCCCGCTCCCGGCGACATGGTCCATCTCGACATCAAGAAGCTGGGCCGCATCCCTGACGGGGGTGGGCACCGCAAACTGGGTCGCCAAGCCGGTCGGCGCAACCGCACCGGCATGGGGTACTCGTACCTGCATCACGCGGTCGACGATCATTCCCGGCTGGCGTATTCGGAGATCCTCGACGATGAACGCAAGGAGACCGCCGCCGCGTTCTGGAAATGCGCCAATGCGTTCTTCGCCGATCACGGGATCACTGTGAAGCGAGTGCTGACCGACAACGGATCGTGTTACCGGTCAAAGCTTTTCGCCGAGACACTAGGCCCCGACATCAGCCACAAGAAGACCCGGCCCTACCGGCCGCAGACCAACGGGAAAGTCGAGAGATTCAACCGCACCCTGGCCGCTGAATGGGCCTACGCGCAGACCTACCGGTCCGAGTCCGACCGCGCCGCGACCTACCAGAACTGGCTGCATCACTACAATCACCACCGACCCCACACTGGCATCGGCGGAAAAACACCCATCGACCGCCTACACGTTCACAACCTGCCCGTGAAGAACATCTAGGGAACAGGAGAAAACCATGACCCAAACCGTCGAATCTCCGGCATTGGCCGCGTCGCAATCGTCGTGGCGGAGTGTACAAGCCCACGACCGGGAGGGGTGGCTGGCACTGATGGCCGACGACGTCGTCATCGAGGACCCGATCGGCAAGTCCGTCACCAACCCCGACGGCATCGGGGTCCGCGGAAAAGAGGCCGTCGGCGCGTTCTTCGACCAGAACATCGCGGCCAATCAGCTGACCATCACCTGCGAGGAGACGTTCCCGTCGAGTTCGCCCGACGAGATCGCTCATATCTTGGTGCTGGACAGCAAGTTCGAGGGCGGATTCACCAGCAGTGTTCGCGGGGTGTTCACCTACAAGGTCAACGACGCGGGGCTCATCACCAACATGCGCGGGTACTGGAACCTCGATGTCATGAAATTCGGCAAAGAAGAGTGAGCGCAGGCGCCCCGCCCGCTGGGGCGCGCCTCCCGGACGTGATTTCGCCGAACATATGCTTCGCGCATGGCGTCGATCTTCACCAAGATCATCAACCGTGAACTGCCCGGCCGCTTTGTCTATGAGGATGATGACGTTGTCGCGTTCCTGACGATTGAGCCCATGACGCAGGGACACACGCTGGTCGTGCCACGAGCCGAGATCGATCAGTGGCAGGACGTCGATGGCGCGGTGTTCGCCCGCGTCATGGCGGTGAGCCAGCTGATCGGCAAAGCGGTGTGCAAGGCCTTCAAAACCGAGCGGGCCGGGGTGATCATCGCCGGTCTGGAGGTGCCCCATCTGCACGTCCACGTGTTTCCCACTCGCCGGCTGAGTGACTTCGGCTTTGCCAACGTCGACCGCAACCCGTCACCGGAATCCCTCGACGAGGCGCAGGCCAAGATCAAGGCGGCCCTGGCTCAATTGGCGTGAACCGGCTCCGCCGCAGGCACGTCACTGACGCGCGGCAGCGTGACGCGGAAGCAGGAACCCTCCCCGGGCGCGGTTGTCACGCTGACAACGCCGCCGTGCGCGCGCACCAACGACTCCACGATAGATAGCCCCAGCCCGGTACCGCCGCTGGCACGTGCCCGAGACGAGTCGGTGCGATAGAACCGCTCGAACACCCGCGACGCATCCTGCTGACTCATGCCGGGGCCCTTGTCAGCCACCTCGAGCACCGCGTCGTCGCCGTCGGTGCCAACCCGGACGATGACGTCGGCGCTTTCCGGTGTGTGCTGCAACGCATTGGCAACAAGGTTGCTCAACACCTGGCGCAGCCGCGGTTCATCACCGAGGACCTCCGGTGTGCCGGGTCCGTCGAGAACTCGCATGGTGATGCTGCGATTGGGGTCGATCGCCTGCGCATCGTGCACGGCATCGCTGGCCAGCGCGAGCAAGTCGACCCGATGGTGTTCTAGCGGTCGTTGTACGTCCAGCCGGGCCAGCAGCAGCAAATCGTCCACCAGCAGGCCCATCCGGCTGGCTTCGTTTTCGATCCGCGACAACAGCATGGCGACGTCGCGGGCGGCGCCCTGGCGATACAGTTCCGCGAAGCCGCGGATGGTGGTCAGCGGGGTGCGCAGTTCGTGGCTGGCGTCGGTGATGAACCGGCGCATCCGGTCCTCGGAACCGCGGGCCTTCTCGGCCGACGACTCCGAGGACGCGAGCGCTTGCTGGATTTGGGCAAGCATGCCGTTGAGCGCCAACGAAAGGCGGCCCACCTCGGTTCGGGGATCACGTTCTGGAACCCGGCGATCCAGCTGGCCGCCGGCGATCGCCGCGGCGGTTTGTTCGACTTCGGCCAGCGGCCGCAGGCTACGGTGCACCACCGCGAAACCGGCGATCCCCACCACGACCAGCACCGCCACCCCGATGCCGATCTGCAACCAGACCAGCGAGCTGACCGTGTGCTGGACGTCGGACAGGTCGATCGCGACGGTGGTCAGGCCATGTGGGCCGCGCACCGACACCGCCCGCCACTGAATATCGGAGCCGTTGACCGACGGCAGCGTTGTCGGGTTAGGGCCGACGTCGTTGTTGGGCGGTAGCGCCGGTTCGGCGTTGCGGTCATTGATGGCCGTAAAGGGGGTGCCGTCGGTGCCGATGCCGTGCACGTAGAACTTCGACGGCGGCCGGCCGGGGTCCGGGCCTTCGTAGGGCGGCGCCGCCTGTCGCCGCGGGGCCAGCGCCCAGCCGCGGGAGGCCTCGATCAGCGTCTGGTCGATCCGGCTGATCAGGCTATGCCGCAGGATCGAGGTGACCGCGACCCCCGAGACCACCAGACCGCAGGCCACCAGCACCAGGGTGGCGGCGACTAGACCTACCCGTAGTGGGATTCCACGTCGATATTGCTTTGCCATCCCCGTATTCTTCGCTACCGCCGGCTACTTTGCCGAGTGACTGAGCCTGTGCTCAGCGCGGTTCCCGCAGCACATAGCCCACCCCACGCAAGGTGTGCAGCAACCGCTTCTCTCCGGTGTCGATCTTGCGACGCAAATACGACACGTAAGACTCGACGACATTGACGTCACCTCCGAAGTCGTACCGCCAGACATGGTCGAGAATCTTGGGCTTGCTCAGCACCGTGCCCGCATTGATCACAAAGTAACGCAGCAACGTGAACTCGGTCGGCGACAGCGACACCGGCTCGCCGGCCTTCCACACCTCGTGCGTCTCTTCGTCGAGTTCGATATCGGCAAACGTCAGGCGGGCACTGCGCGATTCTGCTCCACCCTTGCCGGCGCGTCGGAGGATGACCCGCAGCCGGGCGACGACCTCCTCCAAACTGAACGGCTTCGTCACGTAGTCGTCCCCACCCAGGGTCAGGCCCACGATCTTGTCCTGCAGGGAGTCACGGGCCGTCAGGAACAACGCCGGGGCATCGATGCCGTCGGCGCGCAGTCGCCGCAGCACCCCGAAGCCGTCCATACCGGGCATCATCACGTCGAGGATCACCGCGTCCGGGCGGGCTTCACGGGCGCGATCCAGAGCTTGGGCTCCGTTGGTTGCGGTATAGACCTCAAACCCCTGGAACTTGAGGCTCACCGAGAGCAGCTCGACAATGTTGGCCTCATCGTCGACCACGAGGACGCGAGCCTCCGGTTTTGTTTCGCTTGGGGCAGCCGCTGTCATGAGGTCACTTCCCGTGCTTGAATGTTGCCTTCACAATCATTGTGTAGTTACTGTGAGCTCGTTGCCAACAGTCTGATAGTACTCTGCCAGAAATCATTGCAGAACCTTGGTCCCGCACGGGTTTACCGGGTCGCGCCGCGAAATAGACTCGGAGAATGAACCTGGCCAAAAGCATCGTGTCGGCCGCGACCGCTCCCGCGCGAGTCGGGCTTGCCGCCGCGGACGCGGGCTTAAACGTCGCAACCGTGGCGGTGGGTGTGGCGAAGCGAGCGCTGGGCGATGGCGGCGGAGACGCCCGGACCAACGCGGTGACGTCCATGCTGGGGATCGACGACGCGATCATTCGCGCCAACCGGCTGGCCAGGCTGCTGGATGACGACGCACCTCTGGGTCGCGCCGTGGCGCCCGACGGACCCATCGACCGATTGCTGCGCCCGGGCGGCGTGGCCGACCTGCTCACCGCACCGGGCGGGTTGCTTGACCGCCTGACCGCCGAGGGCGGCGGGCTACAGCGCGCGCTGCAGCCGGGCGGGCTGGCCGATCAGCTGCTCGCTGAAGAGGGGTTGATCGAACGGGTGCTGTCCGAGGGCGGGCTCGCCGACCGGCTGCTGTCCGAAGGCGGATTGATCGACAAACTGACGGCGAAGAACGGGCCCCTGGACCAGCTCACCGATGTCGCCGACACCCTGGCCCGGCTGACGCCCGGGATGGAGGCGCTGGAGCCCGCTATAGCCACTCTGCAAGACGCCGTCATCGCGCTCACCATGGTGGTCAACCCGTTGAGCAATATCGCCGAGCGCATCCCGTTCCCCGGCCGCCGGCCCGGACGGCGTCCCTCGTCGCGGTCGGTGCCCTCGACGCGCGTCATCGACAGCGACGAGTGACCGATTACGCTTGGACCGGTTTGACCCCGCCTCCTTAGCTCAGTGGTAGAGCACTCGCCTTGTAAGCGAGCGGTCGTCAGTTCAATCCTGACAGGGGGCTCAATTCATCTTCATGCGTATCCGCTGGTAGAGCCTGTTTTCGCATCGAACGTTCGTGCGCTTGTGCCTGCCGTGCCCACATTTTGCCCACACTCTCCGCAACAGATGTGAGGTCTGAGTCGAACAAATCGGCGTACACGTCCAGCGTCATCGCTGCGCTGGCGTGCCCCAGCATGCGCTGCACGACCTTGGGGTTGGCGCCCGCTGAGATGGCCAGAGATGCCGCCGTGTGGCGCAGCGCGTGAGCCGTCACCCGCGGGAATGCCGGATCGGCTTTCTGGCAGCGCGCCACAGCACCCGACAGCCAGGACCCCTTCGACGCGGGCGGCCCCATGTAGCCGCCCGATGCCGTCGGCCAGAGCAGATCGTCGCGGCCCTTGCCCTTGGCTGTCTCTGCCAGTGCGTCAATGACGAACTTAGGCAGCACTATCGTCCGGTTCTCATTCGATTTCAGCGTGCCGACGACGACCTTGGTGCCCACCTGCACGGCATTGCGGTGCAACTCGATGCGTCGCCGAAGAAAGTTGACATCGCCGACACGCAAGGCAGCCGCCTCGCCCCACCGCAGTCCCCACACACCGAGGAGAAGCACCAGCGATCGGTAGCGCCCCGACTCGTCGGCGAGTCTGTTCAGCTGGCTGGCGGACAGATACACGTTGCGTCGTGGTGGCCGCTTGGGCAACTTCACACTGCGCGCCGGGTTCGATGCCAGCAGTCGGTCCTGCACCGCGTCATCCAGTATCCGAGCCAGTACGGAGTAGGCCGTCTGCACAACCACCGGACCGCGCTTCATGGCGAGCTGCGACACCCATGCCTGCACTGCGGTGAACCGGATCTCGGACACCCTTTTGAGGCCCCACCGCGGCTCAACGTGGACTCGCCAGGCGCTTTCATAAGAGCGGAAACCGGAGGGCTTCATGTGACCCTGCTGGCGCTCCAGCCAGCCGGGGGCGAGTTCCCCCACGGTGATGCGGCCCAGCGTCGGCGGCACATACTCTCCCCGCATCTTGGCTGCTTCCACGGTGATGGCGAACTGCTCCGCGTCCCGCTTGGTCCGAAAACCGCGCTTATCGGTCTGCCTGCGGTCGGGAGTGCGATAGCGGACGCGATAGCGGGTTTCGCCCTGCTTGGTCTTGTAGCTACTGATCGTGGCCATGTTTCGCGGCCCTTATCGCAGCCTCTAGCTCAGCCCGCATCTGGCGGGTGACCTGCCCGCGCTTCTGCGCGTTAGCCCCTGCACCAGCCCGTCGGTCGCGCTCTTGGGAGAAGGTCCGCTTCCAGAGCGACGCGGTAGCTGTGGCCAGCAGCATCGGAGGAATACCAAGCGACTTCCTGATCCGCTCCTCCGTCGCACCTGCGGACCTATACACCCGCATCAGAATCATCGGATCGTCGCCGTCGACTGGAAATTTTTGCGCGATTAGCCACTCTTCGGGAGTGAGCAGGTTGTGGTCGTCGTCGTTCCTGGTGCCTTCTGGGCGTTGTTGCTTCGCGATGCGGTGGCCGCTCAACAGCTTCATCAGGTTGTCATCCCATAGAAGAAGCGAGTCGTTGATCCGAATCGGTGGCAGTGACCTCAACAGCTTCGGGAACGTCGCTTCCTTGCATCCTGCATCTATTAGCGCTAGGCAGAACGCGCAGAGGGTCGCGAGGTTCGGGGCCACTCTCCCGGACTCGAAGTCAGCGACACGCGACTCAGACCAGTTGAGACCGTGTTGGCGTGCAGCAACTGCCACCTGGTCGAGGGTGAGCTTGGCCGATGCCCGCAGGCGGCGCGCATTTTCACCAATGACGGTGGCTAGATCAGAGACGTCCTCTCCTGATGCTTGCCCGTCACTGCTCATCGCCTCAGCATACTAGATCACCAGAAGGTTGACAGCAGGCTGCTGTTGGGCTGTACTGATTACAGCCTTCGTAGAATTCAGAAGCATGAGGTGCCAATGATCTCTCCACTTGCGACCCCCGCTGAGGTCGCGGAAGCACTGCATACGACGACCGCAAGTCTGGCGCAGATGCGGTATCGCGGCGCCGGCCCCACGTTCGTACGAGCCGGAAAAAAGCGCGTGCTCTACAGATGGATGGATGTGGAGCAGTGGATCACCGACTCTTTGCACAACCGCACGGACGACTAACTGGCGTCACCGTGGTCGGCAGGAAAACCGCCCCAGTTTGTTTGCTGAGGCTCCCATCAAAAAGGAAGGAAAACCCCGATGGTGGCAGAAAACAACGAGCCTTTCGACCTGACCGAAATCATGCATGAAACAGATGTCGTCGACACGTCCGGCAACATCCTGACCATCTTCGGGGGGCTCGACCAGGACAGGTCCGGGAGATGGCACGAGCACGTCGAACCCGAGAGATGGAACAACCTCAAGATCATGGTCGAAGCCCCCGGTGCCTGTCTCTGCCTATACCCCAATCAGGCGCAAGCGCTGGCCGATCGGTTGCTGCAATGCGTCGCCGAGCTGCGCGAGGAGTACCCAGCTGCATTTGGGGACTGATCTCGATGACATGCGCCTGTTCGTGGGATGAGTAACACGAATCAGATGACCCAGCAGGTCGTGATACAGGCCGGTGAGGCGGCTTCGGTCGTGGTGATGCACCGCGACGCTTCGATGTCCACGGTGAAGATCGAGGTCGATGATCTGGGGACCTGGGGCTTGATCATTGACCCGAATCCCACCATTCCATACAGCGTCATCAATCACCAAGGAGGAACCATCACGAATATGAGTAACGACGAGAAGCCCGACAACTCACCGGATGCCCTGGTAGGGAAGATCCTCTACGTCAACGCCGAGACGCCCGGCGGCCTCTCACCGGAAATCGGAGAGAAGGCCATCCGTGCCGAGGAGTCCGGCGCCCCCCCCTGAGCCGCTCGGCCAGGGCCAGGTGCGGAATCAGTTCACGATCGGTGAATTGCTCGACAGCATCAGCGAGGAGCACCTCGGCGACCGGCAGGCCACCCTCAATGAGTTGATGCGGATCGCCGATGCCGGAGTGGAACTGTTCTACACCGCCATCGCCCACCGCGACGTCACCCTCAAGGTCTTGGAGGAGGCACGCGGACTGTGGGGTCCGCTGGCCGACGTCGCGCGACTGATGCTCACCGTCGACAAACCGCGCAAGCGTGGTGATCAATACGGTTCTCGCGTCATGAACCACCCCGTGGCCCAGCCGGTGCAGCTCAGCCCCGAGATCCTCAGGGAAATGGCGGATATGGATCTGCTACCCCATGATGGCGATCCGTTTTGGGACGAAATGTGGGATGAGTTTGTTGCTCACCTCGGTGGCGTACCTCAAGCGCTCAAGGCATGTCGCAAGCGGCAATTGGCTGGTCAACACGACCTGCGTGCCTACGTCGTAGCCGCCGTCAGGTCATACCGGCGCAAGGCAGAGAGGGGTGGAGGCTGGTTGCCGACCGCCGAGCGGTATTCAGCGGGCAGGAAACATCCGCCAGGGGGAGGTGCCGATGAGGACTGAAGAAGGGACCAGCGGCCCCCCGCCGGGAGCCGCCAGCCACCACCAGACCAATCCCCACGACAGAGATCAAGTCACAGACCACTTTACCGGTGGGGACCGACAGGGTGCGAGCCCACAAGACGATGTGCGGCTGTTCCTGGATGTGCTCTACGGCGGCGGCACCGGGTTCTGCCACGTGGTCTACGGCGACGGCTGGTACCGCAACGACAAGGGCAAGCTGCAACACCGGTTCTGGTCGGAGACACGGAAACGGTATGTGTTCGCCTACCCGGCGGATGCCGACGCCGCCGTCGCCAAGGTCCTGGAGCTGTCCGCGCGGGGCCTCGACGTCTATGTGAGCACCAGCCTCATGCGCATCGCCACATCACGCGGGAAGCCCCAGACGGCAGGGCTGTGGTGTCTGCACGCCGACGCCGACCAACCCGGCCTGAACCTCGACCGGGTCGCCGACCAGGACTGGTGTGCGATCGCCTCGGGGACCCCCGGCCACCACCACATTTACGTCCCGCTGAGTGAGCCGGTCACCGAGGCAGCGTTTCAGGCGCTGCAGAACGCACTGGTCGACTTGCTGGGGGCCGACAACAAGAAGGCCGGGAACGACGTGCTGCGCCCGCCGTGCACGTACAACTTCAAGCCCACCCTCGACGGGGGTGACCCGGTCCCGGTGCGGTGGGTGGTCCAGCCATGAAGCGGACAAACCCGCGAGAGCTGGCACAGGCGTTGGGTGTGGATCTGGACAACCCGCAGACCAGGGGCACCAAGGCGTCCACAAACGGCCAGCAGCCACGACACGACTACGAGCGTGAGCCGGTCAACCTGGCCCGGTACCCGAAGGTGCTCCAGGCGGTGGAGACCCGGACGATACGGCTCGGCGGGATAGCTGACCGCTCTGTAGACGCCTACCACGTCCTGTGCGCCTGCGCTGACGCCAAGCTCAACCGCGCACAGGGTGAGTGGGTCCTGCGCCGGCGGAGCGACCTGGCGGAGTGGCTGGACGAGAACCCTCCGGGTGAGCTGGCGCGGACCTGGGAAAAGATCACGCAACGCCGGGAGGACGAGAAGGACTACGCGCGACCCCAGGGCGATTTTGAACAGAACGTATCCGCCGAGTTGCACAAACTGCGGGTGCGCGAGGAGGCCAAGCGCCGGTTCGCCATCGAGAAGGCCGGGGACGCCCCGCCGTTCGACGCGCTGCTGCTGACCGACACGCCGCTGTTTTCTCCAGAGGAGTCCTTCCGCATCCAGGGACTGGGCCCTGCGGAGTCGTCCTGGATTGTCAACGCCCAGCACAAGACCGGCAAGACCACGTTCATCCTGAACGTGACACACAGCCTGATCACCAGCGAGCCGTTTCTGGGCAAGTTCCGTGTCCACCCGGTGGACGGGCGGGTCGCCATTCTCAACTACGAGGTCTCCGGCCCCCAGCTGGGGCACTGGGCGCGGCAGGCAGGAGTGCCCGACGACCGGCTCTTCCTGGTGAACCTGCGCGGCAGGCGCAACCCCTTCGCCTACCCCGACGACCTGGAGCGCCTCGCCGAGGTGCTGAAGGCCCAGGAGGTCGAGTCGCTGATCGTGGATCCGTTCGGGTAGGCCTACCCGGGGACCGACCAGGACAGCTCCGGGGAAGTGGGTGCCTGGCTGGCCGACCTGAACCGGTGGGCCCGTTCGGTGGTGGGCGTCTGCGACCTCATCATGACCGTGCACTCCGGGTGGAATCAGGAACGCGCACGAGGGTCGTCGGCCCTCGGCGACTGGCCGGACGTGATCCTGTACCTGACCCGCGACGACAAGACCGACAAGCGGTATCTGCGTGCGACCGGGCGTGACGTGGCCCTCGACGAGGACAGGCTGGACTATGACCCCGATACGCGGCGGCTCTCACTGTCGGGAACCGGAGGACGCAGGCAGGCCCGCCAGGGGGCGCAGGAGAACAAGCCGGAGGCGCTCGTCCTGCCGGTCCACCACTACGTCTTCGCCCACCCGCCCAAGATCTCTACCGGGGAGATCATCGACGGCCTGCGCACGCTCAAACGCGAGGGCAAGCTCGGCGTCAGCTTCGGTTTCCGCGACCAGGACGTCAGGGACGCGCTCGAACTTGCCGTGACGGCCAGCAAACTCCATCGCGAAGACCAAGGCCCGGGAAAGCCGGTCTTCTACTCCGCGGTGACCACCCCCGAAGAGGAGCCCGGACAGGGCGAAGGGGGTGAAAAAGCCCGGTGATCACGACACCCGGGACAACCCCGGACAAACCCCGGACGTCTGGGCCCCGAAACCCCGTCCAGTCCCCTTTAGGGGACTGGGTTGTTTTTTGTCCGGGGTACCCCGGACAACTTAGCCCACCCCAAAACAACAACCTGTGCTGCTGAGTACACGCAACCACCCCCACCGTCCTAGCCGTTCCGATCACCCGGTCGCCCACCACCTGGCCCAGCAAAAGCAAAAACAACACGACGGAACGAACACGACTGACCGACTTCCGATTCAAGGCCCTGCAGACCAACTTGCTGCGGCACAGGAACTCTCCGAGGAGGTGTGGCCCACTGGGGCAGAGGCGACCGTCGCAGATGAAGTTTTCTTCGACCCGCTCAAAAACCGACCGCGAGGACGACGTGGAGTAGCGCTGCGCCGCAGCGCTCACCCCCCCAACGGGGGCAACTTTGAGCGTGTTACGGCGAGGACCCCAGCGCGTGGGAGAATGTCCGAGACAACTGAATCGGCAGCCGGTGCGCCCTCAACGGAATCTGCGATGAGCGTGCACATCGGATGAGGTCGGCGGATTTCTAGGTCGAACCGCACGAGGGGTGCTGCCAGAAAAACGGCGCAGCAGCGGATCGTTATGCGCTGGCCGTGATTACAGACTTGATGTCGTGGCATGTTCTTGGTGTGGAGATGATTCGGGCCATCGGATCTCGCGAGGCCCCGCAGCTACGGAAGTACCACGAAGTACCGCAGAACACCACGCTCTTCTCTGCGCTGCGGCGCTGGCCGTTGTCCTAGGAGATTGAGACCACGACCAATATGGCTAATGTCGGATCAAGGAGAACATCTCGTGACCGTGCCTCAGGTGGCTCCCGCCCGCGCCGATCAGATGATCGACTCGGTGCAGCTGGCCCCACCGCTGAATGGGTTTCATTTGGAACCCCGCTGCCGCGTGTGCCGCAACGACGAGATGCGGCGGAAGGTCAACGACATGTTGGCCGCTGGCCTCAGCTACGCCATGATCCTGCGCGCGTTGCAGAAGGACAACGACCAACTCGACAAGCGCGACCGCGTCACCATCGACTCGATCCGCAACCACACCGCTCGGCACTTCCCGGTGCAGAACGTCGCGAGGGCCACCTATCGGCGGATTCTTGAGCGCCGGGCACAGGAGAACGGAGTTGACTTCGTCAATGCGGTGGCCACCGCAATCACCCCGATGGCCTTCTTCGAGACCGTCATGGTGAAGGGCTACGAGACCCTTGTCGATTCGGACACCAGGATCGACGTGAACACCGGCATGATCGCCGCCGTTCGGTTACAAGCGCTGACTGAATCCCAGGCCAGCAGTACCAAGATGGCGGACATGTGGGCGCAGATGAATCGCATCATTGAGGTGGTCCATCGCTTCGTGCCAGAGGAGCGGCACGAAGAGCTGCTGCGGCAGCTCGAGTGGCAGGGGCCTGTCGCGGCTGATTCACCGGCGGATGAGTTTGAAGACTGTGACGACGCGGAGGACGAGTACGGCCTCGTGGAACCCGCGCACGCAGACCAGGACTGCTGGACTCAGTGCGCAAGGAGGGACTGACCACCCCTCTATAGGATCAGCGCTCCTGCTCAGAGGAGCCCTGTTTCCCAGTCGGCCTGCAGGCTGCCTTGGCCTCGCGCAGGGTCCGGAGTCAGCGGCTTAACCCTTGGAGCCCGACGATCTCGACGACTACGACGAACTAGAGGACTGACGGTCCTGCGCGCTGTTCAAACGGTGATCTTGTCAAGCATGGCGCTCGCAAGCGGTTCGGCCTCCTTGCGCACCGAACTCACGTCCGCATCCAGTTGACCCGGCGGGGGCTCCGGGTAACGGCAGCTCCGCACGCTCACAACGACATTCGCCCGGACGGCCATCACCTGCTGGCACGCGCTACCGCGGCTCTCCTGGCTGTTGGCGACCATTGAGACGGCCAGGACGTACCCGTTGAGCTGTACGGGGCCGAAGTCGAACGTTAAGCCGTTCTCGCCGTTCTGCCCCACCGTCCCAAGCTCGACCCGACCGCTGGCGCAGGATCGCCACTCGCGTTGCGAGGAGGTCAGGACCGTCTGCGCCTGTTCGGCTGTGGCGTAGACGATGACGGACTGCTGCACCTGTGTCAGCCCCGTCGTGCTGTACGGCCCCGCTGACGGCGGTTCCAGAGTCTGGTTGCGCATCGCCACGAACCCGCTGTCGGCGAACACCACCCGTTCGCCGGTGAAGATGACCCCGGCGCATTGCTGCGGGGTCACGAGGTTGGAGTTGTTGAGCATCCCGTAGGTCGTCTGGCGAGCCTGCAGCAGCGGATCGACGGTGCCGACCGCCACGAGGGTGTTGATCTCAGTCGGCGTCAGCAGCACCGTATCGACGGCGGATGCCGGGAAGACACCGGGCGGCGGAGGCGGTGGCGTTGCGGTGCTGCTCGGTGCCGCCGTAGCACTGGGGGGCGGCGGGCTGGGTGTCGCCGCGGTCGGTTCGGATCGCCGGTTCTCCCAGGGCCGCCACAGCCCGGCCACCAAGACGGCCAGCGCCACGGCGGCGATAGCGGCTACCGGGATCATCCAACGCCGCCGAGAACCGCCACGGTCTACAGGCGAGGGTGAGTCAACCTGTGCGTTAGGGCCTTTAAGGTCGGTCCCAATCGATCTCGCACGTATAGGAGCCCGTGCCGTCGGCGCGGCGTGAGGTGTTGCTTTCACACCCGCCTGCTCGGCGAGAGCGCGTGCGAAGTCGGCGCACCGGTCAAACCGGTTCGCTGGGTCCTTGGCGAGTCCCGCTGCGAGCACCGGGTCAAGGGCTGCAAGCTCCGGGCGACTGTCCGCCAAGGCCGGAGGCGGCGAGTTGAGGTGGTGGCTGATAACGACTGCGGGATTGGAATGCGGGAACAGCCGCGATCCTGTGAGGAGGTGATAGGCCGTCGCGGCAAGGGCGTACTCATCAGCGCGACCATCGAGTTCCTCGCCCATCAGCTGCTCGGGCGCGGCGTAGGCCACGGTGCCCACTGTCATATTGGTGGCGGTGAGTCCGCTGATGTCGTCGACGTTGCGTGCGATGCCGAAGTCGGCCAGCAAGATCCGTTGCTCGTCATCGTCGTCATCGAGATGGGTGAGCATGATGTTGGCCGGTTTGACGTCGCGGTGCAGCAGGCCCTGCTTGTGCGCGTAGTCGAGCGCACTCGCCACGGCGGTGACGATGCGCATGACCTTATCGGTTGGCATTCCTGCGGGGAACCGGGTGGCGAGGAGGTGCGCTGCGTCGAGCCCGTCGACGTAGTCCATCGAGATCCACAACTGACCGTTGTACTCACCGCGATCGTGGACGCTGACGATGTGGGGATGCCACAGTTTTGACACGAGATCGGCCTCGCGATTGAAGCGGGCGCGGTACTCCGGGTCGGCGGACACGTCCGCCCGAAGCACCTTCAGGGCGTCACGGCGCGGCAACCGAGGATGCTCGGCGAGATAAACCTCGCCCATTCCGCCGGACCCCAGCAGGCGCACGATTCGATAGCCAGCGAACGTCTGACCCCGGCTCAACGGCATAGGCGGATAGTACGAACAACCGATGACGACCACGGCACATTCGCATCTGCTTCTTAGGCGAACGTACTTAGCGAATACGGCCTGGGCTCGGCTTACCCGATTGGATACAACGGTGGCGGGGAGGCCGGTGGGTAGGGTGCGCACACGTGGTGCACAGGGTCCTAGTAGCCACCCTCGCAGGTCTGCGGGTAACCCCCTCGCCGGAATTTTTCAAGGTGGATGAGTCCATCGGGTGTTAAGCGGCTGTCGTGTCGGTCTCCTGGTTGGCGTCCTCGACTGGTCGGTTGATCCAGACGGTGTGGGGCAGGTTGAGGATCTTCGGTGCTTGGGTCGTGCTGAAGCGGTGCGGGTGGCGGGCGTGGGCGTCGGTCAGCACGCTGCGCCGGTCGGCGGCTTTGTCGGTGGCTAACCCGAAGTGCACATCGGCGGGTGTGTGCAGCCCGATGCCGGTGTGACGATGTTCGTGGTTGTACCAGTCGGTGAAGATGCCCATGAATTGCCTTGCCTCCGAGAGTGTTCCGAAGCGTTCAGGAAATTCCGGCCCGTACTTCAACGTCTTGAACAGCGACTCCGAGTAAGGGTTGTCGTTGGACACCCGTGGCCGCGAATGCGACCGGGTGACCTCGAGGTCGGCAAGCAACACGGCGACGGTCTTGCTGGTCATCGACGTCCCCCGATCGGCGTGTACGACCTGCGGGACGCCGTGCACCGTGAAGACCTGTTCCATCAGCTCCGTGGCCAGAACACCGGATTCGTGGGCATGGACGTGGACACCGACGAGGTAGCGGGAGTAGATGTCGATCATCACGTACGCATCGAAGTAGGTGCCCTTCACCGGGCCCGCGAGCTTGGTGATGTCCCAGCTGTACACCTGCCGCGGTGCGGTCGCGACCAATTCCGGGCACACCCGAGCTGGGTGCCGCGCCAACCGGCGGCGCTCGCTGACCTGCCTGTTCTCCCGCAACAGCCGATACATCGTGGACACCGAACACAGGTAGAGGCCCTCGTCGAGCAGGTGGGCGTAGATCTGCAACGGCGCAAGATCGACGAACCGGTCACTGTTGAGCACCTCCAGAACCCGGCGCCGTTCCAGATCGGTCAGCTTGTTGACCGGGCCACCCGCCGGTCGCGCCGACACAGCGGGCGTGGGCGCCGTGGCGGCGGTACGCCGCCGGGTCGCGGTCGAACGCACCGTCCCGGTTAACACCGCTGCACGCCTGGTAGAGATACCGCCGGCGATCAGTGACACGTAGGTTTCGGTCATCGCTTCTTGCGCTGCTCGTCGGAATCCGCTCTCTCGGAAAGAGTCTCCAAGAGAGCGTGCGCTTTTCCCATGATGTCCAGGGCAGCCTCGGTGGTGCTCAACCGCTTGCTCATCCGGGCGTTCTCCCGCATCAGCCGGGCGATCTCGGCCTGCTCGGCGGTCAGTCTGCCGACCCTTTCACCGGGCCGTCTGCCGGCCAGCACGCCAGCGTCGCGCTGCTTGCGCCACTCGCAGATCAATGACGAATACAACCCCTCCCGCCGCAAATAGGCACCGCCGTCGCCGTGTTCGCACGCCTGCTCGTAGGCGTCCAAGTGGGCAAGCTTCTCCGACACCGCGAACGCGCGCCGTCGCCGCGGCTCGTCGGCTCTCGGGTGGGTCGGGTCCATCCGTTCATTGTCGTTCACCGAAGTAATCGTGGAGCTGGTCATGATGTGCCGATCCGTATCTCGCCCTGCGTCAGGCCGATTTGCTGTGAACCAGTGGACTCAACTCACCCTGACACGCAGGGCCGCAACGCGGGCAAACGAAGCGCCGCCGCTCTGATGCGAGGGGGCGAATACGTGGTGGGAGCGGCGGCGGGAAGTCCAACTCACCCCGTGTCGCGAGAAGCGCGACAGCGACACCTAGCGGTGCCACACTCCTGGGTATGAACATACAGATACACCAGGCCGACGGCCGTATGACTCATTACCCCAACGCGACCCGCTATGACCTAATGCCGCATGCTGTGCTCCAAATTGAAATCGGTGGAAGCCTCCTGTTCTTCAATCCGGGTTACTGGCTTCAATTCGCGGTCGATTCGCAGGATCCGGACCCGTTCAATCTCAACGTCAACCCGCTGAGCTAGATAAGCGTCGGAGTAGGTTGACTCAAGTGAGCGACAGTGGTCCCTTTCCCGACGATGTCCCTCTCGCCGATGCTATCGAGCAGCAGCGCCCCGCAGCTGAGGCCGCCGACCTGGAAACCGTCGACCCCGACGAGCGGGTGCCGATCGAAAACGGCGATACGCCGCTGGAAGGCAATGCGCCGGACTGGCAGGAGCAGCACCAGGTCGTCGAAACTCATGACGAGGACGAGGTCCGTGAAGAGTGAGGTGACGGCGAGGGCCGCCGCGATGGGCTACTGCTCTGACCGAGTGCGATGACAACCCAGATCCTGCTCATTATCGCCGTGGTCGCCTCCGTCGCGTTAACCATCTGGCTCGTCCAGCGGGCCGGTCGCAATCGTTGAGGGTTGCTGTACCGGTTGTGAGGGCGAACGATGCCAGCACCTTGCGGGAGGCTGATGATGAACCAGCATGCCGTGAGGGTCACTCACGGTGGTCTGTCAAAACGAGAGCAGCACCGTCGCCCGACGAGATGGCGTGCGTCGTGAGTCGCTTGGCGGTGTGGTGGCGCCAACCCGACCATTACGACTGGCTCACGGGCTATCTGGCGTCGCGGGATTTGCAGAAGTTCGTCCGTTTGTTCGTCGCCGCAACAACCGCCATGCTCTGTGCGATCACACTGGCCATGACGTGGAGTCCCGCTGGTCCTGACCGCGCGGTGACGTACATCGCAGTGCTGCTGTCAGTGGCGTGGTGCATGGCGATGGCTTTGCTCTGGGCGCGCCGGTGGCCGACGCGACGGCAATCGATCTGTTATGCCGTTACTGCCGTTGCCTGTACGGCCGTTGTCTGCCTGAGTTACTCTGACGCGTTATTCGGCCTGATCGCATGTATGACGTTTGCCGTGCTGGCTGGATATGTTGCCTTCTGCCATAGGGCTACTCTTCTGCTCCTGACCCTGGCCGCCGCAACAGCCACGACACTGGCCTTGGCGATCAAACTGTCCGCCGGTAGCGGCGACGTTGTTGGAGCCGCCTGCGTCTTTGTGGGAATTACTGTCGCAATGGTGTCTGTGCCGTTCGTCAGCCATACGCTGGTGCATTTCCTCGGTATCGACGTGATGGACTCCGATGTCGACCCTCTGTGCGGAGTGCTCAATCGGCGCGGGTTTTATCGGTCGGCCGGTCATCTGGTGGCCGCACACACACTTGCCGCCGACCGGTGTCTCGCCGTGACGATGGTCGATCTGGACCACTTCAAGAATGTCAATGACACATATGGCCACGCGTTAGGCGACAGGGCGCTGATCGCGGTTGGCAATGTCCTTCGTCACCACAGTGGCGACAGTGCGATCGTCGCGCGCGTGGGGGGTGAGGAATTCTGCATCGCCGATATCGTCAGCGACGATCAGATCAACGGGTGGGCCGAAGCTGTGCGAAACGCCGTCGCGGCCACGCCGTTCGGCATCACCGCCAGCCTGGGAGTCGCCCGCCTTCCTCTGAAGTCCGTCTCAGTCCTTGGCTGCGAGACGATCGACGATCTGATCGCCATCGCCGATGCCGCAATGTATGACGCGAAACGGTCCGGCGGCAACCAGATCCGGGAGGTTACCGCGACGTAGCATCGAGACGCGGCCGGAACATGCGGTTGCTGCCAGGCCGGGTCTATCCGGCTCGATAGAAATGGATTCGCGTGGGCAACTTGTCCGCGTGGGCGACAAGTTAGCGACAGGAATCAGGTGTCGGTCGAAACTTTGTCGCGGTCGAAACGCCCTGACCAGGGCCGAGATTGGAGCCGATGACGGGAATCGAACCCGCGGTCTCAGTTTGGGAAGTTGATTCTCCATATCCTTCGTTGGCATCTATGCAGGTTCAGGATCACCCAAACGGAACATGATTGCTGCGCTCGTCAATTGCGGCCAGGCCGAACACGTTGCGCCTATTGCGACGAGACTCGGCACAGGTCTGTTGCTTTCTTAGCGGGGGCCCCACCGCCCGAAGCTGGTGACCTGCGACTTAGAAGTCCCAGTCCTCGTCCTCGGTGACGACGGCCTTGCCGATCACGTATGACGAGCCCGACCCGTAGAAAAGTCGTGCTTCTGCTCGCCTACCTGATCAAGGGGTCGAAAACGGCACCACCTGCACAAACACATCACGCTGAATCACGTGAGCCAATGCGCCCCTATATTCGGGGCGGTAGGTGATCAGCACCAGCGAGGGGGTCTGCGGGATCACCGTCAGGAAGTCGGCCAGCATCGACTCGCTGACCTCATCGATCCAGTGCGCGTCCTCGATGACATAGACCGCCGGGGCTTCCCGTGCCAGCGAGGCGGTGTTGACCAGTGCGGTCAACCGCCGCCGCCGGGCATCCGGATCGATCTTGGGCAACGCCACCTCGGGATCGGCGATGCCCAGCAGATCGTCGAAGAGCACCAGGTCTTCGGGGTCGGCCTCGGGGGCTTGGGCCCGAACCTGGGCGCGGGCGGCTGGACCGTCCAGATCACGGATACCGGTGGCGGCCCGCAGCAGCCGCGCCACAGCATGGAAGGGGACCTGGCTGGTGTGGGACTCGCAGAAGGCGGAAAACACCTCGACACCCCCGGCGGCGGCCATCGCGGTCACCTCGCGCACCAGACGGCTCTTGCCGATGCCCGGGGAGCCCACTACGGTGACCACCGCGCCGTGCCCGTCGATGGCACGCTCCAGCAGACCCTCCACCGCGGACATCTCCCAACGCCGCCCAACAAGACTCGACTCAGCAGCTGCGGCAGGACGATCCCGGTCCGATACGCCCAACAGCCGATGGGCGGTGACTGGTTCGTTGGCCCCCTTAATCGCAACCGGCTCAGGTTCACCCAGGACTGCCGCACCCTCAACCAGCCGAGCGGTGGACGCGCTGAGCATCACCCCACCCGGTGGGGCGACAGACTCCATGCGCTGGGCCATCCCCACCTGCTCACCAATGGCGGTGTAGCCCAACGACCCTGAACCGATCTCACCGGCGATCACCTGACCGGAATTGAGACCAACACGCAACCGCAGATCCACACCGTCGCGGTCTTTGACCTCAGCGGCCAGCTGGGCGGTCTCATCTTGAATGCCCAGTGCCGCAAGACAAGCGCGGATAGCGTGGTCCTCCAACGCAATCGGCGCGCCGAACACTGCCATGATCCCGTCGCCGGTGAACTTGTCCACCGTGCCCCCGTACCGCCGCACAACCGCCGCGCACCGGTCGGCGAGGTCGGCCATGATCTCGCGGAGTCGTTCTGGCCCGACGGTTGCGGCGATATCCATCGAATGAACAACATCGGCGAACAGCACCGTCACGTGCTTGTACTCGGCTGATCGGCTGACCTGTGTGACCGGTGCACCGCACTCGTTACAGAACTTCGAGTTCGGTGGCAGTTCGGTGCCGCACGACCCACACGGCAGTCCCGCCGCTGTTAGCGCACCGCGACTACTGCCATCCACGTCAGTATCGTTTCACTGCTGGTCAACGATGTCCGTCATATTGCCGTGCCACCTCCGACACGAAGTTTTGCGACTCTCGTGTGTCGTCTTTTCTGAGACACGGTCGGTTGGGGTCGGGAGGCGAGCGTCGCCTTCTTCTCGCCCGATCAAACGCCGAGACCCGACGAATTATGGCGGGTTGTCGGCCCAACGCCGGGTGGCCACCACGACGGCGGCTTCGGCTGGCCAAGGCCGTCTTGCAGCTGGCGCATCACCGCTTCAAACGCAGCCGCGTAGGTGCCGCCGTTTTCTGAGCAAGTTCACCGCTGGGCTTGCAGTAGGGCGCGGATATCTCTGGGGAGCTGATCCAGGGCCTTGTCCATCTGGGGAGGCGGGAGATGGTGCAATACGGCTGCGGTGGTCGCCGCAGCCGCCTTGCCGACGTCGTCGGGGGCGATGATCGCCTCACGGGCGAACCGCGCAGCGTAGGCCTCGGCGTCGTAGTTCTCGGGGACGGCGCTGGGATTCCAGCCCGCGTAGAAGATGCCCCTGATCAGGTCGGGCAGCTGAGCCGCAAAGTGGGCGCTCGCCTCCACGGTGAGCCGATCGCGCAGGGTGTGCAGCCACGCGCGCAGCACTCGGTAGGCGAACTCCCGATCCTCGGTGTCGAACTCCCTGGCCACGTCGTTGATCCACGTGTGCGCGGCTTGCATCGCGTGGTCAAGCGCCGAGACCTTCGTTTTGGCGGACATGGCTACCTCCTTGAGACCCCGGTCTTAGTTCTAAGTCGGTCGTCATGGACTAAGCCCCCCTTCTTCTCCCCTCGTGCCCGGACGCCCGCATTCGGGCTTCGAGGCCTGGCCGTACACGTTCAGGCTCCGCCTCCCCCTCATCCCCCAATAGGGTCGTTTGACCCCGGTGTGCGCGCCTCAGTGCCCCACTAGGGGTGTACCGGGTTAACTGGAGACGGGCCCGCCCAGCCGACAGAACAAGTACCAGTCAGCGCCCGTCAGGTCCTTTGAGTGCCTGGCCCGCGGCACTTCCGCGGGCGGTCGCCGCGCTGAGTCGGGGCCTGTCTGAGGCCGACCCACACTGCCGTTCCAGCCACGACGGCGCCCTGCGTGTCAGGGTGAGTTGAGTCCACTGGTTCACAGCAAATCGGCCTGACGCAGGGCGAGATACGGATCGGCACATCATGACCAGCTCCACGATTACTTCGGTGAACGACAATGAACGGATGGACCCGACCCACCCGAGAGCCGACGAGCCGCGGCGACGGCGCGCGTTCGCGGTGTCGGAGAAGCTTGCCCACTTGGACGCCTACGAGCAGGCGTGCGAACACGGCGACGGCGGTGCCTATTTGCGGCGGGAGGGGTTGTATTCGTCATTGATCTGCGAGTGGCGCAAGCAGCGCGACGCTGGCGTGCTGGCCGGCAGACGGCCCGGTGAAAGGGTCGGCAGACTGACCGCCGAGCAGGCCGAGATCGCCCGGCTGATGCGGGAGAACGCCCGGATGAGCAAGCGGTTGAGCACCACCGAGGCTGCCCTGGACATCATGGGAAAAGCGCACGCTCTCTTGGAGACTCTTTCCGAGAGAGCGGATTCCGACGAGCAGCGCAAGAAGCGATGACCGAAACCTACGTGTCACTGATCGCCGGCGGTATCTCTACCAGGCGTGCAGCGGTGTTAACCGGGACGGTGCGTTCGACCGCGACCCGGCGGCGTACCGCCGCCACGGCGCCCACGCCCGCTGTGTCGGCGCGACCGGCGGGTGGCCCGGTCAACAAGCTGACCGATCTGGAACGGCGCCGGGTTCTGGAGGTGCTCAACAGTGACCGGTTCGTCGATCTTGCGCCGTTGCAGATCTACGCCCACCTGCTCGACGAGGGCCTCTACCTGTGTTCGGTGTCCACGATGTATCGGCTGTTGCGGGAGAACAGGCAGGTCAGCGAGCGCCGCCGGTTGGCGCGGCACCCAGCTCGGGTGTGCCCGGAATTGGTCGCGACCGCACCGCGGCAGGTGTACAGCTGGGACATCACCAAGCTCGCGGGCCCGGTGAAGGGCACCTACTTCGATGCGTACGTGATGATCGACATCTACTCCCGCTACCTCGTCGGTGTCCACGTCCATGCCCACGAATCCGGTGTTCTGGCCACGGAGCTGATGGAACAGGTCTTCACGGTGCACGGCGTCCCGCAGGTCGTACACGCCGATCGGGGGACGTCGATGACCAGCAAGACCGTCGCCGTGTTGCTTGCCGACCTCGAGGTCACCCGGTCGCATTCGCGGCCACGGGTGTCCAACGACAACCCTTACTCGGAGTCGCTGTTCAAGACGTTGAAGTACGGGCCGGAATTTCCTGAACGCTTCGGAACACTCTCGGAGGCAAGGCAATTCATGGGCATCTTCACCGACTGGTACAACCACGAACATCGTCACACCGGCATCGGGCTGCACACACCCGCCGATGTGCACTTCGGGTTAGCCACCGACAAAGCCGCCGACCGGCGCAGCGTGCTGACCGACGCCCACGCCCGCCACCCGCACCGCTTCAGCACGACCCAAGCACCGAAGATCCTCAACCTGCCCCACACCGTCTGGATCAACCGACCAGTCGAGGACGCCAACCAGGAGACCGACACGACAGCCGCTTAACACCCGATGGACTCATCCACCTTGAAAAATTCCGCGGGGCTGAGAACGACATCCCTGAGGCTGACACAAGCTACAACTGCTGGCGCTGCTCTGAGCACCGGCCCGTCAAGCCGAAGCTCGAAGAAACCCGCAACCTAAACAGCGTGGGCCACAGCGACATCATCCTGTTCACCGAAACACACAATGTCAGATCGCAGCTGCGAGGTGTAACGTCAGCGATGCTGAGGATTTCAGCCAGTTCGGAATGAGGCCAGCCACCGAACACTCTGCCGAAAACCGCATACCGGGGACATCATAAGCGACTTCACCGACCACGCCGCAGTGGCACTAGAGCTGGGCAGCGACCTGGAATGCGCCCGTCATCTGACTGTGCTGGCCGACCGTGAGCGGATCGCGCATGACCTGAACGACCATGTGATTCAGCGGATCTTCGCTGTCGGTTTGGATCTGCAGGGCACCATCGCCCGGTCCCGATCGAGCGAGATCACCGCTCGGCTGAACCGGGCGGTCACCGACCTGCAGACCGTGATCGAGGACATCCGCACCACCGTCTTCGAATTGCACGTCACCGGCACACAGCGGATCGGCTTTCGGCAGCGGATTCAGGCCGCGGTCGCCGACCTGACCGAAAACCGCGATATCGCCACGACACTACGGATGTCCGGACCGATGAGCGTGATCGACGATGACCTGGCCGGACACGCTGAGTCGGTCATTCGAGAAGCGATCAGCAACGCCGTCCGACACTCTGGGGCAACACAATTGACCGTTGCGGTGACCGTTGCCGACGAACTGGACGTCACGATCACCGACGACGGTTGCGGTATCAGCGCCGACAATCAGCGCCACAGCGGACTGGCCAACATGGCAGCCCACGCCGAACAGATCGGCGGTGACTGCCACCTCACAACACCACCGGGAGGCGGCACTGAAGTGAACTGGACCGCACCGTTTGCTTATGGAGCACATCCGCCTCATCCCATCACAATAGAACGCACTCTTCTTGAGTGGCTGCACACCTAAGCACTGTCGACATCGACGAACTGCTGGACGATGTGGAGTCGTCGGCAGCTTTTCAGTTAGGTGGCCTCAGCGAGTTTTGCTTCCTCAGTCAACCGTCACTGCCTATGGGTTCACCTCTTGCTGGCGATGATGCGGAATCCTGCGACCATGTCGGGCTCGATGGTCAGCACAGTGTCTGGGTGATTCACCCACGGATGCAGCAGTCGTTCATAGCGCGAGACCTGGCCAGGATCGTCGACACGGTGCGCCCAGCCGGTAGCGACAACGCTCCAGCCGGTCTGGCTCTGAGAGTCGAAATCGTCTGCTTCGTAGGCGACCACCACACCAGAGCCGGCGTATTTGGCGACAGCGGAGATTGCTGTGGTCACTCGGGTGCGGATGATGATTTGGCCTTCGTCCACCAGATGGTTAACCGCGCGGATGGCCGGCATTGCCTTCAAGGTGAATACCACCCGGCCATAGTCAACGCTGGCTAACAGCCGCATTGCATCGGCGTGACTCAACTTCTGACTGTCATTGGCGGGTTGCGCCAGGCCGAGACCGCCGTCATAGTTCCGATCAACCACGATCACCCCTGTGCTCTCCGTGGCTGTACGCTTCACGCTTTCGCGCATTGTCCCCTAGCATTCGCTGAGCGCTGCGGATGACCTAGGGTCGAAGGCCCCCAAATCGGATGACAACAGGCAGCCCTCGGCCACACTTCACCATGTCGGCGCACCGACGACTCCGGTCGCCAATCGACGACTTCGTCGGCTTATCGGTGCACTTGGCGGACGGCTCGCCTCCCTACGTGGTGCGGTGGCTGGCCACCGGCCATGTGGCGACGGTGGTTCCGGGCCCTGACGCCATTGTGGTGACACCAGAGGAGCAGGAAGCAGCGGACGAGCGAGCACAGGAACGGGCCGCACACCGCGGCACCAACGACTAGGTGCTTGCGGCTCGCCGTTATCCCCGCGGGCTTGCTGGCGGCCTGGTTGGGCCATCACGTGATGGGCTCTCGCGCGTGCGGGCAGACGGGACTGAGTTGGATGCCGGTCGGTCTAACCTGACATCGCCATGTCCCACGCCTGATGTGGAAACGGCCTCAGGGAGAGGCGACGCGAAGCCTGAGCAGCGTCGCTCAGCGTTGAAGCCTCCCCACCCCGTCTACCTGCTGGTTTGCCCCAAATCGGGTGAAATCGCGTGAAGGTGTCGGTGTGCAGGACGATCTTGCAGCAGGCGCACCCCCTACTCGCCGACCGTGACCGCGCCCAGCTCTACCCATCGGAGCGGCATCGCTGGTTCGTAGCGCGCTGCGATCACCGCGCTATCGTCGGCAACCGTGAGCAGCGAAGTTCGGATTGAGGGCGTTGAGCTGGCAGACGTTCACACACGCCAGCAAAGTGATCCCGCCGTACAGGTCGCAGCGAGACGCCGCACCTTTATCCGCTCGCATTGGTCGGCTGCGATTGTGTGCTGCTGTCCGGTTGCTAGGGCAAAGGTGCCGACCAGCTCAGCTGGGTACCGCCGCCGGGGCCAGCTTGGATGGTGAGGGTGCCGTAGACTGCCTCGGCGCGTTGGTGCAGGTTCACCAGGCCGCTTCCGGTGATGTTGTCAGGAATACCTTTGCCGTTGTCGATGACGTCGACAACTAGCTGGTCTGCAACGTCGATGGTGACGGTGAGCTTGGTGGCCTCAGCGTGCCGTACCGCGTTGCTGATCGCTTCCTTGACGACAGCTTCGGCATGATCGGCCAGTGTGGCGTCGACCACCGACAGGGGTCCGTTGTATCGCACGGTGGTATGCAGATCCGCTGATAGTTGCGCGATTGCCTCATCGAGGCGCTGGCGCAGCCGGGTGATGCTGGCAGACTCGCCGTGCAGGTGAAAAATTGCTCTGCGGATGTCGTGGACTACTCCGTGCAGGTTATCTATCGCCGTGCTGAGGCGCTGTTGCACATCGGCCGAGCGCGCCCGCGGAATGGTGCCCTGTAGCGCGAGCCCGACGGCAAAGACTCGCTGAATCACATGGTCGTGCAGATCGCGGGCGATGCGGTCGCGTTCGGCCCACACTTGCGACTCGGCGCGGGCGGCGACCAGCTCGGCCTGGGTGGCTAGTCGCTGGGCGATGTCGTGGGCCACCGTCGAGAAGCCGATGAGCTCGCCATCGGTGTCACGAAGCGCAGAGATGGTGACGGCCACATCGAGCAGAGTGCCGTCGGCGCGGCACCAGCGGGTGTCATAGGGCTCGGCGTGCTCGTCGCGGCGGACCCGTTCTAGCGACTTGGCGAAGATTTCCTCCGATCCGGGGGGTAACAGGGTCTGCACGGGTTGGCCGATGATGAGATTCCCGGGGTGGCCGAGGAGCCGTTGCGCGCCGGGGTTCCAGGTTTGGATCACGCACTCTCGTGTCATGGAGACGATGGCGTCGTCGGAGGACCTCACGATGGCGGCGAGCCGGGCCTCGGCGTGGCGGGTGGCCTCGAGTTCGGTGTGCAGCGCGATGATGCCGCGATTGGTGTCCTCGAGCTCTCGGCGCGCCTCGTCGAGCTGGTGTCTGGCATGGCGAAGTTCGCTGTCGCGATGGTGAAGCGCTTGCAGTGCGTCGGCTAGCGTCTCAGGCTGGGGCGTGTTCGTCACGGCGGTCATCTCGTATCCCGCTGGTTGGCGGCGTTACCGGCCATCATGACATGTCGCGCACAACCAGCACGGTGGCGTCGTCGGTTGACCGTGTGAAATCCCGATGAAGGGTCGCGGCGATGACGGTCGGGTCGTGGCCGAGCAGTCCCGGATAGGCCGATAAATCCCAGCCGTTACGAATCCCGTCGGAAGTCATGACCAGCGTCGCGCCCGGCGGCCAGGGGCGCTGTTGCGCGTGGACGCGGGGCGCGGCCAGATGGGTGCCGAGCATGCCGCCATGGCTGACGAGGTGCTGCTTGTCGCCACGGTAGACCACCTGCGCGGCGGTGTTGCCGATCCCGGCGTAAGTCAGCTGGTCGTGGTGCGGGTCGATCACGCACAGCCCGGCCACACCCCCGCGGGTGGTGCGCATGGCTTCGTGCGCCCGCCGCAGGAAGTCCTCGGGATCGGTCACTGCTCGCTGCTCGAACACGGTGACTGCTGCCTGCGCGGCGGTCGCCGCCGCAGCGCCGTGCCCGAGACCGTCGACGACCAGAGCGGCCAGCCGCTGCTCAGCCCTCACCGCCCAGGCGTCCCCGGACGCACCCACGCCGCCGAGGGGAACGTTGACCGCGCCGTAACGCCACCGCCCGCCGCTACCCGAGTCGGTGCCACCGAGGCGAGCGAGCAAGACGGTCCCCGCCGGGGTGGAGTAGCAGTCGAAGTCGGTGACCATTCGGCGGATGCTGGCCAACCCAACAGACAAACCACCGGCGCGGGAGGCGGGCCGGCCGAGTGCGCCGCCAGCGGGCGTCGCCGACGCGCCAAAGGTGGGCGGGTGGTGGGAGCCCATCCCGGGGCCGCTGTCGACCGAGAGCAGCTCGACGCCGTCCTGGGTCTGCCGGTACAACACGTACCCGCCGGGCTTGGCATGGCGCAGCAGATTGGTGCCTAGCTCGGTGGCGACGAGTTCTGCCTGACCGCGGCGCGGTGCGGACTGCGCGGCGGCCAACCCGGCCACGGCACGACGCAACGCACCCACGTCTTCGGGCGCATTGATGGGGTGCCGGCAGTGCTCCCGCTGCTTCACCGTCGCCACTTCACGATCACCACCACAGTGCCCGAGCCGGACGAGGAGGTGATGGTCATCTCATCAACTAATCGGCGCGAGCCCGGCAACCCCAATCCCAGGCTCCCCACGGTGCTGAACCCATCCTTTAGCGCCGCGTCCAGATCCTCGATACCGGGGCCCTCATCGGTAAAGGTGGCCCTGACCCCCCTACCACGGCTGGCGGCGAGTTGTTCGACATACAGCTGACCGCGTGCGTCGGTGGTGTGGGTCAAGATGTTGCGGGCCAGTTCACTACCAGCGGTGATCAACTTAGTTTCCTCGACCAGCGACAGCCCAGCGGCGCGGGCGTGCGCGCGCAGCACGTGCCGAACTCCGATCAGATCCGTCTCGTCGGCGATGGTGACAGCATCCTGATCGATGAGGTGATCGGAGATCTGGTCCATGTCAGTTAGTCGGCTCGGGCGGCGTTTCGACGCAGCCGTGCCAGCAGGGCCAAGCCCTGCTGCGCGTTGAGCGCGGTGTCCAGGTGCCCCATCGGAACACCCAGATCGACCAGCGCGATAGCCACGGCGGGTTGGATGCCCACAATGGCGGCTTGTGCCCCCAGCAGCCGGACCATCGCCACGACCCGAGCCAACACCCGGGCGATGAACGAGTCGACCGCGCTTAGCCCGCTGACATCGATCAACATCCCGGTCGCGCCGGTGCGGGCAACCTCGTGGGTCAGCTGCTCTTCGATCCGGATCACGGCGGCATCGTCGAGGTCGCCCTGCAGCGCGACCAACAGCGTGTCAGCGATGCGCATGATGGGGATAACGTCGTCGTTCACCCTGCGCTCGCCGGCCCCATCAGCTCGGCGACCCCCGCCGCGGTCTCGGCGCGCTCCGCCAGCAGTGTCAGGGCCAGCTGCAGCGCGTGACGCAAGGTAGTCCGCGACCGTAGCTGGCCGATCTCGATGCCCAGATGCACCATCGACTGTGCGGTCTCCGGGCGCACCCCGCACATGATGCTCACCGTCCCCATCAGCGCCGCCGCCTGCACCGTGCTCAGCAGGTGCTGCGCCACCAGGGTGTCGATGGTAGGCACCCCGGAGATGTCGAAGATGACCACCTCGGCCTGCGTCTCGGCGATCTTGAACAACAGCCCTTCGGTCAGCCGCGCGGCCCGGACTGAATCCAGCGTGCCGATCACCGGCAGGGTCAGCACCTTATCCCACACCTGGATCACCGGGGTGGACAGCTCCATGATCTCCTCATGCTGGCGGCGCAGCCGCTGCTCCTGCTCGCGGCGCTCGGTGATGTCGCGGATCGCCGCCGACGCCAACACACCCTGGTCGGTGCGCAGCGGGCTCAGGCTGACGTCGATCGGGAACTCGGTGCCGTCGCGTCGTAATCCCCACAGCTCCAAACCGACCCCCATCTGCCGCCGCTGAGGGTCGGCGAAGAAGCCGCTGCGGTATCGCTCATGCCCGCCCCGGAAGCGGGGCGGTATGAGCATCTCGATCTCCCGGCCGATCAAATCCTCGCGCCGATACCCGAACATCCGATCGGTTTGAGCGTTGGCCAGCATGATGCGCCCATCCGACGCCACGATGACCATGGCGTCCGGGGCCGACTCCAGCAGGCCATGAAACATCGGGTCGGCCCGCTGCTGTTCGGCGGTCAAATCGCGGATCACCTCCGCCAAGCCGGTAACCGCCCCGGCCTCGTCGCGGATGGCGGTGACCACCACACCGGCCCGAAACCGCTGCCCACCCTTGCGCACCCGCCAACCCTCAAACTCGAACCGGCCCGACTCTCGCACGCTGGCCAGCTCGCGTTCGGCCAACCCGGCAGCCCGGTCCTCGTCGGTGTAGAACATCGACGCCGGCCGACCGAGGACCTCAGCAGTCGAATAGCCCGTCACTGCCTGCGCGCCGGCGCTCCAGCGGGCCACGTTCCCATCCAGATCTAGCTGGATGACCGCGTGATCGGTGACTGCGTCCAGCAACGCCTCGACATCGCGAAGACGCGCGCGTAGGTCCTGCTCACCTGCCGGCGGTGTCATCAAGCCCGGCCCTCCTTGTTTGATCCCCTCCCAGCCTCCGCCCGCGCAAATGCTACCGCGCCGCCATACCCTCTACCCGGGAACGCCGCCAACCGCGCAATCGTGGGCTGCCCGACCTGAAGACGTGCGTAGTACTCGGCTTCGGCGGGTGGTCGGCGTCCCCTTGCTCTAGGCGGCCAGCAGTGAAAGAGAAGCCGATCATGGCGATTTTCGACAACCTGCGGTATGGGGGTTGAAGATGATTCGAGCGTTACTCACAGCCACCATCACAGTATCTGGCATCGGCTCTTGGCGGATGAGGGCGTCGACGACCGCTGGTGCGACGCAAGGAAACTCGTCAATCAGTCGTCGCTCGATATCCGCTAGCAGCGTCTCTTCACTGACCTGGATCACTTCCCCCATGAGCACAGGGTCCCCGGTGGTGTCGTTTCGTCAAACGGATATTTAGCTTCCTCGGACGGCTGCAGGCCATGGATGCGACGATTTTCCTCATGGAGGATCTCCAGGCTGCTCAGGCCATGAAGTTGATCAGCGCGTTGCGCGCTCAACTGAACGAGATGACCACCCGGTTAGCCCGGGTGGAACGCAAGGGCGCCACCACCAGAAAGAGCAGCGTGGTGTCGGCGATGCGGTTTGAGGCAGCCGCGCTACGCCGCGACATTGATGAGGCACAGGTTCTCATCGATCGGCTCCACCGCCGCTACCTCAACCCCAGTGCCAGCCCGGCACCGGTAACCGTCGGGGCTGCTCGCCGGATCGACCGGCGAACCCACCCGGTCCCATTGAGATGGGGTCTCCAGCCAGCCACGCCGGGTCAAGCCGATCAGTAATGACCACTGAATGGCGGCTCTGGTGCCCGTGATGACCGGCCCGGCTTCACCGAGTGCATGCGCTACCTGCGGGAGGGCGACACCCTGATCGTGTGGCGGCTGGACCGGCTTGGTCGCAACATGCGGACCATCATCAACACCTTGCACGAGCTGACCGAGCGCGGGGTGACAGTGCGGTCCCTGCACGCTTGCACAGCTGCGAGTCCACCACAACCGCAGTGGGGTGAAGTGCGCCCAACGCCTCGAACACGCTTCGCTCGAAAGCGATCCCCGCGTCAAGGCGGGCCTGTTCCTCCGTCGAGGGAAGCCACTTCAAGGTCTCAACTAGCGGCATGAAGTCGTTCTGCACCCGCACGGGGCACTGTTTGGCCGTATAGGCACCAAGCAGGACGGACTCCTGCATTTCTGCCACCATGCCATCATCACGCCAGAGGCCGACACCCGCTGCGCTTTCCGGTGCCGGTATCGAAGCGGTTTCGCGGTATCCAACCGCGCCCGAGCAGGGCGGCGCCTGTGCGCCGAATCTGTCGGTGCGAGGGTATAGCCTGAGTCTGCTTCACGAGATGCCGTCGCCAAGCTCCGACTGAACGGCACGCCAACCCCACGCTCGTGGGTGGCTCGGATGACGAAGCGGCACGGCACCAACCGGTGCGGGCAAGTACAGCGACTGTCGTGTCCCTGCAGGCCCTGATGCTCATGCCGCCGACCGATCACCCCTCCAGCACACGCCGGCGCACGGTCTCGACGTCCGAGGGACGGAACGACTCGTCGGCTGTCCACGGGCCGGTGCCCTCGGTGAGGTCGATGATCCCGTCGTCCAGCCAGGCGTACTTGCCCTCGACCAGTGCTGCCGAGAGCTTCCTATCGGCGGCGTCGGTGTTGTCCCACAGAGCGTGGAACAGCGCGTCGACCCGGACACGTGCCTGCTGGCAGAAGTAGTCGGCGAGCTCGTGGCCCTCGGTGCCACGCGCGCCTCCCTGCTGCATGCGGATCTGCTCGGCCTTCACGATCGCGGCCGACATGGCGAAGAGCTCTGCACCGATGTCCACGATCCGTCCGAGGAACGCCTGCTCGTACTCCAGCTTGGCCTGCCACCGTGACATCCCATAGAACGTGGAGCGGGCCAGCTTGCGGGCGCTCCGGTCCACGTAGCGCAAGTGGGTGGCAAGGTCGCCGAACTCAGAGTAGCTGGTGGGGACGAGGCCCTTGCCCACGGCGAGCTGGGGCAGCCACTTCGCGTAGAACCCCGCGGCGTGCAGACCCGCCTTGGCCTTGTCCTTGAGCTCGACCTCGGGGTCGATGATGTCGCCGGCGGCTTGCAGGTGAGCATCGGTGGCCTCGCGGGCCAGCAGCAGACGCATGATCTCCGTGGAACCCTCGAAGATCCGGTTGATGCGGGTGTCGCGCAGCTGCTGCTCGGCGGGGACGGCGCGTTCGCCGCGCGCCCGCAGCGACGCGGCGGTCTCGTAGCCGCGACCCCCGCGCACCTGGACGAGCTCGTCGGCGACCTGGTAGGCCATCTCGGTGGCGTACAGCTTGGCGATCGCTGATTCGATGCGGATGTCGTTGCGACCCTGGTCGGCCATGATCGCGGTGATCTCCTGCAGGGCGTCGAGCGCGAACGCCGTGGCCGCCATGAAGGCCAGCTTCTGGGCCACGGCGCCGTGCTTGCCGATCTGGCGCCCGAAAGACGTGCGCTCGGCCGCCCACTCTCGCGCGATTTTGGTGGACCACTTCGCACTGGCTGCGGACATCGCGGGGATCGCGAGGCGCCCGACGTTGAGGGTGCTGAGCGAGATCCGAAGGCCGTCTCCCTCCTTCCCGAGGAGGTTCTCCTTGGGGACCACGACGTCGAAGAACCGGGTCACGCCGTTCTCGATGCCGCGCAGCCCCATGAACGCGTTGCGGTTCTCCACAGTGATACCGGGGGAGTCCATCTCGACGACGAAGGCGGAGATGCCCCCCTTGTGCCCCTCGCTCGCCGGCACCCGCGCCATGACGACCACCAGCTCGGCGATGACTCCGTTGGTCGTCCACAGCTTCAGGCCATTCAGGACGTAGCCGGTCCCGTCCGCGGTCGGCACCGCGGTGCTCTTCATCCGGGCGGCGTCGGAGCCGAACCCCGGCTCAGTGAGCAGGAAGGCCGTGATGGCGCCCCTGGCGCAGCGCGGGAGGTACCTCGTCTTCTGCTCCTCGGTGCCGTAGTGCTTCACCGGCTGCGGGACCCCGATCGACTGGTGGGCCGACAGCAGCGCGCCGAGAGAGCCGTGCACCCGCGTGAACAGCATGAGGGCACGATTGTAGGTGCACTGGGACAGACCGAGGCCGCCGTACTCCTTGGGGATCTTCATCCCGAAGGCCCCGAGGTCGGCGAGCCCCTTGAGCACTCGGTCAGGGATGACGGAGGTCCGCTCGATCTCGACGCCGACTTCACGCCACTCGGTCTCGCACAAGGTGCGGACCTTCTCAACGAAGCCGTCGCCCTCGGCCCGGACCTCGGCGGGCTCCTCGGGGAAGGGCGAGATCAGGTCCAAGCGGAGCCGACCGAGGTAGAGCTCCTTGCCGAACGACGGGAGGCTCCACTCAGTCTGGCGACCGGACTCGGCGATCTTGCGGGCCTCGAGCTCGGCCTGGCGGGTGGTGTCGTGCGCCATGACGGTTCTCCTTTTTGACCTGGTTGCGCGGATCGCGCGACGGCGCCCCGACGGCGCGGTTACCGGTCAGTGTTACTCACGAGTAACTCCGAGACAAGAGCCTCGAGGGGCACGCACCAACCGGTGACGGCAAGAGCGCCTCCCGCAGTGGAGGCCCGACCTTTCGGGAGTACTGCAAATGCCTCGGAATCGTTCCTGCGGGTCGTATGGCCCCGGCCACCTCATGCCCTGGATCCAGGCGAAGAAATCGCACGAGGACGGGCAGCCGATCTCAAAGTGAAGGTGGTTGCCGTTCATGACGACGGAAGCGTCGAAATCGACGGTGACGGCCTGAAACTGACGCTGTGGTATCACGGACCCTGACCACCTCCGTTCGGCGCTCTGCTTCTCGGTGGCCGCGCCGAATGGAAGCCGAAGTATCACGTGTTGTACGTGATCTTGAGCGGCTCGTTCAACCTCGCCACCTTGAACAAGGTGGAGCCCTGCAAACCGCCCATACGCCGGCGACCGACCGAGACCACCAGGCAGTTCATCGAACGGGCGATGCGGGAGAACCACGGCTACACGGTTCCGGCGCGCTGGTTGGCTGACCTGGATGCCATACCGGAGGGCGACACCGGTGAACCGGAGTCTGGGTACCTGATTGGTTTGCGCAATGACGACAAGCAATAGCTCCTTGGATTCGCTGGCTGCGGGAATCCGGATGGTTGTCAGCCAAGGGCAGCTGACCAATTCGTGGCTTTCATGGGGTGAGTGCCGCGCCTATCACCAGCCTGATATTCCTAGAAAGTAGTATTCTTTCACGGTAGTATCAAGGCTATGATTGACCTTGCTGCGATACGCCGAGCAACCGGTCTGACGCAGACCGAGCTGGCTACCAACCTCGGGGTCGGGCAGGCGCAGGTCAGCAAGATCGAGCGGCAAAGCGACATGCTGATCAGCACCCTGGCCTCGTACCTGGCGGCGCTCGGTGTCGACGCCAAGATCGTCGTTGAAGTAGGCGAGCAGACGGTGACGTACGACCTCACTGCGGGAAGGGGGACACGATGACCACCCAGACCGAAATCACCCAGCGGAATCATCACCGCGCTGTCCGTTTCTTCTGGGGTTTTCTGATTGGGGCGACCACGGTCAGCCTCATCGGCAATATCACGCATGCCGTGCTGCTGTACATCCCACGCACCGTCATCCAGATCGGTGTGGCCGCTGTGCCTCCCGTCGCTTTGTTGGCTGCCGTGCACGGCATTGCCCTGGCCGTCCGTGCAGGGGCGTCCGGCCGAGTTTATTGCTGGGCGGTCAGCGCTGTTGCAGCCATCGGGCTAGGGGCGTTCGCGGTGAGTTTCCTGGCGCTGCGCGACCTGATGCTGGTCATCGGGTACAGCTCGGCAACGGCGTGGATTTTCCCTGCAATTATCGATACGGCAGTTGCCGTCAGCACCCTGATGCTGGTTGCACTCGGGGACAAACCTGCACGCCGTGGCCGTGCGGTGACAACATCTGCCGGTGCACAAATCCCACCTGTGCGCTGGTTGGGTCAACCTGCGACGCAAAATGCAAAGGCCCACGTCACACAGCCTGCAACGGCCACTGGATGGGTACAGACCTCTGCGTCGGTACAATCTGACCCGGCACAGACAGTGCAGGATTCAGTGCAAACCGAGGCAGCTCAGGTCGATGCAGACCTTGCAGCGGAGCTGATTGCATCCGGTGTCACTACACAGCCCGTCGAGACCGTGATTGCAGTGCTGACTGCAAGACGCGGCGGGGCGTCGATCAACGCTGCGGCCAAGGCATCTGGGATCAACTACAGGACTGCCCGGCGGATCGTGGAGGCTGCTACAGCGCACCGGCAGCGGCAGCTCCTGGTGGTCGGCTGACGGGTCTGAGCCGAGAAGAAAACGTTGACACTTCGCCCGTGGCTCCTAGCTCGGCGGCTGCTCCTCGCTGAGCCCTAAGCGGCCCCCGGTGAGTATGACGCAACTACACGACAGCAATTACCATCCCGTTGCCGACGATCCTCGCGACGTGGCCGTCCGACACGGCGAGGTCGGCGGGGCAGGGTAAGCGTGATGATCGCAGTCCCGCAGGGGGAAATGTGTTGGTCATTGCTGCGTTTCCCGCTCAGGTTGCTTGCGTGGAGCGAAGGACCGAGGCAGCAGGCGAATCCGGATGGCACGTGGATGGCACACGCCCGATCCGCCTCGAAGAAAATATACTCTGAGCTGCGCAAACTCGTGTGCCCCCGGCAGGATTCGAACCTGCAGTTATTCCCGTATTGTGACATTGCTTTACGAGATGTGCCATCAAGCCCCGGCTCGGTGCACGCCAACCCCACGCTCGTTGGGTGGCTCGGATGACGAAGCCGCGGACACCAACCGGTACTGGCAAGAGCGCCTCCCCGGTTGGGCTTGGCACGTAGGAGTGTTCGCCATGACTGAGTTAACGCAGGCCGCACTGGCCAAGGAGTTGGGCGTCTGGCCTTCCACGGCTAAAGGATGGACGTGGACGTTGCAGCGGTGTGGCCGCTACGACTACGACTACCGAAAGTGCCTGACGCACTCGACCAATCCAGACCACCTGGTTGCCAGCGGGCTGTCTCCGACGAATGTGTCGCCCTTGCGGATCGCCGATCGGTACGTGGCTGGGCCTAAGCATGGCTGAGGTGGATAGCCTGGTTGGCCGTCTCGGGGTCCGGAACGAGGACCGGCAATGCCAGATCACCCAGCATCTCAGGACCGCCCACCACTCGACGACGCTCAGCGCCGAGACTTTTAGAGCCGGTTACTGGTCCGCGACGACTCCACGGTGATCTCACATCACCAATCCGGCAGAAACCAGCGCGGTCGGCCCCGATTCCCCACTCCGGCAACGGAAATTGAAGGACTCGTGGCGACCGGGACTGCCGACAGGGTGGGGACCGTACTTCGATGCCATGTTTCCGCCTGCGCGCGTGACCGCCTGGATCAATGGTTGACCCGAGAGACAAGTTGACCGCGGGCACCCTCCCGAAACGAGCGCTGCCGCCGACTTGCGGTACATCGTGCCGGGTCGAGGTGCTGGCCGGGTTCGGTGCTGTCGCTGATCAATCCCAAGGACGACGCCTGCTCGGCGTCGATCATTGGGGCAAGTGTGTACAGTCTGCTGTGAACGTAGCGCTGAGGCTCGCTTAACGCACCTAGTGTCCCGCGTCTGAAGTTCGTTGACGGCGGGCGTGGGGCAGGATGTCGTCAGCGGTTTTGGTCCAGGTGAAGGGATGACAGCGCTCGTTCCATCCGTCGATGAAGGTGCTGATGGCGATGACGAGGTCGTGCACGCTGGTGAAGGTGCCACGCCGGATCGCCTGGCGAGTGATGATCCCGAAGAACACCTCGACGAGGTTGAGCCACGATCCCGACGTCGGGGTGAAATGCAGGGTGATCCGCTGGTGTTTGGCCAACCAGTCGTTGATCTCGGGGTGCTTGTGGGTGTGGTAATTGTCCACCACGACATGCAACTCGCGGCGCGGGTAGGCCCGGGCGACCTTTTTGAGGAAGTCCAGGAATTCGGCCTTGCCGTGTCGAGGGTAGCAGGCGTCGGTGACCTTGCCGGTGGCGACCTCCAGCGCGGCGAATAGCGTGGTGGTGCCGTGGCGCACGTAGTCGTGGGTGGCCTTCTCCGGCAGGCCCGGTCGTAGCGGCAGGATCGGCGCGGTGCGGTCCAAGGCCTGGATCTGGGACTTCTCATCGACGCAGAGCACGATCGCTTTCTCGGGCGGATTCAGGTAAAGCCCGACGACGTCGCGCACCTTGGCCTCCAGGGCCGGGTCCGTGGAGAACTTAAACGTTTCGCGCCGCCAGGGCTGCACCCCATAGCGGCGCCACGCCCGCGCGATCGTCGCGTCACCGATCCTCAACTCGCGCGCCAACAGCCGCGTCGACCAGTGGGTGACCCCCAGCCGGGCCGGCGGCGCTTCGAGCGTGGCCGCGATGATCGCCGCATCATCGACCGTCTTGGGGCGCCCGGACCGCTCGGCGTCATCAAGTCCCGACAAACCCGCCGCAGCATAGCGATCCCGCCAGTGGATTACCGTCGGCCGCGACACCCCAAGCCGACGCGAAATCGACGACGTCCCTTCGCCATCCGCGGCGGCAAGCACGATCCTTGCTCGCATCGCCAGACCAGCCCGCACCGACGACGAGCGCGTCCAACTCACCAGCGTCGCCCGATCCTCGTCACCGATCCGCACCTGCCCAGTAGACAACGTCATGCCTCATCGTTGCGTACTCGACAGCCGATGTAAAGGAACTAATGACGCACAACACTAGGTCCGGGATAATCCAGGCCGGACGGTGCTGATGGCTTCTACCCTGGGTTGTCCCGCGCCGCCCGGTGGGAGTTACAAATGGCCGCTGGTGTATTCCTCCGAGTATCGAGAGCCTGGTCGTGACCGCAGTGGCTGCGCGGTATTCTGGGATGCCAGCTCGGGCCGCGGCATGTAATCGCACCGGGTTGACTATGTCTAGTTGCGCAAATCGCCAGGGCAGGAAGGGCTATCGCGACAGGCGCGTTGCGCATGGCGCTAGCGCCGTTCCGGGCCGGCTTGGGGTTAATCGTTGTGGCGGTCCGGTAATTCGATGCCCACATTTGCAGCGCGGATTTCACGGTGATCGCGGGGAACCGGAGCACATCGCAGTGACGACCGTCACGCGATAGTCGTTTCGGCACCGGTATCTTCTCTCATCTGCTCAAGGAGCGATCCATGCTGCACGAAGTCTGGCAGAACTTCACCGACAACCTCTTCAAGCCGCTGTTGCTGTTCTTCTACCTTGGATTCCTGATCCCGATCCTCAAGGTGCGGTTCGAGTTCCCGTACGCGATCTACCAGGGCCTGACCATGTACCTGCTGCTGGCGATTGGCTGGCAGGGCGGGGAGCAACTCGCCGAGATCAATCGGGCGAACATCGGCAGCATCGCCGGATTCCTGATTGCGGGCTTCGTCTTGAACTTCGTGATCGGTGCTATCGCCTATTTCCTGCTCAACCACTTGACTGCCCTGCGGCGCATCGACAGCGCCATGGTGGCGGGTTATTTCGGGTCGGACTCGGCGGGGGCCTATGCCGCCTGTGTGGGCGTTCTTACCGGCCTCGGCTTGGCCTTCAATGCGTACATGCCGGTCATGCTGGCCGTCATGGAGATTCCGGGCTGCCTGGTGGCGCTGTACCTGGCGGGCCGACTGCGCCACAAGGGGATGGACGCAGCGGGGTTTATGCCCGACGAACCCGGCTACACCGCGCCAGCCAAGGCCGGGGTCGGGCCCGCTGCGGCCGCCGGGCCGGCTAGCGAGAACTTCGACACCCAGCACGAGCGCGGCGTCGAGCAAGAGTTGGAGTTCTCGATGGAAAAAAGGGAGCACCCCGAATGGGAGCCCGAGCAGACCCCAGCCCGCCAGAGTGGCAAAAAGATGCACATCTTCTCCCGTGAGCTCCTGCGCGAGGTTTTCTTCAACCCCGGGCTTGGACTCCTCTTTGGCGGAATCGTTATCGGCTTCATCAGCGAACTGCAGGGCGCAAAGGTCGTTCAGGACGACGACAGGTTTTTCGTGTCGGCATTCCAGGGTGCGCTCTGTTTGTTCCTGCTTGAGATGGGCATGACGGCCTCCCGCAAGTTGCGGGACCTCAGGACGGCCGGCCGCGGCTTCATCATCTTTGCTCTGCTGGTACCGAATATCTTTGCGGCGCTCGGGATCAGCATCGCCCACGGCTACGCCCACCTCACCCACAGTGACTTCAAGCCGGGAACCTACATCCTGTTCGCAGTACTCTGCGCGTCGGCGTCATACATCACCCTCCCGGCGGTGCAGCGGCTGGCGATCCCCGAGGCGAGTCCAACTTTGCCTCTGGCCGCATCACTGGGTTTGACGTTTTCCTACAACGTCACCATCGGGATTCCGGTCTACATCGAGATCGCCCGCCTCTTCAGTTGATCGAGCTTTCGCAGCGCAAATTGGCACGGTGCGAGGGGCTTTCACGTATGGGCGCTCTGCGTGGCTACGTCTAGCCTCGTAGTATCCAGTCGCATTAGCCCGTGGCTGGCCCGGCCAGGAGCGAACCGTACCGCCGAGGCCCATCACGCAGCCCGGCGGACAACCTGACGCTGCGACGCTAGGCCGCCGGGTCGCGCCTCCTCACCGAGCACAGCCATGCCGAAAGTGCTGGTTACATTCTGTCCACCTTCGTAGCGTCGCTGACGGGATTTGCGAGGTCTGAATCGACGTGGACGACAACTGCCTGGTATGAGAAAGCTGTTGAGGCGGCAGGCCGGATCCAGCCAGCCCACACGTCACCCTGGAAGCTTGCGAGCACCTACGCCCTGCTATCAATTGCAGAAAGCCTCCTAACAAGGCAGCAGCCGAGACCGCCACATCCGGACCCAACGGGAGCCGCGGACCAACAGCATGGCGAACTTCTCAATGTCGCTGAGGTGGCCAAGATGACGCGGCTGTCGGTTGGCACATTGCGGTATTGGCGGTCCGTGGGCGCGGGCGGCCCCGAGTCGTTCAAGCTTGGTAGACGAGTGATGTACCGTCGTGCCGACGTCGAAAGGTGGCTGCAGGAGGCGCAGTGACCGCACCGATGCAATGGAAGCTGCCTGGGACCCCTATCCCCCGCGAACAGCTGGTGGATTGCGGACACCCGACAGGTCGAACCGTGCCCACATTTTGCCCACAATCTGCCCACAGTTACAGACATCTCCAGTGGTCTCGGGTGATGAACTTCCGCTGTTAGAAAGGCTTTTCGGCCTCGTGTGCTGGGCCGTCAGAACAGTTCAATCCTGACAGGGGGCTCGACGCAGTAATTGCGCTAGCTGGACGAAGGCGATGACCCGGATTAAGGGTGGCCTGGGATGCCTTCCAGATCTCCCTGGATACCTTGCAGATCCCCTTGGATGCCTTGCAGTTTTCCTTGGATGGCCTGCAGATCAGAGAGAGCATTCTGATAGGCCGGCTGCATCTCGTCCGGGGTGGCAGGTTGAGACTGAGGGCAGTAAGAGACGATGGCACCCGCGGTGACGTCGGCGCTTTGATTGGCGTCCCATATCGACGATCGCTGCACGAATCCGACCGCATCTGCGAAATTGGGTTGGTGCGCCAGGAAGTCGCAGACTGCGTGCCCGTGGGTCATCACGTACTCCTGGCTGGGAACCGGTACGCCTTGGTGCTTCAGCGCGGCGATGAACGCCATGTCGACAATGTCAATCCGCGGAGCGGGTGCTTTCGGCGCAACCGGTTTGGGCGGCGCGGCCGACGGCGGGGTTTCCGTCGGCTGCGCCGACGAATCCTGGTGGTGGACCGCGAACATCACCACCACCGCGGCGGCGACGGCTACCAGAGATAGCGGCAACGCCGCGAAAAGGCCCAAGTGGCGCAGCACACCATTACGCCGACGAGGCGTGGTGCCGGTTTTGTTGCCCCGCGACCAGGTGTCGGCGACCACCTCGGTTTCACACGCTTTCACCGCGTTGGTGAGAGACGCCCCCGCGCTGTGGGCCAGGAGCTCGTCAAGCAGTTCGTCGGCCTCTCGGGACGGCGGCTGACCGCCCTGCTCGCGGATCGATCGGCGCCCAAGAGCGATGCGCCGCAATTCTGAGTCGATCGTCTCGCGGTCGCGCATATCAACCAGTTTGAGAGTGTCACGACATTGTCACAAGTCCCGGTAAACACCGTGGCAACACCGGCGGATGGCGGCGAACACGCACGGTTGCATTCCCGCTGGCCACGCCGAACTTTTGACACTGCCGCGAACACCCCCGCACGCTCGCGGGCATGAGGTGAGCCGCCTTGTAGCGCGCCCTGTTTGGCGTGCCCGTACACCGGACGCAGCAGCGAGTCGACATCGATGAACGCCCGCACGTCGGCGCCTGCCAGCAGATCGACCCGCTCGCCGAGGGCGGCCAGGTGCTCGCGCAGCACCGACTCCAGCTGCCGGGCATGGCCGAACGTGAACTCGCGCAACAACGTTCCGATCGTCGACGGCGCGTATACACCCCCGAAGAGAGTCTTCATCCCACCGCTGCGGACGATGTCGGCATCCTCGCTGCAGTCTGCACCCGCGCACATACCCGCGATCAGGGTCGTCAGCTTCGGAGCCGGATTGGTCGACCCTGACTTGATCAGCGGCCGCGTGATGCGCACCTTCTCGTCCAGCAGAGCCGGCAGCCCGGTCTGCTCGGCCAGCGTCATCACCGGCACCAGCCCGGCACACGACACGAGATTACCGTCATCGAACACTGCGGAATCGGATGTGAACCTATGGGACACTTGCACCGGAAGTGCCTTTCCGAATTGGCTTGGTTAATGCCTTAGCAACATCAATCATCCCAGCTCAGAGGGCACTTTCCTCATTCCGACACCCGACACGGAGCCAATTCATCCGTGGATCGAGGCTAAGATCGCCGACTACATACGCAAGCAAGTGCTGCCCGACATCAGCAAGGCATATCAGCTTCTGGGTCAGGTTCAGGCCGATGTCGACCGCGCAAACACCGCCGCTGCTCAGAAGTCAACCGAGGCTTACCAGAAGGCCAAGGCCGAGATAGATCAGCTCCGCCAGAAGCTTGTCCGCAATCAGGTGCTGGACCTGCGGTACGCCATGTTCGGTATCTGCATGATCGCCATCGGCATCGCCCTGAGCTACTGCGCGTGATGGCGCGGTGACCCCGTAGCGCGCCTTTGTGCTTAAATCACCAGATCGACGTTGCCCGCGGCTTGCTCGGCCTGACATCGGCGCTCCGGACAGTCAAGCTGCCCGGGGTGGCGCCGGTGGGCCGACTTCCGCTCGGACGGGTTGTCGAGTTGCCCGGCCGTGGCAGCACCTATGTCGTGGACTCCGGCCCGGCCGCTAGCGGTCCGACGTTCGTATTGCTGCACTCGGTGGCGTGCACTGGCCTGCTGACGTGGTATCCCTCGCTGGAGACGATGCGCCGGTTTGGGCGCGTCGTGGTATTCGACCAGCGCTGGCACGGCTGCGGCATCGCCGCACCGCGTTTGCTGCTGGAGGACTGCGCCGACGATGTCGTCGCGTTGGCCGACGAGCTCGGCGTCGAAACGTTCATTCCGGTCGGCTTCTCGATGGGATCGCTGGTGGCGCAGCTGGTGTGGCGGCGGCACCGCGACAGGGTTGACGCGCTGGTGCTGTGCGCGGCGGCCGCTGCGTTCGCCCAGACCGCCCATTATCGCCTTGCGACGGGCATCTTCGCCGCGCTGTTGGAGGCTTTCAGCCCCCAGCCGCGCTCGCCGGGCCCGGCAGTGCGGCCCGAGGCCGACGACACGGTGCGCGGCGACCTCCGGTGGGCGCTGGGCCAGTTCCGGGCCACCAGCCACGGGGCGATGTTGCGGACGGTGGCCGAGATTGTCCGGTTCGACTCCAGGTCTTGGATCGCCGACATCGATGTGCCGACCTCGGTGCTGATCCCGGGACGTGACCGGTTCATCTCGCCACGTCACCAGCAGTGGATAGCCCGCCAGATCCCCGAGGCATACGCCGTGACCGTCGACGCCGGACACGCATGCTGCACGCTGCAGCCCGAGACGTTCGTGCCCGGACTGCGCTGCGCGGTCGATTCGGTGGTCCGCCGGACCGTGGTGTCCCGTGCCGCCGCTCCTGCGGCGGTGGGGCAGCGCCGCGGAGATCCCACAGATCCGGCAGCAACCGCGGGCTGATGGTTCGCACATCCCCTGCCACGTCGACACGGCGTCGGCCGCCGGCCGGTCCACCGGCCGCCGCGCAAGCCAAACCGATCACTCGGCGCGCGACTGGCCACGATGGTGTCGGCGGTCAATCGGCGCGCGGCACACTGAGGACGCGGCCGACCGGACCGACCGAGCCGACGACGCAGTCAGGGGACGGAGATGGCCGACGAACAGAAGACCAACGGGTCGGAGAGCGCTGCCTGGCTGGCGCTCCGGGATGCCGCCTACGTTGGACGGCTGATGCCGCTGCTCCGGCTAGCGGTGAAGCTCTACTTCCGCTCCGACGTCCAGGGGCTGGAGAGGATACCGGAAGGCGGCGCGCTCCTGGTATCCAACCACTCCGGCGGTCTGGTCCCGATGGACGTTCCGGTGGTTGCTGTCGCCTTCTACGACTACTTCGGCGGCGAGCGCCCCTTCTATGTTCTCGCCCACGATGGGCTGCTGATGGCCGGTGGGAAGTACGTCCTCGGCCGAGCCGGTTTCCTCCCGGCCAGCCGGGACAACGCCATTGCCGCGCTGCGGGCGGGCGCGACGACGATCGTGTTGCCCGGCGGGGACTACGAGGTGTTCCGGCCGACCAAGGACGCCAACAAGGTGGACTTCGGCGGCCGCAAGGGGTACGTCCGCACCGCGCTGGACGCCGGCGTGCCGATCGTCCCTGTGGTCAGCATCGGTGGTCAGGAGCAGTATCTGTTCCTCAGCCGCGGCGAGTGGCTGGCCCGGCTGCTTCGTCTCGACAAGTTGCTGCGGCTGAAGACCGCCCCGATCATCGTCGGCATTCCGTTCGGGCTCACCTCCGGCTACATGCCGAACCTGCCGCTGCCGGCCAAGATCGTCACCCGGGTGCTCGAGCCGATCCGTCTCGACGAAGAGTTCGGGCCGAATCCCGACATCGATGAGGTGGACCGCGCCATACGCGCGCGGATGCAGGCCGCCCTAGACGAGCTGGCCCGGGAGCGTCGGTTCCCCGTGATCGGGTGAGGGCCGACAAGCTCGTCGAGAACCGTAATCTCGCGGGGCACCTTGTAGTTCGCGAGGTTGTGCCGCACTGGCCACCGGCATATTCTCGGCGCTTGTCGGCGCGTTCAGTCCGCTACCGAGGCGGGCCGCGCTTCCGCCGGCGCCTTCGGTCGCCGGCAGTGTATTCGGCGTTCCCCAATGGTTGTTCGACCAGGTCCGCACCACCAGCCCGGGTGCGATAACCCGCGCCGCCGCCGTGATCACCCGGTTTGACTCGACTCGCTGGATCGGGGATATCGACGTGCCGACGTCGGTACTGATCGCGCTGCGCGACCGTGTCTTCTCGGCGCGACGCCAGCGCCGGCTGGCCAGCCAGATACCCGAAGCTCACACAGTGACGGTCGACGCCGGGCGCGCCGGTTGCACGCTGCAATCTGACAAGTTCGTGCCAGGGCTTCACGAGGCGATCAGTTTGGTGCACCGTCGAGTCCCAGGTCGGCGCGTTCTCATAGGCCGTGACCCCGGGGGTGATCAGATGTCTCGCGACCGAAATTGAGTCGAAGCGCTCACCTGAACAGCCCAACTGCGGTTAACTCGCTGCAGACGCCGTCGTCCAGGGATGGGGTGCGCGGTGAAGCGACTTAGCGGCTGGGATGCGTTGTTGTTGTACAGCGAAACGCCCAACGTGCACCAGCACACGTTGAAGGTGGCCGTGGTCGACACCGCAGACTTCGAGGGCGAGCCCAGCTTCGATGCGTTCCGCCAAATACTGCGCCGCCGCCTGCATGTCCTGGAACCGCTGCGCTATCAACTGATCGGCATCCCGTTGCACCTGCATCCCCCCATGTGGCTCGAAGAGGCGGAAATCGACCTGGACTATCACTTGCGCCGGGTAGAGGTACCTGCCCCTGGCGGTCGCCGTGAACTCGATCAGGTAATCGGCGAGATCGCCAGCACGCCCTTGGACCGCCGCCGTCCGCTGTGGGAGATGTACTTCGCCGAGGGCCTGGCCAACCACCGGATCGCGGTGATCAGCAAGATCCACCACGCGCTGGCTGACGGTGTCGCATCGGCGCACCTCATGGCGCGTGGAATGGAGTGGCCGGACTCCGTCCAGGAGGAAGGTGAGCTGAATGCCGCCGGCGAACTGCCGTCGACGGCGGAGCTGCTCCGCGAGGCCGGGCGAAGCCATCTGAACCACCTCGCAAAACTGCCGGGGGCGGTTCGCGACGGCGCAACCGGCATGTACCGGCTCCGGCGGCGGGCGCGGGAGCGCTGTAGGGACCCGGAGTTCGCACCCCACTCCGGCCCGCCGCCGACCTTCATCAACCACCGGTTGTCGCCGGAGCGGACCTTCGCCAGTGCGACGCTGTCGCTGGCCGAGGTCAAAGAGACCAGCAAGCATCTCGGCGTCACCATCAACGACATGGTGTTGGCGATGGCCGCGGGCGGCCTGCGCGAACTGCTGCTGCGCTACGACGGCCGCGCCGACCAACCGCTCATCGCCGAGGTACCGGCTGCCACCGACACCTCGCCGGATCGGATCAGCGGCAACGCGCTGAGCTCCATGCTGGTGTCGCTGCCCGTGCACGTTGGTGATCCGTTGGAACGCGTGCGGCTGACGGGCGCGGCGACCCGGATCGCCAAGGAAACCCAGAAGCTGTTGGGCCCGACCACCATCGCGCACTGGCTGGAGTATGTGCCCCCGATCGCCGAGCAGGCCACGTTCCGGTGGCTCTCGAGGCGGCGGGCGCCCAATCGGCTGATCAACGTGATCGTCTCCAACGTGGCAGGCCCGCGGCATCGGGGCCGCATCGCCGGCGCGGTGGTGACCGAGATCTACTCGGTGGGTCCGGTGGCCGCTGGCGTCGCGCTGAACATGACGGTGTGGAGCTACGCCGACCAGCTCAACATCTCGGTGCTCGCCGACGACCAGACACTCAAAGACACCCACGAGGCAACCGACGCGATGATCCACGCGTTCGCCGACATCCGCTCGGCAGCGGGCTTTCCCGCAACGCTGACTGAAGTTGCTACGGCGATGCCGCAAGCCACCCCAACCGGTTAGGAAATTTCGATGCTGGACCGCATGCGCGAAACCCGCGAGCTGGTCGCCACGATGCGCCGGGCGAGGCTGATCGCCCCGCTGCGGCCGGACAAGTACATGCGTATCGCCGCGGCGGCGCGGCGCGAAGGCGCGACCGAAACCTTGGGTTTCGCGATCGCGGCGCGGCGCTGCCCGCAGCGTCCGGGCTTGATCGACGAGCTTGGCACGCTGACCTGGCGCCAGCTGGACGAGCGGTCCGACGCCTTGGCCGCCGCGCTGCAGACGCTACCCGGGGGAACCCCGGACACGATCGGCATCATGTGCCGCAACCACCGCGGTTTCGTCGAGGCGCTAGTTGCGGTCCACCGCATCGGCGCTGATGTCGTGCTGTTGAACACCTCCTTCGCGGGACCGGCGCTGGCCGAAGTAGTGGAACGTGAAGGTATCGATGTGGTCGTCTATGACGAGGAGTTCGAGCCCGCGGTCGACCGTGCCCTCGCCGACAATGCCGGTGTCAGGAGGGTCGTCGCGTGGACGGATGACCCGGCTAACCATGAGACCACCGTCGAGAAGCTGATCACCGCACACGCCCGCCGGCGGCCGAAACGCGCCGGCCGCAGGGGCAAGCTGATCCTGCTGACCGCAGGCACCACGGGTACGCCCAAGGGCGCCAAGCGCTCCGGCGGTGGCCCCAAGGAGCTGATGGCGGTGCTCGACCGGACCCCGTGGCGCGCCGAGGAGACCACGGTGGTGGTGGCGCCGATGTTCCACGCCTGGGGCTTTTCCCAGCTGATTCTGTCGGCGATGATGGCGTGCACGGTCGTAACCCGCCGCAAGTTCGATGCAGAGGCGACGCTGCAGCTCGTCGACCGCTACCGCGCCACGGGACTTTCCGTGGTGCCAGTGATGTTCGACCGGATTATGGACCTGCCCGACGACGTGCGGAAGAAATACAGCTGCCGCGCGCTGCGGTTCGCCGCCGCGTCGGGGTCACGGATGCGTCCCGACGTGGTCTCCAGGTTCATGGATGAGTTCGGTCCCGTGATCTACAACAACTACAACGCGACCGAGGCAGGCATGATCGCAACCGCCACACCGGCAGACCTGCGTGCCGCCCCGGACACCGCCGGCACGCCCGCCGAGGGCGCCGAGATCCAGATCCTCGACAGCAAATTCCAGGAGTTGCCCGCAGGTGAGATCGGCAGTATCTATGTGCGGAGCTCCACGCAGTTCGACGGCTACACCTCGGGCAAGACCTCGAAGTTCCACGAGGGGTTCATGTCGTCTGGCGACGTCGGCTACCTCGACAACGCCGGCCGGCTGTTCGTGGTCGGTCGCGACGACGAGATGATCGTGTCCGGCGGCGAGAACGTGTATCCGGTCGAGGTGGAGCAGACGCTGGCAACGCACCCCGAAGTGGCCGAGGCGGCGGTGATCGGCGTGGACGACGAGCAGTACGGCCAGCGGCTGGTCGCGTTCGTGGTGCTCGAGCTGGGCGCATCGGCGACGCTGGACACGCTGAAGCAGCATGTGCGGGAGAACTTGGCCAACTACAAGGTGCCGCGCGACATCATGATTCTCGACGAGTTGCCCCGTAGTAGCACCGGTAAGATCGTGCGTCGCGACCTGCGGGCACGCGTCGGCGCCCTGACGGGCAATGGGGGTTAGCACGGGGCTGCGAGTAGTCCGGCCTTCGGCCACTTCCTGTCGTGTTTGTCCGCGACACGCCGGCCGGATAGCGGCCCCGGCATCGGTCAACTCCGCAGAAGAAGCGCTGCTGCGCTGATGGTTTCGGCGAGTGCCTGGATTTTTGCGACCGTCGCTTGATGTTGGATCAGCGAGTGTCCGGTCGTCGGTGAGCACCGAGGTGTTGAGTTGCACCGTATCCAGCCCCTCGTCGAGATGCACCAGCAGCGACAGGTTCAAGGCGCTTAACTCGTTGCCGGTGATTCGCTACGACGAGGCATGCTCGCAACCTAACCCGGATTTTTCAGTAAAACTGGGCGACAAGGCGTGTAGTCGTAAAGCGGATGCCTTCGGGCTGTAGGAGTCTCGGCACGATCCGGATCTGATTGCTAAGTACCGCGCGGCAGACCTGTAGCGTAGGGCGATCGCTCTAATCTCGCTCCAGGCGTTCGTCAAGCAATTCGTCCACCAGCCCAATGGACGGGAGCGGCCCGCCCAGCTCGGCGGCAGTGCGTCGAACAGCGGCCAGCAGCCGCAGCTCGGGAGTCGATGATGTCGAGATCCCGCATAGCCGGTTGGCCTGCCTGCCCTTCTGCGGCAGTGCAATTCACGGTGCAGGGCGCGAAGACGTTCTACGCCTACTAGTCAAGTTTCGTTCATGGATGCCAGTGGCTGGCGACTACGGACACGGTGGGCACCCCGTTCGGGATTATCGCCGACGGTCTCGCGGCGGCGGTCAACATGACCGGGTGCGCGGTCGTGCTGTTCGAGGCGGTGTCCCGTGACCCGTCAGGGCACGAGCCGACAACGCAGTCATACGTTCCTCCCGGGCTGGAACCAACGATCGCGGCATGGACTCAGCTGTACAGTCAGTCTCCCGCGTAAGTGCGGCGTGGTGAGGTTTGGTGTTGGCTGTTTCTCAGCCATCCGGCATCAGGCGGGCACAGGCCAAATCGAAGCGCCGGAACCGTCCGGCTGGTGGAGGCTTCGCTGGAGCGTTCTGGCGGTGTCGCAGAGTGGAGGCCGGAGTGGTCGGTTGCTGATCGTGCCGCCTGCAGTTCTGGTCAATGAGCGCAACGTGTTCAACTGGCCGCACCGGGCGAAAATACCGAGTGCCTCCCGGCTGGGAGGGCCTCGGCCTGAACGCTGCGACGAGCGCACTAGCTTTTGCTCTGCCGGAGGGCCAGGCGCCGTCGACAGGGGCTAACGTCCGGGCAGGCGGAGAGGATCAGGGCCGCTCGAAGTGCTGGTAGTCGATGGGAGTCGTCCAGTAGCCACCCCACCGCCAGCCACGATCCGTGAAGACGTGCACGGCCGGGTCGCCGTTGTGTAAGAGTCCCGGGTCGGTGCGGCTGCGATCCAGGTAGGCCGCCGCGTTCTGCGGTTGGAATGCGCCGCTGCTGTCGATGCAGGGGTTGAGAAGCGGGTTGAGGTCGATAGCCCGACCGTAGGCGTGTTGAGACCATTGGTTGGTTCCTGGGATGCCTCGGCAGTTGAACGCCGAAGTGTTGTTGTCCTCCATGGATAACTCATCATCAGCGGCCGGATAGTGGTCGACCGTGCGGATCTTCTCGACGGGATAGCCCAGTCGGTAAAGCTGCTCGAAGATCGCGATGACCTCCGGCACCAGGTCTTCGTGCACGACCAGCTCGCCGCGGTGCGTCTGGCCGTCGAAACCGATGTGGTCGACGTCGACCCGCCGCAGCTGCGCGGGTTCGACCGGGCAACCCGGCCGCCAGCTCGCGCCGAGTTCCGCAGCAGTGACCGGCTGAACGGTCCCACCGGCAGGTGCTGGCGGCGCGCTGGCCCACGACGACGCGACGGCCGACGGTGACGGTGACGGTGTGGCCGCAAGGGGTGGCAGCGCGACGGTGCACTGCACCAGCACGACACCAGCTGCGATCATTTCCGCCAGTACGGCAACCCGCCGCCCGAAGGACGTCAATTGGGATGAGTCCTCACCGCTTGCTTCTATCCCTACAAGACCGCTGCGATCAGCGGTTTCGCTAGACAAGTCCAGTGCCAACGCTACCGCAGACAGATTCCCGGAGGATTACTGGACGGAAAGGCTACGACCGTGCCCCACATTTTGCCCACACTTCGTCGCAAATCAGCATGATGGAGTGGGATTGAATGAGACCTAAAAAGCCAGGTCAAAGGGGGTAGTGGCTCTTTGGCGTGGACCCTGAATAGGGTTCGACTCCCTCCGCCCGCACACGAGTCCCCCCTTGCGCACAACGGTTGTCAGCTGAACATGTCGCGGTGTTGTTCGACGTATTGCCGCACGGTTTGTGCGGGGTGGCCGGTGATGTCTTCGACATCGTGGGTTGAGCGGTTGTAGCGATCCTCGCGGTGCAGCCTGGCCATGGTGGCGATGTGTTGCTCTACGTGCGGCGGCAGTCCCACCTCGCTGAGTACCTCCAGCCACTCCTCATAGGGCGGCCTAACGCCGGTGATGGGTCGGCCCAGGGCTTGTGCGTATTGTTCGGCGAGCACGTCGACGTCCAGCGTTGCCGGGCCGGTCAATTCAAATACGGCGCCGACGTGGTCTTGGAGTGCGCTGAGCACCGCAGTGACGACTTCGGCGACGTCGCTGGATGCGAGGGGCGAAGTGCGGCCGGTTCCGTGGTCGCCGTGCCGCCCGCTCCCGGGGGCCGTTACGGTCATCACCGTGGCTGGGATCGAGTTCGACGAACGGGACCTGGAAGCACGAGTGCCTGACCTGGCCGCGGGGGGCGCCTGGACCCGGGTGCGGCTGCGCTGGCGGCAGGACCCGCTGACCGGGGCGAGCGCCCGGATCCTCACCGGGGTGAAGCTGCAGCCCCCGGACCGGCCGGACCTGACCGAGCTCACGGCCCCGCCCGCGTTTTGCCCCTTCGACAGCGACCGCCTCGAGACGGCCACGTTCTCGTTCCCGCCCGAGCTCACCGCCGAGGGCCGGATCCGCTGCGGCCGGGCAGTGGTCGTGCCGAACATCATGGCCTACGCGACTCACAGCGCGGTCGGCATCTACGACCCCGGGTCGCACTTCCTCGACCTCGACGAGCTCACGCCCGCCCTGGTCGGGGACGCCCTGGCCGCCATGGTCCGGCACGCTCACGCGGTGCGGCGCTTCGACCCGACGGCCGCGTGGAGCTCGGTCAACGCCAACTACCTGCCGCCCTCGGGCGCCTCGCTGGTGCATCCGCACCTGCAGTCGGCGCACGACGCCCACGGCCTTACCGGCCAGCGCCAGCTCGCCGAGCGGTCAGCGGCCTGGCAGGAGCGGAACGGGAACTACTGGGTGGCCCTGATCGACCAGGAGGCCGGCGGCCCCCGGTGGGTCGGGCAGACCGGCCGGGTCGCCTGGCTCACGCCGTTCGCGCCGGCCGGGTTCCACGAGGTGTGGGCCGTGGTCATCGGGGCCGCCGACATCACCGACCTGACCGAGGACGACAGCCGGGCGCTGGGGCAGGGGCTGTCCCGGTGCCTGGCCGCGTACAAGGACTGGAACCTGACCTCGTTCAACTTCGGCCTGATCGGCGGCGGCCCGCTTTCACGCGAGAACGGGTACCAGGTCGTGCTCAAGCTGGTCAGCCGCTCCAACCCGGAGCCGTTCTACCGGAGCGACGCCACGTATTTCGAGCGGCTCTGGGCGGAGGCGCTGATCGACATGAGCCCCGAGGAAGTGGCCGAGGGCCTGCGGACCAGGTTCTGAGATCAGGCGCTTCCTGCGGAGGATCGGCCGCGGGCCGCGATCGGATCACCCGCTATGACCGCCTATTGGCCTGCCTGGCAAGGATCCGGCTGAGCCGCCACCGATCGTCCAAGTCCCGGGCGAGGCCGATCGCCTCGGCGAAGTACGGCCCGGGCCTACCGCTGACCCTGGGAGGCGCGCAGAATCGGAACAGCAGTGCAGGAAGGAAGTCGGCGATGAAAGCCAAAGTAGGCGACTGGTTGGTGATCAAGGGCACGACAACCGAGCGCTCGGACCAGCGGGGGCTTATTACGGAGGTGCACTCGGCGGACGGCTCGCCTCCCTACGTGGTGCGGTGGCTGGCCACCGGCCATGTGGCGACGGTGGTTCCGGGCCCTGACGCCATTGTGGTGACACCAGAGGAGCAGGAAGCAGCGGACGAGCGAGCACAGGAACGGGCCGCACACCGCGGCACCAACGACTAGGTGCTGCGGCTCGCCGTTATCCCCGCAGGCTTGCTGGCGGCCTGGTTAGGCCATCACGTGATGGGCTCTCGCGCATGCGGGCGGACGGGACTGAGTTGGATGCCGGTCGGTCTAACCTGACATCGCCATGTCCCAGAAGCCTCGCTCGTAGTGGGTCACCCAGAAGAAGGCGTCTTCAGCTTCTCGGGCCTGTTCGCCGATGGAGGCCTCGAGCTGGCGATCGACGGAACTCTGGAGGTCGCCGACGTAGGACCGGAAGCCGTCGGTGGTCCACCTGTTCACGAACTCCCGGTAGGGGTGAGCACCTGGGCGGGCGCTGTCCCAGCTTTCCAGGTAGCTGCGTTCGAGCGCCCAGATGGCGGTGATCTGGGCCGGGTAGCCGGAGTAGGTCGCGGCCAGCAGGAAGTCGCAGTAGGCCCGAGTCGTCGGGTGCTTGGGGGCGTCGAGGGCCAGGCCGCGCCGCGCCGCCATCTCCTCAAACCAGCCGAGCTCCCCCACGGTGGCGACCACGCCGCCCGTGAGGAGGGCGACTTCGGCGAGGGGGGCCGTGGCCGCGATGCGGGACTGGGCGCGCACCAGGGCCTGCGCGAAGAGGTAGTCCTGGGCCAGCCACCGGTCGAAGGAGTGCTCGGGCAGCGATCCGTCCCGCACGCCCGCGAGGAAGGGGTGAACAGTGGCCGCCTGCCACGCGGAGGTGTGGCGGCTCATCAACGCATCGGCAGTCATGGTCTTTCGCATCGGTCGGCAGCGTCGAAGAACCGCAGTTCGAGTTCCATCGCCTGGTGATACAGGACGGCCAGGCGGTCATGATCACCTCCGTAGCGGTCGAGCAGGCCCTCTACACGTCGGGCCAGGGCCTCAAACTGCGGGCTGGAGTAGGTCATCACCCACTCGCGATAGGGACTGTCGGGTTTTGTCTGGGCGGCCAGCTGCTGGCCGAGGTAGGCGTAAAGCCGCATGCACGGCGTCATCGCCGCCGCGATGTGGCCAACCGGCTCCAGCGCAGCGACCGCCAACAAGAAGTTGGTATACGCCGCGGTGGCGGGGTCTGCCGCTTGGTGAAGGTCGACGTCCCAGCGGGCCGCGTAGCCCTGGTGAAGGCGAAGCTCGTCGGCGGCGGCGTCGAGTAGCTCCCTGAACGCGATCAGCCCGTCTTGGTCCGGGCTCTTCGCCAGAGCCAAGGCGTAGGAGCGGCAGAATGCGTCGAGGAAGGCGGCGTCCTGTCCCACGTAGTAGGTGAACGTAGCTCGGGCCAACTCTCCCGACGCGATGCCCTGGACGAACGTGTGCTCCAGCGCCGCCTCAGCCAGGACTCGGTTCCGGTGCCATAACGAGTCGGCAAGCGAGGCCACGAACCAAGCCTAAGGCTCGGCATGGCCTCGCCCACCGAGGGCGTCGACGACCCGAATCGCAGCCAGCGCTGGGACCCATGGATTGAGCCGGATCGTCAATCCGTGGGCCGAGGCGATGCCATGAGTGGCCGATCGATCTGTACCCGTGTTGATCCGTGCGGCGTGCCCACATATTGCCCACAATTTGCCCACAGTTACAGTCGTCTCCGGTGATCTCGCGTGATGCGTTTATGCAGCTAGGGCTCGGTGTCACCTTCTTCACCTTGGCCGCGAGAACAGTTCAATCCTGACAGGGGGCTCCCTCTCATCGCGGAATATCCGCTGGTAGAGGCCGTTTTTCCGTCGCATGTCCACGTGCTTACGTCCGCCGTGCCCACATTTCTGCCCAACCGAGCGCACGCCTCTGAGCCTGACTCGATAAACCGCCCAGCAGTCCGCCCGCAGCAGCGACCAGAGCCAGGAGAACTTGCTATCGGTCCCGCTGGTCAGCGGTTGCCGCCCGGAAATCTGGCTCGGACCACCCATGCCGTGGGGCGCCATTGCGGATAGGCATGGTCGACGCCTATGCGGTGTCGCTCACCGACGGTGTGGTTGGCTTGGGATGTTGGTCCGGCGCGTGCGTCCGCTCGGATTTCCGGTCGGGCTCATCGTCGCTAAGTCCGAAGCGTTCGTGCAGCCAGACCAGAGGCTTGGGCGCCCACCAGTTCCGCGTGCCCAGCAGATGCATGAATGCCGGAACCAAGACCATCCGCACTAGCGTGGCGTCGACCAACACGGCCAGCGTCAGGCCCAGGCCGAACATCCGCATAAACGACACATGCGCGGCGGTCAGCGCCGCGAAGGAGATCGACATCACCAGCGCGGCCGCCGTGATCACCCGACCGGTGCGGGCCAGGCCCAGGGCGATGCTCTCGTCGTTGTCGGCGCGGGTCCGCCCCGACGCGAGCCAGAACTCGCGGATCCGGGAAATCAGGAAAACCTCGTAGTCCATGGACAAGCCGAAGGCGATGCAGAAGAGCAGCACCGGTATGTTGGCGACCAGCGTTCCGGTGGATGTCGTTCCGAGCGCGCCCAGATGCCCGTCCTGGAATATCCACGCCATCGCGCCGAACGCGGCGGTCAGCGAGAGCACGTTGAGGATCAGAGCGCTCAGCGGCAGCACCACGCTGCCGGTGAGCAGGAATAGCAGCCCGAACATAATCACGGCGATCAGCCCCAGCACCAGTGGCAGCCGCGACGTGATGGAGTCGACGCTGTCGCGGTTGATCTGCGCGGACCCGGCCATCTCGACCGGCCTGCCGCCGGGGCCGGCCACTGCGTGCAGGCGGTCGAGCTGAGCCCCCGAGTTGTCGGAGAACAGCGGGGCCGTGCTGGCGACGGTCAGAAACGCACTGCCCTGTGCCTCGCCGGTCGCCGCTGACGGTGGTCCGACGCGAGCACCGGCGACGAACGTACCCATCGGAGCGGACACCGCCGTGACGTCAGGCACGCGGGACAGTTCGGCAGCGTATCGCTCCATGTCGGTGGGCCCCACGCCGCTGGCGTCCGGCACGACAACGGTGACAGCGGTCGCGGAGTTGTTGGCGAAGTCGTTGCGCAATTGATCGCCCACCTGGTGGGCCGAGGCGGACCTCGGCAACACGCGGTCATCGGGCAAACCCCACCTCACGCCGAGAAAGGGCGTACCGAGCAGCACGAGCGGCGCGATGACGGCCAAGCCGATCGGAGCAGCTCGCCGCATGACCACCTTCGTCGAGCGGTACCAGAACTCTTGCTCGATGGGGCGCGACATCGGCTCGGGCCGTCTCAGTTGGCGCCGGGCGAGCCGGCGCACGTCCAGCGAGTCCAACCTGTCGCCCAAAAGCACGATGGTCGCGGGAGTCACCACCACCGCGGCGAGCGCAGCGAACCCGACCGTGGCGATACCTGCGTACGCGAACGACTTCAGGAAGTACATCGGGAACAGGATCATCGCGGCCATGGACAGCGCGACGGTGGTGGCGGAGAACAACACCGTGCGGCCCGCTGTCATCATGGTGTGTACGAGCGCATCGTCTCGGCTCGCGCCGCCGCCGAGCTCGTCGCGGAAGCGGCTGATGATCAGCAACGTGTAGTCAATCGCCAGCGCCAGGCCCATCGCGGTGCTCAGGTTGAGCGCGAAGATCGACACGTCGGTGCCCAACGCGATCGCGTGCAGTACCGCCATCGACCCCAGAATCGCCATCCCGCCGACCGCGGTCGGCAACGCGGCGGCCAGCAGCCCGCTGAACACCCAAATCAACACGATAAAGCTGAGCGGAACGGCGATCACCTCCACCAGCAGCAGGTCGCGCTGCGATAGCTCGGTGATCTGCCGGTTCACCATGGCGAGCCCGCCCGAGCGGACGGTGACCCCGTCGCGGTCGTGCGCCACCTCGTCAGACAGCGTATCGGCGTATTTCTGCGCGTTGTTCTTCCCGCCGGTAATGCCGGCGACGATCAGCCCGCACTTGCCGTCCCTGCTGACCAGCTCAGTCGCAGCCTCCGGTGGCACGGTCCATGCCGAGGCCACGCTCGGGACATGCGGTGACCGGCTCAGTTGACCGGCGATGTCGGTGCCTGCCGCGCGGGCCGGACCGCTGGCGAAACCATCCGGCGCACAGACGGTGATCAGCAGCTGCAGGTCCCCTTGGCCGAACTCGTCAGTCAACAGCTGCGTCGCCCTCGCTGATTCCGAGGTTGGGTCCTGGAACCCGCCGGCGGACAGGCTCTTGGCGACCGGGATGCCGAAGATGCCCGCAGCGACCATCACCAGCGCTGCGGCTGCGATGATCCGCCGTGGTGCGGCGATGGCCAGCCATGCGATTCGTTGTAGGACGTCGCGACCTTCCGCCGGTTGCTCGGGCGAGTTCGGTTAACTCATCAACGATAAGTCAGTGGTCTCCTTTTCGACCGTCGCCTCTGGCCTAACTTTGGACCGTCGTCAACAGCTTTTCGGCCTCGTGTGCTGGGCCGTCAGGCGAGTTCAATCCTGACAGGGCGCTCGGCGTTTACCACATATTCGCTGTTCGGAGTCGATGATGTCGAGTCCCGCGTACCGGGTTAGCCTGCCTGCTGCTCTTGTGGCGCAGTGCAATTCAGGGTGTGGCGGGGCGTGGGATCAGGTTGGCGTGGGTGTGGAGGACAGCCGGACTCCGGTGATTACCCCTCCCAGTCAGGCTCAGTGCTGGGTTGGGGCGTCGGCTCGACCCCGCGATTTCTGAACTGCGGTTTTGACCTCACCGTTTTGAGCAGCGTTTGAGTTTCGCGAGGTGCCCGGCCAAACGCCTTGTACCGGTCGGCGTATCCGACAACCATTGTTCCCCTCGGGAACACGGTGAGCAGCTGCTCGTTGTAAGTCCACACCCGGAGGTCGTGCCCTTCGATACGCGCCGGAAGGTCAGCGCCCTCGGGCAAGGGCCCGCCCCTGAAGCGTTCGGTCGCGTAATCAAGCGCGTGGGGGTTTGCGCGGGTGCCCAGCCCAATGCTGCGAAGCGTGATCGCTTCAGAGCCGAGGTTGACGACGATGAGTCGGTAGGTCTCTGCGGCCCCGACGATGGGGAAGATCTCAACCCTGATGCGGGGCCACTTCAGCCGGGTGAGCGCGAGGTTCCACAGCAACGCCACGACCGACAGCGCGAAGCCCAGAATCCCAAGGCTCACGGCGGACAACTGTAGGCCCGCCCACATCTTGCCCACAATTTGCCCACGGTTACAGCTGTCTCCAGCGTCTCCCGTGCTGTCTTTCAGCTGCTAAGTCACCTTCGCGCGTGCCCTATCCGGATGACAGCAACCCACTCTGGCCCGTGCAACCAGCAACGAAAAAACCAGCCAGGCACTGGATGCCGCGATTTATCTATAGTCCCAGTACACGCGATGCTGCCGCGGCGAATAATCCCATTCCATGGAGGCAGGAATCATGGGGTTAGCAACGACCCTTGCGATCTGGGGCAGTCTGGGCCTCAGGGTGTCTATAGGCCGCTGAGGAAAAGCCGCCCCGCCGAGTGTCGGGGCGGCTTTCACGAAGGGCTCAAGGTCGGTCGTGCTCGTTACCGTCAGTAGAGCGGGACCCAAACACCGAAGAACCAGTAGCCCCAACCTCCGTACTGCCAGTTGAAGACCGGGATGACGGTGAAGGTGTCGTAGGCGAACGGACCGAAATCGGCCCGTGCCACGGCCACGTCGCGCGGCGGTCCGTCCCACGGCCGGTTCCACCCACCAGGAGGCGGCGGACCGTCCCACCCACCCGGAGGCGGCGGGCCTTCCCAGTGGGGTGGCGGGTGGCCAGGAGCCGGACCATCGTTCCAGCCGAAGCCTCGCTGCGGCGGCGGAGGGGGCGCCCCATGGCCCACGACGCTAAAGCCGACGGTGAGGTCTGTTGGCCCGCCCACTTGCGCGTTGCCGCTCGCATAAACCCCGCGCGGAGGAATGTACGGGGGGTGAGGGGGCTGGGTGCTCGGCGGATTAAGGGCCGGGCGGGCCCCCGGTTTGGACGGCGGGGTGGTTTGTCCGTTGGCCGGCGCGGTGGTTTGTGCACCCGGCGGCGTCGTTTGTGCACCGGGCTGGGTGGTTTCCGTCCTCGGCGGCTCGCTGCCCCGTGTCCACGACGGCTGGGTGCTTTGGGTGGCCGGCGGCGCGGTGCTATGGGTGGCCGGCGGCTGGCTTTGCGTGGCCGGCGGCTGGGTTTGCGTGGCCGGCGGCTGGCTTTGCGTGGCGGGCGGCTGGGTTTGCGTACTCGGCGGTTCATGGGACTGCGGGGGGTTTTGCGGGTTCTGCGACCCCCCACCCGGCGCGCCGCCGGGGCTGCCCGGGTTGCCGCCGCCGCCACCGTGGCAGTTCGGGCACGGTGGCGGAGGGTCCAGCGGAGCGGAGTAGGCGGAACCTGCGTTTAAAGTCACCGCGGACATGCCGAGGCCCACCGCCACCGCCGCCGCGCTGACGACACGTTTCATAGACATAGCTGCGTCCCCTCTTGGGTGTCGACCGCCTGCGCTACGGGCAGGTCACGTCCATCTCGAATGATTTGGTCACCTGCTGCGGTTGCTGCGGGTTGCTCATGTCGGTGCCGGTTGCGGTGCCTTTGATCGCATAGGACTTGCCGCTTACGGCGGCTCCGGCGTTGCCGCCTTGATTGGGAGCGGCATCGGAAAAACCGAGCGTGACGCCATTGACGCTGCCCAGTCCGACCGAATGGACAATGGGCGGATTGGCATTGCTGACCACGGCGCCGACTCCGGCTGTCGCGTCACCGATGCCGATATTGATGTTGTCGCCCGCCGGGGTGCAAGTGACCTGGCCGCTGTCGTTCTGTGGCTGACCATCGACGATGACCTGCGGGCCGGCCGCCGACGGCGACGACGACGAGCTCGATGATCCCGTAGTGGACTTGTTGCTAGAACAGCCTGCGCAGGCCCCGACCACCACAGCCACGCCGGCTATGCCGACCACGATCCCATGCTTCACTACTGCTCCCCTTCGGTCGCTGGTCCGCTGCCTCTTCGTCTTGGCCGCGTCAACTCAGGTGGACCCTACTAGGGCCCTCGCGGACGGACGCGCTCAAGGCCGCAGCGCGGCATACCCGGTACCCCAGAATTGCAAACACTGGGTTACGTCCAGCCGGGCGCGCTTGTCGCCGACGTCTGATTGCCTCTCAGGGGAGAATGCGCAAGCCCCACTTGCCGAGCAGCGGATTGACGGTCGTGAAATACGTCGTGTAATCGTCGCCCTCGGGCGAAGACATCAAGAGACCGACCGCGCTTACGGTGCCGTCCGCGTTCTTCACGAAACCGGGACTGCCACTATCGCCGTCCAGGCTGTAGACACTGGCTTCGACCACATCACCGTGGATGCCCTTGATGGCGCCGCAGGTCTCACCGCTAACCGCACCGACCTTGCAGAACGGCATACCTACCTTGATCTGGGAGAGATTCAACACATCCCGGACGGGATACCTGCCATCGATACCACCCACCGGCGCACCAACGCTCGGGTCAAGGCGGATGATTGCGGCGTCCCTCCTGTCCCCTTCATGCTCGCTGGCGGCGATCTTCCCGAGCGGAACGTCGTCTCCGTACGTCCATTGCGAACCGTCGTGCGGGTCGCAATGTCCACTGGTCATGAGGTAATAGCTGCCGTCATTGCCTTCAGCCGCGAATCCGGCTGTGCACCTGCCAGTTTCATCGTCGACTTCGATGCCTGGCGTCGGAGGAGGCGCTGCCAGTGCTGTATTCGCGAATGCCGTCGCTGCCATCACCGCTGCGCCGACCAGCCCCAGCCCTCGCAACCAAGATATGGTCACGCCACCCTCCTCCGATTGCGTCGGGCAGCATGGTAACAGCGCGAAACGTTCACCGCCCGTTGGCCGCTACCGACACTGCCGACCCGCGCAGCAGGACAACTCAAGCCACAGGCTGCTCACCGGTCAGTCCCCAGGGTCTTTGGACCCGAGTACGCTCGCCGTTTGGCCAAGCCGACATTCCTGCCAGGTGAGCGGTGGCCTTATAACTGGTTGCAGGGCAACGTGTTACGTATATCTACCTACCGATAATCACGTCATCCGGCGTCGACGTGGCGGGCCAGAAAGTCCAGGACAGCACCGGCGAAAATGTCGTTGCGATCGCCGGCGACCATGTGCCCCGCGCCCCGGACATCGGTGAACTCGACTTGTGGGAAGCGCGCGAGAAATTCGTCAGCGCGCACCTGGCTGACGAGGTCACTCATCTGGCCCCGAATCAGCAGCATGGGCACGCCGCCACGCAGGATCGCGTCAACGGCCGCGTGCATACGATCGGCGTCGGTGACCTCAAATGGGGGATACGACGCGGTGCCGCTGATGAACTGCGGATCCCAGTGCCAGTACCAGCGATCACCGCGGCGGCGGAGGTTGGTGGTCAGGCCGTCCAGATCTGTGGGTCGGGGTCGATGCGGGTTGTACTCGGCGATCGCATCAGCGACCTCTTCGAGTGAACCGAAACCCGATTCCACCCGTTCGGCCATGAAGGTGTGTATCCGGTTTGCTCCGGACTGCTCCATGTTCGGCACGATGTCGACCAAGACAACGGCGCTGGCAATACCCGGCGAAAGCTCCCCCGCGAGAAGCATCGAGGTGAATCCACCCAGCGAGGCGCCGACGAGCACCGGTTGCGGAGGCAGGGTGCGCAGCACCTCTTGGACATCGCCGGCGAAACTGACGACGCGGTAATCGCCTTCGCTCGACCAGTCGGATTCTCCGTGGCCCCGCAGGTCGATCGTGACGGCCTGCCACCCACGCCGAGCGACAGCGGCGGCTGCCCGGCTCCACGAGCGGCGGGTCTGCCCGCCGCCGTGCAAGAACACCACGGCACGCGCCTGCGGATCGCCCAGGCGGTCGGCGACGATGCGAACACCGCCCGGCCCCTGGGTCACGAACTGTTCGGGTGCCATGCGCATCAGGTGATACTAGGACGCGGAAGCAGAGCCAGCGTGGACTCAGCTCGCATACGATGCAGCCCTGGGCGCTCCACGTGCCCGAGTCGGAGCAGCCACTATGCCGATGTACCCGCCGGACATGTTTTTCACGTCGGAGTCTGTCACGGAGGGACATCCCGACAAGCTCTGTGACCAAGTCTCAGATGCGGTGCTGGACGCGTGTTTGACGCAGGATCCTGCATCCCGGGTGGCCTGCGAGACTTACGTGACGCTGGGCATGATGATCATCGGCGGAGAGATCACCACGCGGGCACAACTTGACGTCGACGAACTGGTCCGTCGGCTGGGCAATGAGATCGGCTACTCGTCGCCGCGGTACGGCTACGACGTCAACACCGCCGGCATCCTGCGGGCGTTTCACCAGCAGTCGCCCGACATCGCTCAGGGGGTCTCCCACGCCGGCGCGCAACTCGGTGCCGGCGACCAGGGAATAATGTTCGGCTTTGCCTGCCGGCAGACCGCGGAGCTGATGCCGCTGCCCGTCATGTTGGCCCACCGGCTGGCCATGGGGCTCGCGGTGGCGCGCAAACAGGGGGTGTTGCCCTTCCTGGGCCCCGACGGCAAGTCACAGGTCACCGTGGAATACCGCGGCGGGAAGCCCGTGCGCGTGGACTACGTGGTGCTGGCCTGCCAGCACACGCCCGATGTCGTCACACCCGACGGCAGATTCATGACCGAGGAGGCCAAGCGGCAGGTCATCGATGCTGTCGCGGGTCCGGTGCTCGGCGACCTGATGGATGAGAACACCGCATTCACGGTCAACGGCGCCGGCAAGTTCCTGGTGGGCGGTCCGCAGGCCGACACCGGGCTGACCGGCCGCAAGGTCGTCGTCGACACCTATGGCGGCTGGGCGATGCACGGCGGTGGTGCCTTCAGCGGGAAGGACCCGAGCAAGGTGGATCGTTCAGCCAGCTACATGGCGCGCTATGTGGCCAAGAACATCGTTGCTGCCGGGCTGGCCGACGAGTGCCTGCTGCAGTTGGGTTACTGCATCGGGCAAGTCGACCCGGTGTCTGTCATGGTGAACACCTTCGGCACCGGCAGGCTCGCCGACAGCGCGCTTTCGGGTCTGGTTCGAGACGTCTTCCCGCTGTCCCCGAAGGGGATGATCGACCATTTGAAGTTGCGCGAGCCGGTGTATCGCACGACGGCCGCCTACGGTCATTTCGGGCGTCCCGGTTTCAGTTGGGAGAATGTCGATGCCACCGAGGCGGTGCTGGCCGAAGCGCGCAAGCGGCCCAGATCATAGGATCGGCCAATGCATCTTGACGAGTACATGTCGTTGGATGCGACTGCTCTGGCGCAGCTCGTCGAGCGCAAGCAGGTCACACCGGCCGAGCTTCTCGCTCTGGCGCGCCGACGCGCCGACGCGGTCAATCCACAGCTGAATGCGATCGTGCGCCGTCTCGATGATGTCGCCGACGGGCAAGCCGCGGACCCCGATCTGCGCGGAGCGTTTGCCGGTGTGCCCTTTCTGATCAAAGACCTCGACCAGGAGTATGCGGGCTTTCCCACGTCGTGCGGGTCTCGGTCGCTGGCCAACGACGTGGCCGACCGGCACGCCCTGGTCACGCAGCGTTTCCTGGACGCGGGCCTGGTGATCTTCGGCAAAACCAACACCCCCGAGTTCGGGGCCAAGGGGGTGACGGAATCCGAGTACTGGGGTCCGGCCCGGAACCCGTGGAACCCAGAGCACACCCCCGGCGGCTCGTCGGGCGGATCCGGAGCGGCGGTTGCGGCGGGCATCGTTCCGGCAGCCGGGGCCAACGACGGGGGTGGATCGATCCGCATCCCCGCCGCCTGCAACGGGCTCGTCGGCCTCAAGGCCAGCCGGGGGCTGACACCGTACGGACCGCAGACCGGCGAGCCGATGTTCGGCATGGAGACCCAGGGCGTCGTTTCGCGTACCGTGCGCGACAGCGCCGCCCTCTATGACGCCATCATCGGCCCCGATTCGCGTACCGCCTATCGGGCTGCGCTGCCCGACGGATTGCTCGCCGATCACATCAAGAGTCCTCCGGGCACGCGCAAGATCGGATACTCGACGTCCTCGGCGATCAACCCGCATCCCCACCAAGAAGCCGTCGCCGCAGTAGACGAGGCGGCGACGCTGCTGCGCGAGTTGGGCCACCGGGTCGAGGAAGTCCAACCGCCCTACGACGACGGCGCCTTGGCGCGCGACTTTCTCACCATCTGGTTCGCTCAGCTCTACCAACAAGTCGCCGCGATCAAACAGCGGACCGGAGCCCGCGACAGCGACTTTGAGGCCGACACTCTTGCCCTGTGTGAGCTCGCCCGATCCGCTGGTGTCCTGCCACCGATGCTGGCGCTGGAGAATCGGAACAACTACATCCAGTCCCTGGCGAGGTTCCACGAGAGCTACGACTTCTTGCTGACCCCGACCTTGGCCACTCCGCCCCTTGTCCTCGGCGCCACGGCGACGTCGCATCGTCTGCAGCTGGTGGCCCGGGTCATGAGCAAGTTCCATGCTGGAAAAGTGTTGGCGCTCAGCGGGATTCTGGACGACCTCATCCAAGAGAGCCTGGGCTGGGTGCCCTACACGCAGCTCGCTAATCTCACCGGGCGGCCTGCCATCAGCGTGCCGCTGCATTGGACAGCCGCCGGGCTGCCCCTGGGCGTGCAGTTCGTCGGGCGGCTGGGCGCGGACGGCGATCTCTTGCTGTTGGCGGCGCAACTCGAAGAAGCCCATCCATGGGCCCGCCGGCATCCGGCACCCGGCCTGCCGCCAAGTTAGCGGGCAAACCCGTGCTCACCGCGGGGCGTCGGCGCCGCGTTCGAGGGGGGATCGTTGCCGGTTGCCGTAGCGGCGGTGGAATTTCTCCACTTGTCCGGCGGTGTCGACGATACGGCGTCCGCCGGTCCAAAACGGGTGCGAATCCGACGTGACTTCAACGACGACAAGTGGGTAGGTGTGCACCCCGCACGGCGTCTGCCAGTCGATGGTGCGCGAACTGGTGATGGTCGATCGGGTCAGAAACATTGCCCCGGTGGTCGCGTCTTGGAAGACCACGGGGTGGTAATCGGGGTGGATGCCGGGTTTCATCCATGGTCTCCGTCCTGGGTGTGCTGGGCAGCGGGGTTCTCGGCGGCTTCTGTCAGCGCTACACACGGGTCTTCGTGCCAGTCACCGAATGGGTCTCCGTAGTGGATCCAGTCCTGGGGGAAGCGAAGCTCGTCGTCAGTAAGCAACGCGCCGTGGAGGGCGTCGAGGATTTCGGCGGCGTGCGCGCTGTACACCAGGACGGTCATCGCCGTGTGCCGATCGCCGTGGTGGTCGTCCCACCCCAGCTGAGCGAACGCGCGTCGCTGTGCATCGATGCCGGCCAGCTCCGGGTTCGTCAGGGCGGCCAGCCACTTGCCGGCCGAACTGACCCGCAGGCCGCCGCCGGCCGACTCTAACCACATCGCCTGATCCGGCTGGCTGGCCAGCCACAGCCGTCCCCGGGTTCGGATCACGCCCTCCAACAGCAGGTCCAGGCAGGCGTGCAGGCGCTGCGGATGGAAGGGGCGCCGGGCATTGAACTCGACCAGTTTGACTGGCCCTGCGGAATCCAAGGGGGGCTGTCCGGCCAGCAGTGGACCGTGCGGATCGTCGCTTCGGCCTTGGCGTGCGTCGCGGACCAGATTGCCCAAAGCGTTCTCGATGCCCTCGGCGCCCACTCGGATGCGTGCCCGCGGTGACAGGCGACGCAGCACGGCGGCCAGGATCGGGTCAAGGCGGTTGAGCACCGCCACGTCGGCGAATTCGGCCTGCCCGACCACCACTTGGGCCTGGGTGCGTCCGTCGTCGAGGAGGACGTCGCCGAGCGCCTGGCTCAGCCACACCGATGAATCGACACAAGTCACCACCGCGGCGATCGACACATCGAGAGCTGCAGGTCCATCGACATAGCCCGGCGCCACCCGCACCCGGACATGGTTGATGGCCACGCAGATGGGTTCGGGCTCCAGCCACGGCGCCAGGTGCACCACGACGCGATCGACGTTGTCGCGGCGATGCAGCTGACGCAGCAACACCAGCAGGTCGTTACGGATGGTGCACGACACGCAGCCGTGCGCGAGTTCGAGGCCAGTCTCCGCGGTCGTCAACACCCCGTGTTGCAGCGTCGCCATCGTTCGGCGCACCACGTGGCCGTCGAAACGGTGCTCGACGACCAGCGTCCCGGGGGTGCGCAGCAGTGTCCCCACGACCGGGTCGGTGTCCTTCTGGCCGGCGACCAGGATGACGGGCGTCCGCATCAGCCTCCTTGTTGGCAATCATTTTCATTAGTACTACCGGTACGGTACCGTCTCCGGTAAAGCTTGTCGAAAATGATTTTCAATAAGCGCATGCACGTCAAGGAGGCTGCACAGTGTCTGCTCGTTGCCAAGTCACCGGCCGGATACCGGGTTTCGGTAACGCGGTGTCACATTCGCATCGCCGAACTCGTCGGCGTTGGTCACCCAACATCCAGCTCAAGACGTATTACCTGCCGTCAGAGAGCCGCCGGATTCGGCTGCGGGTCAGCGCCAAGGGCGTCAAGGTCATCGACCGCGACGGCATCGAGGCCGTCGTGGCACGGTTGCGCCGCGAGGGACAGCGGATCTGATGGCACGCAACGAGATTCGCCTACTCGTCAAACTGCGCTCCACGGCGGGCACCGGCTACACCTACGTGACCCGCAAGAACCGGCGCAACGACCCGGACCGGCTGGTGCTGCGCAAGTACGATCCGGTGATCCGCCGCCACGTCGAGTTCCGGGAGGAACGCTGAGCGTGGCCAAGAAATCCAAGATCGTCAAGAACCAGGACCGTCGCGCGATCGTGGCGCGCTACGCCCAACGCCGCGCAGAACTCAAAGAGATCATCCGTTCACCGTCGAGCACGGGTGAGCAACGGGCGGCGGCACAAAGCGAGTTGGCCCGCCAGCCCCGCGACGCCAGCGCGGTGCGGTTGCGCAACCGCGACGCCATCGACGGGCGCCCACGCGGGTATCTGCGCAAATTCGGGGTGTCGCGGGTCCGGGTCCGCCAATTGGCCCATGCCGGCCAGCTACCCGGTGTGCGGAAGGCGAGCTGGTGATGGCCAAGAAACCTCAACGGAATCGTCGTGCCGCCCGACCGGGCGTCAGCGCTGCCAAGAAGAATCTTCTTGGCAGCCTCGGACTTAGCGCGATCGACTACAAGGACACCGCTGCGCTGCGCGTGTTCATCTCCGAACGCGGCAAAATCCGGTCCCGTCTCGTCACCGGTATCACCGTTCAACAACAACGGCAGGTCGCGACGGCGATCAAGAACGCCCGCGAAATGGCGCTGTTGCCCTACCCCGGACGATCTGCAGGCCGCTGATACACGTCGACTCCAACCACCACAAGATGGAAAGAAAGGACTCACCAGTGACACGACCCGGCGCTGATCTCGGCCAGACCGACCAGGGCACGGCGGGTTGACTTCCCCGCGCCGCGGCACCGACCGCCCGTTCACCGTCATCGTCTGTACCGCCTGCGCGGCCGACCATAACCTCTCGGTAATCGACGAACTACGCCCCACCATCCGACGCTGTCCACAGGCCATGCTCGTCTCCGCCGCGTGCATGCTCGGACCACTGACCTGCGCGTCTCGCCCGACCGGATGCGGAGTGATGGCTGTGGTCCAGCCCTGCACGAATGACCGGGTAGCCTGCGGACCATCCCACTGGATCGGTCCCATCACCGACAACGATGCGGCAGCCGTCCTGCGCGATTGGCTCGAGCTCGGACAATGGGAGAGCACGCCAGTGCCAAGACAGCTTGTCCGGCATCAGCTTTGGACTCGCAGTTCCAATCGGAGCAATTGAGATAACGAGAACACCGTCGACCGGTTGCCGGTCAGGGGTGTCGACGGGCTACCTGAAGTCGACGCATCAACGGGGGTAGGCATACGGGTTGGCCGGGGCGTCGATGCGAGTGACCGCGGTGGCCTGCAGCGCCGGAATCGCCGCTGAATTCGGTTGCCGCAGTACGGGTGTGACTTGGCCCTCGACCCGAAGCCACGTGTTGTCCGGTAGCCCGGCGGCGCGGCCGGCGGCCGGGCCACGCAGGTGAATACGGGCCAGCTGGGCGTCGGCGGCGCAGCAGATGATGACGATGCGGCCAAGGTCCACGCCCTGCGCCTCGTTGAGGACAAAGCCGGTCACTGTGATCGACCGATTCGTCAACGAGCCGGTGGTGTCCTGGGCCTCGCGCATCAGTACCTCCGGCAGCGACACCTCAGGGGCGTTGCCCAGCGGTAGCGGCGGAAACGCCCGATTCAGAACATCATTGGACACCGAGGTCACAGACGGGGCAGCGGCTGAGGGCCGCAGTGCCGGTGGTGTCACGAAAATCAGCACCAGGATAGGGACAACGAGCAACCACACGATGCCAGTTCTGTGGGAGTGCGCCTCGCCGTGAGCACTGGTCCGGGGTCCGCCTCGGCGGACATCGCCGACGATCGCCACCAATGCCAACGCGATCAGCAGCACCGCTGAGGCGGCCAGCCACGGCAGCAGTCCCGGCTTGACGTAGCGGGTGAACGCACCCGACACCGTGATCATGACGATGCTGATGCCCACCAAAAGCAAAACGGTGTTCTCGGTTTCGCGGCTCACTTATCCACCACCGAGGACGACCAGCCCGACCGCACACGCGCTCGCCGTCGCAACCAGCAACGTGCTGGGGGCGAAGCGCGCCGCGAAAGCCCGGCCGAACATCCCCGCCTGCATCGCGAACAGTTTCACGTCGACGGCCGGGCCCACGACCAGAAACACCAGCCGCGGCAGCAGCGGCACCATCGTCATGCTGGCCGCCACGAACGCGTCGGCCTCCGAACACAAGGCCAACACCACCGCCAGGGCGGCCATCACCACCACCCCGAGGATCAGGTGCGCCGCCAAGTGCTCGAACACCCACCGCGGCACCACCACATGCAGCGCCGCCGCCGCCGCGGCACCCAACACCAAATAAGATGCCGCCTGAAGAAAGTCGTGACGGGCCGCCTCGGCGAACACCACCCAACGTGATCCGGTCTCGGCACCCGAAGCGGGCAGCCGACGGGTGATCCACTCCGAACGGCCCCACCGTGACCATCCCCAGCCCATGATCACCGCGGTCAGCAGCGACGCCCCCAGCCGGGCAAGAACCATCCTGGGCGCACCGGGAAACGCCACCGCGGTGGCCACCAGGACTACCGGGTTGATCGCCGGCGCGGCCAGCATGAACGTCAAAGCCGCAGCGCCCGTCGCTCCTCCTTCGCCAAACAATCGCCGCGCCACCGGCACCGACCCGCATTCACAGCCCGGCAACGCCGCCCCGCCCACACCGGCGGCCAGCACGGCCACCGCGGGACGACGCGGTAGCCAGCGCGCCAGCCGCTCCGGCGACACGAACACCGCAATCAATCCGCTGACCACCACCCCGAGCGCAAGGAAGGGAAGGGCCTGCACGAACACCCCACAGAACACCGTGCCCGCCGTCGACAACCCCGCACTACCGAAGACCGCATTCCGCAGCATCGTCGTAGATAAAGCACAGGCCAACAGAATGCCCACCAGCACTTCCATGGATCCAACGCGCAGCCTGCGCCCAGACCTCAACGTCGCCACCGTCCCAGTATGTCAGCGCGCAGATGATCCGGTCGTCTGAACACGACCGGTGTTCGGGCTCATATCGCTGACATGGCAACAACTGCTGCCGCGTATGCGCCCGAACATCAACGGGCACAACCACACACGAATGCTATTGCGCGGGCGTCAGTGCTCGTCGTAGTGCTCGCCGTGAGCCGCATGCCGGCATCCGTCGTGCACATAGTCGACATGGTCCCCGTGTGGGACCGCGACGTGGCCACACCCTTCGCCGTGGACATGGTCATGATGCTCGTGCACCGCGTGGCCGGATGGCTCACATTCGTCGTAGTGATCATCGTGGTGTCGATGAAGGTGACCGTCGTGCACGAAGTCGACGTGATCCCCGTGCGGGATCGCGACATGGCCGCATCCTTCGCCGTGCACATGGTCGTGCTCGACGTGCTTGTTGTGGGTTGCGCTGGTCATTGCTTCTCACCGCCCTACCGGACTTTGACTCACGAGCTGCTGGCGCACCACAACTTTAGTGATCATTGTCATGCGGCACCAGCTCCAAACCTCGCCGTCGCCCAGTCCGATTCTGAACGGGCTCCCAACCTCGCGTGGGCTGCGCACCCGACCAGTCACGACACCCGCTCCTTGCTCGCCCTGACCGGTGCCCTGCTCGGCGGCAGCTTCAGCAGATTGCCGCGCAGGCTGCCCCGCGCGGTGCGGAGCGCCACCAGAATCCAGGTGAATAGCAGACCGGCGTACGCCATGGCCGCTACCACCTTGAACGCGGGCAGATGCGTGTGCGCGGCAAGCTGCGAAGTGCCGGTGACGAAGGTGCCGACCGGGAAGGTCAGGCTCCACCAGGTCAGGGCGAACGGCATCCCACGGCGCAGGGTGCGCACCGTGAGCGAGGTGGCCAGCGCGATCCACAGCACCGCGAAGCCCCACACCGGAACCCCGTATACGATCGCGAAGGCATTCATGTTCTCGGCCACTTCGTGCTCAACGGCGAGTTCCGCATTGGCCCCGAGAAGCCCTGCGGCCGTGATGGATTGGCCAAGCGGACCCAACACGATCCACAGCGTCGGTACCCTCGCGGTCCCAGATGTGCCGTACAGGACCAGCCGACTCCAGATCATCGCGATGATGTTCAGCGAGGCCAGCAACGACAATCCGAACATCGCGTAGCAGCCATACAGCATGGTCTGGCGGCCAGTGCCCGCCGCCATATGCGGGAGCAGCAGCGCGCCCATCGCGGCCGTCACCATGGGCGGGACCACCGGCATCAACCATCCGCCGAACGCCGCGTCGGGCTCGACGTCGTGCTGGGTGAACATGAGAAACGGAATGCTGACGGCGGTGAACAGCCCGCCCAGCGTGCCGGCGGTCCACAGCACCCAGTCCAGGTCGACGGCGACGCGCTGACCGATGAGATCCTTGCCCACCAGCAACGCTCCCCCGCCGACCGTCATCAGCGCCATGGGCGCGGCCCCATAAAAGTGGGCCATCTGCGGATTGCGGGCGTGATGGCGCGCCGCGGTGGGGTGGCGCAACCAGTGACCACCGACCAAGACGATCAGCACCACCAGCAGGACGGCGGCGATCACCCAGACCACTTGGGCAAATGCGCGCAGCCCCAGCACGTGCACGGGCAGGGTGGCCGCAGCGATGGCGACGATCCCGGTGCCCATCACCGAGGCGAACCAGTTGGGCCCGATATTGCCCAGTACCTCAACCCACGTCAGCGACGACGGTGGGCCGTCGGTGCTCGCAGTGGCCATAGCTGAGAGACCCTACCGTCGTCGGCGAAGCATCGATTGCAAATTCGGCGCGTATGGTCGGCAGACCGTCGAACACCCCGGCTCGGTAAGCGGCAATGCGCCGGCGATGGCGCCTGACTCAGTGACCGCCCGGCTCGCAGTCCGACAACATGATCGGCGGTCATCCGGTCACGAACCGGTGCGGGTCGAACAAGGAAATCGGGTGGTCGGTGGCGCGATCGATAACCAGGTCGGCAAGGATCTCGCCGACCACCGGAACGAATTTGAAGCCGTGCCCGGAGAATCCACATGCGACGGTGACATCGGCGCACTGCGGGTGCCGCGCGATGACGAAGTGATGGTCGGGCGTGTTGGAGTACATGCAGGTCGCCGTGCGCAGGCACCTGCCCGCCAGCCCCGGCAACAGCTCAGCGATCCGCCCGGTCAACTCGCCGATCTCGTGCGCGTGCACTACCCGGTCGATGGTGTCCGGTGTGCAAGGGATCCCCCTGCGGGCGAAGGCGACTTTCACACCGCCGCGTGGGCCATCGATCGCGGGAAAGCCGTATGCCTGTATGCCCGCGGCGTTTTCGTCGATAAAGATGGGATGATTCTCGAACCCGGACACGCGACTGATCGGGTCCAGCCAGTACATCACCGCGCGTTCCACCGCGATCGGCACCCCGAACGAACCCAGCACCTGGGGCGCCCAGGGACCCGGGCAAATCACCAGCTGCTCAGCCGAGTAGGACCCACGGCCGGTAGTGACACGCACTCCGGCGGCGGCCTGGTTCCAGTGCAGCACGGGTTCACCGAATTGCAGTGTTGCTCCAGATTTTTCCCCGGCCAACTCCAGATGTGCGCGCACTGTCAGCTCCGGACGCGCGAACCCCGCTTTGGCTTCGTAGAACGCGATATCCCCGGGATCCGGGATGAAGTTGGGAAACCGGCCGGTGAGCTCGGTGGCGTCGAGCACCTCGTGCGGCAGATCCCATCGGCGGCTGGCACGCAGGCTACCGGATACGGTCAGACAGTCCGGCGGGCCGATGAAAAGGCCCCCGGTGATTCGGTAGACGTCGCGTTGGGAGTCGGCGGCAAGCTTCTCCCAAAGCTCGTAGGCGCGCAGCAACAGCGGAACATAACCGGGGTCCTCGAAATAGGTTTGGCGGATGATCCGAGACCCACCGTGGCTGGATCCCCTGTCGTGCGCGGGTTCGTGGCGGTCCAGGCCGAGCACTCGGCGTCCCCGCGCAGCCAGATGATATGCGGCGGCACTTCCCATTCCGCCCAAACCGACCACGATGACGTCGTAACCCGTCATGCCGAGTGACCTCCAGATCCAGCCGGCCCGGGATCGATGACCGACGTTTTCGGTCTGGGTCGCTTCAGCCAATCGTGCGCCGTGGCACGTAGGCAACATGGCGAAGCCTCACCATGACGTACGGCAGAGCTGCACAGTGCTGCGGCGCATACACTCCCAGCAGTGCTGCATCCTGCGGCAAGCGAGGTACGCGTTGAGGAGAGTCCCACCGATGGCCGGTGTTGCCGTCGTGCTGCTGCTCGCCGTCCTCGCGATACCGATAAAGCAACGGTGCGGTGCGCCGGGCTACTCGTGCGCTACGGTGGTGGACGCGCAGGGCAATGTTCACTACTACTACGAGGTTGAACCACTCGGTGTGTACCTCGCTGAAATCATCACGGGCTCCAACATTCGTATCTATTACAAGTCGGGCTACCAACTCGTCAAAGCCCCATGACGCTGCCACCTGACCCAAAGCCGCTGATCCACATGGAGATCCATGTGGATCAGCCTCAGCCTCCAGCGCGTTGGCGAATTGCTCGACACGACACCGTGTTTCACTGATGACGCCGGATCGCCCGGGGTGCCCGACCGGCGGAGTCGGCAGCGGGTCCGCTGAGACGAAACGGGAAGCCCCGGGCTCATCAACGCCGAGTGATTCGAATCGAGGTCGGCGGGGCGAGGGCGGGCCACGCCTGACGAACTGAGTCGATTCGGCATTTCAGACCCCTCGCGACGGCTTCACCCGGGCATACCCGCCGGCAACGACCGTGGCCGGTAACAACGGCGGTTCGCCCGGTCTCCGGTCCCGGAACCGCCCGGTTGGATGTATCTCCCCGCACACACGTTCCCGCGAGATTTCGAACCGAGACCGTTCGGAGCACTTCCCGTGATCGGCTCCGAGCCTGGTAAGCCGGGCCACGCCCCAGACAAACATGCTGGTAGCGAGAAGATCGAGGGCTCTGAAGTTCCGTGTTCAACCCGGTGACCCTGCCCACACAGACATTTCGATTCGAGGCTTCACAGCAAGCTCCCGCATACTTGACGCCATGCTTCAAGCGACATCGCCGCAAACCGCTGCTGCGGTAGTGGGCGGTGTGCCGGCTATAGGTCGAGGTTTGTGATGGCACGTTCTGGCGGTTCTCGTCACCGCCACCGGGCCGTTCGTCAGCCGGCACCTCTGCGCAAAGGGCTAACGCGCGGCGTTATGACGCTGGTGTCAGTGGCCGCGGTGCTGCTGACCGGAGCGGGATATTACGTAGCCCACGGCGCGCTGGGCGGCATCACCGTTTCAGAGGCCCTGCGTCCAGAAGATCCACGATCTAGCGGCGACAACATGAACATCTTGCTGATCGGGCTGGACTCGCGCAAAGACCAAGACGGCAACGACCTGCCCTGGTCGATCCTGAAGCATTTGCACGCGGGCGATTCCGACGACGGCGGCTACAACACCAACACCCTGATACTCGTGCATATCGGAGCCGACGATAAAGTCGTCGCCTTCTCGATCCCCCGCGACGACTGGGTGGCCTTCAACGGTGTTCCGGGGTACAACCACATCAAGATCAAAGAGGCATACGGGCTTACCAAGCAGTACGTCGCGCAAAAGCTCGCCAACCAGGGTGTGAGCGATCAGAAAGAACTTGAGACGAAGGGCCGCGAGGCCGGCCGCGCGGCAACCTTACGCGCGGTGCGGAGCCTGACAGGCGTTCCGATCGACTACTTCGCCGAGGTCAATTTGGCGGGCTTCTACGATTTGGCGCAGAGTCTGGGCGGTGTGGAGGTGTGCCTGAACCACGCCGTCTACGACTCGTATTCCGGTGCTGACTTTCCGGCCGGACGGCAGAGACTGGACGCTTCCCAGGCGCTGGCATTCGTCCGGCAGCGTCACGAACTGGAAAACGGGGATCTGGACCGCACCCACCGGCAGCAGGCATTCCTGTCGTCGGTCATGCAGGAGCTCCAGGATTCGGGCACGTTCACCAACCTGGACAAGCTCAACGGCCTGATGTCGGTGGCGCGCAAAGATGTCGTGCTGTCGGCCGGCTGGGACGAGGACCTGATCCAACGGCTGGGAACGCTGGCCGGCGGCCTCAATGGCAATCGGGTCGAATTCCGGACGCTGCCCGTGGTGCGCTACGACAACATCGACGGCCAGGACGTCAACATCATCGATCCGGCGGCGATCAAGGCTGAGATTGCGGCCGCGATCGGCGCCGCCACACCGACAACCGCGACCACCACCACGGCCGCCAAGCCCAATCCGTCCACCGTCGTGGACGTGATCAATTCCGGCAGCATGAGCGGTCTGGCCACCGAGGTGTCTCGCACACTAAAAAAGCGTGGTTACACCGCAGGTCAGGTCCGTGATCGCAGCTCGGGCGAGCCGACGGCCACCACGATCGAGTACGGCGCCGGCGCAGAGACCGACGCGCGGAACGTTGCCACGCTGCTCGGCCTTGATGCCCCCAACCATCCCAACCCCAGCATCCAGCCCGGACACATCCGGGTGACCGTGGACACCAACTTCTCGATGCCGGCCTCCGACGACAACACCATGGACGACACCACCACAACGACCAGCAAGACCGGTACCTATGGGTACGGCAGCACCACCACGTACCCGACACCCGATCAGGGGAAACCTATCGATGGCGGCGGCGTGCCGTGCGTCAACTGATCACATCTCAGGCGTGAGTTCCGCCGTCGATGCGGATCTCGGTGCCGGTGATGAACGCGCCGTCCTCGGATACCAGCATGGCGATCACGCCGGCGACCACCGCGGGATCGGCCATCCCGGCGCCGCTGGATTCCAGGGCGGTGGGCAGGATCGGCATCAGTCTGGTGAACAGCGACCAGTCGGCGTCTTTCGGAATGTATCCGCCAGTGGTGTCCGTGATCCCCGACTTGATGCTGCCCGGGGCCACGCACACCGCGCGCAGGCCCTCGCGTGCGTATTCGAGCGCCAAAGCATGCGTGAACGCCTGGATTCCACCTTTACTCGCCGCGTAGGCGGCCATATACGGGTGGGCGAACGAGGCCGACGTGGAGCTGAAGTTCACGATCGCGCTGCGCGCATTGGCCAATAACGCCGGAAGCGCTTCACGGACCACCAGAAACGTGCCGGTCAGGTTGACGCCGACGATCTGATTCCACAGTTCCAGGGTGGTCTCGTGGGTGTGGGCGGCGCGCAGCATGCCGGCGGCGTTGATCAGCGAGTCCAGGCCACCGAGCGTTTCGACGGCCCGGCGTACCCCGCCGATCACCGAATCCTCGTCACCGACGTTCATCTCACACGTGCTGAGGCGGTCAGCGGTGGCGGCCTCCTCGGCCCGGGCCCGAGTGGTGCTCAGGCCGTCGGGGGCGATGTCGGCGGCCACCACGGTGGCACCCTCGTCCAGCAACCGCAGCGCAGTGGCCTGGCCGATCCCCGACGCGGCGCCCGTCACCAAGATCCGCTTGCCCTCGAGTCGCTTCATCGGATTCTCCTGTGCTAGTCCCGTCACTACGCATGCCCATCATCGCAAGGCGCGTGGCGAGCGGGGGCCGGTGACCTGGACTAGTCGGGGCTCGGCGCCCGCGACGCCGGGACATCTGACTCAGACCACCCCGCGTAGCCCGTCGGCGCTGAACAAAGGTTCCAGCATCGCGGAGAAGTCCGGGCCGCGTCGCAAGATGTGGCCGCCGTCGACGTTGATGCACTGTCCGGTGATCCAGCCGGCGGCATCGCTGAGCAGGAACATCGCCAGGTTGGCGACATCCTCAGGCTCGCCCACCCGCGGCAGCGGCGTGCAGACCCGGTAGTCCTCGCTCAGCTCGAGCGACTCGGTGATGGGAACGACCAGGTCCGTGCGGATCAGGCCCGGGCGGATGCTGTTGACCCGCACCCACGACGCGCCGAGTTCGTCGGCGGCCAACATCATCATGTGGTCGACGGCCGACTTGGTGACCCCGTAGGCGCCGAACCAGCGGTGGGTATTGCTGGCCGCGATCGACGAGATCCCCACGAAGGAACCGCCGCCGCTGCGCACCAACTCACGCCCAGCGTGCTTGAGCACGTACATGGTGCCGTTGACGTTGAGGTCGACCGTGCGTCGCCACGCCTCCGAGTCGATCTGGGTGATCGGCCCGATCGTCTCCGACCCACCCGCGCAATGCACCACGCCGTATAGCCGGCCGTGCCAGGCCGCCGCGGCATCCACCGCACGGGCGGCCTCCTCTTCGTTGGTGATGTCGGCGGGTTCATAGCGAATCGACCCGTCAGCCTCGAGGGCTTCGATGTCGTCGACGGCAGCCGCCAGCCGGTCGGCGTTGCGGCCGACGATCATGACGTCGGCACCGGCTGTGACCAGCCCGGTGGCGACCGCCTTCCCGATTCCACTGCCACCACCGGTGACCAGGTACGTCCGGTTCTCGAAAGAAAGCTGCACGCGATCCCCTCACGCCGAGACTGAAACACGTTCTAGCCATCGAACCATGTGCTCGTCGGTCCCGATCGCGGTGCCCCGCCCCTGCCAAACGCATCGGACACATCGGCCTCCTCACGGAGGTGACCAACAGTGTGCCCGCCTCACTGCGACGACCGCGGCCACCGCGCAGAGGTGACCGGGATGTGTTGCGCTACGGCGTATCGCGTCGGGCCAGCTTCGTCGGCTTGGCATTACGCCAGTCCTCAACATCGGGCGGCAGGCCGACCGGGAACCTGTTCTCGTTGTGGGCCGCCCAGTGCGCGTGCCCCAGCTCGTGAATGTGGAACGCGTGCCGCAGCGCCTCGCTGAATCCCATCGCGTCGGAGGCGGCGTTGACCGAATCCTTGATCAGCAGCGACGCCATCGTCGGCCGCTCAGCGATGCGCCGCGCGAATTCCAGGGTCTTGTCCTCCAACTCGTCGACCGGGAACACTTTGGACACCATCCCCAGCCGGTAAGCTTCGTCGGCATCCAGCGCATCACCGGTCAACAACAGCTCTTTGGCCTTACGGGGTCCGAATTCCCAAGGGTGCGCGTAGTATTCGACGCCAGGCATACCCAACCGCACCGCGACCACGTCGCTGAACTTTGCATTCTCTGCTGCCACGATCAGGTCGCACGCCCAGATCAACATCAACCCCGCCGAGATCGCGTTGCCCTGCACTTGGGCAATGGTGATCTTGCGCAAATCGCGCCAGCGGCGGGTGTTTTCGAAGAAGAAGTGCCACTCTTGGTGATACAGCTTCTCCACGATCGGATCGAGGGTAGCGCCATGCGAGCGATAAGTCGGATGCTGAGCGGGTCCAGGCTGCCGCTCCAGTATCGCCGCATCCGAGCCCAGGTCGTGACCGGCGGAAAAGTTCTTGCCCCGCGCCGCCAGTATCACCACGCGCACGGCGTCGTCGGCCTCGGCACGGCAGAACGCCTCGTCGAGCTGAACTAACAGAGTGCGATTCTGCGCGTTGTGTGCGTCGGGCCGGTTGAGCCAGATCCGGGCGATGCGCCCCTCGTCGAGGGTTTCATAAGTCACCGGCTCCGCGGACTTGGCGTTGACCGCCGCGGTGCCGGCTTGCTCGGAGAGTGTCATTCCGCTTACCTCGTTTGTCGTCAGGTCCGCCTTGGTGTTTACACATTACGGCCAGTGTGTAAGCGGAGCCCCGCTGGGTTGGCAGCGACCAGCGGTGAGACCCCGAGCGTTCGGGTCGTTAACCGAGCGGCGCGAGTGGACACTCTCCGGCAGCCGCCCGGGAAGTCCTTGCAAACGCGACGTAACCGCACCCGGCGCCAGTTAGCTGGTGAGACGGCTGCGACCGGTCAGGTGCTTCGCCTACAGTTAAGTTATGCCTACGAAATCTGATCCTGGCGAAATCGGCGACGTCGAGCCGGTGGCCGACAGCACCGCAAGCCAGGCCAGGCGAGTCGTCGCGGCCTATGCGAACGATGCCGATGAGTGTCGCGTCTTCCTGTCCATGCTGGGTATCGGGCCGGCGAAACTCGAGACATAAATGGCTTCCGGGGGAGGCCAGAGCCCGAATACTTCGGGTTTCGGGAATTCCGACTTTGTGGTGGTTGCCAATCGGCTGCCAGTCGATCTAGAGCGGCTTCCCGATGGCACGACAGCCTGGAAGCGCAGCCCCGGGGGGTTGGTCACAGCCTTGGAGCCGCTGTTGCGTCGCCGGCGTGGGGCGTGGGTCGGCTGGCCGGGCGTTGTCGACGAGGAGGCGGACCTGGATGACGAGCCCATCCTCCAGGAAGACCTGGAACTTCGTCCGGTTCGGCTGAGCGCCGACGACGTCGCCCAGTACTACGAGGGGTTCTCGAACGCCACGCTGTGGCCGCTGTATCACGACGTCATTGTCAAACCGATCTATCACCGGCAATGGTGGGAGCGCTACGTCGAGGTCAACCGCCGCTTCGCCGAAGCCACGTCGCGCACGGCCGCCCGCGGCGCGACCGTGTGGGTTCAGGACTACCAGCTGCAACTGGTCCCCAAAATGCTGCGCGAACTGCGCCCCGACCTGACGATCGGCTTCTTTTTGCATATCCCGTTCCCGCCGGTGGAGCTGTTCATACAGCTGCCGTGGCGCACCGAGATCATCCAGGGACTGCTGGGTGCCGACCTGGTGGGCTTTCATCTTCCCGGCGGCGCCCAGAACTTCCTGATTCTGTCCCGGCGTCTGGTGGGCGCCGATACGAGCCGGGGATCGGTCGGGGTGCGGTCGCGGTTCGGTGAAGTGCTACTGGGTTCTCGCACCATCCGGGTGGGCGCCTTCCCCATCTCCATCGATTCCGGCGCGCTCGACCACGCTGCCCGCGACCGCAATGTCAGGCGCCGGGCGCGGGAGATCCGGGCTGAGCTCGGCAGTCCCCGCAAGATTCTGCTGGGGGTTGACCGGCTCGATTACACCAAGGGCATCGATGTTCGGCTGAAGGCCTTTTCCGAACTGCTCGCCGAGGGCCGCGTCAAGCGCGACGACACTGTGCTGGTCCAGCTGGCGACACCGAGCCGCGAGCGGGTGGAGAGTTACCGAATTCTGCGCGACGACATCGAACGCGAGGTCGGCCACATCAATGGCGAGTTCGGCGAGGTCGGTCATCCGGTGGTGCATTATCTGCACCGTCCGGTTCCCCGCGATGAACTGATCGCGTTCTTCGTGGCCAGCGACGTCATGCTGGTCACCCCGCTGCGCGACGGGATGAATCTGGTGGCCAAGGAGTACGTCGCCTGCCGCAGCGATCTCGGCGGTGCGCTGGTGCTCAGCGAATTCACCGGCGCCGCCGCCGAACTCCGGCAGGCCTATCTGGTCAACCCACACGACCTCGAAGGGGTCAAGGACGGGATCGAAGAGGCGCTTAACCAGTCGGTCGACGCAGGGCGGCGCCGGATGCGGGCGCTGCGACGCCAGGTGCTCGTCCACGACGTGGACCTCTGGGCACGGTCATTTCTCGACACACTCGCCGAGTCGTGGCCGCATGGAGCCGATTAGCTCGCGAAACCCCATGGTTTTGCCGCCCGAACACGGTGATACTCGATGCAGCGATGAAGGGAAGGCCCGGAAGGGGAGGGCACTGTGAAGCTCCGTCACGGGCTGGCCGCCGCTGCGGGTGTCTTCTCGGCCGTTGCCCTCGGAATTGCGCTGGAATCGGGCAACCCGGCCAGCGCAGTCGCACCGCCACCGGATGGCAATTACTCCTTCGATCAGGCGGGCGTGTCCGGGGTCACCTGGACGATCGCGGCATTGTGCGATCAGCCGTCCGGAACCCGAAACCAGGCCGACTATTCCGACCCGGTCACGTGGGCGTTCCAATGCGCGCTGAACGTCGTGAGCTCGACACCTGAACAGATCACCCGTGCGGACAAGCTGCAGAACTTCAGCGGCAGGGCTCGGCTGTCCAGCGTTCTTTGGACGTTCAAGGTGGAGCAGGCAGACGGCCTGTCGTGCCCGGGCGGCGGCACAGCGCCGTCCACCGAAACCTACGCGTTCGACGACGCGACGCTCACCGGCACGCACACCAGCCTGCACGGCGCGGTCTGCGGCCTGCAGCCGGCGATGAGCAAGCAACCCTTTTCGCTGCACCTCGTCGGCCCCCCGCCCAGCCCGATTCAGCGTTACCCGTTGTACTGCAACGCAATCGCCATGTGCTACTGAGCCGGCAGCTCAGATCGGTGTGATGTAGGCGATCAGCCATTGTCTGTTGATTTTCTTGAAGTCCACCCGCAACCGGCTGCCGTCGTAAAGCGGCTGGCGTGACTTGTCGGTCACGGTGCGGTTCATATAAACCATCACCGACGCCGAATCCCGCTTGGCGGTCATGATCCCGGTACCGACGACATTGGCCTGGACGACCACCTCGCGCTTCTTGGCCTCCGGAATGACCTGCGTATTGGCGCTCTTCTGGAACTCCTGGCGATAGTCGGGCGTCAGCAGGGGATACGCGGCGGTGAGGCTGCGTTCGACGGTCTGGTAGTCGTAGGCGAAGACCTCGGGTATCTCCTTGGCGGCCAGCTGTGGCAACACCGCCCGCGCCGCCTCCTCGCCGCGGGTCTGCACCCGGTCCCAGTAGAACCAGGCCGCCGCCGCGGACAACCCGACAAACGCCGCGACCAGTAAGGAGCCCGCGACGGCGATCAGCCACCGCCGCCACCGCATCAGTTTCCCCCGTCCGGATACTTCAGGTCATAGCCGGTCATCCGCCCGGAGTCGTCTTCGTGCACGATCACGCGCAGGCGGTAGGGCATCGACGGCTTGTTGACTCCGTCGATGTCGGCCACTGTGACACGCACCGAAACCAGCACCGACGCGTTGTCGGTGACCGGGTCGATGCCCTCCAGGGCAGCGCCGTTGATGACGGCTTCCGACGTCGCGTTGGTGGAGCGGAACAGGCCCTTGAGGTTTTCGATGTTGTTGTTGGCGCCCAGCATGCCGCGCAGCGGGCCGCTGGTGCCGTCATAGAAGCGGTTCACGCTCTCGTCGATGTTGTCCTGCTTGTAGCTGAACATGTTGACCACGGTCTGCGTGGCGGTGTCGACGAAGCGTTGGTCGCGCGCTTGTCCGGCGGCGGCGTGCCGTTGTTGGATGACAAGCGCGGTCACGCAGCCGGCCAGCGCGACAACCGCCAGCAGCCCGGCGGCAAACGAGATCCAGCCGACCAAGGTCCGGTGCGGCTGCCGCCGTGGCGGCGGCAGGACCGGCTTCAGAGCCTTGATGACGGGTTTCGCCGACCGCGTCGGTGCAACGTCGGCTTGAACCGTCGCGGGTTGGATTGACTCGCTTTTCGCAGGGCCCGCCGCGCGGGATGCCCGCCGACGAACGCGTTGTGTGGTTGTTTGTTCGTCTGTCACCACGGGGTCCATTAGAGGGGCCTCGGATCAAGCATGAGGTCTACCCAGTTCTCGGCGCCGGATGCGCCACTGACGCCGGGCCCGAAAATCCCAGTGCCGCCTGCCGGGTCCACGAACGCTCCGGTCTTTTGGTCGTAGGTGGTGTAGGCCGGGCCGCTGGCCTGCGGCGGCGGGCCGGGCGCCGGCGCAGCTTCAGGCGCCGGGCCGGTCGCCGGGCCGGTCCCCTCCGGCGGGGGCGGCGGCGGCAGCCACTTCGGATACGGAACCTGGGGCGGAACCGGCGGTATCCCCGGTGGCTGCCACGACGAGAATGGCGGCGGCGGTCCATTGTCGTTGGGCGGCGGCGGAGCGTATGCCGGCTGGTGGTTCGGCAGCGGCCCCGGCCCGGGTACCACCCCGGGAGGGGGCGGCCCGACGATGGGAGTGCCGGGATCAGGTTCGGCGTCCGGCGGTATGTACGGGAACTTGTTGGGCGGCAACACGTTCAGGCCATTGGTCACTGGCGCGTCGTAGGGGATCGGCGGACCGCGCCACGGGTTGCGGCCAGTCGGCACGTAGCCCTTCGGGTCACGACACAGCTGGATCGTCGGTGCCCGTTTGCCGGGGAACTCCTGGCACGGGTAGTTACGCGCACCGCGTACGGTGCTGGGATCGTTCTGGGCGACCTTGCAGTACATGTCTTTCGGGAGTTCGCGCAGCGTCTCGTCGGCCGGCGTGCGCATCAATGGCGGCGGCAGGAAACCGACAGCGCACGGCGGCGGGTCGTTGAGGTCCACCTTGAAGTCCAGCTTGGCGCCTTCGTCTTGGGGCACGCCGCCGGCCGCCGTGATGATCGCGGCGAACAGCGCGGGTAAGACCACCAGCAGATGCTCGATCGACTTGTGGTAGATCACGCCCACCCGGCCGAGGTTGGCCAGGCTGGCAGCCAGCGCCGGAAAGGAGGGGCGGATACCGGAGAACGCGGTGCTGGCCTCGTCGGCCGCGCCCGGGGCGATGGCCAATGTCGAGCGAAGCTGCGGGTCGGCCCGGCGCACGTCGGAGGTGAACCGCGCCAGCCCATCGGACAGCGACTTGATGTCAGCGCCGGCGCGAATCTGGGATTGCAGGAACGGGCCGGCCTGATCGATCAACTCCGAGACTTGCGGATAGTTGGCGTTAGCCTCGTCCACCAGCAACCGGGCGGACTCGATCAGCCGGGCCAACTCGGGACCCGAACCGTTGGCCGCGACGAACGTCTCGTGCAGCAGCTCGCGCAACCGGGTGTCACCGAGGCTGTTGACCAGCGTTTCCGCCCGCTTCAACAGGTCGGCGACGTCTTGGCCAATTCGGGTGCTCTGCCGCTCGATGCGAGATCCGTTGCGCAACTTGTCCGACGCGGGCTTGCTCGGCGGAACCAGGTCGATATATTGCTCGCCGATGGCCGACACGCTTTTCACGGTGGCGGTGACGTTCGACGGGATGGGAGTCCCGCTGTTCAGCCGCATGTCGGCGGTGATGCCATTGGGGTTCAGCCCCACCGACTCCACCCGGCCGACGGCGACACCGCGATATGTGACGTTGGCGTTCTTGTACAGGCCGCCGCCCGCGACGAAATCGGCGGTCACGGCGTAGGTCCCGATGCCGAACGTAGCGGGCAGCCGCAGGTAGTAGATCCCCATGACGACCAGCGTGATGGCGGTGATCACCGCGAATATGGCCAGCTGGATCTTGGTCAGTCTGTCGATCATCTGCGCCGCCCCCTACTGTCCTGATGCCGTGCCGGGCGGAATCTTGAACGGGTCGGCCGCCTGTCCGGACAGGTTGGCCAGTTCGCCGACCAGGAAGTCGGGCGGATTGACGATCTCGTTCATGTGGGCCATGTTCGGGTCGAAATACGCCGTGGTGAAGAATGTTTCACCGATCCGGCGCAGGGTGAGGTCGAAGGTGCTGAACACGTTGAGGTAGTCGCCACGCACGGCCTGTTTGATGCCGAAGTTGGGGAACGGGAACGTCAGCAACAGCTGCAGCGAGGTGACGAAGTTCTTTCTGTTGTCGCTGAGGGCCTTCGCGGCCGAGTACAGGTCCTTGAGATCTGCGGCGAAATCCACCTTTGTTTTTGCCAGCACCTGCGAGGTGACCGTCGCCAGCTTCTTGAGCGCGGCGAACGCATCGACGATGTGGTCCCGGTTTTTGTTGAGTACCCCAATCGCTTCAGGCAGCGTGTCCAGCGCCCGACCCAGGTTGTCTTTGTCGTGCGCCAGGCTCGCCGAGAATCGGTTCAACCCGTCGACAGCATCGATGATGTCGTTGACCTGTCGGTTGAGTCCTGCCGTCAAATCCGCCAATCTGGGAATCAAGTCGACGAATTGGTCTTGCCGACCTGCGACGGCCTGATAGGTCTCGTCGGTGATCTCTTCCAGCGCACCGACATTGCCTTTGTTGACCACGACACCGAGGGCCGAAAGCACCTCTTCGGTGGTGGGATAACGCCCGGTGTTGGACTCCGCGATTCTCGACCCGTCGGTCAGCCTGCCGACCGCCGGCTTGTCCTTCGGGCGAGCCAGGTCGACGTGCATCGAACCCAGCAGCGACGTCTGGGCGACCGTCGCGGTCGCGTTTGCCGGCAGTACCACGTTCTTGTTCAACGCCAACTTCACCGCCGCATAGAAGGATCCGTCAGACCGCTGCTCGGCTGCAATGCCGGAGACACTGCCGACGGTGACGTCGTCGACCATGACCGGCGAATTCTCCGGCAGCGTCGCCACATCGGGCATTTCGACGGTGATCGAGTAGGCCCCACTACCATGGCCGGCGGTGCCAGGCAGCGCCATAGAGTTCAGCCCGCCGAATTGGCAACCAGCCAGCAGCGTGCTGCCCACCGCTAATGCACCGCCGCACAACCACATTCGGTTCATCCACCACCCCCCTGCTCGGCTGGCGGCGCCGTCGGCGCTTGGCTCGGCGGGGGCCCGGGCAGGGGGCCGAACGCGCTCCCTGGGGCGGGGCCCGGCCCGGACCCGGCGCCCGCGGCGGCAGGCGCCGGACCTGGAGGAGGCCCAGTCTGCGGGGCCGCGGGAACGAGGAGAGCTTGCAGATCCGCTGGGTTCTGGGCGGGGGCCGACGAGGCGCCCTTAGCCGGTATCCAGGTCAGCTGCGGAATCGGAGTCGCCGCCTTGGCTTGGGTGGCCGGGGTGTCGTAGATGATCTGACCCTTGTACGCCGTGATCGTGTTGAGCGGGTGGAACATGATCGGCGGGTAGTTCACGGTGAGTCGGCGCAGCACCGGCCCCAGCCGCTCACGACAGAGTTCGGCGCGCCGGTAGTAGTCGGGCGCACGTGGCCCGCCCGCGGTTTCGAAGGACCCACCGCAGATGAATTGCACGGGGTTGGCGAACTCCGGTATCGACACCAGGCCGTTCAGCGTGCCCTGCGCCGGGTCGTAGATGTTGTAAAAGTTGGAGATGCCGGGACCCGCCACGTGCAGCACCTGCTCGATGTTGTCGCTCTGGTCACTCAAGGTCTGGGCAAAGTCATTGAGCTTGTTGACCGTATCGACCAGCGTCGAGTTGTTCTCATGCAGGAAGCCGCGGATGTCCGAGAGCGCCTTGTTGAGCGTGCCGAGGGTGGTGTCGAGATGGCGCGAGCTGTCGGCGAGCACCTGTGACACTGAGGCGACGTTTCCGGCGAATTGTACGATTTGTTCGTTACTCGCCGACAGCGCGTTGACCAGTACCTGAAGGTTCTTCACCGTGCCGAAGATGTCGCCGCGTGAATCCCCCAGCCGCCCACTGACTTGCGCGAGCTCACGCAAGGCGTTGTGGAAAGACTCGCCCTTGCCGTCGAGCGTGTCCGCGGCCTGGTTGATCGCTGTGCCCAACGGCCCCTGCATCGATCCCGCCGTCGGACCCAGCTGGACGGCCAACTGGGTCAGGGACTCCTTCACCTCGTCCCACTCCACCGGGACCGCGGTGCGGACCAGATCGATGCTTCCGCCGTCGGGCAGCACCGCCCCGCCGGTGTATGCCGGGGTGAGCTGAACAAACCGCGCCGACACCAGGTTTGGCGACATGATGACGGCCCGGGCGTCCTTGGGGATCTTGACGTCTTTGGACACCGACATGGTGATCTTGACGTCGGAAGGCCGCGGATCGATCGTGTCGACCTGGCCCACCGGTACTCCGAGGACGCGGACCTGGTCTCCGGGATAGAGCCCGACAGCAGAAGTGAAGTAGCCGACGATGGTCCGGTTGTTGCCTTGCGAAGACAGCACGTACACGCCTCCCACCAGCACCGCGACCAGTGCGATGACGGTGGCGTAGCGCAGTCCTCGGCTGCGGGCAATCTGCTTGATCATGGCGACTTCGGCCTGATGATCCAGCGCTCCTGGATTAAGCCGCGCAGGTAGTCGGCGAGGCTGGCCGGCATCTTGCCCGGCTGGTAGAAGAAGTCGAACATCGTCGCAAGCAGCGGCGCCGGGATCACACTGTAGACGTTGACGTTGAATCCGGGTCCGGAACCAACCACCTCGCCCAGTTCGGTCGCATAGGTGGGCAACCGTTTGAGTGCCTCGGTGATGTAGTCGCGACGCTCGTTGAGGTTGTCCAGCACCAGGTTGAGCTTGCTGAGTGCCGGGCCGAACTCCTTGCGGTTGTCGGCGACGAAGCCGGAAATCTGTGCTGAGAGATCGTTTATCCCCGAGATCAGCTGATCCAGCGCGGCACGCCGCTCGTCGAGCGCGGCGAACAATTGGTTACCGTCGTCGACCAGCTTGTTGACTTGTTGGGCGCGCTGGGACAGTACCGATGTCACCGACTTCGCGTGCGCCAACAGGCTTTGCAGCGCCTCGTCGCGGCGGTTCAGGGTGCGGGACAGCGATGTCACACCGTCGAGGGCACCGCGCAGCTCCGGGGTGGCGTCATGCAGCGTGTCGGTCAGTACGTTCAAGGCCTGCTCGAACTGAGGCTTGTTGAGGTTGTTCGCATTTTGACCAAGGTCCTCGAGCGCGCCGGCGAGCGTGTACGGCGTGGTGGTCCGGCTGAGCGGAATGGTGGTTGCCTTGCCGCTGCCGGCGGGACTCACCGCGATGGAGCGCTCGCCGAGGATGGTGTCCGTCCGGATCGCCGCAAGCGATTGGTCGCCGACGGCGACGTGGCGGTCAACGCTGAAGCTGATTTTGGCGCTGTCTCCGGCCAGGCTCACGGACTGCACCTTGCCGACCTTGAAGCCCGAGACATAAACGGCGTTGCCGGGTGTGATGCCGCCGGCGTCGGTGAAGTAAGCGTCGTAGATTTTTCCCTGCGGCCAGAATGGCAAGTTGGCGTACCCGAATGCGATGAGCATGACGCAGACCACCAGCACCACGCCGAAGATGCCGGTGCGCAGTGGATCGCGGTCACGCTTTGAACTATTTGGCAAAAGCGCACCTTCCCTTGCTGGGGTCTACCTGGCCGCCAATCGGCAGCAGGATGTCGCCGCCGGCCGGGCCGTTGATCTTGATCGTCGTGGAGCAGAAGTAGATGTTGAAGAACGATCCGTAAGCGCCGAGCGCAGCCAGGCGCAGATAGTCCTCGCCCAGCTGCTCGATGTCGTTGTTGACCTCGGCCTTACGGTCGTCCAGCTCAGTGGCCAGCGGCCGGGTGTTTTCCAGAATGCCTTGCAGCGGCCGGCGTGAATTCTTCAGCAGCTGTGTCAGATCCGTTGTCGTCGACGCCAGCGGCGGGATGGCGCCCGCGATATCGTCCTTGTTCTTGGCCAACTCGGTGATCAGTTGCTGCAGTTGGTCAACACTGGCCGAAAATTGTGCGCTCTTTTGGTCGATGGTCCCCAGCACCGTGTTGAGGTTGGTGATCACGTCACCGATGAGTTGGTCGCGCTGGCCCAGCGCCGACGAGAACGCGCTGGTGTCGGCCAGCACGTTCGACAACGCTCCACCCTGGCCCTGCAGCAACTCGATGACAGCGCTGCTGACCGTGTTGACCTTGTCAGCGTCCAGCCCCTTGAGCACTGGCCGTAGGCCGCCCAGCAACGCATCCAGATCCAGCGCAGGCTGGGTGTGTTGGGAGTTGATTGTCCCGCCCGGCGGCAGCTTCCGCAGCTCCCCCGGACCCGACGTGATTTCTAAAAACCGGTCGCCCACCAGGTTCTCGTAGCGGATCAGCGCGCGCGTCGACGAGTACAGCGTGTAGCGCTGGTCGACTCCGAACTTCACGTCGATGGTGTTGTCCGGGTTGAGTTTCACGCCCGACACCGCACCGACCGGTACGCCCGCGATGCGGACCTTCTGGCCGGCCTTCAGCCGTGACACATCGGTAAAGGTTGCGTGGTAGGTGCTTTCGGCACCGAATCGGAAGTCACCGAAGACGATCACCAGGCCGGCGGCCACCAGCAGCATGACCACCGTGAAGATGCTGACCTTGATCACCATGGACCGGTGCGACGGGATGCGGGTGCCCGCCATCAGAAGTCGTCCCGTTCCGCGAAAGCGCCGTGGAACAAGAACTGCAGCGTCGAGGGTGCGTCAACCTGCAGTTCGGTGAACGGCTCGTACGGGATATTGGCGTTATCGGTGACCAGGAACGGTGCGCGGTAAAACGACCCGCCGGTCTGCTTGGTCGGAATGTCGGGCAATCCGCGGCAGTTCGGACCACCCGAGGCGTTGACCTGCGGCAGGGACTCCGGGAAGGTATACGACGGCGCGCCCAAAACGAAGCTCGACGACGTGAACAGGCCGGCTTTGCGGACACCGATCAACGGGGCGAACTCCTTGACACCTCGCTCGATACCCGCGAAGAAGCAACCGAATTCCGGCGAGTAGTCGGAGGCCACCTTGAGTGGGGCCCGCAGCCTGTTGATGGCGTCGATGAAGTTCTGCTGGGCCGGCTCCACCGTTTCATAGGCGTTGTTGGCCAGGCCGATGGTGGCCAACAACGTGTCGTTGAGGTTGTGCTGCTGGTCTACCACGGTCTTGTCGATGGTCGGCAGGTTGTCGAAAACGGTGTTCAGGTCAAGGGCGGCGTCGGCGTAGACGCCTGTGACGACGGCGGCCTTGCGGAAGTCCTGCTGCAACGCGGGCAGCTTCGGGTTCGCCTGGCGCGTCAGCGTATTCAGTCCCGACAACAGCCGGCCCAGGTCGTCGCCATGGCCACGCAAGCCTTCCGACAGCGCGCTCAGCGTCCCGTTCAATTCGACTGGGTCGATCTTGTGCAGCAGGTCGGTAAGCGACTGGAACAACGTGTTGACTTCCAGTTGCACCGCCGAGGCCGCAACGTGCGCATCCGGACGCAGAGAGGTCGGCGAAGGCGTCTGGGGTGGAATGAATTCCACCGACTTGGCGCCGAAGATGGTGTTGCCTGCGATATGCACGGTCGCGTTGGACGGGATGAATCCCATGTCGTCGCTGTTTATCGACAGCGTGAGCCGCGCCTGGTCGCCGGCGTACTCGATGGCTTTGACCTTGCCGACCTGGATGCCGCGGTATTTGACCTTGGCGTCCTTGTCCATCTCCAGCCCGGCCCGGGGTGCCGACACGGTGACGGTGTCGGTCGAGGTGAAAGCCGCTGTATAAGACAAATAAGTCACGGCGGCGAACGCCACGATCAAGCCGGCCAGCAGTGCCGCCGCCAGCCGGACTGTCGACCGTCGCGATTCGCCGTCTGCCATGCGTCCCCTCATCCGGAGAGGTTGAAGTTACCGGACGCGCCGTACACCGCCAGCGAGATGCACAAAGTGATGACGACCACCACGATCAGCGAGGTCCGCACGGCCTGGCCGACTGCGATGCCGACGCCGACCGGGCCGCCGCTGGCGTTGTAGCCGTAGTAGGTGTGGACGAGCATCACCGCGATAGACATCACGATGGCCTGCAGGAAAGACCACAGTAGGTCGGACGGGATGAGGAAGGTATTGAAGTAGTGGTCGTAGAGGCCTTTGGACTGCCCGTTGATGTACACGGTGGTGAAGCGGGCGGCAAAGAACGCGGCGAGCACCGACAGCGAGTACAGCGGAACGATGGCGACGAGCCCGGCAATCAGCCGGGTTGACACCAGGTAGGACACCGATTCGACGGCCATGCATTCCAAGGCGTCGATCTCCTCGGAAACCCGCATCGCACCTAATTGCGCGGTGGCGCCGGCGCCGATGGTGGCCGCCAATGTGATGCCCGCGATCACCGGGGCGACGACGCGGACGTTCAGGAAGGCCGAGAGGAATCCGGTCAGCGCCTCGATACCGATGTTGCCCAGCGATGAGTACCCTTGCACGGCAATGACTCCACCGGAAGCCAGGGTCAGGAAGGCCGCAACGCCGACCGTGCCGCCGATCATGACGAGCGCTCCCGCGCCCAGCGTCATCTCCGCGATCAGTCGGATGGTCTCCTTGCGGTACTTGGTGAGCGCGTTGGGGACGTGGCGCACGGTTTGGCCGTAGAACAACGCCTGCTCACCGAAATCGTCAACGGGCCCCTGCAGCCGCGAAAAGAAGCGGCGAAACTGGAGAGTCGCGTCGTAGCTCATCGCGTGTTCACTTCGCCGTCAATCGCACGCCGATGGCGGTCATCACCACGTTGATGACGAACAGGCAGATGAACGCATAGACGACGGTTTCGTTGACCGCATTACCGACGCCCTTGGGCCCACCCTTGACGGTCAGGCCGCAGTAACACCCGACCAGCCCGGCCATCACGCCGAACAACAGCGCTTTGACTTCGGCGAGAACCAACTCGCGCAGTCCGGTGAGCACGGTCAACCCGTTGATGAACGCACCCGGGTTGACGCCCTGAAGGAAGACGGAGAACGCGTAACCACCGGATAAACCGATGGCGCACACCAATCCGTTGAGCAGCAGCGCGACCACTGTGGATGCCAGCACACGGGGTACGACGAGCCGATGGATCGGGTCGATGCCGAGCACGCGAATCGCGTCGATTTCCTCGCGGATGGTGCGGGCACCCAGGTCGGCGCAGATGGCGGTGGCGCCGGCACCGGCCACGACGAGCACGGTGACCACCGGGCCCAGCTGGGTGATGGTGCCGAATGCCGTTCCGGCACCGGACAAGTCGGCCGCGCCGATTTCGCGTAGCAGGATGTTGAGGGTGAATGCCACCAGGACCGTGAACGGGATGGACACCAGCAGCGTCGGGACCAGCGACACGCGGGCGATCATCCACGTCTGATCCAAGAACTCACCGAATTGGAACGGCCGTCGGAAAGCCGCACGGCCCGTGTCTATCATCATTTCAAAGAACCCGCCGACCGCACGGGCGGGAACCGCAAGTTGTTGGATCAACTTGGTACCCCCCTCTGCTGCTCGCGGCGAAGTCTGCGTGTCGCCTTCGTGCGACCTTCAGTCACATGCGGCCAGGTGTGAGTCGGATCATATTAACTCAGAACAAGTTCATGGTGTCAATGAACAGCGTTTCTCTATCAGAAGCGTCAATTTGTCCAGGTCAGAACTATTAAGACATTTTCAATCTGACACATGTTCTACTTGTCGATTCCCCCCTGCGAAGTAGCTTTACACGGTTATTGCTCCAGCAGGCCGAGCGCGGAAAAGTTCCGCTCCGGATCACGGCCAGCAAAGTACTGCTGCAGCGTGGTGCTGAGTTCGCCGGGCTGCCAGGCCGACCCTTCCGCACTGAACTTCTGCTCCACGGCCGGCGGCGAGACCAACGCCACCTGAGGCCCGTAAACAACGAACACCTGACCGTTGACTTCCGCGGCCGCCGGGGACGACAGAAACTGCACCAGACTCACCACGTGCTCGGGTGACAGCGGATCGATCTGTCCTTCTTCTATGTCTGGTACCGAACCGAAGACGTCAGCCGTCATCGCGGTGCGGGCCCGCGGACAGATCGCGTTGGCGCACACCCCGTAGCGGCCCAGCGCCCGCCCGGCCGACACGGTGAGTGCGATGATGCCCGCCTTGGCCGCACCGTAGTTGGCCTGCCCCACCGGACCTCCCAGGCCTGCTTCCGACGACGTGTTGACGAGGCGGCCGAAGATCGATCCCCCGGAATCCTTGGCTTTAGCGCGCCAGTAGGTGGCCGCGTTGCGGGTCATCAGGAAATGGCCGCGCAGGTGCACGGCGATCACGGCGTCCCAGTCCTCGTCGGACATGTTGAACAGCATCCGGTCGCGGGTGATCCCGGCGTTGTTCACCACGATGTCCAGGCCGCCGAGCGTATCGGCACACGCCACCAATTCGTCGGCCGTCGCGCGCTGGCTGATGTCCCCGGCCACGGCGACCGCCTTGGAGCCGGCGGCACTGATCTCGCCGATGACGTCGGAGGCATCCAGCGCGGCGGCGATATCGTTGACGACGACGGTCGCGCCGAGCCGAGCCAGGCCGAGCGCCTCGGCCCGTCCCAGTCCCGCGGCCGCACCAGTCACCACCGCGACCCTTCCGGATAGATCGGTCGCGTTCGTACTACTAGTCAATTGATGAATACCTCTAGTTCCGGATCGCGCTATCTAATCTTGGCGCTGTAGCGCCGCGCGCGGGCATTCGGCGATTGCCTGCTCGGCCAGCTGCTCCTGGTCGGGGGGAATCGGGTCAAGCTTGACGACGGCATAGTCTTGGTCGTCCAACTCGAAGACATCCGGGGCGACTCCCACGCACACCGCATTACCTTCACACCGGTCATGATCCACGATCACCCGCATAGCACCCTCCTTGAGCCTGGCCGTCAATCTGAGCACTGCCCGATCAGTATGCAGCTCCACCATAGGACCCTGATGCGTGTTGGGAAATGGTCGCTGGATTCCCAGACTAGAACGTGTTACAACCGGGAGGACGAACGGGTAGCCGTTGGTCGAGTTACGGCTTGTGAAGTTCAACTTCAAGGACGGCTGAAATGCGCATCAGTTACACACCTGAACAGGAGGAGCTGCGTCGCGAGCTGCGGTCGTACTTCACCACCCTGATGACGCCGGAGCGCCGCGAGGCTCTGAGCTCGACACAGGGCGAGGTCGGGACCGGCAACGCGTATCGCGACACCGTTGCGCAGATGGGCAAAGACGGCTGGCTCACCCTGAACTGGCCCAAGGAGTACGGCGGCCAGGGCCGCTCCCCGATGGACTCGCTGATTTTCACCGACGAGGCCGCGATCGCCGGCGTGCCGGTGCCGTTCCTGACGATCAACAGCGTGGCGCCGACCATCATGGCGTTCGGCACCGATGAGCAGAAGAAGTTCTTCCTGCCCAAGATCGCCGCCGGCGAACTGCACTTCTCCATCGGCTACTCCGAGCCCGGTGCCGGCACCGACCTGGCTAACCTGCGCACCAGCGCGGTGCGCGACGGCGACGACTACGTGATCAACGGCCAGAAGATGTGGACCAGCCTGATCGCCTACGCGGACTGGGTCTGGCTGGCGGTGCGCACCAACCCCGAGGCCAAGAAGCACCGCGGCATTTCGATGCTGGTGGTGCCGACCACCGCGGAGGGTTTCTCCTGGACGCCGGTGCACACCATGGCCGGTGTGGACACCAGCGCCACCTATTACTCCGACGTGCGAGTCCCGGTGACCAACCTGGTCGGCGAGGAGAACGGCGGCTGGAGGCTGGTGACCAACCAGCTCAACCACGAGCGGGTCGCCCTGGTGTCGCCGCAACCGATCTTCCTGGCCCTGCGCGAGGTTCGCGAATGGGCGCAAAACACCAAGGACGCCGGTGGGGCCCGGCTCATCGACTCGGAGTGGGTGCAGCTGAACCTGGCCCGGGTGCACGCCAAGGCCGAGGTTCTCAAGCTGATTAACTGGGAGCTGGCCTCCTCGGAAAGTGAGTCCCTGTCGCCGGCCGATGCGTCGGCGGCCAAGGTGTTCGGTACCGAGCTGGCCACCGAGGCGTACCGGCTGCTGATGGAGGTGCTGGGCACCGCCGCGACCGTGCGTCAGGATTCGCCCGGGGGGTTGTTGCGCGGCCGCGTCGAGCGGATGCACCGGGCGTGCCTGATCCTGACCTTCGGCGGCGGCACCAACGAAGTGCAGCGCGACATCATCGGGATGGTCGCGTTGGGGCTACCGCGAGCCAACCGCTGAGCACCCTTCTTCTTTAAGGACGAACACTCATGGATTTCACGACAACCGAAGCCGCCCAAGACCTCAGTGGTTTGGTCGACACCATCGTGGACGCGGTGTGCACGCCGGAGCATCAGCGCGAGCTGGACAGGCTGGAGCAACGGTTCGACCGCGAGCTATGGCGCAAGCTGATCGACGCCGGCATCCTGTCCAGTGCCTCAGCGACATCGCTGGGCGGCGATGGTTTCGGGGCGCTTGAGCAAGTGGCCGTGTTGGTGGCACTGGGCCACCAGCTGGCGGCTGTCCCGTACCTGGAGTCGGTGGTGCTGGGTGCCGGTGCATTGGCGCGGTTCGGCTCCGAGGAGCTGCAGCAGGCCTGGGGCGGGCCGGCGGTCAGCGGCGAGAAAATTCTCACCGTGGCACTGCAGGGCGAGATGGGTGAAGGTCCGGTGCGGGCCACCCCTTCCGGTGACGGCTACCGTCTGACTGGCACGCGTACCCAGGTCGGCTTCGCCCCGGTGGCCGACGCCTTCCTGGTTCCTGCCGAAACCGATTCCGGTACCGCGGTTTTCCTGGTCTCCGCCGACGATCCCGGAGTTTCGGTGACCGCGATCCAGACCACCGGCTTGGGCAGCGTCGGTCACCTGGAGCTGGCGGGGACGGAAGTGGACGCCACGCGCCGCGTCGGCGGCGCCGAGGTCGTGTCCTGGCTTGACACGCTTTTCACTTTGGGCCGCAGCGCCTTTCAGCTCGGGGTACTTGAGCGGGGATTGCAACTGACGGCCGAATATGCGCGCACCCGCGAGCAGTTCGACCGCCCGATCGGCAGCTTCCAGGCGGTGGGCCAGCGGCTGGCCGACGGTTACATCGACGTCAAGGGGTTGCGGCTGACGCTCACCCAGGCGGCGTGGCGCGTCTCCGAAGACATCCCCGCCGACATCGACGTCGCCAGTGCGGCGTTCTGGGCCGCCGACGCCGGACACCGGGTGGCGCACACCATCGTGCACGTGCATGGCGGTGTCGGCGTCGACACCGATCACCCGGTGCACCGTTACTTCCTGGCTGCCAAAGAAACCGAGTTCGCATTGGGCGGTGCCACCGGCCAGCTACGCCGGATCGGCCGTGAGCTGGCGGAAACCCCTGCCTAGTTCCCGCAGTGACATCGCCTAGCCCGACGGTCACCGATCTTCTGGTGCCGCTGGCCGAGATCGACGACCGGGGTATCTATTTCGAGGACTCGTTCACCAGCTGGCGTGATCACGTCCGGCACGGTGCCGCCATCGCGGCGACGCTGCGTGCGCGCCTGGACCCGGCACGACCGCCGCATGTCGGCGTCCTGCTGGAGAACACCCCCTTCTTCTCGGCGATGCTGGTGGCGGCAGGAATGTCAGGCATCGTGCCGGTAGGGCTCAACCCGGTGCGCCGGGGCGCGGCGCTGGCCCGCGACATTGTCCGGGCAGACTGCCAATTGGTGCTGGCTGACTCGAACTCGGCTGCGACACTGCACGATATCGACCATCTGAACGTCGACTCCGCCGAGTGGACCGACGAGGTGGCCGCACATAGCCCCGTTCGCGGGGACGTTGAGCTGTCTTTTCAGTCCGCGTCGCCTACGGACCTGTTCATGCTGATCTTCACGTCGGGTACCAGTGGCGAGCCCAAGGCGGTGAAGTGCAGCCACAGCAAGGTTGCGATCGCCGGCGTGACGATGACGCAGCGATTCGACCTCGGCCGCGACGACGTCTGCTATGTGTCGATGCCGTTGTTTCATTCCAACGCGGTGTTGGTCGGCTGGGCGGTGGCAGCGGCGTGCCAGGGATCAATGGCGTTGCGGCGCAAGTTCTCCGCGTCGAACTTCTTGGTGGATGTGCGCCGCTACGGCGCCACCTACGCCAACTATGTGGGCAAGCCGTTGTCGTATGTGCTTGCCACACCGGAGCAGCCCGACGATGCGGACAACCCGCTGCGGGCGGTGTACGGCAACGAGGGTGTACCCGGCGACATCGAACGCTTCGGCCGCAGGTTCGGGTGCGTCGTCCAGGACGGGTTCGGGTCCACCGAAGGCGGCGTGGCGATCGCGCGTACCCCCGATACCCCGGAGGGCGCGTTGGGTCCACTGCCCGAGGGGACCGAGATCGTCGACCCCGATACCGGCGAGCCGTGCCCACCCGGGGTGGTCGGCGAGCTGGTGAACACCGCCGGGCCGGGCCGGTTCGAGGGTTACTACAACGACGAGGCGGCCGAGGCCGAGCGGATGGCGGGCGGGGTGTACCACAGTGGTGATCTCGCCTATCGCGATGACGCCGGCTACGCGTACTTCGCTGGGCGGCTTGGGGATTGGATGCGGGTCGATGGCGAAAACCTCGGCGCGGCACCGATCGAGCGGGTACTGCTGCGGTACCCGGACGCGACCGAGGTGGCGGTGTATGCGGTGCCCGACCCTGTCGTCGGCGACCAGGTAATGGCCGCGATGGTGATGGCCCCGGGTACCGAGTTCGATGCCGAGAAATTCCGCGCGTTCCTGGCCGGGCAGCCGGACCTGGGCCCCAAGCAGTGGCCGTCGTACGTCCGGGTCAGCGCTGAGCTTCCGCGGACGGTGACCTTCAAGGTGCTGAAGCGTCAGTTGTCGGGCCAGGGTGTCGACTGTGGTGATCCGGTGTGGCCGATTCGCCGGTAGTGCCGTGACGGAACCCCAGCGCGCCATCGAAGCGAGCTTCGAGCAGCTGTGCGCCGCAATCCCGGCCACCGTCGGTGTCGCCATCGCCGCGCCCGGTGCAGAAGCGGTGTATTCGTTGGGCGAGTGGTCGGCAGGCGTTGCCTGGTCGACGATTAAAGTCCCGTTGGCGATTGCGGCCTTGCGTCATGATCAATCGCGCGCAGCAGGCTTGGTAGCCAAGATGATTACCGAATCGGACAACGCCGCGTCCGAGACGTTGTGGTCCCGGCTGGGGGATCCGGGTGAGGCTGCACGGCAGGTGCAGGCCGTGATCCGGGAAGCGGGCGATTCGGCCACCGTGGTCGAGTCACGGCGTCTCCGTCCCGGTTTCACTCCTTTCGGCCAAACGCAATGGACCCTGTCCAGCCAAGCGCGATTCGCCGCCAACCTGGCCCGCGTCCCCGGCGCGGACGCCGTCATCCACCTCATGCACCACCTGGTCCGCGGCCACCGTTGGGGCTTGGCCGCCAAAGGCATTGCCGTCAAAGGCGGTTGGGGTCCCGGCGTGCGCGGTGACTACCTGGTGCGGCAGTTCGCGATCATGCCAATAGAATCCGGGCAGGTGGGCGTGGCGTTAGCAGCAGAAGCCGACGCCTTCGAGACCGGGGTCGACGTACTCAACACACTGGCCGGCTGGCTCGTCGGCCACCTCCCTGCACTAGCCGAACAGTGACGGCACCACCGCATCGATCAGGTGCGGTCCGGGTTCGACGAAGGCGGCGTGCAAGGCGTCGGCGAGCTCCTCCGCCGTGGTGACGCGACGAGCCGGAACTCCCATGCCCTCGGCGATCTTCACGAAATCCAGTGCCGGACGGGATAAATCAAGCAGATCAAGCGCCTTGGGGCCGGGAGCGGAGCCGGCACCGACGCGCTGCAACTCGACCCGCAAAATGTCGTAGGCGCTGTTGTTGTAGAGCACGGTGGTCACATTGAGGTTTTCCCGCGCCTGGGTCCACAATCCCGAAATCGTGTACATCGCCGATCCATCGGATTCCAGGCACAGCACCGGACGATCCGGGGCGGCTACCGCGGCACCCACCGCAGCCGGAATGCCGTAGCCGATCGCCCCGCCGGTCAGCGTCAGCCAGTCATGCGCCGGCGCCCCGGCGGTGGCCTGGGCCAGCAGCAGGCCGGACGTGTTGGACTCGTCGACGACGATGGCCCGGTCCGGCATCACCGCCCCGATCACGTCAGCCGCCGACGCGGACGTCAAAGCGCCCGTGGGCAGCGCCGGACGTGCCGCGGCGGCCACCGGCGCGACCGTCCCGGGCGCCACCTGGTCGGCCAGCGCGATCAGCGCATCGGCTGCACCGCTGTGGCCGGCGAGCAGATGCACCTCGCAGCCGGCCGGCACCAGGTCGCTCGGCATGTCCGGGTAGGCGAAGAACGACACCGGCGACTTGGCGCCGGCCAGCACCAGGTGCTTGGCGCCGTCCAGCTGGGCCGTGGCGGCCTCCGCGAAGTAGGCGAGCCGGTCGACGGCGGGGATGCCCGCGCCGCGCTCCAGCCGCGTCGGGAACGTCTCGCACAACAGCCGGGCACCGGTCGCCTGGGCGATCCGCGCGGCCGCCGCCAGCCCGGGCGCGCGGGTGGCGTCCCCACCCACCAGGATCGCCGTGGGTTCCCCGGATCGCAGCACCTTCAGCACTTCAGACGCCAGCTGCGGGTCAGCACCCGCCGGCTGCGCCGGCACCGCCGCGACCGGCTGGGCGCCGTCGGACCAGGACACGTCGGCAGGCAGGATCAGCGTCGAAATCTGCGGGCCCGACTGGCTGGCGGCGATGGCTTCGGCGGCGTCGGCGGCCACGTCGGCGCTCTCAGCCGTTCGGCGCACCCATCCCGAGACGCTGCCAGCGAGTGCATCGATGTCGGATTCCAGTGGGGCGTCGTATTTTTTGTGATAGGTGGCGTGGTCGCCGACGACCACCACCATCGGCACCCGGGCGCGGCGCGCGTTGTGCAGGTTGGCCAGGCCGTTGCCCAGTCCCGGGCCCAGGTGCAGCAGCACTGCGGCCGGCCGATCAGCGATGCGAGCATAGCCGTCGGCCGCGCCGGTGGCGACGCCCTCGAAGAGGGTCAGCACGCCGCGCATGCGCGGAACGGCGTCCAGCGCCGCCACGAAGTGCATCTCCGACGTGCCCGGGTTGGCGAAGCACACGTCGACGCCGCCGTCGACCAGCGTGTTGATCAGAGCCTGAGCACCGTTCACCTGTTTGCCTCCAGTCTGAATACGCGTCCGGCATTGCGATGCAGATAGTCCCGGCGAGCCGCGTCATCGAGACCGAGTTCGTCCAGTCCCGCCAGTGCGTGCGCGTGGGTGATCATCGGATAGTTGGTGCCGAACAAGACTTTACGTTGTCCGGTACCGGTTTTCATGAATCTGGTGAGCTCGTGCGGCAGCCGTTTAACGGTGTAGGCCGAGGTGTCGATGTAGACGTTCTCGTGCTTGCGGGCGACGGCGATCATCTCCTCGGTCCATGGATAGCCGACGTGGCCGCATACGATCACCAGTTCTGGAAAATCGAGGGCCACTTGGTCGATGTAGGGAATCGGGCGTCCGGTCTCCGATGGCCGCAGCGGGCCGGTGTGACCGACCTGAGTGCAGAACGGTACCGCCGACTCCACACATTCGGCGAACAACGGGTAGTAGCGGCGATCGGTGGGCGGTGCATTCCACAGCCACGGCACCACTCGCAGACCCACGAATCCACCGTCACGAACGCGGCGCCGCAACTCCCGGACCGCTTCCATCGGACGGTCGAGGTCGACGGTGGCCAGGCCGGCAAACCGGTTCGGATGCAATGCGATCCATTGCGCGACCTCGTCATTGGAAACGAGATCCTGGCCGAAAGGACCGCGCCACGCGCTCAGCAGGCCGAACTCGACGCCCGCGGCGTCCATCGAAGCCAGCGTCGCCTCGATCGGGATGTCGGCGTCCGGAATGGACCCGCCGGTCCAGCGCCGCAGCGAGGCCAACATGTCGCTGCGCAGGAACCGCACAGTCGGATGCTGCATCCACACATCGATCGTCATCGCGATCGACAGTAGCCCGCCGACGACGCGCGCCGCGAAGCGCCGGGAGGAGGCGGGCAATCCGACTGCAGACGCCCCGGAGGGCTAGCCGGCCAGCGCGGCTCGGGCGGCGGCCTGCGTCTGCCGTACGTAGCCGCTGCCGAACAGCACGACATGCGCCAGCAGCGGGAAGAGCTGGTGCAGCCTGATGCGGTTGCGCCAGCCGGGTTGCAGCGGCCGCACGCGCTGGTAGGCCGCGAGGACGGCGTCGTAGTGTGGGCAGTCGAACAGCGCGAGCATCGCCAGGTCGGTCTCGCGATGACCGGCGTACGCAGCCGGGTCGATCAGCACCACCCCGTCGGGTGTCCACATCACGTTGCCGCTCCACAAATCGCCGTGCAGCCGGGCCGGCCGGTCGTCGTCGTCGAAGTCGCCCGCGGCGCAACGTGCCGCGACGGAGTCGATTGCGGTACGGGTGGAAGCGTCGAGCCGCGCCGCCGCGAGCTCGGCCATCGGAGCCAGCCGCTCTTCGGCGTAGAAGTCGCCCCAGCGTCGGTGCCGCCGCAGCGACATCGCCAATGGCTGCGATAACGGCCCGAAGAACCCGGGCCCGTCCCATCCGCCGGGCCCGGCGCCGAACGCCGCGCCGCCCGCGTCATGCGTGACGGCCAGTTGGCCGCCGAACACGTGCGCCGCCTCGGGGGTCGCAGGTACGGATTGAAGCCGCCGCAGGGTCAGGCTCGTCGCGTCGCTGGAAACGACCTGCGCGCAGGGCACGCCACCGTCGACACTGGAAAGCCAGCGCAATCCGGCGGCTTCCCAGGCGAAAAAGCCGGCGGGCGCATCCGGACGGTGCTTGACGAAGTCGGCCACGCAGCTCGCGGCGTGTCAGGCGGTTACGTGAGCGGCATGCACGTCGTCGGCAGGTCGCGCCTCGGTCTGTTCCTTGGCCCAGCGGTAGTCGGGCTTGCCGGCCGGCGAGCGCTTCACCTCGTCGACCAGCCAAAGGCTGCGCGGCACTTTGTATCCCGCGATCCTGGAGCGCACGAAGCTGTCCAGCTCGGACAGCGAGGGCCGAGCCCCCGGTCGGGGCTGCACAATGGCGGCCACGTGCTGTCCGTATCGGGGATCGGGCACACCGACCACCAATGCGTCGAAGACGTCGGGATGGCCCTTCAGCGCCGCCTCGACCTCCTCGGGGTAGATCTTCTCGCCGCCGCTGTTGATCGACACCGAGCCGCGGCCCAGCATCGTGACGGTGCCGTCCTCTTCGACCAGCGCGTAGTCCCCGGGGATGGCGTAGCGCACGCCGTTGAAGGTCTTGAACGTCTCGGCGGTCTTGTTCTCGTCCTTGTAGTAACCGACCGGAATGTTGCCCTTCTTGGCGATCAAACCGCGCAGACCCGAGCCCGGCTCGACCTCGTTGCCCTCCTCGTCGAGGACGACGGTGCGGTGGTCGATGGTGACTCGCGGACCGCCACTGTGCGGCGCGTCTTTAGCGACGATGCTGGTGCCGCCGAAGCCGGTCTCCGAGGAGCCGATGGAATCGGTGATGACCCGATTGGGCAGCAGCTCGAGGAGCTTTTCCTTGATGCTCGGCGAGAACAGCGCAGCGGTGCTGGCGAGCAGGAACAGCGATGACAGATCGTAATCGTGTTCCCTGTCAAGCGCGTCGAGCAACGGCCGCGCCATGGCGTCACCGGTGAAGAACAGCAGGTTCACCTTGTGTTCGTGAATCGTGCGCCAGACCTCGTCGGCGTTGAATTCCGGTGCGAGCACGGTGGTTTGACCCGAGAAAATCGACATCCAGGTGGCCGACTGCGTGGCGCCGTGGATCATCGGCGGAATCGGGTAGCGGATCATCGGCGGATTGGCGGCGGCGGCCTTGGCGAGGTCGTGCTCGCCCTGGACGAACTCGCCTGTCGCGAAGTCGGTCCCACCGAACAGCACCCGGTAGATGTCCTCGTGGCGCCACATCACGCCCTTCGGGAAGCCGGTGGTGCCGCCGGTGTAGAGCAGGTAGATGTCGTCGGCGCTGCGCTCGCCGAAGTCCCGCTCGGGTGAGCCCTGTGCGATCGCCGAGTAGAACTCGACGCCGCCGTAGCGCTGATAGTCCTTGTCGCTGCCGTCCTCGATGACCAGGATCGTCTTGACGTTGGGCGTGTCCGGCAGCACGTTGGCCACCCGGTCGGAGTACTGGCGCTCGTGCACCAGCGCAACCATGTCGGAGTTGTCGAACAGGTAGCGAAGCTCACCCTCGACGTAGCGGTAGTTGACGTTCACCAGGATGGCGCCCGCCTTCACGATGCCGAGCATCGCGATGACGATCTCGATGCGATTACGGCAGTACAGTCCGACCTTGTCGTCCTTCTTCACCCCCTGATCGATCAAATAGTGCGCCAGGCGGTTGGCCTTCTCCTCCAGTTCGGCATAGGTCAGCTTCTCGTCACCGCAGATCAGGGCGACACGGTCAGGCACAGCATCGATGGCGTGCTCAGCAAGATCGGCAATATTCAGGGCCACGGCCACCAAACTAGAACGTGTTACATTTCTTGACAAGCTCATGCCCAGTGCGGACCGAAAGGCGGTAGCCGTGGCCCTGGATAAAGCCGGAGCGCCAGCAAACGAACAGTCGGGGCCCGACGCCCTGGTGGAGCAGCGCGGTCACACCCTCATCGTCACGTTGAACCGGCCGCACGCCCGCAACGCGCTGAGCACCGAAATGATGCAAATCATGGTCGAGGCCTGGGACCGCGTCGACAACGATCCAGACATCCGGTGCTGCATCCTGACCGGCGCCGGTGGCTACTTCTGCGCCGGCATGGACCTCAAGGCGGCAACCAAGAAACCGCCGGGTGAGTCGTTCAAGGACGGCAGCTACGACCCGTCGCGAATCGACGCTTTGCTGAAGGGGCGCCGGCTGACCAAACCGCTGATCGCCGCCGTCGAAGGACCCGCGATCGCGGGCGGCACCGAGATCCTGCAGGGCACGGACATCCGGGTCGCCGGTCAGAGCGCCAAGTTCGGCATCTCGGAGGCCAAGTGGAGCCTGTACCCGATGGGCGGATCAGCCGTGCGGCTGGTGCGGCAGATTCCCTACACGGTGGCGTGCGACCTGCTGCTGACCGGGCGCCACATCACCGCCGCCGAGGCCAAGGAGATGGGCCTGATCGGATATGTCGTCCCGGACGGGCAAGCGCTGTCCAAGGCGCTGGAGATCGCGGAGATGATCGAGAACAACGGGCCGCTGGCCGTACAGGCCATCCTGCGGGCGATCCGCGAGACCGAGGGCATGCACGAGAACGAGGCGTTCAAGATCGACACCCAGATCGGTATTCGGGTGTTCCTGTCCGAGGACGCCAAGGAAGGCCCCCGGGCGTTCGCGGAGAAGCGCAAACCCAACTTCCAGAACCGCTGATCCCTTCTTGCGCCGAGCGTAACGCCACCGCGAGATTCGACCGGATTTTTCGCAGTGGCGTTACGCTCGGCGCAAAGATCAGCCCAGTGGGGCGCTCGGGGTGAATACCACGGGCATCGACTCCAGGCCGCTGACGAAGTTCGCCGGCCGCAGCGGCAGCGTCGAGTCATCGTCGGCCAGTCGCAGGTCCGGCAATCGCTTCAACACCCGGCTCGTCATCAGCGACAGCTCCAAGCGCGCCAGCTGGTTACCCATGCAGAAATGCGTACCGAAACCGAATGCCATGTGGCTGTTCGGGTTCCGCCGAACGTTGAAATTCTCCGGCTGGTCGAACACCGTTTCGTCGAAGTTCGCCGACTCGAAGAGCAGCAGCATCTTCTCGCCCTCACGCAGCGCAGTGCCCTGAAATTCGGTGTCGGCGGCCAACGTCCGGCACATGTTCTTCACCGGCGACGTCCAGCGCAACATCTCCTCGATAGCGCCCGGAAGCAACGACGGGTCGCGCTGCACGGCGTCCCACTGGTCGCGGTGCCGCAGCAGCTGTTCGGTCCCGCCGCTGAGCGTGTGACGAGTGGTCTCGTCGCCGCCGATCAAGATCAGCAGCGTCTCGAAGACGATCTCGTCGTCGGACATCCGCTGCCCGTCCACCTCGGCGTTGACCAGGATGGAAAACAGGTCGTCGGTCGGCTCGCTTCGCCGCTTCTTGATGATGGCCGTGGTGAATTCGGTGTACGCGGCGAACGCATCCATCACTGCCTTGAATTCCATTGACGTCGGGTCGATGTGGGAGCTCAGCCCGCAGACCAGATCGTCGGACCACTTCAACAGCATGCCGCGTTCTTCGGGCAGCACGCCGAGCATGTCGCCGATCACCGCCATCGGCAGCGGTGCGGCGATATCACGGACGAAGTCGCACTCGCCCCGCTCACACACCGCATCGATCAGGGTGTCGCAGAGTTCGGCGATGGACGGCTCTTTCTCTTTCACGCGCTTGCGGGTGAAGCCGGCGTTGACCAGCTTGCGCCGCAACAGATGTGCCGGGTCGTCCATGTCGATCATGTAGGGCATGCCCGGCTGATCGGGACGGATGCCGCCCGTGTTGGAGAACAGTTCCGGAGTGCGCTCGGCGTCGAGGATGGCCTGATATGTCGTCGCGCCCGCCAGGCCGTTGCGATCCCGGAACACCGGCTGGTTGGCGCGCATCCAGCGATACGCCTCGCGGGCTCGACGGCCGTCGGCATAGAAGTTGCCGTCCGTCAGGTCGATGTCCAAGATCGTGTCCGGAATGGTCGCGGTCATCTAACTGGCCTCCAGATATCTAGTTGTCGCAAGTATCAACGAATTACAGTGATCGTCATGCCTGTTTCCCAACACACCATCGCCGGCACGGTGCTCACCATGCCGGTCCGCATCCGGACCGCCAATTTGCACAGTGCGATGTTCTCGGTTCCCGCCGCGCCGACGCAACGCCTCATCGACTACAGCGGGTTGCGGGTGTGTGAATACCTGCCGGGACGCGCCATCGTCATGCAGATGCTGGTGCGCTATGTCGACGGGGACCTGGGGAAGTACCACGAGTACGGAACCGCCGTCATGGTGACCCCACCCGGCTTGCCAAGCCGCGGGCCCCGCGCCCTGGCCAACGCGGCAGCGTTCATCCATCACCTGCCGGTGAACCAGGCCTTCACCCTCGAGGCGGGCCGCACCATCTGGGGCTTCCCGAAGATCATGGCCGACTTCCGGGTCACGGAGGGCAAGAAGTTCGACTTCGACGTCAGCGCCGACGGGCAGTTGATCGCCGGCATCGAGTTCAGCCCGGGCGTGCCGGTGCCGTCCCGGGGTTCGCAGGTGTTGACGACCTATTCTCACCAGGACGGCGTCACCCGGGAAATTCCGTGGGAAATGAAGGTCACGGGTATGCGGGTGCGGCTCGGCGGCGCGCGACTGCGCCTGGGCGACCACCCCTACGCCAAGGAACTGGCTTCGCTGGGCCTGCCGAAGCGTGCGTTGATGTCGCAGTCGGCGGCCAACGTGGAGATGACGTTCGGCGACGCTCACGTGCTCTGAGCCCCACGTGCGCGACCGCAACGGTCGTCCGGGTTCTGGACCCATCCGGTCAATTTAGAACGTGTTCTAAGCCGTGGCAAGCAGGAGCAATAGCCCGCTCACAACAGGGCGGCCAGCTCGCGGACCTGCTCTGGACTGCGGGCAGACACCACCATCATGGTGACGCCGGCGGCCGACCAGACCTCGATTTGCTTACGCGCGTAGTCGACGTCACCGACGATCACGGCGTCGTCGACCAGCTCATCGGGGATGACCGCAGCGGCCTTGTCCTTCTGGTTGCTGCGGAACAGCCTGGTGACCTCGTCGACCACCTCGGCGTAGCCCATCCGGCGATAGACGTCGGCGTGGAAGTTGGTGTCCTCGGCGCCCATGCCGCCCATGTAGAGCGCCAGGTAGGGCTTGATTCCGGCAAACGCGGCGGGCCGATCGTCGGTGATCACCACCTGCGCGGTCGCGCAGATCTCGAAGTCGTCGCGGCTGCGGCGCGCCCCTGGCCGGGCGAAGCCCTCGTCGAGCCACTCGTTGTACATGTCGGCCAGCCGCGGGGTGTAGAAGATGGGCAGCCAGCCGTCACAGATCTCAGCGGCCAGCGCGACATTCTTCGGCCCCTCGGCGCCCAGGAAGATCGGGATGTCGGCGCGCAGCGGATGCGTGATGGATTTGAGCGCCTTGCCCAGGCCCGTCGTGCCCGCACCGGTCAACGGCAGCGGGTAGTGGGGGCCGGCGCTGGTCACCGGCTTTTCCCGGGCCCACACTTGCCGCAGGACGTCGATGTACTCGCGGGTCCGGGCCAGCGGCTTGGGGAACGGCTGGCCGTACCAGCCCTCGACAACCTGCGGGCCGGACACGCCAAGCCCGAGGATGTGCCGTCCCCCGCTGAGGTGGTCGAGCGTGAGCGCGGCCATCGCGCATGCCGTCGGGGTGCGTGCGGACAACTGGACCACCGAGGTGCCCAGCCGCAGCCGGCGCGTCGACGAGCCCCACCAGGCCAGCGGTGTGTAGGCGTCGGATCCCCACGCCTCGGCGGTGAACACGGCGTCGAATCCGGCGTCCTCGGCCGCGGTGACGAGTTCCGCGGGGTTCTCCGGTGGCTGAGCGCCCCAATAACCCAGCTGCAAACCCAGCTTCATGATCACTGCCTTTCCCGGCGCCGCGCCCGCTGGGTGCAGACCGATCCCAAACTGATATTTGAATCCGTTGTTAGAACCTGTTCTACTCGACTGCGTGACAGCCAGCTCAAGCAGCCCTACCTTGATCGATCACCCCGAGCCACCACTCTCCGCGCCACTGACGTTGTCGTTCGACTACACCCGTTCGGTTGGCCCCACGCTCAGCAAGTTCTTCACCGCACTGCGTGAGCGCCACGTCCTGGGGGTGCGCGGATCGGATGGCCGGGTTCATGTGCCGCCGGCGGAATATGACCCGGTTACCTATGAGCCGCTGGGCGAGATGGTACCGGTGTCCAGTGTGGGCACCGTCGCATCCTGGACCTGGCAGCCCGAGCCGCTGGAAGGCCAGCCGCTGGACCGGCCGTTCGCCTGGGCGCTGATCAAGCTCGATGGCGCCGACACCCTGCTGGTGCATAGCGTGGATGCCGGCGAACCCGAGGCGATCCGCACCGGCACCCGGGTGCACGTGCACTGGGCCGACGAGCCGGTGGGCGCCATCACCGACATCGCGTATTTCGCGCTCGGCGGGGAAGCCGAACCGGTGGCCGAACAGTCCGCGGATGAGCGGGATCCGGTCACCATGATCGTCACGCCGATCTCGCTGACGATTCAGCACACCGCCTCGCACGAGGAGAGCGCCTACCTGCGCGCCATCGCCGAGGGCAAACTGCTCGGCGCGCGGACGGGCAAGAACGGCAAAGTGTATTTCCCTCCGCACGGAGCCGATCCGGCCACCGGCCAGCCGACCACCGAGTTCGTCGAGCTGCCCGACAAAGGCACGGTCACGACGTTCGCGATCATCAACATCCCGTTCCAGGGCCAGCGCATCAAGCCGCCCTACGTGGCGGCGTATGTGCTGCTCGACGGTGCCGACATACCATTCCTGCACCTGGTCGCCGACATCGACGCACACGAGGTGCGGATGGGGATGCGGGTGGAGGCGGTGTGGAAACCTCGCGAGGAGTGGGGTTTTGGCATCGACAACATCGAGTACTTCCGGCCCACCGGGGAACCCGACGCCGATTACGACACCTACAAGCACCACCTGTAAAGGGTTTACCTGCAAATGAGCGCTCGCAACGTTGCGGTCGTCGGCTTCGCCCACGCCCCACACGTACGCCGCACCGACGGCACGACCAACGGCGTCGAGATGTTGATGCCGTGCTTCGCCCAGCTCTATGAGCAGCTGGGCATTACCCGGGCCGACATTGGCTTCTGGTGTTCCGGCTCTTCGGATTACCTTGCCGGACGCGCGTTTTCGTTCATCTCGGCTATCGACTCGATCGGTGCCGTTCCTCCGATCAACGAATCGCACGTCGAGATGGACGCGGCGTGGGCCCTCTACGAGGCCTACATCAAGCTGCTGACCGGCGAGGTCGACACCGCGCTGGTGTACGGGTTCGGGAAGTCCTCCGCCGGAACACTGCGTCGCATCTTGTCCCGGCAGACCGACCCCTACACAGTCGCCCCGCTGTGGCCGGATTCGGTGTCGATGGCCGGGCTACAGGCCCGGATTGGGCTCGACACCGGCAAGTGGACCTACGAGCAGATGGCGCGTGTGGCGCTCGATTCGTTCGCCAGCGCACGCCGGGTGGACTCCGTGGAGCCGGCGGTCAGCGTCGACGAATTACTCGATCGGCCGTTCTTCGCAGACCCGCTGCGCCGCCACGACATCGCACCGATCACCGACGGCGCCGCTGCGATCGTGCTCGCGGCCAACGACCGGGCGCGGGAGCTACGCGAAAACCCGGCTTGGATCACCGGCATCGACCATCGCATCGAATCACCGTCGTTGGGCGTACGCGACCTCACCGAGTCGCCGTCAACCAGGGCGGCGGCAAAGGCGGCCACCGGCGGCAACTTGCGCAATCTCGACGTGGCCGAGATTTGCGCGCCCTTTACCCACCAGCACCTGATCCTGGCGGAAGCGGTCAGGATACCGGGTAAGACAAAAGTCAATCCGTCCGGCGGCGCGCTGGCAGCCAACCCCATGTTCGTCGCCGGCTTGGAGCGTATCGGATTTGCGGCACAACATATCTGGGATGGTTCGGCCGAGCGGGTGCTCGCGCATGCCACCAGCGGTCCTGCGCTGCAACAAAACCTGGTCGCGGTGATGGAAGGGAAGAACTGATGGCCGGTGCAGGGCCAAACCTCGCTGCGGTACTTGGTACCGGACAAACCAAGTATGTCGCCAAGCGCCAAGATGTTTCGATGAACGGCCTGGTGCGCGAAGCGATCGACCGGGCGCTCGCCGACTCCGGTTCTACCTTCGACGACATCGACGCCGTCGTGGTCGGCAAGGCTCCTGACTTCTTCGAAGGCGTCATGATGCCGGAGCTGTTCATGGCCGACGCCATGGGAGCCACCGGCAAGCCGCTGATCCGGGTGCACACTGCGGGTTCAGTGGGCGGATCCACCGGCGTGGTGGCCGCCAGCCTGGTGCAGTCGGGCAAATTCCGGCGCGTGCTGGCGATGGCCTGGGAGAAACAGTCGGAATCGAATGCCATGTGGGCGTTGTCGATTCCGATTCCGTTCATCAAGCCGGTGGGCGCCGGAGCCGGCGGCTACTTCGCTCCGCACGTGCGGGCCTACATCCGCCGCTCGGGCGCACCGATGAACATCGGCGCCATGGTCGCGGTCAAGGACCGGCTCAACGGCAGCCGCAATCCCTTGGCGCACCTGCACCAGCCCGACATCACCCTGGAAAAAGTGATGGCCTCTCCCATGCTGTGGGACCCGATCCGCTATGACGAGACCTGTCCGTCCTCGGACGGCGCCTGCGCGGTGGTGATCGGGAACGAGCAGATCGCCGACGCCCGATTGGCGCAAGGCCATCCAGTGGCCTGGATTCATGCCACGGCGTTGCGCACCGAGCCGCTGGCGTTCGCCGGTCGCGACCAGGTCAGCCCGCAGGCCGGCCGCGACGCGGCCGCCGCGTTGTGGAAGGCGGCCGGCATCACCAGTCCCATCGACGAGATCGACACCGCCGAAATCTACGTGCCGTTCTCCTGGTTCGAGCCGATGTGGTTGGAAAACCTCGGGTTTGCCCCCGAGGGGGAAGGCTGGAAACTCACCGAAGCCGGTGAGACCGCGATCGGCGGACGGCTGCCGGTGAACCCCTCTGGCGGCGTGCTGTCGTCGAACCCGATCGGCGCCTCGGGTCTGATTCGTTTCGCGGAGGCCGCGATCCAGGTGATGGGCAAGGGCGGGGATCATCAGGTTCCCGGCGCGCGGAAGGCGTTGGGGCACGCCTACGGCGGCGGCTCGCAGTACTACTCCATGTGGGTAGTGGGCAGCGACAAACCCGAAAAGTCCCCGGCATGAGCGAAATCCAGAGCAAGACCAAACACCCCGCGCACGAAGCCGGCCGACGCTCCCGCGAGGCCGTTCAGGCCAGGGACAAAGAGGCCTGGCTGGCGGTGTTCGCCGACGACGCCATCGTTGAGGACCCGATCGGGCCATCGGCTTTCGACCCGGAAGGCAAAGGGCATCGAGGCCGGGATGCGATAGCGGCTTTCTGGGACATGGCCATCGCCAACACTGACAACATCGAGTTCAACTTCCGCGAGACCTACCAGTGCGGTAACGAGGAAGCCAACGTCGGCAATATCGTCATCACCGCGAGTGGACACCAGGTCATCGCAGACGGGGTGTTCACCTACAAGGCCAACGACGAGGGCCAGCTGGTAGCGCTGCGCGCGTACTGGGAGATGGACCGCGCGGCTGCAACCGCCCGCAAGGTCTAGAGCCGGGCAGAAAGCCGGCCTGCTCAATCTGGTCACGGTGGCCCGGCACCGACGTCGATCGGGACGCCGGGTGGCGCGTGCAACACCGATCCGTCCTGCACGTCGGCTCCCTCGCGCACTACGATGGGCCCGTAATCGCCGCGCAGCACGCCGTTGTGCCAGCCGGACCCCCGCTTCGACCGTGATGTCGCCGATCAGGGTGGCGGTCGGGGCCACGAATGCGGTGGGATCAACCCGCGGCGACAGTCCGGCGAAAGCACACAACGGCCGTTCACATGTACCGCAGCACGCATACGCCGTGGCCAGAATGGCACCATTGCGCTCTCCGGACCAAAAACTGTAACGTGTTCTAGTTAGAGGCTAGACATTGGAGGTGACAGGTGACTACCGACACCAACCCGGTCGACATTCGGGAAATTGATTCCGGCACCTTGCCGACCAGGTACGCCCGAGGCTGGCACTGCCTGGGCATCGCAAAGGACTATGTGGACGGGCAACCGCACCCGGTCGAAGCCTTCGGCACCAAGCTGGTGGTCTTTGCCGACCCTCAGGGCGACATCAAGGTCCTGGACGCCTACTGCCGCCATATGGGCGGCGACCTGAGCCAGGGCACCATCAAGGGCGACCAGATCGCCTGCCCGTTCCACGACTGGCGCTGGGGCGGCGACGGCCGCTGCAAGCTGGTGCCGTACGCCAAGCGCACGCCCAAGACGGCGCGTACCCGGTCGTGGGCCACCGACGTGCGCGGCGGCCTGCTGTTCGTCTGGCACGACCACGAAGGCCATCCGCCGGACCCTAAAGTCAGGATCCCCGACATTCCCGAGGCGGCCAGCGATGAATGGACCGAGTGGCGGTGGAACCGCGTCCTTATCGAAGGGTCCAACTGCCGCGACATCATCGACAATGTCACCGACATGGCGCACTTCTACTACATCCATTACGGGCTGCCGACGTACTTCAAGAACGTCTTCGAGGGCCATATCGCCTCGCAGTACCTGCACAACGTGGGCCGGCCGGACGTGGACGACCTGGGGACCGCCTACGGCGAAGCGCACCTGGATTCCGAGGCGTCGTATTTCGGACCGTCGTTCATGATCAACTGGCTGCACAACAGGTACGGCGACTACAAGTCGGAGTCGATTCTGATCAACTGCCACTACCCGGTCACCCAGAGTTCGTTCATCTTGCAGTGGGGCGTCCTCGTCGAAAAGCCCAAGGGCATGGACGAAAAGATGGCCGACAAGCTGTCCAAGACGTTCACCGAAGGTGTCAGCAAGGGCTTCCTGCAGGATGTCGAGATCTGGAAACACAAGGCCAGGATCGAGAACCCGCTGCTGGTCGAGGAAGACGGCGCCGTGTACCAGATGCGTCGCTGGTATCAACAGTTCTACGTCGACGTCGCCGACGTCACGCCGGAAATGGTCGAGCGCTTCGAGGTCGAGGTGGACACCCGTCGCGCCAACGAGTACTGGAACGCCGAGGTCCAAGAGAACATGAAGGCACGGGAGCGCGAATCTGCTGCGGCCGAACCGGTTTCCGACGTGCCCGCCGAGCAGCACTGACCGGCATGCCCGACGACCACTCGGCGGTTCCCGACGTTGATCGACTTGCCCGGTCGATGCTCCTGCTGCACGGCGGTCACGACGATCACGGGCCGGCCGGTCATGTGGAAGACGCCTCCGCACCCAGATCCTGGCCGAGATCATGGGATTTCGCCAACGACCCGCAACGCGCCGCAGCGGTTCGGGAGGCAACCCGTATCGACCGGGAGCGCTACCTCACTTTCGGTCTGCGGCCGGTGGATTGCCGGTTCTGCCACGTCACGGTCGCCGTGCGGAGGCTGGGGCCGGGGCACACCGCGGTGCAGTGGAATACCGAAGCGTCGCAGCGTTGCGCGTACTTCGCCCAAGTGCGTGAGTCCGGCGGTGATACCAAGCGCACCCAGTCTTGCCCCAAATTGACCGACAGCATCGAGCACGCGGTCGCGGAGGGCTACCTGGACGACGCCCTAGCGGACAACGACTGAGTCAACTCCGTTGCGCCAGCTTGGCTGCGGCGCGCAAACGCGCGGGTGCGATCGGGTCACCCGACGGCGTGTGGTTCGGGCCGCAACAGGTCGACTGATCACAGCCCGGCGAACTGCTCCTTGACCGCTTCGCTGGTAAGTCCGTAGTCGGCCAACGAGTACGTGTGTTTCGGAGCCCGTTCTCCGGTCTGGCTGTTGGCGTGGGCGTCCGCCATGGCTTGCCGGGCTTCATCGGTCAGCGTGATGCCGAAGTGCCGGTAAATATCGGCCACCGTGCCAATAGGATCGGCGATCAGGTCGCGGTACTCGACGTCGTAAAACTGGGCCGAATCGTATTTGGCGCGTGCGGTGTTGAACCGCTCAAGCCCGCGCGACCAGGTTTCCATTGCGTCGGCGCCGATCTGAGGGCCGCCAAAGTCGGTCGACCAGCCTTCTGCGGTGTGCTGTGCCAGCGAGCACATCGAGGCCATGATCGTCTCGACAGGCCGATGGGTCTGCACCACCAGCGCGTCCGGATAGGTCGCCATCAGGGCGTCCACCGCAAACAGGTGGCTGGGGTTCTTCAGCACCCACCGCTTGTCGGCGTCGTTGAGTCCGATCAGCTGAAGGTTTCTGCGGTGCCGCCGGTACGACGGCGTCCAGTCCTGGTGTGACAGCCACTGGGCGTAGCTGGGGATGTGCGCCAGGGTTTCGTAGGACACCGAGTGCAGCGATTGCCGCAGCAGCTGCCAACATTCCTCCAGCTCGTATGCGGCCATGAAATGCAGCCCGGTGTATCCGGGGTTGTTTTGGTGGTGCTGGGTGAATTGCGCGTCGAGTTGGCGATACAGCGGGTTGGAATCCCAGGTGTCGCGGGGCGGGCGTGGCTGCGGAAACTCGGCCAGCCACATATGCAGACCCTGGTGTGCGGGGTCGGCACCCAGTAGCCGATGCAGCGCCGTGGTGCCGGTACGGACCAGCCCGGTGACGAAGATCGGCCGTTCGATCACGACGTCGGCATACTGCGGGTACTGCTTCCAAGCGGATTCGGACAGCAACCGGGCCACCAACGCGCCGCGCAGGAAGAACCGATTCATCTTGCTGCCCAACACGGTAAGGTCGGCTTCCCGCCGGTAAGCGTCCAGCAGCACCTCCAGCGCTTCCAGGTAGTTGTCGTCGTTGGTGCCGAAATCGTCGAGCCCTACCAGCTTGGTGGCCGACGCATGCAGTTCGTCGACGGTGCCGACATCGGTGCGATCGGCCATCAGATGTGGTACTCCCCGCAGTTGACGTCCAGAGTCTGCCCGGTGATGCCGCTGGACAGGTCACTGGCCAGGAAGAGAATCGCCGACGCCACCTCGTCCTCGGTGGGCAAGCGCTTGAGGTCGGAGTTCGCCGCGGTGGCCTGGTAAATCTGATCGACCGTGGTGCCGTACTTGCCGGCCTGATGCTCAAAGTAGCTCTGCAGCGTGTCGCCCCAGATGTAACCGGGCGCAACGGAATTGACCCGGATCCCTTTCTCGCCGAGTTCGGTGGCCAGCGACTGGGACATGGCCAGCAACGCGGACTTGGCCATCTTGTAGGCGCCGTATTTGGCTTGCGAGTGCCTCAGCACCATGGAGTTGACGTTGACGATTGATCCGTGTGACTCCTCCAGTGCGGGAGTGAAAGCCTGGATGAGCCGCAACGCCCCCAGCGCACTGAGTTCGATCGCGTCACGGATGTGCTGAAAACTCGTGCCGGCCAACGGCTTCATCGACGGCACCCGGAACGCGTTGTTGACCAGCACGTCGACCTTGCCGTAGGTCGCCAGGGTGGTCTCGACGAGGTAATCCACCTCACCGTCGTCGGTGATGTCGGTGCGCACCGCCAGGGCCTTATGTCCCGTGTCGTTGATCTGTTTGGCAAGGTCATCCAGCCGTTCGGCGGTGCGGGCCGCCAGCACCAGGTCAGCACCATCGCGGGCGCACCGGTGCGCCAGTGTGGTACCGAGTCCCGGTCCGACGCCACTGATGACGACTACTTTTCCCTCGAGTATCCCTGACCTCGTCACCCCAGCATCCTGGCCGCAATTTGCTGTTGACGCAATATGATTCGCGCACGCCACTCGTCTTCGGAAATCTTGTTGTGGTCGAAATACGGCAGCTTGGCGGGTATCGCGTCGAAGTCCACCAGCTCGACGGTAGGACCGTCGGCCTCGGCGAGTTGCCGAGACACCCGTTGCCAGCGGAACTGCAGAATACCCCGCCGATGGCCGAGCGTCTCGACCCAGTTGGTCACTCCCGGGTTCTGGTCGGCGACGACGACGCGCACCTTGCCGTCCGGATCCGCCTGGGCCTGAGTGTTGTTCAACGACGTCTGGTGGTTGATGTAGTCCAGCGAGATGTACCACAAGCTGCCCAGCTGGAAGCCGAGGTAGGGCGCATCGGAGACCGGGATGGTAATCACCAGCGCCTGGTCGGGCCGCAGGTCGAAGTGCCCGGCGGACGAGTACTGGGTCGCCAGCCCACCCGGGGTCAGCCGGGGTGCAACCATCGTGTTGACCGGGATGCTGAAATAGAACCACTGCGGGAACTGCAGCCAGGTCTTTACCCGGTTTACCAGCTGCTTTCCGGCTGTGGCATAGCGCTTTTCGATGGTTTCGCGAGTCAGCGGCGGCGGCCCGGTGCCCGCGGTGTCCAGTCTGGAGATCGCCAGCGTGCCGCGCTGTGCCGACCAGTCGCCGTACACCTCGCGAATCACCAACTGCCCGGGGTTGGTCGGTCGCACCCGCCACTCGAAGCTGCCGTCCGCCGCGATGTCCAGTTCGCGATCGTCGAACGCGGCCTGGCTGGCGGGCACGTTGTCGTCGGTGTACTCACCGCCGAGCAGCTGAAAACTCAGGTCGGTGGTGGTACCGCGCCTACCCGTGACGACGTAGTCGTGGCCGGCGTGCACCCGGGTGCCGAAGTAGAGGGTGTCGGGGTTGTCCAGGCCCATCTTGGTGAACGGCCCGGTGCCCGATTGCAGGAACGGATGGTCACGCTCGTAGTCGAACGCCAGATGCATGCAGCCCGCAATGCAGCCGGCCAGGTACTGCAGTCCTTCCAGCAGGTCGGCGTCGGTCTCGATGTGGGGTGCGGCGGCCACCAGCTGCTCGGCTTCGGCGATCGCGGAGGTGAGTGGGCCAGAGATGGGATGAGAGAACACGCCTAGACGCTAGAACGTGTTCTCGTTTTGAGTCAATGGCGAACATTTCCGCGTGTCGTCCGCGGCGTTCAAAAACGAGGCCCGCTCACTACGATGTGCACTTGTTGGCCAGCTTGATCAATTGCTGCCGCACGTCCGGATGCCGGTTGAGATAGTCGAGCACGTTGTTGGAGCCGCCCTCCGCCGGAGACTTGGCGGCCAGCTCCTGCTTGACGTCGGGATGCCGGTCCAGGTACGACTGGACGCTTTGGGACGCCGTTTGGCCCACGGTGGTACTGCACTGTTGCGGGGGATTCGCGCTCGCGGGCAAGGCAATCATCGCCGAGGCAGTAACACTCAGCAGGCCACCGGCAAGCAGTCCGTACAGTCCGCGCCGAAACGGGCTGCCAGCCCGGGAAGTGTCGGTCATGCCGCGCGGTTACCCGCGTTAGCCTGAGCCGAACCGTCGCTGAAAGCGGCCGGGCTAGTGCGTAACCGCAGCGCCGCTTTCTTGCTCGCGCTTGATTTCCAACGCGATGTCGATGAGTTGGTCTTCCTGGCCGCCGATCAGCTTGCGCTGACCGGCCCGGTGCAACAGTTGGTGCGCCGGCACGCCGTAGCGCTCGGACTGGCGCACCGCGTGCTTGAGGAAGCTGGAGTAGACCCCGGAATACCCCATGATCAGCGCGTTGCGGTCGAGCACGCATTCGGAAGGCATGGCCGGCCGCACGACGTCCTCGGCGGCGTCGGCGATGTCGAAGAAGTCGATGCCGGTCTTGACCCCGATCTTGTCGAACACCCCGATCAGCGCCTCGACCGGGGCGTTACCGGCACCGGCGCCGAAGCGGCGCACACTACCATCGATCTGCTTGGCGCCCGCGCGCACGGCCTCCACCGAGTTGGCCACCCCCAGGCCGAGGTTTTCGTGCCCGTGGAAGCCGACCTGGGCGTCCTCGCCAAGTTCGGCAACCAGGGCCGATACCCGGTCGGCCACGCCGTCGAGCACCAGGGCGCCGGCCGAATCGACGACGTAGACGCACTGGCAACCGGCATCAGCCATGATGCGGGCCTGGGCGGCCAGTTTCTCCGGCGGAATGGTATGGGCCATCATCAAGAACCCGACGGTCTCCAAGCCCAGCTCGCGGGCCAGGCCGAAGTGCTGGATCGAGACGTCGGCCTCGGTGCAATGCGTGGCGATCCGACAAATCGAGCCGCCATTGTCCTGCGCCTCTTTGATGTCCTCTTTGGTCCCCACCCCGGGCAGCATCAGGAATGCGATCTTGGCTTCTTTTGCGGTCTCGGCGGCGAGTTTGATCAGTTCCTGTTCGGGGGTCTTGGAGAAGCCGTAGTTGAACGACGACCCACCCAGTCCGTCCCCGTGCGTCACCTCGATCACCGGGACTCCGGCGGCGTCCAGCGCCGCCACGATGGCGTGGACTTCCTCTTTGATGAATTGGTGGCGTTTGTGGTGCGACCCGTCACGCAGCGACGTGTCGGTGATCCGCACGTCCCATATACCGGTCATCGCGCGCCTCCTGCAACCAGCGTTTCTTTGGCGATCTCCTCGCCGACCTTGGTGGCCGCCGCGGTCATGATGTCGAGGTTGCCCGCATACGGCGGCAGATAATCCCCGGCACCTTCGACCTCGACGAACGTGGTGACCACGGCTTGGCCGCCGGAGTTCATCGACGGCTCGTCGAACTGCGGCTCGTTCAGCAGCCGGTATCCCGGCACATAGCTCTGCACCTCGGCCACCACCTCGTGGATGGACTTCGTGATCGCGTCACGGTCGGCGTCCTCGGGGATGGCGCAGAAGATGGTGTCGCGCATGATCATCGGCGGGTCGGCCGGGTTCAAGATGATGATCGCCTTACCGCGCCCGGCACCACCGATCGTCTGGACACCCTTGCTGGTGGTCTTGGTGAACTCATCGATGTTGGCCCGGGTACCCGGCCCCGCGGAGACTGAAGCCACCGAGGCGACAATCTCCGCGTACGGCACGTCGACGACCCGCGACACCGCGTAGACGATCGGGATGGTCGCTTGTCCCCCGCAGGTGATCATGTTCACGTTCGGCGCTTCCAGGTGCTCACGCAGGTTCGCCGGCGGGATCACCGCCGGGCCCACCGCGGCCGGCGTCAGGTCGATGGCGCGAATCCCCGCGGCCGCGTACTTCGGCGCCGCGGCCTTGTGCACGTAGGCGCTGGTCGCCTCGAACACCAAGTCGGGTTTTTCCGATTGCGCCAGCAGCCAGTCGACTCCTTCATGAGTGGTCTCCAGCCCCAGCTTGCGGGCCCGGGCCAAACCCTCGCTTTCCGGATCGATCCCAACCATCCAGCGCGGTTCCAGCCAATCGGATCGCAGCAGCTTGTAGAGCAGGTCGGTGCTGATATTTCCCGACCCGACAATGGCCACACTGGCTTTAGACGGCATGCCGCTCCTTATAATCAATATTCTTCAAAGTAGGCCGGATCTATTCGAACGACAATCGGACCGAACCCAGGCCGGTGAAGTCGGCGACGAACTCGTCTCCGGCGCGGACGTCGATCGCTCGCGTACACGACCCGGGTAGCACGATGTCACCTTTTCGCAGCCGTACCCCGAAGCTTTCCACCTTGCGGGACAACCACGCCACCGCGGTGACCGGATTACCCAGCACCGCGTCGCTGCGGCCCTCGGCGACCACCTCACCGTTGTGGGTCAGCACCGCGTCAATCGTCTTGACGTCGAGATCGCGCGGAGAAACGCGGGCCTCCCCCAGCACGAAGCCCGCCGACGACGCGTTGTCGGCGATGGTGTCGCACGATGCGATCTTCCAGTCCGTGATCCGGGTATCGATCAACTCGATCGACGGGACGAGGGCTTCGGTGGCCCCCAGCACATCATCCTCGGTGCAGCCCGCTCCGGGCAGATCCGCGGCCAGGATGAAACCCACTTCGACCTCGACCCGCGGATACAGGTAGCGGTTCGTCTTGACCGGGGTGTCTTCGAATACCTGCATGTCGTCGAGCAAATGCCCATAGTCCGGCTCGTCGACCCCCATCATCTGCTGCATCGCCAGTGAGGACAGGCCCACCTTGTGGCCCAGCACCCGGGCGCCCTCGGCGATCCGTCGCCGGATGTTGATCAGCTGGATCTCGTAGGCGTCGACGACGTCAATATCGGGGTAGGCGGCGGTCAGCGGCGCGATCGGCTCGCGGCTGCGCTCAGCCTGCGCCAACTCGGCGGCCAGCTTGTCGCGGATGGCAACGCTGAGCATTTACCGAAGTCCCCTCGTTTCTGTGACCGGGCCAGTAGCGGCTGGGCCGGGCAATTCTATAACGTGTTCTACATGACAGCGCAGGAGTTCGACGTCGTCGTGGTCGGGAGCGGCGGAGCCGGCATGGTAGCTGCCCTCACCGCCGCTCACCGAAGTCTATCGACAATAGTCATCGAAAAAGCTCCGCACTTCGGCGGCTCCACCGCGCGGTCGGGCGGCGGCGTTTGGATTCCGAACAACGAGGTGCTCAAGCGCGACGGAGTACGCGACACCCCTGAGGCCGCCCGTACCTACCTGCACGGCATCATCGGCGACATCGGCGAGCCGGAACGCATCGACGCCTACCTCGACCGCGGACCCGAGATGCTGTCCTTCGTGCTGAAGCACACGCCGTTGAAGATGTGCTGGGTGCCGCGCTACTCCGACTACTACCCCGAGGCGCCGGGCGGTCGCGCCGATGGCCGTTCGATCGAGCCGAAACCGTTCGACGCCCGCAAGCTCGGTGCTGACATGCCCGGCTTGGAGCCACCGTATGGGAAGGTTCCGCTCAACGTGGTTGTGATGCAGCAGGATTACGTGCGATTGAACCAGCTGAAGCGGCACCCCCGCGGTGTGCTGCGCAGCCTGAAGGTCGGCGGCCGCACGATGTGGGCAAAGTCAACGGGTAAAAACCTCGTCGGCATGGGCCGAGCCCTGATCGGTCCGTTGCGGATCGGGTTGCAGCGCGCCGGGGTTCCGCTAAAGCTCAACACGGCACTCACCGACCTGTACGTCGAGGACGGCGTGGTGCGCGGAATCTACGTACGCGACGCAGGCGCATCGGAGTCAGCCGAACCGCGGCTGATCCGGGCCCGGCGCGGGGTGATCCTCGCCTGTGGTGGTTTCGAACACAACGAACAAATGCGGGTGAAATACCAGCGTGCACCCATCACCACTGAGTGGACCGTGGGCGCCAAGGCCAACACCGGCGACGGCATCGTCGCTGCCGAAAAGCTCGGTGCAGCATTGGATTTGATGGATGACGCCTGGTGGGGCCCGACGGTGCCGTTGGTCGGTGCACCGTGGTTCGCATTGTCGGAGCGCAATTCACCGGGATCGATCATCGTCAATATGTCGGGCAAGCGCTTCATGAACGAATCGATGCCGTACGTCGAAGCCTGTCACCACATGTACGGCGGTGAATACGGCCAGGGGCCGGGACCGGGTGAGAACATTCCCGCGTGGCTGGTGTTCGACCAGCAGTACCGGGAGCGCTACATCTTTGCGGGGCTGCAGCCCGGACAACGCATTCCGCGCAAGTGGCTGGACTCTGGCGTCATCGTCCGGGCTGACACGCTCGACGAGCTGGCTAAGGCGGCCGGTCTTCCAGTTGATGAATTCACGTCGACTGTGGAACGTTTCAACGGCTTCGCGCGGTCGGGTGTCGACAGCGAGTATCACCGCGGCGAGAGCGCGTACGACCGCTACTACGGCGACCCAACCAACAAGCCGAATCCCAACCTCGGCGAGATCAGCCACCCGCCCTACTACGCCGCCAAGATGGTGCCCGGCGACCTGGGTACCAAGGGCGGCATCCGCACGGACGTCCATGGCCGTGCGCTTCGCGATGACGGCAGCATCATCGAAGGACTTTATGCGGCAGGCAATGTCAGTGCCCCGGTGATGGGACACACCTACCCCGGCCCGGGCGGCACCATCGGGCCGGCGATGACCTTCGGCTACCTGGCCGCCCTGCACATCGCCGAGCACGTTGGGACGAATTGACATGCCGATCGATGTAGAAGTAGCGCTGAACGCCGAGCTGGACCCAATCGAATTTTCTTGGACCAGCAGTGATGTCCAGCTCTATCACCTCGGATTGGGCGCCGGCAAAGATCCGATGGACCCACGCGAGCTCCGTTACCTGGTGGATGACACACCGCAGGTGCTGCCGACGTTCGGCAACGTGGCCGCCACGTTCCATGCCACCAAGCCGCCGACCGTGCAGTTTCCCGGCATCGACATCGAGCTGGGCAAGGTGCTCCACGCCAGTGAGCGGGTCGAGGTCCCCGGGCCGCTGCCACCGTCGGGCTCTGCTGTGGCCGTCACCCGGTTCACCGACATCTGGGACAAGGGCAAGGCCGCAGTGATCTGGAGCGAGACGAACGTCAGCGCGCCGGACGGCACCCTGCTGTGGACACAGAAGCGGTCCATCTTCGCCCGCGGCGAAGGCGGATTCGGCGGCTCACGCGGGCCATCAGCGGGCGGGTCCTCCGACACTGCGCCGGACCGGGCACCCGATCTGGAGGTCGAGGTACCGATTTTGCCGCAGCAAGCGCTGCTGTACCGGCTCTGCGGCGACCGCAACCCGCTGCACTCGGATCCCGAATTCGCCGCTGCCGCAGGATTTTCCCAGCCCATTCTGCACGGCCTCTGCACCTACGGCATGACCTGCAAGGCAATCGTCGACGCGGTGCTGGACGGCGACGCCGGGGCAGTAGCGGCCTACGGTGCGCGGTTCGCCGGTGTGGCTTTCCCCGGAGAAACTCTGCGGGTCGGCATCTGGAAGGACGACGGCCGTTTGGTGGCCAGCGTTGTCGCGCCTGCGCGCGACAACGCTGTGGTGCTCTCAGGTGTCGAGCTGATCCCCGCCTAGCGGGCCTCTGCCTCTGCTCCTGGGGCTCGAACGTGACGCTGCAGTCACGCTGAGGCCGGAGGGACGAAGGCTAGCCGAGGATCAACCCGGAGGTTGGCACCCCGGTACCGGCGGTGACGAGAACGTGTTCGACGCCTGCTACCGGATTCACCGAGGTACCGCGCAGTTGCCGCACACCCTCCGCGATGCCGTTCATGCCGTGGATGTAGGCCTCACCGAGTTGGCCCCCATGTGTGTTGATGGGAAGCCTCCCGCCCACTTCGATCGCGCCGTCAGCGATGAAGTCCTTGGCTTCGCCTTTGCCGCAGAATCCCAACTCCTCCAACTGGATCAGAGTGAACGGGGTGAAGTGGTCATAGATCACCGCGGTCTGGATATCGGCCGGCGACAGACCCGACTGCTGCCACAGCTGATGGCCGACGACACCCATCTCGGGCAGACCGAGTTCCGGCCGGTAATAACTGACCATCGTGTACTGGTCGGGGCTGGAACCCTGCGACGCCCCCTCGATGATCGCCGGTCGCTGTTTGAGGTCCCGCGCGCGCTCTACCGACGTCACCACGATCGCGACCGCACCATCGGTTTCCTGGCAGCAGTCAAGCAACCGCAATGGCTCGGCGATCCACCGCGAATTCTGGTGATCTTCAATGGTTATCGGCTTCTGGTAGAAGTACGCTTTCGGGTTCTTGGCGGCATGCTTGCGATCCGCCACCGAGATCACGCCAAAGTCCCGGCTGGTCGCACCGGACAGGCGCATGTAGCGCTGGGCGATCATGGCCACCTGTGCCGCCGGCGTCGAAAGCCCGTGCGGATACGAGAACGCGTTGTCGGCGCCGGTCGAATCAGCGCCCTCCGTCAGCCGGGTCTGCACCTGGCCGAACCGCATGCCGGAACGCTCGTTGAATGCGCGATACGCCACAACGACGTCGGCCACCCCGGTCGCGACAGCCATCGCCGCCTGTTGGACGGTCGCGCACGCGGCACCGCCGCCATAGTGGATCTTGGAGAAGAACTTCAGCTCACCGATGCCGACCGCACGCGCGACGGCGACTTCGGTATTGGTGTCCATCGTGAAGGTGGTCAGCCCGTCGACATCGGCCGGAGTCAGGCCGGCATCGTCGAGGGCGTCAAGAACCGCCTCAGCCGCCAGCCGCAGCTCGCTTCGACCGGAGTCCTTCGAGAAGTCGGTGGCACCAATTCCGACGATGGCAGCCTTACCCGACAGGGGGTACCTCCCGCTCGCGGGGGACATTAAGCATCCCCAATCGTCAGCGTCACCGTCGCGATGACGTGGTGACCAAGGCTGTTGCTGCCCAGCACCTTAACGGTGATCAGGCCATCCTCGATCGCAGTCACCTCACCGGTGAACGTCACCGTGTCGTATGCGTACCAGGGCACCCCGAGCCGCAGCCCGATCGACTTGATCAGCGCCGACGGCCCAGCCCAGTCGGTGACGTAGCGCTGTACCAGACCTGTGTCGGTGAGGATGTTGACGAAGATGTCCTTCGAGCCCTTGGCTTGCGCCTTGTCACGGTCGTGGTGCACGTCCTGAAAGTCCCTGGTGGCCAGGGCCGTGGAGATGATGAACGTGGGATCCCCGTAGAGCTTGAGCTCGGGCAGCGTCGTGCCCACTTCGATGGTCGGAGCGCTCATGCGTCAGGCTCCCAGGCATACAGGGTCCACTCCGGGCCGGCAGCACCGGCGGGGAAGTCGATATAGGTTGCGTATACCGGCATTCCGATCTTCACCTGGGCGTGGTCGACGTTGCGCAGCTCGCCCAGCATGCGCACACCTTCCTCGAGTTCGACGAGCGCTATGACGAACGGCAGCGTGCGACCCGGCACCTTCGGCGCATGGTGCACCACAAAGCTGAACACCGTGCCCTTACCGCTGGCCACCACGTAGTCGATCGGCGCAGATTTGTCCTGCCACACCGCCGGCACCGGCGGGTGCTGCAGACTGCCGTCCGGACGTCGCTGAATCCGCAACTCGTGCGCGTTGACTCCCTCCCAGAAGAACGCGGTATCCCGCGACGACGAGGGGCGCATCATGGCATCGGGATCCAGGTCCGCCGGCACCGAACCCTGCGCGGCCTCAGTGTCCGCACGCGGCTTGAATTTGAGGATGCGCCAATTCATCTCGGCCACATCCTCATCGCCCACCTGCCAGATGATGTGCTGGTTGATAAACCAGCCCTCGCCAAGGGCAGTCTGCTTGGGGCCGATCACGTCGCCCATTTCGGAGGTGGTGCTGACTTGCTCGCCGGGCCGCAGATAGCGGTGATAGGTCTGCTCGCAGTTGGTGGCGACGACGCCGACATAGCCGGCGTCGTCGAACAGCTTCATGATGGGACCCATCGGATCATCCTTGGGACGATCCCCGCGCAGGCCGAACATCGTCCACACCTGAATCATCGCCGGCGGAGCGACGACTCCGGGGTGGCCGGCGGCGCGGGCCGCAGCTTCGTCCACGTAGATCGGGTTGCGGTCGCCGATGGCCTCAACCCAGTTGTTGATCATCGGCTGGTTTACCGGATCCCGGGCTGCGCGCGGCTTAGCGCCGCCGGCCGCCTTGACCTCGGCGACGGCTTCGGCAATGTCGGTCATCGAGGCACCCTCGGCACGTTGAGACCCGAGGCCGCGATCATCTCGCGCATGACTTCGTTCACGCCCCCACCGAAGGTGATCACCAGATTGCGCTTGGTCTGGGAGTCAAGCCAATTGATCAGCTCGGCGGTATCCGACTCGGCCGGGTTGCCGTACTTGCCGACAATCTCCTCGGCGAGCCGGCCGACATACTGAACACGCTCGGTGCCGAATACTTTCGTCGACGCGGCGTCGGCCACGTTGATTTCCTCACCCGCCGCCGCAACCTGCCAGTTGAGTAACTCGTTGATCCGCCACATCGCATGAATCTCACCGAGCGCACGCTTGACGTCGGCATGATCGATCGGGGTGACACCGTCGCCACCCGGCTTGGACGCCCACGCGTGCACCCGGTCGTAGATGGCAGCGAACCGGCCCGCCGGGCCGAGCATCACCCGCTCGTTGTTGAGCTGGGTGGTGATCAGCCGCCAGCCGCCGTTCTCCTCACCGACCAGCATGTCCGCGGGCACCCGTACGTCGTTGTAGTACGTGGCGTTGGTGTGGTGGGCACCGTCGGAAAGAATGATCGGAGTCCAGGAATAACCGGGATCCTTGGTGTCCACGATCAGAATCGAGATGCCTTTGTGCTTAACGGCGTCCGGGTCGGTGCGGCAGGCCAGCCACACGTAGTCCGCGTCATGTCCGCCGGTGGTGAAGATCTTCTGTCCGTTGACGATGTACTCGTCGCCCTGGCGCACGGCAGTGGTCCGCAAGGACGCCAGATCGGTTCCTGCTTCCGGCTCGGTATAGCCGATTGCGAAGTGCAACTCACCGGCCAGAATCGCCGGCAGAAACTTCTTCTTCTGCATCTCGCTGCCGTACACCTGCAGGGTGGGACCCACGGTCTGCAGGGTCACGGCCGGCAATGGCACGTCGGCCCGATGGGCCTCGTTGACGAAGATCTGCTGCTCGATCGGCCCGAACCCCAGGCCACCGAACTCCTTCGGCCACCCGACACCGAGCTTGCCGTCCTGGCCCATCCGCCGGATCACCGCACGGTAAGCGGCGTTGTGGCGGTCCTGCTCCATCGCCTTCATCTCGTCGGACGAGATCAGGTTCGAAAAGTATTGGCGTAGCTCGGCTTGCAGCTGTCGCTGCTCCGGAGTCAGTTCGATGAACATTGCACTCCCACCAGGTCGAGACGATGAGAAGGCCCGCCCAGCAGCCGGGTCAGGTCTTTGATCGTGGAGTAGTACCGGTGCATCGGATAGGTGATGTCCATGCCCATGCCACCGTGCAGATGATGACATGTCTGCATCGCCGGCGGCGCCTGGGAAGCCAACCAGTACCCGAGGACATCCAGGTCGTCGTCGGCGTCGCGGCCTTCGGACAACCGCCATATCGCCGACTTCGCCGCCAAATCGATTGTGCGCGACGCGATATACACCTCGGCCAGCTGGGCCGCCACGGTCTGGAAGGTCGACAACGGTTTGCCGAACTGCTTCCGGTTGGCCACATAGTCGGCCGTGAGGCGCAAAGCCCCGGCCACCAGCCCGTCGGCGTACGCGCCGATGGCCGCCAGCGCCAGCTGGTTGACCCGATGCGCCGTCGCACCCGCCAAAACGTCGGAACCGCCGACCGCAACGTCGGCGAACGTGACCGTGTACTCGTCTGAGCCATTCGACGTCGGCGTGTGGAACAGCCGCACACCCTCGGCCTCGCGCGATACCACGACGACCGCGCTGTCGGCGGTCACGATCATCCAGTCCGCTTGTCCGGCATACCCCACACCGATTTTGGTGCCCGACAACCGCCCGTTGGTGAAGGTGGTGGCAGGCCGGTCGGGCAGCGCGGCGCCAGGTTCGTTGAGCGCCGCGGTCAGCACTCCGCCCTGGGCCACGCCGGCCAGGAAGCGGTCCTGCTGCGCATCGGATGCCAGGTCGAGCAACGGCACCACACCCAGGCCCAGAGTGGCCAGCGCCGGCGTCACGGCGCCATGGCGACCCACTTCGGTCAGCACCGTCGCGACCTCGGGCAGACCCAGGCCGTCGCCGCCGAGGCGTTCCGGCACCGGCAGCGCCGTCACACCACCGCTCACCAGCGCGTCCCAAGTCAGATCCCGGTCGAGCACGGACGTGGCGACGTCGGCCACGGCCTGCTGTGTGGCGGTGAGGTCGAAATCCATCAGTGCGCCACCGGGCACTTGCCGGTGTAGTCGACCTCCCAGCGCTTGATGCCGTTGAGCCACCCTGACCGCAGCCGCTCGGGCGGCGAGATCGACGTCATGTCCGGCATGTGATCGGCAATGGCGTTGAACATGATGTTGATCGTCAACTTGGCCAGGTTGGCGCCGATGCAGTAATGCTCTCCGGTGCCGCCGAAACCGACGTGCGGGTTGGGGTTTCGCATGATGTTGAAGGTGAACGGGTCGTCGAAGACCTCTTCGTCGAAATTGGCCGAGCGGTAGAACATCAGCACCCGCTGGCCCTTCTTGATCTGCACGCCGGACAACTCGTAGTCCCGCAGCGCGGTGCGCTGGAAAGAGGTGACCGGAGTCGCCCAACGAACGATCTCGTCAGCGGCGGACTCCGGGCGCTCCTTCTTGTAGAGCTCCCACTGGTCGGGGAAGTCGACGAACGCCTTCATCCCCTGCGTGATGGAGTTCCGGCTGGTCTCGTTGCCCGCCACCGCCAGCATCATCACGAAGAATCCGAACTCGTCGTCGGACAGCTTCTCACCGTCGATGTCGGCGTTGATCAGCGTGGTGACGATGTCGTCGCCCGGATGCTCTGCCTTCAGGGCGGCCATCTGCATCGCGTAGGTGAGCACCTCGACCGAGGACGCCTTAGGGTCCACGTCGGCGTACTCGGGGTCGTCGTTGCCGGTCATCTCGTTGGACCAGCGGAAGAGCTTCTCGCGGTCCTCCTGCGGCACCCCGAGCAGATCGGCGATCGCCTGCAGCGGCAGCTCGCAGGACACCTGCTCGACGAAGTCGCCGGAACCGTTTGCCGCCGCCGCCTTGGCGATCTGCTGGGCGCGCTCGTTGAGCTCGTCGCGCAGCCGCCCGATGGCGCGCGGCGTGAAGCCACGGGAGATGATCTTGCGCAGCCGGGTGTGGTGCGGCGGGTCCATGTTGAGCATCACGAACCGCTGCATCTCGATATCCTCGCGGGAGATGTCGTCGTTGAACCGCGGGATCACGCAGTTCTCGTAGCTCGAGAACACGTCGTTGCGCAGCGAGACCTCTTTGACGTCCTTGTGCTTGGTGATCGCCCAGTAGCCGCCGTCGTGGAAGCCGCCGCCCTTGCCCGGCGCCTGGGCGTTCCACCAGATCGGCTCGGTCGCGCGAAGCTCGGCGAACTCCTCGACCGGAAGCCGCTCTGCATAGATGTCGGGATCGGTGAAATCGAACCCGGAGGGAAGATTGGGGCTGGGCACGTTACTTCTCCTTACTGCTGGTCCCTATGCTGGTCTCGCGACTCGCCGCGTCACTGGCGATCCCCGGACACTAGTTCTCCTAGTGGAGTTCTGCTGCCAGTAAAACATGCCTCCACCGTAGAAAAAAGGCGCCGAAGCATCCTCGCTTGTCATAGTAATGAAACGTGTTCTAGCCTGGCCCCATGGGTAACCCGGTAATCGTTGAAGCCACCCGCAGCCCGATCGGCAAGCGCAACGGATGGCTGTCAGGAATACACGCAACCGAGCTGCTGGGCGCGGTGCAGAAGGCACTGGTGGAGAAGGCCGGCATCAACGCGGGCGATGTGGAGCAAGTCATCGGCGGCTGCGTCACGCAGTACGCAGAGCAGTCCAACAACGTCACCCGGACTTCGTGGCTGACCGTGGGCTTGCCTGAACACGTCGGCGCCACCACCATCGACTGCCAGTGCGGGAGTAGCCAGCAGGCCAATCACCTCATCGCCGGGCTCATCGCAGTCGGCGCTATCGACGTCGGCATCGCATGCGGAATCGAGGCGATGAGCCGGGTCGGCCTGGGTGCCAATGCAGGTCCGGACCACAACTGGCGGGCGGAGTCGTGGGACATCGACCTGCCCGACCAGTTCGAGGCGGCCGAGCGCATCGCCAAGCGGCGCGGCATCACCCGTGCAGACATCGACGCCTTGGGCCTGGAATCTCAGCTGCGCGCGAAGCGGGCCTGGGACGAGGGACGGTTCGATCGGGAAATCTCGCCGATCGAGGCTCCGGTGCTCGACGAGCAGAAGCAGCCCACCAGCGACCGCCACATGGTTTCTCGTGACCAGGGTCTGCGGGACACCACGATCGAAGGGTTGAGCCAGCTCAAGCCGGTGATCGAGGGGGGTATCCACACCGCGGGCACGTCGTCGCAGATCTCCGACGGCGCAGCGGCGGTCTTGTTAATGGATGAAGACAAGGCCAAGGCACTCGGGCTGCGGCCGCGGGCCCGGATCGTCAGTCAAGCGCTGGTCGGCGCGGAGACCTATTACCACCTGGATGGTCCGGTGCAGTCGACGGCCAAGGTGCTGGAGAAGGCCGGCATGAAGATGGGCGACATCGACCTCGTCGAGATCAATGAGGCGTTCGCCTCGGTGGTGGTGTCCTGGGCGCGAGTGCACAATCCGGACATGGCCAGGGTCAACGTCAACGGCGGCGCGATCGCGTTGGGCCACCCGGTGGGCTGCACCGGCAGTCGGCTGTTCACCACCGCATTGCACGAGCTGGAACGCTCCGACCAGAGCACCGCGCTGATCACCATGTGCGCGGGCGGCGCCCTGTCCACCGGCACCATCATCGAGCGCATCTAGCCAGTCGGTGATCGTCGCCGAAGATAACCGCATCGCCGCGGCACAGTCATACATCAACGCGCTGGTCAGCCATGACGGTGACTCCGTTCCGTTCGCGGCCCGGTGCACCCGCGTAGAGCAGGGGATCAAAAACGGTTTTTCCGGAAAGCACCTGCGGCGCAGCCTCAATCGCGGGCTCCAGTATTGGGTCATCGCCGATACGACGCCACCGGACTACCGCGTCGCCGGTGATGAGGTGCATGCGGCGTACGACGTGCTGACCAAGGCGGCGTTCGGTGGCCGGCGGCTCGCCGCGCGAGTTGACGAGACCTTCGTAATCCCCGCAGAAAGTGCAAGCGGGAAAGCCGAAATCCAGCACATCAAGGTTCGCTTCCAACCATTCATTCAGCGCTGACTGCGTCCGGCTCTAGGATCACTGTTATGCCGAAAACACCCCCGCGCTTTCTCAATTCGCCGTACACCGACTTCCTGATCAAGTGGATGTCGCGCCTCAACACGTTCATGTACCGCCGTAACGGCGGAGAGGGCCTTGGTGGCACATTCCAGAAGATTCCCGTTGCCCTGCTGACCACCACCGGCCGCAAGACGGGCGAACCGCGGGTCAGCCCACTGTATTTTTTGCGTGACGGTGACCGGGTGATTGTCGCAGCCTCCAAGGGCGGTGCCGCGAAGAACCCGATGTGGTACCTCAACGTCAAGGCAAACCCCAAGGTGCAGGTGCAGATCAAAAAAGAGGTGCTCAACCTGACCGCGCGGGATGCCACCGATGACGAGCGCGCCAGATACTGGCCGCAGTTGGTGGCGATGTACCCGGCCTACGAGGATTACCAGTCCTGGACCGACCGCACCATCCCGATCGTCATCTGCGACCCGTAGCACATCGTCCCCTTCGGCCAGTGACGTTCTGGCCGCGCTGTTTCCAGTTCTGAAGCGGCTCGGCCGATCGCGTTCTGGCGTCAATCGCGTTGCGAATACAGCACGGTGCCTTTCACCGGCCTTTTGGTGTCTACGATCCAGAAGCCAGGTCCTAAGACCTCGGGGGTTACTACCGCATCTCGGTTGGAAGGAAGACGTTGTGCGGAAGCTAGTCCTCGTGGTGTGTGTTGTCGTGGTTTCTGGGTTGCTGGCTGTGCCTGCGGCGCACGCGTTTCCGCCCCTGTTGCCGCCGGGAAGGTCGAAGCACGTGTGCAACCTACCCGTCTCGGGTGACGTGCGGTGCCATGCCGTCATTCGAACCGACGACAATCTCAACCCGCTGGCGACCACGGGGCCCGCCGGGTACGGCCCGGCGGAACTGCGGAACGCTTACGCCATCACCTCGAACGGGGCCGACACCATCGCCCTCGTGGATGCCTACGGGTACCCCAACGCCGAAACCGACCTAGCCGTATATCGGGCACATTTCGGGTTGCCACCCTGCACGTCCGCCAACGGATGCTTTCACAAGCTCAATCAGCAAGGCAAGGCGTCGCCTCTGCCGGCGAACAATGTCTCCTGGAGTCAGGAGCAGGCTGTCGATTTGGACATGGCCAGCGCCATCTGCCCGGGCTGCAAACTGATATTGCTCGAGGCCACCACGAGCAGTATTGCAAACATGAGCACCACGGTTGCGGAAGCCGGGCGATTAGGCGCGCACGCGATCAGCAATAGCTACGGTGGGGCGGAGAACATTTTGAACGCGACGTTGTATGCGGCGCGGTACAACATCCCGGGGGTTGCTGTGACGGCGAGCAGTGGCGACGCCGGATACGGTGTTGAGTTTCCCGCGTCGTCGCCGTACGTGATTGCCGTCGGCGGCACGAGTTTGGCCTCGGCGAGCAATGCACGCGGATGGAGCGAGACGGCGTGGAGCGGAACCGGGGGCGGCTGTAGCGCCATTTTCGCGAAGCCGTCATGGCAAACCGATCGCGGCTGCAAACACCGCACTGTCGGCGACGTCTCGGCCGTTGCCGATCCGAACACCGGGGTTGCGGTGTATGCGCCTGGGTCTTTGGGCGTCAGCGGCTGGTACGTTTTTGGCGGGACAAGCGTGAACTCGCCAATCGTTGCCGCCGCCTACGCGATCAATGGCGGTGCAGTGAACTACGCAGCCAGCATTTATTCGCACGCAACCGATTTGAACGACGTCACGTCCGGGTCGGACGGAAGCTGCGCAGTACCCTACCTCTGCACAGCAGAGGTAGGGTATGACGGCCCGACGGGATTCGGCACCCCCAGAGGGGCTGGGGCTTTCGGCGGTACCACCGCGTCCGCGCTGAGCATCGTCGGATAGCCCGAGCCGGACGGCAGGCCGCGTGACCTTAATTGTCGACCGATGGCTCTGCCGCTCAACTATTGTGCGCTTCGTTGAGCCTGAACTCGGGGCCGCTAGGCCCCGTAGACGGGGACCGCCGGCCGCGACCTCGCGAGCAAGTCTGCGACGACGGGCCCGAGCTCGACCGGATCCCACTTTGCGCCCTTGTCAACCTGCGGGCCGTGCGCCCAGCCCTCGGCGACCCGGATGATGCCGCCCTCGATCTCGAACACCTGGCCGGTGACGTCACGGGATGCGGCGCTGCCCAGCCACACCACCAGTGGCGAAATGTTCTCTGGCGCCATCGCATCGAACCCGTCATCCGGCTTGGCCATCATCTCGGCGAAGACCGTTTCGGTCATGCGGGTGCGGGCTGACGGTGCGATGGCGTTGACGGTGACGCCGTAACGACCCATTTCTGCGGCGCCGACGAGCGTCAGCGCCGCGATGCCGGCCTTGGCGGCGCTGTAGTTCCCCTGCCCGACGCTGCCCTGCAATCCAGCGCCCGAACTGGTGTTAATGATCCGTGCGTCAACGGTTTTGCCTGCCTTGGACAGCCCGCGCCAGTACGATGCCGCGTGACGCATCGCGGCGAAATGGCCCTTGAGGTGCACGGCGATGACGGCGTCGAACTCTTCCTCGCTGGTGTTGGCGATCATCCGGTCGCGCACGATGCCGGCGTTGTTCACCAAAACGTCCAAACCACCGAAGGTCTCGACGGCGGTCGCTATCAAGCTGGCCGCTTGGTCCCAGTCCGCGATGTTGGATCCGTTGGCGACCGCTTCCCCGCCGGCTGCGATGATCTCGTCGACCACACCCTGGGCTGCGCTGCCACCGCCCGCGGGCGAACCGTCCAGGCCCACCCCGATGTCGTTGACCACCACGCGCGCACCTTCAGCCGCGAAAGCGAGCGCGTGCTCGCGACCAATACCGCCGCCGGCGCCGGTGACGATGACGACGCGGCCGTCAACCACTCCCATAATCTGTTGTCTCCTCTACTTGATTGCGCTCGTGGTGGCGAGATAATGCGGTGGCTCCCCGCCCCCGTGCACTTCCAACGTGGCACCGCTGATGTAGGACGCCGCATTCGAGGCCAGAAACGCCGCGGCCCAACCGATGTCGTCAGGCGTGGCCAGCCGGCCCAGCGGCACGTTCTTCGAAATCGCGGCAATCGACTCGGCGTCGCCGTAGAACAGTTCCGACTGTTCGGTCTCCACCATGCCGACCACGCACGCGTTCACCCGGACTTTCGGTCCCCATTCCACCGCCAGTGTCTGCGTGAGGCTTTCCAACCCCGCCTTAGCGGCTCCGTAGGCGGCGGTGCCCGGTGTCGGCCGTCGGCCGCTGACACTGCAGATGTTGATGATCGACCCGCCCTGCTGTTGGTTTTGCATCTTGTCGTTCGAATGCTGTGAAACCGACAACGCGCCAATCAAATTGAGCTCGATGATCTTGCGGTTGAACTTCGCGCTGGAATCCGCGGTCAGCACATACGGCGAACCTCCGGCGTTGTTGACAACGACGTCGAGCCTGCCGTGCCGGTCCGAGATCGCATCGATCAACGCCTTGACGGCATCGTCGTCGCGTACGTCGCAGGGGTGAAACTCGTAGGGCAGACCCTCCATTGCGCGTCGCGCGCAGGTGACGACGGTCGCGCCCTGCTCGGCGAAAACCGAGCTGATACCGGCGCCTACCCCTCGAACGCCGCCGGTCACCAGAACCACCCGTCCGGCCAGTCCCAAATTGATGGCGTCGGCTCCTCCGGCTCGGGTCACTGTGCTAGCGTACCAAGCAAGTGCTTGCTTAGGTAGTCGCCACGTATGTCTCAGAAGGACGTGCCACCTTGCCCATCACATCCACCACCACCGAACCGGGCATAGTCGCGGTCACCGTCGACTATCCGCCCGTCAACGCCATCCCGTCGGGCGGCTGGTTCGACCTTGCCGACGCCGTCACGGCCGCCGGTGCAAACCCAGAAACCCACGCGGTGATCCTGCGGGCCGAGGGCCGCGGCTTCAACGCCGGGGTGGACATCAAGGAGATGCAGCGCACCGAGGGATTCACCGCGCTGATCGACGCCAACCGCGGCTGCTTCGCCGCCTTCCGCGCAGTATACGAATGTGCAGTGCCGGTAATCGCGGCGGTGAACGGATTCTGCGTCGGCGGCGGCATCGGCCTGGTCGGCAACGCCGACGTCATCGTGGCTTCTGACGACGCCACCTTCGGGCTGCCCGAGGTGGAGCGTGGCGCGCTCGGTGCGGCCACCCATCTGTCGCGGCTGGTGCCTGCGCACATGATGCGGCGGCTGTTCTTCACCGCTGCGACCGTGGACGCCGCCACCTTGCACCACTTCGGCTCGGTGCACGAGGTGGTGCCCCGCGCCGAACTCGACGAAGCCGCGCTGCGGGTGGCCCGCGACATCGCCGCGAAAGACACTCGTGTCATCCGCGCGGCCAAAGAAGCGCTCAACTTCATCGACGTGCAACGCGTCAACTCGAGTTACCGAATGGAGCAAGGCTTTACGTTCGAGCTCAACCTCGCCGGGGTGTCCGACGAGCACCGCGACGCGTTCGTCAAGAAGTCATGAGCGACAAAAGGACAACGCTCGACGAGGCCGTCGCGCAATTGCGCAGCGGCATGACGATCGGCATCGGCGGCTGGGGATCACGGCGCAAACCCATGGCGTTCGTGCGTGCCATGCTGCGCACCGACGTCACGGACTTGACGGTAGTCACCTACGGCGGACCCGACCTGGGACTGCTGTGCTCGGCCGGCAAGGTACGACGCGTCTACTACGGCTTCGTCTCGCTGGACACCCCGCCGTTCTACGACCCCTGGTTCGCCAAGGCGCGTACCAGCGGGGCCATCGAGGCCAGGGAGATGGACGAGGGCATGCTGCGCTGCGGATTGCTGGCAGCCGCACAGCGGCTGCCGTTCCTGCCGATTCGGGCCGGGCTGGGCAGTTCGGTCCCGGACTTCTGGGAGGGCGAGCTGCGCACCGTAGCCAGCCCGTACCCGGCACCCGGCGGCGGGCACGAGACGCTGATCGCCATGCCGGCGTTACGCCTGGACGCCGCCTTCGTGCACCTCAATCTCGGTGATAGCCGAGGCAACGCCGCCTACACCGGCATCGACCCCTACTTTGACGACCTGTTCCTGATGGCCGCCGAGAGACGCTACCTGTCGGTGGAGCGCGTCGTCCCCACTCAGGAGCTGGTGAAAGCGGTGCCCCCGCAAGCGCTGCTGGTGAACCGGATGATGGTCGATGCGGTGGTGGAAGCGCCCGGTGGCGCCCACTTCACCACCGCCGCACCCGATTATGGCCGTGACGAAAAGTTCCAGCGGCACTACGCCGAGGCGGCCTCGACGGACGAGGGCTGGCAAAAGTTCGTCCAGACGTACCTGTCGGGCAGTGAAACCGACTACCAAGCGGCCGTAAGCGCATTCGGGCAGGAGGCTCGGCGATGACCCGGGAAGTGAGCACTCTAGCCGAAGTCTGTGCGGTCGCCTGCGCCGAATTATTCAGGGACGCAGGCGAGATCATGATCAGCCCGATGACCAACATGGCCTCGGTCGGCGCGCGGCTGGCCCGGTTGACGTTCGCACCGGACATCGTGCTGACCGACGGCGAGGCGCAACTGCTGGCGGATACCCCGGCGCTCGGCGCGGCCGGAGCCGTCGAAGGCTGGATGCCTTTCGGCCGGGTCTTCGAAACACTGGCCTGGGGGCGGCGGCACGTGGTGATGGGCGCCAACCAGGTTGACCGCTTCGGCAATCAGAACCTCTCTGCCTTCGGTCCGCTGCAGCATCCGACCCGGCAGATGTTCGGTGTCCGCGGCGCGCCCGGCAACAGCGTCAACCACGCGACCAGCTACTGGGTGGGCAATCATTCTAAGCGGGTGTTCTGTCAAGCGGTCGACGTGGTCTGCGGCATCGGCTGGGACAAGATCGACGCGGACAATCCGGCGTTTCGATTCGCCAACCCGTATCGGGTGGTGTCCAACCTCGGAGTGTTCGACTTCGGCGGCCCCGACCACACCATGCGGGCGCTGTCCCTGCACCCCGGAGTGACACCCGCCGAGGTCCGCGACAACACCTCGTTCGAGATAGACGGCCTGGACGAGGCCGCCGAAACCAGGCTGCCGACCGACGACGAGCTGCGCCTGGTCCGCGAGGTGATCGATCCGAAGTCGTTGCGCGACAGAGAGATCCGTTCATGAAGTTGCGCACGCCGCTGACCGAACTGGTCGGCGTCGAGCACCCGGTCGTGCAAACCGGGATGGGCTGGGTGGCCGGTGCCCGGCTGGTGTCCGCCACGGCCAACGCGGGCGGACTCGGCATCCTGGCGTCGGCCACCATGACGCTGGACGAGTTGGCGACGGCCGTCGGCAAGGTCAAGGCCGCCACCGACAAACCGTTCGGCGTGAACATCCGCGCCGACGCCGCCGACGCCGGTGACCGCGTCGAGTTGATGATTCGCGAGGGCGTGAAGGTGGCCTCGTTCGCGCTGGCGCCCAAACAAGAGCTGATAGCCCGGCTCAAAGAAGCCGGGGCCGTGGTTATTCCGTCGATCGGCGCAGCCAAACACGCTCGCAAGGTCGCGAGCTGGGGTGCCGACGCGATGATCGTGCAGGGCGGGGAAGGCGGTGGACACACCGGACCGGTCGCCACCACGCTGCTGCTGCCGTCGGTGCTGGACGCCGTGCAGGGCACCGGGATCCCGGTGATCGCGGCGGGCGGTTTCTTCGATGGACGCGGGTTGGCGGCCGCCTTGAGCTACGGCGCCGCCGGCGTGGCGATGGGCACGCGGTTTCTGCTCACCTCGGATTCCACCGTTCCGGACGCGGTCAAGCGGCGCTACCTCGACGCGGCACTGGATGGCACGGTGGTCACCACCCGAGTCGATGGCATGCCGCACCGAGTGCTGCGCACCGGTCTAGTCGAGAAGCTGGAAAGCGGTTCGCGGGCAAGGGGATTCGCTGCGGCAATCCGTAATGCGGCGAAGTTCAAGCATATGTCGCAGATGACCTGGCGATCGATGATCACCGATGGCCTGGCGATGCGCCACGGCAAGGAGCTGACCTGGGCGCAGGTGGTGATGGCGGCGAACACGCCGATGCTGCTGAAAGCCGGTCTGGTCGAAGGCGACACCGAGGCCGGGGTGCTGGCATCCGGACAGGTGGCCGGCATCCTCGAGGACCTGCCGTCGTGCGCCGAGCTAATCGAGTCGATTGTCCGTGACGCGATCGTGCATCTGCAGGCGGCTTCCGCGCTGGTGGAGCAGTCCTAGCGACGACCATGACATTATGAAGCTATCAGCTTCATAATAATCAAATTAAGCTATCATCTTCATATGGCTACGATGAAGCCTGGATCTTCACCGCGGGCGACACTCATCGGTGACATTGTCGGTTCACGGCGCGCGGCCGACCGGTCCGAGCTGCATCTGGTCGTAACGAGTGCCCTGCACCGGATCGCCGCCGGTGCGATCGACCCGCCGGCGTTCACCGTCGGCGACGAGTTTCAAGGCGGCTATCCGACCGTGGGCGCCGCGATCGACGCCGCGTTGTCGCTACGGCTGGCCGTCGCCCCCGAAATCGACATCCGGTTCGGGATCGGCTGGGGCACGGTCACCATCCTGGACGCCGACGCAGGAATCCAGGACGGCCCCGGCTGGTGGGCCGCGCGCGACGCCATCCGGCAGACCGCAGAGGTTCAGCGGCAACCCGGCTTCACTCTGGTTCGGACGACGTTCCGGGCCTCCGACCACGGCCGTGACGACGTTGCCGCGATCAACGCGGCCCTGCTGTGTCGGGACCATCTGCTTGGATCGCTCGATGACCGATCACTGCGGATTGTGCAGGGCTTGATGAACAACAAGACCAAAAAGCAGCTCGCCGCCGAGGAGGGCATCAGCGCGTCGGCGGTATCCCAGCGAGCGGGCCGCGACGGCCTGGATCTGATCGTCCTTGCCAGCCAATACCTTCGGGGCCTGCCGTGAGCGCCGTCGCGGTCCTACTCGTCGCGCTCGGGGTCGCCGACCTGTGTCGGCGGGTGGTCCGCGCGGCGTGGCCGCCGCTGGCAATCGGACCGGTCGTGGTGGTGGTGTGTGCGGCGCTCTGTGCACTGTGGCATGCCGGCGACATCCCGTTGCTCGTGCTGGCGGCCGCCGCGGCGGTCGTCTGGGAGTGGCTGTGCCTGCACAGCGAACGCAGCGGCCGACGGCAAGCCGCCCCGCTAACCGTATTCGCCGCGACGCTGGCGCTGCTGACGGTGTTGTCCGGATGGGCCTCGGCGGTCAACGGCGTGGTCGCACGGTGGTCTGCGTGGGCACAGCTGCCGCTGCACGACGTCGCGCCCACCCGGCTGCTGATGATCGTCGGGGTGGTACTGGCGCAGTTCGCCACGGGAAATCAGCTGGTGCGCCTCGTGCTTGGCTCAGTGGGCGCGCAGTACGTCCGGCCGGTCAGCCGCAGCCGTCGGACCGGCTCAAGGGCGGCCGACTGCTGGGCCCGATGGAACGCCTGCTGATCCTGAGCCTCGGCGTCGGCGGTCAGGTGGCCGCGGCCAGCGCCGTCGTCGCGGCCAAGGGCATCATCCGGTTTCCCGAATTGAACGCCCAGAGGAACCGCGACGGCGAGGTCGGCATCGACGAGGTGACCGAGTACTTCCTGGTGGGCAGCTTCGCGAGTTGGCTGCTGGCGCTCGGCGGGATCGCGCTGGTGCTGGCTGCCCGGTAACCCCATGCCCGAGTGTGAAATCCACGACGCGACGCGCCGAGAAAGCGTCGTGGGTTTCACACTCGGCGATCATTGACGCCCCATCCCGCGGCGCGCATCGCAGCGACGACTCGAGCGACGACCGTGCCCTGGCGGTATCGGAGTAGCTCGCTGCTGGCCCTGATGATCGTCCAGCCCAGATCGAGCAACGCGGTGTACCGATCGATGTCTCGATCGCGCTGCTGACGGTCCGTCCAGTGCTGGGGACCGTCGTACTCAATGCCGACCCGCAGATCCTCGTACCCCATGTCGATGCGGGCAACGAAGTCGCCGTAATCATCGGACACCCTGATCTGCGTTTGCGGCTTCGGCAGGCCCGCGTCGATCAACACCAGCCGGGTTCGCGTCTCCTGCGGAGATTCCGCACCTCCGTCAACCAGCGGCAACACCCCCCGGAGCCGGAGCAGACCGCGCGTGCCGGAATGTTCGGCGATGATCGCCTCCACGTCGGTGACTTTGACGTCAGTGGCATTCGTCAAAGCATCAAGCCGCTGAACTGCCTGCATCCGCGAAATCGTTCGCCGCCCGAGATCGAAAGCCGTGCGGGCCGGGCTAGTTACCGAGATGCCCTCGATCACCTGCACTTCACCGGGCAGCAAGGTGTCGGTGTGCACAATGATGCCGGCCGGCGGGTGGCGGTTGTTGTATGCGAGTTCGGCCGGCGCCCGCGGGTCCACCCATTTCGCGCCGAGTAACGCTGCCGCCGAGTTGCCGGCGATGACCGCCCGGCGCCGCGACCAAAGCCACGCCGCTTGCCCGCGTTGCCTCGCTGTCAGCTCGATACCCCACGGGACGTACACGCCCGGGTAGACCGGCCCGTATATCGCACGCATCGCCCGCTCGGGAATGGCCTTCGCAGCCAGAACTTCAGAGCCGAGGAAGGGCCACCGCAGTTCGTCCATGGCGCGACAATGCCATCACGCACCGACAGCCTCGCCGACGGTGAACTTTACGACGCGACACGCCGATTGAGCGTCGTGTGGTTCACACTCGGCGGCCGGAGGCGGCGGCAGGGGTGGCGGCGCGGGCGGCGGCGCGAAGAGCTACAGCCGTTCGATGATTGTGACGTTGGCCGTGCCGCCACCCTCGCACATCGTTTGCAAGCCGTAGCGGCCACCGGTGCGCTCGAGCTCGTTGAGCATGGTGGTGAAGAGCTTGGCCCCGGTGGCACCGAGCGGATGACCGAGGGCGATGGCGCCGCCACTGGGGTTCACCTTCTCCGGATCGGCCTTGACCTCCTTGAGCCAGGCCAACACAACCGGCGCGAACGCCTCGTTGATCTCGACGGTGTCGATGTCGTCGATGGACAGTCCGGCTTTCTCCAGCGCGTAGCGGGTGGCGGGGATGGGCCCGGTCAGCATGAACACCGGGTCGGCGGCGCGGGCACTGATGTGGTGAATGCGGGCGCGAGGCTTCAGCTTGTGGTCCTTGACGGCCTGCTCGGAAGCCAGCAGCACCGCGCTGGCGCCGTCGGAGATCTGGCTGGCCATCGCCGCCGTCAGCCGGCCACCCTCGACCAGCGTCTTCAACCCGGCCATCTTCTCCAGCGACGACTCCCGCGGGCCCTCGTCGACCCGGAACGGCCCGGATTCGGTCTCCACACTGATGATTTCGTTGTCGAAGCGACCGCCGCGGATCGCCGCGAACGCCCGCTCGTGACTGGTCAGCGCGTACCGCTCCATCTCTTCACGCGACAGGTTCCACTTTTCGGCGATCAGCTCCGAGCCGCGGAACTGCGAGATCTCCTGGTCGCCGTACCGGTGCAGCCACTGCTTGGACTCGTTGGTCGGCGAGGTGAACCCGAACTGCTCGCCGACCGTCATCGCCGACGAGATCGGGATCTGGCTCATGTTCTGCATGCCGCCGGCCACGATCAGATCGGCGGTACCGGACATAATCGCCTGCGCACCAAAGGAAATCGCCTGCTGACTGGAACCGCACTGCCGATCCACCGTGACACCGGGAACCTCTTCGGGATAGCCGGCGGCCAGCCACGACAGTCGGGCGATGTTGCCCGCCTGCCCTCCGATGGCGTCGACACAACCGGCGATCACATCCTCTACAGCGGCGGGGTCGACGTCGACCCGGTCCAGCAGTCCGCGCCATGCATGAGCACCCAGGTCGACGGGATGCACCCCGGCCAGTGCGCCGTTGCGTTTGCCAACTGCGGTACGTACAGCGTCGATGACGTACGCCTCGGGCATTTCAGACTCCTTCTTTGGTGATTCCGCCTAGGACGATGGCGAGGTATTGCCGACCCACCTGTTGTGCGGTGAGCGGTCCGCCCGGGCGATACCAGCGCACCGACACCCAGGTGGTGTCTCGGATGAAACGGTAGACGAGGTCGACGTTGAGGTCGGGCTGGAAGTAGCCCTCGTCGATGCCCTGGTTGAGCACCTCGACCCACATCTTGCGTTGTTGGCGGTTCATGTCCTCGATGTAGGAGAACCGGGGTTGTGACGACAGCCGTTGCGCTTCGTCCTGATAGATCACGACCGGCGCATGCCGATCCTCGATCGCCTCGAACGATGCCATGAACAGCCCCTTGAGCCGCTCCAGCGGATTGGCCTCGCCGTCGATGATCTCGCGGTAGCGGGCGAACAACCAGTCCAGGAAACCACGCAGCACTTCGTCGACCATCTCCTCCTTGGAGGAGAAATGGTGGTACAGACTGCCGGACAGGATGCCGGCACCGTCGGCGATGTCGCGCACGGTGGTAGCGCGCAATCCGCGCTCGGCGAACATGGTCGCCGCGAGCTCCAGCAACTCGTCTCGCCGGCTGTTCGCCTGGCCGGCCACTCGGTCCACCGGGTCAGGATATCAACCAAGCGCTTGCTTGGCTACCTCACGGATGCTGGCTGGATACCGAGATGACCTCGCCAGTGAGGTAGCTCGAGTAGTCACTGGCCAGAAAGGCAATGGTGGCCGCTATTTCCCACGGCTCGGCGGCACGTCCGAACGCTTCGTCGGACGATAGCCGATCGAGCAGTTCGGCCGACGTCGTCTTGTCCAGAAACTTGTGCCGCGCGATGCTCGGGGACACCGCGTTGATCCTGACCCCGTACTCGACGGCTTCTATTGCGCTACAACGAGTTAACGCCATCACTCCCGCTTTGGCGGCCGCATAGTGCGACTGCGAGTGCTGGGCCCGCCAGCCCAGGACACTGGCGTTGTTGACGATCACCCCGCCGTGCGGCGCGTCCCGAAAGTACCGTAGCGCCGCGCGGGTGGCCCGGAACACCGACGTCAGGGTGACATCCAGGACGCGGTCCCACTCCTCGTCGGTCATGTCGGCCACCGGCGTCTGCCCGCCCAGTCCCGCGTTGTTGACCAGGACGTCGATGCGGCCCATCCGCGCGGTGGCCGAGTCGATGAGGGCGTCGACCTGGGCGGTGGACGTCACGTCGCACAACACCTTCTCGACCCGGCCCAGTCCCAGCGCGGAAAGCTCGTCGGCAGTCTCGCCCAGCCGCCGCTCATGGCGGTCGGAGATCACCACGTCGGCGCCCTCGGCCAGCGCGCGCCGCGCCGTCGCCGAACCGATGCCGGTGCCCGCGGCCGCGGTTACCACAACCACCTTGCCGTCCAGAAGCCCGTGTCCCGCAACCTCTTTAGGCGCTTCGGACAGACTCATCCCTTAACCTCCCGGGGCAGACCGAGCACCCGCTCGGCAATGATGTTGCGCTGGATCTCGTTGGACCCGCCGTAGATGGTGTCAGCACGAGTGAACAGGAACAGCCGCTGCCATTCATCGAACTCGCCGTCGGGCAGCATCATCCCGGGCTTGCCGATCACATCCATCGCCAGCTCACCTAAGTCGCGATGCCAGTTGGCCCACAACAACTTCGAGACGTTGTCCTGGCCGGGCTGCTCGACGTCCATGGTGGCCAGGGCATAGCAGCGCATGGCCCGCAGGCCGGTCCACGCCCGGGTCAGCCGCTCGCGGATGAACGGGTCGTCGGCGGCGCCGTTGCGCTGCGCGAGCTCGGCCAAGTTGGAAAGCTCTCGGGCGTAGACGATCTGCTGCCCCAGAGTGGAGACACCACGCTCGAAGGTCAGCGTTCCCATTGCGACGCGCCAGCCGTCGCCCGGCTTGCCGACCACCATGTCGGCGTCGGTGCGGGCGTCATCGAAGAACACCTCGTTGAACTCCGAGGTGCCGGTGATCTGAACGATTGGCCGGACTTGCACGCCGGGCTGGTCCAGGGGCACCAGCAGGTAGGACAGCCCGGCATGCCGCTTGGAGCCTTTCTCGGTGCGCGCAACCACGAAGCACCACTGCGACAGGTGCGCGAGCGAGGTCCACACCTTCTGGCCGTTGATCACCCACTGGTCGCCGTCGAGTTCGGCGGTGGTCGACACGTTCGCCAGGTCGCTGCCGGCGCCGGGTTCGGAATATCCCTGGCACCACAGCTCGGTGACATCGAGGATGCGCGGCAGGAAACGCTGCTGCTGCTCGGGCGTTCCGAACGCGATCAGCGTCGGCCCCAGCAGCTCCTCGCCGAAGTGGTTCACCTTCACCGGCGCATCGGCGCGCGCGTACTCCTGGTAGAACGCGACCCGGTGTGCGATCGGCAGATCACGCCCACCATGCTCGACCGGCCACCCCAGACACGTCAGGCCGGCCGCCGCGAGGTGCTGGTTCCATGCCCGGCGCTCCTCGAATGCCTCGTGCTCGCGGCCGGGTCCGCCGAGACCTTTGAGTGCCGCGAATTCGCCCACCAGATTGTCGGCGAGCCACTCGCGGACCTCCGCCCGGAACTCCTCGACGTCCTGCATGCCCTGTAGGCTAACCTACCAAGCACTTGCTTTGTAGCTCGGCGACGATGCACCGCCCCGCAGCCGCGTGAGCTGGGGTCGCGGCTTGCGGGGTGGGGTATGGGGGAAGCCGGGCAATCGCAAGACGCCGGGCAGCAGAATCCAGAGGAGCATCGATGACCAGCGATCCGCGCACCGTGCCCGCGGCGCTGGATCGTCTCGCCCGCCAGCTCCCCGACCACCCTGCCTTGATCACCGACGAGCGGTCTTTTACGGCCGCTGCGCTGCGCGACGAGGTTTATCGGGCAGCCGCCGCACTGATCGCGCTCGGCGTGCAGCCCGGCGACCGGCTGGCCATCTGGTCGCCGAACACCTGGCATTGGGTAGTGGCCTGCCTGGCGATCCACCACGCTGGTGCTGCCATGGTGCCGCTGAACACCCGCTACACCGCCGAAGAAGCCGCCGACATCCTGGCCCGCACCCGTGCGCCGGTGTTGTTCGCAATGGGCCAGTTTCTGGGCGCCGACCGGGTCGCCGGACTGGACCGCGACGCCCTGCCGGCGCTGCGGCACATCGTCCGGGTGCCGATCGAGGCAGCAGACGGCACGTGGGATGAGTTCATTGCCCGTGGTGTCGACATCGATGCGGTGCGCACCCGCAGCGCCGCCGTCACGCCCGAGGACATCAGCGACATCCTGTTCACCTCCGGCACCACCGGCCGCAGCAAAGGCGTGCTGTGTGCGCACCGGCAATCGCTGTCGGCCTCGGCGTCGTGGGCTGCCAACGGCAAGATCACCAGCGACGACCGCTACCTGTGCATCAACCCGTTCTTCCATAACTTCGGCTACAAGGCCGGCATCCTGGCGTGTCTGCAGACCGGTGCGACGCTGATCCCGCACCTCACCTTCGACCCGCTGCGCGCGCTGCAGGCCATCGAGCGGCACCGCATCACCGTGTTGCCCGGGCCGCCCACCATCTACCAGACTCTGTTGGACCATCCAGCACGCCACGACTACGACCTGAGTTCGCTGCGGTTCGCGGTGACCGGGGCCGCTACCGTGCCGGTCGTGTTGGTCGAACGCATGCAGTCCGAACTCGACATCGACATCGTGCTGACCGCCTACGGCCTGACCGAAGCCAACGGCATGGGGACCATGTGCCGGGCCGACGACGACGCGGTCACCGTGGCCACCACCTGCGGGCGCCCGTTCGCCGACTTCGAATTGCGGATCGATGGGGCAGCCCCCGGCGAAGCCGGTGAAGTGCTGTTGCGGGGACCGAACGTGATGGTGGGCTACCTCGACGACCCGGAGGCGACCGCGGCCGCCATCGACGCCGACGGCTGGCTGCATACCGGCGACATCGGTGCCGTCGATGCGGCCGGCAACCTGCGTATCACCGACCGGCTCAAGGACATGTACATCTGCGGCGGGTTCAACGTCTACCCTGCCGAGGTCGAGCAGGTGCTGGCCCGGATGGACGGGGTGGCCGATGCTGCGGTGATCGGAGTTCCCGACGAGCGGCTGGGCGAGGTCGGGCGCGCGTTCGTGGTGGCACGGCCCGGCGCGGTCCTGGATGATCAAGCTGTGATCGCTTATACCCGTGAACATTTGGCGAACTTCAAGGCGCCGCGGTCGGTGCGGTTCGTCGACGCGTTGCCGCGCAATGCGGGCGGCAAGGTGCTCAAACCACAACTGCGAGAGCTGGCCTGATGGATCTGGAATTAGACGACGAGACACGGGCCTTCCAGGCCGAGGTGCGGGAATTCCTGTCGGCCAACGCCGAGGCGATCCCGACGAAATCCTACGACAACGCTGAAGGTTTTGCCCAGCACCGGCATTGGGACCGGGTACTCTTCGACGCCGGCCTGTCGGTGATCACCTGGCCGACGAAGTACGGCGGCCGCGACGCGTCGCTGCTGTCCTGGGTGGTGTTCGAGGAGGAGTACTTCCGCGCCGGGGCACCGGGCCGGGCCAGCGCCAACGGCACCTCGATGCTGGCCCCGACGCTGTTCACACACGGCACCGAGGAGCAGCTGGACCGTATTCTGCCGAAAATGGCCAGCGGCGAACAGATCTGGGCGCAGGCCTGGTCGGAGCCCGAATCCGGCAGCGACCTGGCGTCGCTGCGGTCCACCGCGACCAAGACCGACGGCGGCTGGCTGCTCAACGGGCAGAAGATCTGGAGCTCGCGGGCGCCCTTCGCCGACATGGGATTCGGGCTCTTCCGCTCCGACCCCGCCGCCGAGCGGCACCACGGCCTGACCTATTTCATGTTCGACCTGAAAGCCAACGGCATCACCGTACGCCCGATCGTTCAGCTCGGTGGCGACACCGGGTTCGGTGAGATCTTCCTCGACGACGTCTTCGTGCCCGACGAGGACGTGATCGGCACCCCGAACGACGGTTGGCGGGCGGCGATGAGCACGTCCAGCAACGAGCGCGGTATGTCACTGCGCAGCCCGGCCCGCTTTCTGGCGACGGCAGAGCGATTGGTGCAGCTATGGAAAGCCAGCGGCTCACCCGAAGCATTCGCCGACCGCGTGGCCGATGGGTGGATCAAGGCGCAGGCTTACCGGCTGCACACCTTCGGCACGGTGACCAGGCTGGCGGCCGGCGGTGAACTGGGCGCCGAATCCTCGGTCACCAAAGTGTTCTGGTCCGACCTCGACGTTCAATTGCATCAGACCGCGCTCGACATCCTTGCCGTCGATGGCGAGCTTGCCGGCCCGTGGAACGATGGGCTGCTGTTCGCGCTGGGCGGTCCGATCTATGCCGGCACCAACGAAATTCAGCGCAACATCATCTCCGAGCGGCTGCTGGGCCTGCCGCGTGAGAAGTCCGGGGGCAAGAAGTGAAATTTGCGCTAGACGAACAGCAGCGCGACTTCGCGGCCAGCATAGACGCCGCGCTCGGCGCAGCCGACCTGCCCGGCGCGGTCCGTGCCTGGTCCACGGGTGACATCGCGCCCGGACGTAAGGTGTGGGAGCAGCTGGCCGACCTCGGCGTCACCGCATTGGCCATACCGGAGAAATTCGACGGCCTGGATGCCCACCCGGTTGACCTGGTAGTCGCCCTCGAACGGCTGGGGCGCTGGTGCGTACCCGGCCCAGTGGCCGAATCCATCGCTGTGGCACCGGTTTTGCTGGCCACTGACGATCAGGGCGATCGCTGCTCCGGGCTGGCCTCGGGTGAGCTGATCGTCACTGTCGCACTGCCACCACAGACGCCGCGTGCAGTAGACGCCGACACCGCCGGGCTGGTGCTGCTGGCCTCCGAAGATACGGGCAACGGCGTCAGCGAGGGGACGGTCGGTGCGCGCCACGAATCCGTCGACCCCAGCCGCCGTCTCTACGACGTGACCGCGACCGGCGAAAGCTGGCAAGCAGACGTCAAGCTCGCCTTCGAGTTCGGGGCGCTGGCCACCGCCGCGCAGCTGGTCGGTGCCGCCGAAGCGCTGCTGAACACCGCCGTCGAGTACGCCAAGCAACGCACCCAGTTCGGCCGGGTGATCGGTTCCTATCAGGCGATCAAGCACAAGCTTGCCGACGTGCACATCGCGATCGAGCTGGCCCGCCCGCTGGTATACGGCGCGGCCTTGTCCTTGCAGCCTCGCGACGTCAGCGCGGCCAAAGCGGCGGCATCCGAAGCAGGCCTGCTCGCCGCGCGGTCGGCGCTACAGACCCACGGCGCAATCGGGTTCACTCAGGAACACGACCTGTCCCTGTGGCTGCTGCGGGTGCAGGCATTACGCTCGGCCTGGGGCACGCCGGAGGCGCATCGGCGGCGAGTGCTGGAGGCGTTGTGAACCGCGCCGCGACGATGCAGCGGGGGCACCGCCCGCTTGCGGGGGACGAAGCGATGTGGGGGTACCTCCCGCTTGCGGGGGAGAGGAGCGGCGCTCGTGACTGAAGAACGGCAGATGCTCCGGGAAACCGTTGCTGCTCTGGTGGCCAAGCACGCGGATCCCGCGGCGGTCCGCACGGCGATGGAGTCCGACCGTGGGTATGACGAGTCGCTGTGGCGGCTGCTGTGTGAACAGGTCGGCGCCGCAGCGTTGGTGATCCCAGAGGAATTGGGCGGCGCGGGCGGCGAACTGGCCGATGCGGCAACAGTGTTGCAGGAGCTGGGCCGCGCTTTGGTGCCGTCCCCACTACTGGGCACCATACTGGCGGAGCTGGCGCTGCTGGCCGCGCCCGAGCCGGACGCCAAGGCACTCGAAGGCCTTGCCGAGGGGACCTCGATCGGCGCGCTGGTGCTCGATGCCGACTATGTGGTCAACGGCGATATCGCCGATGTCGTCGTCGCCGCCGCCGATGGCCGGCTGAGCCGGTGGACCCGATTCAGCGCGCAGCCCGTTGCCACCATGGACCCCACCCGCCGGCTGGCCCGGATGCGGCCCGAAGAGTCCGTGCTGTTGGGCGCCGACCCGGGCATTGCCGACACCGCGGCCATCCTGCTGGCGGCCGAGCAGATCGGCGCCGCCGAGCGCTGTCTGGAACTGACCGTCGAATACGCCAAGAACCGAGTGCAGTTCGGCCGTCCGATCGGCAGCTTCCAGGCACTCAAGCACCGGATGGCCGACATGTATGTCGCCGTCGCCGCCGCCAGGGCCGTCGTGTCCGAAGCTTGCACCGATCCCACGGCCACCAACGCCGCCACCGCGCGTCTCGCCGCCACCGAGGCACTACAAGCGGTGGCCGCCGAAGGCATCCAGCTACACGGCGGTATCGCGATCACCTGGGAACACGACATGCACCTGTATTTCAAACGCGCGCACGGCAGTGCGCAACTGCTCGGCTCGCCGCGAGAGCTGCTGGGACAACTGGAATCCGAGGTGCTGCACACGTCGTGAACGACCATGTCGCACTACGCGCCGGCATCCCGCCGTTCTACGTGATGGATGTCTGGCTGGCGGCCGCGGAGCGCCAGCGCAGCCATGGCGACCTGGTCAATTTGTCGGCGGGCCAGCCCAGCGTGGGAGCACCCGAGCCGGTGCGGGCGGCCGCGGCGGCTGCCCTGCATCTCAACGAGTTGGGTTATACCGTGGCGCTGGGCATCCCCGAGCTGCGCGCCGCGATCGCCGCGGATTACCAACGTAAATACGGGATCGACGTCGAGTCTGACGCGGTCGTGGTTACCACCGGTTCCTCGGGTGGGTTCCTACTCGCCTTTCTGGCCTGCTTTGACGTCGGCGATCGGGTGGCGCTGGCCAGTCCCGGCTACCCGTGCTACCGGAACATCTTGTCCGCGTTGGGATGTGAGGTGGTGGAAATCGCATGCGGGCCGCAGACTCGCTTCCAGCCCACCGCACAGATGCTCGCCGAACTCGACCCGCCGGTGCGGGGGGTGATCATCGCAAGCCCGGCCAATCCCACTGGGACGGTCATTCCACCGGCCGAGTTGGCCGCCATCGCGTCCTGGTGTGAGGCCTCCGGCGTGCGGCTGATCAGCGACGAGGTCTACCACGGCCTGGTCTACCAGGGCGCGCCGCAGACCAGCTGTGCCTGGCAGACATCACGAGACGCCGTGGTGGTCAACAGTTTTTCGAAGTATTACGCAATGACGGGCTGGCGGCTGGGCTGGCTACTGGTGCCGCCCGCGCTGCGCCGAGCAGTGGATTGCCTGACCGGGAACTTCACCGTCTGCCCGCCGGTGCTGTCGCAGATTGCCGCGGTGGCAGCGTTCACCCCGGCGGCGACCGCCGAAGCCGACGGAAACCTGCACCACTATGCGGCCAACCGCGCGCTGCTGCTCGACGGGCTGCGCCGAATCGGCGTCGACCGGCTGGCGCCCACCGACGGTGCGTTCTACGTTTACGCCGACGTCTCGGACTTCACCAACGACTCGCTTGCCTTCTGCTCAAAGCTGCTCGCCGACACCGGGGTTGCCATCGCACCGGGTATCGATTTCGACACTGTGCGCGGCAATTCGTTCGTCCGCCTGTCGTTCGCCGGACCGACGAGCGACATCGAGGAGGCCCTGCAACGCATCGGTCCCTGGCTGTCAAATCATCGACCGCCGGTTATCGGTTGAACCGCCCCGCGAGGTAATCGACCCGGCAGGCACTACGGGCAAGTTTGCCGCTCGTCGTGCGGGGGATGGCGCCGGCGGCCACGAGCCGCAGGTCGGCAATCCGGATCTGGTGGTGGCGCGAGATCGCTGCCCGCACGGTCTCGACGATCAGCTCCAGGTCGGTGCGCCCCGCGCCCGCGGCACGCTCGGCAACGACGACCAACTGCTCGCCGGTGTGACTGCCCGATGCGTCGAGCGCATCGGCGGGAACCGAGAACGCGGCGACATAGCCGCTGCGGATGGCGGTCGAAGCTTCGCTGACCGTGGTTTCGATGTCGTGCGGGTAGTGGTTGCGACCATCGATGATGATGAGGTCTTTGATCCGCCCGGTCAGGTACAGGTCACCGTCCAGGTAGACGCCCAGATCACCGGTGGCCAGCCAGCAGCCGTTGTCCGGAGCGCCCTCGGCGTGGCTGCCGTGGTCCAGCCGAGACTGCAGTTTGTTGCCGAAAACCCGTCGTGTTTCGTCCTCGCGGCCGAAGTATCCGCGGGCGATGTTGTTGCCGTGCAACCAGATTTCCCCTACCGTACCGTCGGGCACCTCGGCGCCGTCCGGGTTGGCGATCACCGCCCACTGATCGGGGATCGGCTGGCCGCACGATACATGGGCTACCGCGCCGGGTGCCGTGGGCGCGACGGTCACTGCGCGGCCGGCGCCGAGCTGCTCCCGGTCCAGGAAGATGGCGCTGGCCGCGGCGTCCTGGGCGATGCTGGCGACCGACAGCGTCGCTTCCGCCATCCCGTAGGACGGCTTGATGGCCGTCGCGGGCAGACCATAGGGAGCGAACGCTTTGGTGAAATTCTCGATGGCCGACATCGTGACGGGCTCAGACCCATTGAGCAGGCAGACAACATTATGGAGGTCGAGGGCTTCACCTTCCGGGCCCTCCGGAGGCAGCCCCCGCTCGGCCGTCAAGTCAAAGGCGAAGTTCGGCGCGGCCGCAAAGGTCCGGCCACTGGTCGCCTCAACCCCTAATTGTTTGATCCAGCGGTAGGGCCGACGAAGGAACGCCATGGGATCCATCAGGGTGATGTGCGCCCCAGTCAGCGCCGGGAACATGATCATCATCAATCCCATGTCGTGATACAGCGGCAGCCAGCTCACCGAGCGGACATCCATGTCCAGCCCGCCGGCCATGATCATCTGGATCGCGTTCGTGCAAACGGCGCGGTGGGTGATCTCGACCCCGGCCGGCGTGCGCGTCGAGCCCGAGGTGTACTGCAGATAGGCGACATCGTCGGTAGCGATCGCCGCGGCGGTAAACATCGAACCGAGTGTGGCGGGTAGCGCGTCCACCGCGATCAACCGCGGCCGCTCGTTCGGCACCAGCGTCCGAATAGTCGTTCGAACGGACTCGGCTGCCGCGGTCGTGGTCAACACCACGGCGGGCCGGGCATCGGCCAGCACCGCCGCCAATCGCTCGGCGTGCCCGGACAATGTCGGCGCGAAGAGGGGGACAGGGACATTGCCGGCAAGGACGCCAGCGAAGAATGCCGCCACGTAGTCGAGGCCTTGTGGCGCCAGGATCGCCACCCGATCCCCGGGTGTGGTGACCTGCTGCAGGCGGGCGCCGATCGCGCTGACCCGCGACCAGAGCTGATTCCACGTGAGCTCGACAGCCCGTCCATCCTGATCTTGCGAGTAGTCGATGAAGCGGTACGCCGGATTGTCACCGAGCTCGGCTCGGTTGCGGTCGAAATTCGACGTCAACGTCATGCCCTCGGGCACGAAGATTGTCCCGTCGCTGAATCCGTAAGTATCCGCATCGCCCGAAGTGCGCACGACATCGTCTGACCTGTGATCCCGACTCACGATGTGACACACTAGTGGAAAGTTTGCTATCCGCCTCATACCGCGCTATGGCGGTCATCACTACGGTGCGCAAAGGGGCCTGTGGCCTGCTAACGAGTGCCCGCGATGCGGGTTCCCGGCAACCGTCAGCCGAATGTACACGGTGATCGAGAATTCGGTGTGCCGGACAACCTGGTCGTGCCACGTGCCGATTGCACCTGCGTCCCAAACGGGATCGTGCCGGGGTGAACTGCCCTGGCAGCCCGGCGTACGCGGCCGCGCCGTTTGCCCAGATCGTGTCGCCTCCGGAGGGGGAATCTGAACCGCCAGCAGGGCCGAGGCCGCACGGGAGGCGGGGTACCGCTGGGGGCAAGCTCGACCAGTGCCGGAATAGCCGTCAACGTGGCGGTGAGGGCGGCTGCGGCCCCGCGCCGGGCAACTGGGTGTCGAGGATCTTGTCGATGCGGGCCTCGAGCGCACCGCGCTCGCCGACATCGGCCACGTTGATGCCGAATCGCTCGCTGAGGGCATCGACGACGGCGGCTGCATCGGGCAGGCGGATTTTCTCGCTTCCGTCAGCGCGGTGGATGGCCAGGTTGCGGCCGGCCAGGTTCAGTCGGGCGTCGTCGGTGACCCGCGCAGCCGTCAGGCTGGTCACGAAGTGCGACGAGGGGTGCGTCGAGACGAACCAGCTGCCCACTTTCAGATCGATCTCCGGCTCGGTCCGCGTGCTGAATTCGTAGAGCGGCTGCCACTCGTCACGAACCAGGGCCTGTAGAACCAGCCCGTCGCCGCGGTCCTGGAGCCGGTACGGCTCATGCGTCGTCTGCTGCACGGTGCCGGTTTCAATGCGGAGGGGACTGGTCGGCGTCTGGCCACCGAAGCCGACGTCGACAAGATACGACCCCTGGGAGCCGGGGAACGTCACCGCCAGCACCGTGTGTGTCTGCGCCGGTACCGGCGCGTCGGGCGGGAGCATCCAGATCACCCGACCGGCCAAGCGCCGCACCCGGAAGCCGAGTTCGGCCAGCACGTGACCCAGCAGGCCATTGTGCTCGTAGCAATAGCCACCCCGGCGCCGGTCAACCAGCTTGTCGGTAAGGGCCGCCGGGCTCAGGTCGTCGACCGGTACCCCCATCACCGGATCGAGGTTCTCGAACGGAATCGACGCGGTGTGCGCGGTGACCAGATCCTGCAGTACGTCGAGGTTCGGCTCGGCAGCGCCGCGATAGTCGATACGGTCGAAGTACCCGCTCAGATCCAGCGTCATAAAGCCATTCTGCTGCCATCGTCCTCTCGGCACGGCGGCGAGACGCTCGCCGGAGTCGCACCTGCTCCTCCGGGGTGCCGCGCTGCGGCCACCCGCCGGCAACCGCTTCGACAACAGATACCCACGGGGGTATTATCGGGAGGCGGTTCGCTGTCGCGTCGCATAAGGAGGAGCCAGTGGCTGACGTCGACCTTTATCTCGATCCGATATGCCCCTTCTCCTGGGTGGCTTGGCGATGGCTGGCCGATGCCGCGCACATCACCCACACCCCGGTCACGCTTCGGCAGATGAGCCTGGCGGTCCTCAACGAGGGCAAAGACCTCAATGAAAATCAGCAGCGCATGATGGATCGATCACGGCGGCTGGGTCGCCTCTTCGCCGCAGTCGCAACCGAGCATGGGCCGGACGCGTTCGCGCACCTCTATGACTCGGTTGGTACCCGCATGCATGTGCGTCGGGAAGAGGTCACCCCCGACGTGATCCGCGAAGTCCTCGTCGAGAACCGACTTGAGGAATCGTTCGCCGCAGCGCTCGACGACAGTGAGTTCGACCGGGTGGTCAGGCAAGCCCACCAAACCAGTCAAGATGTTCTGGGCGGTTCCGCCGGCAGTCCGATCATCGCGGTCGATGGCCACGCCTTTTTTGGGCCGGTGATGACTCGGATCCCGACCAAAGACGACGGAGTCCGCCTGCTCGAGGCGGTCCTCACCGCGGCGAGCATTCCCGAATTCGCCGTGCTGCAACGGCCCTACCAGGGGCCGCCGATCCTGGAAGAGGGCCCCCGCTGATGTGCTACGCCGTCAAATGCCGCACCTGCGGGAAAACGACTTGGGCCGGTTGTGGAGCGCACGTGGAGCAGGTCCGCCGGCTCGTACCGGAATCGCAGTGGTGTCCCGGTCATCCCAAGGAACCCCGCGGACGGTGGTGGCAGCCTTCGCGGACCTGATTTCGAATTCTGGACGGGAGACACAACCGCGCCCACAAACGGGACGAAAACGAACCCAGTTTGTCTGCACCAAACCCGCGGCAGCCGACGCGCGAAGGCCCTATCGCGACGGTCGAGGCCCTCGACTTCACGTAGTCCATGTGGCGGCACGAGCCCTAGCATCCTGGCATGACTAACTTCTCCGAGCTGCCGGCCGCGGATCAGGAAGCGATCGGTAAAACACTGCTGACGTTGTTGAAGTCGTTCGCCGAACGCGACGCCGAGTCACTGCGGAGCGTGTACTCCGAGGACGCCGACTGGATCAATGCCTTCGGCACAGTCAAACGCGGACGCGACGAAATCGTCGACTACCTGAGTGGCCTTTTCAGAGACGACAACTTCAACCGCGGGCAGCCCACCGGTCCGCCGGAAACGAAGTTCCGAGTGCTCACTCCCGAGGTAGTACTGGTTTCAGCACATCTCAAGATCAGGGGCCAAGGACTGGTCGGCGGCGGAACGCTTGACCGCGACAACTACTCGTTGCGCGCCTTGCAACGTCAGGACGACGGATCCTGGCTAATCGTCTCCGAGATGTTCCAAGACGCCAACACCGAGATCACTTACCAGCACTAGGCGAGCCACGTGTTGTTTGTTTGATATCTGTCAAATACGGGAAACGCTGGAGACGGGCTGCAGCACCGTACACGCCGACCCCATCAACGGAGCCCATCATGAGCACGAGCAATATCATCTGGATCGTGATCGCCGCACTCGTGGCAGTCCTGCTGATTGCTGCCCTGATAATCGCGGTGCGCAGAGCAACGCATCGATCCCTTATGCGGCAGGCGGAAGAGATTCGCGAACGGGCCAAGCTGGAGAAAACCAGAGTCGAACGGCGGCAAGCCGTTGCCGACGAAACCGCTGCCAAAGCGCGTGCTGCACAGGCCGAGGCGGAAGCCAAAGCCGCCGAAGCCGCACGGCTGCAGGAACGAGCGGCCATGCATCAAAGCGAAGCGGCGACATCGCGTGAGCGACTCCAGGAACAGTGGCAGCGCGCCGACAGCATCGACCCCGAAGTCACCAGGGAGACAGGTAACGCGTCTGATCGGGTTGCACAACCTCACGACGAGCCGCGAGGTGAGCAGCACCAACCGACGACCGACGCACGGGCCGTCAGGCCAGCCCTGTCTTGGACTCGGATAACCACCCTGACGCCCATCGAGCAGCGTCCACCTGAATCCCGGCGCACGGGGAACCCGATGGCCCGCCCCCTCAACGGGCCATCGGGCGTACCCGGGTGGCCCGTGTCAGCACACATTTCCAAATCCCGCCGCCGCCAAACGTCCGGTCGGCACGGAGCTGAGCCCGATTGCCTGACTTTCCCGCAGCCGGGTGGTGGCCCCCACCTCGCGCGGCTCTGCGCCGCGCATCGACGCCGAGCGTAACGCCACCGCGAAATATCAAGCGCGACACAGCAGTAGCGTTACGCTCGCGGGACGCTGCTCGGCCCGATTGCCTGCCCCCGCCGCGCTAAAGCCAAGTGTCTTGGGTGGTGGTGGTGAGAAAGGCTTCCAGGTCGTCGCGCCACTGCGCCGGCGTGGTCTTGTCCGGTTCTATCCCGGTGTAGTCACCGCGATAGAACAGCAGCGGCCGTGGCTTGACCTTCGGAACCTCCGAAAGCGATTGAACCGCACCGAACACCACGAAATGATCGCCGCCGTCGTGCACGGAGGCGACCGTGCAGTCGATGTAGGCCAGCGACCCGTCGATGACCGGTGAACCGAGTTCTGAAGGGTGCCAATCGATACCGGCGAACTTATCGGGTTCCTTCGACCCGAATCGGGCCGAGACGTGCTTCTGCTTTTCGGTCAGCACGTTGACGCAGAACCGGCCGCTGGCCTGGATAGCCGTCCAGGACCGCGACACCTTGGTCGGGCAGAACAACACCAGCGGCGGCTCCAGTGACAGCGCCGCAAAAGATTGGCAGGCAAAGCCGATCGGCACCTCGTCGTGCACGGTGGTGATGATGGTGATCCCGGTGCAGAACTGACCCAGCACGTTGCGGAACGTGCGCGGGTCAATCGGCGCAGCGGTCATCGTCAGCCGTGGGCGCCGACCGTGAAGTCATGGCCCCACAAACTGACGGCGGTGCTTTCCCGGGCGATCCAGTCGGTGTCGTCGACGCGCCTTCCCTCACAACCGAATTCGACGTCGAATCCCCCGGGCGTCTTCATGTAGAAGGACAGCATCAAGTCGTTGACGTGACGGCCCAGCGTGGCTGACATGGGCACCTTGCGGCGCAACGCGCGGTCCAGGCACAGACCCACGTCGTCGGCGTTCTCGACTTCGACCATCAGGTGCACGACGCCACTGGGCGTCGGTAGCGGCAGGAAGGCCAGGCTGTGGTGGCGCGGGTTGCAGCCGAAGAAGCGCAGCCAGGCCGGTGCCCCATCGGCGGGCCGTCCCACCACCTGAGGCGGCATCCGCATCGAGTCACGCAGCGTGAAGCCCAGCACATCCCGGTAGAAGTGCAGCGATTCGGCGTCGTCCCGGGTGGACAACACCACATGCCCCAGGCCCTGCTCACCGGTGACGAACTTGTGCCCGTACGGGCTGACCAACCGCCGGTGTTCCAGAGCGACGCCGTGGAAGATCTCCAGGCAGTTGCCGGACGGGTCGGAGAACCGGATCATCTCGTCCACCCGGCGATCCGCGAGTTCGGCGGCGGTGGCCTCCTTGTACGGCGTGCCCTCGACCTCGAGCCGGTTCCGGATTTCCTGCAGCCCTTCGGCGTTCGCGCATTCCCAACCGGCGCCGATCAGCCGGTCCCGCTCGCCGGGCACGATCACCAGCCGGGCCGGAAAATCGTCCATCCGCAAATACAGGGCACCCTCGGTGCTGCCGTGCCCTTCGACCATGCCCAGCACTTTCAGGCCGTACTCACGCCAGGCCGCCACATCGGTGGCCTCGAAGCGCAGATAGCCCAGAGAGCGGATGCTCATCACGCACCTCCCAGGAAATCAACGGTCAATTTGTTGAACTCGTCGAACTTCTCCACCTGCGCCCAGTGCCCGCATTGCCCGAAGACGTGCAGTTGCGCACGCGGAATCGTCTTCAGCCCGACCAACGCGCCGTCCAGTGGGTTGACCCGGTCCTCACGCCCCCAAATCAGCAGTACGGGTTGACGCAGCCGGTGCACCTCCCGCCACATCATGCCGAGCTCGAAATCGGTTCCGGCGAAGGACATTCCCATCGCCCGCGTGGCCGTCAACGATTCCGGTGTGCTGGCCAGCGCGAAACGCTCGTCCACCAAATCGGGGGTGATCAGGTTCTTGTCATAGACCATCACCCGCAGGAAAGCTTCAAGATTCTCGCGGGTGGGCGTCATGGAGAACGCCGACAGTCGCTTGACGCCCTCGGTCGGGTCGGGCGCGAACAGGTTGATGCTCAAGCCGCCCGGACCCATCAACACCAGGCGTCCGGCCCGGTCCGGGTAATCGAGCGCGAACCGGACCGCGGTGCCCCCACCCAACGAGTTGCCCACCAGTGGAACACGGCCCAGCCCCAATTGGTCGAACAGCCCCTTGAGTGCTCTCGCGGCGTACCGGTTGAACTGTCCGTGCTCGGCGCGTTTGTCGGAGTGGCCGTAACCGGGCTGATCAACGGCCAGCACATGGAACCGCTGCGCCAAGGCCGGGATGTTGCGCGCGAAATTCGTCCAGCTCGCAGCTCCCGGACCGCCACCGTGCAGCAGCACCACGGTCTGGTCGTTGCCGACCCCGGCTTCGTGGTAGTGCAGCTTCAGCGGTCCGTCGACGTCCACCTCTGCGAACCGCGAGGTGGACTCGAACGTCAACTCCTCGGTCGTGGACTGGCTGACAGTCATCAGACCATGGTGTCGCCGGGCGGCAACCCGAACTCGTGGTTCCCGAAGATCACATACGCCCGCTCGGGGTCATTGGCGGCGTGCACCCGGCCGGCATGTGCATCGCGCCAAAACCGCTGAATCGGAGCGTCATTGGACAGCGCGGTGGCGCCAGACGCCTCGAACAGCCGGTCAATGGCGGCGATGGAACGCCCGGTGGCGCGCACCTGGTCGCGGCGCGCGCGGGCGCGCAGACCGTAGGGAACCTCCTTGCCTGCGGACAACAAGGCGAACTCGTCACCCACGTTGCCCATCAGCTGGCGCCAGGCGGCGTCGATGTCACTGGCCGCCTCGGCGAGGCGGACCTTGGCAAACGGATCGTCCTTGGCCTTCTCCCCCGCGAACGCGGCGCGCACCCGCTTGCCCTGATGCTCCACGTGCGCGGCGTACGCACCGTAGGCCATGCCGACGATCGGCGCCGATATCGTCGTCGGATGCATTGTGCCCCAAGGCATTTTGTAGACCGGAGCAGTGTTGGTCTGCTGCCCTCCGGCGGTTTGGTCGTTCATCGCCTTGTAGGACAAGAACCGGTGGCTGGGAACGAAGACGTCCTTGATCACCAGGGTGTTGCTGCCGGTGCCGCGCAGCCCGACCACATGCCACACGTCGTCGATGCGGTAGTCGCTGTTGGGGATCAGGAAGCTGCCGAAGTCGACCGGACGGCCATCCTTGAGGACCGGGCCGCCGACGAACGTCCAGGTCGCGCGGTCACACCCCGACGACCAGTGCCATGACCCGTTGACCAGGTAGCCGCCGTCGACCACGGTGCCCGCACCCATCGGAGCGTACGACGACGAAACCCGCACGGTCGGGTCGTTACCCCACACGTCTTCCTGCGCCTGCTGGTCGAACTGGGCGAGGTGCCAGTTGTGCACGCCGAGGATCGAGGCCACCCATCCGGTCGAACCGCACGCGCCGGCCAGCCGGCGGACGGCCTCGAAGAACAGGGTGGGGTCGCACTGCAGTCCACCCCACTGCTGGGGCTGTAGCAGGGTGAAGAACCCGAGCTCGTCGAGCTCGTTGATCGTCTCCTCGGGGATGCGACGCAGCTCTTCGGTCGCCCGGGCGCGTTCCCTGATCCGCGGCAGCAGATCATCGATGGCAGACAGCACTGACTGGGCGTCACGTTGTTGAATAGATGTCACTTACGTTTGCCTCCCGGGAGAGCGGACTTACACAGAAGACTAGAACACGTTCCGATTTGTGTCGAGGAGGGTATTCCTGCGGCTGGTAGTGGTACGAATTCGGTTTTCTGTAACATGTTCTAGTTGCAAAGAAAGGGAGGACGGGCCTTGACCGAGGCAATCCCCGACGAGCCACTCGGCGACCACGTCCTTGAACTGCAGATCGCCGAGGTCGTCGCCGAAACCGACGACGCGCGGTCGCTGGTGTTCGCGGTGCCGAGCGACCGGGGCGACCCGGGCATCCCACCGGAGCGACTGCGCTATGCCCCCGGGCAGTTCCTGACGCTGCGGATTCCAAGCGATCGCACCGGCTCGGTGGCGCGCTGCTACTCGTTGTGCAGCTCGCCGTTCACCGACGATGCGCTCGCCGTCACCGTCAAGCGAACCGCGGACGGATACGCGTCCAACTGGCTGTGCGACCACGCCCACAAAGGCATGCGCATTCACGTTCTGGCCCCGTCGGGCAACTTCGTGCCCAAGACACTCGACGACGACTTTTTGCTGATGGCCGCCGGCAGCGGGATCACCCCGATCATGTCGATCTGCAAGTCGGCGCTCACCGAAGGCAGCGGCCAGGTAATGCTGCTCTACGCCAACCGCGACGACCGCTCGGTGATCTTCTGCGGCGCGCTGCGCGAGCTGTCCGCCAAGTATCCCGACCGGCTCACCGTGGTGCACTGGCTCGAGTCGTTGCAGGGATTGCCGAGCGCTGCCGCGCTGGCGAAGCTGGCCGCTCCCTACACCGAGCGCCAAGCATTCATCTGCGGCCCCGGCCCATTCATGGACGCGGCACGTGTAGCACTGGAAGCGCTGAAAGTGCCTGCGCCGCGGATACATATCGAGGTGTTCAAGTCGCTGGACTCGGATCCGTTCGCGGCGGTGAAGATCGAGGACACCGACGACGGCGACGAACCGCCGGCCACCGCGGTGGTACAGCTGGACGGTGAAACCCATACCTTGTCGTGGCCGCGCCACGCCAAGCTGCTCGACGTGTTGCTGGCCAAGGGCCTCGACGCACCGTTCTCCTGCCGGGAGGGACACTGCGGCGCGTGCGCCTGCACCCTGCGCAAAGGCAAGGTGAACATGGAAGTCAACGACGTGCTCGAGCAGCAGGATCTCGACGAAGGCCTCATTCTGGCCTGTCAATCTCACCCGGAATCTGATTCGGTAGAAGTGACCTACGACGAGTAGTCGCGGGATTAAGTTCGCCTTTGAGGTCCGCGAACCGGGAAGGGGAGCACCGATGAACCGACTGGTAACCGGATTTGCCGTCGTCTCGGCCCTGCTGGCGTTCCTGCCCGCCGGGGTGTCCAGGGCAGCCAGCAACACCGCCACCACCTTGTTCCCGCTGGACGGCGCCAACCAGCTGGAGACGCACATCTTCCTCAATTGCTTCAAATCCGACGGCCATTGCGACTTCACCGCCGGGGCCGACATGCGCACGCCCGACGGCGTGGCCGGATTCCCGCCCGATTTGTGGGCCCGCCAAACCACCGAGATCCGGTCGACGAACCGGATGGCTTACCTGGACGCGCACGCCACCGGCCAGTATGAGCGGGTGATGAAGTCGATGGGGTCCGACGAGATCACGACCGTGTACTTCGGTGCGGGACCGCCGGACAAGTACCAGACAACCGGCCGCATCGACTCGACCGATTGGTCGACGGGCCAGCCCAAGACCGACGTCAACGTGATTGTGTGCACTCACATTCAAGTGGTCTACAACGGCGTGAACGTCACGTCCCCCAGCACCTGCGCACAGACCACGTTCTCTTAGCGGTCTTGCTGACTCGGCCGAGTCCTGCGCTACCAGCTCGAATCAGCGTGCCACCGAGACGTGTGGTGGCGGCTCAACGAGCAAGCCTTGGGGCGCAGCGGGTTGCACCGCGTTCAACTCGCGTGTCAGAAAACCGGTGAGCTCTCCGATCGCGCTCATCAACGGGGCAGGGAAAATAATGGTGGTGTTCTTCTCCACCCCGAGTTCGAGCAGGGTCTGCAGGTTTCGCAGCTGCAGGGCCAGCGGATGCTTCATCATGGTGTCGGATGCATCGCCCAGGGCAGCCGCCGCACGCGCTTCCCCTTCTGCGGCAATGATTTTGGCACGCTTCTCCCGCTCGGCTTCGGCCTCGCGGGCCATCGCGCGTTTCATGCTGTCGGGGAGCTGGATGTCCTTGAGCTCAACCAAGGTGACCTCCACACCCCATTCGACGGTGGTGGTGTCGAGAATCTGGCGGATGCTGCCGTTGATCCGCTCCGTCTGGGCCAGCACCTCATCGAGCGAATGTTGTCCGACGACGTTGCGCAGGGTGGTCTGTGCGATCTGGTTGATGGCGGAGTTGACGTTTTCGATGACGACGACGGCTTTGCGGGCATCGACGACACGGAAGTAGGCAACCGCGGCGATGTCGACACTCACGTTGTCACGGGTGATGATCCCCTGCGATTGGATCGGCATGGTCACGATGCGCATCGAAATCCGCCATAGTCGGTCGATGACCGGGATGATGAACCGCAACCCGGGCTCGCGAACCCCGATCACCCGGCCGAGGCGAAAGTGCACACCGCGCTGATACTGCTGCACTATCCGAATGGAGGCACCCAACAACAGCAGGGCCACGAAAGCCGCGACGACCGTCAGAACTATGGTGCTATTGCTCATGAACCAACGCTAGGAGCACCGCCGTCGGCAGTCAGCAGCCACAAGTCCCGGTGTGCATGGCCAAAAGGCCCTTCGTGACCGCGTTCGCCCGGATTGCGCCCACGGCTGTGATCGTTCGGGATCCCGAGCCATGGCCGCATTTTCGCCGCGGCGGCGCCGCTACCGGGGCAGACCAAGCAGTCGCTCGGCGGCGACGGTGAGCAGGATCTGCTCGGTACCGCCGGCGATCGTCAGGCAACGGGTGTTCAGGAAGTCGTACACCGCGCGATTCTGGACAAGGCCGCGGCCTTCGCACACGTCCATCGCGTATTCGGCCAGCGCCTGCCGATAGCGGACTCCGATGAGTTTGCGGACGCTGGACTGCGCGCCCGGGTCCTGGCCGCCGACGGCGAGCTGGGCGATGCGCTGGTCCAGCAGCGCGCCGGTCTGCGCGGTGACGATCAACCGCCCCAGCCGGTCTTGCTGGGCAGCGTTGAGGTCGATCTCCGCCAGCACCTCGAGCAGCTCTTCCATCGGGTTGCCCAGCGCGGTGCCAGTGGCCATCGCGACCCGCTCGTTGGCCAGCGTGGTCCGGGCCAACCGCCAACCGTCGTTCACCGCGCCGACCACCATCTCGTCGGGAACGAACACGTTCTCCAGGAAGACTTCGTTGAACAGCGAGTCACCGGTGATCTCATGCAGCGGCCGGATTTCAATCCCGGGTGAGGTCATGTCCACCAGGAAGTAGGTGATGCCCTTGTGCTTTGCCGCGTCGGGGTCCGTTCTCGCCAGGCACACACCCCACCGCGCCTTGTGCGCCGCGGATGTCCACACCTTCTGCCCGGTCAGCAACCAGCCACCGTCACCCCGTACCGCCTTGGTACGTAGAGACGCCAGGTCAGAGCCGGCTTCCGGCTCGGAAAACAGCTGGCACCAAAGGAATTCGCCGCGCATAGTGGCCGGCACGAAGCGCTCGATCTGCTCCGGCGTCCCGTGCTCGAGGATCGTCGGCGCCGCCCACCAGCCGACCACCAAGTCCGGACGCGACACGCCGGCCGCCGCCATCTCCTGATCGATCAGCAGCTGTTCGGCCGGTGACGCGCCGCGCCCGTGCGGCGCCGGCCAGTGCGGCGCCTGCAGTCCTGCCTCGGCCAGGGCGACCTGCCGTTTCTCAGCGGGCAGCCCGGCGATCTCGGCGACGACCGCGGCGATCTCCGGCCGCAGACCCTCAACGTCGGTGAGGTCGATGCTCAGGCGGCGTCGCACACCGGCCTGAGTCAGTGCGGTGATACGGCGCAACCAGCGCTCGGCGCCGCCGAGGAAACCCCCGATGCTGTTCGCCCGGCGCAGGTACAGGTGCGCGTCGTGCTCCCAGGTGCAGCCGATGCCGCCCAGCACCTGGATGCAGTCTTTGACGTTGGCTTTCGCCGCGGCGATGCCCGTGCTCGCGGCCAGAGCCGCCGCGATGGAGAACTGGGACTGATCGGAATCCGCTGCGGCGCGGGCGGCGTCGGCGGCGGCCACCTCGGCCTGCTCGGCGCGGCATAGCATCTCCGCGCACAGGTGCTTGACGGCCTGAAAGCTGCCGATCGGCTTGCCGAACTGCTCGCGCACCTTGGCGTAGGCGACCGCGGTGTCCAGCGACCACCGTGTCACGCCGGCCGCCTCAGCCGCCAGCACGGTCGCCGCCAGGTCCTCGACCTGTTGCTTCGACCCCGGGATCACGGTGGCCGGCGCCGACGTCAGCACCACCCGGGCCAGCGGACGGGAAAAGTCGGTGGCCCGCAGCGGCTCGATCTGCACGCCGTCGCTGCCGGTATCGATCAGCAGCCACTTCCCGTCGGCCGGTAGCAGCACTACCCCGCCTTCCGCGGCGCCCAGCACCAGCGGCAGGGTGCCCGACGCCCGGGAAGCTTCACTGTCGAACTGCACGTCGCCCTCGAGCGCCAGCCCGGCGAAGCGTTCACCAGAGGCCAGCGCCGTCAGCAACTCGGGATCATCGACGAACTCGGCGATGACCACCGTGGCCAGCGCGGTCGTCGCGACCGGCCCGGGTACCAGCACCTTGGCCGCTTCCTCGACCATCGCGCACAGATCCTCGATGCTGCCGCCGCCACCGCCGCGGTCCTCCGGGATTGCGACGCCGAATATCCCCAGGTCTGCCAGGCGAGCGAACACCGGCCGCCAGGCGTCGGCATTTCCTTTTCCGGAGCCCTGCTCGACCTCGCGGATCGCGGCGGTTCCGCCCGGACCCGAGGTCGCATTACGGGCCCAGTCGCGTACCAGTGCACGCGCGGCGAACTGCTCATCGGTGACGGTCGCTACCACCCTTAGGTCCTCCGCGGGCTCGATTCGGCGTGACGAGGGACCGCTCGTCCCCTGATCACAAATGTTCGACTCTGCCCGCAACCGCGGGACTGCTCCTCGGGCCGCTACGCAACCCGCATCGTCGCCAGACTAGAACGTGTTCTAATGGTGCCAGTGATCGACCGTCAAGTCGAATGCCGTTACGGCAGCACCACGCGATTGTCCCGGCGGTACGGAGGTGGGAAATTCACACTCAGCATGCGTATCGTTTGCAACCGAGCCGCCGCCCGCAACAGGAGCACCCCGCCAGATGTCGCCAGCCAACATCAGCTCGAGCCGTGCTTCTGACTCGCAGCCGCGCGAGGTCATGAACGTGGCGGTACTGGCTGAGTCCGAACTCGGCTCGGAGGCACAGCGGGAACGCCGCAAGCGCATCCTCGACGCCACCATGGCGATCGCGTCCAAAGGTGGCTACGAGGCGGTTCAGATGCGCGCCGTGGCGGACCGGGCCGATGTGGCGGTCGGGACGCTGTACCGCTATTTCCCGTCAAAGGTGCATCTGCTGGTATCGGCCCTGGGCCGCGAGTTCAGCCGCATCGACGCCAAAACCGACCGCTCGGCGGTTGCCGGGGGCACGCCGTTTCAGCGGCTGAACTCCATGGTCGGCAAACTCAACCGCGCGATGCAGCGCAACCCGCTGCTCACTGAAGCGATGACGCGTGCCTACGTTTTCGCCGACGCCTCCGCGGCCAGCGAGGTCGACCAGGTCGAGAAGCTCATCGACGGCATGTTCGCGCGCGCGATGGCCGACGGCGAACCGACCGAGGACCAGTACCACATCGCCCGGGTGATCTCGGACGTGTGGTTGTCGAACCTGCTCGCGTGGCTCACCCGGCGAGCCTCGGCCACCGATGTCAGCAAGCGGCTGGACCTGGCCGTGCGGTTGTTGATCGGCGACCAGGAGTCCGGCTAGCAGGCTCTTGGCGGCCGGCCGGCACGGCTTAGGCCGGTGGACCGGCGGTGCGTCCCCGAATGAGCTCGGTGTCCAAAAGCTCGACGGCCGGCAAGCCCGACCGTGGCGGCTTCAGCAGCAGTTCGCCTGCGCGGCGGCCCTTCTGCAGGCTCGGCTGCGCCACCGTGGTCAACCCGCGGCTGACCGCCTCGAGCACACCGTCGAACCCGGTGACGCTCATCTGACCGGGCACGTACCTGCCGTGTGCCCGCAGGTAATCCATCGCGGACAGGGCCAGGATGTCCGCGGTGCACATCAGCGCGGTAATCCGCGGATTGGCCTCCAGTGCCACCTTGGCGGCACTGCCGCCCGACTCGGGCAGATGCTCGTAGCTTTCCACCACGGTCAGCGAATCCGGGTCGACACCGGCGGCCGTCATCGCCTCCCGCACGCCGACGATGCGTTCGCGCTGCACGTCGAAGGTCGGCGACCGCAGCCGCTCGGCGTCCACCAGGCCTTGTCGGCGGTCCCGGCCCAGCCGCATGGTCAACAACCCGATCTGGCGGTGCCCCAGGCCGAGCACATAGTCGGCGAGCCCACGCATCGCCGCCCGGTCGTCGATGCCCACCCGGGACACTCCGGAGAGGCCTTTGGGCTGGTCGACTACCACGACGGGCAAGCGTCGCTGCAGAACCACCTGCAGGTAGGGGTCGTCGTCACGGACCGAATACACCACGAAGCCGTCCACACCGGCGGCCAACACGGCTGCCGTTCCGTCCTCGGGGCTCCGGCTTCCTCCGACGGCCACCAGCAGCAGCCCCTGCCCCAGCCCTTCGCATGATTGCGCCACCCCCGTAACGAAATCCCGGGCCGCCGGGTCGCTGAAGAAATAGGTCAGCGGCTCGGCCATCACCAAACCAACCGCACCGGCTTTGCGGGTCCGCAACGATCGCGCCACCGGGTCAGGTCCGGCGTAACCTAGCCGCTTCGCCGTCGCGAGTACCCGTTCCCGCAGGTCGGCGGAGAGCTGATCGGGTCGGTTGAAGGCATTCGAAATCGTGGTTCGCGACACCTTCAGTTCGGCCGCCAACGACGCCAGCGTCGCACGCCGGCGCGATGTGGGGCTCACGTCCGGTGAGGCTACAGCGGATCCGTGCCGGCCAGGTATGTTCGAATCCGCCACTTTCTAGTGGAAACGATTTTCATTAGTATTATGGGTTGGCCGCGGGGCGGCGAGAGGAAAACGGACGTGCGCACGACGCTGACACGGAGAGGGATGGCCGTAGCCACTGTGATGCGTTGGCTGTCGGCCGTTCTGGTTCTCCCGGCCGGTGCGACTTTGCTCACCGGCTGCGCCGGTCCAGCACATCCGCGCGCGGCAACCGTCGTGGCGTCCACCGACGTGTGGGGCAGCGTGGCGCGTGCCGTCACCGGCCGCCACGTCGCCGTCAAATCCCTGCTGAGTGGGGCCGACATCGACCCGCACTCATACCAAGCCAGTCCCTCGGATGCCGCCGCCATCACCGACGCCGCCCTGGTCGTCTACAACGGCGGCGGATACGACCCCTGGGTGGACCAGGTGCTGGCCGGGCACCCGGCCGTCTCATCGGTCGACGCCTACTCGTTTGCCACGAACACCACCCCGGGCGGGCAACCGCCCAACGAGCACGTCTTCTACGACCTGAGCGTCGCCAAATCGGTCGCCTCCGCCGTCGCGGACCGGATGGCGGCCATCGACCGGGGCAACGCCGCCGACTACCGCGCCAACGCGGCGGAATTCTGCCGCGGCGCCGACGCCATCGCCTCCTCCGAACACGCGATCGCCAGTACATACCCCAACGTCGGCGTCGTCGCGACCGAGCCCGTCGCGTACTACCTGCTGGCGGCGTCCGGACTGGTCGATCGCAGCCCGGCCGCCTTTACCGCGGCCAATGAGAACGAAACCGATCCCGCGCCGGCCGACATGGCGGCCATCCTCGATTTGGTCGACCACCGCCAGGTCTCGGCGCTGGTGGTCAACCCGCAAACGTCCACCGCAGCGACAAACGGCCTACAGGATGCCGCCCGGCGGGCGGGTGTGCCGGTGACCACCGTGACCGAGACTCTGCCCGACGGCACCGACTATCTGACTTGGCAACGCAACACGGTCAACCAGCTGCTGGCCGCCTTGCGGTCGAGCCGGTAAGCGCACCGTGAGTCTCGAAGCGGTCCCGGCCCTCGACCGCCATCCAAATGCCGTTGCGCTGCACGGCGCCCGGCTGGGGTTCGGTGATCGCGTGCTGTGGGACCACCTCGACCTGTCGGTGTCGCCCGGCGAGTTCATCGCGGTGCTGGGGCCCAACGGCAGCGGCAAGACGTCGTTACTCAGGGTGCTACTCGGGCAGCTGTCGCTGAGCGCCGGGGTGGCGCTGGTGCACGGAAAGCCGATCACCTCGGGCAGCGAACGCATCGGTTATGTGCCGCAACACCGCCCGATCGACCGGGACGTGATGCTGCGCGGGCGCGACCTGGTTCGGCTGGGTGTCGACGGACGGCGCTGGGGCGCCACCACGCTGCGACCCGCGGATCGGGCCCGCCGGCGTGCGGCCGTGTGGCGGGCGCTTCGGCAGGTCAACGGCGAACACCTGGCTGATGTCCGGGTCGGCCTGATGTCGGGCGGCGAGCTGCAGCGAGTGCGCATCGCCCAGGCGCTGGTCAGCGATCCGCTGCTGCTGCTGTGCGATGAACCGCTGCTGACGCTGGACCCGGCCAACGCCAAGCTGGTATCGGCGCTGATCGACCGGCGCCGCCGGGACGCCGCGACCACGGTCATCGTCGTCACGCACGAAATCAACACGATCCTGCCGTACGTGGACCGGGTGCTGTACCTGGTCGACGGCCGATTCCGGATCGGCACCGTCGAGCAGGTGATGACCACGGAGACGCTGTCGGAGCTATACCGGGCCGACATCCAGGTGGTGCCGGTCAAGGACGGCTATGTGGTGGCGGGCGCGGCGGCGGCCGGTGGGTGCGACTGATGAACCGCCGGCTCGCCGACATGCTGGACCATCTGTTCTCCTTCGACATCACCGCACATCTGCTGCGCCACGACTTCGTCCAGCAAGCGCTGGTGGCGGCCGTCCTCCTGGGACTGGTGGCCGGGCTGATCGGTCCGTTCATCGTGATGCGCCAGATGTCGTTCGCCGTGCACGGATCCAGCGAATTGTCGCTGACCGGGGCCGCTTTCGCACTGCTGGTCGGGTTCCAGGTGGGCGTGGGCGCACTGATCGGCAGCTCCCTGGCGGCCGCGCTGTTCGGCATTCTCGGTCAGCGAGCCCGGGAACGCGATTCGGTTATCGGCGTGGTGCTGGCGTTCGGATTGGGTCTGGCGGTGTTGTTCATCCACCTGTACCCGGGCCGGACCGGCACCAGTTTCGCATTGCTGACCGGCCAGATCGTCGGCGTCGGCTACAGCGGGCTGGCCATGCTGGCGCTCGTTTGCTTACTGGTTGTCGCCGTGCTGGCAACGTGCTATCGCCCACTGTTGTTCGCCACCGTCGACCCCGACGTCGCGGCGGCCCGCGGCGTACCCGTTCGCGCGCTGGGCATCGTGTTCGCCGCCCTGGTCGGTGTGGTGGCCGCCCAGGCGGTGCAGATCGTCGGGGCACTACTGGTGATGTCGTTGCTGATCACGCCGGCGGCCGCGGCCGCCCGGGTGGTCAGCTCGCCGGCGGCGGCGATGGTCGCCTCGGTGGTCTTCGCCGAGGTTTCCGCCGTCGGGGGGATCCTGCTGTCGCTGGCGCCCGGCGTCCCGGTGTCGGTTTTCGTCGCAACCATCTCGTTTGCGATCTATCTGGTTTGCTGGCTACTCGGGCGCCGGTGGCAGGCCTTTGCTTGATGCGGCCCAATAAGCTGGGCGGGTGGCCGGTATCGACCTCAACGCCGACTTGGGCGAGGGCTTTGGCATCTGGCGCCTCGGTGACGACGACGCCATGCTCGGGATCGTCACCAGCGCCAACGTGGCGTGTGGTTTCCATGCGGGAGATCCCACCGGCCTGTTGCGGGTATGCCGGTCCGCCGCCGAGCGCGGCGTGCGTATCGGAGCGCAGGTGAGCTATCGCGACCTGGCCGGGTTCGGCAGGCGCTTCATCGACGTCGCCGCCGACGACCTTGTTGCCGACGTGGTGTATCAGCTCGGCGCGTTGCAAGCGGTCGCGCACGCATCCGGTTCGGCCGTCTCCTACGTCAAACCCCATGGCGCGCTGTACAACACGATCGTCACCAACCGGGAACAGGGGGCCGCCGTGGCGGAGGCGGTACGCCTGGTGGATGCCACCCTGCCGGTGTTGGGCATGGCGGGTTCGGTGTTTTTCGACGAGGCCGCCCGCCGCGGCTTACGCACGGTGGCCGAGGCATTCGCCGATCGCGCCTACCGTCCGGACGGCCGGCTGGTTTCCCGTCGGGAACCGGGGGCGGTGCTGCACGACCCGGCGGCCATTGCTGACCGCGTGGTGACCATGGTGACTTCGGGGCAAGTCACCACGATCGACGGCACCCGGATTGCCATCGGCGTGGAATCGGTTTGCGTGCATGGCGATTCGCCGGGTGCGGTGCAGATCGCGACCGCGGTGCGCGATCACCTCGAGGCCGCCGGCACCGATATCAGGGCGTTCTGCTGATGCGACTGAAGCCCGGTCGCCCCGATATCGCACGGTATTCGGATCGGTTCGATGTGCCTGTCGCCGACCCCACAACGCCGGTTTCGGTGACGTGGATGGGCGTAGCGACGCTGCTGCTCGACGACGGGTCGTCAGCGTTGATGACAGACGGCTACTTCTCGCGCCCCGGCCTGGCCCGGGTCGCGGCGGGCAAGGTGGCGCCGTCACCGGCGCGCGTCGACGGCTGCCTGGCCCGGGCCGAGGTGTCCCGGCTGGCGGCGGTCATTCCGGTGCACACCCACATCGACCACGTGCTGGACTCCGCGCTGGTCGCTGACCGCACCGGTGCGCAACTGGTCGGAGGCCAGTCCGCGGCCAACGTCGGGCGCGGATACGGGTTGGCCGAAGACCGCCTGGTCGTGGCGGTCGACGGCGAACCGATGCGGTTGGGTGCCTACGACGTCACGCTGGTGGGGTCCCACCACTGCCCACCCGACCGGTTCCCGGGCGCGATCGCCGCACCGCTGACCCCACCGGTGAAAGCCTCGGCATACCGCTGCGGAGAGGCGTGGTCGGCGCTGGTGCACCACCGGCCGTCCGGCCGGCGGCTGCTGATCTGTGGCAGCGCCGGTTTCGTCAAGGGCGCCCTGGCCGGCCACCGCGCTGACGTCGTCTACCTCAGCGTCGGACAGCTGGGGCTGCAGCCCAGGCCATACCTGATCGACTACTGGACCGAGACCGTGCGCACAGTGGGTGCCCGTCGGGTGGTCCTCATCCACTGGGACGACTTCTTCCGCTCCCTGTCAAAGCCGTTGCGAGCCTTGCCCTATGCGGGCGACGACCTAGACGTTTCCATTAGGGCCCTCGACGGCCTGGCCGCACGGGACGGTGTCGCGCTACACCTGCCGACGGTGTGGCGGCGCGAAGACCCGTGGATGTGAAGCCGGTTTAAACGTTGACGTTGACCCTTGCGCTGTTGCTGCTTGCCGTTGTGCTCGGGTTCGCCGTCGTGCGCCCCGGGGGCTGGCCGGAGGCGCTGGCGGCGGTTCCGGCAGCCGTCCTGCTGGTGGCGATCGGCGCGATCTCGGTCCATCAGGCGGCCGTGCAGGTCGCCGACCTGTCCGGTGTGGTCGCGTTCCTGGGCGCCGTGCTGGTGCTGGCCGGGCTGTGCGACGACGAGGGCCTGTTCGAGGCCGCCGGCGCGGCCATCGCACGAGTGCGGGTCGGGTCGCACGGGCTGCTGCGCCAGGTGTTCGTCATCGCCTCGGCCATCACCGCCGTTTTGAGCCTGGACGCCACCGTGGTGCTGTTGACCCCGGTGGTGTTGGCCACCGTGCGCCGGCTGCGCACCCCGGTGCGCCCCTACGCCTACGCCACGGCCCATCTGGCCAACGCCGCCTCGCTGCTGCTTCCGGTGTCGAATCTGACCAACTTGCTGGCCTTTCACCTGGCCAAAATCTCATTCACCAAGTTCACCCTGGTGATGGCGCTGCCGTGGCTGGCCACGGTGGCCGTGGTGTATGTGATCTTCCGCTGGTTTTTCGCCGCGGATCTGCGTGTCACACCCGATCCCGAAGAACCGGGGCCGGCGCCGCGGCCACCGGTTTTCGTCTTGGTGGTGGTGGCGTTGACGCTGGCCGGATTCGCAGTCGCCCAATCGGTCGGGGTGGCCCCCGCCTGGGTGGCACTCGCCGGTGCTTCGGTGCTGGCGGTGCGCAGCCTCGGTCGTGGGCACACCTCGGTGCTGGAGATCGCGCGCTCCGCGAGCCCGTCGTTCTTGGTGTTCGTCCTGGCGCTGGGCGTGGTGGTGCATGCCGTCATGCGTAGCGGAATGGACACTGCAATGTCGCGGGTGCTGCCGTCCGGTTCGGGTCTGCCCTCGTTGCTCGCGATCGCCGCGGTGGCTGCGGTGCTGTCCAACGTCGTCAACAATCTGCCCGCGACGCTGGTGCTGTTGCCACTGGTCGCGCCCAGCGGGACGGTGGCCATCCTGGCGGTATTACTTGGAGTCAACATCGGGCCCAACCTGACCTACGTCGGTTCACTGTCGAACCTGTTGTGGCGGCGGGTGCTGCGCCGCCACGATGTCGAGGCCGGTGTCGGCGAGTACACCCGCCTCGGGCTGTGCACCGTGCCCGCGGCCCTGGTGGTGGCGGTGCTGGCGCTGTGGGCGAGCGTGCGGCTGCTCGGCAGCTAACCCCGGTGATAGGCAGGCGGCAGCGGCATACCGAGCTCTGCCAGCACACTGCGCAGCAGCCCTGGATAGTCGGTGATGATGCCGTCGACGCCGTAACCGATCTGTTGGCGCATGGTGGCGGCGTCGTTGACGGTCCAGGAGATCACCTTGAGGCCCAACGCGTGAGCGCGATCAACGAGGGCCCGGTCGACCAACGTGTAGGCCGGCGATGCGATGCCGGCATCGACCATCATGGCCCCGATGAGCGGGTCGCCGACGACGGCCGGGTTGACACCGGCCAGCCAAGGCGAATCCGGAACCCAGGTCTGTTCATTCCACAAGGCCAGCAACGGAATCGACGGCTCGGCCCGGCGCACCAGCGGCAACGTACGCCAGTCGAAACTCTGGATTTCCACCCGGTCGACCTCGCCCGTGGACCTGACCGCAGCCAGCATGATGTCGACGAATTCTTGTGGCCCTGCCGATACGCCGGGCCGATCGGCCGCCACCTTGGTTTCGATGTTGTAGCGGACATCGGCATGATACGAATCGGCAAGTGAAAAGACTTCCGGTAAGACCGCTATCTTGTTGCCTCGCACCACTTCTGCGCGGGGAAATCGGCTACTCGGCTTCCCGCAGTCCAGCGTGCGGATCTGCACCAGGGTGAGTTCGTGTACCAGCTTTCCGGCGTAGGGGTAGGCCGGGTCCCCGGCGAACGCGGGCCCGGTGTCGGCGCATTGGTCGGCCCCGACGATGGGATCGTGCCACACCAGCGGTTGCCCGTCTTTGGTGATGTTGATGTCGAGTTCGAGTGTGCTGACACCGAGTTCAAGCGATTTGGCGAAGGCCCGCAGGGATTCCCCGGTGGCCTCGCCGCGGCCGCCGGCGTGCGCCTGCAGGTCAAATTCGGGTACTTGCGACGACGCCGTCGGCGCCGGCGCGACGACGGTGACGGCCGCAAACACGGCACCGAGGCGTGGGGGCCAGCCGGACACCGGAGTTAACTCCTGCGCTGGCGGGCGATTTCGGCGAGCACCACCCCGGCGGCCACCGAGGCGTTCAGCGATTCGGTGTTCCCGGCCATCGGAATGGACACCACCTCGTCGCAGTTCTGCCGCACCAACCGCGACAGACCTTTGCCTTCCGAGCCGACGACCACCACCAGCGGGTCGGCGCCGTCCAGGTCGTCGAGCGCGGTGTCACCAGCGGCGTCCAGTCCGATCACCCGCACTCCGCGGTCAGCCCAATCCTTCAGTGTTCTGGTGAGGTTGGTGGCCCGCGCCACCGGGATGCGGGCTGCGGCCCCGGCGCTGGTGCGCCAGGCCACCGCCGTCACCGAGGCCGAACGTCGCTGCGGGATCAGCACACCGTGGCCGCCGAACGCCGCGACCGAACGAACGATGGCGCCGAGGTTGCGGGGGTCGGAGATGTTGTCCAGCGCGACCAACAGAGCGGGCGGCGAGTTGGTGGCGGCCGCGAGCAGGTCATCGGGGTGGGCGTAGTTGTACGGCGGCACCTGCAGTGCGATGCCCTGGTGCAGGTGGTTGCTTGTCATCCGGTCCAGGTCGGTGCGCGGTACCTCAAGGATCGAGATGCCCAAATCGGCTGCCCGCGCGACGGATTCGGTGAGTCGCTCGTCGGCTTCGGTACCCAGCGCCACGTAGAGCGCAGTCGCCGGGACACCGGCGCGCAGGCACTCCAGCACCGGGTTGCGGCCGAGCACCGTCTCGGTTTCATCAGTCCGGCTTCGCGGCGGCCGGCGCGATTGGGGCTGGGCGCGTTTGGCGGCGGGATGGTTGGGACGCAGGTGCGCGGGCGGCGTGGGACCACGCCCCTCCAGCGCTCGGCGGCGCTGGCCGCCCGAACCTACGGTGGCGCCTTTCTTGGTGCCTGCCTTGCGTACCGCACCGCGGCGCCGTGAGTTGCCGGGCATCTATGCGCCGTCACCGGCCTGCAGTGACCACTGCGGCCCCTCGGCGGTGTCGGTGACCTCGATGCCGGCGTTCTTGAGCCGATCCCGGATCTCGTCGGCGAGTGCCCAGTTGCGCTGCTCGCGCGCCTGCTGCCGGTTTTCCAGTTCGGCGCGCACCAGCACGTCGACGGCAGCCAGTGCGGCCGACGTCTCGTCGCGCGATTCCCAGCGTTCATCGAGCGGGTCACAACCCAGGACGTCCATCATGGCGCGGATGTCGCCGGCGTGCTGCAGTGCGCCGTCGTGGTCCCCGGCGTCGAGTGCCCGGTTACCTTCGGCGCGGACGCGGTGCACCTCGGCCAGCGCGGTCGGTACCGCCAGATCGTCGTCGAGGGACTCGGCGAACCGCGGGGTCGGTTCGCCGGGCTTGACGGCACCGACCCGGCTGCGGACGCGGTGCAGGAACTCTTCCAGCCCCACATAGGCTTTGACCGCGTCCTGCAGCGCGGTCTCGGAGAATTCCAGCATCGACCGGTAATGGGCGCTGCCCAGGTAATAGCGCAATTCGGCCGGCCGCACTCGCTGCAACATCGCCGGTATGGACAACACGTTGCCCAGCGACTTGCTCATCTTCTCGCCGCCCATTGTCACCCAGCCGTTGTGTAACCAGTAGCGGGCGAATCCGTCCCCGGCGGCGCGGCTCTGCGCGATTTCGTTCTCGTGGTGCGGGAAAACCAAATCCATTCCGCCGCAGTGGATGTCGAACTCCGTCCCGAGATAGGTACGAGCCATTGCCGAGCATTCCAGGTGCCAGCCGGGACGTCCGCGTCCCCACGGTGTGGGCCACGACGGCTCGCCGGGCTTGGCGGCCTTCCACAGGGTGAAGTCGCGCTGGTCGCGCTTGCAGGTAGCCACACCTTCGCCTTGGTGGACATCGTCGATCCGGTGCCCGGACAACTGCCCGTATTCCGGGTAGCTGAGCACGTCGAAGTAGACGTCGCCGCCGGCGGCATAAGCGTGACCCGTCTCGATCAGGCGCTCCATCAGTTCGGTCATCTGGGTGATGTGCCCGGTGGCCCGCGGCTCCGCTGACGGCGGCAAGACGTCCAGGGCGTCGTAGGCCGCGGAAAATGCGCGCTCGTAAGTCGCTGCCCATTCCCACCACGGCCGGCCCGCCGCGGCGGCCTTGGTGAGGATCTTGTCGTCGATATCGGTGACGTTGCGGATGAACGCGACGTCGTAGCCGCGTGCGATCAGCCATCGGCGCAGGATGTCGAAGGCGACGCCGCTGCGGACATGCCCGATGTGCGGCAGGCCTTGAACGGTGGCGCCGCACAGGTAAATGGAGACGTGGCCGGCCCGCAGCGGAACGAAGTCACGCACGGCACCGGCCGCCGTGTCGTGTAGCCGCAGGCCGGCGCGATCGGTCACGACGTGCCAGCTTACCTGCTGGTTCCGAGGCGTCCGGTCCCTAGCGGGGTTAACCGATCGGGACCACCAGCGCCGTCGCGATCGCGGCCAGGCCCTCGCCGCGCCCGGTCAGGCCCAGGCCGTCGGTGGTCGTCGCCGACACCGATACCGGCGCCCGCAGCAACTCGGACAACACCTGCTGCGCCTCGGCGCGTCGCGGACCGATCTTCGGCTGGTTGCCGATCACCTGCACAGCAGCGTTTCCGACCCGGTAGCCGTGCCGCAGTACCAGCTCGGCGACGTGGCGCAGCATGTCGGCGCCGCTGACGCCTTTCCAGCGCGGATCGTCGACCCCGAACACGGCGCCGACATCGCCCAGCCCCGCGGCCGACAACACCGCATCGCACAGCGCATGTGCCCCCACATCACCGTCGGAGTGGCCGGCGCAGCCGTCGGCGCCGGGAAACAGCAGACCCACCAGCCAGCAAGGCCGCCCGGGTTCAATCGGGTGCACGTCGGTGCCCAAACCGACCCGCGGCAGCTCGCTCACCGGCGCACAATCGCTTGGGCCAGCAACAAATCGAGCCGGGTGGTGATCTTGAATGCCAGCGGGTCGCCATCGACCACCTGAACCTGACCGCCGACATGCTCCACGAGCGACGCGTCATCGGTGAAACCGGCCCCAACAAGATGCGCGGCGCCCCGATAAGCGCGGTAGGCGCGCACCAGCAAATCGGTGGCGAAGCCTTGCGGAGTCTGCACCGCCCGCAGCCCGGCCCGCTCCGGTGTGCCCAGGACCACCCCGTTGGCATCCACGGCCTTGATGGTGTCATGCAGTGGCAGCGCGGGCACGACGGCGCTGTGGCCGGCCCGCAATGCGTCCACCACACGCACGATCAGCCCGGGTGGCGTCAGGGCCCGGGCAGCATCATGCACCAGCACGAACTCCGGTGCCGGTGATCCGGCGGCCCCTAAGACCGCCGACAGAGCGAGGCTCACCGATTCGGTCCGGTCGGCCCCGCCGGCGACGATGGTGACTTTTGCGCCTGCTTGTTCGGCGATGACCTGCTCGGCCTGGTCAATGCGGTCCGCGGGGACCGCCACCACGACGTGGTCGACAACGCTGGACTCCAGCAGGCCAGCGACCGCACGTTCGAGCAGGGTATGCCCGTCGAGCTCACAGAATGCCTTCGGGATGCCGGCGGCCAGCCGTTCCCCCGACCCTGCGGCCGGGACCACTGCGACTACGGTGCCCACTGCCCGACCAGCAAAGCGTCAGGGCTTTCAGGAAGCGGCGGCCAGAACCTCGTCGAGGATGGTTTCCGCTTTCGCGTCATCGGTGCTCTCGGCGAGCGCCAACTCACCGACCAGAATCTGCCGGGCCTTGGCCAGCATCCGCTTCTCGCCGGCGGACAAGCCGCGTTCCTGGTCACGGCGCCACAGATCGCGCACTACTTCAGCCACCTTGTTGACATCGCCGGAGGCGAGCTTTTCCAGGTTGGCCTTGTAGCGGCGTGACCAGTTCGTTGGCTCTTCCGTGTGGGGGGCGCGCAACACCTGGAAAACCTTGTCAAGGCCTTCCTGCCCGACGACGTCGCGGACACCAACGTACTCAGCGTTGTCGGCGGGAACTCGAACTGTCAGGTCTCCCTGCGCGACTTTCAAGACGAGATACTCTTTTTGCTCCCCTTTGATGGTCCGGGTTTCAATCGCCTCGACTAACGCAGCACCGTGGTGCGGATAGACAACGGTGTCGCCGACCTTGAAGATCATCTGATTCGAGCCCCTTTCGTTACTTCATCCTAACACGGCGGCCCAACACCGTGCGATGCAACGTTGCAGGTCAGGGGCACAACACGCGCAGATTAGGGGTTGACAGGCGGAGCAAGACGTGCAATGGGGCACATTACCGACGTTCTTGTCCGGCCCTGCGAGCACCCCACCGAGGCGCTGCTGTGCTGGTCTTGCCCCCCGAGCTACCACAGTCGGCACGTTGCTACTACTGTGCATAGTTGCATTAGTCGAGAGGGCCCGGCAGGAGGCATCGAGTGAACCGCTTCAGTACCAGCCTGCCGATCGGCCTTCGCGCGTTGGCCGTCCGGGGCGCCGTCGTCGCCCTGGTTGCGTTGATCGCCGCCTTGCTCAGCGGTTGCGGAGCCGGTCAGATCTCGCAGATGGCCACCCAGGAACCCGCCGTCAACGGCAACAAAGTCACGTTCAACAACGTCGCCTTGCGCGACGTCCGCATCCGGGCCGTGCAGACCGGTGACTTCATCCAGCCGGGCCGAACGGTGGACCTGGTGCTGGTGGCCGTCAACCAGTCGCCGGATGTCCCGGACCGACTGTTGGGCATCACCAGTGACATCGGCACGGTGACGGTCGGCGGCGATGCCCTACTACCCGCCGGTGGGATGCTGCTCATCGGTACGCCCGAAGGTCAGTACGTGGCGCCGGGTCCGCTCAACTCGAACACTTCGGCGAAGGCGACCGTCACCCTGGCCAAGGCGATCTCGAACGGCCTCTCCTACAACTTCACCTTCAATTTCGAGAAGGCCGGGCAGGCCAGCCTGATGGTGCCGATTTCGGCCCCGCTGAAGCCGGTGTCGCCCGGCAAATCCGACCAGGTCTGACGACTCGGCACACCGGGCTTGTCGGACCGGCACGATACCGTCCTGGCGTGGCAAATGCGCGCTCGCACTACCGCTGCTCGGAATGCCGGCATGTCACCGCCAAGTGGGTGGGCCGCTGTCAGGAGTGCAGCACATGGGGCACCGTTGGCGAGGTGGCGGCGCTCAGCGCCGTCGGTATCAGCGGCCGTCGTTCCGCAGCTTCGGCTTCGCCACCCGTTCCGATCAGTTCCGTTGAAGCGCACCACACGCGACACTGCCCCACGGGCGTCGGCGAATTAGACCGGGTGCTCGGGGGCGGTGTGGTGCCCGGTTCGGTCACGCTGCTGGCCGGGGATCCCGGCGTGGGTAAGTCGACGCTGCTGCTCAAGGTCGCTCATCGCTGGACGCAGTCGCGCCGGCGCGTGCTGTATATCTCCGGTGAGGAGTCCGCCGGCCAGATCCGGCTCCGCGCGGACCGGATTGGCTGCGGCGGCAAGGATGTCGAGGAGATCTACGTCGCGGCCGAATCCGATTTGCACACCGTGCTGGATCACATTGCGACAGTCCGGCCCGCGCTGGTCATCGTGGACTCGGTGCAAACGATGTCCACCACCGAGGCCGACGGCGTCGCCGGTGGGGTCACACAGGTACGCGCGGTCACCGCTGCTCTCACCGCGGCAGCGAAGGCCAACGGCGTCGCGCTGATCCTCGTCGGCCACGTCACCAAGGACGGGGCCATCGCCGGACCCCGCTCGCTTGAACATCTCGTCGACGTGGTGCTGCATTTCGAAGGCGACCGCAACAGCTCACTGCGGATGGTCCGGGGGATCAAGAATCGATTCGGTGCGGCCGACGAAGTCGGGTGTTTCACGTTGCACGACAACGGGATCGAGGACGTCGCCGACCCGTCGAACCTTTTCCTGGACCAGCGGGCGGCACCGGTCGCCGGTACCGCGATCACGGTGACACTGGACGGGAAGCGACCGCTGATCGGAGAAGTCCAGGCGCTGCTGGCTTGCAACCCTTGCAAGCCGTCCGGAGGATCGCCGCGCCGCGCCGTCAGCGGCATCGACCACGCACGGGCCGCAATGATCACCGCCGTGCTGGAGAAGCACGCCAGGTTGACCCTTGGTGTCAACGACATCTACCTGTCCACCGTGGGCGGCATGCGGTTGACCGACCCATCCTCCGACCTCGCCGTCGCGATCGCGCTGGCCTCGGCGTATGCGGATCTGCCGCTGCCCACCACGGCGGTGATGATCGGCGAAGTCGGGCTGGCCGGCGACCTGCGGCGGGTCAGCGGCATGGAACGGCGGCTGAGCGAAGCCGCGCGCCAGGGATTCAACATCGCCCTCATCCCGCCGGGCGCTGACCCCCGATCCGACGTCGTGCCCCCGGGCATGCGGGCGCTCACCGCACCCACCATCGTCGTGGCGCTGCAACACATGATCGACATCGCCGACCACCGCACCGGCGCGCGCCCGGCGCCGCAACGGCTGGACGCACAGTGCCACGGGACCGCAGAATGACACGCTGTGACTCGTCCGACGCTGCGTGAGACGCTCGCCCGCCTGGCTCCGGGCACTGGGCTGCGGGACGGGCTGGAACGCATCCTGCGCGGCCGTACCGGCGCGCTGATCGTGCTGGGCAACGACGAGAACGTCGAATCCATTTGTGACGGCGGCTTCGCTCTCGACGTCCGGTACGCGCCGACACGGCTGCGCGAGCTGGCGAAGATGGACGGCGCCGTCGTGCTGTCCACCGACGGCAGCCGCATCGTGCGGGCCAACGTGCAGCTGGTTCCGGATCCGTCGATCCCTACCGACGAATCGGGAACTCGCCACCGCTCCGCGGAACGGGCCGCGATCCAGACCGGTTACCCGGTGATCTCGGTGAGCCACTCGATGAACATCGTCACCGTCTACGTGGGCGGCGAGCGCCACGTGGTGGCCGATTCTGCGACCATCCTGTCGCGGGCCAACCAGGCCATCGCGACGCTGGAGCGGTACAAGGCCAGGCTCGACGAGGTCAGCCGGCAACTGTCCCGAGCGGAGATCGAGGACTTCGTCACGCTGCGCGATGTGATGACCGTGGTACAGCGACTCGAGCTGGTTCGGCGGATCGGCCTGGTGATCGACAACGACGTCGTCGAACTCGGCACCGATGGGCGCCAGCTACGGCTGCAACTCGAGGAGCTGTTGGGCGGCAACGACATCGCCCGGGAGTTGATTGTGCGTGACTATCACGCCAGTCCGGAGCCATTATCCGAAGCACTGATGACCGCCACGCTCGACGAGCTGGACGCACTGTCGGATACCGAACTGCTCGACTTCACCGTGCCGGCAAAGGTTTTCGGATATCCGACGACGGCAGAGGCACAAGATTCGGCGCTGAGCCCGCGTGGCTACCGCGCGATGGCCGGCATCCCCCGGCTGCAGTTCGCCCATGTCGACCTACTGGTCCGGACGTTCGGAACGCTGCAGAACCTGCTGGCGGCCAGCGCCACCGACCTGCAGTCGGTGGACGGCATCGGCGCGATGTGGGCCCGCCACGTACGGGAGGGCCTGTCCCAGCTGGCGGAGTCGACAATCGCCGACCCGCTGAGCTGACGGGGTAGTGCGCTCAGCCCGCCGGAGCGCCCGGCGGCGCCTCCGGCGGCGGCGCGATCACCGGCTGGCCCGGTGCGGGCACCGGCCCCGGCGGTGGTGGCGGCTGATTCAGGATGAACGGAACCGGCTGCGAGCGCAGGTTGCCCAGCTGTACCACGAGGTTGTAGGTGCCCGGCCCGATCGCCGGCCGCGGCAGCGGGCAGTGCGGCGCCGATCCCATCCCGGTCCAGGTCACCGCCGTCGTGACCTGCTCGCCCGGCGTGAACATCTTGATCAGGGTCTCGTTGGACGGCGCGCAGTCCAGGTTGGACCACAGCCGCTTGTTGTCCAGTGAGTAGACGTAGGCCGCAAGCGCCGCGGCTCCGACATCGCGTTTGCAGGACACCAGCCCGATATTGGTGACGACCATGGTGAACTTCGGCTGGTCACCGATGAAGTACTGGGGCGCGTTGGTCAGGCCCTTGACCGCCAGCGTGGAATCGGGGCAGTCATCGCCCTCTTTGAGCACCGGCGGCGGCTGCACGGCGGCGGTGGGTGTGGGCGACTCGGGGTTCTGCCCCTGCAGCGGCGCCGGAGCAGCGCCAGGCTGCCCTGCGGGCGGCGGCGCCTCAGGGGCGGGCGAGCCCGGCTTATTTTGCGCAGAGTTGTTTTTGTCGGCCTTCGCGGGTTTGGCCCCCGCGCCGTGGCCCATGAAGGCAACCACCGTGGCGGCGATAATCCCGACCACGACGACCGCGATGCCCAGGGCCAGGCCCCGGCGCCGCCAATAGATCTCGGTGGGTAGCGGGCCATGCGGTTCCAAATCCAGCACAATCACACCGTAGGCCCAGGTCACGTCGATTTGTTCGACCCGCCTCGGCGTGTCGCGGGGTTAGCCGACTAACCGCCGTGTTAGGGGCACCGATCTGTCAGGTGGCCGTGAACTGGCTCAGGTCGTAGATGCCGAGGCTTTTTTCAATATCGGCAACGTTGTCGACCACTCCTTGGAAGCCGGCCTGGCCGAAGCGCCGATGCTCCTCGTCTTCGAAAGTCTCTGCCATGTCGCGGAGCTGCGCGGCGGCCACCACGTCGCGCAGTGCGGGGAAAACAACCGTGTCTTCGCGCGCCTCATGCGGCTCGTACATCCGGATGAACGCCGACATGTCTTGCACCAGAGCGTCTCGCGCAGGCTGATCGGACGGAGCCGACGCGCCGGTGGCGGCAAGCACCAGGTCGGTGAGCATGCGGCCGCGCTGGTGCTGGGTGCGCAATACCGTTGTCAGATCGGTGAGTTTGCCTGCCTGTTCCAGCTTGGGAAAGACGTACTGTTCTTCGAGGTGTTCGTGGTAGTCCTCGATGAAGCTTCGAATGATTCCCGCGCCCGCATTGAGCGCTTGAGCAGGACTCTGTTCACCGGCCTGCAAGCGTCGGATCCCTTCTCGATAGACCAGCAAGACGCGCTTGAGCACTCCGTGCTCGCGCATCAAGTCCTCGGGTGGGGTGACCGGTAGTTCCTCGTCGGCGGGGGCGCCGGGAGCACCGGTACCGGACTTGGGCCGCGAGCTGCTACACGCCGATAGTGCAATCACACCGGTTGCGGATGTCGAGACCGCGAGAAGGCTGCGCCGACTCACGGCCGGTGGTATCTGCTCCGTCACGGTCATGCCTTCTTTCGGCTAACCCCAGCCGCCCCGGCGCCGCATCCAGCAACCAGACGATGTCAATCGCCGGCCTCCGCACCGATGTCGCCCACGTGGTCGCACAACGCCGCTCGCCCGTTGGCGAGGTGATAGGTGACGCCCGCTACCGCCAGGGCGCCCGCAGCCACCCGCTCGGCGATGGCCGTCGAGCGCGCCATGAGCTGCGCCACCGTTTCGCGCACATGTCGTTCCTCGAACTCGTCGACGCGGCTCAAGCCTTCGCGGCGGCCCATCAGGATCGACGGCGCGACCCGTTCCACCACGTCCCGCACGAAACCACCCGGTATCGCGCCCTCGTCGATCGCGGCCAACGCCGCCTTGACGGCACCGCAGCTGTCATGGCCCAGGACGACGATGAGCGGCACGTCGAGCACCGTCACCGCGAACTCGATGGAGCCCAGTACCGCCGAGTCGATGGCCTGCCCGGCGGTGCGCACCACGAACATGTCGCCCAGGCCCTGATCGAAGATGAGCTCGGCGGCCACCCGGCTGTCCGCGCAGCCAAACACGACCGCGGTGGGCTTCTGCCCCGCGGCCAGTCCGGCCCGATGCTCGACGCTCTGGCTGGGATGCTGTGGCTTGCCGGCGACGAATCGCTCGTTACCCTCTTTGAGTGCTTTCCACGCGGTTATCGGACTGGTATTGGGCATGGCACACATTCTGCTGCGCCGCAACCGCCAATGACTAGTTCAGAGCGCGTCCCGGCCGGTGAACTTTTGGCGTGGTACGACCGGTCACGGCGTGAGCTGCCCTGGCGAGAGCCCGGCGTCGACCCATGGCAGATCCTGGTCAGTGAGTTCATGTTGCAGCAGACGCCGGTGGCCCGGGTGCTGTCGATCTGGCCGGACTGGGTACGGCGCTGGCCCAGCGCATCGGCCACCGCCACCGCCACCGCCGCCGACGTCTTGCGGGCCTGGGGCAAGCTGGGCTATCCGAGGCGGGCCAAGCACTTGCATGAATGCGCCACCGTCATCGCGCGCGACCACGACGACGTAGTCCCCGACGACGTCGACACGCTGCTGACGCTGCCGGGCGTCGGTGGCTACACCGCGCGGGCCGTGGCGTGCTTCGCCTATCGCCGGCCGGTACCGGTGGTGGACACCAATGTGCGCCGCGTGGTGGCCCGCGTGGTCCACGGCCTGGCCGACGCCGGCACACCGTCCGCAGCGCGCGACCACGCCGACGTCGCGGCATTGCTGCCGCCCGACGACTTGGCGCCGACGTTCTCGGTGGCACTGATGGAGTTGGGCGCAATCGTGTGCACCGCGCGGGCGCCGCGATGCGGATTGTGTCCGCTTCGCGAGTGCGCATGGCGACATGCCGGTTATCCCGCTGCGCAGCGGCCGTCGCGACGTGTGCAGAGCTACGCCGGGACCGATCGACAGGTCCGCGGGAGATTGCTGGATGTCTTGCGCGCCAAGGATTCTCCGGTCACCCGCGCGGAGCTGGATGTGGCTTGGTTGACCGATACCGGGCAGCGCGACCGGGCGCTGGATTCGTTGCTGGCCGATGGCCTGGTGACCAGGACGCTCGACGGCCGGTTCGCGCTGGCCGGCGAGGAGTAGCCGCGGATCACAGGTCGTTGCCGGCGTAGGACTGGTTGAAGCTTTTGTTGGCCAGCGGGAAGTCGGGGACGATGGTGTCGGCCATCGCGACGGGCAGCGCCGGCCAGTTGAACCAGGAAGGGTCGACGATCTTGGCGCGGGTGATGCGGTTGGCGGCGTCGATCTCGACCCGGTGGACGATGGTGCCGCGCCAGCCTTCGACGATGCCGACACCGCCGCGGGCCACGTGCACCGGTGCCCGTATGTCGGCGTATTCGATTGGACCCGAGTGTGATTCGATCAGGTGACAGGCCAAGTCGGTGGATGCGGCGAATTCGTCTCGCCGCACCGTGTAGCGGGCCAGCACGTCGCCCGCAGTGGCGCCGATCTCGGTGACGGGCAGAGCGGTGGTGGGATGTTCGAGTCGGGCGTCGCTGCGCAGGCCGCTGGCCCGCGCCACGTAGCCCAGACAGCCCAGGGCCCGGGCGTCTTCTGCCGGTAACACGGCGGTCCCGGCGAACCGGTCGTACACCAGGCTGCTGCGCAGCGTCAGTTCGGCGAGTTCGGCGACGTCGGCCGCGATCGACCGCAGCCGGCCGGCATCGGGCAGCGCTTGCAGCGTTACTGCGCCGGGGCGGATGGCGCCGCGCAGCAGCCGATGTCCGGTGACGGCCGCATTGAGTCGCAGCAGCTGCTCGCGGACGCGTTGAGCGTGCGAGTTGGCGAGTGCGAATCCGACGTCGTTGGCCAGCGCACCCAAGTCGGCGACGTGGTTGTAGAGCCGTTCGAGCTCGACGAGCAGCGCCCGCAGCCGGTGCACCTCGTCAGGGAGTTGCACACCGAGCGCGTCTTCGACGGCGAGGCTGTGGGCGAGCGCATGCGCCACCGAGGTGTCGCCACTGATGCGTTCGGCCAAGTCGACCGCGCCGTCAGCAGGCCTGCCGTGGAAGAGCTTTTCCAGGCCCCGGTGCACGAACCATAGTCGGGCCTTGACCCGCAGTATGGTTTCACCGGCGACCGAGAAGCGAAAATGGCCGGGTTCGATCATCCCGGCGTGCACGGGCCCGACCGGGATCTCATACACCCCCGGTCCGTCAACGGTGAGGAACGGGAACCGGCCAGTGTCTTTGAATTCGGGCGCGGGCGCGGCGTCGCTGCGCATGGGATACCAATTCTCGGGCCAGTGGGCGTGCCGCACCAGTCGGCGCGCCTTCGGGTGCCCGACCGGACGGATCCCGTACAGGTCGGCCATTTCGCGCTCGAATCGACCGGCCGGAAACGACAGATAGGACAGCGAGTGCAACTCCGGATTAGCTTTCGGTACAACGCATTCGACTTCGATGCGACGAGCGGGCCAGCCGGCCAGGAACAGGTAGACCACGCGCAGGGTGCCGTCGTTGTCGTGGGCCGCCACCAGAGCAAGACGAAACCCATCGCCCAGCAGGCTTTCCGCCACCTCGGCCAGCCCGTCCTGAGATAGCCTGTAGTGCAGCCGTTCACACCTCATGGCAGTGCCCCGACGCCATTGGCTGCGGCGGTGAACAGGTCGGTCAGCGGGCCGGCGGTGATACCGAGGACGGTCGATGCCGCGACACCGAGCAGCAGGGCCGCCGCCACCGTTGGCGGCACGGCAATTTCGGGCGTGCCGTTGGGGCGGCCAAGCAAGATGCGGCCCGAGTTGCGCGCCAACGCCGCGAAAGCGACCACGACAAGCAGCACGCCTGCGCCGAGGACCCAGCTGAGCCGGGCGTCGGCCAGCGAGCGGACGATGGCCAACTCGCTGGCGAACATCGCGAAGGGCGGCAGCCCGAGCAGCACGATCGTCCCGACGGCAAGCGATACACCGATCAGGCGGGAGCGCCGCAGCACGCCGGTGAGGTCGGCGATCGTGGTGGAGTTGTGCGCGGCCTGCAGCTGGCCGCTGGCCAAGAACAGCACCGTCTTGCCGATTCCGTGCGCAAGCACGTGCAGCAACAGCGCGGCGATCGCCAGCGTGGTTCCCGCGGCTGCGGCAATGGCGATGAGGCCCATGTTCTCCATTGAGGAGTAGGCAAGCATGCGCTTGATGTCGGGCGTCACGGTCAGCATCAGGGCTGCTATCAGCAGCGTCGCCAGCCCGATCACCAGCAGCCCCGACCGCAGAAAGCCGGGCCCGGTGGCGGTGTCGATGATCGGCTTGATGCGTATCAGGACCGAGAAAGCCACCGACAGCAGCACGCCGCTCATCAGCGCCGAAACGGGTGCCGGGGCCTGGCTGTGGGCGTCGGCCAACCAGGTGTGGAACGGAAACAGCCCGGCCTTGGCGCCGTAGCCGATCAGCAGCAATCCGCCTGCCAGTCGGGCGATGTCGGGATCCAGCCCAGCTGCGTGTGCCCTGAGCACGTCGAGATCGAGGGCGTCGGCGGCTGACGCTCCGGCGTGTTCGGCAGCGTAGTACAGCAGCACCGTGCCCAGAAAGGCGATCGCGATGCCGACCGAGCAGATCACGACGTACTTCCAGGTCGCTTCGAGCGCTCCGCGGGTGCGGCGGTGTCCAACCAGAAATGCGGTGATCACCGTGGTGGCCTCGATCGCGACCCAGATCACCCCGATATTGTTGGCGCACACCGCAATAATCATCGCCGCTACAAACGCCGCGGTCAGTGCCCCGTAAACTCGAGCGCCGCGGATGTCGGTGTGGCCGTGCGCCAGTTCGGCGTCGATGTAGTCCATGCTGGCCCAGGTAGCCAGTGTGGCGACGATTCCGATGACGATCAGCATGGTGACGGTGAGGGCGTCCACCCGCAGCAGCCCGCCCAGCGCGAACCGGGTCGCCGATCCGACGCGGAAACCCAGCGCCGCACCACATCCGAGCACCGTGACCGCGGACAGCACAATCAGCGTCGCGGTCGCCCGGCGCCACCCGAGGACGAGGGTGGCGATGGACGCACCGATCGGCGTGAGAATCGCGGCGAGCAGTAAGGCGGTCATCAGTCGTGCAACTCCTGCAACGCGTCCAGGTCGGCGCCCCCGAAGGTGCGGGACAGCCGGCCGGTCAGAACGCCGATCACGATGACAGCGAACAGCACGTCCAGGGAGGCGCCGAGTTCGACGATCAGCGGCACCCCGGCAGTGAGCAAGAACGCCGTCGCGGCGATGCCGTTGTCCAGCATGAGGAATCCCGCCGCCTGTGAGACAGCGTGCCGCCGGGTGACCATCACCAGCAACGCGATAAGCACCACCGTGGTAGCGGCCGGGACGGCAGTGGTGGTGGCCCCCGGCTGCAAGTTCACCAAGCGCTGAGTGGCGGCGAACGCGACCAGCGTCAGCACGGCGGTGATCAGCAGCGACGTTGCGGTGTTGACCAGCGGGGTGGACTCGCGGTGGGATTGCGGCTCGGCGCCGACTGCGCGGGCCAGCAACCGCGGCAGCACCATGGCCCGCAACACCAGCACGGCGACACCGACGGCGATGAGTGCGCCGTCGCGGTCGTGCGTTCCACGCAGGATGGGGATGGCCGCCAGCGCCACACCCTGCCACGTCAGCAGGTGGGCGATGGCGGTCAAGTCCCGGCGCCATACGATCAGGACCGCGGTCAAGGTCAGCCCGCCGGCGGCGAGGTCTACCAGTACCGCGAAATTGTTTGATGTCACGTCGGCACCGCGAAGAAGTTGGCGGCGATGACCGCGAGCAGCGCCAGCAGAAACGACCCGGCCAGCAGCTCGGGAACCCGGAACAGCCGCAGCTTGGCGACGAACACCTCGACGGTTGCCAGCAGTCCCGCCAGCACGGCGACCTTGGCCGCCACCGCTGCCGCGCCGACCACGATGTCAAGCGCGCCGGGCCGGCCGCCGGCAATGCCCCACGGCACGAACAGGTTTGCCAGCAGCGCCAGAAGCACGGTGAGTCGCATGCCGGCCGCCCACTCGACCAGCGCCAGGCGCGGGCCGGCGTATTCGAGGACCATCGCCTCGTGCACCATCGTCAGCTCGAGATGCGTGGCCGGGTTGTCCACCGGCAGCCGCCCGGTCTCGGCGACGATCACGATCACCAGCGCGGCGAACGCCAGCACCGCGGCCAGCGACACGACCTGACTGGGATGGGTGATGGTATTCGCCACCAGAGCACCGAGATTGGCCGATCCCGCCGGTATCGACAGTGCGAAGACCGCGAGCAGAATCGTGGGTTCGACCAGCGCGGCGATGGTGATCTCGCGGCTGGCTCCCATGCCGCCGAACGAGGTGCCGGTGTCGATGCCGGCCAGCGTCAACGCCACGGTGCCCACGAACAACAGGCCCACCACGGCGAACAGGTCCGCGCTGACATCCAGCGGCGAGCCGGTGGCGACCAGCGGTGCGATCGCGGCGATCAGCAACGTCGATCCTGCGACGATTGCCGGGGCGGCCGCGAACACCACCGTCGTTCCATGCGGTGTGATCTGTTGTTTGCCAAGCTGTTTGACAATGTCACGCCACGGCTGCAGGACGCCGCCACCGACGCGGCCTTCCCAGCGTGCGCGCACCTGCCGGGTCAGGCCGATCACCAGCGGCGCCCCCACCATCACGCTGCCGATCTGCACCGCGCCCGCGACCCCGGACAAGATGTTCATCCGGCGACCACCAGCACGATCAGCACACCGAGGGCACCGTAGGCCAGATACAGGTGCACGCTGCCGGTGTGGGCGCGTCGCACCAGCGCCGCTGCTGCCAACACGGCGCGGATCACCGGGGTGTAGCACCGCTCCTCGATCGCATCGGCGATTCTGGTGCGGTAAGTGATCTTGTCGGCCAGATACTGCGACTCGCCGGTGTGCGTGACCTCGATATCGGTGTCGGGACGAAGGACGTCGTTGAACACCCGTTGCAGCGGCTCGGCGAACGACGTGGCCGTGTACTGCATACGTTCGGTGAGATCATTTGCGCCGCAGGCCCAGAGCGGCAACGCAGCGGGGGCCGGGCGCCGCCCCCGGCGCCAACGTGCCAGCGCGGCCGCGGTCAGCGTGGCGACGACGACGCCGGCGGCGATCACCCCGGGTGCGATCGACCCTTGCAGGCCGGGCAGCCGCACCACGGCGCCGATACCTGTCAGCTCCACGGACCGGGCTGCCGGCAGCGCGGCAACCGCCCGGCGCAGTACGGGTGCGATAACCGAGGGCGCCACCGCCAGCACCAGACAGGCGGCCGCCGCAACCGTCATCCCGGCCAGCATGCTGGCCGGCGCCTCCCGCGCCTGGGCGGCTTCCTGGCAGCGCGGCCGCGCCAGGAACCCGATCCCGAATGCTTTGACCATTGCCGCCACCCCGAGACCGGTGGTGAGCGCGACCGCGCCCACCGCCAGCGGCGTCGTCACGGCCAGAACGGTGGAGTGCCCGGGGGCCGCGTGGATCAGCGACTGGACCAGCAACCACTCGCTGACGAACCCGGCGCCCAGCGGCAGCCCACAAGCGCCGAGCGCAGCCACCCCGAACAGGGTGGTGGTGGCCGGCATTGGGCGGGCCAGACCGCCGAGCCGGTCCAGGTCGCGCAGTCCGGTTGCGGCCAGTACCGACCCCGCCGCCAGGAATCCAAGGCCTTTGAACGCCGCGTGCGCGATCAGGTGCAGCATGGCCGCGGCTGCGGCGATCGTCGCCGGCCCGCGCGCGCCACAGGCCGCGAACAGGGTCACAGCTCCCAAGGCCAGCGTGATCAACCCAAGGTTCTCGGTGGTCGAATAGGCAAGCAGCCGTTTGAGATCCGTGGCCACCGAAGCCTGCACCACGCCATAGAGCGCCGACACCGCACCGACCGCCATCAAGGTGAGTCCCCACCAGCGCGGACCCGGCCCCAGCAGCTGTAGATCGATCCGACAGATGCCGTAGACCCCCATGTTGACCATCGCCGCGCTCATCAGTGCCGACACCGGGCTGGGCGCCTCCGGGTGCGCGCGCGGCAACCAGGCGTGCAGCGGCACCAGCCCGGCCTTGGACCCGAACCCCGCCACCGTCAACAGGAAGGCCGCGGTGCGGGCTCCCTGCGGTATCGCCCGCAAGTCGGCGAACCGGTCCGCGCCACCAGCCGCCGACAGCACCATCAGCCCGACCAGGATCGTGGCGAACCCCAACTGGGTCATGACGGCATACACCAGGGCAGCGGAGCGGACCTGCGCGCGGGTGTGCTCGGTCAGCACCAACACCAGTGACGAGATCGCCATCAATTCCCACGCCAGCAGAAACGTGGTCGCCGACCCCGCCGCGGGTACCAGCAGCATCGCGGCGACGAACGCCGGCAACACCGCCAGGGTGACGCGTCCCAGGTGCTCGCGCCGGGCATACCCGATGACGTACGGCCCGACGGCGACCGCGACCGCGCCGGTGAGCGCCATGAAGAACCCACCCAGCGCATCGAGGTCCAGTTGCACCCCCGACAGGGGAAGCAACCACCCGATGCGCACCGAGCGAACCGGACCGAATATGCCCAGCACGCCCGCCCATACCCCGCCCGCACCGAGCAGCGACGTCAGCGCGCCTGCGATAACGGGCCCGAAGTCGTTTCGGGGCACAGCCTTTGGCGTGTGCACCGCACGGACATCCAGCCCCGCGGTCACTTGCCGGTCACCGATCGCAAAGCGGCGATGATGTCGCTCGGCGTCGGCGGACACCCTGCGATTTCCACGTCGACGGGCACCACGTCGTTAACGGCGCCGACCACGCCGTAGGCACCCCGGAACACACCCTGGTTCAGGGCACAGTCCCCACAGGCGATCACCCGCCGCGGCCGCGGGGTGGCGTCGATCGTGGCGCGCAACGGGTCGGCCATGTTGCGTGTCACGACGCCGGTCACCAGCAGCGCGTCGGCATGTCGTGGCGAGGCCACCAACCGCGCACCGAACCGCTCGGCGTCGTACACCGGTCCGAAGGCGCCGGCGATCTCCACCTCGCACCCGTTGCACGATCCTGCATCGACGTGCCTGATCTGAAGCGAACCACGCACTCCGGCAGGTGGTTTCGTCATCTGCTGCGGTGCCGGTGGTGCGCTCTCGGTGATCCGACCGACCCTGAGGGCTTTGCTGATCCAGCCCATGGACGCTACTCCGCGCCGTCGGCGCGCAGGTCTTCCAACACTGCGATACGGTCGCTGAGCACCCCGGTCAGCACCTTGCGCGCCACCATCAGCAGTTCGGCGATGTCCGGCGAGGCGATCGAGTAGATCATGGCGTTGCCGTCCCGGAGAGCATCGACCACACTGGCCCGGCGCAGCACCCCCAGCTGTTGCGACAGATTCGACGACTCCAGGCCGACCTCGGGCAACAGCTCGGCGACCGACTTGTCCCCCGTCGCGAGCAGTTCCAGAATCCTGATCCGCGCCGGATGCCCCAACGTCTTGAAGAACTCGGCCTTGAGCTTGTACAGCGGCTCGGACACCACGGATCTCCTGAAGACTACAAACTTCCTATTTTCGAACAATTGAAGAATTTATCAGATTGTGCTCGGTGGCGCTTCCCGGGCAAACGCTCCGCCACGGCGTGCCCCGACCCCCATTCTGGGCGATGACCAGGGGCGATGTCGCGTGCGGGTTAGCCGGACAGCATGCGGGCGCCGGTCTATGACGTCGAACACACCGGCTACCGGGCACTCGTTCAGGCGTACGGATGCAGCGCCGCCAAGAACGACTCGACCGCTTGGCGGTATACCTGCGGCGCTTCGTCGTGAATCAGGTGACCGGCTTGCCGCACCTTCAGATATGTTGTCGAAGAACTGTTTTCGGTCATCGCGCGCATCTGACCCGGCGGCGTGACCGAGTCGCCGGCCTCGATGAGCAGCGCCGGGGCCCGCACCGCCCGCCAGTGCGCCCAGTAGTCGCGGGTGCCCCATTCGGCGGCGATCTCGATCCATCGCGAGGTGTAACCGTGTAACCGCCAACCGGTGGCAGTGCGGTCGAAGGCATCCAGGAAATACCGCCCGGCAACCGGACCGAATTCGTCGAATACCCGCTCGGCAGAGTCGAATTCGACCGGAAGGGCGTGCAGCCAAGGCTCCCACGGACCGGTGGTGCGGCCACGGAAGTCAGGCGCCATATCCTCGAGCACCAGCGCCGAAACCAGATCGGGACGCTCCGCGGCCAGGCACCACGAGTGCAGGGCACCCATCGAATGCCCGATCAGCCTGGCCGGTGTCCCCAATGTGGCCACCGCGTCGGCCAAGTCGGCCACGAACCGCTCGGTGCTGACCGGGTGCGGATCATCGACGTCGCGACCCCGGTGCCACAAGGCATCGTAGGTGTACACGGTGCCCAAGCGGGTCAGCCACGGTAGCTGACGCGACCACGTGGTGCCCCGGCCCATCAAGCCGTGCACCAGTATCAACGGCGCGCCGCGTCCACCGTGGCAGGTGAGCAGATCGCTCGGCATAGCACCATCTTGCGTGGCCCGCCCCGCAGTTGGACAGGCCAGGGCACCGGGTAGCCTGGCGGGATGCCGCAAGTGGTCAAGATCAATGCAATCGAGGTGCCTGCAGACGCTGGCCCCGAGCTGGAGAAGCGATTCGCCCACCGTGCCCACGCAGTGGACAACCAACCCGGTTTCCTCGGCTTTCAGCTGCTGCGTCCGGTCAAGGGTGAAAACCGCTACTTCGTGGTGACGCGCTGGGAATCCGATGAGGCATTCCAGGCCTGGGCCAGCGGGCCCGCCGTCGCAGCCCATGCCGGGGAGCGGGCCAACCCGGTGGCAACCGGGGCGTCGCTGTTGGAATTCGAGGTTGTGCTGGACGTTGCCGGGAACGAACAGACTAAGTAGCAAGCGCTCGGCCCGGCACCGCGCGGCGGTGTTGAGTGCCGCCGCTGCTTTGGTGATGAGCCTGGCGCCCGGTTGCGCCCCGTCTCCTTCCCCGCAGGCGAACGCGGCGAGGCCAGGGCGGGCGATCGACATCCGGACTCCTCCCGGGCTGCGGGCCCAGCAGACCCTGGACATGCTCAACTCGGACTGGCCCATCGGCCAGGTCGGAGTCCGCACCCTCGCCGCGCCCGACAAGGTCGACTCGGTCGAAGCGACCATGGAAGGGCTCTGGTGGGACCGTCCGTTCACCCTGGACGGCGTAGACATCAGCGCCAGCGTGGCCACGCTGCACCTCATCTCCTCCTACGGCGCGCGCCAAGACATCCGGATACACACTGACGACGAAGGGCGGGTCGATCGGTTCGCACTCGAAACGCGCCCGCCAACGATCACCTCGTGGCGCGACATCGACGCCGTGCTGGGCAAGACCGGTGCCCGCTACTCCTACCAAGTCGCCAAGGTCGACAACGATCACTGCGAGCCGGTGGCGGGCACCAACACCGGCGAATCACTGCCATTGGCATCGATTTTCAAGTTGTACGTACTGCACGCCCTGGCGGGTGCGGTCAAAAATGGAACGGTCTCCTGGGACGATCAGCTGACCGTCACCGACAAGAGCCGGGCGGTTGGTTCTTCAGGTTTGGAACTGGCTCCCGGAGCACATGTTTCGGTTCGCACGGCAGCCGAGAAGATGATCGCCACCAGCGACAACATGGCCACCGACTTGCTGATCGAAAGGATGGGCACGCACGCCATCGAGCAAGCGCTGGCTACGGCGGGCCATCACGATCCGGCCAGCATGACGCCTTTCCCCACGATGTACGAGCTGTTCTCCGTCGGCTGGGGTCAACCGGATCTGCGCAGCCAGTGGCAGCACGGATCACCGCAAGTCCGCGCCCAGCTACTGGCGCAGGCGAATTCCACTCCGTACCATCCTGACCCGGCCCGCGCGCACTCTCCGGCGTCCTCCTACGGCGCGGAGTGGTACGGCAGCGCCGAAGACATCTGCCGAGTCCACGCGGCGCTGCAAGCCGACGCGGTCGGTGCGGCCGCTCCGGTCAGGCAGATCCTTTCTGCGGTGCCGGGTATCCAGTTGGATCGCAGCGTTTGGCCGTACATCGGCGCGAAAGCCGGTGGCCTGCCGGGCGACCTGACATTCAGCTGGTACGCGGTCGACAAAACACAACAGCCGTGGGTGGTCAGCTTCCAGCTGAACTGGCCACGCGATCACGGGCCCACCGTGACCGGCTGGATGCTGCAGGTCGCCAAACAGGCCTTCGCGCTGATCGCACCGCGATAGCTGTTCGGCTCTGTCGTGGCCGGCAGGCCCGGCAACCGTGTGGTGTGGCGGGCTTCGGCGGTGCTACGCCGGACCGTAGCGCATTTGACTGGCCGTGTACTTCGCGGCATCGGTGACCGGCACGGCCTGTACCGCCGTGCCGTAGGCACAGATCTCGGTCCACACGTCGCCGATTTCGGTTGTGTCGAACCGCATCGCGACGACCGCGTTGCCACCGTGGCTACGCGCCTCGGCGATCAGTCTCCCCATCGCTTCATTGCGGCTCTCGGCGAGATTTTTGGTCATCCCTTGCAACTCGCCCCCGAAGATGGACTTTATTCCGGACCCGAACTGGGAGATCGCATTTCTGGAGCGAACGGTCAGCCCGAATACTTCGCCGCACACCCGTTGGATCTCCCAACCGGGAATGTCGTTGGTGGTGACGATCAGCACAGGTGGGCCCCCTGATCACAGCGAAACGGGCGGTAGTCCCGTCAGAGACTAACCGCCCGTTTCGGCTGACCGCTACTGCGTGTCCGGCCCCGGGCCGCCCGCGCTGTGCGCCCCGGCCTTGGCCAGGTCCGGCTCGGCCGGCGGCTTGCGGGTACCGGTGAAGGTGAACACCGCGTCCTCGCCGGCGCCTTCACCGTCCCAGTTGTCCACGTCGACGGTGACGACCTGTCCGGCTCCGACCTCGTCGAAGAGGATCTTCTCGGACAGCTGGTCTTCGATCTCGCGCTGGATGGTGCGCCGCAGCGGACGTGCACCCAGCACCGGGTCGAAGCCCCGCTTGGCCAGCAACGACTTGGCCTTGTCGGTCAGCTCCAGAGCCATGTCCTTGGTCTTGAGCTGGGCGGTGACCCGGGCGATCATCAGGTCGACCATCTGGATGATCTCGTCGCGAGTCAGCTGGTGGAAGACAATGACTTCGTCGATGCGGTTGAGGAACTCCGGCCGGAAGTGCTTCTTGAGCTCGTCGTTGACCTTCTGCTTCATCCGCTCGTAGTCGTTGGCGCCGCCGCCCTGAGTGAAGCCCAGGCCGACCGGTTTGGAGATGTCGGAGGTACCCAGGTTGGACGTGAAGATCAGCACGGTGTTCTTGAAGTCCACCGTGCGGCCTTGACCGTCGGTGAGCCGGCCGTCCTCGAGCACCTGCAACAGGCTGTTGTAGATCTCCTGGTGGGCCTTCTCGATCTCGTCGAACAGCACCACCGAGAACGGCTTGCGCCGCACCTTCTCGGTCAGTTGGCCGCCCTCTTCGTAGCCGACGTATCCCGGCGGGGCACCGAACAGCCGCGACGCGGTGAACCGGTCGTGGAACTCGCCCATGTCGATCTGGATGAGCGCGTCGTCGTCGCCGAACAGGAAGTTGGCCAGTGCCTTGGACAGCTCGGTCTTACCGACACCGGACGGGCCGGCGAAGATGAACGAACCCGACGGGCGCTTGGGGTCTTTCAGCCCGGCGCGGGTACGGCGGATCGCCTTGGAGACCGCCTTGACGGCGTCCTCCTGGCCGATGATCCGCTTGTGCAACTCGTCTTCCATGCGCAACAGACGGGTGGTCTCGGCCTCGGTCAGCTTGAACACCGGGATGCCGGTCCAGTTGCCCAGCACCTCGGCGATCTGCTCATCGTCGACCTCGGCGACCACGTCCATATCGCCAGATCGCCACTGCTTCTCGCGCTCGGCCCGCTGGGCCACCAGTTGCTTCTCCCGGTCGCGCAGGCTGGCCGCCTTCTCGAAGTCCTGGGCGTCGATAGCCGATTCTTTCTCCCGGCGGGCGTCGGCGATCTTCTCGTCGAAGTCCCGCAGGTCTGGCGGCGCGGTCATCCGGCGGATCCGCATCCGGGCGCCCGCCTCATCGATCAGGTCGATCGCCTTGTCCGGCAGGAACCGGTCGTTGATGTAGCGGTCGGCCAGGGTGGCAGCGGCCACGATCGCGCCATCGCTGATCGACACCCGGTGGTGAGCCTCGTAGCGGTCCCGCAAACCCTTGAGGATCTCGATGGTGTGCTCCACCGTCGGCTCCCCCACCTGCACCGGCTGGAAGCGGCGCTCCAGGGCGGCGTCCTTCTCGATGTACTTGCGGTACTCGTCGAGTGTGGTGGCGCCGATGGTCTGCAGCTCACCGCGGGCCAGCTTGGGCTTGAGGATCGACGCGGCGTCGATCGCGCCCTCGGCGGCACCGGCGCCCACCAGCGTGTGCAGCTCGTCGATGAACAGGATGATGTCACCGCGGGTGTTGATCTCCTTGAGCACCTTCTTCAGGCGTTCCTCGAAGTCACCGCGGTATCTCGAGCCGGCGACCAACGACCCCAGGTCGAGGGTGTAGAGCTGCTTGTCTTTCAGCGTCTCCGGAACCTGGCCGTGCACGATGGCCTGCGCGAGACCTTCGACCACGGCGGTCTTGCCGACACCGGGCTCGCCGATCAGCACCGGGTTGTTCTTGGTGCGCCGGCTCAGCACCTGCATCACCCGTTCGATTTCCTTTTCGCGGCCGATGACCGGGTCCAGCTTGCCTTCCATCGCGGCGGCCGTCAGGTTGCGCCCGAACTGATCGAGAACCAACGACGTAGAAGGGGAGCCGGACTCTCCTCCCCGGCCACCGGTGCCGGCTTCCGCGGCCTCCTTGCCCTGGTAGCCGCTCAGCAGCTGGATCACCTGCTGACGCACCCGGGTCAGCTCGGCGCCCAACTTGACCAGCACCTGGGCGGCCACGCCCTCACCCTCCCGGATAAGCCCCAGCAGAATGTGCTCGGTGCCGATGTAGTTGTGGCCGAGCTGCAGCGCCTCGCGCAGGGACAGCTCGAGAACCTTCTTGGCACGCGGCGTGAACGGAATGTGGCCCGATGGGGCCTGCTGGCCCTGGCCGATGATCTCCTCGACCTGGCTGCGGACGCCCTCGAGCGAGATCCCCAGCGACTCCAGCGACTTGGCTGCGACGCCCTCGCCCTCGTGAATCAGACCCAACAGGATGTGCTCGGTGCCGATGTAGTTGTGGTTGAGCATCCGGGCCTCTTCCTGCGCCAGGACGACGACCCTGCGGGCACGGTCGGTAAATCTTTCGAACATCGGTGGTTACCTGCTCTCCCTCAACATCGGTACAGCCTCGCTGCCGGTCCAGTGGGGCCGGAATCGCGTACCTGTCATCCACTGTAATGGTCGGCCTGCCGGGGGGCCTAACCTTGCGGGGGTTCCTTACTGTTCCGAACCGCTCTTCTTATCTGGGGAATCTCCCTGTGCCAACAGCGCCGCAACTGAAGAAACGCGGCAAAGCGCCAATTCGTTTCCGTAGTCGCCGATGATCATTTTCGCCGCCAGCGAAAAGACAAACCGGCGCCCGGCCTAAGGGCTCGGGCGCCGGTAAGCGGTTTGTCAGGTCGCCGCGTGGAATGCTTCGATCACGTCGGCCGGGATGCGGCCGCGGGTCGACACATTGTGCCCGTTCCGACGAGCCCATTCCCGGATCGCAGCGCTCTGTTCACGGTCGATCGCGCCACGACCGCGAACCGAGCCGGAGCGCCCACGCCGACGACCGCCGACGCGACGGCCGGCCGCCACCCATTGCTTGAGGTCTCCCCGAAGTTTCGCGGCATTCTTGGACGAAAGATCAATCTCGTAGGTCACCCCGTCAAGCCCAAATTCGACCGTTTCGTCGGCTGCGCCCGCACCATCGAAATCATCGATCAAGGTGACGGTCACTTTTTTCGCCATTAGCTTATCCTCGCATTTCGTCCTGAGCAGTTGCTGAGCAGTTTGGCTAGACCTCCCCGGTCACCAATCTGTCATAAGAAGCATACTCAGTCTAGAGCAAGACGCACAGTTCAACTTTCAACCGGAGTGCGGCCGAACAATCGGGAACAAAACTGTCTCCCGAATTGACAGCCCGGTCAAAGACATCAACAACCGATCGATACCCATTCCTGTTCCGGTGCACGGCGGCATCGCAAACTCCAGGGCGGCCAGAAAGTCTTCGTCAAGCACCATGGCCTCGTCGTCGCCGGCGGCGGCAGCGCGGGCCTGCTCGGCAAATCTCTCCCGCTGCACGACCGGGTCGTTTAATTCGGAGTACCCGGTGGCCAGTTCCACTCCGTGCAAGTAGAGGTCCCACTTTTCGGTGACACCCGGAATACTGCGGTGCTGGCGGGTCAAAGGTGTTGTCTCGACTGGGAAATCCCTGACGAAGGTGGGCGCGATCAGCGTGTTGCCCACCGTGTGCTCCCAGAGTTCCTCCACGATTTTGCCGTGCCCGTAGCCGCGGTTGTCGGGAATCTCGACGCCGAGCCGATCCGCGACGACACTAAGCCGATCGACCGACGTCTGTGGTGTGATCTCTTCACCGAGCGCCGCCGACAGCGACGGATACATTTGTATCGACGCCCATTCTCCGTCTATGTCGTAGACACTGCCGTCGGGCAGCGGCAGTTGTCTGGTTCCGATCGCCTCGTCGGCGACCTCCTGAATAAGCTCCCGGGTAACGACTGCCGAATCGTCATAGGTTCCGTAGGCCTGGTAGGTCTCCAGCATGGAGAATTCTGGAGAATGGGTCGAATCGGCACCTTCGTTTCGGAACACTCGATTTAGTTCGAAGACCTTGTCGAAACCACCGACGACGCAACGCTTGAGGAACAGTTCCGGCGCGATCCGCAGGTAGAGATCGATGTCCAGTGCATTGGAATGGGTGACGAACGGCCGGGCTGCTGCGCCACCGGCCAGTGTCTGCAACATCGGGGTCTCGACTTCGAGAAACCCGCGCCGCTCCAGTGCGTTGCGTATCGCCCGGACGACGGCGATTCGCTGCCGGGCCACCGTGCGCGCTCGGGGACGGACGATCAGATCGACATAGCGCTGACGCACGCGCGACTCTTCGTTCAGCTCCTTGTGCGTGACAGGCAGCGGCCGCAACGACTTGGACGCCATCTGCCAGGAGTCGGCGAGGACGGACAATTCGCCGCGTCGCGAGCTGATCACGTTGCCGTGCACGTAGACGATGTCGCCGAGATCGACGTCGGCTTTCCACGCGTCGAGCGCTTCCCGGCCCACCTTGTCGAGGCTGATCATCACCTGCAGGGTGGCACCGTCGCCGTCCTGCAGCGTCGCAAAGCACAATTTTCCGGAGTTGCGCGCGAACATCACCCGGCCCGCAACGCCGACGATGTCATCGGTCGCAGAGTCGATCGCCAGGTCGGGGTGGGCGGCGCGCACCTGCGCCAGGGTGTGGGTGCGTTCGATGGCGACCGGGTAAGGTTCCCGACCCTCCGCCAACAGCCGAGCACGCTTGTCCCGACGAATCCGGAACTGCTCGGGTAGGTCTGGGTCGGCTTCTGGGGGCAGAGATGTCACGACGTGCCAGCTTAAATGACCTCGCGCGGGCGCCTGCGGTGGCGGGCCGCCGAGATTGCGGCCACGGTCGTGGCTCGGGTCACATCCACGACCAATGGGGCAATCTCGCCGATGATTGGCTCAGCGTGCCGTCTTGAGCCGGCCGCGCTGGGCTTCTCGGTTGCGTTCGAAGACCAGCCGCAGGCCCTGCAAGGTCAGGTGCTGGTCGTAGTGGGCGACGGTGTGCAGTTCGGGTAGCAGCAGCGGCGCCGTGTGCCCGGTGGCCACGATCGCGACATCGTCTCCGGCGAAGCCGTCCACGTCCTCGCGGATGTGCCCGACCAAGCCATCGACCAGCCCGGCGAAGCCGAACACCGCGCCGGCCTGCATGCATTCAACGGTGTTCTTGCCGACCACCGAACGGGGCCGGGCCAATTCGACCCTGCGCAGCCCCGCGGAGCGGGCCGCAGCGGCATCCGAGGAAACCTGTACACCGGGCGCGATCGCGCCGCCGAGAAACTCGCCTTTAGCGGACACGACGTCCACGCAGATCGAGGATCCGAAATCGATGACGATGGCGGCCCCACCGAACTTGTGAAAGGCGGCCAGGCAGTTGACGATCCGGTCGGCACCCACTTCTTTCGGGTTGTCGACGAGCAGCGGGATGCCGGTGCGCACTCCCGGCTCGATCAGCACGTGCGGCACCGACGGCCAGTACTGGTCGAGCATGATCCGCACCTCGTGCAGCACCGACGGGACGGTCGACAGGGCGGCGGCACCGGTGAGGCGCTCGGAATCCTCGCCGATCAGGCCGTCGATGGTCAGCGCCAGTTCGTCCGCGGTGACCTCGGATTCGGTACGAATCCGCCATTGCTGCACGACCTTCGCGTGCTCTTTGGATCCGGATAGCAACCCCACGACGGTGTGGGTGTTGCGGACGTCGATTGCCAGCAGCACGGCTACCGCACACCGATCCGGGGATCTAACAGCTCGGCTGCCCCTGGTATCTCCAAAGCAGGAACGAAAGCCGGATCGTGGCCGAGGTCGACCGGCTTGTTGTCGGCGTCGACGAACACGATCCGCGGCTGGTAGGTGCGCGCCTCCGCCTCCTCCATGGTCCCGTAGGCGATCAGGATCACCAGATCGCCCGGGTGCACGAGATGCGCTGCGGCCCCGTTGATTCCGATCATCCCGGTGCCGCGTTCGCCGGTGATCGCGTAGGTGACCAGCCGGGCGCCGTTATCGATGTCGACGATGGTCACCTGCTCGCCCTCGAGCAGGTCTGCGGCGTCCATCAAATCGGCGTCGATGGTCACCGAGCCGACGTAGTGCAAGTCGGCCTGCGTGACGATGGCGCGGTGGATCTTCGACTTGAGCATCGTCCGTAGCATCAATTCCTCCAACGTGATTCAGTGCCTGCCCGAGGTCTCTCAAGGGCATCGATTTCCGTCCGGCCCGTCGGCCCTGAGCCCACCGGTGCCGGCGAAGTTCCGATTTCGATCGCGATGTTGTCCAGCAGCCTGGTGGAGCCCAGCCGGACGGCAACCAGCAGCCGGCCGGGTCTGTCGGCCTGCAGCGGACCCAGCTCTGCATCGCGCAATTCCAGGTAGTCGACCATGAGCCCGGGCACAGCGTCGAGCACCCTGCGTGCCGCGCCCAGCGCGGGCTGCGCTCCGCCATGCGCGGCGTGTGCCGCCGCCGTCAGCGCCGCTGAAACCGCAACGGCCGCCTCGCGCTGCACCGCGTCGAGGTAGCGGTTGCGCGATGACATCGCCAGCCCATCGGCTTCCCGGACGGTGGGCACCGCAACCACCGCAACGTCGAGGTTCAAGTCGGCGGCCATCTGCCGTATCAGGACCAGCTGCTGGTAGTCCTTCTCGCCGAAAAACACTCGGTCGGGCCGCACGATCTGCAGCAGCTTGCACACCACGGTCAGCACGCCGGCGAAATGCGTCGGTCGTTGACCGCCCTCGAGGTCGGCAGCCAGCGGACCGGCATGCACGGTGGTGCGCAGATCGGCGGGATACATCGCCGCGGAGGTTGGTGCGAACACGATCTCGACGTCTTCCCCGCGCAGCAGCGCCAGGTCGGTGTCCAGCGTCCGGGGGTAGGCGTCGAGGTCTTCTCCGGCGCCGAATTGCAGCGGGTTGACGAAGATCGAGACCACAACCACCGAGCCGGGGACCCGCTTGGCGGCGCGCACCAGGGCACGGTGCCCATCGTGCAGCGCGCCCATGGTGGGCACCAACATCACCCGGCGGCCGGTCTGGCGCAGCGCGCGGCTGACGTCTGTGACATCACACGGCCTCGAGTACACATTGAGTTCACCGGCCTTGAAGATGGGCGGCTTGCCCTGCGTCGGGTTCACGGCGCCAAAACCTCGACAACGTCCTTGGGTGCATGGGCGCGCTGGGCGGTCCGCAGGGCATTCACCCGGTACGCCTGAACCAGTTCCGGGTCAACCTGGGCCAGCGCGGCCAGATGCCCGGCGACCGCGGCCGCGTCACCGCGGGCCACCGGACCGGTGAGCGCGGCCTGACCGCGTTGCAGGGTGTTCTCCAGCGCCGCCCGGGCCAGCGGACCGACGATGCGTTCGGCGATGCCGCCCGGCTGGTCGTCGACGGTTTGTTGCCCGAGCAGTTCGCTGCCGCGCAGCGCCGCCCGCAACGCATCGAGCGCATCGGCGAGCACCGTCACGATGTGGTTGCCCGCATGGGCCAGGGCGGCGTGGTACAGGACCCGGGCGTCCTCGCGGACACAGAACGGCTCTCCGCCCATCTCCAGCACCAGCGACTGCCCGATCGCGAACCCGACATCGTCGGCCGCAGTGATTCCGAAGCAGGTGTCCGGCAGCCGGCTGATGTCCTCGTCGGAGCCGGTGAACGTCATCGCCGGGTGAATTGCCACCGGTATGCAGCCATCCTGGGTCAGCGGCCCGAGAATGCCGACCCCGTTGGCGCCGGACGTGTGCGCCACGATCGTGCCGGGCCGCACCGCCGACGTCGCGGCCAGCCCGGACACCAGGCCGGCGAGTTCGCTGTCGGGAACGGCCAACAGCAGCAGCTCAGCGCTGGTAGCCACGTCCGGCGGCGGTACCACCGGGGTATCGGGCAGCCGGCGCTGCGCCCGCAGCCGCGATGCATGGGAGATGGCGCTGCACGCCACCACGACGTGATCGGCGCGCTCCAGCGCGGCACCCAGCGCGGAGCCGACCCGGCCGGCCGAGATGATCCCCACCTTGAGCCTGGCCGGGCGCAAACCGTCGAACTGCTCCATCGCAGACGACCTCACATTTGTCTTCGTTCGTTCCGGTCCCCATGCCTCGAGTGGTCTCAGGGGTACCGGACGGTCATTAAGACTGTAGTCGATTTGCCTGACAGCCCCACTGTGAGGAAGCTCCCAGCTCAGTCGTCACGGCGACGACGACGGCCACCTCCGGACGGCTGGACCTGGAACCGCGCCAATAGTTCGGCAACCGACTGGCCGCCGGTTTGCGGGCCTTCCCCCGAACCATCCGACTCCTGCGATGGGGAGTCCGCGCCGCCGTGCCGGGGCGCGTGCTCGGCGGGTGGCGGCGGAGCCAGTCGTGGTGGCGACGGCGCAGCAGGAGCAGGGGGTGGCGGCGGAGGTGCTGCAGGCGGCTCGTACATGGCCGCGAAGTTGCGCACGCTGTAGTCACGGTATTCGGCCGAATGGCGCGACCCTGCCTGGCGACCAGACTCGTCGTACGGCTGCGGGGGGGCCGGCTCGACGGGCGAGCCGTCCACGGGTTCTTCGGGGCCGGAATGCCGGGCGCGGCGCCGGCCCGACGACTCGGCGGCCGGTGTACCGGGAAGATCGCCGCCGGCCCAGTGGCTGCCCGGTGTTCCAGTCGGCAACCACTGTCCGTCTGCGGCTGCCGACTGCCAATCCTGCGGCTGCGGCTGCGGCTCCGGTTGGGGCTCTGGCACTGGTGCGGGGGCTGGCGGTGGCCGGTGACGAGGTTCGAACTTCGGCTCGGGCTCCGGCGGCGCGCCGGGGTACACCGCCTGGTGTTGCCCCTGGTAGGCGGGCTCTTGCGGGGCCTCATACCGGAAACGGGCACGCTCCCGCCGGGGCGGCGGCTGCCGCGGCGGCAACAGGGGTTCCTCGGGCACGTCGATGATCGCCGCGTCGTCGGTGCGGCCGGGCGGGTTGTCCGGCGAGACCGACGTGAACCGATCGCTGGACACCCAATCGACGGAGTTGCCGCGGGTGCTTTCGCCATTGCGGTCCCAGTCGCTGTAGGCGCGTGCGCGTGGGGCATCGGTCTCGAACGTGCCCAGCGCCGGACGGTGCGCAAGGTCGGTGTCGAACAGGATCTCCAGACTGGTCCGCAACGCGCTCAGTTCCGCCTGCAACGCGGCCAGGTCGTCGGCGGCCGCAGCGCGCAGCTCGGAGGTGAGCTCGCGACGCAGCTGAGACTCCACGGTCAGCTCGTACTCGCGGCGGGCCGAGATTTCCCGATCCAGCTGTAGGTCGTAGACCAGCTTCAGATCACGGATACGGGCCTGGTCGGCGTCGCTTTGCCGACGGTAGAGCACGGAAACGAACGCGCCGGCGACCGCGGCCCACAGCGCCAGGATTACAGCGAGCTTGAGAAGTTCCACCCGATTGGTGAAAACCAATGCGGAACTGGCCCCCATGGCGAGGACCAGCAACGCGGTCAAGAGCACCCAACCCGGCCTGCGGCCGCCGCGCCGCACCCGGGCGCCGCGGGACAGAACGGTCATGGCCTGACTGTACCTAAGCGAGGTCAATCCGCGTGTCGCCCTAGTTCGGCGATTCTCGGCAGGGTTGATCGAAGGGGTGATCGCCCGGCTCCCGCCAGTGAGGCGGCTTTGTGGTCCGCAACGCCTCCAAGGCTAGCTTTCTGCGCCGCCTTGCTCCGTCTGATCCGGCGGCGATTTGCAGCAATGCTGCAGCCACAGTGCGGCAACAACCAACGCCAGCGCGCTGACGGCCGCCGCCACCGTTCCAGTGGTGTCCTCGGCGGCGACCCGTAGCCATGACCGCCGCGGCAGAAAGTACACCAGCACCCCGACCCACCAACCCAGCACCAGCGCACCCACCCAGGCCGACGCCTTGGCGACCATCACGCTGCGCGCCACCGCCAGCGGGTGCAGCCAACCGGGCCCGTCACCGATCTCGCCGTCATTGATCTTGGACCGCACGTAGCGCGCCCACAGCGCCTCGGCGATAGCCACCGCGAGCAGCGACAGACCGGTCCACACCGTGATCGGTGGAAACCACCGGAAGAGCACGGTGACCAGCAGATATCCCACCACCGCAGCGGCAACCACCGCGGCCGTGAGGTCGCGTTTCCTGGTCGGTCCCATCAGCTTTGCGCTTCCGGATCGGCTGCGGAGCTGCTTGTCAACGTGAGCGCGAGTCCGGACTGGCGAACACCATCCCGGTCAGCCTGGTCCAGCTCGGCCAGCAGCCGGGCGACGGGCCGCGGCCCTTCGGCCACCGTCAGCCGGGAGTCCGGGTCGATGGTCAGCCACGGCACCATCACGAAGGCCCGCAGGTGGGCCAGCGGGTGCGGCAGCGTCAGGTTGTCTTCGCGGGAGATGACTTCGACGGCACCGGACGGCCCGGTCTCATAACAGGCGATCACGTCGACGTCGAGGGTGCGCGGGCCCCAGCGCTCGCCGCGAACCCGGCCCGCTGCCCGCTCGAACTCCTGCGCCCGACGCAGCCAGCCCGGCCCGTCGCACGCCGGGTCGTCGGCGATCAGCACCGCGTTGAGAAACGGTGCCTGATCCACCCGGCCCCACGGATCGGTTTCGTACACCGGAGACACCGCGACCACCGCCTCACCCAGCCCGTCGATCACCGACTGCAGCCGCGCCAGCCGGTCGCCCAGGTTGGAGCCGATGGACAGCACCACCCTCGTCACAGCGCCCCGCCTGCCGGGATCACCGAACCGCGACCGCCGCGCCGAGATCGCCGAACCACCACCGCGACGTCGGCGAACTGATGCGGGATCGGGGCTTGCGGCTTATGCACCACCACCTCGACGGCGTGCACACGGTGGTCGTCCATGACTTGGTCGGCGATCTCGCCCCCGACTGCTTCGATCAGGTTGCGCGGGGATCCGGCCACGACGTCGGATGCCAGCTGGGCCAGCGCGGCGTAGTCGTACGTGTCAGCCAGATCGTCACTGGCCGCGGCGTCGGCCAGGTCGATCCACACGGTGACGTCGACGACGAAGTCCTGCCCGTTGGCCCGCTCGTGGTCGAAAACCCCGTGTCGGCCACGAACTGTCAAGCCGCGCAACTCGATTCGATCAGCCATCGTCTCCAGCCAGCTCAGTATGTGTCGGGGTCTGCGTCCAGGCCCCGACCACTTCGAGGGCATCCACCGTGGCCCGCACGTCGTGTACGCGCACGCCCCAGGCACCGTGCAGGGCGGCCAGTGCGGAAATCACCGCAGTCGCCGTCTCACGTCCGTCTGGCGGTCGCGGTGACCCGTCAGCTCCGGCTAACAAGGTACCGAGGAACCGTTTACGCGATGCGCCCAGTAGTACCGGGAGCCCGGTGGCAACCAATTGCGGCAACGCATGAAGCAGCGCCCAATTGTGCTGTCCCGTCTTGGCGAATCCGAGCCCCGGGTCGATCACCAACTTGGCGGGATCGACACCGGCGGCCACCGCGTCGTCGACGCTGGCCAGCAGTTCGGCGCGCACTTCGGCCACCACGTCGCGGTAGTGCGGGGCCTGGTGCGGACGGTCGGACGACACCGATCGCCAGTGCATCAACACCCAGGGCACACCGGCTTCGGCCAGCAGCGGTGCCATTGCGGGATCGGCCCGTCCACCGGACACGTCGTTGACGATCCGCGCGCCGCTCTGCAGCGCCGCCCGCGCGACATCGGCATGCATGGTGTCGATACTCACGGTAATACCCTGTGCGGCAAGCGCTTTGACGACAGGCACCACCCGAGAGGTCTCGACCCGAGGGTCGATCCGAGCGGCGCCAGGCCGCGTCGACTCCCCCCCGACGTCAATGATAGCCGCGCCTTCGGCGGCCAGCGCCAGACCATGCTCGACGGCACGGTCGGCGTCAAGATAGCGCCCACCATCGGAGAACGAGTCGTCAGTGACGTTCAGCACCCCCATAACCTGCACGGGTGCCGAACTCACTTACGCAGGATGAGCTCGAGCGCTTCGGCTCGGGAAGCGGCGTTGCTTTTGAACAGACCGCGCACCGCCGACGTCGTCGTGACGGCACCCGGCTTGCGCACACCGCGCATCGCCATGCACAGGTGCTCGGCCTCGACCACGACGATCACCCCGCGCGGATCGAGTTTGTTCATCAGGGCGTCGGCGATCTGAGTCGTCAGCCGCTCCTGCACCTGTGGCCGCTTGGCGTACAGGTCGACCAGCCGGGCGATCTTCGACAGGCCGGTGATCCTGCCGTCGTTGCCGGGGATGTAGCCGACGTGAGCCACACCGTGGAATGACACCAGGTGATGTTCGCAGGTGGAGTACAGCGGGATTTCCTTGACGAGCACCAGCTCGTCATGTTGTTCATCGAACATGGTGTTCAACACGGTGTCGGGGTCGGTGTAGAGCCCGGCGAACATTTCGCGGTAGGCGCGGGCGACGCGCGCCGGAGTGTCCTGCAGACCGTGCCGGTTGGGGTCTTCGCCGATCGCGTACAACAACTCGCGGATCGCGGCCTCGGCACGTGCCTGGTCGAACACGCCTATCCGCGAAGTCGCAGTATCGGGCAGCGCCATCGAATCCTCCGTTTGTCAGCCGTGGGCCGGCGGGTTGGACCGGCTTACGTCGTCATCCTGCTGGTCGGGAGACTTGCCACCATCCGGGTTGGTTTGACCAGGCGGCGGATAGGGCGGATACGGCGGCGGGTATGAGGGGTGCGCTGGACCGGGCTGGCCCGGCTGCCCTGGATAACCCCATTCCGGCTGCGGCCAATAAGGCTGCTGCGGGGGCTGCGGGGGCGGATACCAATGACCCGGTTGCTGTTGCTGCGGCGGCCATCCCGGCGCATACCAACCCTCCGGGGCGCCGTAGTCAGGCTGGGTCGGGCCGGGTGGCGCACCCCGATGGTTACCGGCTCCTTGACCGCCGTGCGAACCGTTGCCGCTGTTGGCGTTCCGGTCGACCTCGGCGCGGGCGGCCTCGGCCACTTTGCTGGCCTGTGCAATGGCTGCCTTGAAAGCCGGCTCGGACACTGGCGGGGGCCAGGGCTCGCCGCGCTCGATGGCCAGCTCGCCGGGTGTCTTGATCGGCGGTTTGTCCGACGGGATGCGGCCACCGAAATCGTCGAACATGGTGAGCCGGGGACGCTTCTCGACGTCGGCGAAGATCGTCTCCAGCTCGGGTCGGTGCAGGGTTTCCTTTTCCAGCAGCTCGCCGGCCAGTGCGTCGAGCACGTCGCGGTATTCGGTGAGGATTTCCCAGGCCTCGGTGTGCGCCGCCTCGATCAGCTTGCGGACCTCGTCATCGATGTCGCGGGCGACCTCGTGGGAGTAGTCGGCCTGCGTGCCCATGGTCCGGCCCAGGAACGGGTCGCCGTGTTCGGTGCCGTATTTGACGGCGCCGAGTTTGGAGCTCATGCCGAACTCGGTGACCATCGCCCGCGCGATTTTGGTGGCCTGCTCGATGTCTGACACCGCGCCGGTCGTCGGCTCCCGGAAAACCAGCTCCTCGGCGGCGCGCCCACCCATCGCGAACACCAGCTGCGCGATCATCTCCGAGCGGGTCCGCAGGCCCTTGTCTTCCTCGGGCACCGCGACCGCATGGCCGCCAGTGCGTCCCCGGGCCAAGATCGTCACCTTGTAGATCGGCTCGATATCGGGCATCGCCCAAGCCGCCAGGGTGTGCCCACCCTCGTGATAGGCGGTGATCTTCTTCTCCTGCTCGCTGATAACCCGGCCCTTGCGGCGTGGCCCGCCGATCACCCGGTCCACCGCTTCCTCGAGAGCGGCGCCGGTGATGACGGTGCCGTTTTCCCGGGCGGTCAGCAGCGCCGCCTCGTTGACGACGTTGGCCAGATCCGCACCGGTCATGCCGACGGTGCGCTTGGCCAGCCCGGCGAGGTCCGCATCCGGGGCGATCGGCTTGCCCTTTGAATGCACTCGCAGAATCGCCTTGCGGCCGTTCAGGTCGGGGTTGGTCACCGGGATCTGCCGGTCGAAACGGCCGGGCCGCAACAGCGCCGGGTCCAGGATGTCAGGCCGGTTGGTGGCCGCGATCAATATGACACCGGCCCGCGGGTCGAACCCGTCCATCTCGACCAGCAACTGGTTCAGCGTCTGCTCGCGCTCGTCATGGCCGCCGCCAAGGCCCGCGCCGCGCTGGCGGCCCACCGCGTCGATCTCGTCGACGAAGATGATGCATGGGCTGTTCTGTTTGGCCTGCTCGAACAGGTCGCGCACCCGCGACGCGCCGACCCCGACGAACATCTCGACGAAGTCGGAACCGGAAATCGTGAAGAACGGAACCCCGGCTTCGCCGGCGACCGCGCGGGCCAGCAGCGTCTTGCCGGTCCCGGGTGGGCCGTAGAGCAGCACGCCTTTGGGGATCTTGGCGCCCAGCGCCTGATAGCGACCCGGATTCTGCAGGAAGTCCTTGATCTCCTCGAGCTCTTCGACCGCCTCGTCGACGCCCGCCACGTCGGTGAAGGTGGTCTTGGGCATGTCTTTGCTCAACAGTTTGGCGCGCGACTTGCCGAATCCGAAGCCCATCCGCGCGCCGCCCTGCATGCGGGAGAACATCACGAACAGGCCCACCAGCAACAGCAGCGGCAGCACGTAGACCAGCAGCTCGCCCAGGATGCTGCCCTGGTTGACGACGGTGCTGACCTTTGCGTTCTTCGCGCTCAGTGCGTTGAAGAGGTCGACGGCGTACCCGCTTGGGTACTTGGTGATGACCTTGTCGGAATTGTCGGTGTCGCTGTTGCCCTTCTTGAGGGTCAGCCGCAGCTGCTGTTCGCGGTCGTCGATCTGTGCGCTCTTGACGTTGTCGCCGTTGATCTGGCCCACCGCCACGGACGTGTCAACAGGCTTGTAGCCGCGGGTGTCGTCGCTGAAATAGAAGAACGACCAACCGAGCAGCATCACGACAGCAATCACCGTGATAGTGCGTATAACGTTTTTCCGGTTCATCAATCATCGGCCTTACTGGCCAGGTCCTTCCCCGATATAACACGCAGCTGGAAAAGTCCAGGCTACCGCTAGTGGCGATCGCCAGCTTCGGCGGAGCCGCAGCGCAGCGGGTCGCCACCATCCTGCACAGACAACGACCGGTAGTTCCCCGCCTGGCGACAATGCGGCCCGCACAGCGGGCCGAGGCCCGATGTCCGCTACTCGTAGTAGCGGGCCTCGACCACGTTGCCGTCCGGGTCGGCGAAGTAGTACCCCTGCGGCGCCCATCCTCGGGCCCCATAGGTGTGGTTCAGCCGCGCGCCGGTGTCCACGCCTTCTGCCTGCAGACGCCGATCCAGTGCGTCGTATTCAGCCTTCGACAGCGCCAGGCACACGTGGTTGACCCGATGGCCGGCACTGCCCCCGATCCGCGTCAAAGACTCGGTAGATGCGACGTTGTCCACCGGCAACAAGTCGATGATGGAGTCCTCGCACACCCGCACACTCGGGAACGGTGCGTCTCCGGCCTCGAACTCGGCGAAGCGCACCGGCGTCAGCCCGACCACCCTCGTGTAGAAATCCATCGAGGTCCGCGGATCCCTCGTCCAGAGAACGATGTGGTCCAGCCGCATCGGGTCGAGTGCACCCGCCTTCAAGGTCATGCCCGGCACCACGCGCGACGACGCTGCAGTGCCCGCCATCCGATATCTAGCCGGAAACCATACCGGCTATTCCTGATCTGGCCGCAATCTCGGCGAGCCCTTCTCAGTCAAGGGCCGTTGTGATTTGGTGAGGCATGCCCTCATCGAAGCTCTCGTCAACCGAACGGCTTGTCGACACCAATGGTGTGCAGCTGCGGGTGATCGAAGCGGGAGACCGCGGCGCACCTGTGGTGCTCCTGGCCCACGGCTTCCCCGAACTGTCCTACTCATGGCGGCACCAGATACCGGCTCTCGCCGAGGCCGGCTACCACGTGCTGGCACCCGATCAGCGCGGCTATGGCGGCTCGTCCCGTCCGGAGGCGGTCGAGGCTTACGACATTCACGAATTGACCGCCGACCTGGTCGGACTGCTCGACGACGTCGGCGCCGAGCGGGCTGTCTGGATCGGACACGACTGGGGTGCCATCGTGGTGTGGAATGCGCCGCTGCTGCACCCCGACCGAGTCGCCGCGGTCGCCGCGTTGAGCGTGCCGGCGGTGCCCCGCGCGCAGACACCGCCCACGCAGTCCTTCCGCGCCAAGTTCGGGGAAAACTTCTTCTACATGCTGTACTTCCAGCAGCCCGGCGTTGCCGAGGCCGAACTCGACGGTGATCCCGCCCGCACCATGCGCCGGATGGTGGGTGGTCTGCGCGCATCCGGCGAACAGAGCGCCGCGATACGGATGGTGGCCCCCGGCCCGGAAGGTTTCATCGATCGCCTTCCCGAACCAGACGAGCTGCCGGACTGGATCAGCCAGGACGAGCTTGACCATTACATCAGCGAGTTCTCTCGCACCGGGTTTACCGGCGGTTTGAACTGGTATCGCAATTTGGATCGCAACTGGGAGACCACCTCCGAACTCGCCGACGCCAAAATCGCTGTGCCGTCGTTGTTTATCGGCGGCACAGCCGACCCGGTGTTGACATTCACCCGTGCCGACCGCGCTGCGGAGGTGATCTCCGGCCCATACCGCCAGGTGATGATCGACGGCGCGGGACACTGGCTGCAGCAGGAACGACCGGACGAGGTGAACGCGACATTGCTGGAGTTCCTCAACGGACTGGAGCTGCGATGAGCGCCCCGCTGCGTTTCGGCGTCTTCATCACGCCGTTTCATCCAGTTTCCCAATCCCCCACGGTGGCACTGGAATACGACCTGGAGCGCGTCGTCGCGCTGGACCGCCTCGGGTTCGACGAAGCATGGTTCGGCGAGCACCACTCCGGCGGCTATGAGCTGATCGCCTGCCCCGAGGTGTTCATCGCGGCCGCGGCCGAGCGGACCAAGCACATACGGCTGGGCACCGGAGTGGTCTCGCTGCCCTACCACCATCCGCTCATGGTGGCCGACCGCTGGGTGCTGCTGGACCACCTGACTCGCGGCCGGGTCATGTTCGGTACCGGTCCCGGCGCGCTACCGTCGGACGCCTACATGATGGGTATCGACCCGGTCGAACAGCGGCGGATGATGCAGGAATCGCTCGAGGCGATCCTTGCACTGTTCCGCGCCGCACCCAGTGAGCGAATCGACCGCCACTCCGACTGGTTCACCCTGCGCGAGGCACAGCTGCATATCCGTCCCTATACCTGGCCCTACCCGGAAATCTGCACGGCAGCAATGGTTTCGCCGTCCGGGCCACGACTGGCCGGCACACTGGGCACGTCGCTGCTGTCACTGTCGATGTCGGTGCCCGGTGGTTACGCTGCGTTGGAGAACACCTGGGGAGTGGTGCTCGAGCAGGCCGCCAAAGTCGGCCGGGACGAGCCGGACCGGGCTGACTGGCGTGTGTTGAGCATCATGCATATCGCGGACAGCCGTGAACAGGCGATCGATGACTGCACTTACGGGCTACAGGATTTCGCCGATTACTTCGGCGCGGCCGGGTTCGTCCCGCTGTCCAACCGCGTGGACGGGGCGCAGACACCGCATGAGTTCGTCGAAGACTATGCGGCCAAAGGCAATTGCTGCATCGGTACTCCTGACGATGCGATAGCACATATTGAGGATCTGCTCGAACGGTCGGGCGGTTTCGGAACCCTGCTACTGCTTGGCCATGACTGGGCTTCTCCCGAAGCGACCTACCACTGCTATGACCTGTTTGCCCGCAAGGTCATTCCCTATTTCAAGGGACAATTCGAGGCATCGCGATCGTCTCACGACTGGGCAAAAAGCAGACGCGAGGCACTGATCGGCCGTGCCGGTGAAGCCGTGGTGAAAGCCATCACCGAGCATGTCGACGAGCACAGGACAGAAAGCGAGGTGAACTGATGCGCGCCTCAGTGTTGCGAGACGGCCACATGATCTACCGGGACGACGTGCCAGACCCGGTACCCGAAGCCGGGCAGGTGCTGGTCGCCGTGCGCTCCTGTGGAATCTGCGGCTCCGACCTGCATTTCGCCGCGCACGGCGCGGAGGTGCTGGCGATGACCAATCAAATGGCAGCCGACTACGGGGGCATCGGTGTCGACCTGGGCCGCGACGTCTTCATGGGCCACGAATTCAGCGCCGAGGTGCTCGAAGCAGGACCCGAGACGGACACCTATCCACCGGGAACCCTGGTCACGTCGATCCCGGTGCTGCTGTCGGCCAAGGGTGTCGAGCCGATCGTCTACAGCAACAGCACAATCGGGGGCTATGCCGAGCGAATGCTGCTCTCAGCGCCGCTGCTGCTGCCCATCCCCAACGGCCTGGACTTCAAACATGCGTCCCTCACCGAACCCATGGCAGTGGGGTTGCACGCCGTCAACAAGTCCAATATTGGGCCCGGCGAGACCGCTCTGGTGCTTGGCTGTGGGCCGATCGGCATCGCAATCATCGCGGCCCTTCGAGCGCGGGGCGTCGAAAACATCGTCGCATCGGATTTTTCGCCGACACGGCGGGAGCTGGCTACCGCGATAGGCGCTCATCAGACGCTGGATGCGGGACAGGGTTCGCCATTCGACACCGTCAAACCCGCAGTGGTGTTCGAGGCGGTCGGAGTGCCCGGCATCATCGACGATGTGCTGTTGCGGGCGCAGCCGGGCACCCGCCTGGTTGTCGCAGGGGTGTGCATGGAGCCTGACACCGTGCATCCGTTTTTCGCCATCGCCAAAGAGATCAACGTGCAGTTCGTGCTCGCCTACAGCCCGGAGGAGTTCACCGGCTCGCTGCGCGCGCTGGCTGAGGGCGAGATCGACGTCACCCCGCTGATCACCGGGGAGGTACGCCTGGACGGGGTCGGCAAGGCCTTCGACGACCTGGCCGACCCCGAGCGGCATTGCAAGATTGTCGTCACGCCTTAGGCGTTGGGCGGGCCAGACCCTTTCCGGCTCACGGCACGACAGCGAGAGCCGGCGCCGGATCCGTCGGCAGACGGTCCGCGCAACTAAGTCCAGCCGGCCGACTTCACGGAATCGATGTCGGACCGTCCGGCTATGATCGAATGTATGTTCGATTCGGTGCCTGATCCGGTCGCGGTCCGTGATCTGGATCCGGCGACTCTGGTGGCGGCGGTCGAGTCCGCGCATCGGCAGGAGTCGGTACTGGTGGCGCGGCGGATGGCGGCGGTGGCGGCGTTGCTGCGGCATCGGATGGCCGCTGCACAACGGGCTGAGCATCGGCGCGGGTATGCGGTGATCGATGCGTTCGAGCAGACCGGGGCCGAGGTGGCCGCCGCGATGAACCTGTCCCCGATGGCAGCCGCCTACCTGGTGTCGGATGCTGAGACGCTGGATACCCGGTTGCCCCGGGTGGCGGCTCTGCTGGCCGAGGGACGAACCGATTGGCGCACGGTGCGGCTGATCATCAGTCGCACCGAGTTGATCACCGACGCCGGGCTGATTGCCCGGCTGGACCGGTCGTTGGCCGCGCGGATCGGCGCGTGGCAGGGCTGGTCGAGGCAGCGGATTGTCAACGCCGTCGATGCCGCGGTGCGCACCACCGATCCCGACGCCGCCCGGGAGCGTTGTGTCACCGCTGACAGCGACCGGCACATCGGCATCAGCGCACGCGACAACGGGATGGCCGAGATCTACGGCACGGTCGCCGCGGCGGCCGCGACGGCGTTTGATCGGCGGCTCTCGCAGCTGGCTGCGCAGGTGTGCCCGGCCGACCCGCGCACGCTGGATCAGCGCCGCGCCGACGCGTTGGCCGCGCTGACCCGGGGCCGCGGGCTGGCCTGCGCCTGCGGACAGCAGGATTGCCCCACCCGAGTTGGCGATCGCAACTCCGATCACGACGGGGGTCGCGCGCAGGTGGTCATCAGCGTGGTCGCCAGCGACCAGACCGTGTTCGGCGACGGCACTGCCCCCGGCTATCTGCACGGGTATGGGGTCATCGATGCCGAGCAGGTTCGTCAGTTGGCCGCTGCGGCATCGGTATTGGTTGCCGATCCGCGGACCGGCCCGGCAGCGGCGCTGCACTACCAACCGTCGGCGGCACTGGAGCGTGCGATCCGGTGCCGGGACCTGACGTGTCGCTTCCCGGGTTGCAGCCGCCCGGCCGAATTCTGCGACGTTGATCATACGATCCCGTTCAACCATCAGGATCCGGCAGCCGGTGGGCTGACCGTGGTGGAAAACCTCAAATGTTTGTGCCGTCAACATCATCGGCTGAAAACATTCGGCGAATGGCGTGACATTCAACTGGCTGACGGCACCGTGGTGTGGACTGCGCCGACCGGCCGGACCTATCGCACCTTCCCGGCCGGTGTCGACCTCTTCCCGCAGCCGCGCGGTCCGGCGTGCGCGGCACCGGTTCTCAGCAGACGAAGCAGGGCAACCCAACGCAGCGCGCGAATTGCCCGGTTGCGCAAACACAATCGGGAACAACGGCCCATCAACGAGGCACGCAAGCGGCTTGAGCAGGCCCGAAAGCAGGAGATCGCCGCGCGCCAATTCCGAAACAACCTGCGCGACATGCTTTTCCTGTTCAAAGGCACACCCAGCACCAGCCCCTACTGCACCTGGGTCAACGACCCCAAAGAACCCGAAGAACTTCCACCGGACTGGACCCCCGCCCCACCAGCCCAAACGCCCCTGCCCGACGACCCACCCTTCTGAGAACGGCTGATTCGGCGCTGCCGAGGCGTTAGGGTCCACACATGCCGACCGCACGACGCACTAACAGGTTCATCCGCGGGTCGATGGCCTGGGCTGCCGTCTGCCTGGCTATCGCCACGATCTCAGCCTGTGATTCCGACAATCCCGCGCCGGGGGCGAATCCGCGTCAAGTAACCGTTTTGGGATCAGGACAGGTCCGAGGCGTCCCGGACACCCTGACCGCCGACGTCGGCATCGAATTCACGGCAGCCGACGTCACCGCCGCGATGAACCAGACCAATGACCGTCAGCAAGCGGTCATCAACGCACTGGTCGGCGCCGGCGTCGACCACAAGGACATCAGCACCACCGAGGTGACGCTCCAGCCGCAGTACAGCACTCCCGCGCCAAATGGCACCGCCACCATCACCGGCTACCGCGCCACCAACGCCATCCAGGTCAAGATCCACCCGCCCGATGCCGCGTCACGGACGCTGGCTCTCATCGTCAGCACCGGCGGCGACGCCACCCGGATCAGGTCGGTCAGTTACTCCATCGCCGATGACTCGCAGCTGGTCAAGGATGCTCGTGCGCGGGCGTTCAACGACGCCAAGGACCGCGCCGAACAGTACGCCCAGCTGTCCGGGCTGCGGCTGGGCAAAGTGCTCTCCATCTCCGAAGCCACTGGCAATACCCCGACGGCAGGGGCGCCGCCGGCGCAGCCGAGAGCCAGCGCGGTCCCGCTGGAACCCGGTGAGCAGACCGTGAGCTTCTCGGTGACCGTGGTCTGGGAGCTGAACTAAGGCCCCGCTACTGCTGGTAAACCCTGGGGTCCAAGGTGCCGATATACGACAGGTCCCGGTAGCGCTCGTCATAATCCAGCCCGTAGCCCACGACGAAGTCGTTCGGAATGTCGAAGCCGACGTAACCGATGTCGACGTTGGCGCCCCTCGCGTCGGGCTTGCGCAGCAACGTGCACACCTGCAGCGAACGCGGATGCCGGCTGGTGAGGTTGCGCAGTAGCCATGACAACGTCAGGCCGGAGTCGACGACATCCTCGACGATCAGCACGTCGCGGCCTTGGATATCGCGGTCCAAGTCCTTGAGGATCCGCACCACGCCAGACGACGATGTCGAGGACCCGTAGGAACTGACCGCCATGAATTCGAATTGCGTCGGGACCGGAATCGCACGGGCCAGATCGGTGACAAAGATCACAGCACCCTTGAGCACGGTGATCAACAACAGATCCTGGCCAGTCTCAGCGGCTTTAACGCGGTAGTGGTTGCCGATTTCCTCGCCGAGTTCGGCGATTCGAGCCTGAATCTGCTCCGCAGTGAGCAGGACTGACTTGATATCCCCGGGATACAGCTCCACGGGTTGGGCGGGGGTGATCGCCGGGGAGATCTGGGCCACGACCACAGCGTGCCACGCCGGCGGGCGAAGAACCAACGGCGGCCCAAAATTGCGGCTACTCCGCCGGCTTGCGAACCGGCTCGCGCCACAGCGTCAGCACGCCGTCGCGCCGTCCCGCAATCAATCGCTCATCCCGCAATGAGGACCCCACCGCCACCCCGCCCTGTCCGCGCCAGGCAATGACAAGAGCGTCCACGCCGCGGATCTGCTTGTCGGTCAGTCCGGTTGCACCGCCCGCTAATAGCCAGCCGCGGATCACCCGGCGCCGAACCGGGTCCGGCAGCGCGGCCAGGGCCTGGGCTTGCAACCCGGAGCCTGCCTTGACCTCGGGTAGCGCCCGCGCGGCCAGCGTATCGATCAGCTCGGTGTCCTCACGCAACGCCGTCGCGGTGCGGGCCAGCGCCTCGGCCACTCCGCCGCCCAGCACGTCTTCCAGCAGCGGCAGCACCTCCAGGCGCAGCCGGGTCCGGGTGAAGCGGCGGTCGGTGTTGTGCGGATCCTGCCATGGGGTCAGGCCAAGCTCACGGCACACGGCGTGCGTCACGGCACGCCGCACACCCAACAACGGCCGGCACCACGGTGGATCGTGCGGGCGCATGCCGGCGATCGAGCGCACTCCGGAGCCGCGGCCCAGCCCCAGCAGCACCGTCTCGGCTTGATCGTCGAGCGTGTGGCCTAACAGCACCGGGCCGTCACGGTACGCGCCCAACGCGGCGTAGCGGGCAGCGCGCGCCGCCGCCTCCGGACCGCCGTCGTTACCCACGTGCACGCGAAGCACTTGTGCGTCAACGCATCCCAACGCGACGGCTTGGGTCCGGGCGGTTTCGGCGACGGTGGCCGAGTCGGGTTGCAGGCCGTGATCCACGATCAGCGCGGCGGTGGGCCGCAGCTGGGCCGCCACGGCGGTGAGGGCCAGCGAATCCGGGCCGCCGGACAGCGCCACGCACCACGGTTGCCCGGTGACCAGATAGGTCTTGGCGAACTCCTCGACAGCTGTGCGCAGCTGCCCTACAGCACCCTGTCGATCCATCGCTGCGGTTCCTCGATCTCGGCGGGCAGCGGCAGCGTGTCGGGGCTGGACCAGATGGCGTTGAACCGTTCCATTCCGACCCGGCCCACCACGTGGTCCACGAATGCCTTGCCGCGGGTGTATTGGCTGAACTTGGCGTCGAGCCCCAGCAGTGCGCGCAGCAGGCGTTGCAGTGGCGACTGCTTGTGCTGGCGACGCTCGTCGAAACGACGGCGGATGGTGGCCACCGACGGCACCACCATCGGCCCGACCGCATCCATCACGTGGTCGGCGTGGCCCTCGAGCAGCGTGCCGAGCACCAGCAACTGATCGAGAGCCGCGCGCTGCGGCTCGGACTGCACGGCGCGCACCAGGCCGATCATCCCCGACGAGCTGCCGTCCGCTGCGGATGCCCGGTCACGGCGGTTGCGGACGAAGTCGGCGAGCCGGCTCGCCACCTCCCCGATGTCTTCACCGGCGTCCCGAGTCAACAGCCCCAGCGTCTGCGACATGTAGTCGGACAACCACGGGTTGGCGGTGAACTGCACTCGATGGGTCACCTCATGCAGGCACACCCACAACCGGAAATCGGACGGCTCGACCCGAAGCTGCCGTTCGACGGCGATGACATTCGGATACACGAGCAGCAGACGGCCCTCTTTTGCGCTCGCGAACGGGTCATACTGACCGAGAATTCCGGCGGACACAAACGCCAGCACGGCGCCAGTCTGTGCGCCGGTGATGCGACCGGTGAGAAATCCGCGCGGCTGTTCGGTTCCGTTCATCATCAGCCGCATCGACTCGGCCGCGGCGCCAATCCACTCCGGGCGGTCGACAATGCGGGCCGCGGGCACCGCGCCGTTGGTAACCAGGCCCGTGACAGCGCGCACCGGTGGTTCGGCTTTGGCGGCCGCACTGGTGAGCTCATCGATCGCCCGGCGGCGGGTGTAGTCGCTGGACGCCGGACCGGGCCGGGCCAGCCGCTGGCCGACAGTGGCTGCGAATCGCCAGTCGACAGCGGTGCCGATGGTCAGTTCCGGGGGCGAGGGGGTCATGCGCACCCGCACGACCAGAGCTTGGTGGCCAGGGCGTCCATCGCGTTGCGGCCGTTCGAGCCTGCGGCGTTGGAGATAAACGCGAACGTGAGCACCCGCCCGCTGCGGTCAGTGACAACTCCGGCCAATGCGTTGATGGCGGTCAACGACCCGGTCTTGGCGCGCAACCAACCAGCGGGGCCTTGATTGGTCGCCGCGTCGACGAAGCGGTCGGCCAGCGTCCCGCTGCCCGCGGCGATCGGAAGCAGATCAAGGAGCGCCCGCAGAGCCGGCTGGTCTGGTCCCGCGGCCGCCTGTAGCACGCCGTCGAGTGTCTTGGCCGCCAACCGGTCGTCGCCCGAAAGCCCGCTGGAATCCACCAGCACTGCACCGGTGGTGTCGACATGGGCGGTGGTTAACCGGTTGGTCACCGCGTCGGCCGCACCGGCGAAGCTTCGCGGCCGGTTGATCGCGGCCGCCACCTCCCGGGCGATGCATTCGGCCATCACATTGTCGGAGGCGTTCATCATCTGTGACAGCCGCTCGACCAACGGCGCTGACTGCACGACGGCGAGTTGCCGCGCCCCGGATGGCGCCGCGGCGATCGTCACGGCAGCAGTATCCAGGCCGAGGGCCTTGGCCAGCTCCCGCCCGGCATCTAGCGCCGGGGTCCGGGACCGTCTCGAGTTGACCGTGGTCGGCTGGATCCGCCCGGCGTCGATCATTGCCGACTCGATCGGCGCGATATCGCCGTTGTCGACATCAGCCGGATCCCAGCCCTGCGCCAACGTCGGTCCACTGAACGCCGAGGTATCCACCTGCACCGCGGTCGGTGTCACACCGCTGCGCCGGATCTGTTCGACCAGGTCGCTGATGCGTGGTGCATCCCGGTACCAGGTGTCCTGGCCGGGTGGCGCAGCCGACAGCGTCGGATCCCCGGCACCCACCAGCACGACAGGTCCCTGGGGGTTCTGGCCGCCGGCCACCACACGCGTGCTGATCCGGGCCTGACGGTCCAGCGTCAGCAAGGCCGCGGCCGCGGTCAGGACTTTGTTGGTCGACGCCGGCACCAACGGCATGTCGTCGGCCACCTGCCAAAGCTCTTTTCCGCTAATGGCGTCGGTGATTCGCGCACCGAGCCTGCCGAGATCGGGGTCGGCCGCCGCGGCCGCCAGTACCCCGGCCACCCCGGCGGCGCTGGGCGTCTCGGCGGCGTCGCTGGCCGGGATCAATCCCGGCTTGACGATCGGCGGGCGCGGAGGCGGAACGGGGGCCCGCGTGCTGGCGCCTCCGCCGTGCCCGGCGGTGATGAAGAACGTTGCCGCCGCCACCACGGCGGCGACGAAAGCCAGCACAGCCAACCCGACGAACACATGGGTGGATTTCCGCCAGCGAGTAGGGCCCATCACTCTCCTGAATGTCTGCACCCATTCTGCCGAATCAGCCGAAATGACCTCGACTAGGGTGTAACAGAGGCAAGTTGACCCACCTACTCGGAAAAGAGGCTCACACAATGGAATTTGAGGTGACCATCGAGATCCCGAAAGGCCAGCGCAACAAGTACGAGGTAGATCACGAGACTGGGCGGGTGCGCCTGGACCGCTACCTCTACACACCGATGGCATACCCGACCGACTACGGCTTCATCGAAGACACCCTCGGCGAGGACGGCGACCCGCTGGACGCGATGGTGCTGCTGCCGGAGTCGGTGTTTCCCGGAGTCATCGTGGAGGCGCGCCCGGTGGGCATGTTCAAGATGACCGACGAGGCCGGCGGCGACGACAAGGTGCTCTGCGTGCCGGCCGGCGACCACCGCTGGGACTACATCCAGGACATCGGCGACGTTCCGGAATTCGAACTCGAGGCCATCAAGCATTTCTTCATGCATTACAAGGACCTGGAGCCGGGCAAGTTCGTCAAGGCGGCGGACTGGGTCGGCCGGGCGGAGGCCGAGGCCGAGATCCAGCGCTCTGTGGAGCGGTTCAAGGCTAAGCGGCACCGACACTGAGGTTGCGCCGATTGCGCAGCACGCTCCAACTCAATGCCGCCCCGATGAAGACCACCCCCACCGACGCGGTGACTACCTCGGGGACCTGAAACCGCTGCTCGATGGAGAGCAGCATGATCACGGCCAGCGCCCCGATCGCCCAGTGCGCGCCATGCTCGAGGTACACGTAGCGGTCCAGCGCTTCCTGCTGAACGAGGTAGATGGTGATGGACCGGACGAACATCGAGCCCACCAGTCCCAGACCCAGCGCGATGACGATCGGGTCTGACGTGATCGCGAAGGCGCCGGTGACGCCGTCGAACGAGAAGGCGGCATCGAGGACCTCGAGATAACAGAACAGGGTCAGACCGGCCCTGCCGACCGCCGTGCCGGCCGTCACCGTGGCTACGTCCGATGGCCGGAACGCCCGGCTCGCTCCGTTGACGACCAGGTACGTCATCAGGCCCAGCAGTCCGGCGGTCAGCACCGTCGCACGTTCCTCGCTGGAGTGGGTCAACTGTGTGCCGACCAGGACCAGCGCGACGCAGGTCACCACCACCGACACCTGACCAAGCCGCCCGATGCGGGCGAACGGGACTTCAATTAACTTGAGCCACTTGATATCTCGATCGTGAAACACGAAATCCAAGAACAGCATCAACAGGAACGTCCCGCCGAATGCCGCGATCTGTGGGTGGGCGGAGACGATCAGCTTTTCATAGCTGGGCGAGCCGTCGGGGAATTCCAGCGCACCGTGCGCCGGCGGATGCAGCGCCAACTCGAGGGCACGAACCGGGTCGATACCCGCGGTCGCCCAGACGATGAGCAACGGGAACAGCAGCCGCATACCGAATACGGCGATGAGCACCCCGATCGTCAGGAACATCTGCCGCCAAAAGCGGTTCATCTGCTTGAGGATCGCGGCATTGATGATGGCGTTGTCGAACGACAGCGACACCTCGAGCGCGGCCAGTACCAGCAGCAAAAAGAGGTCATTGAGGCCGCCGTAGGCGTACCCGACGGCAAGGGCCGCCGCGGTGAGTACTAACGAGATCCCGAAGATGCGGAACGCGGCCATGGATCCTTCCCGACAGCCGCTCACAATAGCGAACCCGATCGCCACCGCATGCGATCAGTACCGGCGCACTTACTATTGACAAATTGTGGCGATACATCGGGTCGGTCGGCAGAAAGTGCCGCCCCGGTGACCGAAGTCGGAGCCTCGAGGGGGCCGATCGCGCGGGGCAGTGTGGCCCGGGTCGGCACCGCGACTGCATTGACCGCGCTGTGCGGCTATGCGGTGATCTACCTGGCCGCTCGTGACCTGGCTCCGAGCGGCTTTTCGATATTCGGGGTGTTCTGGGGAGCGTTCGGATTGGTCACCGGTGCCGCCAACGGCCTGCTGCAAGAAACCACCCGGGAGGTCCGCGCGGCGCGCTACGTCTGCGACGTAACGGACTTGCCCGGCGCCGACCCCGCGCGTACCCATCCGCTGCGAGTCGCCGCGATGACCGGCGTCGCCGCGGCCGTCGTCATCGCAGCCAGCTCGCCAGCCTGGAGCGGGCGGGTATTCGTCGAGGCGCGCTGCTTGTCGGTGGGCCTGCTCAGCGTCGGGTTGGCCGGGTTCTGCCTGCACGCCACCCTGCTGGGCATGCTGGCCGGCACCGATCACTGGGCCCGGTACGGGGCGCTGATGGTGACCGACGCGATCATTCGGGTGGCGGTCGCCGCGGCCACCGTCGTGCTCGGCTGGGGCCTGACCGGGTTCTTGTGGGCAACCGTGGTGGGGGCGGTGGCCTGGCTGATCGTGCTGGTGGCCTCACCCACGGCCCGCGCGATCGCCCGCCTGCGGACGCCGGGCGGTACTGCGACCTTCCTGCGCGGCGCCGCCCATTCGATCACCGCAGCCGGTGCCAGCGCGATCCTGGTGATGGGGTTTCCAGTGCTGCTGAAGCTGACCAGTAACGAGCTGGGGGCACAGGGCGGCGTGGTCATCCTCGCCGTGACGTTGACCCGCGCGCCGCTGCTGGTGCCGCTGACAGCCATGCAGGGCAATCTCATCGCTCATTTCGTCGATGAACGCAGCGACCGGCTTCGGGCCCTGCTCGCCCCGGCGGGGATGATCGGGGGCATCGGCGCGCTCGGGGTGCTGGCGGCAGGCGTTGTGGGCCCGTGGCTGCTGCGGGTCGCCTTCGGGCCGCAGTACCAGGCCGGCAGCGCGCTGCTGGCCTGGCTGACCGGAGCCGCCGTCGCGATCGCCATGCTGACGCTCACCGGTGCCGCCACGGTCGCGGCCGCGCTGCATCGGGCCTATTCGCTGGGCTGGGTCGCTGCGACGGTGGCGTCCGGACTGTTGCTGCTGTTGCCGCTGCCGCTGCAGACCCGCACCGTGGTGAGCTTGTTGTGCGGTCCGTTGGTGGGAATCGGCGTCCATCTGGTGGCGCTGTCGCGCGCCGGACGCTCAACCGGTTGATCCCGCCTTGGCAACGTGTACCTTGTGGGCTTAAATGGCCACTGCAACGCATTACCCGGACGTCTGGGTCGTCATTCCCGCGTTCAACGAAGCCGCTGTCATCGGCGAGGTGATAGCCGATGTGCGCTCGGTCTTCGACCATGTCGTCTGCGTGGACGACGGCAGCACCGACGGGACGGGCGAGATCGCCAGGCGGGCCGGAGCCCACCTGGTGCGCCATCCGATCAACCTCGGCCAGGGCGCGGCCATCCAGACCGGCGTCGAGTACGCCCGCAAGCAGCCCGGCGCCCAGGTTTTCGCAACGTTCGACGCCGACGGCCAGCACCGCGTCAAAGACTTAGCCGCGATGGTCGGGCGGCTCAGCGCGGGTGACGTCGACGTCGTTATCGGAACGCGGTTTGCCCGGGCCGACGGCAACCGGCCGCCGTTCCTGAAACGCATCGTGCTGCAAACCGCCGCGCGGTTGAGCCGGCGCGGCCGCCGGCTTGGCCTGACCGACACCAACAATGGCCTGCGGGTCTTCAACAGGAAGGTCGCCGATGGGTTGAACATCACCATGAGCGGCATGAGCCACGCCAACGAGTTCATCATGTTGATCGACGAAAACCATTGGCGCGTGGCCGAAGAACCGGTTGAGGTGCTCTACACCGAATACTCGAAGTCGAAGGGGCAGCCGCTCCTCAACGGCGTCAACATCATCTTCGACGGGTTTCTGCGAGGAAGGATTCCACGATGAACTGGATCCAGGTACTGCTGATCGGATCGATCATCGCGCTGCTGGTCTACCTCTTGCGGTCCCGCAGAAACGCGCGGTCTCGGGCATGGGTCAAGGTCGGATATGTCGTATTCGTGCTCGCCGGTGTCTACGCCGTGCTCCGGCCCGACGACACCACGGTCGTCGCGCATTGGTTCGGAATAGGCCGCGGCACCGATCTGATGCTTTACGCACTGATCATGGCGTTCTGTTTCACCACGCTGAGCACTTACCTGCGGTTCAAGGAGCTGGAGTTGCGCTACGCGCGACTCGCCCGGGCCGTCGCACTCGAGGGTGCGCAGGCGCCGGAATAGCGCACGGTCGCCGAAATCGACGCCAGCGCGGGAAAGTTCGCACGCTGACGTCGATTTCGACGCAGCTGCCGAGCTAGCCGGTGTGCAACCGACGGAAGTACTCCACCGTGCGGAGCACCCCGTCGTTCAGCTGAACTCGTGGGCGCCAGCCCAAAACCCTTTCGGCTAAGCCGATATCGAGACAGGACCGCTTCAGGTCGCCGAGGCGCGGCGGATGAAACTCCGGATCGTCGGGCCCCCCGACGGCCGCCGCCACCGCCGAATGCAGTTGCCGGTCTGAGGTTTCTATGCCGGTGCCGATGTTGAAGCGCTGCCCGCCGCCCGCATGCCCGGAGGCCTTGATGAAGGCGTCCACCACGTCGTCGACGAAGACGTAGTCGCGGGTGTTGGTCCCGTCGCCGAACACCTTGGTGGGCTTACCCGACAGCAGCGCCTGGGCGAAGATCGCCACCACGCCGGCTTCGCCATGCGGGTCCTGACGGGGGCCGTAGACGTTGGCCGGTGCGATGTGCGAGCAGTCCAGTCCGTACAGATGGCGAAAGGTGTTCAGGTAGATCTCGCCCGCGACTTTGCCCGCAGCGTAGGGCGATGCGGGGTCGATGGGCACCGTCTCGGGGGTCGGATACTGCGGCGGGGTGCCGTAGATGGATCCCCCCGATGAGGTGTGCACGATTTTGCGGACCTGCGCGCGGCGTGCCGCCTCGGCCAGGCGCACCGTGCCGATGACGTTGACCGACGCGTCGAATTGCGGGTCGGCCACCGAGTGCCGCACGTCGATCTGCGCCGCCAGGTGGAACACCACCTCGGGCCGGTGCTCGTCGAGGATGGCGTGCAGATCGGCGGTCACGATGTCCGCCTCGACGAAGACGTGCGCCGGATTGCCGACCAGATGCTCAAGGTTGGTCGCGCGACCGGTGGCGAAATTGTCCAGTCCCACCACCGTGTGACCGTCGGCCAGCAGACGGTCGACTAGCGTCGACCCGATGAAACCGGCTGCCCCGGTAACCAGTGCACGCACCAGCTCACCATACCGGTGGGCCGCGCCGACGACCCGTGTGCCTGGGGTCGCCCTGGCCGCCGCGACGCTGATCACGGTGCAGCTGGGGATACGCGCGGCGCTGGCATTCGGTGGCTATTTCTACTGGGACGACCTGATTCTCATCGGCAAGGCCGGCACCCACAATCTGCTGTCGCCGTCGTACCTGTTCGACGACCACGACGGCCACGTCATGCCGGCCGCCTTCCTGGTCGCCGGAACGATCATCCGATTGGCGCCGTTGAACTGGACCTGGCCGGCGATCAGCCTGCTGGTGCTGGGGCTGTTGGCTTCGCTGGCTCTGTTGCGCGCGCTGTACGTCATCCTCGGCTGGCGGCCGGTGCTTTTGCTCCCGCTCACGTTCGCACTGTTCACACCGCTGGCCGTGCCCGGGTTCGCGTGGTGGGCCGCAGCGCTGAACTCGCTGCCCATGCTGGCGGCGCTGGCCTGGGTGTGCGGCGACGCGATCCTGCTGGTCCGCACCGGCAACCAGCGCTACGCGGTGACCGGCGTGCTGGTCTACTTCGGCGGGCTGCTGTTCTTCGAGAAGGCCGCGGTGATCCCGTTCGTCGCGTTCGCGGTGGCCGCACTGCTCTGCCATGTGCAGGGTGATCGGAGGGCCCTGCTGACGGTGTGGCGGGCCGGTCTGCGGTTGTGGATCGCGGCGCTGACAGTGACCGTCGGCTGGGCGGCGCTCTATCTGGCCGTGGTGGATCAGCGGCGGTGGAGTTTCGATCTCTCGATGACGTGGGATCTGCTGGTGCGATCGATCACCCACGGCATCGTGCCGGGGCTGGCCGGCGGGCCGTGGCACTGGGCCCGCTGGGCGCCGGCCTCGCCGTGGGCCACGCCCGCACCCGTGGTGATGGCGCTCGGCTGGCTGGTGCTGATCGGGGTGCTGGCGCTGTCGCTGATCCGCAAGCAACGTCTTGGCATGGTCTGGCTGACCGCGGCCGGTTACATCGTCGCCTGCCAGGTGCCGATCTACCTGATGCGGTCTTCCAAGCAGACCGCCCTGGAACTCGCCCAGACCCTGCGGTATCTGCCGGATCTCGTCGTCGTGCTGGCGCTGCTGGCCGCCGTCGCATTGAGCGCGCCGAACCGACCGGTTGCGCCGCATTGGCTGGACGCCTCACGCGAACGCACCGTGGTGACGGTGGGGTTGGCGACGTTGTTCGTGGCCAGCAGCCTGTACTCGACGGCGACGTTTCTGACCAGCTGGCAAGACAACCCCGCACAGCCCTACCTGCGCAACGCCCGGGCCGGTTTAGCCGCCGCACACGCGGCGTCGGATGCACCGCTGCTGGATCAGGAAGTCGATCCACTGGTGCTGCAACGGGTGGCCGCGCCGGAGAACCTGGCCAGCCACATGTTCGCGCTGTTGCGGGATAGACCGGAATTCTCCGGCGCGACAACGCAATTGCGCATGATAGACAGCTCGGGCCGGCTGATCAACGCGCGCGTGAGCTGGGTTCGTACCATCGCGCCGGGACCTACCCCGCGGTGCGGATATTTCGTGCAGCCGGACAAGCCGGCGCGGCTGACCCTGGACGGGCCGCTGCTGCCCGCCGACTGGACCGTCGAAATCAACTACCTGGCCAACAGCGACGGATCGATGACGTTGTCGCTGACGGAGGGACCCGACGTCAAAGTTCCGGTGCATCCGGGACTCAACCGGGTCTTCGCCCGGCTGCCGGGCGCCGGAGACGCGATCACCGTCCGGGCCAACACCACCGCGCTGGCGTTGTGTATCGCGTCGGGTCCGGTCGGTTTTCTGGCGCCGGCGTAGCTCCGCGCTCGGCCGAACGTGACGCCATGGTCACGCTCGCGTCCGAACGTGACACTGGCGTCACGCTCGAGGAGAGGCTCGAGGAGAGGGAGGAAATCGGAGCCGCCTGGGGTGTGTGAGTTCACGACATCGTTCACACCTGTCTCGGGACATCGTTCACAGCCGAGGACAAGGGTTGAGCGATGGGAATGCCGCAGCTGGTCGTCACGGCCGTGTTGGTCGAAGGACGTAGTAAAAGTGAGGTTGCCCGCGAGTACGGGGTCTCGCGACGCTGGGTGATTACCCTCGTTCAGCGCTACCTGACCGAGGGCCAGGCCGGTCTGCAACCCCGCTCACGGCGACCGCTACACAGCCCGGGGCGTACCGCACGACACCTCGAAAATGAGATCGTCGAGCTCCGCAAGGAACTCGAGCGCAATGGACATGAAGCCGGCCCCGCCACGATCGCGTTTCACCTCCAGCAACGCCACAGCACCAGCCCTGCAGTATCGACGATCTGGCGGATCCTCTGCGCCTGAGGCTTTGTCACCCCCCAGCCGCACAAACGCCCCAAGAGCAGCTACATCCGCTTCCAGGCCGAACAACCCAACGAATGCTGGCAACTCGACATCACCCATTGGGCACTCGCCGACGGCACCGATGTCGAGATCCTCAACATCCTCGACGACCATTCCCGGCTCTGCTTAGGCAGCGACACCCAACCCGTGTTCAAAGCCCACGACGTGGACCGCAGCTACCGCAAAGCCGCCGCCGCCCACGGCAATCCGGCCAGCCTGCTCAGCGACAACGGAGCCGTCTTCACCGGCCGCTACCGCGGCACCGGCCGAGTCGCCCTTGAAGTCACCCTGCACGCCCACGGCATCGGCTTCCGCCACTCCCGCCCCTACCATCCGCAGACCTGCGGCAAGGTCGAACGCTTCCACCAGACCCTCAAAAAATGGCTCACCCACCAAAGCCCCGCCCGGACCGTCGCCCAACTACAAGTCCAGCTCGACACCTTCGCCACCTACTACAACACCGTCCGACCCCACCGCGCGCTCGGACGGCGCACCCCGCAACAGGCCTACCTGGCAAGGCCCAAAGCAACCCCGACCGGCATCCCCCTGCACAGCGGCGCCTACCGCATCCGCCACGACCGCATCGACAGCAACGGCAAGCTCACCCTGCGCCACAACAGCCGCCTCCACCACATAGGAATGGGCCGCAGACACGCCGGCACCAACGTCCTGATATTGGTCCACGACCTACACATCCGGGTCCTGACCAACAACGGCCAACTACTGCGAGAACTCCAACTCGACCCGACGAAAAACTACCAACCACAAACAAAACCGTGAACGATGTCCCAAGACACCTGTGCACGATGTCCCGAGACATCACATCGGAGCCGCCTGGGGGAATCGAACCCCCGACCTATTCATTACGAGTGAATCGCTCTACCGACTGAGCTAAGGCGGCATACCCTCTCGCCGGGCGGCACGAGTCTACGGCAGGCGGGCAGGCACGACGAAATCACTCGCGCAGTTGCTGGCCGATGGTGGCGACCATGGCGTCGACGGCGAACTTGGGCTTGACGTTGATCGCCAATGCCTCGCGACACCCCAGTACCGCTTCGATGCAGCGCAGCAGCTGCTCGGGCGCGGCATGGGCGGCCAGCGCCGCCACCCGGTCGGCCATATCCGGATGGTTGGGCCGCACCGCCTCGGCGTTCGCCGAAACCATCAGCGCGTCGCGGAAATAGGTCGCCAAGTCGATGAGCGCCCGGTCCAGCGCATCGCGCGACGCCCGGGTCTGACGTGACTTCTGCCGCCGCTCGAGATCCTTCATCGCCCCCGTCGCACCGCGCAACGCGCCCGCGGTGCCCTTCCCGGTGCCGCCGGCCCCCAGAGCCGTCCGCAGCTCCTCGGTCTCGGCCTCGGCGCGGTCCGCGGTCAGCACCACAGCCTCTGATTCGGCCGCGGCCACCAGTTCTTCGGCGGCCGCGTAGGCCCGCGAGGGGACCGCGGCGTCGCGCACCAGGGTCAGTGCCCGCTCCCGTCGCTGCCGGGCTTCGGGGTCGGTGGCCAGCCGGCGCGCCCGACCGACATGACCACCGCTGACCGCCGCCGCCCAGTTCGCCGTATCGGGGGCCAGACCGTCGCTGTCGATCAGCACGTGCGCGATCGCCTCGGTCGACGGGGTCACCAGCGCGACATGCCGGCACCGGGATCGCAACGTCACCGCAATGTCCTCGGGGTCCACCGACGGCGCGCACAATAGGAACACCGTGGACGGCGGCGGTTCCTCGACCACCTTCAGCAGCGCGTTCGCGGCGCCTTCGGTCAACCGATCGGCGTCTTCGATGAGCACGATCTGCCGGTGTCCGGTGGCCGGACGCCGCGACGCGATCTGCACGATGGCGCGCATCTCGTCGACGCCGATGGACAGGCCTTCGGGAATCACCCGGCGCACGTCGGCATGGGTACCGGCCATGGTCGTCGTGCACGCCCGGCAGCGCCCGCACCCCGGCTCCCCATCGGACGTGCATTGCAGCGCGGCCGCGAAGCACAACGCCGCCACGGAACGCCCCGAACCGGGTGGACCGGTGATAAGCCACGCATGTGTCATAGTCCCGTCGCCCGCACCGCTGTGAACTGAATCACCACGGGCGGCTTTGGCGGCGGCGAGCAGCTCGGCCTTCACCGCCTCGTGGCCTACCAGCCGCGTAAACACCCCGGACATCATCGACAACGTTAGTCACGATTGCCGACGGATACCGGTCGGCCACCCTATTGCGACGATCCCGTTACATTTACCGGCGTTTCGGCGGTATGGAGAGACTTGCCGAGGTGGTTGTAAGTTTCCGACAAGTGCCGGCAGACCGATACGGTGGGTTGGTGGCAAAAGCGGCAGCACTGCCCGGGCGGATCAGCGCATTCGTCCGGTGGGTGGTGCGTACCCCGTGGCCGCTGCTCACGCTGAGCATGCTGCAGGCCGACATCATCGGCGCCCTCTTCGTGCTGGGCTTCCTGCGCTACGCCCTGCCACCCGCGGACCGCATCCAACTGCAAGATCTGCCCACCCTCAACCTGGCGATCGTCGCCGCCTCGATTGTGGTCTTGTTCCTCACCGGGTGGGTGGTGAACCTGCGGCTGCTGATCCCGGTCTTCCGATGGCAGCGCCGCGACAATCTGCTCGCCGAGGCCGATCCGACCGCAACCGAACTGGCCCGCAGCCGCGCCTTGCGCATGCCCTTCTACCGCACGGTCATCAGCATGGTGGCCTGGTGCATCGGCGGCGTGGTGTTCATCATGGCCAGCTGGTCGGTGGCCAGGTTCGCCGCACCCATCGTGGCCGTCGCCACCGGGCTGGGCGCCGCCGCGACCGCGATCATCGGCTACCTGCAGTCCGAGCGGGTGCTGCGGCCGGTAGCTGTCGCTGCGCTGCGCAGCGGGGTGCCGGAGAACGTCAAGGCGCCCGGCGTCATCTTGCGTCAGATGCTGACCTGGATGCTGTCCACCGCCGTGCCGGTGCTGGCGATCGTGCTGGCGGTGGTGGCCGACAAGGCGTCCCTGCTGCATGCCACACCGGAGAAGTTGTTCACCCCCATCCTGTTGCTGGCGCTGGCGGCGTTGGGCGTCGGGTTCATCAGCACCCTGCTGGTGGCCATGTCGATCGCCGACCCGCTGCGTCAGCTGCGCTGGGCGCTGTCGGAGGTGCAGCGCGGTAACTACAACGCGCACATGCAGATCTACGACGCCAGCGAACTGGGTTTGCTGCAAGCCGGCTTCAACGACATGGTGCGTGACCTGTCCGAGCGGCAGCGGCTGCGTGACCTGTTCGGTCGCTACGTCGGCGAAGACGTGGCCCGCCGGGCCCTGGAACGCGGCACCGAGTTGGGCGGTCAGGAGCGCCACGTCGCGGTGCTGTTCGTGGACCTGGTCGGCTCCACCCAGCTGGCCGCCACCCGACCGCCCGCCGAGGTGGTCCACCTGCTCAACGAGTTCTTCCGGGTGGTGGTGGACACCGTCGGCCGGCACGGCGGCTTCGTCAACAAATTCCAGGGCGACGCGGCGCTGGCCATCTTCGGTGCGCCCATCGAACACCCCGACGCTTCCGGCGGGGCGCTGGCAGCCGCCCGGGAGCTGCACGACGAACTCCTCCCGGTGATCGGCTCCGCGGAGTTCGGGATCGGGGTGTCGGCCGGCAGGGCTATCGCCGGCCACATCGGCGCGCAGGCGCGCTTCGAGTACACGGTGATCGGCGACCCGGTCAATGAGGCCGCACGGCTCACCGAGTTGGCCAAACTCGAGCCCGGCCACGTGCTCGCGTCGGCGATCGCGGTCAGCGGCGCCCTGGACGCCGAAGCCCTGTGCTGGGACGTCGGGGAGGTGGTCGAGCTGCGCGGCCGCACGGCACCCACTCAGCTGGCCCGACCGGTGCGGCTGGCGACTCTCGCGGAAACCGTCCCGCACGAGGTATCCAGCGAGGTGCGCGGCTAGCGCCGCTTGACGGCTTTCCTGGCCGGTGCCTTGCGGGTGGTCTTCTTCGCGGGCCGCTTCGCCGGGCCCCGGGCGCGCCGGTCGGCCAGCAGCTCGGCGGCGCGCTGGTCGGTGATCGACACCACGTCGTCGCCCTTGCGCAGGCTCGCGTTGGTTTCACCATCGGTGACGTACGGCCCGAATCGGCCGTCCTTGATCACCATTTGCCGGCCCGACGCCGGATCGCTGCCCAGCTCGCGCAGCGGCGGCGCGGCAGCACTTTGCCTGCCGCGGCGTTTGGGCTCGGCATAGATCTTCAGGGCTTCCTCGAGAGTGATGTCGAACATCTGGTCCTCGGTCGCCAGTGAACGAGAATCGTTGCCGCGCTTCAGGTATGGGCCGTAGCGGCCGTTCTGCGCGGTGATCTGCTCACCGGAGTCAGGATCGACACCGACCACCCGGGGCAGCGACAGCAGTTTCAACGCGTCCTCGAGCGTGACGGTCTGCAAATCCATGCTGCGCAGCAGCGAGCCGGTGCGGGGTTTGGGACCGGTGGGTTTCTTGCCCTTCTTCGCCGGGGCGCCGCCGTCGTCCTGCTCCGGCGGCTCCGGCAGGATCTCGGTCACGTACGGCCCATACCGGCCGTCTTTGGCGACGATCTCGTGCCCGGTTTCGGGATCCAGCCCCAACGCCCGGCCCTCTTGCGGTGTGGCGAACAATTCCTCGGCCACTTCCAGAGTCAGCTCGTCAGGCGTCAGCGAGTCGTTCAGGTTAGCCCGCTGCGGCGCGGGCTCACCCTCATCGTTGGTCACCATGCGTTCCAGGTAAGGCCCGTTCTTGCCCACCCGAACGTAGACGGTGCGACCCTGCGCATCGTCAAAAAGCCTGATGGAGTTGACTTCTCGCGCGTCGATGCCTTCGAGGTTGACGCCGACGAGTTTCTTCAGCCCCCCGGAGCGGGCCACCGAGTCGGGCACACCGTGGTCACCGCCGAAGTAGAAGTTGTGCAGCCAGTCGGTGCGTCGCTCCTGGCCCGATGCGATCGCATCGAGTTCGTCTTCCATCGCGGCGGTGAAGTCGTAGTCGACGAGCCGGCCGAAATGCTGCTCCAGCAGACCAGTGACGGCGAACGCCACCCACGAGGGCACCAGCGCGCTGCCCTTCTTGTACACGTAGCCACGGTCCTGGATGGTCTTGATGATCGACGAGTACGTCGACGGGCGGCCGATACCCAGCTCCTCGAGCGCTTTGACCAGCGAGGCCTCGGTGAAGCGGGCCGGCGGGCTGGTGGCGTGACCGTCCGGGGTGAGCTCGAGGGCGTCCACCCGCTGCCCCTGGGTGAGATGGGGCAGCCGACGCTCGGCATCGTCGGCCTCGCCGCCGGCCAGCTCGTCCACGGTTTCCACGTAGGCCTTGAGGAAGCCGGGAAAGGTCAGGGTGCGCCCGGCCGCGGAAAACACCACTTGCCGGTCACCGGAGGCACCGGCAATCCGCAAGCTCAGCGTGGTCCCGCGCGCGTCGGCCATCTGCGAGGCCACCGTGCGCTGCCAGATGAGCTCGTAGAGCCGGAATTCGTCGCCGTCGAGTTCGCGGCGCACCGCGTCGGGGGTGGCGAACGTCTCTCCGGCGGGCCGGATCGCCTCGTGTGCCTCCTGAGCGTTCTTCACTTTGCGGGTGTACTGGCGCGGCGACGGGGACACGTACTCCGCGCCGTAGAGCTGACGCGCCTGGGTACGCGCGGCGGTGATCGCCGACTCCGACAGGGTCGTCGAGTCGGTACGCATGTAGGTGATGTAGCCGTTTTCGTAGAGCCGCTGGGCGATGCTCATCGTGCGCTCCGAGGAGAACCGCAGCTTGCGGCCGGCTTCCTGCTGCAGCGTCGACGTCATGAACGGCGGATAGGGACGCCGGGTGTAGGGCTTCTCCTCCGCTGACACCACGGACAGCTGCGCGCCGCGCAATCCCGCAGCCAACGCGGTCGCGCTCGCTTCGTCCAGTACCACGACTTCTTCGGCCTTGCGCAGCTGACCCACCGAGTCGAAGTCGCGGCCGGTGGCGACCCGCTGGCCGTCGACGCTGGTCAGCCGGGCGGTGAAGGTGGGCGGCTCGGCTTGCGGGTTGGACACGCCGGCGTCCAGCTTGGCAACGATGTCCCAGTAGGCCGCGCTGCGGAACGCCATGCGGTCGCGTTCCCGCTGCACGATGATCCGGGTGGCCACCGACTGGACCCGGCCCGCCGACAGCTTGGGCGCGACCTTCTTCCACAGCACCGGGCTGACCTCATAGCCGTACAGCCTGTCCAGGATGCGGCGGGTCTCCTGCGCGTCCACCAGGTCGATATCCAGGTCGCGGGGGTGCGCGGCGGCCTCCAGGATCGCCGGCTCGGTGATCTCGTGGAAAACCATCCGCTTGACCGGGATGTTCGGCTTGAGGGTTTCCAGCAGATGCCAGGCGATGGCTTCGCCCTCACGGTCGCCATCGGTGGCCAGATAGAGTTCGTCGACGCCTTTGAGCAAGCCCTTGAGCTCGGTGACGGTGCTCTTCTTCTCCGGGCTGATGATGTAAAGCGGTTCGAAGTCCGCGTCGACGTTGACTCCAAGCCTGGCCCACGGTTCGGACTTGTACCTCGCGGGCACGTCGGCGGCGGCCCGGGGCAGGTCGCGGATGTGCCCGCGGGAGGACTCGACGATGTAAGCGGGGCCCAGGTAACCGGCTAATTTACGCGCCTTGGTCGGCGACTCCACAATGACAAGTCGCCTACGGCTCCCATTTCGGCCGCTTTCGCGGTCCGTCAGCTTCGGGTCAGCCAACTGCGCTTACGCTCCATCTCTTGTCCCGGCCCCGTGCGGGACCGCCCTGCAGGAAGAAGAATGACAGGCCAGCGTCGAAAATTCCGCGGAAATTCGGGTATGCCGGCGTTCCTCCGCCTTCGGGCATCTGACAATTTCGCACCCTTGGGTAGGCGCGCGCAAACCGGCTGCCGGAAACGCAGGTCCTATCCGCCGGTTATACCCGCGGCCACAGCGATAAGGCGTCGGCGCCGTCGGGGGGTTCGCCCACGTTCTCTACCAGGCGCGACAGCCTACGACGGCCGCTGATCCGAAGTGCCGGCCGACCGCCGCGGGTGCCGATCAAGGTGGGCGCGATCCCGACCCGCATCAGGGCCGACGCCAGCGGGGAGTGCGTGTCGGGGGCGTGCGGATCCAGACCCAGTAGGTAATGCTCGCCCTCCGGATGGCCGGCCGCCAGTGTCCACGCCCGCAGCTCGCGCGGCCCGGGCAGCCAGCGCGGGGGCACCGTTTTAACTGCGCCGCGCGTCCAGTCCGCGGCGAGGCTGACCAGCGAGGCGCTCACCGCTGTCCTCACCAACGGGGTGTCTTCGTCAGTGCGGCCGATCTCGGGTACCAGACCCGCCTCGCGGATCATCGCGGCCAGCGCCGAGGCGCGCCAGAGCTGATCCACGACCACCGAAAGCCGAGCACCCGCCGCTCGACCTTCACCGGGAGCGCCGACCATGACGATCTGGCCGGAGGCCGCCAGCACCCCGGAGAGATCGGCGACCGCGGGCGGCACCGCCTCCGCTGTGAAGAAGGAAAGCTGGCTCACGCCACCGACAGTAGGCCAGCCGGTCCATCCGCGCCTCGAGGTATGCGGCGCGGCGGCTCAGGCTGCCGCTTCGCGGTGTGGAAGGAAAACGAAAACCCCCCGGCGGGGCCCGCTACGCGGGACCGCACGGGGGGTTTCCGTGGAGATCTGCTCTTCTCAGACGGAGCGGACTCCGGTGGCCTGGGGGCCCTTAGGGCTGTGGCCGATCTCGAACTCGACCTTCTGGTTTTCTTCAAGGGTGCGGAAGCCCGAACCCTGGATCTCCGTGTAGTGGACAAAAACATCCGCGGAACCATCTTCGGGGGCAATAAACCCGAAGCCCTTCTCCGCGTTGAACCACTTCACAGTTCCCTGTGGCATTTCTCGATCTTTCCTTCTCTTCTGGGTGCGGAGCACCGCCTTTCGGTGCCCCGGGCCTGGTACGACCGCCATACCTCGCGTAGTCGCCGGAACTTCACCCGACCGATTAACCTCGCAGGAACCGCGGCCGCAACGTCGATCCTGCGAAAGTTTGACACGAACACAGAAGCTGCGACCGCAATCAGTCAACCATGTTAATGGCGTCGGCGACAGACTTGTGTCGCCGATGGATTCCCGGGAGGGTGTGAGGTGGCGAGTTTCGGCAGCGATCTGCTTGCCGTCGCGCTCGCCGGAACCGCGCCGGGCGAGCATCCACTGCGCCATGTCGCCGAGCTGCCATCGCGAAGCGGCCGGCCGGACAGTTGGCCGACGTGGGCCGAGTCCGACGTGGTCCGGGCATTCGCCGACCGCGGCATCAGCCTCCCGTGGTCGCACCAGGTGGGCGCCGCGGAGCTGGCCTACGCCGGCCGTCATGTGGTGGTCAGCACCGGCACCGCGTCGGGCAAGTCGCTGGCCTACCAACTCCCCGTCCTCAATGCGCTGGCGACCGATCCGCGGGCCCGGGTGCTGTACCTGTCGCCGACGAAAGCGCTCGGTCATGACCAGTTGCGCGCCGCGCACGCCCTGACCGCAGCCATCCCGAGGCTGCATAACGTCATGCCCACCGCCTACGACGGCGACAGTCCCACCGAGGTGCGCCGCTTTGCCCGGGAACGCTCTCGATGGTTGTTTTCCAACCCCGACATGATCCATTTGTCGATATTGCGCAACCATGCCCGCTGGGCCGTCTTGTTACGTGGCCTTCGATTCGTGGTCGTTGACGAATGTCACTACTACCGCGGTGTTTTCGGCTCTAACGTGGCGATGGTGCTGCGTCGCCTGTTGCGGCTGTGCGCGCGATATTCAGCGGCCCCGACGGTGATCTTCGCCAGCGCGACGACGGATTCACCTGGCGCGACGGCCACTGAACTCATCGGGCTTCCGGTCGAGGAGGTCACCGAAGACGGCTCACCGCAGGGCGCCCGGACGGTGGCGCTGTGGGAGCCCGCGTTGCGGACCGATCTGACCGGCGAGAACGGTGCGCCGGTGCGCCGCTCGGCCGGTGCCGAGGCGGCGCGCGTGATGGCCGACCTGATCGCCGAGGGAGCGCAGACGCTGACCTTCGTTCGGTCGCGCCGCGCTGCGGAATTGACCGCACTGGCGGCACAGGCGCGGTTGGACGACATTGCCCCCGAGCTGCCCAAAGCGGTGGCGTCGTATCGGGCCGGTTATCTCGCCGAGGACCGCTCGGCGCTGGAGCGTGCCCTGGCTGAGGGCCGGCTGCGGGGTCTGGCCACCACTAATGCGCTGGAGTTGGGTGTCGACATCGCCGGGCTGGATGCGGTGGTGCTCGCCGGTTTCCCCGGGACGGTCGCGTCGTTCTGGCAGCAGGCCGGCCGGTCGGGCCGGCGCGGGCAGGGCGCGCTGGTCGTGCTGATCGCCCGTGACGACCCGCTGGACACGTATCTGGTGCACAACCCCGCCGCGCTGCTGGACAAGCCGGTCGAGCGGGTCGTGATCGATCCCGCCAACCCCTACCTTCTTGGTCCGCAACTTCTCTGTGCCGCAACCGAACTACCACTCGACGAAGCCGAGGTCTCCGGTTTGGGCGCCACGGAGGTGGCCCGAGGCCTGGTGGACGACGGGCTGCTGCGGCGACGCAACGGTAAGTACTTTCCTGTGCCCGGCCTGGAGCCGCACGCCGCGGTGGACATCCGGGGCTCGACAGGTGGCCAGATCGTCATCGTGGAGGCGGACACCGGACGGCTGCTCGGCAGCGTCGGCGTCGGTCAAGCCCCGGCCACGGTGCACCCGGGAGCGGTGTACCTGCATCAGGGCGACAGCTACGTCGTCGATTCGCTGGATACCGAGGACGGCATCGCATTCGTCCACGCCGAGGATCCCGGCTACGCGACGTTCGCGCGTGAACTCACCGACATCACCGTTACCGGTACCGGCGAACGCTCCCAATTCGGGCCGGTCACCCTGGGTCTGGTGCCGGTCAGAGTGACCCACCAGGTGGTCGGGTATCTGCGCCGCCGGCTCTCCGGGGAGGTGATCGACTTCATCGAGCTGGACATGCCGGAGCACACTTTGGACACCACCGCCGTCATGTACACCATCACCGAGGAAGCATTACTGCACAAGGGTATTGACGCACCACGGATTCCCGGGTCGTTGCATGCCGCCGAACACGCGGCCATTGGCCTGCTGCCGTTGGTGGCCAGCTGCGACCGCGGCGATATCGGCGGCATGTCCACCGCGGCCGGGCCCGATCCCTGCGGCTTGCCCACTGTCTTCGTCTACGACGGTTATCCGGGTGGGGCAGGATTCGCCGAACGGGGCTTTCGCCGGGCCCGTACCTGGTTGGGTGCGACAGCCGCCGCCATCGAGGCATGCGAATGCCCCAAGGGTTGCCCGTCGTGCGTGCAGTCCCCCAAGTGCGGCAACGGCAACGACCCGCTCGACAAGGCGGGTGCCGTGCTGGTGCTGCAACTGGTCCTTGCCGAGTTGCCGCACGAGCCACGCTGAGCAATCCGGCGGATGGCGACCGACCCCTCGACGGTCGACCTCCACGGAGTTGCCTTATGACGCCCGCTCACGGAGCTGCCTTGTGTGCTGCCCGCCCCGAAGGCGCATTTCCTGCTGCTTAAGAAATGCCACATGCCATCGCACAGGACGACGAACGGTCGACTCGAGCCGTCCGCTTTCCCGACTACGTGGGCGCAGCAGGAAACTACCAAGGCTGCGACGGCATGTGCAAGCTCGCCGGCCGCCCCGCACTCGAGGCTTCGCCCTCTGTCACCGGCTAATGGAACGGCGGGGTTTTGCGGTGTGGCCGGAAGATATTGTCGTGCGGGGCGATACGCCGCGCGTTGACGTCATAGGGAGGGCTGCAGCCGAGGTCGTGGCCGTGAGCGCGTGGCATCGCCGCCGGCGCCGTGTTCCCCTCGGACCGCCGGCACTCGTCCCCTCACCGTAAAATCGGCCACATGGCCCACGACTGGTTGCTCGTGGAGACGCTTGGGGGTGATCCCGCCGTCGTAGCGCAGGGGCGGCAACTCAAGAATCTCGTCCCGATCACCACGTTCCTGCGCCGCAGTCCCTATCTCTCCGCGGTCCGGACAGCGATCGCCGAGTCGGTGCAGACCGGCCAGAGCCTGACCAGCATCACTCCCAAGCGCGACCGGGTCATCCGCACCGAACCGGTGGTGATGTCCGACGGCCAGATCCACGGGGTGCATGTGTGGACCGGCCCTGCCGACGCCGAACCGGCCGAGCGGCCGACCCCCGGACCGCTGAAATGGGACCTGACTCTCGGCGTGGCCACCGACACCCGCGAGTCGCTGGTCAACAGCGGCAAGAATCCCGAAGTGGAAGTCACCTTCGGCCGGGCCTTCACGGAAGATCTTCCGTCGCGGGATCTCAATCCGAACGAGACCAAGGTGCTTGCCATGGCGGTCAAGGCTAAACCTGATCAAACACTCTGCAGCACCTGGGATCTCACCGATTGGCAGGGAAATGCCATCCGGATAGGTTTCGTCGCGCGCACTGGTTTGGAGTCGGGGTCAGATGGCCGGGACCACTTGGTCGCGCGGGCGATCAACTGGCGTGCCGACCTCAAAGGTCCGGTGGTATCGACCGACGATCTGGCGCAACGCATCCTCAGCGGACTGGCCCAGGCCGGGGTCCACCGGGCACTCGTCGACCTCAACAACTGGACCCTGCTGAAATGGCTCGACGAGCCGTGCACCTTTCACGACTGGCGGGGCAGTGAGACCGCCAGGCCGGAAATTCATCCCGATGACGAGCACCTCATGTCCTCGATGACAACGGAATTCGCCAACGGTGCGACCAGTCGAGTATTGCGCATGCGGGGGCACGACGCCGATTGGGTGCCGGTGCATGTCACGCTCAACAGGGTCGAACTCGAACCGGATACCTTCGTTGGGCTGGTTTCGCTGCGATTGCCTGGCGACGAGGAGCTGGCCGCCGCGGGACTGCCCCAAGCCCCAGACATCACGGCCTGACTATCCCGTGTCGGCCGGCCCCGCCCGTGCGGCGGCCCTGGCCGTGCCGGCAAAGACGACCACGACCTGGACCGTGACGACGACGTCGAGATCGTCCACCTCGCACCGGGCATCGTCGATCCTCATCTCGCGTGCCACGGCCGTGGCACGCGCACAGGCCGCGCCGACTCCGGACGGTAGCCGGGCAGCGGCGGCCAACGCGGCCAGATCGGCCGCCGCCTGCGCCCGGTGCCGGGCCACCACCGCCGAGCCGAGGCATACGCCTGCCCCCGTGACCCACAGCAGGACCGCGACCATCGCAGCCGCGACCACGGTGGCCGAGCCGCGATCATCGCAACGGCTCCGCCGCCGAGACCGCTTCGGCCGCGATGGCCAGCGTGGGCAACATTTTTGAGTGTGCGACGACCGTGGCCACGAGGAAGTCGCCGTCGCGTCGTACCTGGACCCGCGCCCCGTCCGGCGCGATGCGGTGAGCGGCCTCGACCGCCGAGCGGTCGTCACCGCGGGCAGCCAGCCGCGCGGCCTCGCGGGCGGCGTCGACGCAGCGCACTTGCATCGACACCGCGGTGACACCGGCCAGGCACAGCACCAGCACCACGACCAGCGCGGCGATGGCCAGGGCCGCCTCGACGGTGCTGGTGCCCGCACAGCCGGCTAGACCTTGGTATTGAGCGCGCGACCGATGATGTTGGTCAGCGCCGACACGATGGAATCGCCGGTGACGACGGTGTACAGGATGGCGCCGAAGGCAGCCGCCGCTATCGTGCCGATGGCGTACTCGACGGTGGACATCCCCGACTCGTCGGTCGCCAAGACCGTCAGGCGGGCTAACAGTGCGCGAAACATGTTGATCACCAATGCATCCTCTCTTTTCTGGTGTCTGCCCGCCTTTCACAGCAGGCCCGATTGCAAGACATGACCGGCCAGCCCGGCCACCACCGGAGCAATGCCCAGGCACACGAATGCCGGCAAAAAGCACAGTCCGAGCGGCCCGGCGATCAGCACCCCTGCCCGCTCTGCGGCCGCGACGGCCGCGTGTGCGGCGTCGTGACGAGATTGGTCGGCCAATTCGGCGACGCCATCGGCCAGCGCCGCGCCCGAGGACGCCGAACGCCGCGCCAGCCGCAGCAGCGCATCAATGTGCGCGTCGACCGAACTGACCGGCAGATCCGGCGGAATCGACCATGCGACAGCGGGATCGGCGCCCAGCGCCAGCAGATCGGCTGCGCGGGCCAAAACCCGGGCCAGCTTCGGTGGCGCCGACGCGGTGGCGGCGGCCGCGGCGGTCGACACCGCCATGCCCGCTCTCAGACATACGGCCAGCACGTCGAGATTGGATGAGACCGCCAGCGGATCCGGGCCATGCGCCAGATCTTGCCTCAGCCCCTGGCGCGGCCGATGTCGACGGGCCGGTATCCGGGCGCGCGCCCGGACCAGCGACGGGCCCGGGCCAAACCACAAGGCCGCGGCCAGCAACGCCGCCGCTGTGGTCACGCCCGGGCTCACGACCCGAGCCGATCGCTGATGCGGTCGGACCACAACAAACCGGCGCACGTCAGCGTCGACCCGATGACTAACAGCCATCCGCCCGCGTGCCCGCTCAGCAAGAAACTCAGCGGTCGGGCGCCGATCAGTTGACCCAGCAGCACGCCCAGCACCGGCAGGCCCGCCAATATGGCCGCAGTTGCACGTGCACCCGCCATGCTCGATGAGACCCGCGCCGAGAACCGTTGCCGCTCACTGATGTCGCGTTGCGCGGCACGCATCAGGGCGGCTACCGCCAGCCCGTGATCACTGGCCAGCTGCCAGCACACCGCGAGTCGATCCCAGTGCGCGGGCAGGGCCGACGATCGCGCCGCGGCGCGCAGACCGGCCGCGACGTCGGCACCTAATCTGGCCCGCGCCGCAACCGCGCGCAACGACACGGCAACCGCGCCAACGGTTTCGTCGGCGGCGACACGGAATGCGCGCACCGGATGCGAACCCACGCGCAGTTCACCGACCAGCACATCGAGGGCGGTTTCCAGCATTCGACCCTCGCACGTGGCGCGCTGGATTGCACGGCGGCGACGGTAACGCAGGCTGGCGGTTGCGCCCACCACCGCGACAGTGAGGACCGTCGTCAGCGGCAGCAACACCGCGGCGGCACAGACGGCACACCCGGTGATGCAGCCGGCCGCGCCGGGTCCGATTAGTGGAACCCGTCGACGAGTTAACGTCACCGGCGCGAGTCGGCGGCGCGGCGATGGCGGAAGAACCATGAGTGCGAGCGACAACAGCAGCGCCCCGGCCACCGAGCCGGTCATGCCGGTATCCGGCTTCGCAGCATGCGATGCAGGTCGTCCGCATCGTCTGTCATCCCCCGGTCGGCATGCCACACCGTGACGATCCGCACCCGCCCTTGAATGTGGCGCAGCACAGCGATTTCACTGAGCCGACGCTGACCGGTGCCGTCCCGCGCGACGTGTAACAGCACCTGGATGGCCGCGGCGAGTTGGCTGTGCAATGCCCCCTGACCGAGACCGCCCAGCGCGCCCAACGCTTCCAGTCGGGCGGGAACCTCGCCCGGGTTGTTGGCATGCACCGTGCCCGCGCCGCCGTCATGGCCGGTGTTCAGCGCTGCCAGCAGATCGACCACTTCGGCTCCCCTGACCTCGCCGACCACGATGCGGTCAGGCCGCATCCGCAGCGCCTGCCGGACGAGTTGGCGCACTGGGACTTCGCCAACCCCTTCGATGTTGGCGCACCGCGCGACGAGCTTGACCAGATGCGGATGCCGAGGCGACAGCTCGGCGGCATCCTCAACGCACACGATCCGTTCAGTGGGTGCCACGGCGCCCAGCATCGCCGCCAACAAAGTTGTCTTTCCGGCCCCGGTTCCGCCACACACCAGGAATGCCAACCGAGCGGCGATGATGTCGGCAACCAGTGCACCGGCCTGCGGCGCGATCGCGCCCGCCGCGGTCAGGGCCGCCAAATCCTGGGTGGCGGGCCGCAATACCCGCAGCGACAGGCAGGTGCCGGCGGCCGCAACGGGCGGCAGGACCGCGTGTAGTCGTACCGCGAACCCTCCGGCACCAATGCCCGTCAGCTGGCCGTCCACCCAAGGCTGCGCGTCGTCCAGGCGCCGACCGGCCGCCAACGCCAACCGTTGCGCCAGCCGACGCACCGCCGCCTCGTCGGGAAAGCGGATCTGGCTACGCCGCAAGCCGTTTCCATCATCGATCCACACCGCGTCGGGCGCGGTGACCAAGACGTCGGTGGTGCCGTCCGCACATAACAACGGTTCGAGGATGCCGGCACCGGTCAGTTCGGTCTGCAAGACCCGAAGATTGGCAAGGACTTCGGTATCACCGAGCATCCCGCCGGACTCAGCACGGATTGCGGCGGCCACCACACTGGGCCGCAGCGGCGCCGATTCAGCTGCCAGCCGCTCGCGCACACGGTCAATCAGCGAACCGCTCACGCCACCCTGCCGTTCCGCCCTGACCCCGGTGCTGAGCCGGCCCGCGGGAGCACGGCAAGCACTCGGCGAGCGGCCGCCGCGACCGCGGATCGCCGTCCCAACCGCAAACCGCCGCGTTCCAACCGCTCAGCGAGTTGTGGCTGAGCTTTTATCGCGGCCAGCAGCGGCAGCCCGGTGATGTCAGCGACCTCGGCTGCGCGCAATCCGCCGGGTGCGGGACCGCGAACCACCAAACCCAAATCGGGATTGATAGCGGCCAGCACCGGCGCCATCGCCGCGGTCGCCGCGCACGCCCGCACATCACACCGGCTGACTACGACGACGAGATCGGCGGCATCCAGCGCGACTTGGGTCGCATCGGTGAGACGACGAGGCAGGTCGCAGACCACGGTGACTCCCCCGCGCCGGCCGGCGTCGACGACGGCGTCCACCGGTCCGGCGTCCAACTCGTACCCCCGCCGAGTGCCAGACAGCAAGCTGATGCCCCGGTGTCGCGGCAACGCGTCGCGGACTGCCGACCAAGCGAGCCGTCCGCCTTGTAACGCCACGTCGGGCCAGCGCAGGCCCGGCGTGGCCTCGCCCCCTACCAGTAGATCAATGCCGCCGCCCCACGGGTCGAGGTCCACCAACAGTGCGCCGGTGGCGGCCTGCGCCACGGCGACCGCGAGTACCGATGCGCCGGCCCCGCCACAGCCCCCGATCACCGCGACGACTTCGCCGCGCGGCCCGTCGTCGCGCGACGATTCACCGGCTTCGGCGAGCTCGCGGATCAATTCGTTTTCTTGCTCGGGCAGCCGCACCACATGCTCGGCACCGACCGCGACGGCTGCCGCCCACGTCGCCGTCACGGGTTCGGCGGCGGTCAGGACCGTCACGTGGGCGCGCCGCGGCAGCGGTGCCTGCCCACACCGATCCGCCGCCACCTCGTCCAGCAGCACCGCGGCGGCTGCCGACCAGGTCCTCCGACTCACCGGGGACACTGCACTGGCATGAACCACCCGAATACCGACGGCCGCGGCCACCCGGTCCAACTCGTCGCGCAATTCCGGATCCATCAACACCGCCAACACGCCCGCGGAACCCGCCGATGCGGTGTCGGTGGTGTTCGTCACCCACCCACCTTGCGGGGCCGAAACGCCGGGAAACCAGTCCAGAAGCCGGATTTGTGGATAGAGACGCAAGTGTGCACAAAGACGTCATCCAGGACGTCATCCAGCGCACGGATAGCATGATCCCCGCAACGCGCAGACAGCTAGGCTAAGCGCCTTATCGACGAGCGGGAACTTACCCCAGAAAAGGGACGACCCCCGCCAGGGGGGAGGAGGCGAGGGTCGTCGTGTATCAGCCCCGGGGGGTCGGGCTGATACACCTCGGCTCAGGCCGAGTAGTGCTTACTATACACATGACTACACGCGATAACGCAATATCCGAATAATCGAAGAAAACTCGTTTGAGCCGCAAAAACACCGCCTCGCCCGCGGACCGCATTTGTGGTGGGCGGCCATTTCGGGTGCAAGGTAGCGGCCCCTCCGGACCACCGACTTATGCTGGGTCGGTGACCGTCTTCGACTCGGACGCGGGGCAGCAAACCTCGGCGGAAGCAGCGACAACCACGGCTCCCAGTGCCCGCACCGCCGCCTTCTTCGACCTGGACAAGACGATCATCGCCAAGTCCAGCACGCTGGCGTTCAGCAAACCATTCTTCAACCAGGGACTGCTCAACCGCCGCGCCGTGCTCAAGTCCAGCTACGCCCAGTTCATCTTCCTGCTCTCCGGGGCCGACCATGACCAGATGGACCGGATGCGCACCCACATGACCAACATGTGCACCGGCTGGGACGTGGAACAGGTCAAGTCGATCGTCAATGAAACATTGCACGACATCGTGACCCCGTTGGTGTTCGCTGAAGCCGCGGACCTGATCGCCGCCCACAAGCTGTGCGGCCGCGACGTCGTGGTGGTCTCGGCGTCCGGGGAAGAAATCGTCGCGCCGATCGCCCGGGCTCTGGGCGCCACCCATGCGATGGCAACCCGGATGGTGGTCGAGGACGGCAAGTACACCGGCGACGTGGGGTTCTACTGCTACGGCGAGGGCAAGGTGCAAGCGATCCGCGAGCTGGCCGCCCGCGAGGGCTACCCACTGGAACACTGTTACGCCTACTCCGACTCCATCACCGACCTACCGATGCTGGAGGCCGTCGGGCATCCCAGCGTGGTCAATCCCGACCGCGGCCTGCGTAAAGAAGCCACCGAGCGTGGTTGGCCTGTGTTGGCGTTCTCCCGGCCGGTGTCCCTCCGCGATCGAATCCCAGCACCATCGGGCGCAGCGATTGCGACGACCGCCGCGGTGGGCGTCAGTGCGCTGGCCGCCGGCGCGGTCACTTACTCGTTGCTGCGCCGCTTCGCGTTCTAGTCCGTTTCCCGCATGTAGCAAACGTGTTGAGCCCGCAATCCGGTGCAGCTTCGCAATATTCGCAGAATTGGGGCTTGCTGCGCTAAGGGTCTAGTAGTACAAAGGAACCACGGAAGCCCGGTAAGGCCTAGGTCGATCCGGAAGAGAAGGTTCGATCTCCCGATCCGGGCGCCCAGCACGGTACCCGGCACCCACGCGGAGTCATAGCCGCGATAATGGCAGAAGTGTTGCGGGCCTGCGTAATTGCGAATAGCGAACGGTGTCGACGGCCCTTTGGGTGGGGTTGCAACCTGCAGCGTCGCAAGATCGCCGAGGCCACCCACGCAGCCCCGAAATGCACGCATGGTAACCGGGTTCCGTGTTAGCGGGCGGCGGACCGAACTTGTTCGGAGCGCCGCCCGCTTTACATTGGTGAAACACATTCCGCGGCGCTGTTTTCGGGGCTCCTCGGCAATCAAGTCAGCTACCGACTCCGCAGCGAGTCGGCGATCGACAAAGCTTCTTGCGCACCGGATTGCATCGCCCGGCAGCACAGCACCAGCCAGGTCCGCACACCCGCCGGCGTGCCGCCGGCGAATCCCCGGGCAGCATCGCGATAGCCCGCGGGTTGGCGCATCCACATCACCTCGGGCACACCCAACCCGTGGGGATCCAGCCCGCCGGCAATAGTCACCAGCCGCGACACCGCGCGGGCCACCACGCCGTCCGCACTGCCAAACGGCTTCAGCGTCAGCAGTTCTCCGTGGGCAACCGCGGCAACCACCGGCGCCGGCGCCCGGGTGCGGCCGGTCACCAACTCCGCCAGTAACTCCAGCCGCGGCCCAACCTCGGCATCGGTCCGTGGGCGGCCCAGCCGATCGTCGTCAACCTGGTCAGCGGCCGCAAGCATGTGGAGACGGGCCAGCGCCTGCAACGGCGCGCGCTGCCATATATCGATCAGCGGACCGCCGCCGCCCTCCAGCGCCTGGGCCACCCGCAGCGCTCCGGCGAAGACCGGATCACTGACCTGCGCGGCCTCCGCCAAATCGTCCAGCCGTACCGGGCCGCCATCCAGTACCGAAGAGGCGCGTGCCGCCCGCAACGCGGCTTCGGCGGCGGACACCGGCCAGCCCCGCAGGTTGGCCGGGTGGCGGTGGGCGCGACCCAGCGCATCGCGGGCCCGGTCGCTGGCCTCGGCGACGCCGGGAAGCTCCATCAACGGGGCCAGCGGATCAGCCGTCACAGGTTGTCAACCTATCTCCGGAGTTGCCGGCGCGCGGAATGGCATCCAGCAACTGACGCGTGTACTCGTGCCTGGGCCGGGTGAACAGTTCCTCGGCAGGCGCCTGCTCCACCACCCGGCCGGCGCGCATCACCAGGACATCGTCGGCGATCTGCCGGATCACCGCCAGGTCATGGCTGATGAACAAGTAGGTCAGGCCCAGTTCGGCCTGCAGATCAGCCAGCAGATCCAAAATCTGCGCCTGCACCAGGACATCGAGCGCCGAAACCGCCTCGTCGCACACCAACACCTCGGGCCGCAGTGCCAGCGCCCGGGCGATCGCGACCCGTTGCCGTTGACCACCCGATAGCTCGTAGGGCAGCCGCCTCAGCACCGACGAGGGAAGCGCAACCTGGTCGGCGAGTCGGTGCACCGCCTGCTCACGATGCTTGCGGTCACCGATCCGGTGGATTCGCAGCGGTTCCTCGACGGCGCGGAACACCGAGTAGATGGGATCCAGGCTGCTGTACGGGTTCTGAAACACCGGCTGCACCCGCCTGCGGAAAGCCGATGCCTCAGCCCGGTTCAGTGACGGGCCGATCTGAGTCCCGTCGAAAACCACTGTGCCCGAGGTGGGTTGCAGCAGACCGAGCACCATCCGCGCCAGAGTCGATTTCCCCGAACCCGACTCCCCGGCGATCGCCAGCGTGCTCGCCCGGCGCAACCGAAACGACACAGCGTCGACGGCGCGAAACTCCCCTCGCCGCCACGGTGCCCCACGGGACTCGCGGTAGATCTTGGTCAGCTCCGAGGCGACGAGAATATCGTCGGCCTCTTCGGTCCGTTCGGCTCGGTTCGCAGTCCGCGACCGGGTTCGGGCTGAACTCCTGACCGTCAGTGACGGGGCCGCGGCCACCAGCCGTCGGGTGTACTCGTGTTGCGGGCTCTGCAGGATCGACAGCGCCGCACCGGATTCCACAACCGATCCGCGATGCATGACTACCACGGACTCGGCCCGTTCGGCGGCCAGCGTGAGATCGTGCGTGATCAGCAGCAGCGCGGTTCCCAGTTCGTCGGTGAGGCGCTGCAAATGGTCGAGCACTTGCCGCTGCACGGTGACGTCAAGCGCCGATGTCGGCTCATCTGCAATGAGCAGCTTCGGCCGGCCGGCCAGCCCGATGGCGATCAGTGCGCGTTGACACATGCCGCCGGACAGTTGATGTGGATAGCGGCCCGCTTGTTTCGCGGGGTCCGGCATGCCCACCTCGGCGAGCAGTTCCACCGCGCGCCGTCGTGCCCGGCGGCCATCGGTATTGGCCCGCAACGCTTCTCGAATCTGAAAACCGACTTTCCAGACGGGATTGAGATTGGTCGTCGGGTCTTGGGGTACGTAGCCGACAGCACGGCCCCTGATCGACCGGAGCGACCGGCGATCGGCCGCGGTGATGTCGATCCCATCGAAAACAATTCGCCCGGAAGTGATTCGGCCGCCGGGGGGAAGCAGCCCGAGGATGGCGGTTGCCATGGTGGATTTTCCCGATCCCGATTCACCAACGAGCGCGACGGTCTGACCGGCCAGAACACCCAGGTCCGCGCCCCGGACCGCGGTGTGGTTGCCGAACCTGACTTCCAGGCCCGCTACCGACAACAGTGGCGATGCGTTGTCGTTCATGCCCGCCACGCCCGTGACGCCGGGTCCAGGGCGTCGCGTAAGGCGTCGCCCATCATCATGAAAGACAGCACCGTGATCGCCAGTGCAGCACCGGGATAGAAAAGTATGGGTGAGCCCGATCGCAGCCGCGTCTGGGCCAGACTGATGTCGCCACCCCAGGACACCACCGACGTCGGCAGCCCGACACCGAGATAGGACAGCGTGGCCTCGGTGACGATGAACAGACCGAGGGCGATGGTGGCAACCGCGATAACCGGGCCCAGGGCGTTGGGCAGCGCGTGTCGTAGCAGGATTTGAAACCTGTTCATCCCCAACGCCTTAGCGGCGAGGACATAATCGCTGGCGCGCACCTCGAGTACCGCGCCGCGCGCGATCCTGGCCACCTGCGGCCAGCCGAACAGAGCCAGGATGGCGACCACCGTCCACACCGTGCGGTGATGCATGACCTGCATGAGCACGATGGCGGCCAGCAATAACGGCAATCCGAAGAACACATCGGTGACGCGCGAGACCACGGCGTCGACCCAGCCACCGTAGAAACCGGCCAGCGCGCCCAGTGCGCTGCCCACGACGAACACGACGAGGGCGGCCCCCAGACCCACGGTGACCGAGGCCCGCGCACCATAGACGGTGCGCGCGTAGATGTCGTGGCCCTGCAAGTCGGTGCCGAACCAGTGCGCGGCGGACGGAGGAAGCAGGCTCTGACTGGGATCGGCATAGGTTGGGTCGGCTCCGGTGAACAACGCCGGAAATATTGCGACGACAAGGATGAACAGGATCATCACGGCGGCAACGACGAACTTCGGGCGTCCCCGCAGGCTACGCCAAGTGTCGCGCCAAAAGCCGCTCCGCGCTGCCGTCGACTCAGCCATAACGGATCCGCGGGTCCAGCGCCGCGTACAGCAGGTCCACCATCAAGTTGGTTATCAGATAGATCAGCACCAGCACGGTCACGATCGACACTACCGTCGGCGCCTCCTGTCTGGTGACAGCTTGATACAGCACACCGCCGACGCCGTGGATGTTGAAGATGCCCTCTGTCACAATCGCTCCGCCCATCAGCGCCCCCAGGTCCGCCCCGAGGAAAGTAACCACCGGGATCAGTGAGTTGCGCAGAATGTGCACGGTCACCACCCGGGGTCGGGACAATCCTTTGGCGGTGGCGGTGCGGACATAGTCGGCGTGCGCGTTGGCGGCGACCGCGGATCGGGTCAACCGCACCACATAGGCGAATGACACAGAACCCAGGACAATTCCGGGTAACAGTAGCCTCGCGAACGTCGACCGCTCCCCCACCGTGACTGGTGCGATGCCCAGGCGGACCCCGAAAAGGAACTGCGCCAAAAAGCCCAGCACGAAAATCGGGGTCGCGATGATGATCAGTCCGGTGATCAGCACCGTGGAATCGAAGAGTCCGCGTGCGTGGAGTCCGGCTATCACCCCGAACCCGATTCCCAGCACCGACTCCACGGCCAGCGCGATCAGCGCCAGCCTCAGTGTGACCGGAAACGCATGTGCCAGAACATCGCTGACCGGTAGCCCGGAGTAGGCACGACCCAAGTCGCCATGCAGCACGCCACCCAGGTAACGCAGGTACTGCAGGATGAACGGATCATCGAGGTGGTAGCGGGCGCGCAGCTGCGCGGCCACCGCAGGAGTCAGCGGCCGATCGCCGGCCATCGCGGCCACCGGGTCACCGGGCAACAGGAAGACCATGCCGTAGATCAGCAGTGTCGCGCCGAGGAAGACGGGCACCATCACGGCGATCCGGCGTGCGATATACCAAACCATCTCTCAGGCCCTGACGATGTTCTCGTAGTCGGGCAGGCCGTTCCAGGTGACGGTGACGTTGCTGACGTGCGGCGACCATCCGACCACACTGATGTAGTCCCAGAGCGGGACGACGGGCATGTCGTGCAGCAAGATTCGCTGCGCCCCATTGGCGAGCACATCAGACGCCTGCAGGTTGGGTGCGGCTTCGGCCGCGGTCAGCGCCGCGTCGAACCTCGGGTTGGAGTAGCCGACGTCGTTGGATCCCGCCCCGGTGGCAAACAGCGGGGCAAGAAACTCGATCATGGACGGGTAGTCGCCTTGCCATCCGGCGCGAAAGGCGGTCCCGATGGTGCGGCTGGTGATCTGAGAGCGGAAACCGGCGAAGGTGGGCTGCGGCGCGCCGACCGCGTCGATACCCAGGACGTTCTTGATGCTGTTCGCCACGGCATCCACCCACTCCTGATGACCGGCGTCGGCGTTGTAGGCGATCGCGTACTGGCCGCTCCATGCCAAGATCGCGTTCGCCTGTGACCAGAGTCGCCGCGCCCGATCGGGATCGAAGTTCAACACGTCATTGCCCGGCAGGTTCGGGTCGAAGCCCGGTAATGAGACAGCAGTGAAATCGCGTGCCGGACTGCGGCTTCCGACGAAGATCTGCCGGCAGATTTGCGGCCGGTTAATCGCGGCCGACAAGGCAAGACGGCGCAGCCGCCCTTCCTCGCCGCCGAAATGGGGCAGCCGCAGCGGGGTATCGAGGCTCTGGTTTATCGCCGCGGGCCCGGCGGTGACCTTATCGCCGAGGTCGCGCTTGTAGATCGGCAGCGCGCTGGGCGGAATCGTGTCCAGGACATCGAGATTGGCCGACAACAGATCGGCGTAGGCGGTGTCCAGGTTGGCGTAGAACTCGAACCTCAGGCCCTTGTTGTGCGGCTTGCGGTTGCCGTGGTAGTCGGGGTTGGGTCTCAGGTCGATCCTGACGTTGTGCTCCCAGGCCGGACCTTCTGGACCGTCGGCCAGCCGGTATGGGCCGTTGCCGATCGGGTTGCGGCCGAACGCGCCCATGTCCCGAAAGGCCGCGTCGGGCAGCGGATAGAACGAGCTGAAGCCGAGCCGCAACGTGAAGTCGATGGTCGGGGCTTTGAGTCGCACAGTGAATTCGAGGTCGTTGACGACCTGCAGCCCGGACATGACCCGCTTTCCGTCACCTGTCTGGCCGGCGACCTCGTCGAACCCCTCGATCGGGCTGAAAAAGCTCTGCTGCAGTTGGGCATTGCTGCTCACGGCCCCGTAGTTCCATGCGTCGACGAACGAGTGGGCTGTCACCGGCGAGCCGTCGGTGAACTTCCAGCCGGGTTTGAGAGTGATGCGGTAGTTGACGTTGTCGGTGGTGTCGATCGACTGGGCGACCTCCGGCGACGGGTTGCCGGCGGCGTCATAGGACATCAAACCCGCGAACAGCCGATCGATGATCCGCCCGCCATTGCTGTCGTTGGTGCTGGTCGGAATCAGCGGGTTCGGGGGTTCCCCGCCGTTCACCACCACCAGATCCGGACTGAGGGCACCGCCGCCACAACCAGCCAGGGACGCAACCGCCAGCAGTCCGGCGGCGACCGGGGCTAGCGCGGCCAGCGGGACCCGCATCCGAGGCATGACATTCGACCCTAGGGCCTGCGGCCTCGCCCACCGTGCTGGACCGGCCGGTGAGGTGCCTCCAGCCGCCGTTATCAGCCGGCGGTGACGGGGTGCACCTGCAGCGCGCAGGCGTCGATGGCGGCCGGCACGGTGAACACATCGGTGGTGTCCGGGGGATTAACGAGCAGGTCGGTGTAGGTGGGGCACGGGTTGCCATTGCCGTCGGCGGCCATGCCTTCCACGATGGCCTGCGCCTGAGTCGATAGCGACAGTGTGACCGTGGGCGGCACTTGCACGTCGGACGGCAGGCCTCCCATATACCCGCGCAGGGTGGGCTGGGCGTGAACCAGCGGCCCGCCCGCGCCCGAGTCGACCCCGGGATAGCCGGTGAGCGTGCACGGCTCCGCGCCGCCGGCCAGGGTGAATGCCAGAGTCACCGCACGATGACCCATGGCACCCTGAGCCGGGGAAGCACTTACCGCAATCTGATCCGACCAGCATGGCGTCGCCTCGTCGGCGCTGTCAGCCGGTGCGGCCCACGCGGGTAGCCCCAGCATGGTGGTGGCCGCGTAACTTGTTACGGCTGCGCTGAAGCTGGGGACTAGTCGGCGCGCGCGCCGTGCCTGCGGTCCCGGCACACCGGTGATTATCCGGCATGAGGGCATGTTTTGACCTCAGATTGAGGCGCGCAGCAACAACTCACACGGCTAGGCTCACAGTCGGCCGACGAGCCGGATGCGGTCGGCCAGCACACGGCGCAGCGTCGACACAGGAGAAAAGCCAGTGACCGCCACCAATACCGAGGGGCCGTTGTCCTATCCGCCGCCGGCGCGATTCGCCGAGCAGGCCAATGCGGGCGAGCAGCTCTACCGCGAGGCCGAGGAGGACCGGCTGGCCTTCTGGGCCAAGCAGGCCAATCGGCTCTCGTGGGCGACGCCGTTCACCCAAGTGCTGGACTGGTCGGACGCCCCGTTCGCCAAGTGGTTCGCCGACGGCAAGCTCAACGTCGCCTACAACTGCGTGGACCGCCACGTGGAGGCCGGCCATGGCGACCGGGTCGCCATCCATTGGGAGGGCGAACCCGTCGGCGACAGCCGGAGCCTGACCTATTCGGATCTGCAGACCGAAGTCTGCAAAGCGGCCAACGCGCTGACAAACCTGGGTCTGGTCGCGGGCGACCGGGTCGCTATCTACCTGCCGTTGATCCCCGAAGCGGTGATAGCGATGCTTGCCTGCGCGCGGCTGGGTCTCATGCACAGCGTCGTGTTCGCGGGTTTCACCGCGAAAGCACTGCGAGCCCGGATCGCCGACGCCCAAGCCAAGCTGCTGATCACCAGCGACGGGCAGTTCCGCCGCGGCAAGCCGGCACCACTGAAGGATGCGGCCGATGAGGCGATCGAAAAGGGCGATGCGCCGGGTTCAGACGGGGACAGTTCCGTCGAGCATGTTCTGGTAGTGCGTCGCACGGGAATTGACGTGTCCTGGAACGACGATCGCGACCTGTGGTGGCACGACATGGTCGACGCTGCGGCTCCCGAACACACGCCGGAGCCGTTCGACGCTGAGCAGCCGTTGTTCCTGCTGTACACCTCGGGAACCACCGGCAAGCCCAAAGGCATCATGCACACCAGCGGTGGCTACCTAACCCAGGCTTCCTACACGCATTACTACATCTTCGACATCAAGCCCGAGCACGACGTCTTCTGGTGCACGGCCGACATCGGCTGGGTCACCGGACACAGCTACGGGGTCTACGGTTCCCTTTCCAACGGGGTCACCGAGGTCCTCTACGAAGGCACACCCGACACCCCGACCCAGCACCGCCACTTCGAGATTATCGAAAAGTACGGCGTGACAATCTATTACACCGCGCCCACACTCATCCGCACGTTCATGAAGTGGGGACGCGACATCCCCGACGCGCACGACCTGTCCAGCCTGCGGCTACTGGGATCGGTCGGCGAACCGATCAACCCCGAAGCATGGCGCTGGTACCGCAGGGTGATCGGCGCAGACAGCACCCCCATCGTGGACACCTGGTGGCAGACCGAAACCGGTGCCGCGATGATCTCTCCGCTGCCCGGAGTGGCTGCGGCCAAACCGGGTTCGGCGATGACGCCGTTGCCGGGCATCTCGGCCAGGATCGTCGACGACCACGGCAATCAACCGCCGCTGGCCACCAAAGACCGAGGGCACGTCGCCGGCTACCTGGTCTTGGACCAGCCGTGGCCGTCCATGCTGCGCGGCATCTGGGGTGATCCGGAACGCTACGTCGAGACCTACTGGTCCAGATTCGCCGAACAAGGCTGGTACTTCGCCGGGGACAGCGCCTGGTATGACGCCGACGGCGCTATCTGGGTGGTGGGCCGCATCGACGACGTGATGAACGTGTCGGGGCATCGGCTCTCCACCGCCGAGGTGGAGTCGGCGCTCGTCGGCCACGCCGCGGTGGCCGAGGCGGCCGTGGTCGGGATGACCGATGAGACCACCGGCCAGGCCATCTGCGCCTTCGTCGTGTTATGCGCCGAGTACACCGTGCACGACGGGATCGTCGACGAGTTGCGTGTCGAAGTGGCCCGGGAGATCTCACCGATCGCACGGCCGCGCGAGGTTCATGTGGTGCCCGAGCTGCCCAAGACGCGCAGCGGGAAAATCATGCGCAGGCTGCTGCGCGACATCGCCGAGAACCGCGAGTTAGGTGACACCTCAACGCTGTTGGACCCCAGCGTGTTCGACGCGATCCAGGCCAGAAAGTAGCTGGGCGCGACGCTCTGCAGGTTCCTTTAGACCGGTAGCGGCGCGAATCCGGCCCCGGGCCGGTGTTTGGCGTTGATGTCGGCCAGGATCGCACTGAACGACATCACCACCGCCGGCGTGTGCAGCGGGATGTATTTGATGATGCAGGTCGGCAGGTTGTCGCTGAACGCTCCGTGGATCATCCCGACCAGCAGATTATTGACGGTCACCGGCGCCCCGGAATCGCCCGGTTGGCCACAGACCTGCATGACGATGGTGCCCGGATCCTGGCCCATTCCCCAGGTGACGCCGCACGAATTGCCGGTCGTGCGGCCCTGCTTGCAGGCGATCTGGCCGAAGGCCGGATCCGGACCGATGCCGTTGATCGGAAATCCGTTGTAGTTGGCCACCGGGGTCACCTTGGCCGGATCGAACCTGATGACCGCGTAGTCGAGGGTGTCGTTGCCCGCGACCATGGTGCCCAGCACGCCCCTGTTCTCCGCACCCTCGGCGGCAACCTGCGCGCCGGGACCGCCACAATGCGCGGAGGTGAAGCCGATCAGCTCGTCAGCGGAATCGAAACCGATGGTCGTCAGGGTGCACAATGTGTCCCCGTTGATGATGATGCCCGCGCCACCTCCCATGGGAAGCCGGATATCGGCGAATGCGGCGTGGGCGGGCAAACCCACCACCGCCAAGAGCACGGCTACCACCGCCGCCACCGAGCACCGGTGCGCCGTCCGCAAATCATCACTCCCATCAATCGGTCGGCTATCCTGAGCAGCTTGGCCAGTCTAGTTGGCTACGACCCTTGTTCGCCGAGGTCAGCGTAGTCGGCGCACCGCGTCGTGACGCCGGTACGGGTTGCGAGCGGAAACACTAACCCACAGAAAGTTTTGAGATTGGAAACGTTCTGATTGGGCATGTGTTCGACGTGAGTACGCCACCTGTCATTCGAATCCTCGGCGCTGCGGGTGGTGTTCGCCCGCGGTACCGGTGAACCACCTGGGGTGGGCGGAATCGGACAGGCATTCGTCGACAACCTGCGGTCCCGCGTCGGCAGTAGGTCGGTCGGGGCCTACGCGGTCAAATACCCTGCCAGCAACGATTGGCCCACCGGCATCGACGGCATCAGGGACGCGGGCGCTCATGTGGTTTCCATGGCGGCGAACTGTCCCAACACCAAGATGGTGCTGGGCGGATATTCCCAGGGCGCGGCCGTCATGGGTTTCGTCACCTCGGCCACGGTTCCGGATGGGGTCGACCCTGCGACGGTGCTGAAACCGCTGCAGCCCCAAGTGGCTGACCACGTCGCCGCGGTCGTCCTGTTCGGAGAACCGAATGCCCGGGCCATGAACTTCCTCGGCCAGCCGCCGGTCGTCATCGGTCCGCTGTATGCGGACAAGACCATCCAGGTGTGCGTTCCCAACGACCCCGTCTGCTCCGACGGGCTGGAATTCGCCGCGCACAATGCCGCCGTGTATGAGGATGGCCTGGTCGACCAAGGGGCTGACTTCGCCGCCAGTCACCTTTGACCCCTCTACCGCGGTCTTCGGCTGACCTCGTCTGGCATCGCGCCGCATGGCAACATAAACCGCGACGACAGCGAGCCGGGGCAATGACCGAGAGGACCGTCTGTGAGCAAAGTCGATGGCAAGAACGGTGTGCCCAGCACCCTGACCACCATCCCGTTGACCGACCCGCACGCCAAGCCACCTGAGCCGTCGATCGGTGACCTGATCAAAGACGCGACAACGCAGGTTTCCACGCTGGTGCGCGCCGAGGTCGAACTGGCTCGTGCCGAGATCACCCGGGATGTGAAAAAAGGCCTGACCGGCAGCATCTACTTCATCGCCGCGTTGGTGGTGCTGTTCTACTCCACGTTCTTTTTCTTCTTCTTCGTTGCTGAGCTGCTCGAGACCTGGCTGTGGCGCTGGGTGGCGTACCTGATCGTGCTTGGGATCATGGTGGTGTTCGGCGCCGCGCTGGCCCTGCTGGGCTTCCTCAAGGTGCGCCGGATCCGGGGACCGCGGCAGACGATCGAATCGGTCAAGGAGACACGCTCCGCGCTCACACCCGGCCACGACAAGGCCTCCGGCCGGGCCAAGCAGCTCCCTGAGCTTCACGGCAAGCACGAAAAGCCCGAAAGCGGTACCCCCGCCGATCCATCGGGTTGGTAGATGGCACCGCCAGATCCGTCGGTAGCCCGCATCGACGGGCCATGGCGCCATCTGGACGTGCACGCCAACGGCATCCGGTTTCATGTCGTCGAGGCGCTAGCCACTGGCCCGGACGTGGCCACGCCGGTCACGGCGCGGCCACTGGTGATCTTGCTGCACGGTTTCGGATCGTTCTGGTGGTCCTGGCGTCATCAGCTGCGCGGACTGGCCGGGGCGCGAGTGGTCGCGGTCGACCTGCGCGGGTACGGCGCCAGCGACAAGCCGCCCCGCGGCTACGACGGCTGGACGCTCGCCGGCGACACGGCCGGACTCATTCGTGCGCTCGGGCACTCGTCGGCGACGCTGGTCGGCCACGCCGACGGCGGGCTGGCCTGCTGGACCACCGCGCTGTTGCATTCACGGCTGGTGTGCGCCATCGCGCTGATCAGTTCCCCGCACCCGGCCGCGTTGCGACGCTCTACGCTGACGCGGCGCGATCAGGGTTACGCACTGTTGCCGACGTTGCTGCACTACCAGATCCCGATCTGGCCGGAGCGCTTGCTGACCCGGGACAACGCGGCCGAGATCGAGCGCCTGGTCCGCAGCCGCAGTACCGCCAAATGGGTTGCCTCCGAAGACTTCTCCGAGACTGTCCGTCATCTGCGGATGGCGATCCAGATTCCGGCGGCAGCACACTGCGCGCTGGAGTACCAGCGCTGGGCGGTGCGTAGCCAGCTACGCGACGAAGGCCGGCGATTCATGAGATCGATGTCGCGACAGCTCAGTACGCCGCTGCTACACCTACGCGGTGACGCCGATCCCTACGTGCTGGCCGACCCGGTCGACCGCACGCAGCGCTACGCGCCGCGGGGACGCTACATATCCATCGCCGGCGCAGGACATTTCAGCCACGAAGAGGTGCCCGAGGAAGTCAACCGGCACCTGATGAGGTTTTTCGAGCAGGTGCACGGGCCCCGGGTCAGCTGACGCAGGCGCCGGTGGCCACCGCCTTGGTGTCGCCAATCTTGGAAAGCTGACCGGCCACCTCGTCGGCGGTCAGCACGAAACCGGTGTCGGGGTCGTCGACAGCCGCACCGAACACCACACCGAGCACACTACCGCTGAGGTCGATCAACGGTCCACCCGAATTACCTTGCTCCACATTGGCCCTGATGGTGTAGACGTCGCGGGTAACCGGCTTCGGGTCCCGGTAAATATCGGGGCCGCTGAGTTTGATGACCTCGCGAATCCTGGCCGGTGTCGCGGTGAAGTTACCACCGCCGGGATAACCCAGCACCACAACGCTGGCACCGGTTTTCGCCTCGGTTTGAGCGAAGGCCAATGGCGGCGGCGGTAAGTTCGGGACGGAAAGAATCGCGATGTCGACCGACGGGTCGTAATCCACCACGGTGGCGTCCAACGGATTACCGCTGGCGTAAATCTGGACGCTGTTGGATCCGGCCACCACGTGCGCGTTCGTCATCACCCGATCGGGTGCTATCACGAAACCGCTGCCCTCCAACACTTTCTGGCAGCTGGGCGCCAGGCTGCGCACCTTGACGACGCTTGGCGCGGTGGCCAGCACCACCGGATTGTTAGCCAGGGCAGGGTCTGGTGATGCGACCGGAATCACCGGAGTGCGGCTGAAGGGCTCCAGCACCGCAGGCAGACCGGAGGTGTTCAGCAGCGCCGACAGCCGCTTAGGCACCGTCTTCAGCCAGGGAGGTGCGACCTCATTGACCCGGGCCAGTACCCGCGAACCCCGGACCGCGGCAGCCAGCTCCGGCTGATCCTTCGACTGTGTCAGTGGCGTCGCCAGCAACCAGGCCGCGGTCAACACCACAACGAGCTGGACCCCTACCCCGATGACCGAGTCGACGGATCGGATTGCGCGGCTGTGGATCGCGCCGCGAACGGCCCGTCCCAGCACCACACCGGCGACCTCACCGACGACGACCAGCGCGAGGATCAGAAACAGCGCAGCGAACAGTTTGGCGCGGGGCGCAGCGATGTGGCTGACGATGTGTGGCGCCAGCAGCACACCCGCGATCGCGCCGAGCAACACACCGACGAACGACAGCAGCGAGCCCAGCGCGCCCGAACGCCAGCCCGAGATGGCTGCGATGAAGGCGACCGACAGGACGGCAACATCGAGCCACTGCGACGGGGTCATCGAATTCATCGGGCCCCGTCCCGGTCGCCGACCAGCGCCATCGCCGCGTCCAACTCGCGCATGTCGGTGGTGTCCCAGGGCTGGGCCCAGCCCGCGACGTCGAGCATCGCAGAGATCACCTGGCCAGTGAATCCCCAAACCAGCATCTGGTTCAACAGAAACGCCGGTCCGGCCCAACGGTGGCCGAGGTCGCCGCGGTACACCATGAGGCGGTTGACCGGGTTGATGAAGGCGCGCACCGGAACTCGCGCCACGATCGCGGTTTCGGCCTCGTTGACGACGGCCACTGGGCCGGGATCCGGCGAGTACGCCAACACCGGCACCACGTGGAACTGTGAGGGCGCGATGAACGTCCGCTCCATCGTGGCCAGTGGGTGAAGCCGGCCGAGGTCGATCCCGGTTTCTTCGTGCGCTTCGCGCAGGGCGGTGGCCACCGGACCGTCGTCGGTGAGATCGGAGGCACCACCGGGGAACGCCGCCTGACCGGCGTGGTGGCGCAACGTCGAGGCCCGCACGGTGACCAACAGGTCGGCATCATTGGGCGCACCGCCGTCAGCCGGCCCGGAGTCCGGACCCGAGAACAACACCAGAACAGCAGCTTCGCGCCCGTTGCCGCGCATAGCTGCCGGCGGCGACGCAACGGTGCCGGTAATCATCGCCAGCACGTCGGCCGGCAGCCGGCGCCGGTACGCATCCGGGATCTGCGCGAGGTTGTCGACCAGCGGACGCAGCCAGGATGGGCAGGCGTCGGGCGTCAGCGGAACCCTCCCGCCCAAGCAGCCAGCGTCCCCGTGGCGCGGGGCCGAACCCCCAGCGCTCACCGGCGCGTCCAGTGGGTCCAATTGCCCGTCTCCTCCTGAGGCCGTCCCCCGCGAGCGGGCGGTACCCCCCAGCGCGGCCCGCATCGTCGACAAGCGGGTCCATTTGGTCGGCTTATCCCGTGTCATTTCCGACCGCAGCCGCGATCTCGTCGGCATTGTCGAAAGCCCGCAGCAGCGTCTGCGCAACGCTACCGTCCGGCCGCAGCACCACCGTCGCGGGCATCGCGTTTACCACCCGCAGCGCCACCGCGATTCGACGACGACCGTCCTGCAGGGTCGGCAGCCGAACGCCCAGCTCGGCCAACCGCAGTAAGGCGGCCGACTCGTTCTCGTCTTGATGCACCGTCACCACGGTCACGTCAGAGCCGACCCGTCGTTGATACTCGGCCATCGCGGGCAGTTCGGCTGTGCACGCCGCGCACCAATACGCCCACAAGTTGAGGACCACCGCGCGTCCGGCCAGCGCGCGAGCGACATCGACGGCTGAACCGTCAGCGGCGCAATCCACCGTCACACCGCGCAGCGCCGCGGGGCCGGGAGCAGTGCCGGCGGCAGGACAGCGCGGTAGGTTGGCACGCTGCCGGGGCACCGCCAGGGCGGCCGGCGTGTCGGCGTCGCGGTGTTCACGGTCGGCCGTTGTCTGAGTCGGCACGTTCGTCGGGGAGTCATCGCGCAGCTGGGCCACCAGCGCCGCCGTCAGCGCCACCACCACCGCCAAGGTCGCGATTGTCCAGCGCGTTGTCCGGGTCAAGGTCGTGTTCTACAGCCCGGCCAGGGCCAGCAAGTGCTCGGTTTCCGGACCCCGCACCAGGGGCGCGGCCAGCAGCGGCTCCGTGGGACCGAGGCCGAACGACGGGCAGTCTTTGGCAACCACGCAGACACCGCACGCCGGTTTGCGGGAATGGCACACCCGGCGGCCGTGGAAGATCACTCGATGACTCAACATGGTCCACTCGCTGCGTTCGATCAGTTCGCCGACCGCGTGCTCGACCTTGACCGGGTCCTGCTCAGCGGTCCAATGCCAGCGGCGCACCAACCGCCCGAAGTGCGTGTCGACGGTGATTCCGGGGACACCGAAGGCGTTCCCCAAGATGACGTTGGCGGTCTTTCGCCCCACACCGGGCAGTGTCACCAGCTCGTCCATGGTCGACGGCACCTCGCCGTCGAACCGTTCGACCAGGACCTGCCCGAGGCGGATAACGGCGGCCGCCTTATTGCGGAAGAAGCCGGTGGGACGGATCAGGCTTTCCAGTTCGACGCGATCCGCCTGCGCGTAATCCAGTGCCGACCGGTAACGGGCGAACAATGCCGGCGTCGTCAAGTTGACCCGTTTGTCGGTGCTCTGCGCCGAAAGAATAGTGGCCACCGTTAGCTCCAGCGGCGTTGTGAAATCCAGCTCGCAGTGCGCGTTCGGAAATGCTTGCGCAAGCGCCCGATTCATTCGCCGCGCCCGGCGCACCAAGCCGACTCGGGTTTCTTCGGACCAGCGCCGGGCGACAACGCCGCTGGGCGTGGCCGGGGGCGAATTCGAGCGCCCCGACGACTTTGCCGCTGTCACCTACGACAGAGTACTGATTTCGTGATCTCGCTGAGACCTTGGCCATGTTTACTCTCCTTGTGTCATGGTTGCTGGTGATCTGTGTTCCGGGGCTGCTGATGCTCGCGGCGCACGGTCTGGGGCGCCTGGAGAAGGACCTCGGCCATGACACCGTCACGGCGATCGATGTCGACGACGATCTCGAGCACACGGAGGCCATCGATGTGCGTGCGCTGGCCCGGGAAGGGATGCCGGAGGCGCTGGAATACCTGCATCGGCGTCAGGCCCGGCGCCTACCCGAGTGGCCGCCGGCCGGCGCCGATGCCGGACCACGTCACTCGGCGCCGGTGTTTGCCGCCGACTTCGCTGACCCTGGCACGGCCGGATTGCCGACGCGAATACACACCCATTCGCCTATCAATCCGCAGTTTGGGGCGACTCGACACGTGGACCGTGTGTAGCGTTGACACATTGGACACAATGGCCTACCCCTAGACTCATGGCGCGAGCAAGAGGTTGGCCTGCCCGTATCACATCATTGGAAAGCTGAAGAGGCAACGTGGACGAGATCCTGGCAAGGGCAGGAATCTTCCAAGGGGTTGAGCCCAGCGCAATCACCGCGCTGACCAAGCAACTGCAACCCGTCGACTTCCCCCGCGGACACACGGTTTTCGCCGAAGGCGAGCCGGGCGATCGGCTGTACATCATCATCTCGGGAAAGGTGAAAATCGGTCGCCGCTCGCCCGACGGCCGGGAGAACCTGCTGACGATCATGGGCCCGTCGGACATGTTCGGCGAATTGTCGATCTTCGATCCCGGTCCACGCACTTCTAGCGCGACCACTATCACCGAGGTGCGGGCGGTGTCGATGGACCGCGATGCGCTGCGGGCATGGATCGCAGACCGCCCCGAAATCGCCGAGCAGCTGTTGCGGGTGCTGGCCCGACGGCTGCGCCGCACCAACAACAACCTGGCCGACCTCATCTTCACCGATGTCCCCGGCCGCGTGGCCAAGCAGCTGCTACAGCTCGCCCAGCGTTTCGGCACCCAGGAAGGTGGCGCGATGCGCGTCACCCACGACCTGACGCAAGAGGAGATCGCCCAGCTGGTGGGCGCTTCCCGGGAGACGGTGAACAAGGCGCTGGCCGACTTCGCCCACCGCGGCTGGATCCGTCTGGAGGGCAAGAGCGTGTTGATTTCGGACTCCGAAAGACTGGCCCGCCGAGCGAGGTAAGCGCGCGCAGCGCGGTCAGTTTCACGCCGAGATCGACGTTATCGACACGGTCTCTCTCGGACTTTTCCGCGCTGCCGTCGATCTCGGCGTCAGCTCAGCTTCGCAAGTAGTCGAGTTGCGCCTGAACGGACCATTCGGCCGCGTCCCAGAGTTTCTCGTCGACGTCCACATAGACATGTTCGACGACCTGACGGACGGTGGCGTCATCACCGATAAGCCGCAGCGCTGCGCGCACCTGCTCCAGACGTTCCTGCCGGTGCATCAAGTACCCCGACGCGACAGCTTCCAGGTCGGCCAGGTCCGGCCCGTGCCCGGGCAACACCGTACGCCGGCCCAGGCCGCGCAGCCGCCGCAACGACTCCAGGTAATCAGCCAGGCTGCCGTCTTCCCTGTCGATGACGGTGGTGCCGCGGCCCAGCACACTGTCCGCGGTCAGCACCGCGTCATCGAGCACGAACGACAGCGAATCGGCGGTGTGGCCAGGGGTCGCCACCACCGTGATCTTGAGGCCGGCCGCATCGATCGCCTCACCATCGATCAGCTCGCCGCCAAGGCCGCGCAGAAACCCGCTCCCCGCCGACCGCACCGTCGCGCCAGTCAGTTCCACCAGCTTGTCGATGCCGTCGGTGTGATCGCCGTGCCGGTGGCTGATCAGCACCAGCGCGATGCGGCCGAGCGCGGCAATGCGCGCGATGTGCTCGTCGTCGTCCGGACCGGGATCCACGATGACCAACTCGTCGCTCCCCGGGCCGCGCAGCACCCAGGTATTGGTGCCCTCCAGAGTCAGCAAACCAGGGTTGTCGGCCAGCAGCACCGATGCCGTGTCGGTGACCGCCCGCAACCGGCCGTATGCGGGATGGGTCGGCGAGTCAGCAATCTCGGTCACGGCAGTCAGCGGACCTCCACGATCAACTCGACTTCCACCGGCGCATCCAGTGGCAGCTCGGATACGCCGACCGCCGAACGCGCATGCGCGCCTTTATCTCCGAACACCTCGGCGAGCAGGTCGGAGGCCCCGTTGACGATGTTTGGCTGGCCATTGAAACCCGGAGCGGATGCGACGAACCCGACGACCTTGACCACCTGAGTCACCGCATCGATGCCGACCAGCGAGTCCACCGCCGCCAGGGCGTTGAGCACGCAGATCCGCGCCAGCGCGTTGCCGTCTTCGGGGCTGACCTCGGCGCCGACCTTGCCGGTCCGCACCAACTTTCCCCCCTCTATCGGCAGCTGGCCTGCGGTGTAGACCAGGTTGCCGGTCCGCACCGCCGGTACGTACGAGGCCAGCGGCGCAACCACCTTCGGTAGCGCTACACCAAGCCGCCCGAGCCGCGCCGAAGCATTCATCGAGCCCGCCGCAGTTACTTGGGTCGCTTCAAATATGCGACGTGCTGCTCGCCGGTTGGCCCGGGTAGTACAGCCACCAGTTCCCAGCCGTCGGCACCCCACTGGTCAAGGATCTGTTTGGTGGCGTGCGTCAGTAGCGGGACCGTGACGTACTCCCATGCGGTCGGTTGGCTCATGAAGCGAGCTTATCGGTCGGATTTGAACGGCTCTGGCCAACCCGGTGGCCGGCCAATCGGCCGCATCCCAGGGGCCCGACCTGATTTGCGGGATAGGTGAGGCGGTGGAGCTAGCATGCGATGGTGGCAACCACACCTAGCGGCGGTAGTTCCGTCGGCTGGCCAGCACGCTTGACGAAGACTCGCTTACATTTTGTGACCGGCAAAGGCGGTACCGGTAAGTCGACGGTAGCGGCTGCGCTGGCCCTGACTCTGGCAGCCGGGGGCCGCAAAGTGCTCCTCGTCGAAGTCGAGGGGCGCCAGGGGATTGCGCAGCTCTTCGACGTCCCGCCGCTGCCCTACCAAGAGGTCAAGATCGCGACTGCCGAGCGCGGCGGCCAGGTCAACGCGTTGGCAATCGACATTGAGGCCGCATTCCTGGAATACCTCGAAATGTTCTACAACCTCGGCATCGCCGGCCGGGCGATGCGCCGCATCGGTGCGATCGAGTTCGCGACGACCATCGCCCCCGGTCTGCGCGACGTGCTGCTCACCGGCAAGATCAAGGAATCGGTGGTGCGGGTCGACAGGAACAGGCTTCCCGTTTACGACGCGGTTGTCGTCGACGCACCCCCGACAGGACGGATTGCGCATTTTCTGGATGTCACCAAAGCCGTGTCGGATCTGGCCAAGGGTGGACCGGTGCACGGGCAGGCCGAAGGAGTGGTGAAGTTGTTGCACTCCGAGCAGACCGCCATTCACCTGGTCACTCTGCTGGAGGCGTTACCGGTCCAGGAAACGCTGGAAGCCATCGAGGAACTTGCCGAGATGGAGTTGCCGATCGGCAGTGTGATCGTGAACCGCAATATCCCGTCCTATCTGGAGCCCGCTGACCTGACCAAGGCCGCCGAGGGAGATGTCGATGCCGACTCGGTGCGGGCCGGGCTGGAGATGGCCGGGATCAAGCTCACTGACACCGACTTCGCCGGCCTGCTGACCGAAACCATCGAGCATGCAATGGTAATCGCTGCGCGCGCCGAGACCGCGCAACAGCTCGACGCGTTGAAGGTGCCGCGACTAGAACTACCGGCGATCTCCGACGGAGTCGACCTCGGTAGCCTCTATGAGCTTTCAGAATCGCTCGCGCAGCAGGGTGTTCGATGAGTACTACGCCGAAAACCCTGGATATGGCAACGATATTGGCCGACACCACCAACCGGGTGGTGGTGTGCTGCGGCGCCGGCGGGGTGGGCAAGACCACCACCGCGGCTGCAATGGCGCTGCGCGCAGCCGAATATGGCCGAAAAGTTTGCGTTTTGACGATTGATCCGGCCAAGCGGCTGGCGCAAGCGCTGGGAGTCAGCGACCTTGGCAACAGCCCGCAACGGGTGCAGCTGGCGCCCGAAGTCCCGGGCGAGCTGCACGCGATGATGCTCGACATGCGGCGCACGTTCGACGAAATGGTGGTCCAATACTCCGGATCGGGTCGGGCACAGGCGATCCTGGACAACCAGTTCTATCAGACCGTCGCCAGTTCACTTGCCGGCACGCAAGAGTACATGGCGATGGAGAAGCTGGGCCAACTGCTGGGCGAGGACCGTTGGGACCTGGTGGTGGTGGACACTCCTCCGTCGCGCAACGCGCTGGACTTCCTCGATGCGCCAAAACGACTGGGCAGCTTCATGGATAGCCGGTTATGGCGCCTACTACTCGCCCCTGGCCGCGGTATTGGTCGGTTGGTAACCGGCGCAATAGGTTTGGCGATGAAGGCGATGTCCACTGTGCTCGGTTCAAAGATGTTGAGCGATGCGGCGGAGTTCGTACAATCACTGGACGCCACATTCGGCGGTTTCCGCGAAAAGGCCGACCGCACCTACGCGCTGCTGAAAAGGCGTGGTACGCAGTTTGTTGTGGTGTCGGCGGCCGAACCCGACGCACTGCGCGAGGCGGCCTTCTTCGTCGACCGACTGTCGCAGGAAGATATGCCGCTAGCTGGACTCGTCTTGAATCGCACTCATCCACCGTTGTGTTCCTTGCCGGTCGAGCGGGCCATCGACGGACGCGAAACGTTGGAGGCCGAAGCGGACTCTGAGGCCGCGTCGCTGGCCGCAGCCGTGCTGAGCATTCATGCCGATCGCGCGCAAACCGCCAAACGGGAAATCAGATTGCTATCCCGATTCACCGGCGCTCACCCACACGTGCCGGTGATCGGCGTTCCTTCGCTGCCGTTCGACGTTTCGGACCTGGACGCGTTGCGCGCGCTCGCCGATCAGATCACTTCGGTCGGCGACGATGCGGGCCGTGCAACGGCCCGTTGAGAAGCCGGCCAACCCTAAACCCGTCGGCCTAAGTTTCCTCGGCGACGGTGCGGGCCGTGCAACTTTTTCCGCTATTCCCCAGCAGCAAGGCCTATTTGGCACGTGTCGGTTAGGGCTGTAACAGAAAAGTAATGAGGAGCCACCGGCTGTCGGGGCTTGATCCGTAGTTGCCCCGCGACCCGCCAGCAGTCGTGCGAAGTGTCAGCCGACGCTTCGGTTCCTGCGCTTGTCGAAGAAGTCAGCCCAAGACACCACCTCGGGGTGTTGCTTGAGCAGGGCCCTGCGCTGGCGCTCGGTCATACCGCCCCAGACCCCGAACTCGACCCGGTTGTCCAACGCGTCTGCCCCGCACTCCTGCATGACCGGGCAGTGACGGCAGATCACCGCCGCCTTACGTTGGGCCGCCCCCCGGACGAAGAGTTCGTCAGGATCGGTGCTCCGACACAACGCTTTCGAAACCCAGGCAATCCGATCTTCGGCATCGACGCTGCGAAGTACCCCCTGCGCAGCTGCAATGTTCGTCCTACGTGCGCCCACCCGTATTGCTGACACGAACTATCCCTTCCTATCGGCCGCTAGTCGCGACCGCCCTCCTCGGATGCAGACCCCAGCTGCGATCTACGCCACACTATGTACATCGGTGTTAGCTCAATCTCACCGTGTGTATAAGTTAGGTGGTCACTGCCAATTGTGCAACAGTCTTATAACGCTTTTTTTGGGACGCGCGTGCAGTCTTGTTCGACAGTCTAGGTCCCGTTCAGGGTACGTCGTGCACCAATTTGACGGCCGACCAGTGACACACACGCAGATTTTGCCCGCTGGGTCTGGGGCAACTGCGCTGGTCACGGCGCCTTGGCGAGCCGGCGAAATTGCCGCATGGTGGCCTGGCCGCGGGCCGCTACGCTAGAACGCATGTCGGACCGTCCCCATGCAGCCCTCACGGTTCTCAAACTTGCGGGGTGCTGTTTGTTGGCCGGTGTGGTCGCCACAGCGCTGATGTTCCCGCTGGCCGGTGGACTGGGCCTGATGTCCAATCGCGCCTCCGAAGTGGTCGCCAACGGTTCGGCGCAGCTGCTCGAGGGAGAGGTGCCGGCGGTGTCGACGATGGTCGACGCGAAGGGCAACACGATCGCCTGGTTGTACTCGCAACGGCGCTTCGAGGTGCCTAGCGACAAGATCGCCAACACCATGAAGCTGGCCATCGTTTCGATCGAGGACAAGCGGTTCGCCGAGCACAACGGGGTGGACTGGAAGGGCACCTTGACCGGGCTGGCCGGCTACGCGCGCGGCGACGTCGACACTCGCGGCGGTTCCACCATCGAGCAGCAATACATCAAGAACTACCAACTGCTGGTAACCGCCCGAACCGATGCCGAAAAGCGCGCCGCGGTCGAGACCACGCCGGCGCGCAAGCTGCGCGAAATCCGGATGGCGCTCACCCTCGACAAGACCTTCACCAAACCCGAGATCCTGACCCGCTACCTGAACCTGGTCTCGTTCGGCAACAATTCGTTCGGCGTGCAAGACGCGGCGCAGACCTACTTCGGCATCAACGCGTCGGACCTGAACTGGCAACAGGCGGCATTGCTGGCAGGCATGGTCCAGTCGACCAGCACACTCAACCCGTACACCAACCCGGACGGTGCGCTGGCCCGGCGGAATTTGGTCTTGGACACCATGATCGAAAACCTGCCTGGTGAGGCCGACGCCCTGCGCGCCGCCAAGGCCGCACCGTTGGGGATATTGCCGCAGCCCCACGAGCTGCCTCGCGGCTGCATCGCCGCGGGCGATCGTGCCTTCTTCTGCGACTACGTCCAGGAGTACTTGTCGCGCGCCGGGATCAGTAAAGAACAGGTAGCCCGGGGCGGCTACCTGATCCGCACGACGCTGGACCCGGACGTGCATATCCCGGTCAAGGCGGCCATCGACAAGTTCGCCAGTCCGACCCTGCCCGGCATCTCGAGTGTGATGAGTGTGATCAAGCCGGGTAAGGATTCCCACCGTGTCATGGCAATGGCCAGCAACCGCAAATACGGCCTGGACATCGATGCCGGCGAAACCATGCGGCCGCAGCCGTTCTCGTTGGTCGGCGACGGCGCAGGGTCGGTCTTCAAGATTTTCACCACGGCCGCCGCGCTGGACATGGGCATGGGCATCAACGCCACACTCGACGCCCCGCCGCGGTTCCAGGCCAAAGGCTTGGGCAGCGGTGGGGCGAAGGGGTGCCCCAAGGACACCTGGTGCGTTGTCAACGCGGGCAACTACCGGGGGTCGATGAACGTGACCGAGGCGCTGGCCACCTCGCCCAACACCGCGTTCGCCAAGCTGATCTCGCAGGTCGGGGTGGGTCGCACGGTTGACATGGCGATCAAACTCGGATTGCGGTCCTACGCCGATCCCGGCACCGCTCGTGACTACAACCCGGACAGCAACGAGAGCCTGGCCGATTTCGTCAAACGCCAGAACATCGGTTCGTTCACTCTGGGGCCGATCGAGGTCAATGCGCTGGAGCTGTCGAATGTGGCGGCGACACTGGCCTCCGGCGGCGTGTGGTGCCCGCCGAACCCGATCGACAAGCTGATCGACCGCAACGGCAATGAGGTCGCGGTGACCACCGAGACCTGCGATCAGGTGGTGCCCGAGGGTTTGGCCAACACATTGGCCAATGCGATGAGCAAAGACGCGGTGGGCGGTGGCACGGCAGCGGGTTCGGCCGGAGCGGCGGGCTGGGACCTGCCGGTTTCCGGCAAAACCGGCACCACCGAAGCCCACCGCTCCTCGGGATTCGTGGGCTTCACGAACCACTATGCGGCGGCGAACTACATCTACGATGACTCACCCACGCCCACCGATCTGTGCTCCGCACCACTGCGCCACTGCGGCGAGGGCGATCTGTACGGCGGCAACGAACCGGCGCGCACCTGGTTCACCGCCATGAAACCGATCGCCAACAACTTCGGTGAAGTGCGCTTGCCGCCCACGGACCCCCGCTACGTCGACGGCGCACCCGGCTCACGAGTGCCGAGCGTCGCGGGACTGGATGTGGACGCAGCGCGCCAGCGCCTCAAGGACGCGGGTTTCCAGGTCGCCGACCAACCCAACTCCGTCAACAGCAGCGCAAAGTACGGTGAGGTAGTCGGAACCTCACCCAGCGGTCAAACCATCCCGGGTTCGATCATCACGATCCAGATCAGTAACGGCATCCCGCCCGCTCCCCCGCCGCCACCGGAAGGTGCCCCACCGCCGGTGGGATCGCAGGTCGTCGAGATCCCAGGTCTGCCGCCGATCACTATTCCGCTATTGGCACCACCGCCACCCGCCCCGCCGAACCCGTAGGCATTGTGGCGCAAAGAATGCGCTGCCAGTTCCCGACCGGCAGTAGGCTTGCCTGCATGGCTAATGTTTTGCCCGTGCTGATACGCACCAGCGCTGTTGCGCTCGGCTCGGCCGTCGCCGGCATCGGTTACGCCTCGCTCGTCGAGCGCAATGCTTTCGCCCTGCGCGAGATAACCATGCCCGTCTTGACGCCTGGCTCCACACCGCTGCGGGTGCTGCATATCAGCGACCTCCACATGCTGCCGAACCAGCAGCGCAAACAAGCCTGGCTGCGGGAGCTGGCCAGCTGGGAGCCCGACCTCGTGGTCAACACCGGCGACAACCTGGCACACCCCAAGGCAGTGCCCGCGGTCGTGCAGAGCCTGGGCGATTTGCTGTCGCGACCGGGTGTCTTCATCTTCGGCAGCAATGACTACTTCGGACCGCGGCTGAAGAACCCAATGAAATATCTGACCGACCCGTCGCACCGTGTTCGTGGTGAGCCGCTGCCTTGGCAGGATCTGCGGGCGGCGTTCACCGAGCGCGGCTGGCTCGACCTCACCCACACTCGCCGCGAATTCGAGGTGACCGGTTTGCACATCGCCGCCGCGGGCGTGGACGATCCGCACATCGACCGGGACCGCTACGACACGATCGCCGGCCCGGCCAGCCCGGCCGCGAACCTGCGGTTGGGTCTGACCCATTCCCCGGAGCCGCGAGTGCTGGATCGCTTCGCCGCCGATGGCTACCAGTTGGTGATGGCCGGACACACCCACGGCGGGCAGGTCTGCTTGCCCTTCTATGGCGCCGTGGTGACCAACTGCGGACTGGACCAGTCCCGGGCGAAGGGGCCGTCCCGTTGGGGCGCGAACATGCAATTACATGTCTCCGCGGGGATTGGCACTTCACCGTTTGCGCCGTTGCGATTCTGCTGCAGGCCCGAAGTAACCCTGCTGACGCTGATCGCCGCCCCGCTGGGCGGCCGAGATTCGACCAGCGACCGGAGCCGTTCGCAGCCGGCAGCTTCGCTGAGTTGAGCGATCGGACCCAGATCGCGGTCCGCAGCCGCCCGCGTGGCTGGACGGACAACGCGATCAGGCTGATCCAGGCTGACGCCCGCCGCAGCGCCGACACCCACTTGCTCCGCTACCCGCTGCCGTCAGCCTGGAGCACGGACGTCGAGGTCGCGCTGTACCTCAAAGATGAGACGACCCATATCACCGGCAGTCTCAAACACCGGTTGGCGCGCTCGCTGTTCCTGTATGCGCTGTGCAACGGGTGGATCGACGAGGGCACCACGGTGGTCGAGGCATCATCGGGTTCGACGGCGGTGTCGGAGGCCTACTTCGCGGCCCTGCTGGGCCTGCCGTTTGTCGCCGTGATGCCGGCTGCTACCAGCTCCGCCAAGGTGGCTCTCATCGAGTCCCACGGCGGCCGTTGCCATTTCGTGCAGACCTCAAGTCAGGTGTACGCCGAAGCGGAACGCGTCGCCCGCGAAACCGGTGGACACTACCTGGACCAGTTCACCAACGCCGAGCGCGCCACCGACTGGCGTGGCAACAACAACATCGCCGAGTCGATCTACGAGCAGCTGGGCGAGGAGAAGTATCCCGTCCCGGAATGGATCGTGGTCGGCGCGGGCACCGGCGGGACCAGTGCGACGATCGGCCGCTACATCCGCTACCGGCGGCACGCGACCCGGTTGTGCGTTGTCGACCCGGAGAACTCCGCATTCTTTCCCGCCTTCGCCGAAGACCGGTACGACATCGTGCTACACACCTCATCTCGCATCGAGGGCATCGGGCGCCCGCGGGTCGAGCCGTCGTTTCTGCCCGGCGTGGTCGACCGCGTGGTTGCGGTACCCGACGCGGCGTCGATCGCTGCCGCCCGCCACGTGAGTGCCGTCCTGGGACGCCGCGTAGGCCCGTCGACAGGCACCAACGTGTGGGGCGCCTTCGGCCTGCTCGCCGAGATGGTCGCGGAAGGCCGCGGTGGTTCGGTGGTCACCCTGCTCGCCGACGGCGGCGACCGCTACGACGACACCTACTTCAACGACGAGTGGGTCAGTGCACAGGGTCTCGACCCGACCGGCCCCGCCGAGGCGCTCCTGGAATTCGAGCGCTCTTGCATCTGGAAGTGAACTGCAACACCGCGATTTGGCCAGCCACTGGGCCGGTGCGATAGGCTGTCGGAGCTTAACGCGGGGTGTGGCGCAGCTTGGTAGCGCGCTTCGTTCGGGACGAAGAGGCCGTGGGTTCGAATCCCGCCACCCCGACCAGCCGGTCAGCTGGCAGAGCCGCCATTGACTAGCGTTGGGCGGTCTCCCGGAGCATACCGAGTACGTTCTACCACCCGATCCACTAATGCGTTCGATCAGCGTGAACCTGACGCGACAGGTGTCGGCCGGGGCCAATCCAACTGACATCGCCAGGTTTAGCGCGGCATTGGATTAGACTCCCGGGCGGTTGAGCGGGGGGTGCGAGGTTCCCGTTTTCATGTCGCAGAACGCGCACGACACCCCCGAAAGGCTTGGAGCCGCGATGAAATTTGCCCTGGCGAGCTACGGAACTCGCGGCGATGTCGAGCCCTGCGCGGCTGTCGGCCGTGAACTCCTGTCCAGGGGGCACGACGTGCGCATGGCCGTCCCGCCCGACCTGGTTGGCTTCGTCGAGATGGCCGGGATTCCGGCGGTCGCTTTCGGGCTGGATACGCACGCGCTGCAGGACGCGCAACGCAACTTCTGGACGGGTTTCTCCCGCAACTCCCGGAGGATTCCGGATCTGATGAGGTTGTGGCGCGAAGTTTGGGAACCGGGCGCCCAGTGCTGGCGGGAGGTCAGTACGGCACTGAGGTCACTGGCGGAGGGGGCCGACCTGCTATTCACCGGTCAGAGTTTCCAGGAGGCCGCTGCCAACGTCGCGGAGTATCACAACATTCCGTTTGCCGCGGCACATTACTACCCGCTGCGGGCGAACGGCCAGGTCGTTCCGGTCCTGCCGTCGCCGCTGGTTCGCTCCGCAACGACCGTGCTGGACTGGCTGTTGTGGCGCCTGATGAAGAAACTTGAGGACGCACAGCGCCGTGAACTGGGCCTGCCGAAGGCTACCGGCCCCTTGCCGCGACGGATCGCCGAACGCGGATCGCTGGAAATCCAGGCCTACGACGAGGTCTGCTTCCCCGGGCTGGCAGCCGAATGGGCGAAATGGGGCACCCGGCGGCCCTTTGTCGGCACGCTGACGCTGGGGTTGCCGACGGACGCCGACGACGAGGTCTTGTCGTGGATTGCCGCCGGAACACCGCCGATTTTCTTCGGCTTTGGCAGCATTCCCGTCAAATCTCCCGCTGACACGGTCGCCATGATCAGCGCGGCCTGCGCGCAGTTAGGCGAGCGGGCGTTGGTGTGCTCGGCCGGGACCGACTTCAGCGACGTCGCGCTCTTCGACCACGTCAAGGTGGTGGGCGCGCTGAATTACGCGGCCGTCTTTCCCGCCTGTCGCGCGGTCGTCCACCACGGTGGTGCGGGCACCACGGCCGTCGGCATGCGCGCCGGAGTGCCCACGTTGAGCCTCTGGATGGCGCCCGGTCAGGGGTTCTGGGGAGCTCAGGTCAAACGACTGAAGGTGGGTACCGCCCGGCGCTTTTCGAACATCACCCAGGAATCGCTGGTCGCGGATCTGCGCCAGATCCTGGCCCCGCAATACGTCGCCCGAGCCCGCGCGTTCGCCACCCGGATGACCAGACCTGCCGAGAGCGTTAATGCCGCGGCCGATCTCCTGGAAGATCTGGCCCGCGTGCGGCGAGCGGGCTGATCGGCGGCGGCAAGCCGCCGGGATAGTGGGCACCGGCCCGGTCTGGGCGGGTTGCCTGGGCATGGGTTGATTGGGTCGCCGCCGGCGGGGGAAAACTCGCTACGGATGCACGACATGATCAATCGCCGGGTGAATCGGAGGCTTCTGCGGGCTTGAGGCCAAGCCCTGCCAAGAACAAGGCCATCCACTCTTGCGCCCTGATTCGATAGACGTTTATATAGAAGGATGTCGAACCAGTTCGGGCCGGAATGTTGCGCGGCGCTGGGGGTGGCCGCCCTCGGCGAGTCGCAGGCAGCGGAGTTAGCGGCAATGTTCAAGGCGCTGGGCGACCCGGTGCGCCTGCGGCTGCTGAGCCTGATCGCCAGCCACCCCGGTGGTGAGGCCTGTGTATGCGAGATCTCGGCGACATTCGACGTCTCCCAGCCAACGATTTCTCATCACCTCAAACTGCTGCGCTCTGCCGGGCTGCTGGACTGCGAGCGGCGGGGCACCTGGGTGTACTACTGGGTGATTCCATCGGCATTGCAGCGGCTTTCGTCTGTTCTGCACATCGACGACTACGTGCCGGCGCCCACACCTGGATGTGCGCGGTGACCGACACTCCGACGTCAGTGTCCACCCCAGACGCAGTAGCGACCCGGCTCCCGACACTGGACCGTTTCCTGCCGGTCTGGATCGGGGTGGCGATGGCCGTCGGCCTGTTGCTGGGACGACTCGTTCCCGGCCTCGGATCGGCCCTGAGCGCTGTTGAGGTCCAAGGCATTTCACTGCCAATCGCGATAGGCCTGCTGGTCATGATGTATCCGGTGCTGGCCAAGGTCCGCTACGACCAGCTCGACGAAGTCACCGCCGACCGCAAGCTGATGGTGTCCTCTCTGCTGCTCAATTGGCTGATCGGGCCCGCCGTGATGTTCACCCTGGCCTGGCCGCTGCTCGCGGATCTGCCCGAGTACCGCACCGGGCTGATCATCGTCGGGCTGGCCCGCTGCATCGCCATGGTCATCATCTGGAACGACCTGGCCTGCGGGGACCGCGAAGCCGCCGCCGTGCTGGTCGCGTTGAACTCGTTGTTTCAGGTTGTCATGTTCGCCGCGCTGGGCTGGTTCTACCTGTCGGTGCTGCCCGGCTGGCTGGGCCTGCCGCAAACCGGCATCGACGTCTCCTCATGGCAGATCGCCAGATCCGTGCTCATTTTCCTGGGCGTTCCCCTGCTGGCCGGATACCTGTCGCGCCGACTGGGTGAACGGGCCAAGGGCCGTCACTGGTACCAGACGACGTTTTTGCCCCGCGTCGGGCCGTGGGCACTGTATTACAGTTCACCATCGTCATCTTGTTCGCCTCACAGGGCCACCAGATCACCTCCCGGCCATGGGATGTCGCCCGGATAGCGCTGCCGCTGCTGGCCTACTTCGCGATCATGTGGGCCGGCGGCTATGCCGTTGGGTTCGTACTGCGCCTAGGCTATGCGCGCACCACCACCCTGGCGTTCACCGCCGCCGGTAACAACTTCGAATTGGCCATCGCAGTGGCGATCGCCACTTACGGCGTCACGTCCGGGCAAGCACTGGCCGGGGTCGTTGGGCCGCTGATCGAAGTGCCAGTGCTGGTCGGGCTGGTCTACGTGTCCCTGGCGCTGCGTAGCCGGCTGTTCGGAAACCCAGCCCGACTGAGAAGCCCTGCCTGATGGCCGACAAACCCAGTGTCCTCTTCGTCTGTGTGCACAACGCTGGACGTTCGCAGATGGCCGCCGCCCTACTGCGCCATCTCGCCGGCGATCGTATCGAAGTCCGCTCCGCCGGAACCGAACCCGCCGAGCAGCTCAATCCCCTCGCGATCGCCGCCATGGCCGAACTCGGCATCGACGTCACCACCGCCGCCCCCAAGGTCCTCACCGGTGAGACGGTGCAGACGAGCGACGTCGTCATCACCATGGGCTGCGGTGACTCCTGCCCCTACTTCCCGGGGGTGTCTTACCGCGACTGGAAACTGCCCGACCCGGCCGGCAAGCCCCTGCCAACCGTGCGCGCCATCCGCGACGACATCGTCGGCTGCGTCCAGGCTCTGATCACCGAACTTCTGCCCACGGCCACAACCGCTTAACCCGTACCGAGAGGAAGGATCCGCCATGTCGCGCGTGCAGATAGCCCTCAACGTCGACGACCTCGACCGGGCGATCGCGTTCTATTCCAAGCTGTTCGACACCGAACCGGCCAAGGTCAGACCCGGCTACGCCAACTTCGCGATCGCCGAGCCCCCACTCAAACTGGTACTGCTCGAGAACGCCGGCCACGGCGGCACCCTTAACCACCTCGGCGTTGAAGTGGAGTCCGTGGCCGCCTGGCAGATCGCCGCGGCGGGCGCGGGACTGCCGTGCATCGGACTGCTGAGCGGCGGCATTTCCCGCGCGGAGTTGCAGGCGGCGGGCGCGTCATCGATCTTCGCCGATCCGCAGGACCTCCTCGAGCATCTGGAAGCCACCCGCATCGCGGCACTGGCACCCAGTCGCTGACCTACAATCTCGGCAGCGTTGCCGGCTGGGCGGTATCACCGAATTTCGCTGTTGCAAAATCCTTTTCATGGCTCAAGCACCTGATCAGGCCAGCTCCCGAACTTCGTTGCGCAGAGGTGCCGATGGGCCCGCGTCCTTCGGCTACACGGACGTACACGGATTTCATCGCCTCCATGTACCGAATAACTGATTCGCGGGCGATCGGATTGTCCGGGAACAACACAATCGCGTGGGTCTCATCCTTGAGCCGATTCACCCGCGTAGCGACCTGAGCCGGAATCCTGCCGTCATGGTAGAGGCTGGCGTTCAACCCGTCCAAATGCGAGGAAACAACAGCGGAAAGCGGCGGAATCCCGGCATCCAGGTAAAACAGCAAGGGAGCGCCCCGCTCGGGCTTTCTCAGCCACGGCGCCAACTCCAGTATCCGATCAACCGGCACATTCGCCAGGTCACTACCTGAATCAAAGGATGCCTGTGCGGCACGGACCGTTTCATCGAAAGATTCGCTGACCGGGACAGTGACCGGCACCAAGCCGAGAAACCAACCCGTCGTCGTGAAGTCCGTTTCGTTGCAGCGGGTATCGGTGGGAATGATCCCGTAATAGGTTTCAACGCCGGTCAGCTCATGTTCTACCAGGGCGGCGCAAGCGAACACACCACCGCTGAAACGGGCCCCCGCTGCTATACAAGCGGATTCAAACGCAGCTGTCTGTCGCTCGTCCAACAGCCGTATGCTCATCATGTCGCAAGGCACCGGTTGATCACCGACCGGTAGGCGAAATTCCGGGAGAGTCCCGTCATTCTTTTCGAAGAACTCGACCCACCCCTGAACTTCCGGGGATTCCAAGGTCAGAGCGGATAGGTACCGTTCCTGCCGGACACAATAATCGTCGTAGCTGCCCGCGGGCGGCAGCGAGAGAGGCGCTCCGCCGTCCACCAAGGCGGCGTACATCATATGAAGTTCCGCGAATACCACGCCCACAAACATCGCGTCAATGTGGATGTGATCAACGCACAGACACAATGTGAAGTGGTCCGCGTATTGAATAACCATGAAGCGGAAGGAATCCCACTGCATCGGACTCGGGGTGGCCAACGCCTGGCTTCGCAATTCAGCAGGTGTCATCTCGCCATGCACAGTCGGGACAAACGCAATATGGGCGGGGTTTTCGATGGTCCGCCGAACAATGTGTTCCGCATCCGCGTACTCGAACCAGCTGTGGTAGGTGTCGTGCCGACGAAGGTGCGTGTTGATGACGTGCGTCATGGCACGGATGTCGCATTGACCGGCCATGTCCCAGCCGGCGGTGAGTAGCCGCGACATATCGAGACCCCGGGCTGCATATTCACGAAAGCGATGGAGATGTTGCGCCTGTTGATAACTGGCGGGCACCGCACTGACCGGCGCCTGCCGGGCCTTTTCAAGCGATGCTGGTGATGGCTGCCAAGAGATGACAGGACCGGCGGCCGGCACCCAATCGCGCAGCGGCCCAACCGTCACATGCCCTACGACAACCACGGTCCCTCCCATGCTCGAGCGGCAGCGGCTATCAGTGGATCCCCCGATGTCAGCGATCGGACCGTCATGCCGACACGGCCGCCAGGTCCGCCAGCATATCGCACAGCTGCGCCGCCAAGCCCCGGATGGTGGTGATGTCGGTAGAGTTGATGCGTATCCCCGTTTCGGTCTCGATGCGGGTGCGCAACTCGAGGTTGCCCAGCGAGTCAAGGCCATACTCGGACAGCGGACGATCCGGGTCGACGGTGCGACGCAGGATCAAGTTGACCTGTTCGGAGACTATCCGCCGAACCTGAGCAGGCCACTCGTCGGGGGGCAGGGCGTTCAACTCGGCGCGGAATTTGCTTGTGTCCGTGTTGCGTTGCCCATTGGACCGGAACACTTCTGCGAATTGGCTGCGTTGCGCGAGCGAGGTCAACCACGGTGTTCCGATGATCGGCGCATAGCCGGCGTAAGCCCGGTCGTGGCGCAATAGTGCCTCGAAGGCGTAAGCACCTTCGTCGGGCGTGATCATTCTGGTATCGCCGTTTTCTGCCAGGACCGCGCCGCGGCCGATCTCGGCCCATGCTCCCCACGCGACCGCAGTAGCCGGAAGCCCTTGGGCCCGGCGCCAGTGGGTGAAGCCGTCCAGCCAACTGTTGGCCGCGGCGTATGCACTCTGACCGGGCGACCCCAAGAGGGCTGCCGCAGACGAGAACGAGCAGAACCAATCCAGAGGCTGCGCGGACGTGGCACGGTGCAAGTTCCAAGCACCGTAAACCTTTGGGGCCCAGTCGCGTTCGATCAGCTCATCGGTGACGTTGGTCAACGTGGCATCCTCGACCACCGCCGCCGCGTGCAATACACCGCGCACTGGGAGCCCGGTGGCGGTCGCCATCGCCACCAACCGGTTGGCCGTTTCGGGTGCCGCGATATCGCCGCACTCCACCACGATGTCGGCCCCGCCGGCGCGAATCCGGTCGATGTCCTGCTCTGCTTTCGGGCTGGGCTGGGAGCGGGAGGTCAGCACGATCCGGCCGCAGCCCGCTGCGGCCATCTTCTCGGCGAGGAAGAGCCCGAGACCGCCCAGCCCACCGGTGATGATGTACGCAGCGTCACCCCGGAAGACTCGAGCCTGCTCCGGGGGCACCACCACTTCGCGATGCCCGGCGTGCGGAACGTCGAGCACAAGTTTGCCCGTGTGTTCGGCCGCGCCCATCACCCGAATCGCGGTGGCCGCGTCGGCCAGCGGGTAATGCGTGGTCTCCGGTAGCGGTAGCACACCCTCGGCGGTCAGCCGGTACACGGTGTTCAGTAGGTCACGGACCTGATCTGGGTGGGTGAGGGCCATCAACCCCAGATCGACGGCGTAGAACGAGATGTTGCGCCGGAATGGGAACAACCCCAGCCGGGTGTCGCCGTAGATGTCACGTTTTCCGATCTCAACGAATCGGCCACCGAAGGACAGCAGCTCCAGCCCGGCGCGCTGGGCCGCGCCCGTCAGAGAATTGAGCACGATGTCGACGCCATACCCGTTGGTATCGCGACGGATCAGGTCGGCGAACTCTGTGCTCCGCGAGTTGTAGACATGATTAATACCTATGTCGCGCAACAGCTCTCGACGCTGCGGACTGCCCGCTGTCGCAAAAATCTCCGCTCCTGCCGCACGGGCTATCGCGATGGCGGCCTGTCCCACGCCGCCGGTTGCGGAGTGGATCAACACCCGGTCTCCGGACTTGATCCGGGCCAGCTCGTGCAGGCCGTACCAGGCAGTGGCAGCCGCGGTGGACACCGCGGCCGCCTGGCCGTCGGTCAGGCCGAGCGGGAGTGTCACGGCGTGGTGAGCGTCACAGGTGACGAAAGTGCCCCAACAGCCGGTGGGTGACATGCCGCCGACGTGGTCACCGATCTGATGTCCGGTGACGTCCGGCCCGACCGCGGTCACCACGCCGACGAAATCGGTGCCCAACTGGGGCAACTGTCCGTCGAACGTCGAGTATCGGCCGAACGCGACGAGGACATCGGCGAAGTTGATGCTGGATGCGGTGACCGCGACCTCGACCTGTCCCGGGCCCGGTGGAATGCGTTGGAACGCAGCTAGTTCCATTGTTTCCAGGTCGCCGGGAGTGCGGATCATCAGGCGCATACCGTCGCGTTCGTAGTCGGCGACGGTGGTTCTCCGCTCGTCGGGCCGAAGCGGGCCTGGCTGTAGCCGCGCGGTGTACCACTGCCCGCTGCGCCACGCCGTTTCGTCCTCGTCCGATCCGGACAGGAGTTCGGCTGCCACCTCCTGGGCGTCGGTGTCTTCATCCACATCGATTTGGGTGGGTCGCAAGTGTGGATGTTCAGCACCGATCACGCGCAGCAGGCCACGCAGCCCCGCCTGATCCAGGTTGGCCTCATCGTCTGGCCGAACGATCTGCGCCTGCCTGGTCACGACGTACAGGCGGGGCGACTCGCCCGGGATGTCCGCCAGCTCAGTAGCGATGCGGACCAGATGCCGTACCTGCTCGCGGCCCCTGACCAAGGACTCTTCAGCGGTGTCGCCGACCGGGGGCCCGGTGAGTACCACCACACGACTGACACCGTTCAGCTCGAGGCCAAGCTGTCCAGCGCTGGCCGCGTGGTCGACGTGCTGTGGCCACCACATGGTCGTGATCTCCGCATTGTGGACCTTCAACGCATCGCTCAGCCCGGTTGCCAGGAGGTTCCCGTTATCGGTGGTGTTGATCAGCAGCCATGCTCCCGCGTCGGCCTGGTCGATCTCGGGGGGCGCTTGCTGCCGCCATTCGATGGTCAGCAGCCGCTCGGCCAGCACGCGATCGCGGTCGCTGCCCGCAGCAACCCCGGTACCCATCTGCAGCCCCCGCACCGTGAGCAGGACGGTTCCCTGCTCGTCGAGGACGTCGAGGTCGGCCTCGGCCGCCGCCAGGTCGGCTTTCGTCACCCGCACGTAGCAGTACCGAGCATTGCGGGTGGGACGGTAGGCGCGCAGCCGGCGCACACCCAACGGCAACAGCAGGCCGCCGCCGCCGACACCTTGGACATCAGGGTGGGCTGCCACAGACTGGAAGCAGGCATCCAGCAGCGCAGGGTGCACGTGGTAGTCCTGCTGGGAGCGGATCGAACCGGGTAGTCCGATTTCGGCCAGCACGGTGTCGGCGGTCTCTTCGGCGACGAGCGCCGCCGTCAAACCGGTGAAAGCCGGACCGAACTGGACGCCACGGGTGTCGAAGGATTGCCGCAGCTCGGACCCTTCGACGCGGCACGGATGTGCCGCCAGCAGGGCGTCCATGTCGTACGCGGGTGGCTGGTCCTCAACCTCGGCGGCGTACAGAACCGCGGTGGCATGTTGTATGCGTTGCCCGTCCGAGTCGGTCTCCACGACGAAATTGGCGACCCCGGGTGTGTCTACCCAGGCGGTGGCGCCCAACCGGGTCTCGTCGTCGAGCAGCAGCATTTGCTCGAAGTGAACGTCGCCGACTTCGGACGCCTCGCCGAGGACCGCGTGAGCCGCCGCCAGCGCCATCTCGCAGTAGGCGGCCCCCGGAACGGCGGCCACATTATGTATCTGATGGTCCGCGAGCCAGGGCAGCGCCGCGGTGCCGACGTCACCCTGCCAGGCGTGGCGCTCCGGTTCCTCGATCAGCCGCACATGTGAGCCCAGCAGCGGGTGAACAGCAACCGCGCGGCCGCCTTGCGGCTGGTCTCGACCCCTGCTGACCAACAGTGGACGGTGAGTCCAGGCCGGCAACGGCGCGTCGACCAAGCGCCCACCGGGGTATAGCACCGAGAAGTCCACCGCGGCGCCCACGCTGTGCAGGTCTGCCACGAAGGTCCGCAACCCGTGCGGCACCGCTTGCTCACGCCGCATCCCGGCCAGCGCGGCTATCGGGGTGTCGAGGCTGCGGGCGGTCTGCTCGACAGCGTGGGTGAGCAGCGGGTGCGGTGCCAGCTCCGCGAAAACCCGGTAACCGTCGGCAAGCGCCACCTGCACCGCCGCGGCGAACCGCACCGTGTGCCGCAGATTGTCCGCCCAGTAAGCGGCGTCGCAGACCGGGTGCTCGCGCGGGTCAAACAGGGTTGCGGAGTAAAACGGGACCTCGGGTGTCTTCGGATCCAGTTCGGCCAGCAGCTCGGTCAGCTCATCGAGAATCGGATCGACCTGGGGGGAGTGCGAAGCCACGTCGACGGCGATCTCGCGGGCCATCACATCGCGCTGCTCCCACGCCGCGACCAGATCGCGCACCGTCTGCGTGGCACCGCCGATCACGGTGGACTGCGGCGAGGCCACCACCGCGACCACGACGTCGTTGATGCCGCAGGCCGTCAGTTCCTCGCGCACGCGCTTGGCGGGCAGTTCCACCGAGGCCATGGCGCCGGCACCGGCGATGCGGGCCATCAGCCGTGAGCGGCGGCAGACGACTCGGACGCCGTCTTGCAGTGACAGAGCTCCGGCGACGACGGCAGCCGCAACCTCCCCGACCGAATGACCGATGACCGCGCCGGGATGCACCCCGTAGGAGCGCATGGTGGCCGCCAGCGCAACCTGAATGGTGAACAGGGTCGGCTGGACGCGATCGATACCGGTCACGATCTGCGATGCCGACATCGCCTCGGTCACCGAGAACCCGGATTCCTCGGCGATCAGCGGTTCCAATTCCGCGACCGTCGCGGCGAACACCGGTTCGGCGGCAAGCAGCTCAGCACCCATCCGGGCCCACTGCGACCCCTGCCCGGAGAACACCCACACCGGCCCCCGGTCGTCCTGCCCGACGGCGGCCGTGTACGGAAGGTCGCCGTTCGCGATTTCGTCCAGACCCTCGACTACCTCTTGCAGGGTGGCGGCGACCAAGGCGCTGCGCACCGGCCGGTGCGCCCGCCGACGTGCCAAGGTGTAAGCCAGATCCGGCAACGCCACGGAATCTGCCTGCTCTTGTACCCACTCGGCGAGCCGGCTCGCGGTCTGGCGCAGGCTGTCGGCCGAGGTCGACGATATCGGGAACAGCAGCGCCCCCGCGGGCGCGCTCTCCGGCGCGGCGGTCGAAGCGGTGCGCTGCGGAGCTTGCTCCAGGACGGCGTGCACGTTCGTTCCCGACATTCCATACGACGACACCGCCGCCCGGCGCGGCGCGTCAGGATTCGTCGGCCACGCGGTAAACTCTTGCGGCACAATGAGTCCGGTGTCGATTCCGGCGAGTTCGTCGGGCAGGCGAGTGAAGTGCAGCATTGGCGGCACGACGCCATGCTCGAGCTGGAGGATCGCCTTGATCAGCCCTACTGTGCCCGCCGCGGACTCAGTGTGCCCCAGGTAGCTCTTGACCGATCCCAGCACACAGCGGTTGCCGGCAGTGCCATACACCCGCGCCAAGCTGCGGAACTCGATCGGATCACCGACCGGTGTACCGGTGCCGTGCGCCTCAACCACGCCGACGGTTTCGGCTGCTACGCCGGCCTCCGCCAACGCCGCCCGGTACACCGCGACCTGGGCATCCGACGACGGTGTGGAGATCGTCTCGGTACGGCCATCCTGATTGGCGGCCGTACCGCGCACCACGGCGAGGATCCGGTCACCATCCCGTACCGCGTCCGGTAGCCGCTTGAGCAAAACCACGGCGCAACCCTCGGAGCGCACGAACCCGTCCGCGGCGGCGTCGAACGTGTGACAGCGGCCCGTCGGGGAGAGCATGCCCTGGCCCGACGCCGACGTGAATTTGCGGGGTTCCAGCATCACCATGCAACCGCCCGCCAAGGCGAGTTCGCTCTCACCCAGGTGCAGGCTGCGACAGGCCAGGTGCACTGCCAGCAGACCCGACGAACATCCGGTGTCCACTGTGATCGCCGGGCCGTGCAGCCCCAATGTGTGTGCGATGCGCCCGGAAGCCATGCTGAAGGCACTGCCCGTGAACCCGTAGGCATGATCCAAGAGGCCCGCGTCGGCGGTGAGAAGCGTGTAGTCGTCATGAGACAGCCCGACGAACACACCCGTCGTGGAGCCTGCCAACGCCGCAGGGACCACACCGGCGTGTTCCACCGCCTCCCAGGAGGTCTCCAGCAGCAACCGGTGCTGCGGATCGATCGCGGTCGCCTCGCGCTCGCTGATCCCGAAGAATTCGGGATCGAAGCCCGCGACGTCGTCCAGGAACCCACCCCACTTCGACACCGACCGACCGGACGTACCCGGCTCGGGGTCGTAGTACTGGTCGGCGTCCCATCGATCGGGCGGAATCTCGGTAACCAGGTCGTCGCCGCGCAGCAACGCCTCCCAGAGCCGCTCGGGGGAGTCGATACCGCCGGGAAGCCGGCAGGCCATGCCGATGACAGCGACCGGAGTAGCAGGTGCGTTGTCCATAGCCCTTACCTTTGCCTCAACGGCACAGCAAACGGCGCGGGGCCACAAACCGACCCCGCACCGTCAAACCGGCGGCTTGCCCGACAAACCGCGTTGCCCCCAGGCATTACAGTCCTTTCCACAGCGACAGCGGCACTCCCCTACTAGTAGGCACTCACATTAACCTGGGTGAACCTAAGCGCGCGTCGGTTTCGGTATACCTACACGTCAGGGACCCGGCTGGCTGGGCCAGTCACTAAACCCTATGGCCCCGACGGCTAACACGAAGAGGTGCTGGGTAAACGATAGGTTAAACGTCATTGGCGACTTCACCGCTGGTAATTAGCTGAACCTAAGCTGGCACTGCCCTCTCGGAAGCGTTCCGGCGGCCTCGTTCGGTAACGCTAAATGGTTAGCGGTTCGACCAAGTCAGAGAGAATCTTGATGTTTAAAAGTATTGTGGCGCAACACTTCCCACGGTAAGGACGGTCATCGGCAACCGACCCTTGGCTTGCTGGGAAGTCGCATAACCTGCCGATGACAAAAATGGTGCGCGATCGGATATCACACCCGTCCGTCGAAAAATGACACTCAAATATGAGAACTCTCACACCGAATAACAAACGCACGATTTAGAAGAGATGCATCCCGTCCCGGGTGCGCTTCCCAGGCGGCCCCGACCGAGTCCAGCCTGACTGGTCAGCGGGCCGGGTCTTCGGCTCCGCGCACGCCACGCCACGAGCCGGCGCGAACCCGGTAGTCTCGCGCGCCGCACCGGCGTGCTGCTAGGGGTTCGGTTTGCCGTCCCGCACCGCGGTCAATGCGTCGTCCAGCGTCGGGTACAGCGGGAAGGTCTTGTCCAGACCGGTCAGATGAATCGGCCTCCTGGTCGTCGGCCCGCGCGCAACGACCCCGTACCCAGTCGACGTGCCGAGTTTCTCGTAGGTCGCCGCCAGGATCTTCAGCCCCACAGAACCGAGGAACTCCACTCCGGAAAGATCGATGACCAGTGCCGTCGGACTCTCTGTGACCACCGCGCCGATGGCTTGTTCCAGGGCCGGAGCGGTGACCAAATCGATTTCGCCACTCACCCTGACCACGGACACGCCGTCGTGGTCCTCAACCAATGTGGTGATCGAATCAGGAGCTGACAATGGCAATCCTCATATCCCGGGCCGTGATGTGGTGCAAGCCTAGCCTGCCTCAGGATCTGCGAGAAGAATAAGCCCTCAGCACCTGCCCGCGACACCCCAGGCTAGTCTCGCAAATGGTGCTGCGCACTGGGGGGCGGGGCGCGGCACTCGGGAGGCCAGATGTCAGATTCGCCATCGGATTTCAGCAGCACCGGAACCACCGCGCAGGCAGTCAGTATTTCCAGCGAGGGCCTGCTACCACAGCTGGTACAGCACCTGCGGCAGAACCGGACCATCTTGCGCGAGGAGTGGGCCCGCAGGATCACCGAGGCCAAGCTGCTCACTGCGATGACCCCGGAGGAGCTCTTCTCCGAAGCGACCGCCGTCTACGACAACTACGTGGAGGTGCTCGAGACCGGTAGCGTCGAGGCGCTGCAGGCCTACGCACGCGACCTGTCGGAACGAATCATCCCGCGGGGCGTGGAAACAGACGAAGTCGTCGGTATCGTCCTGCTGCTGCGCGACGTGCTCGCGCGCTCGTTGTTCGAGAAGTACCAAACCGACTTCGAGATGCTCAACCGGGTTCTGGACGCCTACGAGCCAGCGGCGAACCGCATCGCCAACACCGTGGCCGTCAGCTTCGTGCAGGAACGCGAGCGCATCATCCGCCAGCAGCAGGAGGCGATCCGCGAGCTGTCGACGCCGGTGCTGCAGGTGCGCGAACAGCTGCTGATCTTGCCGATCATCGGTGTGCTGGACAGCCAGCGCGCCCGTCAGGTCACCGAGCAACTGCTGCGAGCCATCCGCGCGAACCGCGCGAAAGTCGTGGTCATCGACATCACCGGGGTGCCGACCATCGACTCCACAGTGGCAAATCACCTGGTGCAGACCGTCGACGCGTCCGGGTTGATGGGCGCGAGCGTGATCATCACCGGCCTGTCCTCGGAGATCGCCCTGACGCTGGTGACGATCGGGCTGGATCTGTCGAAGATGAATGCCGTCGGCGACCTGCAGGGCGGCATCGAGGAAGCCGAGCGCCTGCTGGGCTACGAGGTAAGTCGCACCGGCGAGCAGACCGGGTGAACACCCGGTTGAACACAAAGACCACGAGCACCCCATGCCTGTCCCAATCCTGAAGCAGGGTGCGATTCTCATCGCCTCGGTGCAGGCCGCCCTCACCGACTCCGACGCCGAACGCCTTCGCTACGACCTCATGGAACGGGTCAGCCAGTTCCGCGCACAAGGCATCATCGTCGATGTCACCGCCATCGATGTGATGGACTCTTTCGCGGCCCGGTCGCTGCGGACCATTGCACACATGACCCGGCTGCGCGGCGCGGACACCGTGATCGTGGGTCTGCAGCCCGAGGTGGCCTTCGCGATGGTCCAACTGGGTTTGACGTTCGACGGCATGAACACCGCGCTGGACCTCGAAGAGGGCCTTGCCCTGCTGCACCGGAAACTGGCGCAGCGGAAACCGACGATCGGGCGCGACGGTGGCGGCTGACATCGTCGTCGACATCGATAACTCCGACGACATCGTCGCCGCTCGCAAAGCCGGACATCAGCTCGCCCTCGATCTCGGATTCTCGCTGACCGACGTCACGATGATCGCCACGGCGATCTCCGAAATCGCCCGCAACATCACCAGCTACGCAGGCCGGGGCGCTGTCCGGGTCGCCGTGGCCGACCGGGAGGGCCGCAAGGCGTTGGTGGTACGCGCGGAGGACGAAGGCCCGGGCATCGCCGACGTCGAGCGCGCGATGGAGGACGGCTACTCGACCGGCCGCGGGTTGGGGATGGGCTTGCCCGGCGCCCGCCGCCTGATGGACCGGTTGGTCGTGGAGTCCGCACTCGGCCGGGGAACCGTCGTCGAAATGTGGAAATGGGTCCCTCCCCGTGGGTGACCATGCATGACAGTGGCCGCCTGGGGCCAATCGAGTGGGCAACCGCGGGTCGCCCGCTGTTCGGCGAGCAAATCTCCGGTGACCATCCGATCGCGATCGACATCGACGGCGACGCCGCTCTGTTCGGGGTGATGGACGGCCTGGGCCACGGTCCGGCTGCCGCGACAGCCGCACAGCGGGCCGTCGAGGCGCTCAACCGAACTCCTGACGAGCGGCTCGAGGTGCTGGTCCAGCTCTGCCACCGCGTGCTGGCCGGCACCCGAGGGGTCGCCATGACCCTGGCGAGGGTGGACTTCCGGGCCGGCACCCTGACGTGGACCGGCGTCGGGAATGTCCGTGCCAACCTGGTCGCCAAGGACGCGACCGGTACGCACATCCGTTCCTCTGCGCGCCTGACCGCGGGCATCGTCGGCTACCGTATACCCGAAATCAGACCCGCACAGGTGGTTTCGATTCGCCCCGGCGACCTGATCGTCATCGCCAGCGACGGCATCGCCGAGGATCACTTGGAGCACATCGACTTCGCGGCCTCGGCCACCGGTATAGCCGAACGTATCCTGGGTAAGCACGCCAAGGAGACCGATGATGCTTTGGTGCTCGCCGCGCGTCACCGAGGAGCTTCGACATGACCGACTCCGCCGATTTCCACGCCGAGTACGTCGCCGCGCTGCATACCTACTTGGGCGCACGCGAGGCGGACATCCTGGCCGTCGGCTATGAGCTCGGACGCCGGGCCTTGCAGGAACGGATCAGCGTGCTCGAAATCGTCGAGCACCATTTCCTGCGGGTCCAAGAACTCGCAAAGAACGCTAGCGTCGACAGGCCGGTCGCGCTGCAGTTCCTGTTGCAGACGCTCGCTCCGCTTGATGTCGCGACTCGGGGATTCCTCGACGGCACCAAGCGCTATGCCGAGCAGCGGGCCCGCGCCGAAGGTCTCGCCGACCGCGACAAATTCCGCACGGCCCTGGTGAATTCGTTGCAGGAAGGGTTCTTCGTCGCCGATCACGAGGGCGCGGTGATCGAGATGAACGACGCCTTGATCGAGATTCTCGGTTTTCCCGCCGAGGGTTTGCCGTACCGGTGGCCGCATCCGTGGTTGGTCGACAAAAAGGCTGCGCGACAACAGCGGTCCCGAGTCCGGACCAACGGCAGCACCGAGTATGCGACACCGATCCGGCACGGCGACGGCCACCTCGCGTGGGTGACGGTGAGCATCAATGCGGTCAGGGGAACTGACAGCGACCGGGACGCCTATGTGGGGACGGTTCGTGACATCACCGCGGAACGCGCATTTGCCGCCCGGGAAAGCGCGGTCCTGCGCTTGGCCACGGCCGTGGCCGTGGCCAAGAGCGTGGACGAACTCCTGTCGATCACGCTCGACGAGTGCCGGACCGCGATCGACGTTCGACGGGTGGTCGCCGTCTCATGGCCCAGCGGGGACGGCGACCCGACCGTCCAAGTGGCGGGCAAGCCTTCCGAATCACGTTGGCGCAGACTGGATCCGTGGTTGCGGCAGACCTTTCAGGACGCGCGTCACCAGCTGCCGCTGACGGCCAAGACGGTCCAGCGGCCGGACAATCCCGGTAAGGCACAGGGATTGGTTGCGGTGCTGTCCGGGGCCGGGGACCTGGCGCTGTGGTTGGAGCTTCGCTCGGCGCGCTGGGTCACTGCGGAGGATCGGCTCCTGGTCACGGTGCTCATCGGCCACCTCAGTCTGGCCATGCAGCACGTCCGTCAGTTCGAGAGTGCCCGCGAGACGTCGCTGACGTTGCAGCGCGCCATGCTGCCGCCGGTGCAGCCACCGCCAGACTTTGCCGTGCGCTACGAACCCGCGGTCCCGCCATTGGAGATCGGGGGTGACTGGTATGACGTGCTGCCGATCGGCAATCACCGCATCGGCATCGTCGTCGGCGACTGCGTTGGTCGTGGCCTGCCGGCAGCAGCGATCATGGGTCAGCTGCGCAGCTCGGCGCGAGCACTATTGATCAACGGCGCCCAGCCGGCGCTGTTGCTCGAGCAGCTCGACTCGGCAGCGTCGCTCATTCCGAATGCGTACTGCACGACGGTCTTCCTGGCAATTCTGGATACCGAATCCGGGATGCTGCAGTACAGCAACGCCGGCCACATGCCCGCCGTGCTCGCCGGGCCCGAGTCCGGGCCTACCACCATGTTGACCGACGCCGGGTCGGTGCCGCTCGCGGTCCGCCGGGACCAGCCCCGCCCGCAAGCGACCCGGGTGCTACCGCCCGGCTCGACCCTGATGCTGTTCACCGACGGTTTGGTCGAGCGTAGGCAAGAGTCGATTGACGACGGAATTGCCCGTGCCGCCCACGTTTTGGTGGAGACGCTGACGTTGCCTTTGGACACCGTCGCGGATGCGGTTCTTCGTGAGCTGGCTCCGGCAGCGGGGTATGACGATGACGTGGCGATGGTGATATACCGGCACCGGCAGACGCCACTTCAGATCGAAAGTGAGGCCACCGCAGACCAACTGGTCAGTATCCGGCATCGGTTGGCCGGGTGGCTGCGGGCTGCCGACGTCCCGGATGAGTTGGCCGCCGACATCGTGCTGGTCATCAATGAGGCCTGCACCAACTGCGTCGAGCACGCGTACCGTGGCAGCGCCGTCGGGACAATGCTGCTGGAAGTCAACATCGCTGACGGCGAAGTCCGCGGGCAGGTCACCGACTCCGGCGCATGGAAGACACCGGCCGCCGACCCGGGTAACGGTGGGCGGGGCTTGATGCTGATGAGGACGCTCAGCGACACGGTGGAACTCGACAACACCGCAACGGGCACCGCGGTCCACATCACCTTTCGACTGCCGGCAGCGGAAGTGACGCCGGGCAGTTTGTAGCACCTGCTTTGCGGGTAGTCGACGGCGTGACCCGCACATCAATCACGGCCAAACCCACCCTTCCGGCGGCGCACGGACCGCTGTCGACAGCTGTTCGTCGCGCATTGACCGGGCCGGCCTCAGGTGACCACCTGGCACGCATCGGCGCATCCGTCCGCGACTCTGATCCCTACGGTCTGGATCTACAGCTGGCGCTGTGTATGTGCTACGAGCTGCACTATCGAGGCTTTGCGGGCGTCGACCCCGCATGGGAGTGGAATCCCGCGCTGCTGCACCTGCGCGGCGAACTGGAACACGTCTTCTTGGCGGGCGTGCGCCGCGACGTCGGGCCGGTCACACCCGATCAGACATCGGCGACCGAGAAGGAAGCGATCTCGGTCGAACCCATTGACGACTCTGTCGGCACCGGCCCGTCGTATTACCTGCGCGACAACGGAACCTCGCAGCAGGTGCGCGAATATTTCGCGCACCGATCTCTGTATCACCTCAAGGAGGGCGATCCGCACGCCTGGGCGATCCCCCGCCTGATGGGCCGCGCCAAAGCAGCATTCGTCGCAGTCGAGTTCGACGAGTACGGCGCCGGGCAGGCTCCGCGCCTGCACCAGCAGCTCTTCGCGGATCTCCTGGCGGCGGCCGGTCTGGATGCCACGTATCTGGGTTACCTCGATGCCGTCCCCGCCGAATCGTTGGCGGTGGTGAATCTCATGTCATTGTTCGGACTGCACCGCTCGTTGCGCGGTGCCGCCGTCGGGCACTTCGCGTCGACGGAGATCACCTCACCGCCGGGATCCCGGCGGATGGTCCAGGCCCTGCAACGGATGAACGCTCCATCAGCCTGCATCGGGTTCTACAGCGAGCACGTCGAAGCCGACGCGGTGCACGAACAAGTGGTTCGCATCGACGTGGTCGGCGATCTCATTGCCCGCGAGCCGCAGCTCGACCGCGACGTCGTTTTCGGGATGCGCGCACATGCAGCGGTCGAAAATTGCCTGGCGGACAAGATCATGGCGGCGTGGCAGCAGGGTCAGACATCGTTGCGCAGGCCGCTGGATTAGCCGGCACCAGATGCCGGCCCGACATCCTTGAAGGCCCGGCATCTGCGATGGCTGGTGTCACACAACAAGATAGTTGTTGCTGCGCCGGCAGGTGCAGATCGCCACCATGAACCGGTCGGACTCGACGACGTGGCCGTCAGGCATCTCGATCCGGACCCGGCACGAGCACGGGTCCGTTAGGCACCACCTGTATCCGGGTGGCCGTCATGGCTTGTCCGCCCGGATCACCACCAGCTCCTCCTCCCGGCGTCCGCGGGGTATCCGGCCAGTGTCTTCCAACCAGTTCGCCCGCGACGACATAACCGGGCCGAATGGAATCCACTTGGAGGCAATGACTTCGGCGTCCATACCCACTGACCTCAAGCAATCCAGTGACTGTTGGACACCGGCGAGTGCCGAGTGCACCAGCAACAGGGAGCCGGCGTTCCACGCCCAGGACGGGCTGGCGCCCGAGCAGATCAGTTCGGTGTCGGCGCCGGGCGGCGTCGGCACGTAGGGCGGATTAGCCACGACAACGTCGAACGGTGCGCAGTCGAGGGCTCCCATCCACGATCCTTCACGGACGTCGACCTCTACCCTGGCCACCGCTGCATTGCCGCGGGAACAATGCACGGCATGCGGGCATATGTCGAAAGCCGTGACGCTGACGCACCCCATCTCTGCAGCGGCGATCGCCACGAATCCGCTACCCGTGCAGAGGTCGAGAACCCGCCGTCCCGGGATGAGTGCAGTCTGATACATCGCGTCGACAAGTAACCACGAGTCGTCTTGCGGCTGATACACGTTGTGCGCAGCCGAGGCGAGGGGTTCTGGATACGTTATTGTCACTGCCGGCCTTTCGACGGATCGCCGCGGCGATCACGGCTTGGCCTGTGTAGTGCCCGCAAACCGGTGCACTCAAACAGTGCAGCTGGGCCGTCTCCTCGGCTAACCCGTGGTGGCAGAGGCGAATTGCTTGACGATCGTCGCGCAAAACGCCGGGAGGTCCGCCGGTGAGCGACTGGAGATCAAATTCCCGTCGACCACCACCTCCTCGTCCACCACGTGAGCTCCCGCATTGCGAAGGTCGGTGCGAATGCTGGGGTATGAGGTCAGCGTCCGACCGGCTGCCACACCGGCTTCCACCAGGGTCACGGGACCATGACAGATTGCGGCAACGGGCTTTCCGGAGCCGACGAAGTCACGAACGAACGAGACGGCGGAGCCGTCCATGCGCAGCTTGTCTGGGTTCACCGTGCCGCCGGGAAGCACCAGGGCGTCGAATTCGTCGACCGACACCTCCGACACCGCCCGGTCGACGGCAAATGTCCCGGCCGGCTCGAGATCGTGGTTACGAGCCTGGATCTCCCCAGTCTTCAACGACAGTATCTCGACCTGAGCGCCGGCTTCTTTGAGCGCCGAACGCGGTTGCTCGAGTTCCACTTTCTCTACGCCATCAGCCGCCAGAATGGCGATTTTCTTTCCTTGCAACTGGTTTGACATCGCCGTTCTCCCTTCATAGATTGATGATTTCATAAGATCGATGTAATAGTGCTGTGGGACAGCAACTTTGCACCACCGCCCAAACGTGCGATCAGTTTGCCGCGTCCCGCAACGCTGCAAGCAAAGGCTCGGCGGCTTCCTTGAGGAACCTCTCCTGCGTGTCTCCACCGATCTGGACGAGCGCCACATCGGTGAAGCCGGCTTCCCCGTAGGGCCGGACGGCGTCGACGATCGCATCGAGGTCTGGACCGCACGGGATGCTCTCGGCGACGTCTTCGGGTCGCACGAATTGGGTCGCAGCGGCGAAGCCGGCCGGCGTCGGTAGGTCCGCATTGACCTTCCAGCCACCGGCGAACCAACGGAACTGGTCGTGCGCGCGTTCGACGGCGGCGTCCCGGTCAGGATCCCAGGACACCGGTATTTGGCCGACCACCCGTCCACCGCCGGCAAGATTGACGGCTTGGCGAGCAGCGTGCCAGGCGTCGACAAGTTCTCCGTTGGGCTCCACCGCGATCAGATGGTCGGCCAGTTTGGCGAATTTGTCGACGGCCTTCGTACCTCCGACGGCCACGCCGATGCCGACCGGAACGTCGGGCAGATCCCACAGCCGTGCGGAGTCCACTTGGAAATATTCGCCGCGCCAGTTCACCAGCCGGCCGCCGAACAGCTCGCGGATGATCTTGATGGCTTCGCGCAGCATGTCCTGCCGGCGCGCTATGGCCGGCCAACCCTTGCCGACGACGTGCTCGTTGAGGTTCTCACCGCTGCCCAGGCCAAGGGTGAACCGGCCGTCGGACAGGATCTGCACGGTGGCCGCCTGCTGCGCGACGATGGCAGGGTGGTACCGCATCGTCGGACACGTCACATAGGAGTACAGGTCCACCCGTTCGGTGGCTTGTGCCACCGCACCGAGCAACGCCCAGGCGTTGGGCGCATGTCCTTGCGAGGCCAGCCACGGCGAGAAGTGGTCACTACAGACCTCGAAGTCAAAGCCGCGCTCTTCGGCCGAAACCGCATACCGGACAAGGTCTTTGGGTCCACTCTGCTCGGTCATCAGAGTGTAGCCAAAATTCGTCATGCGAATCGGGATACCCGGCTGGGCCGCACACAAACCGCTCGCATATCGCCAGCTTAATAGCTGGTTTCAGCCCGCGGTAGTGATCGAGTCGCCGGTGACGCCGGCCGCCCGGCGGGCCGCAAGCCTGCGCTTCTGCGGCTCGATCGTGTAGCGGGGGTGGCGGGCCGATTCCAGTCCCGCTTCGAAGACGCCGAACCGGGTCAGGGCCGACGCCGTTGCCAGTGCCAGACCAGACACCGCCGCGATGCCGCGGTTCCGGCCACCGAGCAACGTGCCCAATCCGCCGGCTATCACCAGTCGTTCACTGAAGCGCAGCATCCGGCCCGGATTGCCGTGATGAAGCGGCTCGGCGGCGACCGGGTCCATCCGGCGTTCCATGACCTTCGTCGCCGCGAGGTCACCCAGCACGCCGAGGACAACCAGCTTCCGCGCCGGGCCGGCCTCGGCCACCGGGGTGGTCACCATCGCCAATCCCGCTGCGGCCAGACTCGCCGAGCTGACGAACACGAATGGCAGGTCCTCGTGGGCGGCGTTCCACGTCGGGGTCGCGGTGTCGGCCAGCAGCACCGCGGTATAGACCGCAAGCGGCGCCCCGAGCACCGCGGCCTCCAGCCCGGCCGGTCCCTCCACAGCGCGCAACACCGGACGCAGCGGTCCCAACGGGAGTCGCTCCCCCGTCAACCGATCGATCTCGGATGCCGCGGCGACCGACATACCGGCGCTGTAGGCACTCAAAATCCACGAGCCCAGATTCATGGGCGAGGTCGGCTTGAACGTCCGCAACATGTTCAGGAAGCGTTCCGGTCGGCCCAAGTCCTTGACCAACGCGACCAGACTCAGCAGCACCGCCACCAACGCGGTTAGGCGGGCATTGCGGCGCAGCTTGTCGAGGCCGGTGAGCTGAGCACCCGCCGCCAGCAGACCGGACCCGCCCGCGACGCCGCCCAGAAACAAATACGCCCCGACCTCATGGCCCCACGGCGCGGGCTTGACCACCGGACGTCCGTAGTACGAGCTGAACTCGGCTTCGGGGACCATCGGCATCTCACGCGAACCGTCGCTTCCGCTGCGGCGGCCCTTGCGATTTCGTTTGCCGCCGCGTCTGCCGCCCGTCGGCTCGGGCGGGCGCAGGCTGTCGTATTCCGAGGTGCTCATCGTCTTTTCACCGGGGGTCTTTTCACCGGGCCCTCCAGAAAGCCAGCGCCGCGGCGGCGACCATTCCCGCCCCGGCCAGACCCGCCCGTTTGAACATCTGTACCAGGTCGGCGGTCGGCACTCGCGGGTCGGGCGGCAAGCCGTAGACCTCGGGCTCATCGAGTAGCAGGAAGATCGACCCGGTGCCGCCGACACCGTCGTGCTCGTTGGCGCCGTAGAGACGCGCCTCCGTCAGCCCCTGGGCATGCAGCGCGGCGACCCGTGCCCGCGCCGTGGCCACCAAGTCGTCGTGGTCGCCGAACTTGATCGACGTCGTGGGGCAGGTCTTGGCGCACGCCGGTATTTGGTCTTCGACGAGACGGTCGTAGCAGAGGGTGCACTTCTGGGCTACTCCGGTGACGGGTTTGTCGGCCGGACGACCTGGCCGTTGCGCCGGCGTTGCAAACGTGCCGTCGCTGCGACGCTCGACCACGCCGAACGGGCACCCGGCAACGCAGGTGCCACACCCGTTGCAGACGTCGTCCTGCACGACGACGGTGCCGAACTCGGTGCGGAACAACGCACCCGTCGGGCAGACGTCGAGGCAGCCGGCGTGCGTGCAGTGCTTGCACACATCGGAGGACATCAGCCAGCGGAACTCCGGGGTGTCCGGCGGCGCGGTGTCTGCGCTCCGCGCAGTACCAGGGAGGGCGGGCATACCCAAATCGATTAGGGCGCGGCCGGATTCGCGGGCCTCCTCGATGCGGTCGCGGCCCTGCTCGATGAACGCCACGTGCCGCCAGGTGCTGGCACCCAGCGCACCGGTGTTGTCGTAGGACGAACCCAGCAGTTCCAGGTCGCCGTCGCGCGGGTTGCGGTTCCACTCCTTGCAGGCCACCTCGCAGGCCTTGCAGCCGATGCAGATCGAGGTGTCGGTGAAAAATCCCTTGCGCGGCTTCGGATCGACCCAACCGGCGTCGATGGTCGGGTCAGTCGGTCCGCTCAGCTGACCCATCGGCTCCCCTAGTGTCGGGCGGTTCTGTGCTGTCCAGGATCTCCCAGACGGCATCGCTGACTCGCACATTGTCGGTCTCGATGGTGGCGCCCGAGCGGGATTGATATTCGGCAATCAGGCGAAGCAGTTCCTGGCCCTGCGGCCGGCGCCCCGGGCGAATGTCGCAGGACCCGGCCTTCGACTCCTGGATCTGCACGTTGGGGTCCAGTGTCACGCCGAGAAGATCGTTGGCCGCGTCTCCGCTGACCACCGCGTCACTCCCGACGCCCCAGTGGTACGGCAACCCGATCTGGTGCACCGTGTGGCCGCCGACGACCAGGGGCGTCATCCGCGCGGTCACCAACACCCGGGCTTCGATCGCCGCGCGGGGCGAGATGATCGTGGCCCACCCGTAGGGCTCAAGGCCGCGTTCGGCGGCCAGCTCCGGGGAAACCTCACAGAACATCTCCGGTTGCAGCTCCGACAGGTAGGGCAGCCACCGGCTCATGCCACCGGCGGTGTGATGCTCGGTGAGCCGATACGTCGTGAAGACATAGGGATACACGTCGGCTCCGGGATCCCCGGCGCTGGGCGCGCTCAGATTGTCCTTGCGCGGGAAGATAATCCGCGCCGGGTTCCGCTGTTGGGGATACAGCGCGTTGGCGACCGGTGACTCCTGCGGTTCGTAATGCGTGGGCAACGGTCCGTCGACCACGCCCTTCGGTGCGAACAGCCAACCTTTGCCGTCGGCCTGCATGATGAACGGGTCGTCTCCGGCGAGCGCGTCGGGACCCCCGAGCTCGGGATCGGGCCGGCTACCCGGTGCCCGGTCGGCCACGAAGTCGGGTACGTCGTAGCCGACCCACCGCTGTTCGTCCTGGTCCCACCAGATCAACTTCTTGCGCTCGCTCCACGGCTTGCCGTCCGGGTCGGCGGAGGCGCGGTTGTAGAGAATCCGCCGGTCGGCGGGCCACGCCCAGCCCCACTCCAATTGGCTCGGCGACGGGCCGCCGCCCGGTACCCGGCGCGCGGCCCGGTTGGTGGCGTTCGCATAAACGCCGGTGTAGATCCAGCAACCGGCGGCGGTCGACCCATCGGCACGCAGCTCGGTGTACGACGACAAGGCCCGGCCAGCGTCGGGTCCGGTGAGGTGAGACCCGTTGATTTCGGCCAGCACCGCTTCCCCGTCGGGGTCGCCGTGCTCGTCGGTCGAGTAGTCCCACGTCAGGTCCAACACTGGCCGGTCGCGCTCGTCGGTCGAACCGGCCAATCGCTGCCTGATCCGCTTGCCCAGCTCGTAGAAGAACGCCAACTCACTCTGGCAGTCGCCGGGCGGTTCGACAGCCTTGTGACGCCACTGCAGCAGCCGTTGGGTCTGGGTGAACGATCCCGCCTTCTCCACGTGCGTGGCCGCGGGCAAGAAGAACACCTCCGTCTCGATGTCCTCGGTGCGCAGTTCGCCCGACGCGATCTCCGGGCCGTCCTTCCACCAGGTGGCCGACTCGATGAGGTTGAGATCGCGGACCACCAGCCACTTGAGGTGGGACATTCCGAGGCGCTGCATCCGGCCGTGCGCCGACCCGACCGCGGGATTCTGGCCCAGCAGGAAGTAGCCCTCCACCTCGTCGGCCAGCATCCCGGTGACGGTCTGGTACGTCCCGTGCGGGCCGGAAAGCCGCGGCAGGTAGTCGTAGGCCCAGTCGTTGTCCTTGGTGGCCGCGTCGCCCCACCACGCCTTGAGCAGGCTGATCGTGTAGGTGTCGGCGTTGGCCCAGAAGCCCTTCTGCTTCTTCGACCCGACCGCGTCGAGATAGTCGGCCAGGGTGTCGTGCATCCCCGCCTTGGGCATCGGCAGGTAACCGGGAAGCAGATTGAACAACGTCGGGATGTCAGTGGAGCCCTGGATGCTGGCGTGGCCGCGCAGCGCCATGATGCCACTGCCCGGACGACCCACGTTACCCAGCAAGAGTTGCAAAATCGTTGCGGTGCGGATGAATTGAGCCCCCAGGGTGTGCTGCGTCCAGCCGACGGCATACGCGAAGCAGGTGGTGCGCTCGCGCCCGGAGTTCTCCACGATGGAACGGGCGAGATAGTCGAAATCCTCGCGGCTGATGCCGCAGGCGTCCTTGACCATCTCCGGGGTGTAGCGGCGGTAGTGACGCTTGAGGATCTGGAATACCGTTCGCGGGTGCGCAAGGGTCTCGTCGCGCTGCACCCGGGCGTGCGCGAGCGGTGGACCGCCGCTGCCGTGCTCGTCACCCGCCGCGCGCCCCGATGCGCTGGCTCCGTGCTCGTGGCCGCCGCCGGGACCCCCGATGTGGTCGCCGCCGGGTTCGGCGCCTGCTTCGGCGTAAGCCCACGTCGACGTGTCGTACTGCCCGGTTTCGGGGTCGAAGCCGGAGAACAAACCGCCGAGATCTTCGGTGTCTCTGAAGTTTTCATTGATGACAGTGGCGGCGTTGGTGTAGGCGACGACATATTCGGAGAACCACAGGTCATGGGTGAGGATGTGGTTGATCAGCGCACCGAGCAGCACCACGTCCGAACCGGCCCGGATCGGGATGTGCCGGTCCGACACCGCCGATGTACGGGTGAATCGCGGGTCGACATGGATTACCCGCGCGCCCCGCGCCCTGGCCTCTTCCACCCATTGGAAGCCCACCGGATGGCACTCGGCCATGTTGGAGCCCTGGATGACGATGCAATCGGCGTTGGCCATGTCTTGCAGTGATTGGGTGGCGCCGCCGCGCCCGAAGGAGGCTCCCAGACCGGGAACCGTGGCGGAGTGTCAAATACGAGCTTGGTTCTCGATCTGAATCGCGCCCGCGGCAGTGAAGAGCTTCTTGATGACATAGTTCTCTTCGTTGTCCAGCGTCGCCCCGCCGAGTGCGGCGATACCCATGGTGCGGCGCAGCAGATTGCCCTTCTTGTCGATGTCTTGCCAGGTGTGGCGGCGCGATTCCACGAACCGGTCGGCGATCATGTCGATCGCGGTGTCCAACTCGAGGCGCTGCCATTGGGTCGCCCGCGGCGCGCGGTACAGCACGTCCAGCTGCCGCCCCGGCGAATTCACCAGCTGCTCGCTGGCAGCGCCTTTCGGGCACAGTCGGCCCCGCGAGATCGGCGAGTCGGGGTCACCCTCGATCTGGACGACCTTTTCATCCTTGACGTACACCCGCTGCCCGCAACCGACTGCGCAGTAAGGGCATACGCTTTGCACGACCCGGTCGGCCGTCGTGGTGCGCGGCGCGATGGTGCGGGTGTGCTTGGAGGTCACCGCCGAGCCGCGGCCGAGCTTGTCCCCCGAACGCAACTGACGTACTAGGGGCCATTCCAGAAACACTCGCGGGATCGCCATTGCATCACCATAATCCGTCACACCGCACGGCGCAGTAGTGACAGATTCCACAGCGCGGTGCGGCGAGGCACGTCGTTCGGCCCGATCAGCGCACCACAATCGTGTGCTCGCCGCGGGGCACCAGCTCTCCGATGACTGGTGCGCCCGGAATCTCGCCGGCGATCAGCAACCCGCCCGAGGTCTGCGCGTCGGCGAGCAACAGGGCCTCGTCTTCGCCCACCTTGGACAAGTCGACGTGCGGCGCCACCCAGTCGAGGTTTCGCCGCGTGCCGCCGCTGAGGTAGCCGGCCGCCAACGCCTCCCGTGCGCCATCGAGATAGGGCACCGCCGCCGAGTCGATCACCGCCGTGACGCCGCTGGCCCGCGCGAGCTTGTGCAGGTGTCCGAGCAGGCCGAAACCCGTGACGTCGGTTGCACATTCGACTCCCGCCGCCAGCGCCGCACCGGCCGCCTCGACGTTGAGCGTGGTCATCACGGCGACCGCTTCGTCGAAGCGCTCTCCGGTGGCCTTGTGCCTGCTGTTCAGCACGCCCACCCCCAGCGGCTTGGTCAGCGACAGCGGCGTGCCCGGTTTCCCGGAGTCGTTGCGCAGCAGACGGTTTGGGTCCCCGATTCCGGTGACCGCCAGTCCGTATTTGGGTTCGGGGTCGTCGACGCTGTGCCCACCGGCAAGATGGCAGCCGGCGAGGCCGCACACGTCCAGCCCGCCGCGCAGCGTCTCGGCCGCCAGCTCCAACGGCAACACATCCCGCGGCCAACCCAGCAAGTTCACCGCGACCACCGGACGCCCGCCCATCGCGTACACGTCGGACAGCGCGTTGGTGGCAGCGATTCGGCCCCAGTCGTACGCGTCGTCGACCACCGGGGTGAAGAAGTCCGTCGTCGCGATCAGCGCCGTACCGCCCGCAATGCGCACCACCGCCGCGTCGTCGCCGCTGTCCAGCCCGACCAGCAGCTCGCCGACCGGGTCGCGCGGCGCGGTTGCCGCCAACCCGCGGACCATGTCCTCCAGCTCACCGGGCGGGATCTTGCACGCGCAACCGCCGCCGTGGGCGTACTGAGTCAGTCGGTAGACGTGTCCGTTGCGCATGGCGTCCATGGTGCCCGCGATGCCAAGGCTGCGACAATTGGCGCCATGGCGCAGGGAGGCGTGTCCGGCCTGGTGACCGGCGCGGTCTTCAAAACCGTCGAACGGCAGACGCTGCCGCTGGCGGGTTCGATTCCCGTCCGCCTCCGCCATACTCCTTCGGGCCCGACATCAGTGAAGTGAGTGAGCGCAGTGACGGGAATTGATAGAAGGCGACGGGTGCCCGGCACCGACGTCCTGCTCGCCGACCCGCGCCTGGCCGAGGCGCAGCGGGTGCTGGGCCGCGCACTGGTCAAGTCCGTGATCGCCGACGCCCAACAGCGGGCGCGCGCCGGAGAGATCGAGCCCGAGCGCGTCGCCGAGCACGCCGTCGCCGCACTTCCCGCCACCGCGTCGAGCTTGCGGCCCGTCGTCAATGCCACCGGCGTGGTGGTGCACACCAACCTGGGCCGGGCACCGTTGTCGCGGGCCGCGCTCGACGCGGTGGTCGCCGCAGGCGGCGCCACGGATGTCGAGTTCGACCTGGCAACGGGCCGGCGCGCCCGCCGCGGCCGGGGCGTGCTGGCCGCGCTGGCTCGCGCGGTCCCGACCGCCAGCGCCGTGCACGTCGTCAACAACAACGCCGCCGCGCTGCTGTTGACCGCTCTCACGCTGGCCCCGGGCAAGGAAATCGTGCTCAGCCGCGGCGAGCTCGTCGAAATCGGCGACGGCTTCCGCATCCCCGAGCTGCTGGCCGCTACCGGATCGCGGCTGCGCGAAGTCGGCACCACCAACCGCACCAGCATGCGGGACTATGCCGAGGCGATCGGGCCCGAGACCGGTTTCGTGCTGAAGGTGCATCCGTCCAACTTCCACGTCAGCGGGTTCACCTCGGCAGTCGACGTCGCGGAGTTGGCCAAGGAACTGACCAAGCTGGACGTCCCCCTGGTGGTCGACATCGGCTCCGGGCTGCTGTCCCCGCATCCGGTGCTGCCCGACGAGCCGGACGCGACGTCGACGCTGGCCGACGGCGCGGATCTGGTCACCGCAAGCGGCGACAAATTACTCGGCGGCCCGCAGGCCGGCCTGCTCCTGGGCCGCCCGGAGCTCATCGAGCGGCTCCGCCGCCATCCCGCGGCGCGCGCCCTGCGAGTCGACAAGCTGACGCTGGCCGCGCTGGAGGCGACCCTGCTGGGTCCGCCGCCGCCGGTGGCCGAGGCGCTGGCCGCGGACGTGGCGCAACTGCGCGCCCGCGCCGAATCGCTCGCCGCTGCGCTGTCCTCGAGCGTGGCGGCCGAGGCGGTGGACTGCGTCGCGGCCGTCGGCGGGGGCGGGGCACCGGGCGTCAAACTGCCCAGCGCCGCCGTGAGCCTGCCGGAGTCCTACGCCGTCGCACTGCGCACCGGCAGCCCGCCGGTCGTCGGTCGCCTGGAGGCCGGCCGGTGCCTGCTCGACCTGCGCACGGTGCCGCCGGAGGACGACGAGCTGCTGGTGGCGGCGGTGCGGGCGTGTTCGTCCTAGCCACCGCCGGGCACGTCGACCACGGCAAGTCGACCCTGCTGCACCGGCTCACCGGCATGTGGCCGGACCGGCTGGCCGAGGAACAGCGCCGGGGCCTGACCATCGACCTCGGCTTCGCGTGGACCGAGCTCGGTGGCCGTCAGCTGGCGTTCGTCGACGTGCCGGGCCATGAGCGATTCGTGGCCAACATGCTGGCCGGGGTGGGTGCGGTCGGAGCGGTGGTGTTCGTCGTGGCCGCCACCGAGGGTTGGATGCCACAGTCGGAAGAGCATCTCGCGGCGCTGGATGCCCTCGGGGTTCGGCACGGGCTGGTGGTGATCAGCAAGGCTGACCTCGCCGATCCCGGTCCGGCCGTCGCACAGGCTTCCGAGAGGTTCGCCGCCACTTCGCTGGCCGACGCTCCCGTCGCGATCGGCACCGACCTCGAGCAGGTGCGTGCGCAACTGTGGGCGCTGACCGACCGGCTGCCGGCTCCGGACCCGGACGCCGACGTGCGGCTGTGGGTCGACCGTTGCTTCACCGTCCGGGGTGCGGGCACGGTCGTGACCGGCACGCTGGCCGCCGGCACGGTCCGGGTGGGCGACGAGCTGGAACACGCCGGGCGGCGGGTCACCGTCCGCGGGCTGCAATCGCTGGGCCGCAGCCAGAACGCGGTCGGCGCGGTGGCCCGCGTCGCGCTCAACCTGCGCGGGGTGGACCGGCACGACATCGGTCGCGGGGATACCGTCCGGACGCCGGGCGCGTGGCTGGACACCGCGGAGATCGACGTCGGCCTGCGGTCGGCGGACACACTGCACCGCCAGCTCGTGCTGCACATCGGGTCCGCGGCCGTACCGGTGCAGGTGCGTCAGCTGGGGACGGCTGCGGCGCGGCTGCGGCTGGCGAGGCCGCTGCCGTTGCGCGTCGGAGACGTCGGGCTGCTGCGCGATCCCGGGGAGCACCGGATCGCCGCAGGGATCGAGGTGCTCGACGTGCGGCCACCGCCGCTGCGGCGCCGCGGTGCCGCACGAGACCGCGCCGCCGAGCTGGCGACCGGCCGGGTCCGCCCGCCCGAGTGCGCGCCGGCCGCCGAACTGCACGCCATGGGCCTGGCGGCGTCCGGCCGGCGGGTGGGCGATTGGGTGGTGGACCCGCAGTGGTGGGCCGCGCGGCGCGATTGCGCGACCACGACGGTGCAGCGGTGGACCGCTGATCATGACATCGCAGCGGGCATGCCGCTGGAGACACTGCGGCAGCGCGTCGGGCTGCCCGCCGCGGAACTGGTGCCCACGCTGCTCGAGGGCACCGGCCTGCAGGTGGTCAACGGGGTGGTCCGCTCACCCGGTGCGAGCCTGCCGGCGCGCGTCGACAAGGCGGTGCGCACCATCGAGGAGTGGCTGGCCGCCGAACCGTTTCGGGCACCGGAGGCCGACGAACTGGCCGAACTGAAGCTCGGCCCTCGGGAGCTGGCCGCGGCGGTGCGCGCCGGGCGGCTGACCCGGATCGCTGACGGTGTGGTGCTGGGACCCGACGCGCTGGACCGGGCGGCCGGCGTCCTCTCCACGCTGGCGCAGCCGTTTACCGTCAGCGAGGCGCGCCGCGCGCTGGGCACCAGCCGGCGGGTCGCCGTGCCACTGCTGGAGCAGCTCGACGCCCGACGTGTCACCAGGCGGGGCGGCGACGGCACCCGGATGGTGAATCAGCCAGGGGCACCGTAATCTCGCGGCTCGGACAGCGGTCGCCAGTTGTAGGTCGCACCGACGACTGCTGCGGCCGCGCCGGGCGGCGGGCCTTTGCTAAAGCCGCTCCTTGACTGCCGCCGACAAGCGCGCGCCGTCGGCCTTGCCCGCAGCGATAGCCGTCGCCGCCTTCATCACCATGCCCATCTGCTTCATGCTCGGTCGCTCTCCGAGTTCCTCGGCGACCTGGGCGATCGCGGTGTCGGCAACGTCGGCCACCTCGGCCTCGGTGAGCGGCGTGGGCAAGTACTCGTCGATGACCCGCGCCTCGGCGTGCTCGTTGGCGGCCAGATCCCCGCGACCGTTTTGGGTGTAGATCTCGGCCGACTCGCCACGCTTGCGGGATTCCCTGGCCAACACCTTGATGACTTCGTCGTCGGTGAGGTCTCTGGCCTGCTTGCCGGAGACCTCCTCTGTTTGGATCGCGGCCAGCAGCAGGCGCAAAGTCGCCGTTCGCAACTTGTCCTGAGTCTTCATCGCCTGGGTCAAGTCCGCCCGGAGCCGGGATTTGAGTTCCGCCATGGATGAGACGCTACGCGTCAGCAGGCCGGTCAAGATTGAGAAATGCCCGGACCGCCGACAGGATGGAGGCCATGACGAACGACGGGCCCGGCTTCGAAGGCCGCAGCACACGGTGAGTGCGCCGCCGCCTGGTTATCCGGTTGATCCGCCACCGGGCTACGGCCCGGCACCGGCGTACGGCCCGCCACCGGCCTACGGTCCCCCACCCGGCTACGGTTTCCCGCCGGGCTACGGCCCCCCACCCGGCTACGGCCCGCCACCCGGCTACGGCCCGCCACCCGGCTATGGCCCCACACCGGGCTATGGCCCGCCACCCGGCTATGGCCCCACACCGGGCTATGGCCCCGCACCGGGCTCCGCGTTCGGCCCGCCCCAACCGGTCCCGGGAGCGGTCAAGCCCGGGATCATCCCGCTGCGACCCCTGACCCTGAGTGACATCTTCAACGGCGCCGTCGGCTACATCCGGACGAACCCCAAGGCGACGTTGGGACTGACCGCAATCGTGGTCGTGGTCATTCACATCATCACGTTGACCACGACGCTTGGGCCCCTGGCCGCCTGGGGCAGCACCACGACCGACCAGCCGGACGAACTGACCCCGGCGGCAGTCGGCGCGTGGCTGGCGTCGCTGGCGGCCGGACTCCTGGTCAGCTGGCTTGGTGGCGTGCTGCTGTCCGGAATGCTCACCGTCGTCGTCGGGCGGGCGGTGTTCGGGTCGACGATCACCATCGGTGAAACGTGGGCCAAGATTCGCGGGCGGCTGCCCCCTTTGCTCGGCCTGGCTCTGCTGGAAGGCGCCGTGGTGGCGGCTCTTGTGGGGCTGGTGGCGGTGATAGTCGCGCTGTTTGCGGCGATCGGCAATCTGGCGGTGGCGGTTCTCCTGGGTTTCCCGCTGCTGCTAGCCGTGATTGCGGCGGCGGTGTACCTGTACACGGTGGTGTTGTTCGCGCCCGTGCTGATCGTGCTGGAGCGGCTGCCCGTGATCGATGCGATCGTCAGATCCTTCGCGCTGGTGCGCAACGGCTTCTGGCGGGTGCTGGGCATCCGGGTGCTGACGTTCCTGGTAGCAACCGTCGTCGCTGGCGCGGTCGCGGCGCCGTTCAACATCGTCGGCCAGGTGATTGCGGCCGGAAACACCTCCACCGGACTCCTGCTCGTGGCCACCGCGGTCACGTCCGTCGGCTCGGCGATCGGCGAGATCATCGTCGCGCCTTTCAACGCCGGAGTCATCGTCCTGCTCTACACCGACCGGCGGATGCGTGCCGAGGCGTTCGACCTCGTGCTGCAGACCGGGGCCGCCGGCGGACCCTACGCGGTTTCGTCCACCGACAACCTCTGGTTGACCCGGCCGGTATGAGGACTGGCTGACAGTGCCCTCCATCGACATCGACCGCGATGCCGCACACCAGGCCGCACAGAACGAACTCAACAAACCCATCTATTCCAAGGGTTCTGCGGCACAACAATTCGCCGATTGGGTCAACGAGCTGATTTACCGGCTGTTGCAGAAGACCGCCTCGATACCGGGCGGATGGCTCACCACCACGGTGCTTCTCATCCTGCTGGCGGTCGCGGTGGTGGTCGCCATCCGCGTCGTACGGCGCACGATGCGCACCAACCGCGGCGGCGACCACCTGTTGTTCGAAGCCGCCCAGCTCACCGCAGCCCAGCATCGCGCTACCGCGCAAAGCTATGCCGCGGAAGGCAATTGGGCCGCAGCGATTCGCCACCGGTTGCGTGCGGTCGCGCGCCAACTCGAGGAGGCCGGCATACTCGACCCGGCTCCCGGCCGCACCGCCAACGAGCTGGCGCGAGACGCCGGCGCAGCGTTGCCTCATCTGGCAGGCGAATTGTCTGCGGCGGCAACGGCATTCAACGACGTCACCTACGGTGAGCAGCCCGGAACCCAGGACGCCTATCAGATGATCGCCGACCTCGACGACCACCTGCGGTCCCGGGCACCGGCCGTCCCATCAACGCCGGGCCGGGCCGCCGCGGTCGAATCGTGGGCGCAGGTCCGCTGATGTCGACTATCGGGGCCCGACCCGACACCACCACCGGTACGGCAGCGCGGCGCTGGCGAACATGGCGCTGGGCAGTCCTCACGCTGATTGTGCTCGCCGCCATAGCCGGGGTCGACGCCTACCTGACCGCACCGCGGCCCGGCGCCCGGATGGATCCGGCGTCGACTGGTCCCGACGGTGCCCACGCGCTGGTAACGCTGCTGCGCGACGGCGGTGTCGACGTCGTGGTGGCCGACGGCATCGCCGACGTCGAACGAGCGGCCGGCCCCGACACGCTGACCCTGGTGGCCCAGAGTCAGTACCTGACCGACTCCACGCTGGACCGACTGGCGAAAGTCCCCGGTGATCTCCTGCTGGTGGAACCGACGGCGCGAACCCGCGAGGCACTGATGCCGGACGTGCGCGTCTCTGGCGGCAGCGGCTTCGACAGCAACCCGAATTGCACTCTGCGAGAAGCTACCCGGGCCGGGTCAGTTCGATTCGGACCAAGCGAAACCTACCAGGCCAACGATGGCCGGACGATGACCAACTGTTACGACGGGGTGCTGATCCGCTTTCGGGACAGCGGGCGAACCATCACGGCGGTCGGCAGTACCGACTTCCTGACCAACGGCGGCCTGTTGCAGGCGGGCAACGCCGCACTGGCGATGAACCTTGCCGGCGACCGGCCCCATCTCATCTGGTACGCACCCCACCGGGTTGAGGGTGAATCATCAACGACGGCATCGATTTTCGGCTTGATCCCGGAAAACATGAACTGGATCGTCTGGCAGTTGTGGCTGGTCGTGCTACTGGCTGCGCTGTGGAAGGGCCGCCGGCCCGGCCCGCTGGTGGCCGAGGAGCTGCCCGTCGTGGTGCGCGCCTCGGAGACCGTCGAGGGCCGCGGCCGGCTATACCGGTCCCACCGGGCACGCGATCGCGCCGCCATGGCACTGCGCACCGCCACACTGCAGCGACTGGTGCCCCGGCTCGGTCTGGGCGCGGGCGCGCCGGCGCCGACGGTGGTGACCACCGTGGCCCAGCGCAGCGGGGCCGACCCGGGATTCGTTTCCTACCATCTGTTCGGCCCACCCCCGGCCACCGACAAAGACCTGCTACAACTTGCCCGTGCGCTCGACGACATCGAAAGGCAGGTCACACACACGTGACACAACCGTCTACCGCCCAGAGTCCTGCTGCTGAATCGGCGCGAGAGGCGCTGCTGGCGTTGCGCGCCGAACTCGCCAAGGCGGTCGTCGGACAGGAGGGGGTGGTCAGCGGCCTGGTCATCGCGCTGCTATGTCGCGGCCATGTGCTGCTGGAAGGCGTTCCGGGAGTGGCGAAGACGCTATTGATCCGGGCCCTGTCCGCCGCACTGCGGTTGGAGTTCAAGCGGGTGCAGTTCACCCCCGACCTGATGCCCGGCGACGTCACCGGTTCGCTGGTGTACGACGCGCGCACCGCCGCGTTCGTGTTCCGGCCCGGTCCGGTGTTCACCAACCTGCTGCTGGCCGACGAGATCAACCGCACCCCGCCCAAAACGCAGGCTGCGCTGCTCGAGGCGATGGAAGAGCGGCAGGTCAGCGTGGAAGGCGAACCCAGGAAACTGCCCGACCCGTTCATCGTCGCCGCGACCCAGAACCCGATCGAGTATGAGGGCACCTACCAGTTGCCCGAAGCGCAACTGGATCGCTTCCTGCTCAAACTGAACGTGACGCTGCCGTCCCGCGACGCCGAGATCGCCATCCTGGAACGGCACGCGCACGGCTTCGATCCCCGCGACCTGTCGGCTATCAAGCCGGTAGCCGGGCCCGCCGAGCTGGCGGCCGCGCGCGACGCGGTGCAACACGTGCTGGTTGCCGACGAGGTGCTGGGCTACATCGTCGACATCGTCGGGGCCACCCGGTCCTCCCCTGCGCTCCAGCTGGGTGTCTCACCACGCGGGGCGACTGCGCTGCTGGCCACGGCTCGTTCCTGGGCGTGGCTGTCCGGCCGTAACTACGTCACTCCCGATGATGTGAAGGCCATGGCCCGCCCGACGCTGCGGCACCGGGTGATGTTGCGCCCGGAAGCCGAGCTCGAGGGCGCCACACCCGACGGTGTGCTCGACGGAATTTTGGCGTCGGTTCCGGTGCCCCGCTAGTGATCCTCACCGGACGCACCGCGTTGGTGGCGCTGATCTGCGTCCTGCCCATCGCGCTGTCACCCTGGCCGGCAAGGGCTTTCGTGCTGCTGCTGGTCGCGCTGACGGTCGCGGTGGTGGTGGATGTCGGGTTGGCGGCCAGCACACGCGGATTGCGCTACATCCGTTCTCCGGACCGCTCGGTCCGGCTCGCACAACAGGTGGATGCCGGGTTGCTGATCTACAACGACGGCCGCCGCCGGTTCCGCGGCGAGATCCGCGACGCCTGGCCGCCCAGTGCGTGCGCACAGCCGCGCACCCATCCGGTCAACATCGCCGCCGGGCAACATCAGCACGTCCAGACTCGGCTGCGACCGGTTCGCCGCGGCGACCAGCGAGCGGCCGTGGTCACCGCCCGGTCGATCGGTCCGCTGGGGTTGGCGGGACGGCAGGGTTCGCAGTCGGTGCCGGGTCAGGTCAGGGTGCTGCCGCCGTTTCTGTCACGCAGGCACTTGCCGTCGCGGCTTGCCAAACTGCGGGAGATCGACGGACTGTTGCCCACGCTGATACGCGGACATGGAACCGAATTCGATTCGCTGCGTGAGTATGTCGTCGGCGACGACGTGCGTTCGATCGACTGGCGCGCGACCGCACGTCGCGGCGACGTGGTGGTCCGCACCTGGCGACCCGAACGCGACCGGCGAGTGGTGATCGTGCTCGACACCGGCCGCACAGCGGCGGGTCGTGTCGGTGTCGACCCGACCGCCACCGATCCCGCGGGCTGGCCGCGACTGGATTGGTCGATGGATGCCGCGCTGCTGCTGGCCGCACTCGCGTCGCGCGCCGGCGACCATGTCGACTTCCTGGCCCACGACCAGGTCAACCGGGGCGGCGTGTTCGGAGCGTCACGCACCGAGTTGCTTGCCCAACTGGTCGGAGCGATGGCCCCGCTGCAACCTGCTCTTGTAGAATCTGATTGGCGGGCAACAGTTTCCGCTATCCTACGGCGCGGTCGGCGACGGTCGCTGGTGGTGCTGCTGACCGACCTCAACGCGACTGCGCTCGACGAGGGCCTGCTGCCGGTCCTGCCGCAGTTGGCGGCCAAGCACCATGTGCTGGTTGCCGCGGTCGCCGATCCACGTGTCGACCAGATGGCGGCCGGGCGTTCTGATGCGGCGGCGGTCTACGACGCGGCGGCCGCGGAACGATCCCGTAATGACCGCAGCGCGATCGCGTCGCGGCTCCGACGCAGCGGGGTCGAAGTGGTCGACGCTGTGCCCACCGAACTGGCCCCCGCACTTGCCGACCGCTATCTGGCAATGAAAGCGACCGGGCGGCTGTAGCCGTCATCCCGCGACAGTGCCGCTACCGACGACCTTACTCGGGAAACAGGTCGTTAGTTGCACTTTCGCGGCTAGCGGGTGGGGATCACATCTGGGGCGTCTTCGATATCCCCGGTCTCCCCGGCTTTCACGGCACGGCGGCCGAAGTGCACGATATAGGACAAGAACGCCGCTTCGGCGATGATCCCGATGCCGACCCGAACGAATGCCGGCAACGGCGACGGGGTCACCAATGCTTCGATCAGCCCGGAGACCAACAACACCCCCATTAGCCCCACGGCGACCGATACGACCGCACGGCCCTGTTCGGCAAGCACCTGCCCGCGAGGCCGGTCTCCGGGCGAGATCACCGACCACCCCAGCCGCATACCCGTTGCCCCTGCCAGGAATACCGCCGTCAGCTCCAGCGGCCCGTGCGGTGCCAACAACCCCAGCAGGATGCCGCCCTTGCCGGCGTGAAACATCAGGCCGGCGATCAGCCCCACGTTGGCGGCGTTGTGGAACAGCACGATCGGGATCGGCAGTCCCAGCACGACGGATAACGCGATGCACTGCAGGGAAACCCAGGAGTTGTTCACCCAGACTTGCAGGGCGAACGCCGCTGCGGGATGTTCGCTGTAATACGACGCGACGTCATGGTTGACCAATTCGTCGATGTCACTTGGTGTTCCGACGGCGGACTGCACCTCCGGATTGCCGGCCACCCACAACGCGATGACCACCACGACGGCGAGAAACGCCGCGGCCGTGCCCAGCCACCACCGCCAGGTACGGTATGCGACCACCGGGAAAGACACGGTCCAGAACCGGGTGAACGTCCTGCTCAGTGGTGCGTGGGCACCGGTCACCACCGAGCGGGCGCGGGCGACCAGGCTCGAGAGCCGGCCGATCAGCAGCGAATCCGACGATGCCGAGCGCAGTATCGACAGGTGGGTGGACACCCGCTGGTAGAGCTCGACGAGTTCGTCGACTTCGGCGCCGGTCAGCGACCGCCGTCTCTTGACCAACTGGTCGAGGCGGTCCCAGGTACCGCGATGGGCCAGCACGAACGCGTCGACATCCACCCTGGGCAGCCTAATCGCAAGTCAGGCCCGGCAGAGCGCGGCCGGTTGCACCGATAAAACCTGTACCGTTCGGTGGTATGTCGGAAGTGGTGACCGGGGACGCCGTCGTGCTCGATGTGCAGATCGCCCAGTTGCCGGTGCGCGCCGTGGGCGCACTGATCGACATGACGGTGATTTTTATCTGCTACGTGCTCGGACTGATGTTGTGGGCCGCCACCCTGACCCAGTTCGACACCGCGCTGAGCACGGCCATCCTGCTCGTCTTCACGGTGCTGGTGATCGTCGGGTACCCCTTGATATTCGAAACCGCCACCCGGGGACGGTCGGTGGGCATGATCGTGATGGGTCTGCGAGTGGTGTCCGACGACGGTGGTCCGGAACGCTTCCGGCAGGCGCTGTTTCGGGCGCTGGCGTCGGTGGTGGAGATCTGGATGCTCGTCGGGAGCCCCGCTGTCATCTGCAGCATATTGTCGCCGAAGGCCAAACGTATCGGCGATGTCTTCGCCGGCACGGTCGTCGTCAGCGAGCGTGCACCCCGGTTGAGGCTGCCGCCGGCGATGCCACCTTCGCTGGCATGGTGGGCGTCGTCCCTGCAGCTGTCGGGCCTGAACGCGGGCCAAGCCGAGGTTGCGCGGCAATTCCTCTCCCGGGCAACACAACTCGATCCTCAGGTGCGTCAGCAGATGGCTTACCGGATCGCCGGTGACGTGGTGTCCCGGATCGCCCCGCCGCCGCCTGCCGGCACCCCGCCGGAACTGGTGCTGGCCGCCGTCCTTGCCGAACGGCACCGCCGCGAACTGGCGCGGCTTCGCCCCACTGTCGGCCCCACCGGACCCACGTTGCCGCCTCCGATGCGGCCCACCCCCTGGCCACCGCCCAGAGCGGCACCTTGGGCATCCGCGGCACCACCGCCCGCGCAGCCGCCGCAGCAGGGATCAGATAGCGGCGGCTTCTCGGCGCCTGACTGACCGCTGCCCTAGCCGGAGACGGTCACTGCCATGAGGATGACGTCAGCAGGCAACAGCGCCCATCCGCACAGCGGAACCGCGATGCCGCGCCGACGCTTTGCGGTGAAAAGCGAGACGACGATGACCACGAAGGCCACCACCGGTGCGCCGTAGAACGCGACGCCGAAATCGATCCCACCGCGGCCCAGGTGGGGACAACTGCGAGCGCTGCAACCATCGGTACTCATCACCGCGCCGGGCGCGAAGAGCATCACGATCGCGGCAGCCGGCACCATCGACAGCGCCAACCCCCAGTTGATCCACGGCCGAACATGGCGACCACGACCGGCGTCGGGCGCCGGTTCGGCCGCGCTGGGGGCTCCGCCGCCGATGGTCAGGTTGGAGTCATTACCGTTCATCGATCAGTGCCTACCCGTCGCCCGGTGGGCGCAAACGGGCCGACGGGTCACGGTCCAGGGTGCGTGCCGTGGTGTCAAACCGCAGGTCAGGCCCTGCGTAGGCGCCTCCTCGACAGACCGCGTGATCCCGCAGCGTTGCATCGCGATAGTTTTCGATATATCGTGATATACCGAAGTGCAGGGAGCGCTCACCCACAACACGTAAGGACTAAAGATGAACGACCCATTCACACCTGCCGGCGGGCCATTTGCCGGCCGGCCCGGCCTCGGATTCGGCATCGGACCCGGCCCCGCACTGGGGGCACCGCCCACTCGCGGGGGACGACGCGCCTTCCACGGCGCCAGGCGCCAGGCCCGACAGGAATTCTTCGAACACCTCCGCGACCACGCCGGTGACCACGGCGGACCGTTGGGATTCGGTCCCGGTTTCGGTCCGGGTTTCGGCCCCGGCTTCGGTTTCGGCTTCGGTGCGGGCGGCCGGCGCGGCGGCGGGCGTCGTGGCGGCCCCGGCCGCGGACGCCGCGGTGACGTTCGCGCGGCCATTCTGGTGCTGCTGGCCGAGCGGCCGATGCACGGCTACGAAATGATCCAGCAGATCGCCGAACGCAGTAACGGCATCTGGCGGCCCAGCCCGGGCTCGGTGTACCCCACGCTGCAGCTGCTGGACGACGAGGGCCTGATCACCGCGAGCGACTCCCGCGGCAGCAAGAAGCTATTCGAGCTGACCGACGAGGGCCGTGCGGCGGCCGAGAAGGTCGAGACCCCACCGTGGGACGTAATCGCCGAAGGCGCCGACCCAGGGCACATCAACCTGCGGGCGGCCATGGGCCAGTTGTTCGGCGCGGTCGCGCAATCCGCGCACACCGCCAGCGCCGAGCAGCAGCAGCGCATCGTCGAAATCATCAACAATGCGCGACGCGAGGTCTACGGCATCCTCGGCGAGGACTGACCGCTACCTTGGATGCAGCTGGGACCCCGGATCAGGTCACGTCGACCCAATCCAGGGTCCGCTGCACCGCCTTACGCCACCCGGCATAACCCGCGGCGCGCTGATCGTCGCTCCAGGCCGGCGTCCAGCGCTTGTCCTCTTGCCAGTTGGCCCGCAGGTCGGACGGATCGGCCCAGAACCCGACCGCCAGACCCGCCGCGTAGGCAGCGCCCAGCGCCGTTGTCTCGGCGACCACCGGCCGTACCACGTCCACGCCCAGCACGTCAGCCTGAATCTGCATGCACAGGTCGTTGCCGGTGATGCCGCCGTCGACCTTCAGCACCTCAAGGCGGACACCGGAATCCGCGGCCATCGCGTCCACCACGTCCCGGCTCTGATAGCAGATCGCCTCCAGCGTCGCGCGCGCCAGGTGTGCGTTGGTGTTGAACCGGGACAGCCCCACGATCGCGCCGCGGGCATCGGATCGCCAGTACGGGGCGAACAACCCGGAAAACGCCGGGACGAAATAGACCCCGCCGTTGTCGGCGACCTGGCGGGCCAGCGATTCGCTTTGCGCGGCGCCACTGATGATGCCCAGCTGATCACGCAGCCACTGCACCGCCCCGCCGGTCACCGCGATCGAACCCTCAAGTGCATAAACTGGTTTGGCGTCCCCGAACTGGTAGCAGACGGTGGTCAGCAGTCCGTTGTTCGGATCGCACGATCGACTCACCGGTATTGAGCAGCAGGAAATTGCCCGTGCCGTAGGTGTTTTTCGCCTCACCCTCGTCCAGGCACACCTGACCCACCATCGCGGCATGCTGGTCGCCGAGGACTCCGGTGATCGGCACCTCCCCACCGACGGGCCCGCTCGTCAACGTGACACCGTAGGGCTGCTGCGGCGACGAGGGCGCGATCACCGGCAGCATCACCCGGGGGATGGAGAAGAACGACAACAGCTCGTCGTCCCAGTCCAGCGTTTCCAGGTCCATCAGCATGGTCCGGCTGGCGTTGGTCACATCGGTGACGTGCACGCCGCCCCGCGGGCCTCCGGTCAGATTCCACAACAGCCAGGTGTCGGCGGTACCGAACAGGGCGTCGCCGCGCTGCGCGGCTTCGCGCACCCCGTCGACGTTCTCCAGGATCCACTGCAGCTTCCCGCCGGAGAAGTACGTCGCCGGTGGCAGGCCCGCCTTGCGGCGGATCACTTCGCCGCGGCCGTCTCGCTGCAGCGCCGACGCAATCCGGTCGGTGCGGGTGTCCTGCCAGACGATTGCGTTGTAGTACGGCCGTCCGGTGTGCCGATCCCACACCAGCGTGGTCTCGCGCTGATTGGTAATACCCAGCGCGGCAATGTCTTTCGGAGCAAGATTGGCTCGGTTCAACACCGACATCAGCACCGATGAGGTGCGCTCCCAAATCTCGACCGGGTCGTGCTCGACCCAGCCGGCGCGGGGCAGGATCTGTTCGTGCTCGAGTTGGTGGCGAGCCACTTCGGCGCCGTCGTGATCGAAGATCATGCAACGGGTGCTGGTGGTGCCCTGGTCGATGGCGGCTACGAATTCCGCGAACTCGGCCAACTGCTTTCCTCCGCCCGTGAGCTGTGACACCTTCTGTCATCGTCCATGATGGTCCACCCGGCCTCCGGAGAGGCAGGTAACCGACACGATTCTGCACACAATCCGACGCCCGACGACGCCCATGTCGGCCCGCTCGCCCTTGCGTTGGCGGCGGCAACCCTGTTGCATCGGCGTTGTGGGCGAAGAGGTCAAGCGCACCACGTATAACCGCGCACATCGGCGGGAATACCGGCGCAAGATGCAGCTGTGTCTGGACGTCTTTGAGACGATGCTCGCGCAGTCGCGCTTCGATTCCGACCGGCCACTCACCGGCATGGAGATCGAGTGCAACCTCGTCGACGCCGACTATCAGCCGGCCATGTCGAACCGCTACGTGCTGGACGCCATCGCAGATCCGGCGTACCAGAGCGAATTAGGCGCCTACAACATCGAATTCAACGTGCCACCGCATGCACTGCCCGGACACACCGGCCTCGATCTGGAGGCGGAGGTGCGGGCCAGCCTGAACGACGCCGAGACCAAGGCCAACGCCCGCGGGGCCCACATCGTCATGATCGGCATCCTGCCCACGCTGATGCCCGAACATCTGGACGACGGGTGGATGAGCGAGTCCACGCGATACGCCGCCCTCAACGACTCGATCTTCACCGCCCGCGGCGAGGACATTCCGATCAACATCTCCGGCCCGGAGCCGCTGAGCTGGCAAGCCGTGTCGATAGCACCCGAATCCGCTTGCACCAGCATGCAATTACATCTGCAGCTGGCTCCGGAGGTTTTTGCCGCAAACTGGAACGCCGCTCAGGTGCTGGCCGGCCCGCAGCTGGCGCTGGGCGCCAACTCGCCGTACTTCTTCGGGCACCAGCTATGGGCGGAAACCCGCATCGAACTGTTCGCGCAGTCCACCGACACCCGGCCCGAGGAGCTCAAGTCCCAAGGCGTGCGGCCGCGGGTGTGGTTCGGCGAACGGTGGATCGCCTCGGTCCTCGACTTGTATAGGGAGAACATCCGCTACTTCCCGTCCCTGCTGCCCGAGGTGTCCGACGAGAACCCGGTCACCGAGCTGGACTCCGGACGCACCCCGCACCTTTCCGAACTGCGTCTGCACAACGGCACCGTGTACCGGTGGAACCGGCCGGTGTACGACGTCGTCGACGGGCGTCCGCATCTGCGGCTGGAGAACCGGGTACTGCCGGCCGGGCCGACCGTCGTCGACATGCTGGCAAATTCGGCTTTCTACTACGGCGTGCTGCGCAGCCTGTCCGACGAGGAGAATCCGCTCTGGAACAGGATGAGTTTCGCAGCGGCACAAGCGAATTTCGGCGAGGCGGCGCGAAACGGCATCACTGCCAGCCTGCACTGGCCCGGTCTTGGCGAAGTGGCGGCGCAAAAACTGGTGCTGGACACCTTGCTGCCGATCGCCGACGAAGGCCTGCGCCGCTGGGGTGTCGACACCGAGGTGCGCGACCGGTTCCTGGGTGTCATCGAGGGTCGCGCCCGGACCGGCCGCAACGGCGCGAGCTGGCAGGTATCCACGGTGCGGGCACTGCAGGACAGCGGGATGACCAGGGCCGCGGCGCTGGCCGAAATGCTGCGCCGGTACTGCGAGCACATGCATGCCAACGAACCGGTGCACACCTGGGGACGCTGACCGCGGGTACGTTGGGAACTATGTCATCAGAAGTAATGGACTGGGACGGCGTCTACCGTGGAGAGGGCCAATTCGAGGGGCCGCCGCCGTGGAATATCGGTGAGCCGCAGCCGGAGTTGGCCGCGCTGATCGCGGCCGGCAAGTTCCGTAGCGACGTGCTGGATGCCGGCTGTGGTTTCGCGGAGCTGTCGTTGGCGCTGGCCGCGCAGGGCTACACCGTGGTCGGCGTCGACCTGACCCCCACCGCCGTCGCGGCGGCTACCAGGGCGGCCGCCGAACGCGGCCTGACTAACGCCAGCTTCGTCCAGGCCGACATCACCGCGTTTACCGGCTATGACGGCCGTTTCGCCACCGTGGTCGACAGCACGCTGTTCCACTCGTTGCCGGTCGAGGGCCGCGACGGCTACCTGCGCTCGGTACACCGCGCGGCGGCCCCCGGGGCGAGCTATTTCGTGCTGGTGTTCGCCAAGGGCGCCTTCCCCGGCGAGATGGAAAGCAAGCCCAATGAAGTCGACGAAGACGAGTTGCGCGCCGCGGTGAGCAAGTACTGGGAGATCGACGACGTTCGGCCCGCCTATATCCATGCGAACATCCCGCAGATCCACGACGCGCCGTTCGAGTTTCCGCCGCACGACCGCGATGAAAAGGGCCGGATGAAGTTGCCGGCCTACCTGCTGACGGCGCACAAAGCGGGCTAGCCGGTACGGCCTTCGGCGTCGAAATCGACGCTACCGCGTATCCAAGTCGTCGAACTTTCCCGCGCTGGCGTCGATCTCGGCGTCAACCAGCCGCCGTTGCCGCGGTGGCCGCGATCAGTGCCTCGGCGAAGGCGGTCAGATCGTCGGCCGTGGTATCCACGTGCGGCGAGATCCGGAGCACCGGCGCGGTCAGCTCCAAGGGCGCCCGCTGCACCCCGACGAACGTGGTCAGAATCCGCCGCTGGGTGAGCAGCCAGGACCGCACCGCTTGCGGATCGGCGCCGTCGACCGGGGCCATGGTGGTGATCGCGCTGGGCTCGTCGACCTCTTCGACCACCGCCCACCCGGCCACGTCGCCCAACACCGTCCGGCTGAGGCTGCCCAGCTCAGCCAGGCGGGCGGGCACGGCCTGCGGCCCGTACGCCAGATGTTCTCCCAGGGCTAACGAAAAGCCCACGCGCGCAGCGATATTGGCTTCACCGAATTCCAGCTGCCGGGCTATGGTCAGCGGTCCCGATTTCAGGGCCCACGCCGGTGCCGACAGCCTCGGATGCAGCCGCTCCATCAGATCGCGGCGCACCGCGAGCAGCCCGACACCGCGCGGCCCGGCCAACCACTTGCGCGACGAGGAGTAGGTCACGTCGGCTGCCACCGCGCAGTCCACCTGGCCCAGTGCCTGGGCGGCGTCGACGACGAGCGGCAACCCCAGCTCGCGGCACAGTTGCGCGATCATCGACAGCGGTTGCACCACGCCGCTGTGGCTGGCCACCGCGGTCAGGTGGACAAGGTCGGGCGGGTCGTTCTGCAGGGCGAACGCCGCGTCGTCGATCGCGACCCGGCCGTCCCCGAGGGTCGGCAACAGCTGACGGTCGAATCCATGGGCGGCCATCACCGCCAGGTTGGGACCGTATTCGCCGGGCAGACAGGCCAGCACCCGGCGATCCGCCGGCCAGCCGCCAAGCAGCAGATCGAGCGCGTTCAGCGAACCGGTGGTGAAAACCACTTCGGCATCGGGCATGCCGCTCAGCGCGGCGAACGCGACCCGTCCGGCGTCAAGCGCGGGCGTGGCCGCCTCGGCCGCGACATAGCCGCCGACTTCGGATTCGTAGCGGGCGTGCTGGGCGGTGGCCTCGATCACCGCCAAACTCTGGCGCGAGCACGCCGCGCTGTCGAGGTGCAGCCCGGCCACCGGCGGGCGCGCCGCCCGCCATCGGTCAGCCAGCGAATCGCCTTCGGTCACTTCACCGCCAACGACAGACCGAAGTCACCCGCACGATCTGTCCACCACCGAATGCGACGCAGTCCCGCGCCGACCAATTCGGCGCTCACCCCGTCCGGGCGGAACTTGCACGACACTTCGGTGAGCATCTCCTCGCCGGCCGCGAAGTCGACGGTCAGCTCCAGCGCACCGACACGCACCCGCTGGCGACGGCCGGCGCGCAGCCACATCTCGATGCGTTCCGATTCGGTGTTCCAGCGGGCCACGTGCCGGTAGGCGTCGATATCGAAATCGGCGTCGAGTTCCCGGTTGATCACCGCAAGCACATTGCGATTGAACGCCGCCGTCACCCCGGCGGCGTCGTCATAGGCGCGGACCAGCCGAACGGTGTCCTTGACCAAGTCCGTGCCCAGCAGCAGGCTGTCCCCGGGCACCATTTCCGCAGACAGGGCCGAGAGGAACTCCGCGCGCGGTCCGGGAGTGAGGTTGCCGATGGTCGACCCCAGGAACGCGAACAGGCGTCGCCCGCCGCGCGGGATCTCGGTCAGGTGTTCTTCGAAATCGCCGCAGACAGCTTCGATCTCGATGCCGGCGTATTCCTGCTGGATGGCCGTCGCAGCCGTCGACAAGATGCCGGCATCGACGTCGAACGGCACGAACCTGCTTAAGCATCCGCGGTCACGCAGCGCGTCCAGCAGCATCCGGGTCTTCTCCGACGTCCCGCTGCCCAGTTCGACCAGGGTGTCGGCTTCGCTGGCCGATGCGACTTCGGCTGAGCGCGCGTGCAGGATCTCGGTCTCGGCACGCGTCGGGTAGTACTCGGGCAACCGGGTGATCTGGTCGAACAGATCACTGCCCACCGAATCGTAGAACCATTTGGGCGGCAACGACTTCGGCGTGGCCTGTAGGCCGTCGAACACATCACGACGCAGCGCGTGGTACGCCGAGTCGGCGGCGAGGTGGTTGGACAGCGACAGCGCCATCACGTTCCTTTCGGGGGTCCAAAGGGGTCCAAGGAAGTAACCGTGACGCCCTCGGCGGTGACGTCGACGAGGTGGCGGTCGGGCACGTCCTCCCACCCCGAGTCGTTGTCGTAGGGCTCGCTGGCGAGCACCACGCCGTCGTCGCGGCGCAGGATGGACAGCGTGTCACCCCAGGCCGTTGCCAGCAACCGAGAGCCGTTGGCGGCCAATATGTTGAGGCGGGCATTGGGGTCGGCAGTTGCCAGCTCGGCGATGGTTTCGCCCAGCGCTTCGAGTCCACGCGCGAAGATAGTGGCCGCGAGTATCGCACTGTCGCATACTGATTCGGCTGATGGCGGCGTTGGCAACACGGCGCGGTCGACAATCCCGTTGTGCGACAACAACCACTGGCCGTCGGTGAACGGCGCCGTTGCGCTGGTTTCGATTGGCATGCCCACGGTTGCCGAGCGCACCGCGGCCACCACGCAGTGGCTGCGCAGCGCCGGCGCGACCGAGTCGAACGACACGTCACCCCAGAGCGGCGCCTGGCTACGCCAGCGCCGGGGAACCTCACCGTCGAAAAACCCGACACCCCAACCGTCGGCGTTCATCAGACAGTGCTTTTGCCGGCGCGGAGCATAAGACTGCACCCGCAGCCCGTACGGCGGGTCCAGTACCAGCGAGGAGACCGTGACGTCAGCCCCGAGCCACCCGAGATGACGGCACATCAGGCCGGGTCCCCAGCGTCGGGGACGTCCCAGGCCAACCGGACACCGGCGAAGATCTGACGACGGTAGGGGTGATCCCAGTTACGGAAACTTGGCCGCAGGATGGCCGCCTCCACGGCCCAGGATCCACCTCGCAGCACCCGGTAGTCGCCGTCAAAGAACGGCTGCGAGTACAGCTGATAGAGCATCGCGACGAATCCCGGCCAGGGCCGCAGCGGTGAGGTCGTCCACTCCCAGACATCGCCCAGCATCTGCTCGGCCCCGTACGCCGATGCGCCGGCCGGGTAAGCGCCGACCGGTGCCGGGCGCAACGCCCTGCCGCCCAGGTTGGCAAAGGCGTCGGACGACTGCTGCGCTCCCCACGGGTAACGACGCCGGCTGTCGGTCGCCGGATCCCATGCGCAGGCCTTCTCCCATTCCATCTCGGTGGGCAGCCGGGCGCCGGCCCAGGCCGCATAAGCCTCGGCCTCGAAGTAGCTGACATGTTGTACCGGCTCGTCGGCGGGAATGTCTTCGACATGGCCGAACCGGGTGCGCGTGGCAGCGTCGGGGCTCCACAACTGGGGCGCGGTCAGGCCCGCGCGCTGGCGATGCTGCCAGCCGCGTTCGGACCACCAGCGCGACTGGTGGTAGCCGCCGTCGTCGATGAAGTGTTGCCATTCGCCGTTGCTGACTGGAACCCGGCCGATCCGGAACGCCGGCAGGTCGACGACGTGGGCGGGACGCTCGTTGTCCAATGAGTAGGGTTCGCTGACCGCGTCGGTGCCCAGCACGAACGGGCTGGCGGGTACCAGCACCGAAGTGCCGGCCAGTCCTGGTCGGCCGGGCGGCAGAACCGACGTGTCGGGCAGCAGCGGCGCGCCGCTGCGCAGGTTCAATGCCTGCAGCATGGTTTCGTCGTGCTGGTTCTCGTGGCTGAACACCATGGCGAACGCGAAGCTGTCGCCGTCTTGCGGCAAGGCATCCAGGGCGTCGAGCGCCGCGGATCGCACCGTCCGGCAATACGACCGCGCCTTCGCCGGGGACAGCAGCGGTAAGTCGACGCGACTGGCGCGGGAGTGTTGAAAGGCGTCGTAGAGGCCTTCGACGGCCGGTGGCAGCATCCCGGGCCGGTCCGGGTCACCGCCGCGCAACAGCCACAGCTCTTCTTGCTGACCGATGTGCGCCAGGTCCCACACCAGTGGGCTCATCAACGGGTCGTACTGCCGGCACAGTTCGGCATCGTCGAAGTCGACCAGGCGCAACGTCCGCGCCCGCGCCCGCGCCAAATCGTCGGCAAGAGTGTCCCGGGAAGTCACGGCCCCCCTTGTGCCATTCGCGCGACGCTGGGCGCAATGCCGTGCTCGATCACGTGGTCGGAAAAGTCGTCGCCGGGACATCGGCCCTGCTCGACGCTGCGAACCAACCGTTGCATCGCGTCGCCGAGCTCGGCCGGCGCCTGCTCCGCGGCGACGGTCACGCACGTGTTGGCCGCCGCGTACAGCCGCCGGTCGCGCAGGCCCACCCGGGCCGCGGTGTCCCAGGCGGTGGCCACCGGTTCGACCGCCTCGGTCGCGAGGTCGGCGGCGACCGGGTCGTCGAGCAGGGCCACCAGGGTGAATACCACGGCGGGCCAGAAGGCATCCGGCACGCTGTCCAGATAGCGGATTTCCAGCCACTGCCGCGGCCGTACCGGCGGGAACAGTGTGGTCAGGTGATAGTCCAGGTCGGCGACGGTCGCGCGGCGATCGCCGAGCAACGCCCGGCCGTCCACCCAGTCGGCAAACGGGACCCACTGCGTGACCGCCACGGCATCCGGGTTGTGCACCATCATCACCGGGGCCTTGAGCGCGTAGCGCGCCCAGTCGGTGCTGGGGTCGTCGCCGCTGGCTCCCAGGATGGGCCCGCACCGCGCCGAGTCCATTCGGCCCCAGACGCGTTGCCGGGTAGAGACCCAACCGGTGAACTCGCCGCCCAGCATCGGAGAGTTGGCGGTCATCGCGATCATGGTGGGCCCCAGGGCGTGCGCCAGCCGGACCCGCGCCGCCCATTCGTCCCGCGGGCCGGCGTCCAGGTTGACCTGGATCGATGCGGTGGACGTCATCATCGCCGCGCCGGCCTCCCCGGAGTGGCTGGCAGCGAAAAACTGTTCCATGGCCCGGTAGCGTGCACCCGGGTTGACGCGCTTGGGCGGCCGCAGCGGGTCCGCGCCGAGGAAAACCAGGCCCAGCCCGGCGTCAGCGAAGGCCGACCGCAGCACGGCTTGGTCACGGTTCATCGCATCGATGGCGGGCACGACGCCGTCGACGGGCGGGCCGGACAGTTCGACGGCGCCGCCGGGTTCCACGGTGACTCCGCTGCGGCCCGGCAGGGCGGGTAGCGACTCGAGAACCTCGCCGATTTCGTCCCAGCTCGGCCTGCGGTGCGGGTCGGCCGGGTCGTGGCAGTGGGCTTCCACCTCCAGACCCACCCGCCCCAGCGGGGCGTCTACCAGACAGCCGTCAGCGATGTAACGCGCGGCGGCCGAGGAGTCCGGCATCTCGGCATTTTTCATTTCCGGGGCGGCCGCGGTGGTGAGAGGGGCGGACGTCATATCACGATCCCTTCGGGCCCGCTCATGCCCTGCGGACCGCTCGCTGCGCAGCTAACGGAACGATAACCACCACCATTTCATCTTGCAGACGCCCCCGACATATTCCCGATCCCGCACTTTTTCGCTGCACGGCTTGGACGGTTACCCAATTGCGCGACTATTGACCCAGCGCGTTCTGCATGGCCCCGGCCAGCACGTCAACCGCGGGTCCGGCGTTGCCAGACTGGCAGACCTTGGCCTGCAGCAACACATTTTCCCGCAGCCTGGTTTGATCGAAGCACCGGCGATCGGTGCCGGCTTCCTGCTTGGTCCAGTTCTCATCGGTGGCGCTGGGCGGGCCGCCCTCGAATGACCACACCTGGGTGGTGCCGTTGTCCAGGTGTATTGCGGTGGTCTGTCCAGAACAGCCCACGGTCCGGTCCACGACTCGGTGGAAGGCCCGGTTCGCGGCGTCGTTGGTGGCGAACACCCCGACCGCCTGCTTGGCGAAGTGGGTTTGGTCGGTGGCCGACGTCTGGGTGACGGCTCCGTTGAACGCCGCGAGGTCGGGGTCGTCGTACACCTCAGGCAACCCGATGTCCGCCCAGTTGTTGCACACCGGCAGATCGACCCAATCTCCCTGGACCGGCTGGGTGAACACCGACTCCCAGCCCATCGGGCCGCCGACGATATTGCCGACCGACCCTTTACCGAGGACCGCGTAGTTGACCACGCCGGGTTCCGAGGGGTGGGCGGCCGCTACGGGAATCGCGGGTGAGATTGCCAACGCTGTCCCGACGGCCACGACTGCGGCGCAGAACCGCATCGCCCGACCCGATCGCTCGGCGACGTCTCGGGCGACTTCGATGGTCATGGGTTTCGATCATGCCAACCCGGCCGGCCGAACAGAAGCCAGGGTCACCCTGCCTACTGGCCCAACTTGGCCCGCACACCCTCCTCGACCGACTTGCCGAGATCGGGGTCGACGTTGCGCCAGTACTCGAACACCCGCGACAGCACCGGCTCTTGAACGCCCTTACAAACGTGGCCAACGATGTTGTGCGCCAGCCGTTCCCGGGCCGCATCGTCGAGAACGTCGCGGACCATGGTGCCGGCCTGCCCCCAGTCGTCGTCCTCGGCGTGCAGCGTGTACGCGGCGCGGACCATATCACCGTCGGCGTGCCAGCGCACCTCAGCGGCGCGCGCCGGGTCGGCCTGCGGCCCGCCGTAGGAGTTGGGCGCATACACCGGGTCGGAGGCATTCTGTATCCGCATCGCGCCGTCTTTGGAGTAGCTGTTCACCTCGACCTTCGGTGAGTTGACCGGGATTTGCCGGTAGTTCGTCCCCAGCCTTGCGCGGTGCGCATCGGAGTAGGAGAAGCCGCGCGCCTGCAGCATTTTGTCCGGACTCAACCCGGTGCCGGGCACGGTGTTGTTCGGCTCGAAGGCGGCTTGCTCGATCTCGGTGTGGTAGTCGGTGACGTTGCGGTTCAGCGTCATCTTGCCGACGTCGATCAATGGATAGTCGCTGTGCGGCCACACTTTCGTGAGATCGAACGGGTTGAACCGGTAGTTCTTGGCCTCCTCGTACGGCATGATCTGCATCTTCAGCGTCCAGCTCGGGTGATCACCGCGCCCGATCGCCTCGTAGAGGTCCCGCTGGTGGTAGTCGCCGTCCTCGCTGGCCAGCCGGTCGGCGTCCTCCTGGGTCAGGAAGTCGATGCCCTGATCGGTGACGAAATGGTACTTCACCCAGAAGATTTCGCCGGCGGCGTTGATCCAGCTGTACGTGTGGCTGCTGTAGCCGTTCATGTGCCGCCAGCTCTTGGGGATACCCCGGTCCCCCATCAGCCAGGTCACCTGGTGCGCGGACTCCGGCGAGAGGCTCCAGAAGTCCCACTGCATGTTGTGGTCGCGCACGTTACTTGCCTGCAGGCGCTTCTGGGACCGGATGAAGTGCTGGAACTTCAGCGGGTCGCGCATGAAGAAGACCGGCGTGTTGTTGCCGACCATGTCGAAGTTGCCTTCAGTCGTGTAGAACTTCAACGCGAAGCCGCGGGGGTCCCGCCAGGTGTCCGGGCTGCCACGCTCGCCGGCGACGGTGGAGAACCGGGCCAGCATCTCGGTCTTGGTGCCGGGCTGGAACACCGCGGCCCTGGTGAATTCGCTGACGTCGTTGGTGACCTCGAAGTGACCGAACGCGCCGCCGCCTTTTGCGTGCGGTTGGCGTTCCGGGATGCGTTCCCGGTTGAACATCGCCATCTGCTCGATCAGATAGTGGTCCTGCAGCAGGATCGGACCGTCGGGACCGATCGTCAACGACTGATCGTCACTGGGCGCGGCGATGCCGGCGTCGGTGGTGGTGAAACGCTCCGTCATCTCGCTATCTCCTCGTCATCTGGGCTGAGCTTCACGGAAAACTCGAAGACCGTTCGCATCTGCGTACGACGGTTACCCAGACGGCCCGAAGCCGAATCGGCGCCGACACCATCACGGAGCTTGGCCTGCCATTTTCCGGAATGACTCAAGAAAAGACAGCGCCGCTACATGTGGTGGCTACCCACTACGCCCGCTAGGCCCGCTAGCCCCGCTAGGCCCGCGGCGCAGTCGTGTTGGGAGCCGGGCTCGGAGCGCTGGTCATCGGGGACTGACCCGGACCGCCCGGGCCGAACGTGCCGGCACCCGGACCAACCGGGCCGAACGGACCACCGGGGCCACCCGGGAACATTGGCACCATCATCCCCGGGCCGCCGGGTCCATCGAACAGGGGCGGTCCATACCCAGGTCCGGGGCCGCCGGGTCCACCGAACTGGGGCGGTCCGGAGGGCCCGGGTTGGAACATCATGCCGTGGTGATGGTGGCAGCGGTAGTGATGTCCGAAGGCCATGGCGCCGGCGAAGAACACCACCGACAGGATGAACACGATTCCCGCGACGATCACCACCCATGCTGCGGCGAGGTAGAGCTTCGGCGGCTTGACCTGCTCGCGTGGCGGTGCCGGTGGCGGTGGCGGCGGGGCGGGCTCGGTGGAAGTCGGCTGGGCTGGCGGTTCAGGTGTGTCGCTCATGCCTTGCATACTGCCCCGTAACGCATTGGTCGTAACAGGTCCCGGCGACCAAAATGCTGTGAATCGAGACCCGGCAGTTAGGTGCCGGTTACCTGTGAACGACGGGTAGCCCGGCGCTCTGCGGTGAGCGCCGGGCTACTGGTTGTTGAATTGGTTGGCCGCGGGACTCTTAGCCCGTGAGCACGATGAAGGTGGGCACCCCTCCTGCTACGGCGTTCGGTGACGTTGCCGCAGAACGGAAGAGCGACGGCGGTAGCTGACCCGGGCCCGAGCTGGGACGCACGGCTGGAGGTGTGCCGCCCGGCGTGGTAGCGGTTCCGCCACCGCCGGGGCCACCCGGGCCGGCAGGGCCGCCCGGCCAGCCCGGTCCGTGCCGGTGCATCATCGCGTGGTGCTTGTGGTGGTGGTGGAAGCCGCCGTGGTGACCGACGTGCTTGCCGAGGATGAAGCCGGTGAAGAAGATGACCGCGACGATGAACACGATCCCGGCGACGATGGCAACCCAGGCCGCGAATTGGAAGACCTTGGGTGTCCGGTGTGGCGCTGCCTCTGACGGCGCAGGCGCCGGCGCTGTTGCGGTGGAAGTCCGCACGGTTGGGGTTTCAGATGTTTCACTCATGAGACAGATGATGCCTGGGTTAACAATAGTTGCGGCTATGCACTGCTTATGTAGCAGCTGTGAGCTGAAACTCCGCGTTAACTGGCAAGATGCGCGTGACCGGATGGCCTAATCCGGCTTGAACGGGTTGACGGCGAATTGGATTACCCGGTAGGGCGCGCTTACCCGGGCGCGGGTGTCCCACTGGCTGACGAGAATCCGCATTTCATCGAGTGTGGAGCCCGGCGAGATGTACCCGCCGTAGGGTTGCGCGAGCCGGTTGTCATACGGGGGCGGCAGGCTTTCCGCCGGATCCGGCCACTCGTCGTGCTGCACCACCGTGGTCACCGGCGCGTCCCCCAGCGACGTGGGGTCATCGGCCACTCGGACCTCCATGTTGCCCGTGCTGGCGTTGAAATATGACAGCACCGTCTTGCCGTCGATCTGCCGGACGCACATCTCGCCCACCTTGTCGGACCACAGCGGTGTCGGCGGCTTGTTCCAGCCGCCGGTGGGCCCAGCCGCCCAGCCCTGCCACTTGGACCGGTCGATGAACGTTTGCGGAGTCGCCCGGTAGAGCAGCACCGGATCTCTGCGGGTGAAACTGTCGGCCACGATGTACACCCACCCGCTGGGCGAATCCGGGGTGGGTATCGGGTCGTAGTATCCGCTGATCTGCGTCTGCGAACTGCCCTGGTAGGAGGCCGCCCGCCGGGACCCCGCGATGGTCTGCCAGCCCGCACGCGCCGGCTCGGCCGTCACCAGCCGTGAGCTCTGCGGCTCCAAATTTTTGGTCGTCGTCACCATCATGTAGTTGCGCCGGTTGATCTGCACCACGCCGGCGGGCAGCTGCGAGTCCCCCGGCGGCGTGGGATCGGCCAGCAGCGGTTTGCTGATTCCGGTGACACCGGTGTAGCGCATCCCGGCGGGGTCGTCGACAGACGCGGTGTCGACCCGTAGCGCGACCGGCGCGTACCAGCCACCGAACCCGACACCCTGCCCGGCGAAGCTGTCGCCGCAGACCTGCAGCAGCTCGGTGGGAAACTCGACGAACTCGCACAGGTCGGTGGCGCCGACCCCGTAGTCCCCGGTGGGGGTTCCGGTGCCGGCCGTGGGACCGATCCGCACCACCTGACCAGGTGCCAGCGGCTGCAGGATGGGCTCGGGCGCCGGCGCCGGCGGGTCGGCGTGCGCAGCCGTATCCCACAGCGATTGGGGCACCAGTAAACAGGTCACCCATGCGACCAACAGCGAGCACCGCGAGATCAGGCAGGTGTAGGCGGCGCTCACCCGCGGGTCACAATGCCGATCACAATTCAGCGGCCAGCAGCTCGGCGATCTGGATGGTATTGAGCGCCGCCCCCTTACGCAGGTTGTCTCCCGAAACGAACAAAGCCAGGCCGCGCCCGTCGGGCACCCCCGGGTCGTGCCGGATACGGCCGACCAGCGATTCGTCGACACCGGCGGCCGCCAACGGCGTCGGCACGTCAACCACCTTCACCCCGGGTGCGCCGTGAAGCAACCGGCCGGCCCGCCCGGGCGACAACGGCCGGGCGAATTCGGCGTTGATCGACAGCGAGTGCCCAGTGAATACCGGAACCCGCACGCAGGTACCGCTGACCGCCAGGTTGGGGATGCCGAGGATCTTGCGGCTCTCGTGGCGCAGCTTCTGGTCCTCGTCGGTCTCCCCGGAATCGTCATCGACCAGCGATCCGGCCAGCGGCACCACGTTGAACGCGATCGGGGCGACGTAGGTCTTCGGCGGCGGGAACTGCAGCGCCGAACCGTCGTGCACCAGCTGCTCCGCGTCGCCGACCACCGCACGCACCTGGGTGGCCAGCTCCGTCACTCCGGCCAGTCCGCTGCCGGACACCGCTTGGTAGGTCGAGACCACGATGCGCACCAGCTGAGCTTCGTCATGCAGCACCTTGAGCACCGGCATCGCGGCCATGGTGGTGCAGTTCGGATTGGCGATGATGCCCTTGGGGCGGCGATGCGCGTCACGCGAGAAATTCACCTCGGACACCACCAACGGCACGTCCGGGTCCTTGCGCCACGCCGACGAGTTGTCGATCACGGTCACTCCGGCCGCGGCGAACCGTGGCGCCTGCACCCGCGACATCGCCGAGCCGGCGGAGAACAACGCGATGTCCAGGCCGGTCGGATCGGCCGTCTCGGCGTCTTCGACTTCGATCTCCTGGCCGCGAAAGGCGAGCTTGCGGCCCTGTGAGCGGGCCGACGCGAAAAATCGCACCGTGGTTGCCGGGAAGTCACGCTCGTCGAGCAGCATGCGCATCACCTGGCCCACCTGACCGGTGGCGCCCACGACCCCGATAGCCAAGCCTTTGGTGCCCATTACCGGCCCGTCCCCGCGTACACCGTCGCCGTCTCCTCGCCACCGAACCCGAACGCCTCATGCAGGGCGACGACCGCCTTGTCCAGCTCGGTGTCGCGGCACAGCACCGAGATACGGATCTCGGAGGTGGAGATCAGCTCGATGTTGACGCCCACCGCGGCCAACGCCTCGCAGAAGGTCGCGGTGACCCCGGGATGGCTGCGCATGCCCGCCCCGACCAGCGACACCTTGCCGATGTGGTCGTCGTAGAGCAACTGAGCGAACCCGATCTCGTCTCGCAGCGCGTCCAGCTTGGCCACCGCGGTGGGTCCGCTGTCGCGGGAGCAGGTGAAGGTGATGTCGGTCTTGCCGTCGTCCACCTTGGAGACGTTCTGCAACACCATGTCGATGTTCACGTCGGCGTCGGCGACGGCCCGGAAGACCTTGGCCGCATACCCCGGGATGTCGGGTATCCCGACGATGGTCACCTTGGCCTCGCTGCGGTCGTGCGCGACTCCGGTCAGGATTGGGTCTTCCATGGGTCTGTCCTTGATCGATCCGACGACGAAGGTGCCTGGTTTGTCCGAATACGACGACCGGACATGCACCGGAATGTTGTAGCGGCGGGCGTATTCCACGCAGCGCAGCATCAGTACCTTGGCGCCGCAGGCCGCCATCTCGAGCATTTCCTCGAAGGTCACCGAGTCCAGCTTGCGGGCGTTGGGCACGATCCTGGGGTCCGCGGTGAAGATGCCGTCCACGTCGGTGTAGATCTCACAGACATCGGCGTGCAACGCCGAGGCCAGGGCGACCGCGGTGGTGTCCGAACCGCCGCGGCCCAGCGTGGTGACATCCCGGCTGTCCTGGCTGACACCCTGGAATCCGGCGACCAGCACGATCCGCCCTTCGTCGAGCGCGGCTTGCACCCGGCTCGGCGTGACGTCGATGATCTTCGCGTTGCCGTGGGTGCCGGTGGTGATGACACCGGCTTGCGAGCCGGTAAACGAACGGGCCTGAGCCCCGAGCGATTCGATGGCCATGGCCACCAATGCATTGGAGATGCGTTCGCCGGCCGTGAGCAGCATGTCCAGTTCCCGGGGCGGCGGAGCCGGGCATACCTGCTGAGCCAGGTCCATCAGGTCGTCGGTGGTGTCTCCCATCGCCGAGACCACTACGACGACGTCGTTGCCCTGCTTTTTGGTCTCGACGATGCGTTCGGCAACCCGGCGGATCCGGTCGGCGTCGGCCACCGAAGATCCGCCGTACTTCTGCACGACGAGCGCCACGTTTCTGTTCCTGCCTTTCCAGCCCGGCGGGTTCCATCGCTGGGTTCAAGTCCACAACAGAATACGTGCCGCCGCACATTGGCTAACGCCCCGCTGTGGGGCGCAAAAGCCTGCGATTTCGTCCCGATTTGGCACAATATTCTCTCCCGGGCGCCGATCGCGGTAGAGTTCAGTTCGTGCAGCGGGTGCTCCTCCTCGGCCGCCGCGACGGGGTCTGATCCAGACCGGCCTCCTGTCGCGGGGCGTTGATGCGCCGGTCTGAGGTTCCTTCTGACACCCAGGAGCATCTACCGTGACTTCCAACCTCGACGCATATACCTCGGCGCGAACGATCGTCAAGCCCGCGGGCCCACCCGCGCCCGGGCAACCCGCGTGGAACCCCCAGCGGGGCTCGTCGATGCCGGTCAACCGGTACCGGCCCTTCGCCGAAGAGGTCGAGCCCGTCCGGCTCGCCGACCGCAGCTGGCCCGACCGCGTCATCAGCCGCGCCCCGCTGTGGTGCGCGGTGGATCTGCGTGACGGCAACCAGGCGCTGATCGACCCGATGAGCCCGGCCCGCAAGCGCCGCATGTTCGACCTGCTCGTGTCCATGGGCTACAAGGAGATCGAGGTCGGATTCCCGTCGGCCAGCCAGACCGACTTCGACTTCGTCCGCGAGATCATCACCGACGGCGCCATTCCCGATGATGTCACCATCCAAGTGCTGACCCAGTGCCGGCCGGAACTGATCGAGCGGACCTTCGAGGCGTGCGAAGGTGCGCCCCGCGCCATCGTGCACTTCTACAACTCGACGTCTATCCTGCAGCGCCGCGTGGTTTTCCGTGCCGACCGGGCCGCGGTGCAAGCCATCGCGACCGACGGCGCCCGCAAATGCATCGAAGAGGCCGCCAAGCATCCGGGCACGCAGTGGCGGTTCGAGTATTCGCCGGAGTCCTACACGGGGACCGAATTGGAGTACGCCAAGCAGGTATGCGACGCCGTCGGCGAAATCATTGCCCCGACGCCGGAAAACCCGATCATCTTCAACTTGCCCGCCACCGTGGAGATGGCCACTGCCAACGTCTACGCCGACTCGATCGAGTGGATGAGCCGCAACCTGGCCGACCGGGAGGCTGTCATCCTGAGCCTGCATCCGCACAACGACCGCGGAACCGCCGTGGCCGCAGCCGAATTGGGATATCAAGCGGGCGCCGACCGCATCGAGGGCTGCCTGTTCGGCAACGGGGAGCGCACCGGCAACGTGTGCCTGGTGACGCTGGGTCTCAACCTCTTCTCCCGCGGCGTGGACCCGCAGATCGACTTCTCCAATATCGACGAGATCCGCCGCACCGTGGAGTACTGCAACCAGCTGCCGGTGCACGAGCGTCACCCCTACGGCGGTGACCTGGTCTACACCGCGTTCTCCGGCAGCCATCAGGACGCCATCAACAAAGGCTTGGACGCGATGAAGTTCGACGCGGACGCCGCCGACACCGACGTCGAGGACATGCTCTGGCAGGTGCCGTATCTGCCGATCGATCCCAAGGACGTCGGGCGCACTTACGAGGCGGTGATTCGGGTCAACTCTCAGTCCGGCAAGGGCGGGGTGGCCTACATCATGAAGGCCGACCACGGCCTGGCTTTGCCGCGGCGGCTGCAGATCGAATTTTCCCAGGTGATCCAGAAGATCACCGAGGGCGAGGGTGGTGAGATCTCGCCCAAGGAGATGTGGGAAGCGTTCTCCGAGGAGTACCTCGCCCCGGTGTGGCCGCTAGAGCGGATAACGCAGCGGGTCAATGCCTCGGAAGAAGACGGCGGCACCACCAGCATTGCCGCGACCGTCAAGATCAACGGGGTGGAGACCGAGATCAGCGGTGTCGGCAACGGCCCGCTGGCCGCGTTCGTCCAAGCACTGGGTGACGTCGGCTTTGACGTAGCGGTCCTGGATTACTCCGAGCATGCGATGAGTGCCGGCGGTGACGCGCAGGCCGCGGCCTACGTGGAAGCTTCGATCGCCGGGCGCGTCGTCTGGGGCGTCGGCATTGCGCCGTCGATCACCACCGCGTCATTGCGCGCGATCGTTTCGGCGGTCAACCGCGCGTCCCGTTAGGGCTGCTTTCCCGCGACCCGAATAGCGCCGCCGACCCGTTGACGGCCAAGGCGCTGAACTGACGGCCGTCAGAACAGGGCGAGCTGGCGGTCGAGCGTGGTGACGTCGGTGAACTCCTCCATGCTGGTGCCGCCGATGACGCCACGAAGGCCGTCCATGAACTGCGCGTCGGAAACCACCGGCACCCCCACTTGCCGGGCCAGATAGCCCTTGCCCTGTTCAGCCGCGGGGTCGTTGCACACCACCAGGGAGGTTTCCTTGTCGACGGCGTCGCTGTAGGCCAGCCCGGCATGCAGAATCCGCTCGACGAGCTCCTCGTGGGTGCGTCTCACCTCGGCGGCCAGGGCGACCCGCATGCCCTGGACCAGCGGCCTGCCCCGAACGTATGGGCCCGGGTTGAGATACGGGCAGGGCATCCGGGAAGCCAGCACCTTCAGCGGTCGCAGCTCGTCATGGGTCACCCGCCCGTTGGGCCAGCGGCGCCGGGTCACCGGGCGCACCGGCAGCCAGATGTCGTGCTCCCGCGCCCGGGCGAGCGCCGACGCCAGCACGCCGGTCAGCACCTGCGCGTCGTCGAAGGCGTCGTGCGGCCGTTGCTGGGTCACGCCCCAGTGCGCCGCGAGCGTCTCCAGCCGCAGATTGTCGATGCCGAGGTCCAACCGCCGGGCCAGCTCGACCGTGCACATGACGGTGTCGGCGGGAAGTTCGGCGTCGGCGAGTTCGGCTTCCGCGGCCAGGAACGCGTAGTCGAACGCGACGTTGTGCGCCACCAGCGTGCGGCCACGCAGCACCTCGACCAGGTCACCGACGATGTCGGTGAACTGCGGCTGGTCTTCGAGCATCGCGGCGGTCAGGCCGTGCACGTGGGTGGGACCCGGGTCCACTCCGGGGTTCAGCAGGCTGACCACGGATTGCTCGACTCGGCCGTCGGCGTCGAGGCCGAGCGCCGCAAGGCTGATGATCCGTGCCTGGCCCGGCCGAAAGCCCGAGGTCTCGACGTCGATGACGGCCCAGCCCCCGTCCGGCTCGCTGGCCGGCCGACCCCAGGACACCCGGTTCATGCACTGAGGATGGCACGTCCGACCGACATCACCGGTGTCACTGCGCATCGTGTCGGAACTTATCTCGATGCGGGCGACCCGCTGCACCCGGCAAAGAGCGCCAAGCTTGCGGTCGCCCTTAAACTGCGCGGGTGGTCACCACCCGGGCACGTCTGGCCCTCGCCGCAGGAGCGAGCGCGCGGTGGGCCTCGCGGGTGACCGGACGTGGGGCCGGGGCGATGATCGGCGGCCTGATCGCGATGACTTTGGACCGCTCGGTTCTCCGTCAGCTCGCGGCCGGACGGCGCACCGTCATCGTCACCGGCACCAACGGCAAGTCGACCACCACCCGGATGACCGCGGCCGCGCTGGGCACGCTGGGACCGGTGGCCACCAACGCCGAGGGCGCCAACATGGACGCCGGCCTGGTGGCCGCGCTGGCCGCTAACCGCCGTGCGCGGCTCGCGGCCCTGGAAGTCGACGAGATGCACGTGCCGCACGTTTCGGATGCCGTCGAGCCCAGCGTCGTCGTGCTGCTCAATCTGTCGCGGGACCAGCTGGACCGGGTCGGCGAGATCAACGTCATCGAACGCACGCTGCGGACCGGACTGGCCCGGCACCCGACGGCGGTCATCGTCGCCAACTGCGATGACGTGCTGATGACCTCGGCGGCGTACGACAGCCCGAATGTGGTGTGGGTGGCCGCGGGCAGTGCGTGGTCGAACGACTCGGTCAGCTGCCCGCGCAGCGGTGAGGTCATCGTCCGCGATCCCGCCTTGAAGGAAGGCCACTGGTGTTCCACCGGCGCCGACTTCAAGCGGCCCAGCCCGCAGTGGTGGTTCGACGACGCCACCCTCTACGGACCCGACGGGCTGGCTCTGCCGATGCGGTTGGCGCTGCCGGGCGCGGTGAATCGGGGCAATGCCGCCCAGGCCGTGGCCGCCGCCGTCGCGCTGGGCGCGGATCCGGCGGCAGCCGTAGCGGCCGTTTCCGCTGTCGACGAAGTCGCCGGACGCTACCGGACCGTCCGTGTCGGCGCGCACGAAGCGCGCCTACTGCTGGCCAAGAATCCGGCCGGCTGGCAGGAGGCGCTGTCGATGGTGGACAAGCACGCGGCCGGGGTGGTCATCTCGGTCAACGGGCGGGTGCCCGACGGCGAGGACCTGTCGTGGTTGTGGGATGTGGGTTTCGAGCAGCTCGAGGAGACGGCCGTCGTAGCGGCCGGTGAGCGCGGCACCGACCTCGCGGTACGCCTCGGGTACGCGGGCGTTGAGCACACCTTGGTGCACGACACCATGGCCGCCATTGCGTCGTGCCCGCCCGGGCGCGTGGAGGTCCTCGCCAACTACACCGCGTTTCTTCAGCTGCAGCGAGCATTGGCGCGCCATGGCTGATTCGACCGTGCGGATCGGGCTGGTGCTGCCCGACGTGATGGGCACCTACGGCGACGGCGGTAACGCTTTGGTGCTGCGCCAGCGGCTGCGGTTACGGGGGATCGCCGCCGAAATCGTCGAGGTGACGCTGGCCGATCCGGTGCCGGAGTCGCTGGACCTGTACACACTGGGCGGGGCGGAGGACTACGCGCAGCGGCTGGCCACCAGGCACCTCCTTCGGTACCCCGGGCTGCAGCGCGCGGCGGGCCGGGGTGCACCGGTGCTGGCGATCTGCGCGGCCGTCCAGGTGCTCGGACAATGGTACGAGACGTCGGCGGGGGAACGGGTCGACGGCGTGGGGTTGCTGGATGCGACCACCTCACCGCAAGACGCACGCACCATCGGCGAGCTGGTCACCAGACCGCTGCCGGCCGGGTTGAGCCCCGGTTTGAGGCAAAGCCTCACGGGTTTCGAAAATCACCGGGGCGGCACCGTCCTGGGCCCCGCGGCCGCGCCGTTGGGCGCGGTGGTCAAGGGCGCCGGCAACCGGGCCGGCGACGGCTTCGACGGCGCCGTGCAGGGCTCCGTCGTCGCGACCTACATGCACGGGCCCTGCCTGGCCCGCAACCCGGAGCTCGCCGACCTACTGCTGAGCAAGGTGGTCGGCGAGCTGGCACCGCTGGAGATGCCCGAGGTGGAATTGCTGCGCCGGGAGCGGCTGGCCGCTCGCTAGGGCTGCTCGCTAGGGCTGCTCGCTAGGGCTGCTCGCTAAGGCGGCAAGTTTTCTTTGAGGATTCGTATAGTGTCATCACCCAGCCTTTTCTGGACACACCCACGCGCTGCCCCGGCTTGAGAAAAGGACGTCCATGACCAGCGCCTCAAGCACCACAGTCGGCGCGGTGGCGCGCATCGCCGGGTTCGCGGCTGTGTTGAGCGCGGCCGCCGCCGTCTGCTTGGCCGGTTTCGCCGGTGCGGCCCACGCCGCCCCGGGCACTCCTTCCCCACCCGCCAACGACCAGCTCGGGATGCACGGCGACCCGGCCGCCGCCGCCCCCTACTGGCGGGAGCAACAACAAGATCTCGACTGCGGGGAGATGGCGGTGGCCGATGTGGTCGGCCAGATCACCGGTCAGGAGCCCACCGAGGACGAGATCACCGCAGCGGCTGAAAACATCCCCAGCGTGAGCCATCCCGGATCGATCTACCGCTCCGGCGGCAGAACCAAGAACCGAGACCTGCCGGTGCTCCTGGCGCACTACGGCATCCAGGCCGCCGCGGTGCACACCACTATCGACGCGCTGGGGCAGGATCTGGATCAAGGTCGCAAGGTGATCGTCGGACTAAACGACAAAACCATCTGGGACGAACCCGGCGACCGTACCCAGGAGAACCACTTCGTGGTCGTCACCGGCATCGACACCAACGCCGGTGTGGTGCACCTCAATGACAGCGGCGTCGAGGCCGGCCGCGACGAGCAGGTTTCCCTTGCCACGTTCGAGAAGGCGTGGAACACCAGCGACAATTTTGCCGTCGTGACCGGGTGAGAGACGGCTGTCCGCCGGCGTGTCAGACCATGGCGCGGCGGCCGGTGAGCGCCCGGCCCAGTGTCAGCTCGTCGGCGAACTCCAAGTCGCCGCCCATCGGCAACCCGGAGGCGATCCGCGTCACGGTCAGGCCGGGGATGTCGCGCAGCATCCGCACCAGGTAAGTGGCGGTCGCCTCACCCTCGGTATTGGGGTCGGTGGCGATGATCACCTCGGTGATGTCGACATCGTCGACCCGCTCCCCGATCCGGCTCAGCAGCTCGCGGATCCGCAGCTGATCGGGGCCCACTCCGGACAGCGGATCAAGCGCACCGCCCAGCACGTGGTAGCGGCCACGAAATTCGCGGGTGCGCTCGACGGCCTGGACATCCTTCGGCTCCTCGACGACACACACCTGCGAGCAGTCCCGGCGTGGATCCGCGCAGATCCGGCACCGCTCGGCTTCCGAGACGTTGCCGCACACCGCGCAGAACCGCACCCCGTCGCGGACCTTGCCCAGCACCGCGGTCAGCCGGTCGATTTCCGGCGGCTCAACCGACAACAGGTGAAAGGCGATGCGCTGGGCGCTCTTGGGTCCGATACCCGGCAGCTTGCCGAGCTCGTCGATCAGATCCTGGACGGGTCCCTCAAACATGTCGGTAGGGAAGACCTAAAGGCCCGGCGGTGGCGTCGGAGGTTGGCCTGGTGGGCCGCCCATCCCGCTGGCCAGCGACCCCAGCCGCTCCTGCGCCATCTTGGTGACTTGCCTGGAGGCGTCGGCCATGGCGCCGACGATCAGGTCCTGCAAGGTCTCGATGTCCCCGGGGTCGACCACCTTGGGATCGATCTGCACCGCGACCACCTCGCCGCTGCCTTTGACGACGACCTTGACCAAACCCCCACCGGCTTGACCGTGCACCTCGGCGTTCGCGAGCTGTTGCTGGGCTTCCAGCAGCTTCTGCTGCATCTGCTGTGCCTGGGCGAGCAGCGCCGACATGTCGCCTCCGGGTTGCATGACAATCCCCTCGCATCTTGATCTCGAGTTGGTTTCGCCTGCGAGTGTGCGGCGATTCGAAACACCCAGCGTAGACCGCGCAACGTTACCTTTGCGGCGTGGACGTACCAGTGAGCAGGCGTGTCGGGATCAGAACGGTCATCGGCGTAGTCATCGCGGCTTCGACCATCATCATCCCGACGGCGACCGCCGCCCCTTCCAATATCGCCGGCATGGTCGTTTTCATCGATCCCGGCCACAACGGCTCCAATGATGCTTCTATCTCCCGTCAGGTGCCCACCGGTCGCGGCGGCACCAAGGACTGTCAGACCAGCGGAACGTCGACCAACACCGGGTATCAAGAGCACACCTTCAACTGGGACACCGCACTGCGGGTTCGCGCCGAGCTGAACGCGCTGGGCGTACGGACCGCCATGTCACGGGGCAACGATAATGCGCTGGGCCCGTGTGTTGATCAGCGCGCCGAAGCGGCCAACGCGATGCGGCCCAACGCGATCGTGAGCCTGCACGCCGACGGCGGCCCACCGAACGGTCGCGGATTCCACGTCAACTATTCGGCCCCACCGCTCAACGCGGCGCAGGCCGGACCATCGGTCCAGTTCGCCCGGATCATGCGCGACCAGTTGCAGGCCTCGGGTATTCCGCCCGCCAACTACATCGGCCAGGACGGTCTGTATGGGCGCTCGGATCTGGCCGGCCTGAACCTGGCGCAGTATCCGTCGATCCTGGTCGAATTGGGCAACATGAAGAATCCCGCAGATTCGGCGCTGATGGAGTCCCCTGACGGCAGGCAGAAATACGCCGACGCGGTAGTCCGCGGCGTCGCGGGCTTCCTGGCCACCCAGAGCCAGGTGCGCTGAGTCTGATCGCCCGGCTTCTCAGCCGGCCGTCGGGCTAACTTTCCAGTTCCCTCTTCAGGTTGGCCAGGACCTCGGCCTGAATCTTCTTCAGCCCCAACGGCGCGAAGGTCTTTTCGAAGAAGCCCTTGACGCCGCCTGCGCCATTCCAGGTCGTCTTGACGGTGACGCTGGAGCCGGGTCCGGCAGGAGCCACCGTCCAGTTGATGACCATGGAGGAGTTGGCGTCCTTCTCGATGACGGTGTGGCCGGCGACGTCGACGTTCACCTGCACATCGCGAACGCGTGATTTGGTGGCCTGCAGCTTCCACTTGGCAACCGTGCCCGGCCCCTGCCCGCCCTGCAGCACCTGATATTCGCTGTACTGCGGCGACAGGATCTTCGGACGGACCTTCTGGTAGTCCGCGACGGCCGCAAGGGTGGCCGCGGGCTCGACATTGATCAAAATCGTGCTGGCTGCGCTCACCTGTGCCACGGCAACTCCTCGTTGTGCTGCCGCACGCGGGTGCACGGGCGGTTGTCGAGGACTAGGGTATATGTGGTGCCTGTCCCTGGATCTGCACTCTCGGCCCACCGGTCGGGCGTTGACCGGCTGATGGCAAGTTATCGATCCATCCCCGCAACGTCCGCGGTCCGGCTCGTCAAGCCCACCTCAAATCTGTTTCGCGCCCGCACCAAACGCGATGCGCCCGGCCTGGATACCTCGGGGCTGACCGGTGTCCTCAGTGTCGATCCCGAAACCCGCACCGCCGACGTGGCCGGCATGTGCAGCTATGAGGACCTGGTAGCCGCGACCCTGCCGTACGGCCTTTCGCCGCTGGTCGTCCCACAACTCAAGACCATCACACTCGGCGGCGCGGTCAGCGGCTTGGGCATCGAGTCGGCATCGTTTCGCAACGGTCTGCCGCACGAATCCGTGCTGGAGATGGATATCCTCACCGGCGCTGGCGAATTGCTCACCGCATCCCGCAGCCAGCACTGCGACCTATTCCGTACATTCCCGAATTCCTATGGGACACTAGGATATTCAACCCGGCTACGGATCGAGCTGGAGCCCGTCGCGCCGTTTGTGGCGTTGCGGCATATCCGATTCGGTTCGCTGGCCGAGATGGTCGCGGCGGCCGAACGCATCATCGATACCGGAGGACAGGCAGGCACTCCGGTGGACTATCTCGACGGGGTGGTGTTCAGCGCCGACGAAAGCTACCTCTGCGTTGGCCGGCGGACCACCACCCCGGGACCGGTCAGCGACTACACCGGGAAAAACATCTTCTACCAGTCAATTCGGCACGACTCTGTTGGTGTGGAAAGCACCAAAGATGACCGGCTGACGATCCACGACTACATCTGGCGCTGGGATACCGACTGGTTTTGGTGCTCACGCGCGTTTGGCGTGCAGAACCCGCGGCTGCGGCGCTGGTGGCCGCGCCGCTACCGGCGCAGCAGCGTCTACTCGAAGCTGGTTGTCATGGACCGGCGTTACGGCGTCTCCGACTGGATCGAGACGCGCAACGGTCGTCCGGCGCGTGAACGGGTGATTCAGGACGTCGAGGTGCCCGTCGAACGGACCTGCGAATTCCTGGAGTGGTTTCTGGACAACGTGCCTATCACGCCAATCTGGTTGTGCCCCCTGCGGCTGCGCGATCACGACGGCTGGCCGCTGTATCCGATGCGGCCGGATCACACCTACGTCAACATCGGGTTCTGGTCGTCGGTGCCGGCCGGCGTCACCGAGGGCGCGACCAACCGGATGATTGAAGCCAAGGTGAGCGAACTCGACGGGCACAAGTCGCTGTACTCCGACTCCTACTACACCCGTGAGGAGTTCGACGACCTCTACGGCGGCGAGGCCTACAACACGGTCAAGAAAACCTACGATCCCGATTCTCGTCTCCTCGACCTCTACGCAAAGGCGGTGCAACGGCGATGACGACGACCAGAGAGCCCGACCGCACTATGGTGGGCAAGCTGAGCATGGCTGAGATCCTGGAGATCTTCACCGCAACCGGGCAACATCCGCTGAAGTTCACCGCCTACGACGGCAGCACCGCCGGAAGCAAGGACGCCGATCTGGGACTGGATCTTCGGACGCCCCGCGGCGCCACCTACCTGGCCACTGCTCCCGGCGAACTCGGTATCGCCCGCGCGTACGTGGCAGGTGACTTGCAGGCGTACGGGGTACATCCCGGCGATCCCTACCAATTGCTCAAGACGCTGACCGACCGGGTCCAGTTCAAGCGCCCGCCGGCGCGCGTGCTGGCCAATGTCGTCCGTTCGATGGGCGTCGAGCGTCTGTTGCCGATCGCACCGCCGCCGCAGGAGGCGCCGCCCCGGTGGCGCCGGGTTACCGACGGCTTGATGCACAGCAAGACCCGTGACGCCGAGGCGATCCACCACCACTACGACGTGTCCAACGCCTTCTACGAATGGGTGCTCGGTCCGTCGATGACCTACACCTGCGCGGTCTATCCCGGCGCCGACGCGACGCTGGAAGAGGCTCAGGAGAACAAGTACCGGCTGATTTTCGAGAAGTTGCGGCTACAGCCGGGCGACCGGCTCCTCGACGTCGGCTGCGGCTGGGGCGGCATGGTGCGCTATGCGGCGCGACGCGGTGTCCGCGCGATCGGTGCCACCCTGTCGGCCGAGCAGGCGAAGTGGGCGCAACAGGCGATCCAGGACGACGGGCTTGGGGAGCTGGCCAAAGTGCGGCACTCCGACTACCGCGACGTGGGAGAGGTGGGATTCGACGCGGTTTCTTCGATCGGGTTGACCGAGCACATCGGCGTCAAGAATTACCCGGCCTATTTCGGCTTCCTCAAGTCGAAGCTGCGCACCGGCGGTCTGCTGCTCAATCACTGCATCACCCGCCTCGACAACAAGTCGACCTGCTTCGGGGGTGGATTCACCGACCGCTACGTCTTCCCGGACGGAGAGCTGACCGGCTCGGGACGCATCACCACCGAGATCCAGGACGCTGGCTTCGAAGTCCTGCACGCAGAGAACTTCCGGCATCACTACGCGATGACGCTGCGCGACTGGTGCCGCAACCTGGTCGAACACTGGGATGCCGCGGTCGCCGAGGTCGGCTTGGCGACCGCCAAGGTGTGGGGTTTGTACATGGCGGCCTCCCGGGTGGCCTTCGAGCAGAACAACCTTCAGCTGCATCACGTACTGGCTGCCAACATCGACGCCTGGGGCGACGACAGCCTTCCGCTGCGACCGTGGTGGCAGCCCTAGCCACCGTCTATCCGCCGGGCCCCCAATTCGTTCTGTAGCAACTCGAGTGCAACTTCTTCGGGGTCACGCCGCGGCGCCGACGGCTCGCTGCCGGCTTCGGCGAGCATGTGTTCCTCTTCTTCGCGTTTAGCGGAGTCCACCTCGGCAGGCTCGTCTGCGGGCGGTTCTTCCCTGGCGGGCGCCGGGGCGGTCGCTGCGGGCGCCGCCGCACCGACCTCACACCGCACCCGCCAGTTCACTCCCAGCGCATCTTTGAGCGCTTCGGCGATGACGTCGGCGTTGCGCTGCTCGGAGAGACGCTTGGCCAGCGGCGCCGATGCATGGGTCAGCACCAACGTGTTGTCCTCGACGGCACGGACGGTCGCGCCGGCCAGCATCACCTCCGTGGTGCGGCTGCGCTGGCGCACCTTGTCGCGCACCGTCGGCCACATGGTTCGCACCGCGGCCGCGTTGGGCTCTCCGGGCGCAGAAACTGGTTCGGGCGGGGGCGCGGGCGCCGGAGCCGGTTCGGGCACTGGATCGCGCTTGGGCTCGGGCTTGGAAGCAGACTCAGCGGCCACCCGGCGGGACTCGACCGGCCGGGCAACCGGCTCGGCCGGCGCAAGCCGAGGAGTAGGCCGAGCCACGGGTGCGGCCGTCTCGGAGCCGGGGATGGACATGTCCAGCCGGGTCTCGATCCGCTCAACGCGTTGCAGCAGCGCCGCCTCGGTGTCGCTGGCCGAGGGCAACAGTAATCGCGCACAGACGACTTCGAGCAACAGACGCGGCGCCGTCGCACCGCGCATCTCCCCCAGTCCGGCTTGTACCACCTCGGCGTACCGGGTCAGGGTCGCCGGGCCGATGCGGACCGCTTGCTCGCGCATCCGGTCCAGCACGTCCTCCGGTGCGTCCACCACGCCGCGGCTTACGGCATCGGGCACCGCTTGCAGCAAGATCAGATCACGGAACCGCTCCAACAGATCGGTGGCGAAACGCCGGGGGTCATGACCGGCATCGATCACCGATTCAATCGCGCCGAACATCGCGGCAGCATCTGCAGCGGCAAGAGCATCGACGGCGTCGTCGATCAGTGCGACGTCGGTGGCCCCCAGTAGGCCCAGCGCCCGCTGGTAGGTCACGTGGGCATCCTCGGCGCCGGCCAGCAACTGATCCAGCACCGAGAGCGTGTCACGCGGCGAACCACCACCGGCGCGGATCACCAGCGGATACACCGCATCGTCGACGACGACGCCCTCTTGCTCGCAGATCCGTCCGACCAACGCCCGCATGGTCTTCGGCGGCAACAGCCGGAAGGGGTAGTGGTGGGTGCGCGATCGAATCGTCGGCAGCACCTTCTCGGGTTCGGTGGTGGCGAAGATGAAGATGAGGTGTTCGGGTGGTTCCTCGACGATCTTGAGCAGCGCATTGAATCCCGCGGTGGTCACCATGTGCGCTTCGTCGACGATGAACACCCGATAACGCGACTGCGCCGGCGCGTAGAACGCGCGGTCGCGCAGCTCGCGGGTGTCGTCCACGCCGCCGTGGCTGGCGGCGTCAAGCTCCACCACGTCGATGCTGCCGGGCGCGTTGGGCGCCAATGCCGTGCAGGAGTCGCACACTCCGCACGGATTGGCCGTCGGCCCCTGCGCACAGTTCAGCGACCGCGCCAGGATGCGCGCTGACGAGGTCTTTCCGCAGCCGCGCGGCCCGGAGAAGAGGTACGCGTGATTGATTCGGCCGGCTTCCAGGGCAATGGACAGCGGCTCGGTGACGTGCTCCTGCCCCACCACCTCGGCGAAGGTTGCCGGTCGATACTTGCGGTAGAGGGCCACGGTCAGCAGGCTACCGACGCTCGGTGACTTCGGTTCGGCGGGAATGGAGTGTGCATCAGTGGCGTCGAGTGTGCATGTAGGGCGGGATTTCTCAGGATTTCCCGCCCTCAGCGCACAGTCGAGGCCGAGGTGGCCAGGCCCGGGTTGAGCAGCAACTCCGAAGCCGCCAGCAACGCGCAGGTCGCCAGCCCGTCGACCGCTTCGCGCAGATCCGGTATCGAGGGGAAGGTGGGCGCGATCCGGATGTTCTTGTCGTCCGGATCTTTCCGGTACGGGAACGACGCACCCGCCTCGGTGACCGCGATACCGGCGTCCTTGGCCAGGGCGACGGTGCGCCGCGCCGTGCCGGGCAACACGTCGAGGCTGATGAAATAACCGCCCTTGGGCTCGGTCCACGAGGCGATCTTGGAATCGCCCAGCCGCTGATCCAGGATCTCTAACGCCAGTGCGAATTTCGGCGCCAAAATCTGCTGGTGGCGCAGCATGTGCAGGCGTACCCCGTCGGCATCGCGCAAGAACCGCAGATGCCGCAGCTGGTTGACCTTGTCCGGGCCGATCGACTTCTTCGCCGCGTATTGCAGATACCACGCGATGTTGCCCAACGATCCGCCCAAAAAGCTGACACCGGCACCGGCGAAGGTGATCTTGGAGGTGGACGCGAAGACGTACGGCCGGTTCGGGTTGCCCGCTTTGGCCGCCAAGCCGAGCACGTCGACCTGGCGGATGAAGTCATGCGTCAGGGTGTGCACCGCATACGCGTTGTCCCAGAACAGCCGGAAATCGGGTGCTGCCGTGCGCATCTGGACGAGCCGGAGCACCGTTTCCCAGGAGTACGTGACGCCGGTCGGGTTGCCGAACACCGGTACCGCCCACATTCCTTTGATCGCGGGGTCGACGGCGACCAGCTCCTCGATCAAGCCGACGTCCGGGCCGTCCTGCTGCATCGGGACGGGGATCATCTCGATGCCCATTGTCTCGGCGATGGCAAAGTGCCGGTCATAGCCGGGCACCGGGCAGAGGAACTTGACGCCCGGTTCGTCCTTCCAGGGCCGCTGCGAGTCCACACCGCCGTACAACATCGAGAAGGCGACGAGGTCGTGCATCAGCTCCAGGCTGGAGTTGTTGCCGGCGATCAGGTTGGGCACCGAGATGCCGAGCAGTTCGCCGAAGATGGCCCGCAATCCGGGCAGGCCGTGCAGGCCGCCGTAGTTACGGGTGTCGGTGCCGTCGGCGTCGCGGTAATCGTCCCCGGGCAGGCTCAGCAGCTGGTTGGACAGGTCAAGCTGCTCCGGCGAGGGTTTGCCGCGGGTCAGATCCAGGGCTAGTTTCTTGGCCTGCAGCTCCGCGTAATCCTGCTGGTGACGTGTGTGCAGAGCCGCTAGCTCTTCAGGGCTGAGGGAATCGAACGCCACCATGGGCCCTTTCGCTGTCGAACGCTGTGGGGGTTCGGGGTCATGTCCTAGACCGAGCCTTTAGCAGGTCCCGAGCATAAGCACTGGTTGCATGGCCCCGACGTAGGGGACCCCGCGCACCCGACAGAGCCCATTGACCCTTGCTGCCTTCCGGCCCTGGGGGAGTTCACAGGATAGACGCCGCGCGGGGTCCACCGCGAGTGTAGTACCTGACGCCGAGCAACTGGCGGCCGCCGCAGTGCACTCGGTTACCATGGCCACGGAGGATTCGCCTAGTGGCCTATGGCGCTCGCCTGGAACGCGGGTTGGGTTAACAGCCCTCGCGGGTTCAAATCCCGCATCCTCCGCAAACCGGTCCGCGATGCGGACCCGTACGAATTGGTTCGGGCTCGGGTTGGTCGCCTTTAGGCTGGCTAGAGCCGACCAACATGAGGAGGCTTATGGGGCGCAAGGTCGCCATGTTGTGGCACGCGACATTCTCGATCGGTGCCGGCGTCCTCTACTTCTTTTTTGTGCTGCCCCGCTGGCACGAGCTGATGGGCGACACCACGCATTCGCTGGGGACCGCGGTTCGGATCGTGACGGGTGCGCTGGTCGGTTTGGCCGCACTGCCGGTGGTGTTCACCCTGGTGCGTACCCGCAGGCCGGAGTTGGGGACCCCGCAGCTGGCCTTATCTATACGGGTCTGGTCGATCGTGGCCCATGTGCTTGCCGGGGTGCTGATCATCGGTGCCGCGATCAGCGAGATCTGGCTGAGCCTGGATGCCGCCGGACAGTACTTGTTCGCGGTTTACGGCGCGGCTGCCGCGATCGCCATGCTCGGGTTCTTCGGGTTCTACCTGTCGTTCGTCGCCGAGTTGCCGCCGCCACCGCCGAAACCGCTCAAGCCGAAGAAACCCAAGAAGCGTCGCATTCTCGGCAAGAAGGGCGACGAGGCTGACACTGAACCAGCCATTGAGGAAGCCGAAGCCGTCGACGACACCGAGACCGAACGAAGCCGAGACCGGCGAAGTCGAAGCCGGCGAACCCGAAGCTTCGCAACCCGAAAAAGAGACCGAAGAAGCCGAGCCGGGGGCAGAACCCGAGTCGGTCACCGAGGCGGCGCCTGCAGCCCACGACGACACCCAAGACACCGAAGAGGGGCGGAGCGGATTGCGCAACCGCCGCCCGACCGGGAAGGGGTCGCATCGGATGCGCCGGCGCACCCGGGGCGGCGTCGCCGTCGAGGAATAGCGAGCTGCAATCAGTCGCGGCGCCGCAGGCGCTCGACGTAGCCGGCGATGCGCTGCTGCGTCTGGTCTGCGCCCCACATCTGACGGACCTCGCCGTCGATACCGGCGGCCTCCCGGATCCGCGCCATGGTCGGGGCCCGCAGCTGGGTTTTCGTCTGGCGATAGGCGTCAACCGGAATGTCGCCAAGGTCTGCTGCCTCGGCCACCGCCGCCTCGAGCAGATCGTCGGCGACGACGCGATGGGCAAGTCCGCTGGTGACGGCCTCCGGCCCCCGATAGGTGCGGCCGCCGAGCAACACTTCCTCGGCGTGGTTTCCGCACGCGTAGCGCATCACCTCCAGCGCGGCGACCGGAAACGGTACCCCGACGCGGACCTCGGATGCCCCGATCTGCGCGTCGGGGCTGATCAGGCGGCGGTCGCAGGCGCACGCGAGCACGCACCCGCCCGCGATGGCGGCACCGTTGATCGCGGCCACGGTCGGCCCCGGATAGCTGAACATCGCCTCGAACGCCGCGGACAGCGCCGGGACCAGCCGGTCGGTGTAGCCGGCACCGCCCTCCACCACGCGGTTGAGGTCGACACCGGCGCTGAATACGCGGCCCGCGCCGGTGACGACGAGCGCACCGGCGCCCGAAGCCTGCAGGTCGCGAAGCGCCAAGGTCAGCTCTTCCAGCAGTTCGACATCGAGGACGTTGACGCGCCCCCACGACAGGGACAGCACCTGCACCGTCCCCACGGCCTTGATCTCAATCACAAGGACACACTCAAGCACTGCGCCCGGTTCACCACTTGCCCGGGTGCCGCACCGCGCCGGTGGCTAGGGCCGGCGGCCCGCTACCGCGAGCACAACCGGAATGTCGGTGTTCTCGTCGGTGTGATAGCTCGCGCACACGCGGTGGTAGCCGTCGGCGATCTGTAACGGAACACCGGTCGTGAAGTCGCCGCGCACCAGCAGGATGGGCGACAACGGTTGACCCTTTTTGATCTTGGACAGATCCGCAGCAACGTGGGGATTGTCAACGGGTAACAGCCTCAGCTGCGCTGCCCGCAGAATGTCTTTGGCCTTCTTGTGCGTAATGCTCCCAGCCTGCAGCCGCTCTGTCAGCTCTTTGACGGTGGGCGAGTCCGCAAGTAGGGCGAGGTAGTCGGCTGCCGCCGGAAAGTCATGGGGCTCCGGCTTTTCCAGCCATTTCACACTGGTCATCGGGTGCGTCTCCCTTCATCGCGCCGACATCGACGCACCCTACCGGGTTGGCGTTCCGAAACCTGGGATCGGTAATGACGCGCACGTTTTGCACTCGGGCCATGCCGACGCCAATGGGGCGGCGCATGACGGAAGGAATCATCCCGTGAAACGTCTTCTTGCGGTGGCGATTGGAACTCTTAGCTGCGCATCGGAGCTGGTCGCCTGTTCGAGCGGCGGTGATCATCGGCGCCCAAATATCTGGGGGGATGCAGACACGCGAAACCCGAGAGCGGGTCCGCCGGTGGGCACGGGCACGGTTGGACCGCCCGGCGAATGACGCCTTCCCGGCCGGGATCCTGGCCGCCGAATCTGACGACTGAGCCTCGCCTCGCCCCGGCCCGGCAATTCCCTATGCTGAGCGAGTGCCAAACAATTATCGAGTCGTTCAGTGGAACACCGGGAACGTCGGCAAAAGCTCATTGCAATCGATCGCCGACAATCCTGCGCTGGAACTGGTGGGGTGCTATGCCTGGTCACCGGAGAAGGTCGGCCGCGACGCCGGCGAACTAGTCGGCATTGCGCCGCTCGGCGTAGCAGCCACCAACGACGTCGACGCGCTGCTCGCGCTGAAACCGGACTGCGTCGTCTACAACCCGATGTGGATCGACGTCGACGAGCTGGTCCGCATTCTGTCCGCGGGCGTCAACGTGGTGACGACGGCGTCCTTCATCACCGGACACAACCTGGGTGAGGGCCGCGACCGCATTGTCGAGGCCTGCCAGAAGGGCGGCTCGACGATCTTCGGGTCCGGCGTCAGCCCGGGCTTCGCCGAGCTGCTGGCCATCGTGTCGGCGATGGTGTGCAACCGGATCGACAAGGTCACCGTCACCGAAGCCGCGGATACCACGTTCTACGACTCACCGGCGACCGAGAAGCCGGTGGGCTTCGGCCAACCGATCGACCACCCGGAGCTGCAAGAGATGGCGGCAAAAGGAACGGCCATCTTCGGCGAGGCCGTCCGGCTGGTGGCCGACGCTCTCGGCATCGAACTCGACGAGGTGCGATGCGTGGCCGAATATGCCTACACCACAGCCGATCTCGACCTCGGGTCCTGGACGATAGCCGCGGGCTGCGTGGCGGGCGTCTACGCGAGCTGGCAGGGAATCGTCGGCGGCAAAACGCTGATCGATCTCAATGTCCGGTGGCGCAAAGGACAGACACTCGAGCCCGACTGGAAGATCGACCAAGACGGGTGGGTCATCCAGATCGACGGGCAGCCAACGGTGACAACGAAAGTCGGCTTCCTGCCGCCACCGTATTTCCAGGCCGAGACGATCGCCGACTTCATGGCGCTCGGGCACATCATGACGGCGATGCCCACCATCAACGCCATCCCGGCGGTCGTTGCCGCGGCACCGGGCATCGTCACGTACGCGGACCTTCCGCTGACACTTCCCCGCGGCTTTACAAAGGTCTAGTGCCGGAAACTAGCCGTCCCCCGACACCGCCGCATCGGGGGCACTCGCCCTGCGCACAACGGTTTTGGTGTAGGGCGCACCAAGCTGCGGGACCTCGAGCGGACCCTGATCCCGGGCGGCCTCGATGGCGTTGCGCAGCGGACCGGCCAGGCCCGCAAACGATCCCATGTCGAAAAGCAATGGCGTCAGCAGCCGGTTGTGGATGAAAGCGAACGAGCTGCCGGCTTCGGGGTCGGCCCATCCCAGGGTCCCACCCAGTCCGACGTGACCGAACCCGCGAAGCAAGCCGGGAACCGGCGTTTCGTGATAGCCCAGGTGAAACGGCATGGGCACCACCAGGTTCGCGTCGGGCCACTTGACCCGTGACTGCCCCGTCAGACCGCGGACCAATTCCTTGGACAGATACGTCTTCCCGTCGATGCGGCCGTCGTTGGCCAGCACGGCGTACATCTTGGCCAGGCCGCGGCCGGTAACCACGCCGTTGGCTGCGGGCACCTCGCCGTCCAGGAACGGAGCATCGCCCTTGATCAGGGATATGACACCCGGGAAGTACATTGCGCCCAGCGCCCCCGAGAATTTCAGGCCGGCCACCTTCGGTGCGACGAAGTTGAACACCGGGGCGCGCAGTCTTCCTTGGGGCAGCAGAATCTGCGCCGCCTTGGTCGGCGCGCCTTCGGGAGGGCGGCCGAGATGCAGCCCGTCCGTGTTGAGCGGACGCGCAACCTCCTGACGGATCAGCTCCCGCATGCCTTTACCCGTCACTGCCCTGGCCAGACCGGACAACAGCCATCCGTAGGTCAGCGCGTGATAAGCCTGCACGCCGCGCAGGTGATCGACGGGGGCCGCGGCCAGGCGCTCCTCCATCAGAAGGTGATCCATCAGCTCCGCCTTGGTGACGCCCCGCAGATGCGACAACCCGGATCGGTGCCGCAACACGTCGCGAACCGTGATATCGGCCTTCCCGTTGGCCGCGAACGCGGGCCAGTATTCGGCGACGGGCTCGTCATAAGACAGCAGGCCCCGGTCGGCCAGCCGGTGAATCACCGTCGATGCGACACCCTTGGTCGCCGAGAACACCATGGCGCCGGTGTCAGCGGTCCAGCGCTGGGTGCCGGACCGGTCCGACCACCCTGTCCAGACGTCGACGACGGGCACACCGTCGATGTAGACGCTCAGGGCTCCACCACCGAACCGGCGACCGAAAAACAACTGCGAGAAGAGCTTGACGACGTTTGCGAAATGTGGGTCGGCGGCCCCGGACACACCGCGTGGCAAGCCATCGTCGCTCACCAGCAGAGTCGACGGTGTCATCGTGCCGTGACGCCTCGAGCGCCCGGCCCGGCTGTCGCTTCAGCGGCATCTCCCCGACGCACCGCCATCACGAGAATGAAGCTATCAGTCTCAGAAGAGCCCTGACCAGAATCGAACCGATACGGCTGCGAAATTCCGCTCCGGCAAATTGCTCTCAGGAGTCAGGCGACTCCGGGGGCTGCCCGGGTTCTTCCCCGGGCGTCTGAGCGGGCGGCGAGTTTTTCAAATAGCTTCTCAGCCGAAGCAGCTGATTGGCCACCATGCCGATGCCCAGGAGCATCAGTCCCGCCACTATTACCACCACAGTTGCGGTGCTCACGAACTCCATGATGACAGGCGCCGGGCAGCAAGCCGATCCTTCGGGTTTCGAAACCGCCCCCTGCTGGGTAGCCACGACTAAGCGAACAAGCCATCGAGAGGGAGCAAGGCATGAGCGCCGAAGACAAATTGAAGAACAAGGTCGAAGATCTGGGTGGCCGTGCCAAAGAAGCCCTCGGTAAGGCCAGCGGGGATGAGGACACCAGGACCGAAGGCCGGATCGACCAGGCGAAGTCCAATCTGAAAGATGCCGGCGAGAAGGTCAAAGATGCCTTCAAGAAGTAAGCGATCGTCTTGAACGTGTTGAAATTGAACGCGGTCAACGGGGTACACCGGCTCACCACGGCTATCGGAGTGGCAGTGGTGGCAGCCGGCGCGGTGCTGTCCGGTGTGCCTGTCCCCTCGGCGTCTGCCGATCCGTGTCCCGACGTCGAGGTGGTGTTCGCCCGCGGTTCCGGCGAGCCACCGGGTGTCGGCGGTATCGGAGGGGCATTCGTCGATGCGTTGCGCTCGCAGATCGGCTCCAGGTCACTCGGGGTGTATCCGGTGAATTACCCTGCCAGCACTGACTTTTCCAACAGCGATTTCCCCATGACTGTCATCGACGGCATCCGTGACGCGAGTTCTCATATCGAGTCGACGGCGGCGAACTGCCCCAACACCCGGGAAGTACTCGGCGGATACTCCCAGGGCGCGGCCGTGGCCGGGTACGTCACCTCGGCCGCCGTTCCGCCGGGGGTACCCGCCGCAGCGGTACCTCCGCCGATGCCGCCGGCGATAGCGAACCACGTGGCCGCCGTTACGCTTTTCGGGACGCCGTCGGATCAATTCCTGCACCAGTACGGCGCGCCGACGATCGCCATCGGTCCGCTGTATCAGCCCAAGACTCTCGAGTTATGCGCCCAGGGTGACGGGATCTGCGGTGCAGGCACCAATCCTGCTGCCCACGTTTCATATGCAGTGAACGGCTTGACGGGCCAAGCCGCCGACTTCGCCGCCAGCCACCTGTAGAGTTTCGGCCGTGCCGTTGCAGAATCGCCCCATGCGCGTTCTGATCACGGGCGGTACGGGATTCGTGGGCGGATGGACCGCCAGGGCCATCGCCGACGCGGGGCACTCCATCAGATTTCTGGTGCGAAATCCCGCGCGGCTGCAGACCTCCGTCGCCAAACTGGGCGTCGACGTGTCTGACTTCGCCGTCGGCGACATCACCGATCGCGTCTCGGTGCGGGACGCGTTGCGGGGCTGCGACGCCGTCGTGCACAGTGCCGCTTTGGTCGCCACCGACCCGCGTCAAACCACCCAGATGCTGACCACGAACATGCAAGGCGCCCAAAACGTCCTCGGTCAGTCGGTCGAACTCGGTTTGGACCCGATCATCCACGTGTCGAGCTTCACCGCGCTGTTTCATCCGGGCCTGGAGACGCTGTCGGCGGACCTGCCGGTGGTCGGCGGCGCAGACGGATACGGAACATCCAAGGCGCAGGTCGAAATCTATGCCCGCGGTCTGCAGGATGCGGGCGCGCCGGTGAACATCACCTATCCCGGCATGGTTCTCGGCCCTCCGGTCGGCGACCAGTTCGGTGAGGCCGGGGAAGGCGTCAAAGCGGCGGTGCAGATGCACGCGATCCCGGGGCGGAGCGCGGCATGGCTGATCGTCGACGTCCGCGACTTGGCCGCTTTGCATGCGGCATTGCTGGAGCCCGGCCGCGGGCCACGCCGCTACACCGCGGGTGGCCATCGAGTTCCGGTGTCCGAGCTTGCGACCATGCTGGCCCGCGTCGCCGCAACCCCGATGGTCGCCGTTCCGATACCCGATATCGCGCTGCGCGTTGCGGGCGCGGTGCTGGATCGGGCGGGCCGGTTTCTGCCTTTCGACACGCCCTTCACGTCGGCGGGCATGCAGTACTACACCCAGATGCCGGCGTCCGACGATTCGCCGAGCGAGCGGGACCTCGGCATCACCTATCGGGATCCCCAGGAGACCGTGGCCGACACATTCGAGGCCCTTCGCGGGTGAACCACTCAGCGTTGCCGCGCACGACGTCCACGAGCCAGTCGATCTTGCCGAGGGACTTACGGCTGCCGTAACAGGGCCCTAATGCCCTCGCCGACTGTGGTCCGCGGAGAGAACATCGCCGTAACGGTTCGGATTCTTGAGCGCCCAGCCCGGATGTCGTTCAATGGCTGCCTGGACTTCGGATAGGAGATACACCGTGACCAAACCGATTCCACCGCTGGATCTTTCGTGGCTGTTGATGGAGACACCAGCTGGCACGACGCACGTCGGTGCGATGCTGCTGTTCAAAAAGCCGGCCGGACGCGCGCCCATCGTGCGCGAGATCGTGGAGGCGTACCGAGCCTACCCGCCGGCACCGCCGTTCAACTATGTTCCGGAGCTCCTTGGTCGAGGCGCGCCCCATTTCCGCGAGGTGGCGAGCTGGGACCCGTACTACCACATCGGGCACCTGGCGCTTCCTGCCCGAGCCTCCTACGACGACCTGCTGCGGCTGATCGCCGATCTGCACGAGCCGCAACTCGATCGCGGCCGACCGCTCTTTCGCTGCTGGGTGATCGACGGGGTACCGGACCGAATGTTCGCGATCTACACCAAGACTCATCACTGCATCATCGACGGCGAATCCGGCCTGAAGCGGATATACGAAGGCCTGAGCACATCCGATCGGCACACCGTCCCCACACCCGGCTTTGCGCTCGGCATGCCAGCACCCACGCCGCACCCGCCGACGCCACTCGCAGAGCGAATCGCCGACTCAATCCGCGGCGCAATCACGCAGGTCGAGGCGCTCAACCAGGTTTCGGCCGGCGCGCTGCGCAAGGTGTTTGCCGGTCTGGTGGGATCGCATCTCGAGGGCAGCCTGCCGTTCGCGGCGCAGCACGCCCCGACCAACGAGCCGCTCAAAATCGGGCGAAGGTTCGCGACGCTCTCGCTGCCGCTCGAGGAGATGCGCGAGGTCGGTCGGCACTTCGGGGCGACCCTCAACGACGTGGCGGCCACCATTATCGACGCGGGGCTGCATGACTACCTGCACGCGGCCGGCCGCTCCTTCGCGCACCCGTTCATCGCGATGTGTCCGGTGTCGTTGCGCGCCGACGGCGACACGGCGACCGGCACGCGAGTGTCAGCGCTGTTCGTACGACTCGGCGAGCCAGGCGCGGGCATGCCGGAGCGGATCCGCCAGGTGGTTGACTCGATCGCAACGGCCAAGAAGGAACTCGACGGCATGTCCAACGAGGCGGCAATGACCTATGCGGTCGGACTCGTCGCGCTCGCGGGCTTAGGTGCCTCCACGCACCTGGATCGCGTCGCGCACCCGGCGTGCAACCTCGTCATTTCCAACGTGGCGGGCGCCAAGGAGCCCCGGTACCTCAACGGTGCACGCCTCCTTGGCACCTACCCGGTCTCCGCCCTCGCCGCCTCGATTGGGCTCAACGCCACGCTGACGTCCTACCACGACAACATGGACTTCGGGTTCGTCGCCAACACCGCGGCGTTCGACGACCTACCACAACTCGCTCGCTGCACGCTGCAGGCCTACGAGGAGCTGAAGGAAGCGGCGGGACTGCAGCCGACTCATCCGAAGCGCGCCTCTTCCTGAAAAATGGCTTCCTCCAAGCCATTCATAGGGCGAAAACCAAGGAACTGTTCGGGCGAGGACTTCAGGCCCTACTGGTCGGGAGCACCCAGTGATCAAATCCGTGAGGATGTCCTCCACCGTTTCAACGTGTCCCGAACTGTCCGAACGCGGCTGGCGGGCACATGGCTTTGGGCCTCTACAAGACGACGGGCAAGGTCGCGGCGGTGCTCGGCAACCCCGGTCCCGGCTCAGCGAACCTTCCACGACCCGTCGTCAGTGATCACCAAGAGCTTGTCGCCATCGGGCACACCCCAGATCGGTGTCAGTTTGGGGAAAGCGTTGCGCAGGAGATGTTTTGGGCAGCCCCGAGGCAAAATCGCCGGCCAACGTGCGCCGCCAACCCGCGACACAAACGTGCAACGTCCAGGCTAATAGAGGCTGGTCAAGAAGGAGCAGAGTCCAATAGCCCTGCTGCGGATTGGCTCTAGATCCGCGCAAAGTCGCCTTTGCGTGAGGGGCTGCGCAGTGCGGGCCGTATAGATACCGTATATCCGGCAGTTGTATCGGGCGGGTCGCCGTACCGTCATACCACAACTGCTCACAAATTGTCGGAGGTCGGCCATGCTAGACCTGGCATTCGTTGCGCTGCTGGTTGGCCTGGCTGTGCTTGCCGTCGGTTTCGCAGCCGCATGTGATCGGTTGATGGGTCCCGACGAGCCTGCCCTGTCTGAGGCGGGCCGTGAGGGCGCACCGCGGACCGAGCTCGAGTCGGCATGACGTTCGACGATGTGACAGGAATCGTCGTCGCGGTCTTGCTGGGTGCTTACCTGGTCTACGGGCTGGTCCGGCGGGGGGACGTGTAGATGTCTGCAGCGAGTTGGGCACAGATCGCCGCGGTGTTCGCGCTGCTGGTCATCAGCACCCCGATTTTGGGCGGTTACCTCGCCAAGGTGTACCGCAACGAGAAAGCGCCCGGCGACCGGGTGTTTCTTCCGGTGGAGCGGCTGGTCTACCGGTTGCTGCGCATCGACCCCCACGGTGAGCAACGCTGGATCGCCTACGTCGGCTCGGTGGTGGCGCTGACCGTCGTCGGCGTGCTGCTGAACTACCTTCTTTTTCGCGTTCAGCACGTGCTGCCAGGCAACCCCGATCACCTCGGCGGGGTGAGTCCGCCGCTCGCGTTCAACACCGCGGTCAGCTTTGTAACCAACACCAACTGGCAGAACTACACCGGCGAATCGACGATGAGCCAGTTCAGCCAGATGTTCGCACTGGTGGTGCACCAGTTTTTGTCCGCGGCCATCGGGATGGCGCTGGCGGCGGCGTTCATCCGCGGCGTGATCCGCACCCGGACAACGACATTGGGAAACTTTTGGGTCGACATTGTGCGGTCTCTGGTGCGCGTGTTGGTGCCGCTGAGCTTCGTGTTCGCCATCGTGCTGCTCGCCACGGGCGTGATCGACAACTTCCACCCGACGCAGGTCGTGCACACCATCTCGTCGATGGGCACACCCGCTACCGGCGCCCAGCAAAGCATCCCCGGTGGTCCGGTGGCGAGCATGGTGCCGATCGAGATGCTCGGTGACAACGGCGGCGGTTATTTCGGCGCCAATATGGCCCACCCATTCGAGAACCCGAACCCGATCGTCAACGTGCTGACCATCTGGCTGGCCGCGGCCATTCCGTTCGCCTTCCCGTGGGCTTACGGTCGGCTCGTTGGATCCATGCGGCAAGCGACGGTGGTGCTCGTGGCCATGGCCACTCTGTACACGGTGTCGGTGGTGGCGGTGGCCGCTTTGGAGGCTCACGGCAACTCCCATCTCGCGCAGTTCGGCGTCGCCCAGTACCCCACCAGCACCAATCCCGGCGGGAACCTGGAGGGCAAGGATCTGCGGCTCGGGGCGACCGGATCGGCGCTGAGCGTCGTCACCATGACCGGCACCTCTACCGGCGGGGTGAACTCCGCTGTGGAGAGTTACACGCCGTTGGGCGGCGGCCTGCCCATGTTGGACATGATGCTCGGGGAGGTCATTCCGGGTGGCACCGGCACCGGTCTGTACGGGATGTTGATCTTTGTGATGATCACCGCGTTCATCGCCGGGCTGATGGTTGGACGAACCCCGATGTACCTGGGTAAACGTTTGCTGGCCGGAGACATGACACTGGCGGCGATCTACATCCTGGTGCTGCCGGTCACGGTGTTGAGCTTCGCCGGCATCTCGCTGCTGCTGCCGTCCGCGGCCCACCAGATCTCCACGACCGGGCCGCACGCGGTGACCGAAGCCGTTTATGCGTATACATCTGCCGCACACAACAACGGGTCGGCATTCGCCGGGCTGGCCGGCAATACCCTCTGGTACAACTCGACGCTGGGTCTGGCCATGTGGGTCGGGCGGTTCTTCGAGATCATTCCCGCGCTGGCGCTGGCGGGCTCACTGGCGCGCAAACGCACGTACACGGTGACCGCCGGGACTTTACGTACCGACACGCCGCTGTTCACTGCGCTGCTCGCCGCGATCGTCGTGATTTTGGTAGGTCTCACCTATTTCCCGGTGCTGGCCCTCGGACCGCTAGCCGAGCACTTTTCCGGGCACTTCGGAGTCTGAGCGATGACGACGCAGACGGCTGTCCCGCCCGGTCGGCACCTGGGCCGCGAAACGCGCCAGCTGCGCGAGTTGTCGATCCTCGATCCCCGGATCGTGCGCAGAGCCGTCATCAATGCGCTGCTCAAACTCGATCCGCGCCTGATGGTGCACAAGCCGGTGATGTTCGTGGTCTATATCGGCAGCATCTGGACCACGCTGCTGTTGGTGCGCGACGCACCCAGATCCACCTGGGCGGACAACCTGTTCACCGGCCTGGTGGTGCTGTTCTTGTGGTTTACGGTGCTGTTCGGCAACTTTGCCGATGCGATGGCCGAGGGCCGCGGCAAGGCGCACGCCGACGCGTTGCGTCGTGCCCGGCAGGAAACCGTCGCCCATGTTCTGCAGCCCGACGGCACCACTAAGGACACGCCCTCCACGGAGCTGAAAGTCGGCGACCGGTGTGTCGTCGAAGCCGGGCAGGCAATTCCCGGCGACGGTGAGGTCATCGAAGGAATGGCGATGGTCGATGAATCGGCCATCACCGGTGAGTCGGCCCCCGTGGTGCGGGAATCGGGGGGTGATCTCTCGGCGGTCACCGGCGGCACGGTGGTGCTGTCCGATCGCATCGTCGTATCGATCGCCTCCCCGCCCGGGCAAACCTTTCTGGATCGCATGATCGGATTGGTGGAGGGCGCCAACCGGCAACGAACGCAAAACGAGCTGGCCCTGACCGTGGTGCTGGTCAGCCTGACGTTCATCTTTCTGGTCGCTGTCAGCACCTTCCAGTTGGTCGCGATCTACTCGGGGGTCAAGCAGCCGATCGTGTTGTTGGTCGCCCTGCTGGTGCTGCTGTCACCGACCACCATCGGAGCGTTGATTTCAGCGATCGGCATCGCCGGCATGGACCGCATGATCCGCCACAACGTGCTGGCCATGTCGGGGCGGGCGGTGGAAGCCGCCGGTGATGTGACCACGCTGCTGCTGGACAAAACCGGCACCATCACGTTCGGCAACCGCATGGCCACCGAGTTCGTCCCGGTCGGCGACACCGACGAACACGCCTTGGCCGACGCGGCCCACCTGTCGTCGCTGGCCGACGAAACCCCCGAGGGCCGCTCGATCGTGGAGTTCGCCCAGCACCACCACGGCTGCCAACCGCGCGACATTGCCGGTGCGAACCTGGTCAACTTCAGCGCCAAGACGAAGATGTCCGGCATCGACTTGCCAAACCGCAAAATCCGCAAAGGCGCAGTGGCAGCGGTCAGCGACTGGGTACGGGCCAACGGCGGCACCGTGCCACCGGATATGGATGGCATCGCGGCGCGCATCGCCACCAGCGGCGGCACCCCGCTGGCTGTTGCCGACGAGAACACCTTGCTGGGGATCATCCACCTCAAAGACACTGTCAAGCCTGGCATTTCGCAGCGCCTCGGCGCTATGCGGCCATTCGGAATCCGCACCGTGATGGTTACCGGCGACAATCCGGCCACTGCCGCGGCCATCGCCGCCGAGGCCGGTGTCGACGAATTCATCGCCGAGGCGACCCCGGAAGACAAAATGGACCGGATTCGCGCCGAACAGGCCGGCGGCGACCTCGTCGCGATGACCGGTGACGGCACCAACGACGCGCCAGCCCTGGCCCTGGCCGATGTCGGGGTGGCCATGAACAGCGGTACCCAGGCCGCCAAGGAGGCCGGCAATCTGGTTGACCTGGACAGCGATCCGACCAAGCTGATGGAGATCGTCCAGGTAGGAAAGCAACTGCTGATCACCCGCGGTTCACTGACAACGTTCTCGGTCTGCAACGACGTAGCGAAATACTTCGTCGCGATCCCGGCGATGGTCCATGCCGTTTTTCCGGAGTTGGGCGTGATCGACATCCTCAACCTGCACAACCCGCACACCGCGATCCTGTCCGCGGTGATCTTCAACGCAACCATCATCGTGCTGGTGATCCCGCTGGCGCTACGTGGTGTTCGCGTCAAGGCGATGGGCGCCACCGCGATGCTGCGCCGCAACGTGCTGATCTACGGGGTAGGCGGACTGATCACCCCGTTCGTGCTCATTAAGCTGATCGACATCGCCATCGTCGCGCCGATAGGCATCCACTGATGCTGCGCGCTCAACTGGTCCCCGCGGTCCTGCTCACGGTGCTGGCCAGCCTGGTGCTGGGCGTCGCCTACCCGCTCGCCACCTACGGCATCGGGCAACTCGCCTTCCGGCACCAGGCCGACGGCTCACTGATCAGCCGCGACAATCAGGTCGTCGGCTCAAGCCTGCTCGGTCAATCGTTCACAGATGCCAGTGGTAACCCGTTGCCCGAGTATTTCCAGCCCCGACCCTCCGCGGCGGGAAACGGCTACGACGGCACAGCCAGCGGAGCCAGCAACCTCGGTCCCAGCGATCCGAGGCTGCTCGCTGTTATCGGTGAACGAGCCGCTGCCTACCGCGCCTTCAACCACTTGCCCGGCGATGCCGCGGTGCCCGTCGACGCGGTGACCGCCTCCGGATCAGGTCTCGATCCAGACATCTCAGTGGCCAACGCCGAACTGCAGGCATCGCGGGTCGCCGCCGCCCGGCATCTGCCGCCCAAAACAGTGACAGCGCTGATGCGCGACCACACCACCGGACGCGCGCTGGGCTTCCTCGGGGAGACCGTGGTCAATGTCGTCGAACTCAACCTTGCGCTTGATTCCCAGCCGCGGCCACACTGACGATCACGACCCCGGCACCGTCCGGACCGGTTTCTATGCGCAGCGACGCGTCGATTGCCTCGAGCAGATCGCGCGCTGCCTCAACAGTGAAGTACTCGCCGCGACCGTTGGCAACCCTTTGCTCAAGATAGCCTGTCTGGAACCGGATTTCGACCCGATCGCCGCACAGGGTCGCGGCGATCTTCGGCGTGCCGCCCGGCGAACTAAGCCGGATTGCATTGGCGGCCAAGGCCGTTACCACCCGCGTGAGCACCGCAGCGTCGGAAACCACATTGGGAATGTCTTCTGGCACTACGACATCCACGGCGTGCCGACCGGGACCAAGTTCGTCGAGCGCAGCGGCCACCACCTCGGCGACATCCACCTGCCGTATTCGCACATCGAGCGCACCGGCCCGGGCCCTGGCCACATCTTCCAGTTGGTTTGCCAATACGCCGATCCGGTCGACCGCGCGCTCCAGCGTGTCGATCTGCTCGCTCTCCCGCGCCACAGTCGGCATCGCGCGTAGCGCGGTGACGGCCCGCTTGGCGGAGTCGACGCCATCGACAAGGGCGCGACCGGCTGCGGCGGCCATCGCGGTTCGCATGCGCTCGTTCTCGGCCTGCTGTTCGGCGCCCGCGGCGCGCCGGCTGAGCCTGCGCTGGCCCAGATACTCGGCGATCTGCGCCGCGCACGCAGTGAAAATCTCTAGGTCAGACGCTGATAAAGCCGGGCCGCGACCGCCGAGCATCGACGAAGGACCCAGCTCGGCCTGCACCGTGGCTTGCTCGGGCACCTCCGGGGGCCGATACCCGCAGCTGGCGCTGACTACCCAGGCGCCATCACTACCCGGCGTGACCGCCGGGCGTTCCAGCACGCTCAACCCCTCCAACCCGAACGTCTCGCGGACCAACTCCAGCAGCTGAGGAAGCTCGCCCTCCCCACGCAGAAATGCCTCGGCCATCGACGTCAGCACCGCGGCCTCGGCGCTTGACCGGGCAGCCAGCCGCCGCCGGCGGGCACTGACTTCCACCGTCCAGCTCACCAGCACCGCCACCGCCACATAGACGACCAGTGCCACGACATTGCTGGCGAGCCCAACCCGGAACGAATGCAGCGGCGGAGTCAGAAAGAAATCCGCGGCCGCCACAGAGGCCACCGCTGCGACCAACGCCGGATACCACCCCCCCACCATCGCTATCGGGACGATCACGAGCAGGTACACCAACAAATCACTCGGCAGGCTCAGCCGCGTCCGGACCAGTCCCAACAGGATTGTCACCGCCGGCAACAACACCGCCATCAGCACCAGCGCCCGCAGCCGCCGGCGCGGACTAACACCGCTTAGCTGCGGGAGCCGCGTCGCAAACCTCGCCGGCGTCTTATCGGTCACCACATGCACATCCAAGATGGTGTCGAGCCGAGACAGCCGACGGGACACCACTTCCCGGCCGGTCAGAATTCTCCAGCCGGCGCTGGGACGGCTGACGCCGATCACCATCTGCGTGGCGTTTTCGTGTCGCGCGAATTGGGTTAGCGCACTACTGACGTCGGCGCCGACTACTTGATGCCAACTACCGCCCAGCCCTTCGACCAACGAGCGCAGCGTGGCCAATCTGGCCGGGTCGGCCCCTAGACGTCCGTCGCTGCGCGCCACGTAAACGGACATCAGATCGCTTCCGGGTGTGCGGGCGGACAGCCGCGCGGCCCGCCGAATCAGCCCCTCACTTTCCGGGCCACCTGATACGCCCACCACGATGCGTTCCCGGGCCTCCCAGCTGGCGCTGATCCCGTGGTCGCTGCGGTAACGGCGCAAGCCCTCATCAACCCGATCGGCTACCCACAGCAGCGCCAGTTCCCGCAGCCCGGTGAGATTGCCCGGCCGAAAATAGTGCGACAGCGCCGCGTCGATGCGATCGGGCGGATAAATGTCGCCGGCGACCATGCGGCGGCGCAACGCTTCTGGCGACAAGTCCACGAGTTCCAGCTCGTCGGCCTGGCGCACCACCGCGTCGGGCAGTGTTTCGCGCTGCTCGACTCCGGTCATCTCGGTCAGCACATCGCCCAATGACTCCAGATGCTGAATGTTTAGCGTCGTGATCACATCGATACCGGCGTCGAGTAACTCCTGAACGTCCTGCCAGCGTTTTGGATTGCGGGAACCGGGAGCGTTGGTGTGCGCCAGTTCGTCGACCAACGCCAGTTGCGGACGGCGAGCAAGCACCGCAGCAGCATCCATCTCCGGCAGCACCCCGCCTCGATGCCGGACATAGCGCCGGGGCACCACCTCCAGCCCGTCGACCAGCTCTTGGGTCGCCCGTCGGCCATGCGGCTCGATGAAGCCGATCACGCAGTCGACGCCCTGCCTGCGCTGGCGGTGGCCTTCGAGCAGCATCTCGTAGGTCTTGCCGACCCCCGGAGCAGCACCCAGGTACACACGGAGCCGTCCCCGTGCCATCTAGCAGCCGACTTCTGCGACCGTGCCGGCGTGGCCGTCCACGCGCATCAGCGTAAACCGATTCGCCTTTGCGACGAAGGAGCGTCGACCGGCTCGCCAGGCCTGGACCTCAGCAGCACGATGCCAGAACAAGTCCTGACTCCAAGAGCACGACGCTCCTGAGCGACCGCCCAAGCAGTGGCTTATCTCCCCGGCGCCTACAGTGGTCAAGGCACTGCCGCGGCCACCCACGTGATCGGCAGGACGTGGAATCTCTGGCACACCGGCGCAAGATCGTCCGGCCCGGGGTTCTCCAAATCCGGCCGAAAAGCGCGGTAGGTGGCCTCGTTCATCAGCAACGGCGAACTCACATGGGTCGGGAGAACGGCGTTGACCCTGATCATGTGCTGACCCAATTCGACGGCAAACGCACGCATTAGGCCGATCACACCGTGCTTCGCCCCGACGTAGTGGCCGACGTGCGGATAGGCCTTGAAGCCGGCCACTGAGGACGTCAGGATGATCGAGCCGCCAGACCGCCTTTCAGGATGTGTCGAACACCGGCCTTGACCGTCTGCCACACCCCGCCGAGTCGACGTCGATCATCTCCTGCCACAGCGCCGCGTCGGCCTTGTGCAGCTTTCCGGCTGTCGTGCCGATGCCGGCGTTGGCCACGATGACATCCAGGCGCCCCAACTGTTCGACGCCACTGTCAACGGCCGCCCGCAATGCGTCGAAATGGCGAGCGTCGACTTCGGCGGTCACGACGCGGCCTCCGGCATCCTTGACCATCCCCGCGGTCATGTCGAGATCTTCCGGCGTTGCACCCGAGGCCGGCGATGCCTCGAATTCCCGGCAGATGTCGATAGCGATGATGTCGGCCCCCTCCTGCGCCAGCCGTACCGGGTGACTTCTGCCCTGCCCGCGTGCCGCGCCGGTCACGAATGCGACCTTGCCGTCCATCCGGCCCATGGGAACCTCGATTCGTTATTGACCGATCGCCCAATTTCGTGGCGCACGCCATGGCTAGCAGCAGCTTGATGACCTCGTCAAGAGCTCGTCGCGACGCGGTAGTCGGGGCTCCGGCGATGCTTCCGGCGCGGTCGCTCGCAAAGGAAGACGATGAGGTCAGCGACTTGTCTCGGAGTAGGGCTCGAAGAATTCGGCCATCTGATGGCGCATCTCCCGCGACGCGCGATTCGTCGCGGCGGCGTTTCATCAGCCTCGATTGCGGCTAAGCGCAGTCCGAAATACCGGATCGGGTTTGGAGTCACAGCAACATGGGAGGAGGATGGGCGGCATGGTCATACAGCACTGGTCGGACGCACCCGAGATTCATCCTTCAGAGATACGGGTCGGTGACACCATCGGTGCGACCAAACCCAACCATCGCCCCTACACGGTCAAGCTGATCAGCGGGCCGCAAACGAGTCCAAAACAATGGACCTTTTTCGGCCGCGACGACGACGGCCAGCAGTACACAAGCACGTTCGGGGAAAACCAATTGGTGCGCAGGTACGCCAAAGCGTCCTGACCACGCATTGGGCAGGGCACCGGATGCGTGACCGACCGTACCCTGATCGCCTCGCGGATATGCAGATCCGGGCGAGCGGAACGCGGCGGGCGCGACATGCCTTTCGCAACCAAGCGTTTTCGCCTTGTCGCGGTAGCGACGGCCACACGCAGCAAAACATCAGCGAGAACGCTGAGATTGCGACCGATCGAAGACCGATAACTGCCGTCGCTACGGCGCCGGCGGGTGTGCTGGACCTGTGAAGATTTACCACCCGCGTGTGAAGGCTTCGTTAAGAACGTGGCCTGTACGGGATTAAACCCGCACCGTGGGAGTATGACGCTCTTCGAGCTGCCGTCGGTGCGGCACCGGTTGAACCCGCACCTCGACCGTGCGATCTGGCCGCTGAGCGCCGACGTCGACGAAGTGGGCCGGCTGTGTGTCGGCAGGGTGGCCGTCACGGAGATCGCCGCCGAGTTCGGCACGCCCACTTTCGTGGTGGACGAAGCAGACTTTCGGAGCCGAATCCGCGGCTACCACGCCACCCTTCCCGGGGCTGACCTGAGCTACGCCGGTAAGGCCCTACTGAGCACCGCGGTGGCCGGGTGGGCCGCGGCCGAAGGCGCCGGCGTGACGGTCCGCTCGGCCGGCGAACTGGCCACCGCTCTGGCCGGCGGCGTCCCGCCGTCACAGGTCATTCTGCATGGCAATGCGAAGACGGCCGGCGAACTGCACGACGCGGTCGCCGCGGGGGTAGGGCGCGTCGTGATCGAAGCCCCAAGCGAGATCGCCCTGCTTGCCGGGTGGGTGCGTCGTCGCCAACGGGTGCTGGTCCGGGTGATTCCCGATATCGACACCGGCGCGGTGCCCCCAGGGGTGCTCGACCAGAAATTCGGCTTTGCCGTGGCGGGTGGCCAGGCGGCCGGTGCGGTCAAGCGCGTCCTGGATCAGCCGTGGCTGGACCTGGTCGGGTTGCACTGCCAACTGGGGTCGCAACTCCCCGACGCCAGTATCTACGGCGCGGCGATCCGGCAAATGATCGCGGTGATGGCCGAGGTCCGCGACCGCCATCAGGTGGCACTTACCGAGCTGAACCTCGGCGGCGGACAGGCGGTCCCGTACCGCTCCGGCGACCCGGAACTCGACCCGCGGGCACTCGCCACGGTCATCGACTCCGCACTCCGAACCGCTTGTGCGGAATACGAATATCCGCGCCCCAAGATCGTGATCGAGCCGGGCCGAGCGATCGCCGCGCGCGCCGGGATAACCCTGTACCGGGTGATCGCCGTCAAACGCCAGCCCGGCGGCCGCACCTTCGTCGCGGTGGACGGCGGCATGAACGACAACCCGTGGGCTGCGCTCCGCGACACGAAATACACGGTGGCACTGGCCAACCGGCACCTGCCAACCGCCACCACACCGGTCACGGTGGTGGGGCGGCATTGCGAGGCCGGGGACGAAATCGTCCGCGACGCCGAACTGCCCGCCGACATCCACCCCGGCGATCTGCTGGCGGTGGCTTGCACGGGCGCCTACCACCACTCAATGGGCTCGAGCCGCAACTTGATGGGCTGCGCGCCACTGGTCGGCGTTGCCGGCGGCCGGTCCCGTGAACTGGTGCGCCGCGAAACAGTCGACGACCTGCTGGCCCGCGACTGCGGCTGGCTGGGTAACTCACCCCCAGTCCGGGCCGCCGCGGCGAGTTAGGTAACGAATAATGTTATCCAACAACTCTTTTCGTGACAGCGCCGACCGTTTGACGGCGGTGGCCGGACGAATGTTGTCCGGCGCGGCAGCGGTACGAATCACGGCCTCGTACGCCGTCGCATTGGTCGCGGTCTCGCTGACGCTCACCGCGCTTGGTCCGCATGCGCGCGGCATCGTCGTGAGTGACATGAGCACCAACCTGCACAATTTGAGACACGGCCACCTGGGCACCTTGGTCGGTAGCGCGTTTGTCAACGACAGCGATGAGGTTTATATCTGGCTGCCGGGACTGGTGTGCTTGCTGGCGTTAGGCGAACTCATCTGGCGCAGTCGGGGTTTACTCATCACGTTCGCGGTCGGTCACATCGGTGCCACGTTGCTCGTCGCGGCGGGGCTGGTCACCGCGGTCGAGTCGGGGTGGCTGCCTTTCTCCGTTGCGCGCGCCAGCGACGTGGGGATCAGCTACGGCGCGGTTTGCGTTCTGGGCGCCCTGACCGCATCCATACCCTTGCGGTGGCGGCCTGCCTGGCTCGGTTGGTGGCTCGGCATCGCATCGGCCGCAACCTTGGGTGCGGACTTCACCGCCGTCGGGCACGTTCTGGCGCTGCTGCTGGGCATCGGGTTGTCCTTCCGGCTGCGCTCGATAGCCCGCTGGACACCCATACACGTGGGCTTGCTCGTCGCCGGGGCCGCGTTCGGCTATTTGGTGCTGTCGGGGCCCTCGGTGGTGGCAACGGTGGGAGGGTTGGCGGGGATGCTGAGCGCACTCATCGCCAGCCGGGTGCGGCGCTCGCGCACCGATACGGGCCCGATGTTTTCGCCACAACCGGAATTTGCGCCGCACGCGCTGTCGTACTCGCAGAGCGGCCGATAATCCGGCTTGGTGCTCACGTCTTCCGAGCCGTATCGCGGCTCGGCTGCACCCGTTTCGGCTCGCCCGGCATCTTCGGAGTGTCACCGTGCTACTGATCATGCTCAGCTGCGTTTACGCGGCGTGCGAGCATCAGCCATGCGGCAGGTTGTCAGGCGAATTTTCGCCCGTTTTCCGAAAGTGACAACTTACCCGCTCGGTCGTCGCTACCCAGACCCAGGGCCGCAACCTACTCCGGAGCCGGGCGGCCCTAGCCGTCGCTGCGCGGTAACTGGCCTCTACTGCTTCACGGCGGGCGTCTTCGCTCTCGATGGCGTTAGCTGACGGGGCGATGTTTTCATCAGCCGTGATCCAAGAGACTTTGCTAACCGCCCCGTCATCGCAGGCTCGAAGCATCACAGCGGTTTGCTGAGATGGTGTAAAATTCACACTGGGATGGTGCGAATTGCCTTGTCTCCGTGGACCTTTCGCCACGCGGATTGCCTTGTTCGTGCCACCCTGCACGCTCATAGCCTTTGAAGACCCCTCCCCCTGGCGCGGCCCGGCGCGGCTTGCCAGGGCTGTAGGTTTCGCCGCGCGGCACGGGCAGTAAATGCGACGATTTCTCCGTGGAGCAACGCCAGGCTGCCCAGGCTATGAAGTTGGTCCGCGCGCTGCGTGAGCAACTGGACGAGATGACCGCCCAGCTAGACGGTATGGGGTGGGCTGGGGCCTCACTCACATGTGAACGTGGGTTGCCGTCAGGAAGTTGGTCCTGGCCGGTAGAGCCACAAGATGTGGGAGGCCCCAGTGATAGTTCAGCGTACGAGTGTTGGTTTGGATGTGCACGCACGGTCGGTGGTGGCGTGCGGGCTTGATCGGGAAACCGGCGAGGTTTTTGAACGTCGGCTGACGCCGAGCCATGAAGAGATCGGTGCCTGGGTCCGGTCGTTACCGGGTCCAGCGGCGGTCGTGTATGAGGCCGGCCCGACGGGGTTCGGGTTGGCGCGATCGTTGCAGACCGCTGGTATCGATTGTGTGGTGGCGGCGCCATCGAAGTTGATGCGCCCATCGGGGGATCGCGTGAAGACCGATACCCGTGATGCCCGGCATTTGGCGCGGTTGTTGATGCTCGGAGATGTCACAGCAGTGACCATCCCCAGCCGAGAACAGGAAGCCGCCCGCGATCTGGTGCGTGCGCGTGAGGATTGCCGCGGCGACTTGATGAGTGCTCGGCACCGCTTGTCCAAACTGCTGCTGCGCCAGGGGATCGTCTACAGCGGCGGGAAGGCCTGGACCGGCAGGCATGAGTTGTGGTTACGCGCCCAGCGTTTCGATAATCCCGCACTACAGCTGACTTATGACAGTTGCTTTGAGGCGATGCTGGCCACGGTGGATCGCCGTGACCGCCTCGATCGCGCGATCGAAGCAATGGCTGCCACCTCCGAGTTCACCCCGGTGGTGATCAGGTTGTGCTGTCTGCGTGGGGTCGCGACGCTGACCGCGTTCGGGTTGGCCGTCGAGATCGGCGACTGGGACCGGCTCACCGGCCGCTCGATCGGCGCCTACCTGGGGTTGGTGCCCACCGAGTCTTCCTCGGGGGCCAGCCGCAGCCAGGGTGGGATCACCAAGACCGGCAACGGTCACGCCCGACGACTGCTGGTCGAGGCGGCCTGGCATCACCGCCCGCGCTACCGCCCGGGTGCCACGTTGCGCCGACGGTGGGATGCTGCCAGTCCCGCCGCGCGGGCCCGCGCACAGCTGGCCAATCAGCGCCTGCATGCCCGGTGGCGCTGGTTTGACACGCGCAAGAAACGCGCGGTGGTGTCCAACACCGCGATCGCCCGAGAACTGGCCGGATGGTGCTGGTCTCTGGCGGTGCTCGACGGGTAGCTCACCCTGCACAGACTCCGGATGAGGTGCGCGGACAGGTCGGCAAGCGTCTTGGAGTGACCCGCGATTGAGCTATGAGCAATCTCCTTGCAGAACAGGCGATTACGCTCGAAGCTAGACGCCAGCACGCCACTCCGACTCGAAAGTCCCGTCCTGCGGTAACCAACCCGCGAATATCAGACTGACAACGCGTCGACACGACACGCTCGACCTGGACAACACCTCATCCGGCCGACGGAAAGCGGCGGCCGCATCATCTACCGCGGCCGCCGCTTTTCCCTGCCCACTTGACAGATCTACCTACATATCAGCTCGGGTCGAACGCCAGGGTGTCACCAGCAGGAGCAGCCGAGCATCGGCGATGCGGTTGGAGGCAGCCTCGCTGCGTCGCGACATTGATGAAGCGCAGCTTCTCATCGATCGGCTGCAGCGCCGCTACCATGGCGGCGACGAGCGCTCCCAACAGCGTCCACCTGAATGACGGCCCAAGCCATAGTCGGTTTCGTGCATCCACGAAAAATTAATTCTCGCGGCGCTGGGATGACGGGGCGTGTAGCAAAGCCAGGTGAACTCGTGGGTGGCGCCCGAGAGCGCTACGGCCCTCCGGTCACTGAGGGCTTTGTCTTGAATTAATGCGTCCAAGGTATCTTCGCAGGCGCTTTCCCAACCAATAGGTAGGCGGGTTCATGGCAGATCATCGCACGGAAATCAATCTCCCGGACTCGCTGCATGGTATGGACGACCTCGCACTCGACATGCGGCTCATCTCGTCGCACCGTGCCGATCGCGTCTGGCATCGCGTCAATCCGGAGCTCTGGGCTGCGTCGCGCAATCCCTGGGCGGTGCTCAAATCGATCGGCCAGCCCGAGCTCGAGGAGCTGGGCAACGACGACGCGTTCAGCGCCGCGGTGCGCGCACTGATCGAAGATCGCCGGAGGCGCAACAGCGACCCGTTCTGGTTTCCTCAGTCGCAGGCGGCGAAAACCCTGAATCTGACCGCGTACTTCAGCATGGAGTTCGGTCTTTCCGAAGCGTTGCCGATCTACGCGGGCGGGCTCGGCGTGCTCGCGGGCGATCACATGAAGTCGTCGACCGATCTCGGCGCGCCGGTGGTCGGAGTCGGCTTGCTGTACCAGCAGGGGTACTTTCGTCAGGCCCTCGACTCGCAGGGAAATCAGCGCGAACTCTACCCGTTTAGCGATCCCAGCGAGATTCCGGTGCAGCGTTTGCGCGGCAAGGACGGTGCCTGGATTCGCATCCCGCTCGATTTCCCGGGCCGGACGGTTTACTTGCGTGCCTGGGCCGTCAACGTCGGCCGGCTGTGGTTGTACTTGCTCGACAGCAACGATCCGGCCAACGGCCCGTCAGACCGCGGTATCACGGCGCAGCTCTACGAAGCTGATCCCGAAGTCCGGTGGGGGCAAGAGATGGCGCTCGGGTTCGGCGGCTGGCGGCTGCTGCGCGAGCTGGCACTCGATCCGGACGTCTGTCACCTCAATGAAGGGCACGCGGCATTTGCCGTGTTGGAACGCGCCCGGTGGATCGTGCGGGAACAGAACGTACCGTTCGACGTCGCGCTGACCGTCGCGCGCGCGGGCACCGTGTTCACCACCCACACGCCGGTCGCCGCGGCCTTCGACCGGTTCGATCCTAGCTACGTCGTCGGTTACCTCTCGCCGTTCGCGGCCGAGATGCGCGTCAGCATCGGCAAGATCCTCAACTTGGGCCGCATTCAGCCGAACGACGATTCCGAACCGTTCAACATGGCGTACCTCGCGATTCGCGGGGCGTCCCGCATCAACGGCGTGAGTCGGCTGCACGGCGAGGTGAGCCGCGAACTGTTCGCGGATCTCTTTCCGCGCTGCCCGATCGAGGAAGTTCCGGTCGAGCACGTCACCAACGGCATCCACGTTCCATCGTGGGACTCGCCGGCCGCCGACGAGTTGTGGACGGACGCCGAGCTGCGCCAGCAGTGGCTGGGCGTTCCGACGCAAATCGTCGAGCGGATGGAGAAGGTCCCGATTGCTGAGTTGTGGAGGATGCGCAATCACAACCGCGAGCGCTTCGTGCTCTGGGCACGACAAAGGCTGGCACGCCAATTCACGATCGCCGGCGCCGGCGCGGATCGCGTTGATGAAGCGCAGCGCATTTTCGATCCGAACACCCTGACGCTCGGCTTCGCCCGGCGCTTCACCGAGTACAAACGCACCGCGCTCCTGCTGCACGATCCCGACCGCTTCGCGCGCATTCTTACCAATCCCGAACGGCCCGTTCAGATCGCCGTCGCCGGGAAGGCGCATCCGGCCGACACGTTCGGGAAAGCGATGATCCAGCGCTGGTATGAGTTCTCGCAACGCCCGGAACTTCGCTTGCACGTTGGGTTCATTGCCGACTACGACCTGCTGCTGGCCGAACAGCTCGTCGAGGGAGTCGACGTCTGGATCAACACACCGCGCCGGCCCTGGGAAGCCAGCGGGACGAGCGGGATGAAAGTGCTCGTCAACGGGGGCCTGAACCTGTCGGAGCTCGACGGCTGGTGGGCCGAAGCGTACACCCCGCAGGTGGGTTGGGCGCTCGGCGACGGACGGGAACACAACGACCCGCAGTGGGATGCCGAGGAAGCGGAATGCCTCTACGCGCTGCTGGAAAACGAGATCGTGCCGATGTTCTACACGCGCGCAGGGAACGGGATCCCGGAAGACTGGATGCGGCGCGTGCGCGAGAGCATGGCGACGCTGACGCCCCGGTTCTCGTCGGAACGCATGGTCCGGCAGTACGTCGAGGAGCTCTACGCCCCCGCGGCGGCCGCCTACCGCACGCGCCTGGCCGACCACTGCCAGGTCGGAGCCGACGTGCAAGGCTGGCGGGAAATGATCGCGAACTACTGGAGCGACGTGTCGTTCGGCGCCTTGCACGTCGAGCCGGCCGGAGACGGTCACCAGTTCCGAGTCCTCGTTTCCCTCGGCGCCATCGGACCGGACGCGGTGCAAGTGCAGCTATACGCCGCCGCTTGGCAGGACGCCGCGACCGAACGGATACCGATGGAACGCGGCGACGAAGTCATCCGCGGGACGTTCAGCTACCACGCCCGCGTCGAAGGGCCGCGACCGCCCGAGGCGTACACCCCTCGAGTCGTGCCGTATCACCCGGACGCATCATTTCCGCTCGAAGCCGAAAAGATCTGCTGGTACGGCCGCTAGCTAGCTAACAGCTAACGGAACAGCCGTCCCGCGGCCTGCAGGTGCTCGGCCGCCTGGTCGAGGTCGTCGTGGCAGCGTTGCACCCAGGTGTCGCCCCAGAAGAAGTTGCAGCTGGTCTGGGCGCGCAGGACGCGCCAGTGAGCCTGCTCGAGGTGGCGGTAGAGATCGGGGTTGCTCGCGCCGATCCCGAAGGCGTTCCGCCGGGCCATGTGGACGGCCTGGCTCAGCTCCGCGACCCGGGTGAGGGCCCGCTGCTGGGCCGTGGAGCCGGTCCACTGGACGAAGCCGGTGCCGTCATGGGAGCCGGTGTTCCAGGCGCCGGGCCGGACCGTGACCCAGCCGTGCGCGCCGTGGCGGTCCAGGTAGTCGCCGATGAACACCGGGCGGATCCCCTCGGCCTCGCCGTCGCGCACCCTCTCCATCAGGTCGCGGTGAAATGCGCTCCAGAAGTTGCTCCCAGACGTCGTGTTGCGAAACCACCCGCCATTCTCACCGTCGGTCGCGGTCGTGACGAGCGCCGGGAACCCGCAGTGCCGGGTGCGCGACCGCACCTCCGAGACGAACCAGTCGGCCTCCATGCCCGATTCCTGGGCGTTCGACAGCTCGCGGTCCCTCACCACGACGACGATCTGCTCGCTGCCGAACTGGGCCAGGTGCGGCCGGTAGCGGAGCTCGTCCCAGCCCATCGGGGTGATCGGCTCGACGTGCTCGCTGTCCACAATCACGTAGCGGTAGCCGCCGCGGCGGAGCGCCGGGATGAGCTCCATGCAGAAGCCGAGCTCGGGCGGCCAGCATCCGTCGAACCGGTCCCTGCCGAACAGGTGCGCGCCGAGGCCCCGCCAGCGCTCCAGCTGCTCGTCCCAATCGCTCTGCGGGACGAGCGGCAGCACCGGGTGGTAGTAGGCGGTGCCGAGGATCTCGATGATCTTCTCGTTCTGGAGGTACCAGAGCAGCGAGCCGCAGTCGACGATGCCGTACACCCGCCGTTGGAAGGAGGGGTCGGCAAGGGTCTCGAGCAGCGTTCCGGACAGCGCCACGTGGACGCGCCCGATGTCCTCGTACTCCCACAGCGAGCGCGGGATGCGGTCGAGCGCCCACAGGATCTCCCTGGCCTGCCACTCGTCGGTGTCGAGCAGATGCTCGAGGTTGCCCGGCGGCTGGTGCAGGTTGAGCACCAGGGCGAAATCGATCTCCGGCATCGGCTTATCTCCGAGGAGTAGGGGGAGGCGCCACTAGAAGTCAGATGCGATGATGTCGCTGGTCCGCCGGGCGAGCTCGGCGCCGTAGTCGGTCCACCTCCCCTGACCCCAGTAGCGGTAGCAGCTCGTCTCGCTCGTGAGGAGGTGGAACAGCGCGTTGCGGTAGCCCGGATCCGAGGACGGCACGCCGCGTGCGAGCACCCGGTCGTGGAACTGTGCGCTCGCGCGTTCCATCGGGATGAGGAGCTCTTCGTAGCCGCGCACCCAGGAGACGTTGTTCGTCCAGCTGCCCCCCTCCATGTGGAAGCGGTCGTCCTCGCGGCCGAGCTCGTTGATCACCCCGGCGAGGCGATCCGGCCCGTCACCCGGCGTCATCCGCTCCCAGACGCGGTGCTGCAGGAGCGGCTGTATCGTGGGCAACTCCTCCTCTCGGAGACCGCTGGCGAACAGGCGCTCGAGGTACTCGGTGACGTTGAGGATCGGTGTTGCGGAGCTCGAGCACTCGCGGACGACCTCAAAGTACTTGGGCGGGAACTCGTTCATCATCACGCCGCCGTTCTCGCCGTCGGCGATCTGGGTGACGAGCGGCGGCACTGACCGGCCCGCGAGCGTGGAGCGACCCATGCCGCGCGCCTCGTAGTACGGCTGCATCTGCCCGATCAGCTTGGTATCGCTCCCCTGGGTCTTGATCACGGCGATGATGCTCGCGCTCTCGCCCCGTGAGCTCGTGCACGTCAGGCGGTTCGGCAGGTACCTGTGTCGCAGGCCCGAGCCGTCCGGCTCCTCCACCGAGTGCTCCTGCACGAGCACCCACTGGTAACCGCAATCGGTCAGCGTGCGAACGAACTCGTAGGCGACGTCCGGGTGGTTGGGCAGCGCCATCTCCGACGGCGAGAAGCCACGCACCCGGCCGAGCGCCTCCAGCCCGAACAGGGCGGCGAAGTGATGCTGCCAGGCTTGCACGTGGAGCCGATAGTCCTGCACGGGCGTGGACGGGGCGACGGGATGGCCCCATGGGCAGCCGAGCCACTCCACGGCCGAGCTGTAGCGCGGGTCGACGGTGATCGTGCGCAGGGCCTCGAGCACGTCGTCCGCGCCCATCTGCCGCAGTCCGTGCAGGAGCGTGCCCGAGTAGTCGAGCATCACCCGCGGCTGGCGGCCCTCCTCGAGGAGCTGGGGAATGAACTCGCCCATGCGCTTGTAGCACCAGCGGAACACCGGAGCGTTGTGGTTGTCCTCGAGGTCGGGGTGCTCGTACATGTACTGCAGGTTGCTGATCAGCCGAGCGCTGCGGACGTCGTCCCCCCCGGCCGGGATCAGCGGCTGGTGCATGTGCAGCGCGATCGCGAACGCCGCCTCGATCCCGGCCAGCGGGTCCGCCACCTGGTCGCCGAAGAAGACCGGGCGCTCACGGGCCGCCCGCATGGTCTCGGCGATCAGCGGCTCGGAGCCGCAGATGTTCGGCAGCCCGTCCACGCGCTCAGGGAGCTCGCCCGGGCTCACTATCGTCTTTCGAATCTCCGCCGCGTCGCTCACTTGTGCCTTATGTGCTCGTAGATGTCGAGGTAGTGCCGGGCCGGCCAGGTCCAGGAGTGGTCGGCACGCATCCCGTTGAGCTGTAGGTACCGGAACTCCTGCGGATAGACATACCAGAGCCCGATCGCGCGCGCCATCGCCGACTCCAGCGCCGGATTGTCGACCTGGTGGAAGACGTAGCCGTTGCGCTGCTCAAGGGCGTGCGAGGAGTAGTCGCGGTCGAACACCGTGTCGACCAGCCCCCCGATCGCGCGCACGATCGGCACCGTCCCATACTTGAGCGCGATCATCTGCGCCAGCCCGCACGGCTCGAACATGCTCGGCATCACGAGCAGGTCGGCGCCGGCATAGGTCAGATGGGCGAGCTCGACGCTGAAGCCGAGCTCCAGATGGCAGTCCTGGTTGTCCTTCAGATGCTGCTTGAGGTGCCAGAAGTGGGCGGCGATCGCGGGATCGGGGCTCAAGCCGATCAGCACGAATTGAGCGCCCTGGGCGAGCGCATAGAAGATCGAGTGATGGATCAGGTGCACGCCCTTCTGGCGGTCCAGTCGGCCGATGTAGGCGACGATGGGTTTGTAGTCCTGCCGCAGCCAGAAGCGGTCACGCAGCGCCTGCTTGTTGGCGTACTTGTCGTCGAGCCAGTCGGGACCGTAGCGGCTCGGGATCAGACCGTCGGTCTCGGGGTTCCAGACCTCGTAGTCCACGCCGTTGAGGATCCCGCCGAACTTGCCCTGGTGGACGTGGAGCGTATGCCCGAGGCCCATACCCTGATCGGTGTGCCGCGCCTCCCAGGCATGCTGGGGCGAGACCGTCGTGACGAAGTTCGAGTAGACGATCCCGCCCTTCATCAGGTTGATGGCGCTGGGGTTGAAGTTGTCGCGCAGCCGGTGGTAGTCGTAGAAGCGCTCGGGACTGCACAGCCCGGTCGCCCAGAGCACCGACTCGCCGCACACCCCCTGGTGGCTGAAGTTGTGGACGGTGTAGCAGACACGCTGGTCCCCCAGCCCGATGTGCTGGTAGATCTCGAACAACAACACGGGCACCAGCGCCGTCTGCCAGTCGTGGCAATGGATCACCTGCGGCCGCTTGCCTGACTTGAGCATGAACTCGAGCGCCGCCTTGCTGAAGAACGCGAACCGCTCGACATCGTCCGCCGAGCCGTAGAAGTGGCCGCGCTCGAAGAAGCGGTCGGCGGAGTGCGGCTCGATGAAGAAGCACTTGCGCCCCTCGACGAAGCCGAACCAGACGGTGCAGTGAACCGCTCCGCTGTACCAGGGCACCCACAGGTCGTCGTACGCCGGCCAAAGCCCGTGGACGTGGTCGTAGCGCATGCAGTCGTACCTCGGCAGGATGACCTCCACGTCGTTGCCACGCAGCTCGAGCTCGCGACTCAAGCCGAAGACCACGTCCGCAAGCCCACCAGCCTGCGCCACCAACGCACACTCCGATGCAACCATCACGACGAACACCAGCAACTCCCTTGGCAATCCCCTGAAACCGTAGGGACTGGTTTGTAGTGATCTCTTGGTTGAGCGCCGCGCGCTTGGCGGGCAGCGCCGTGCGGCTCCCCGTGCCGCTGCTTGATCAGGGGCCACAGAGGCTCCGGGGTCAAGGGCGAGCCGTAGGTCCGTCGCGTGAGCGATCGCGGTAGCGACCCTTGAGGCCGGAGGGGCGGCCCCGTAGCCTGGCGGCGCGGCCGGAGGGAGACAGTGGCGCGAAGCCGCCTCCGCGTTGGTCCATGCTGCCCTCGAGTCGTTGTGTTGCTCGACGTCTGGTTCGGTGGCCCGTCGAGTGGCGCAGGCAAGCTCGTTCGCCGACGCCGGTCTCGATCAGATCATCGCTGAGCTTATGTCTCCCGTCCCACGGGACCGCGACGCACCGTGGAGTTGCGGGCCGGTGACAACCAACCCAGTTCCACGGACCCGCCGGCGCGGAATCGCTGTGGTCGAGTTTCAAGTTGAACACTACTACCGGCACGCATTCCGCACGAAAGCAGAATTAGTTGCAGCAGTTGACAATTAAATGAAATTTTACAATCATGAGCGTAGGCATTCAGCAATCGGGATGCGCTCACCCATCGACTACGAGCACACGCTGAAAGCCACCCCGGAAGCAAGTTAACCGCGTCCACTTTTTCGGGGGAAACCCCACATAAAGCACCAAAAGCGTTCCCCCATAAAGCATCGCGTCGATGATCGTGATTTCGCCGGATCTGCGGCGGCTTCCGGCGATCTGTGAGTCATCCCTCCTGGCAGGCGCGTCGGATCGACCGGTCAGATGTCGGCGGGCCACCCCTTCTTTCGCCTAGAGATCCCGACTATCTGTGCCTTTGCCACAACATCCGAGCTAGAGCGCTCGGCAAGCCACCGGTAAGAGTCCGAAGACCCCGATCGGAGCCATGTGTTAGTGGTTTATGCGGCGGTGGGCAGAACCCCTTGCACCCATGGGTGTGCGTCAATCGGCGGGCTCGGCGGTCCCGGCGTCGCAGCAAAAGACCCCGGTGTGGCCGCCGCCGCCAAGCAGTACCCACGCGGGGAGCGGTGACCATCGGCCCTATGAAACGCCGGGTTCGGAGCGCATGCTCAGCCGCGGGCATTCACAACTCGTGTGTGCACTGACTCTTGGGAGCGCGATCATGACAAGCACTGAGAAAAAGACCGTGGTGGAACGAGCGGCGGGTCTGTCCGACGAGGTGCTCGAATCTGTTGAAGCCGGACGGCGGGCCGCGATCGAGGCGGTGCGCAAGTTCGTTGACACTGTTGATGAGGTGACTCCCGCGCTGGTCGACGCGTCGCGGCGCAAGACGATCGTCGACGCCGCCCTGGATTTGGCCGACTCGCTGGTCACGACGCGGGTGGAGTTTCTGCGCAGCGTCGTGCGCAGCGCAAGCGAGACGGTGAGCAGCAAGCCGGGCGCCACCAAGGAGTAAACGGCCGCAGCTGTAACCCCTTTCGGTTGCCGGCGCTGAGCGATCTGAAGCCGACGGACAATTTCGTGGCACACAAGTTCGGCACTTGGAGAGACCGCTTCCCAGCCGAGGGCTCGCGCACGGCACAATCAGAAAGCGAGAAATATGGCAGAGGGAATCGTCAAATGGTTCAACAGCGAGAAGGGCTTTGGCTTTATCACGCCCGATGGCGGCGGAGCCGATGTGTTCGTCCACCACTCTGCGATTAAGGGGAGTGGATTTCGTTCGCTGCAGGAAAATCAGCGAGTCCGATTCGAGGTCGAACAGGGACCCAAAGGTCCTCAGGCGGTCGAAGTCACCCCGATCTAGCGGACGCCCGATGGTGTTGGCCAGCAGGCGCGATGGCTGATGGCCATCACTGGTGGCCGTCACCGACGATCGAATCGATCCTCGGTCCGAACTTGCGCATTACTCGACCAGGGGAAGCGTTTGATGGCGCCCGCGCGATAGCAAACATGGTCCACCAGGTTTAGCAGCCTCGCTGGACAATGACACGTTGTCGCGCGCGGCGCCTTGGCTGCGAGCTTGGCCGACCTGTGGGCGGTCGTCTGGGCGATGTCCGTAAGGCTCAGCGCTGGTTGTCGAGCGTCCCCGTTTGGGTCACTTGCCCAGGCTGCGGCTGGGCGCGTAAAAGGGTGCGGACATCCGGGGGAAGCTGATCGAGGGCCTTATCCATCTGGGCTTGCGGCGTGTCACAGCAGGATTACCGTAGGCAAACCGGCGCAAATTTACAGCAGGACCGCTCGCGCGTTAAAGAGCACTGTCGAGCAGTCCGGGATTTTTCTTTGCTGCAGGGCGCGCTCCCCCTACCAGCGGCGATGCAGCACAGCGTGGTTGCTAGCAACCGCTATCCGTGCCTACCCCACCCGTTTGCGCAGGTCAACGGCGTATTTGCTGTGGCCGTACAGCAAACCCGGCTTGTCGCGGCGGGGGCTGCCGCCGGTCGCATTGAGGTCGCGGGTGGCGTGGCCGTCGCGGGCTGGGGGCCTGCTGGGGGCGGCGTACGCACGCACGCGTCGTTTTGATCCGGTTTGTCCGCCTGTTGCGTGCACGCCGTGAGTCGGTGGGCGGGTGTGTACGCATTCGGCGTACCGCACCGGAGGAGGGCCGCCGGGTGTTTTAGGGCAGGCGGCCGCCCAGGCGCAGAACGAGTGCCACGCCCAGCTCGACGGCGATGGCCAGGACGCTGTAGGTCAGGATGGGGCCGGTCATGGCGCGCCTTATTGTGTCGGATGGGGTCGCCTGTGCAGTCGTGCTAGCTGGTGCTGTAAGCCCACCAGTCGTACGCACCGGGCACCGGGCACAGGTTCTTGTACGCGGCGACAACGAAACGCTTCGCCTGATTAGCGGTCAGCGTCGGGTAGTTCTGCTGCATGCCCGCGGCCGCCCGGGCGCCGGAGTAGTGGCCGTTCCAAATCTCCCAGCAGACGTTGTAGCCGTTCTCTAGCATCCTTGACATCGACGAGCGCGAGCCACGGCCGAAGGCTGGGCCGCCCGGTCGGATCGTGCTTTTGACGTCCGGCACGATGGGCACACCCAAGGGTGTGCCACGCACACCCAGTATCACCCCGGTACTGGGTGTTGGAGTCGCGTTCCTCGACCGCATCGGGCTGCGCGCTGGAAGCCGAATTGCCTTGCCGATGCCCATGTTTCACGTGTTCGGGTTCGGGATGCTGTTGCTCACGGTTACACTCGGCGGCACGCTGCTGACAAGACGCCGGTTCGACGCCGAAGCAACGCTCGCGCAGGCGTCGTTGCATCGCGCGCACGCGCTCGCCACGGTCCCGGTCATGCTCGCCCAGATTCTTGACCTTTCGGACGAGATGCAGGCGCGAAACCCAGTTCCGTCGCTGCGGGTGGTGATATCGAGCGGGGCCCGGCTGGATCCCAGCCTGGCGCGGCGGTTTATGGACACCTACGGCGACATCCTCTACAACGCCTACGGCTCCTCGGAGGTCGGCATCGCCGCCCTCGCAACACCAGCCGACTTGCGCGAAGCGCCCGAAACCGTCGGCAAGCTGGTTCCCGGCTGCCCGGTCCGCATCCTCGATCCAAACGGCAGACCCGTCGGGCCGCACGTCATCGGGTGCGTCTTCGTCGGCGGCGAGTTGACTTTCGACGCCTACACCGGCGGTGGCACCAAAGACGTCGTCGACAACATGACCAGCTCCGGGGACATGGGCTACCTCGACGAAGCGCGAAGGCTGTTCATCGTCGGCCGCGAAGACGACATGATCATCTCCGGCGGCGAGAACGTCTATCTACGCGCCGTCGAAAACGCACTTGCCCAACACCCGGATGTCATCGACAACGCCGTCGTCGGTGTCCCCGACGAGCAGTTCGGGCAACGACTCGCTGCGTTCATTGTCCTCCGGCCCAACAGCGACATCGACGAGGCAGCCGTCCGGCAGTACTTGACAGACAAACTCTCTCGCTTCGAACAGCCCAGAGATATCTACATCGTCACCGCCATTCCACGCAATCCCACCAGCAAGGTGCTGCGAGACGAACTGCCGACATGACTGGCGACGCTGCTGGCGCCAGCGCATCTTCGCCGCCGCAGCGGCGGCGAAGCCAATAAGCCGAGCGTTTTGATGTGTGACTTCTCCACAGATTGCTGATCTCCTCGTGTCGCAATCGGACTGGGCAGCGAGCGTCAACTCGCTAAAGACCCGCAAACTACGGACCTTCTACTGCGAACTGAGACTCTCAATGACGGTGTCAAGTGGCATCGTTGATGCACCGTGAAGCCGCCCGGCGATGAAAATCTGCGTTTGCAATCCGGCTGCAGTCAGGCCGTCTCTGACCGCGGCGGTGAAGTCATCGAGGTTGCGACCATCGTGCACGCTCAGTGGGTGAATCAACACCTCGGCCCTGTGCGTCCGCGTGGGGCCGCAAACAGCCCAAGCAATCTCCGGAAGGGGCCTAGCATGAACCCTCGCGCCTTACTTGTATGAGGTGGTCTCCCGCATCGGCTGGAATCCGTCACTCGCCGCCGCCGACGTTCCCGACGGATGGCTGGTCGACCACGTTGAAGGTGAACACCGACTGCCACCGGGGCGGGCGCTCGATCTCGGCTGCGGCGCAGGACGCAACACTCTGTATCTTGCCCGCCAAGGCTGGGACGTGACTGGCATCGACATGATCAGCCGCGCAATCGACAAGGCCCGTTCCAAGGCCGTCGGCGACGCAGCGAAAGCCCGCTTCCTCCAAGGCGACGTGACCAGACTCGGCGACCTGGACATCGGCGACGGCTACACCCTGATTAACGACAGCGGCTGCTACTACAGCATTTCCGACGGCCAGCGGGACGACTACGCTGCCGGAGTCACCCAGGTCGCCGCCCCGGAGGCGCTGCTACTCATGGCCGGCTGCACCAAGGTCCCGGGGCTCGTCCCCGGCATCTCGGAGGAGGATGTGCGCCGCCGCTTCTCCGGTTGGGAGTTGCTCAGCAGCGCCGTGGTGCCGGTCGAGGAGATCATGCGCCACACCCGTATTCCCGTCCCGGTGAAGGCCGGACTGCGGAGCGGTCGCCTGCGAATCCTCCGGTTCGAGCTGTCCAAAGCGGCAACTTAGTAAGGCGCATGATGAATTTGGTCTTCCGGACGGCAGCCAATATCGCGTTCAGGTCGAGCCTCCCGTACAGGTTGGGCCGCGGCACACAACCCTCGGACATCCCCGAGCATCGGTTGGTGGAGACTCGGATTTTCTTGGTGCTGGAAGTCCGAAGTAAAGACTGAGCTTGGGGTCGTGGTCGGCACCGCGAATTGTTTGCTTTGAGCAGGTCTGACGGCGTCGTTTAGTTCGGCGATCCTGCCGGGTCTTCGAGGCGAGCGGCAGCTTTGGGGCGGAAGAACAAGTCTCGACGTACTGAGCGCGGCAGTGTGTTACGCCCGTTTGCGTTACCCGCGTTTGCCCCGCACCCACAGGAGAGTGCCATAGTGGTTGGTCCGCACGCTTGTGAAGCCGTGATCTTCGAGGATGTCGCCGATTTCGTCTTCGCCGAATAAACGGGCCCCGATGTTGGGCAGCATCCGCCAAATCCGGGCGGCCCGCCCAGCGGTGGGCACCATCACGGCCAGCCGTCCGCCCGCTCGCAGTACCCGCGCCATCTCCGCCAGCGCCGCCGCCGGATCCGGCACCAGCTGCAGCACGGCGATCGAGACCACCGCGTCGACCGTCTCGTCGCGCAGTGGCAGATGTTGCGCATCCGCCCGCAGGAAGCCGATCTGTGGTCCTGCTTGGGCGCGCACCGCGCGGACCAGCATCGCCTCGGAGAGGTCGAGGCCCAGGGCCAGCCCGTCCGGGCCCGCGGCGCGCGCCAGCGACGCGGTGACGTTGCCTGGGCCGCAGCCGACGTCCAGCGCGATACCGCCGGCCGGAATGTTCAACCACTCCGTGGGCTGTTGAAAGGCGCTGAACAGCTGGCGCATCAGCGCCTGGACGTTGTCGTAGACCATCGACCCGACCGGCGACGCGAACATCGCCTCAGCCCTAGGGGTTCCTGCCGGCAAACCGGCGCCCAAAAGATCGAGATAGCCGTTGCTGACATCCGGTTCGGCCGGCGGATCGGCGAGCAGCTCTAGCGCCCTACACAGTGCGGGAGGCAACGTGGTGCTCAGATCGGTCATGTGCATTCCTTTGAGCAAATTCGAAACGGTACAAGGCAATACCCAGTCGTGCTCCTACCAGACCGACGATATTTCCGCCAGCGTCCACCTCACTAGTGGCTAAAGTCCCTGTCACGCAGATCCCGAGTGGCCTGGCTAGCAGCGTCTGTGTCGAATCATGCGTGGCGGCGGACGGGAGCGTCAGCGGTAGCCGCTATGGCGCGAGCAGAGGACTCACGCTAAGAACCCATCAGTAGGTCCTGAACTGCGCGCACGTAGCAGTTCGAGCGTTCGGGTCGCTTCAAGTCCGACGAATATCCCTTGAAAGCAGTATTCCCTCAAGGTGGTATCGAGCCCGACTTAGGACATTTGGCCTAGTACCCCGGTTCGATGCCGAGGTGGGCCAAGATTTCGCGCTGAGCCTGGGGGATTTCCGGTGGGAAGGTCTGGGTGGCGCCGTTGATGGTGATGGTCGCGCTGCGCAGCGGCCTCAGCTGCTTGATCACCTTGCCGATGGCCAGGCCGCTGCGCGTCTGTATGCAGTGCGAGACGGCCAGGGCGGTGAACACGATGGTCAAGTGCGCCTCGATGGCATCGCGAGTGTAATGGAACACCGGCCTGGCACGAAGATCGTTCTTGGACATACGAAATGACTTCTCGACGTGCCACAGGTCGTGGTACTTGGCGATCACCTCGGCCGCCGGCATCACCGATGCGGCCACGTTGGTGACATATCCTTTGAGGCCAACGAGGGACTGTGCGCGAGCCAGCGCGGTCTCATCGAACTTTCGGTCATCGCCGCGGACTTTGACGAACCGCGCTGATTTGGCTTTCTTGTCGCCGTCAACGATCGCTCTGGCGCGGGCTTCTTGGGCAGCCAGTGTCTTCTGGTCGCGGCGGGCTCGTTTGGCTGAGTATGCCCAGATCGCCCGCCACGCACCCGGGTGCGCCTCGGGGTTCCACACCGGTTCAGCACGCAGCGCGGTGTTGTTAACTTTAGTGTTGCCGTACCGAGGTGTGACGGTGTCGATGATCTGTCCGTCGGTGAACAGGTCACCGTGCCAATGGAAATGGGACTCCAGATCCCCGGGCGCCTTGGTTGTTCGGGAACCGACAATGAACGATAACCCCAGCTCATCGAGAGCTTTAAGGTTGGCCGCCGAGAGCATGCCGGCATCAGCGGCCACCACCATCGGCGTGCCCGTCAGCCCGTGGCGTTCGATAAAGCCTTTGACGATCGGCACAATTGTCGTGGTCTCGGCCGTATTGCCTTCGTAGCAGCCGATTTCCAGCGGGAACCCGGTCCGGTCCACCAACAGCCCGACCACGATCTGCGGATCTACCCGACGCTCCTTCGAATAGCCGACCTTGCGCAAGTCGTCTTCGGACTCGGCCTCGAAGTACAGCGTCGTCACGTCATAAAGCAGCAGGCTCAGCCCGCCGCAGTCAGAGGCGTAGGACAAGCATTTCTCGGCGATCAGATTCCTGTAGTTCCCGGGCCTCATCTGATCGAGATGACGCTGAATTGTGCGGTAGGACACCGTGTTTGCACCCATATCAGCCAGCACCCGGGAGGCGTCGAGCTTGCTGGTCGGCTCCACGATCCGGGCGATCACCAGATCCCGGAACACCCGATCGGCAACAATGCCGAAGCCCAGCCAGTCATACACCCCGCCGATCACGTCGTAGAGCAGCCGGGAATGCGTCGCCGTCGTTCGGCCCGGCGGTGCCACCGGGGCCACCTTGGGCGCCGACACCTCCAACAGCGTCGGTTCCCGATAGTCGGGGACATCAGCCAGGGATTGAGCACGCGCGGCCACCTCGATATCGAGGGCGTGCTGACCACCGGCGAGGATCCCGCGGGCCCGTTCGAGCAGAATTCCCAGCTCAGCATCGGTATGCGCGGAACCGAGATGGGCCAAGATCACCACCTGGCCGCACTCCTTGCGCGCGACCTGCACCGCGACCGCGCCGGAGGTCGTGCGCACCTTCCGCACGTACGCCACCCGCCCGAACCTACCCGCCTAGTACCCCAAACAGCACACTCTTGCCACCAAACCCACAGGTCACAGCGTTACCGGTCGGAAAAACCTCAGACCATGTCCTAAGTCAAGAGCGGTAGCCGCTATGGCGCGAGCAGAGGACTCACGCTAAGAACCCATCAGTAGGTCCTGAACTGCGCGCACGTAGCAGTTCGAGCGTTCGGGTCGCTTCAAGTCCGACGAATATCCCTTGAAAGCAGTATTCCCTCAAGGTGGTATCGAGGGATGATCGATCTGGCCGCGATACGTCGAGCAACTGGGCTGACGCAGACTAAGTTGGCTGCCAAACTCGGCGTCGGGCAGGCGCAGATCAGCAAAATCGAGCGCCAAGGCGACATGCTGATCAGCACCCTGGCGTCGTACCTCACGGCACTCGGCGCAGACGCCAAGATCCTCGTCGAGGTAGGCGAGCAGACGGTGACATATGACCTCACCGCGCGGAGGGGGACACGATGACCACCCAGACCGAGACCGACGCTTCGGTCCGCTGCGGCAGGCAGACGCCGCTACGCGCTGACCTTAACCAACTCGCTGCGCGCACGTCGCTCAACCAACAGAGGCACGTAATCCCTCAGCGGTCGTCCATCGAACCGAGCATAAGTCCCCCTAACGACCGCGGCGACGGTGTCCGGCGGCACAGCTGGATATTTACGCATCAGTCGCTCGATCATCTTATCGATGATCGTCTGTTCGCTCAACTCGATCACCACCACAGGTTTGCATCCCGTTCACCTTCCGTCAACGCGGAGCGGCCGAATCGTACACATTCGCGGCCTAAATTAACGACCCTGCGGATTTAGTGTTTTCCGGTTTCCAGGCATGGACGGAAGATTTGTGTTTCGGGCTGCGGGCTTGGGCGCGCTGGAGTCCCCTTTTCGATGCAGGAAAGAGAAAATGGATTTCGAGCGTGATTACACCCGAGAGCTAGTTACGCTGGCTCAGCGCGCGATTCAGGGCGATAACGTCGACAAGGGAATGCTTTGCAGGGCTGCTATTAGAGTTATCGATAACCCGCCCCGAGATGAAATCCTGCGCGGTCTCACCGACCACGTATGTCAAGCCGTGTTTGACTGGGCTTGTTTCTCTGGTTCCCGCGCACGGCTTGAAGGCGTCATACAAGGCTACAGAATGGCCGCTAGCGCCCTAGATGCCGATGACAAGCTGAATAGGCTACAACACTAGATTTTGGCGTTCCGCCGCCGCCAGGAAGGCCGCACAGCCGCACCGTTTTTGGTCCCGCTGTCCCGCCGGAGTGGCCGCTGCTGAATATCGCCGCACCAAATTGGTGCAAACTGGCCGCACAACTGGCCGCCACCTTTTAAGGGTGCCCGCCGTGTGTCGTCCCGTCAGGTAATTTAACTACTACCTGAAAGAAAAGAGTATGGGACCTTTCCCGTGCGCAATTAGAGTACCGCGAGCGGCAGCTAGCCGCTGATGCGGACAGAATACTAAAGAAAGTAAGAGCCGCTGAAGCTAAGAAGCGCGCGGATGACGCCCACTTTCTCATCTTGGGGGCCTCCCATCTCAGCGGTTTTCGCGGATTTTGTCCGGCACCCTCAAGTCTTTACGCGGACGACATCGCCCAACTTCGCGCGCGAATAGTTGAGAGCTTGCAGCTCACCGAACAGACCGCTATCAATATGTCGCAGATCGGACAGCTGTCGTCGTCGCCTCATCCTCGCCGGTGATGTTTGAGTCGTGACGTAATGCCGCTCCTTGCCCAGCCGATCGTGGCGGCGAGATCAGCTCAGCTGATATGAATCGGATGACACACGGAAGAAGTGACCCGTGCTGTTGTCTGTGCATGTCATCCCGGTGGACTCGCTGTCGCAGGTGATCGGCCCGGAGGAGAGTGTTTGACCGTAGTTCAGTGTCGACAGGCCGGGGACGCGCAGCGTGTCCCCGTGGCAATCCATCATTGCCGCATTACCCTGCAGCAGGCTGAAGCGATCACCCCAACCCAGGTGGCAGTCGGCCGGTTTCGGCGGCGGTGTGTAGGTGTGGTCACCGATGTCGCAGGCGGCGACGGTCAGGCCGGGATTTGTGGAGGGTCCCAAAGTGCAGGCGATGTTGCCTCCTGGTGACTGGAACGAATAGCTGCCGGTGGCACCGCCAGTGGGGCCGCTGGGGCCGGGAGTGGGGCCGGGAGTGGGGCCGGGGGGGCCGCCAGCGTGCACAATCCCGGCCACACCAATCGGGGCCGCCGCAATTGTTATCGAAATCGCCAAGAGGTCTCGCAGTTTCATGGTGTTGTCTCCCTGGTCGGCTCTTCTTATGGACCTCAACGGTAAGAGAAAGCCAAGCTCCGTGGCCAGAGATTTTTCCCGCGCGCGCCGCGCACAACGTTGAATGGGTTTGCCCCCGGTATCCAAATTGTGGCCACGTTCGAGACCGGTCCGCGCGTGTCCAGGGACCGATGCGCCCGACGGTCCCCCCACAATCGACGCCATGCCGCTTCAGATTCACATTCAGCCAGACCCGGACCATTTCTGCGAAACGTGCGGAGGTCCATCAGAACTTATCTCGCAGACCATCACCTTATGGGACGGCAACGAGACGATGGCCCGTGAAGTGTCGCCGTGGACACCACGGTGTGCAGACCCGGGGTGCCGGAGCCGCAGACCACGGCATCGAAGATGAGCGACACGCGCGTCTGCGGGCACTGAGCCGGTCGGTCGGTACCGCTGACGGGGTGCCCGGTCACGGGTCGGTGTCGGTTGCTTGTCAATTGTGCTGTCAGTCGCGGCGCGGGCTGGCCAAGTCGGCGCACCAGCCGCACACTGCCGGGTGTCTGCAACTTCACAGCCAGACCACGGGGAGCGACCACCATGCAGACAGACGCACACAACATGGGCCGCCAAGAGCGCCGCGCGCTGCTTGAGCAGCGGCGCGCAGCCATCGCACGCCAATTGCGGCGTCTGGCAATCGAATTAACGGACCTCGACAGACAGCTTGACGAGATCGAGCAGTCGGAGCATTGACTAAAGTGCAATCTGGGTTCTGCACGCTGGCTGGCACCCTATTGTCCGATAGCGCCGCCGCAACTGGACAAGATGGTCGCCCGACGGTGGGTAAACCGCGGCAGCTAAAACTACTCGGCGACCAACTGGTCGCTGTCGACGAAAACCAAACCGCCGGTGTCGAGCGCCACCGCCCATCTGCGCGCGGGGTCAGCTATATGGTTCTCACCGATATCCACTGCGTGCCCCGCCAGATCGCCGAAATCCTCGACCACAGCGCCACGGACCTCAGCGTCGGTCCCCGGATATACACGCACCCGCACATTCACCGCCACGCGGCTATCGCCGGTATCGCCAGCCGTCCCGCTAGCGCCTTTCATCCGTCTTTTCATACGTCGTCACCCTAGGTTGTGCGCGTGAAAATAATGACGCAATTAGAGCACGACCAGCTAACGCCGTCCGGGCTTATGGTCCATGACCACCACCCCGCCGCACCGCCTCCCCCTACCAGGCTCATGGCATCGACTAGCCCCCGGCGGGCTTCTGCCCGGTGTCGCCACGGTCTGGGACGACACGTCGCGATGATCGTCGGCACCGCGATCATGATCGAGGCTAGGGATCAATACGGGTACAGAACAACGACCGCCGTCATGCCGTCGCCTCGGGCCCAGGAGATCGCCGAAGACCTCGGCGGTCATCGAGCTGCAGGGGGTGTAGCAGCGCAGCCCTTTGTTTATTCCTGGCCCTCCACCGCATCTGGGGCGAGGAAGTTCTACGAAGGCCTGGCCGGACGACGAGGCGGTTGACTGATGGCAGGGCTGCAAAAAGGTCTCACGCCTACTTAGTTGGTCATGCCAGTCATTCGCTCAGCTGTGGTGCGGTCAATGCTCACTGCTGGCTGGAGGGTAGCTCCCACCTGAGTTCACTGACCATCTGCGCGACGTTCGCGCGATAAAACTCGAAGCGCTAAGCAACATCAAGAACACGTCGCTCTGCAGCGGCTGCGCCGCAATAAGACACTCACGCTCGAGGACCTCAAGGCGCTGGAACAAATGCTTGTCGACAGCGGTGCTGGCGACGCCGATAACATCGCGCAAGCCAAAGAAGAATCCTACGGCCTCATTCGCTCCCAGGGCCAGGTCATGAGGGCCCAGACGATGACAATGACTACGCCCCCGGTCAGTAGGTAGACCGGCCATGGTCCGAATACGTCCAGCAGCGTCGCGGTGGCGGGCTTTCTGTTGAGAAAGCCATAGTTTGTTCCCGCGATTCTGTTGAACGTGAAGGTGACTGCCGCCCATGCCACGGTCGTGATAACCGCGATGCGGTAGCTGCGCCACCGCGGCCGCATCCCACGGCCCCACGTGAGATAGATGGCCGCCCACACGACGAGCAGGTGAATCGTAAAGAACGCGAGGAATCTATAGTGGGGGAAGTCGGGGGCATAGAGAACCGGTGTGATCAACGCCTGTGCGCTTAGGACCAGACCCCAGTAGTAGGTGAGCGCGAAGGCCCAATGTCGCTGCGACCACAATGCGTAGGCCGCCGTGACGGTTGCGAGATCGGTCAGGTTCAGCGGCACCGAATCGGCGATGGTGGGTTGGAGAAGCTTATGGACCACCACCGCGCCGTATACCGCGGCCGTCACAGCCCCTAGGATGCGGCTGAGGAGCCGGGACTGCGGTTCGGTCTGCCGGCGTCCGAACCAGACCAGCCCCGCGGACCCGATCGCGAACACCGCGAGCACCGCCCAGTGTGACGGGCCGTATGCGGAGAACTGCCGCGTCGCAGAGATCAGCGCCAACTCCCCAGCGTCACACATCGCCGACACAATATCGGTCAGCCGAGATCAGCGTGCAGCGACGAGGTCGCGCGAACCTGGGCCATCCAGGTCATGCCTGGTCATCGTCAGCCCGGCCAACGACCTGCAAGCCCTCGCCGACTACATCGAAGCGCAGCGTCGCCTAGGCGCTAAACGGCCGATGTTCGCGTCGGTGCACCGTCGCGGCGTCACCGAGGTGCACGCAAGTGACCTGACGCCGGACAAGTTCCAAGACGCCGCGACGCAGACCGCCGCGCCCGCCCTGCCTCGCCCGAGCGCCGAAGTACGCACAGTGCTGCTGACCGGCGCGACCGGTTTCCTCGGCCGCTACCTCACTTTGGAATGGCTGGAACGGTTGTCGCTCGTTGACGGCAAGGTGGTGCGCCGGCCGCAAGAGATAACCGAGTGGAGCCCGGCACCTCTTTTATGCGCATGGCAGTGTCGGTGGGCCCCAATAGGATCGGACACATGCGGCTCATAACCGTCGCCGCGCGCAAAGCGCTCACCGTGGTCGCCATGGCAACCGTCGCGCTGGCCGTGACGTGCTGCGGCTGGGCTGCCTTGACTACTTCCACGGTGCCGCGCGCACAGGCGGCTGATGCGAGCTATCAATTGATTCAGGAGCCCGATGCAGGCTACTCGCCGATCATCGGTCTCATTAGTGGCGCGGCCCGCTCAATCCGCATCACCATGTACGAACTCACCGATCCCGCCGCGGTCAATGCGCTCATTGACGCGCACAACCGGGGCGTGGACACCAAGGTCATTCTCGATGCCGCATTCCATGGCCACGACACCAACGCCGAGGCCTTCCAAGAACTCAGCGACGCCGGTGTCGAGGTGAAATGGGCCCCCAACGGCGTGATCTACCACCAGAAAACGATCACCGTCGACGACACCACCGCGGTAGTCGGCACCGGCAACCTGACACCGCAGTACTACTCGACCAGCCGCGACGCCTGGGTACTAGACACCAACCCCACCGACGTGGCAGCCATCGCCGCGACATTCGACACCGACTACACCACAGCACCATCCGGGCGCGCGTCCGCGGCCACCCCTGCACCTAATCTCATCTGGTCGCCGACAGCGCGCGCCAGCTTCCTGCAGCACATCGACCAGGCCGCCCACAGCGTCGATGTCACCAGCGCGGAACTCAAAGACCGCGCCGTGCTGTCCGCCCTGGACAAGGCCGCGCGCCGCGGTGTGAACTGCCGCATCGTTCTGACCGACAACCCAGCATGGGCCAATGCCATGGCCGAAGTGTCAGCCGCCGGATGCTCGGTGCACCTGTTACCGGCCACGAAGACGGGGCTGTACATGCACGAAAAAATCCTGCTCACCGACAACACCGCGCTCATCATCGGCAGCCAAAACCTCTCCACCACAAGTCTTCTCGAGAATCGAGAACTGTCCCTTGCACTGGATACCGCGATCGCGCCGGACCTTATTGCCGCAGTGGAATCCACCTTCGACGCTGACTACGCCGCCGCGCCCGCGCAGTAGCCAAACAACGCGGAGCCCAAGGGCTTGACCAAACTTAGACAGTCTTTTGAGATACCTTGGGCGAGAAGAACTTTTGAGACATCACGATCTGGGAGAATGCGGTGTCTGGTCATTGCACCGATTGCTGTCTCATATGTGCTCTTGGGCTCAACTGGTCAGCGCATCACTGGGGCAAGCGTAACCGGTTGTTGTCCCCAGAAAATGGGATCGGCTCGGCTATCGAGGTCGTCGAGTAGGTCCTGGACTCGGGGGCTGGGGTCAAGTGGTTGGTACTGGTGATATCTGAGGTTCCGGTCACGCCAATACAGGGTCACACAGACCAGTGGTCTTGGTGTAACGCAGACGGGCTATTGTGAAGCGGGTCCAGCCGGGTCCGAGGCCCTCGCGCCACGGTGGACGGCATTCGCAAATGGTCAAATGTCTTGGGGGTGACTCGCATTCGACGCGGATCTCGCTGCGGATATGGTCGATGACGGCTGGCCGAGACGACCAGCGATCGATCGCACCGTCAGACCTGCTGCGATCCCCCCGTGATATCTCTTCACGCTCGATCAAGGTCAGATGATTGGCCCTACGTCGCCGCGGAACCGGCGGCAACTCCGGTCAGCCCAGTACGGGTAGGCGGCGCTGGCGGGCCAGCCGGTCAAGGGCGGTCTGCATCACCGAGCGGACGTGGGCATCGACCTCGTCGACATCGGGGTTCGTCCCGAACTGGGCGACGATGTCGATCGGCTCCAGCACTTGATAAGTGATCTTGGCTGGCAACGGCAGATTGGCCGGGAAGAGCACCGTCAGACCGTAGGGGAAACCGAGGGTCACCGGCAGAATCTCCATCCGGATACGCTTGAGGCCCAGTCGCTTTGCCAGCCAAGTGCCGCGAGTAAGGAACAGTTGGGTTTCCTGCCCCCCGATCGATACCGCTGGCACGATCGGCACGCCGGTTTCCGGGGCGGTCCTGACGTATCCGGTGCGACCGTCGAAGTCGATAACGTTCTGCGCCAACGTGGGCCGGAAGGCGTCGTAGTCCCCGCCGGGAAAATCCAGCACGACCGCACCCGAGTGCAGCGCTTGCGCAGCGTTGTCCGGGCTGGCATGGATGACACCGAGGCGGCCCAGTGATCCGGCGAACGGGGTGACGAACACGCCGTAGTGGGCAAGGGTGTAGAGCGGGCGGTGGTAGCCGAACTTGCCATAGAAGGCTGGGGCGAGGATGTTCCAGTCAGGTGGCAGCACACCGCCGGAATGGTTGGACACCACCAAAGCGCCGCCGACCGACGGGAAGGATTCCAAGCCGCGCACCTGCGCCCGGAACCATCGCGTGACAACTGGCGTCATCACGTTGATCACCCGCCTGGTGAAGGCGGGATCCCACTTGGCGATCTCCGGATTTTCGGTTTCGTTGCTGCTCACGGCTGTCCCCATACCTGTGTCTGGAATGGCCGCGACTGTCTATTCTTGGCCTCGCCCACCCGCGTTGACTAGGGCCTTTGGCCTCGAATGGACAGCTTCGCAAGGGCCTGGCCTGGTCCCGATCGCGTTGGCGGCCATCTTCGGCGGATGTGCGTTGGACTACCACACCGGTGTCCAGTGCGGGGGTCGACGCCCCCGCCGACAGGCAGGCTACATCCGCGCGGCAGGACCCCCGCCAACAATCCACTCGCGTGCTTTGTCGGCGTCAGCGATCGGGAACGCACGCCACTCCCCAGACACCAGGAAACCAAAGAAACCACCAAAGAACTTCGCCGCGTGTCTCATCCATTCCACATCAGTGACCATCGCGGCGCGGTCCCAATCGCGGAGGTGGCTGAAGCCCACCTTCATATCCTCCCAGACCGCGCCGGGATCGAGCCCGACATAATCAGGCGCGATCTCGCAATAGATCCGCACCCTTTCGTGCCGACCAAGTTTGTCTTCGAGGTCCGGTATCAGCACCGTTTCGTAATCGGCCTTCGTCACATGCCCATGGCACGCAATCGCTATGACGTTGTCGGGAAAGTCCTTCAGCGCCTCGATCATGATGTCCTTCCGGGTTGTCGTGGCCGTTCGGGCAACGCACCATGACCGGCCGCTCTTCCCCCGCCCATGGCTCGCAAACGACCCACCGTCGTCGACTTCAAAAAGATTCCGCCCGCCGGGTGATTCTCGACAAGGGCCTTTCGACCCCGCGCAAGCGAGCCGAGACCGCCGCCGTGGCCGGTTCGAGGTCGGCAGCGGCTCAGGTCGTCGCGATGAAGTCACGGACCAGGTCGGCGAAGCGATCGGGTTCATCGAGATGCGGGAAGTGGCCAGCTCCCTCGAACAGCTCGACGCGACACCCGGGGATCGATTTCTGCGCATTGATCGCGTGCCACGGTGGGATCATCCGGTCCCGGGAGCCCCAGACGATGAGGGTCGGGATCGGCGCGGCGTCGGGCAGGTAGTCGTGGGCGTTGACAGTCTGGCCCCCAGGGTCGATGACGGCGCGGGTCGTGGCTAGGAAGGCGCGTCGGCTCGCCGCATCCCCGAGCGAGGTGAAGCCCTCCCAGATCGTGGTGATGTCCGTGCCGGGCTTCCAGCCCGCCCTGGACAGGGCCCGTCCGGCGCCCTCAGCGCGAGCACGCACCCACCCCGACGCCAGGACAGGCAGGACCCATTCGGCCCCGGGCAGCGTCGCCGAGCGCAGGATCGGGTTGACCTCCCGGCCCAGCCCGCCGCTGGCGACAAGCACCAGCCGCTCGACGCGCTCCGGGAACAGGTAGTAGAACTCCATCGCGATGCCCCCGCCGAGGGAATGCCCGACGAGGGTGACCCGCTCAATGCCCAGGCGATCCAGCAGATCGCGCAGCGTTGCGGCGTGCGCGCCGAGTGAATAGTCTCCCACCGGCTTGTCCGACTCGCCGTGCCCGAAGAGGTCCGGGACAATCACCCGGTGGTCGTCATGCAGGCGGTCGATGAGGTGGGTCCACTGGCGTTGCGAACCGAGAATCCCGTGGATGAAGAGCACCACCGAGCCCGTGCCGCTGTCCAGGTAGGAGAGCTCGTGGCCGTGGATGGTCACGGTCCGGCGCGTCGGCGTCTCCATGACATCTCCCTCGCAGGCCAATCGATCTGGGCGGTACGCATTCAGGTTCCGCTTCCGCCTGATCCCCCAAATAGGGTCCTTTGACCCAGGTGGTGCGCGCCACAGTGCCCCGTTCGCGGCACCGGAATTGGCAGGCGTTCGACGCCGGTGAAGCAGAAGGCGTGTGCGGTGGACGGTGTTGTCAGTGTCAGGGAGGGCAGAACTCGGGCGGATTCAATGAGAGCCATCGACGTCCCGCCGGTGACCGCCTAGTCTGCCAGCGCCAGCACCTCGTCGAACCCGTCGACGAGGCAGTCGTGGAACACGTCGAAGTCCGGAATCGCGCCCGCATCGACGTTAATTCCCAGCGCACAGGTGTCGACGTAGCTGAGCAGCGTGACGTTCACCGCCGAACCGATCGTCGGGCCGAAACCGTACGCCATCCGCAGTGCGGCTCCACCGAGACGCACAGGAATCGGGATGCCAGGCACGTCGCTGGCCACGAAATCGACGCGGCGCAACGCCGCTCCAATGTACCAGCGTGGGAACAGGTTCAACGCACCGGCGATCAGTTGCGTGTAGGGCAGCGAGCGCTCGTCGCGTTGCCTCGTGGCCCGGTGATGGATCTCTTCGATTCGTCGCGCCGGGTCGGCGAGGCCGACCGGCACGTCGAACCGCATAATCGTGACCCGGTTTCCGCCAATCGCGTCGCCTTCGGTGCGGAGACTGATCGGCATCCCTAGATGAAAGTCCCCGACCGCGGCGCTGTGCTTTTCGTGGTAGCGGCGCAGCGCGCCGGTCACGCCCGCGAGGAACGCATCGTTCAGCGAACCCCCGCCTGCGTGTCCGGCGTCTCGCAGCCGCAGCCTCGACACCTCATGGATCCCGAGGCGACGGACCGACGTGCGGTCTTTCATGAGCGACGAGCCGGACTTGGTGATTGGCCGCACGGTGCGGTAGATCGACGATGCGACCGCCGCCGCGGAGGTGGCTGTCTGCACCGGCCGCCGTATGGCGCTTCGCACCACGCCGGGAATGCCCGTAACCGAAGCCGTTGCCGCATTGGCGAGCAGCCCGGCGTTGTAGCGGAGTGTGTCGCATAGTCCATCCAGCGGCGAAGGTATACGTGCTGGGGGCGCGGTAGGCAGTGCGCCGCCCCGCCGGGCGGTGACATCAAATAGCGTCATCGCAATCTGGACGCCGCCGATGCCGTCGGCCAGGGAGTGGTGCATCTTGGTCATCAGTGCGGTGCCGCCGTCCGCAAGCCCGTCGATCAGGGTGATCACCCACAGCGGTCTGGACCGGTCGAAGTCCAACATCGCGGCCAGCCGGCCCATCTCCAGTACCGCGTCGAGAGTCCCTGGCTGCGATGCGGTCACCCGACGCATGTGGAAGCCGAGATCGAATTCCGGGCAGTCCTCCCAGCGGGGCGGGGCCGGCCGAGGCGACGACACTACCCGCTGACGGAAGATCGGCAGTCGTCGGCTGAGCGCGTCGAACCGCTCAACCAATTCGCCCCAATCCGGGGTGCTGTCCAACAGGGAGATCGTGACGATGGTCGACCGCAAAACGGGATCGCTTTCCATCGCCCAGAGGAAAGCGTCGGTGTTCTGCATGAACTCACTCATTGTCTTCATACTGCGCCGAGATCGAGTCTTTGGCATCGATTCCGACGACAATTTGTAGGCGGGCAGGCCGACCGGCCAACCAGTCCTGTCGGGGACAGCAGATAGCTGGACCGTCGGTCAGGTAGCGCCGCAACTGTGCGGGGCGCAGGTGGTTGATGACGACGAAGACGAGCAGCGGATCTTGCTGGCCGACTTCGGCATCGCCCGCAACGTCGATGACATCAGCGGGCTTACCTCAGAAACTCAGTCGTCCAAATCGTCTAACTCGTCGTCGAAGGGATCATCGGCTGGGTCGAAGACGTCGGCGTCGTCCTCCAGCGGTTCCGAGGCCTCGTCCTCACCCTTAAGCTTGCGGATGATCTCTGGCCACATTGACTCAGGCACGGTTGATTTGACTGCGTTGATAATGCGGTTCATCTGCACCAACATGTCCGCCATGCTGGTACCACTGGCACGAGATTCGATTAGTGCTTGGAGCCGGCCAGCGGCGATCATGCCGGTGTTCACATCGACCTTGGTGTTTGAGTCAACAAGAGTTTCATAGCCTTTCACCCTGACCGTTTCGTAGAAGGCCATGGGAGTGATCGCCATGGCTACACCCGTCCCGAGATCTCCCGGCCGAAGACACTGTCGGCCAGCACGTCCTTGATCCGGTGCCCCTGGCACCAGAACACGTAGCGCTGGTAGAGGTCGCTGGTCGGTACGCGGTCCTCGAAGGTCGCGGGCTCGGTCGACTCGTCGAGGAACTGGCCGATGCGGTCCTCGGACTCCTCGTACTCCTCGGTGGCCGACAGCACCCGTTCCGGGGTGACCAGTCCCCCGCCGACCACCGTCGATGCCCCGTCTACGATCCAGCGCAGGATCGCCGGTTATCGGGCGAGTAGCTGCCATGCTAGTGGCAAATTTGGCTAGTTCCGCCTGTTCTTACTGGTAAAGTCCCTATCCCGGCTCGGCTGCACCCGTTTCGGCTCGCCCGGCATCTTCGGATAGTTCGGCGGATACGGCATGTCACCGAGCCCGCGCTGTTCGTCGGCGCCGGCCAGCTCCAGCAACGGAGCGATCGACTGGGCCACGTCGTTCATGGCGGCCCACGGGTCGTCGCCGCGCTGGACCAGATCGGGCACGCTCGCCATGGTGTAGTCGTCCGGCTCGGCGCCGGCCAGCTCGTCCCACGTCAGCGGCGTCGACACGGTCGCGATCGGCGTGGGCCGGACCGAATACGCAGACGCCATGGTGCGGTCGCGGGCGTTCTGGTTGAAGTCGATGAAGATCCGCTGGCCACGCTCCTCTTTCCACCACGACGTGGTCACCGCGTCGGGCGCGCGGCGCTCTACTTCGCGCGCCAGCGCGATGCCCGCCCGGCGTACCTCGATGAAATCCCAGTTGGTGGCGATCCGCAGGAAGACATGGATCCCGCGACTCCCCGACGTCTTCGGGTATCCCACCAGACCGAATTCGTCGAGCAGTGGCCGCAGCACATCGAGGGCAACCGCCCGCGCCTCCTTGAACGCGACGCCGGGCTGCGGATCCAAGTCGATGCGCAGCTCGTCGGGGTGGTCGGCGTCCGGACAGCGCACCTGCCACGGGTGCAGCGTGATCGCGCCCATCTGCGCCGCCCACACGATCGCGGCGGGGTGGGTCACCTTCAGCGCGTCGGTGGTCCGGCCCGACGGGAACGTCACCCGGCAGGTCTCCAGGTAGTCGGGATGGTGCTGCGGAATCCGCTTCTGGTAGATCTCCTCGCCGTCGATGCCGTCCGGGAAACGCTGCAGATGCGTCGGCCGGTCACGCAGCGTGGCCAGCATCGGGCCGCCCGCCACGGCGAGGTAGTACTCGACGAGCCGCCGCTTGGTGCCCTGTGATCCCAATTTGGGGAAATACACCTTGTCGGGACTGGTCAGGCGCACCGCGATGCCGTCGACGTCCAGCTCTTCTGCGGCAGCCATAGTTCGATTCCAGCACGCCCGGCACGTCATGCGGCGCCGAGACGCGACAATCAGCCTATGGACCTCCCTGTCATGCCGCCGGTTTCGCCGATGCTGGCGAAGCCGGTTCGGTCGATCCCACCGGACGCATCGTATGAGCCCAAGTGGGACGGATTCAGGTCCATCTGCTTTCGCGACCGCGATGAAGTCGAGCTGGGCAGTCGCAATGAGCGGCCGATGACGCGCTACTTCCCCGAGTTGGTCGCCGCGGTCAAGGCGGAGCTGCCGGACCGCTGCGTGATCGACGGGGAGATCGTCATCGCCACCGACCACGGCCTGGACTTCGAGGCGCTGCAACAGCGCATCCACCCGGCCGACTCGCGGGTGCGGATGCTCGCCGAGAAGACACCGGCATCGTTCATCGCGTTCGACTTGCTCGCCCTCGGCGACGACGACCACACCCGGCGTCCGTTCAGCGAGCGGCGCGCCGCCCTCGTCGACGCCTTGGCGGGCGCCGGGCCCTCGATCCACGTCACGCCGGCCACCACCGATCTGAGGACCGCGCAGCGATGGTTCGATGAGTTCGAAGGAGCCGGCCTCGACGGCGTTATCGCCAAGCCGCTGAGCATCACCTATCAGCCGGACAAGCGCGTCATGTTCAAGATCAAGCACGAGCGGACCGCCGACTGCGTGGTCGCCGGCTATCGAGTTCACAAGTCCGGCGCCGACGCGATCGGCTCGCTGTTGCTGGGGCTCTACCAGGATGACGGCCAGCTCGCCTCGGTCGGCGTGATCGGCGCCTTCCCGATGGCGCAGCGGCGCCGGCTGTTCACCGAGTTGCAGCCACTCGTCACCAGTTTCGAAGGGCATCCGTGGAATTGGGCGGCCCACGAAGCCGGCGAACGCACCCCGCGCAAGAACGAAACCTCCCGCTGGAACGCCGGCAAGGACCTTTCCTTCGTCCCGCTGCGACCCGAGCGGGTGGTCGAGGTCCGCTACGACCACATGGAGGGTCAACGGTTCCGCCACACCGCGCAGTTCAGCCGGTGGCGCCCCGACCGCGACCCACGCTCGTGTACCTACCAGCAACTCGAACAGCCGCTGACCTTCAGCCTGGGCGACATCGTGCCCGGCCTGGGATAAGGCGGCTCAACGGGCCGGCGATACGCACGGCCCGGCGCCATCACTGGCTCGGTAGCCGGTCTCCCCAAGTCGTAAGCCTGGCCGAGGAGTCCCCAACCTGGTTCAGCTTCTCCATATCCCATGGGCAGTCGGTGGCAGCCGATTGTCCAACGGCGCTGGCGGCGTCCCTGGCGCTGAACCCGGTGTGATGTTCGATGGTGATATCGAGTCTGAGAATGTCGGCCACGGTGTGGGCCTTGTCGAGTGCCGCGCAAACCGTCTGGCCGTTGCGGCTGACGTAGTCATTTACGGGGTCGGCGTGCGCCACCGCCGGGCTGAGCATGGCGGCGACGGCGAGCAACGGCGCGGCCATCGACAGGGTCATCACCGCACTTCGGGCGGCGGTGACTTTCCCCATCGGATCACTCCATCTTCGGTGGTGGGTGGACTCCGCCCTTATGCAACAAGTTCGCGATGTCGAAGTCGTTGCCCGCACGTTACGATCATCTTTCTGGCGCCCTTGATTCCTACCATGTGCGCCGCACGAGGTGATCTGCGGTGCAATGGTTTTCACATTGGACTGAGGCTTGCAACGCCTGTGTTAACAAAGGTTTTAGCCGACTCAGCTCCTCAAGCTAGGTGTGTCCCCGACCTGGTCGTGGCATCGACCCAACAGTCGAACTCCTTCTTGCCGACCAGTCGATCAGACACGGCCCCACATAAGGTTGTCGCCTGAGTTAGATGCGACCGGGCATACCGCCAGCTACCGGTGGTTCAGGCGCCCCGGCTAGTGGTTCTCTCGGCGGTGGCGGTGCATCGATCGGTGGGGCCGGCGGCGGCGGCGGTGGTGGCGCAGCGGCGGGGAGTTGAGGAGCGTACGGGCCTCCCGCGCACGCCGCATCGGCAGGCATTCTGGCGCATTGGGGATCAAATGGGCTGCTGGGAGCGCCCTGCCAATACGGGCCGCCCTGGCACGCGGGGAACAAAGGCATCTGCGCGCACTTGGGATCAAACGGGTTGGTGGGAGCGTCGGAGCCGGGGTCAGGATCGTCCAGTGGAGCCGGCGTACTGGGCATGCCTGCGAAGCCGGGCGTTGCGTTCGCCGGAACGGTCGCTTCCGTCGCGGCTACTGCGATAAGTGCCCCCACCACAGCTAGTTTCGTCATCGTGCCGCGGACACCCGAGGCTATTGTCCAACTCATCCATCGTTCCTTTGGTGCGGCCCCAATGCAGGCGACATTGCCGATTGCTGTTGCGACACCGCATATGGTCGCATGCCCGATTCCTTTGGGCGGATGAAACAGTAGCCGAGCAGTTGTTCTCGGCACTGGCACTTCAGGTTGGACGGGTGGGTCGGGGCAGTGCGGCTGAATTAGACCGTGACCGTCAGCGCCGACAACCCGCGCAGGGTGACGTTCGTCTTGTACTGCGGCTCGCTGTCGAGTCGCGCTTCCGGGAAACGCGCGGTTACCGCCGACAGGGCAACGCCGGCTTCCAGCCGGGCCAGCGGCGCGCCCAGGCAATAATGCGCCCCGCGGCCAAATCCTAAGTGCCGCAGTGCTTCCCGATCAGGATCGAAGGTCTCAGGCCGATCCAATTCGGCGGGGTCTCGGTGGGCCGCAGCCAGCAGCAGCATCATCACATCTCCGCGAGGCACCTCGATCGCCCCGATCGTCATGTCGTCGGCGGCAATTCGGCCGACCATTTGCACGGGCGGGTCGTAGCGCAGGGTCTCCTCGATGACCGCTGCGGCGCGGCCGGCGTCAGCGCCTAGCGCGGCCCACTGCCGCGGGTGGCGCAACATCGCCAGGATGGCATTGCCGATCAAGTTCACCGTGGTCTCGTGACCGGCGACCAGCAGCAGAACGCAGGTGGAGACGATCTCATCCTGGCTCAGTTGATCACCGGACTCCTCTACCGCGATCAGAGCCGACATCAAGTCGTCGCCGAGCCGCGAGCGCCGACGCTCGATGAGGCCATGGAGATATTCACGCAGCCCCTTCGCGGCCTGCATCCTGTCCTGCTGACCCCCCGACGGCGCGCCCGTGAACGCGACGAACGGGTCCAGCGATTGCGCCAGCAGCGCCGAGGCCTGGCTGAACTGCGGCTCATCCTCGAGCGGCACACCGAGCAGCCGGCAGATAACCGCCACCGGCAGCGGATAAGCGAAGTCCTCGACCACATCGAAGCGGCCCTGCTCGGCGATCCGGTCAAGCAATCCCTTCACCAGCGCGCTGATGTCCGGGTGCAGCGCGTTGACCACCTTCGGTGCAAACGCCTTGCCGACCAGCTTGCGCAGCCGGGTGTGATCGGGCGGATCGAGGAACAAAAACCCGGGCGGGCCCAGCGGACGCGGGACGTTACCGGCCTCGATCTGCCGTCGCGCGAGCGTCGACTTCATCCGGTCGCTGCTCGACGACGGATGCCGCAAAACCTCGTCGCAGTCCCGGTAGGTCGAGAAGACAGCGAGGTTAGCCTCGGGCAGTTGCAGCGCTCCGCGGTCACGGAACTGGGCCAAGAGCCGATAGGGGTCGGCCCGGTTGGCCGGGTCCAGCAGCTGCAGCAGCAATCCTTGGGATTCGGCTTGCCGGTCAGACGTAGTCGTCATCGTCACATTCTGCCCGCACCGCCAAACCGTCCCGGCTCAGCGGCGCAGGAATTCCACGATGTGGCCGGCCAGTTCTTCGCCGGCGTCCTCTTGCAGGAAATGTCCGGCGCCGTGGATCAACGGGTGATCGATACCTTGCGTGCCACGCATCTCGCGCTGGAAAATCTCGGCCATCGGGCCCGTGATGGGGTCGCTGTCGCTGAAGGCGACCAGCATGGGTGTTGGACTCACGGACAGCTTCGCCCACGCCGCCTTGTTGGCCGCTGCCGCGGGATCGTCCGGTGAGGTCGGCACCAGGCCGGGCATGGCGCGCGGCCCGGCGCAATACTCGTCGCCGGGGAACGGCGCGTCATAACCTGCGCGCACCTCGTCGCTCATCTGCTGGCGGCAACCGCCCTGTACGAACCATCCGATGTTGAGGTTCGGCGCCGTCGTGATGGCCTCGCGGAAGCGCCACCAGATCTCGGCCATCGGCTGCTCTCCGTTGGGCAGCCCGGTGTTGGCGACGACCAGCCGGGAAAACCGTTCCGGATGCTCGGCGGCCAGCCGCAAACCGATCAGCCCGCCCCAGTCCTGGCCGACCAGGGTCACGTTGTGAAGGTCCAGGACATCGAAAGCCAGGGCCCGCATCCATTCGACGTGGCGCGCATAGCTGTGGTCTTCGCGGCGGGTCGGCTTGTCCGAGCGACCGAACCCGACCAGGTCGGGGCAGATGACTCGATGCCCCGCCGCGACCAGTATCGGAATCATCTTGCGGTACAAATACGACCACGACGGCTCGCCGTGCAGCATGAGAACCGGGTCGGCATCTTCCGGCCCGTCCTGGACCCAGGCAACCCGCAGCACCCCGCCTTCCTCGTCCGATATCTCGGAATACCGAGGGGCGTAAGGAAAGTCAGGTAAGTCGTCGAACCTGTCGTCGGGTGTTCGCAATGCCTGCATGCCTAGGAACATACCGCGGCGGCTCAGGTCCCTTCGCTTAATCCCGCCAACTCCGGATACGTCATCAATCGATCGAGAAATGCCCGCTGTCCCTTCAGCAGCTTGGTGCGTGCCTGCGCCACCGCAAACCAGCCGACTCGATCGACCTCGGGGAACTCCCGCATCGTGCCCGAGCCCTTTGGCCACTCCAACTCGAAGGTGTTGCTGCGCGCATCGGTGACGTCGAGGTCGCCCTGGACGGCGAAGGCGGTGACCACCTTGCCGCTGGGTTGTTTGATCCGACCCAGGTCGATCCGCGGCCCGGCCGGCACCGACAACCCGAGCTCTTCGGAGAACTCGCGCTGCGCGGCCGTCCAGGGGTCCTCGCCGTCGGTGTACTCGCCTTTCGGAATCGACCAGACCCCGTCGTCCCTGCGTGCCCAGAACGGGCCACCCGGATGCGCGATCAGGACCTCGACGACACCGTCGCAGGTCCGGTACAACAGCACACCCGCGCTGAGCTTCGGCATCTGTGTGTGGCGGACCTTCAGGCCCCGACCGCGCGTTCCAGGTCTTTGAGCGACGACTCCAAGTGCGCCAGCAGCCGCTGCAGGTGCGGCACGCTGCGCCGGCATCCGACCAGGCCGAAATCGAGACTGCCAGCGTTGCTGACCAGGGTGATGTTCAGCGCTTGACCGTCCAGCACGGCGGACAGCGGGTAGTTGCCGTCGAGCCGGGCGCCCCCGTAGTACATCCGCTCGTGAGGTCCGGGCACATTGGATATGACGAGGTTGAACGGCGGCGGCGTCGACGGCACCCAGCCCGGAACCGCCGCCAGGCTGAGCGAGGCCATATTCACCGCCGAGAGCGCCAACGCCTGGAAGCGGGGCAATTGAGAGAACACCTTCTTGTTATTGCGCATCGAGTCGCTGACAGTCTCGAGACGCTGCGCGGGATCGTCGGCGTCGGTGGCGAGGTTGCACAGGATGGCTCCGACGAGGTTGCCACCGGCGTCGGCCTCATCTTCCCGGCGCAGGCTCACCGGGACCATCGCTACCAGCGGCGCGTCCGGCAGCGCGTTTTGCTCAATCAGGTAGTAGCGCAGCGCACCCGAACACATCGCCAGGGCGACGTCGTTGACAGTCACTCCCGCGGCCCGCTTGACGCTCTTGATGCGGTCTACCGACCATGACTGCGCCGCACACCGGCGGGCGCCGCCGATTTTGACGTTGAGCATGGTGCGCGGGGCCCCGAACGGCAATGTCAGTTGCTGCTCGAGCAGCGCCGCGCGCGCCAGCGAGACCGTCGAGGGACCAAGGGCCGCAACAGATCCCGCTGTCCGCATCAACGAACTCAACGGGGACGCCGGAGTCGACTTGCGCTTGCGTTCGGGAATACTCCACGGCGCCCGGATCTCGGGATCATCGGGGTCATTCGACAGGGCACGCTGCATCAACTTCAGCGCTGAGACACCGTCGATCAGGGAATGGTGAAACTTGGTGTACACCGCGAACCGGCCATCCTTCGGTCCCTCGATCACGTGGGCTTCCCACAGCGGACGGTGACGGTCGAGCAGGCTGCTGTGCAGCCGCGAGGTCAGCTCGAGCAGATCCCGGACCCGCCCCGGGGAAGGCAATGCCGAGCGCCGGACGTGGTAGTCGACGTCGACGTCTTTGTCATAGGACCAGGCCAGATTGGCGATTCCGCCCCAAAACGTCGCCGGGCGCTTGCGGAAGGTCGGCTGGAAATCCCGCTGGGTGATCAGGCGGTCGTAGAACTCCCGGACGAAGTCGCGACCGGCGCCCGGTGGCGGCTCGTACAACTGCAAGCCGCCGACGTGCATGGGATGCTCACGCGATTCCCCCAGCAGAAACATCGCGTCGGTGGGCTTCATCAGTTCCATCTACCAATTAAAGCGCGTGGCGTGCGACCCGACGGCGCCGTGAGAAAATCGGCGCCCAGCTGGCCGCGGGATGGCTGCACAGGTGCTCCACCAGCCGATCGACGCAGCTGCGGAACGCGGGGTGGTTCGATACCGCTGCCGGCGAGATCGGCGCGGCAATGGTTGGTCAAATAGAAGGTACTTCCGCACCGGTCGGCTTACCGCCGAAGTGGTTCCAGTGGGCGAACTCCGCGACCTCACGGCGCACCCTGGGGTAGGGCACCGACGTGGCGGGATGGCCGAGCCGCACGGCAAAGCCAACCTTCATGCACCCCGGAACGGCGAGCAGCTTCTGCACCGCCTGTTCGACAGGAGGCCCGCTCAAGACCGAAAGCACTTGAAAGCCAAGCCCAAGCGACTGGGCCATCAGCCACATGTTCTGCAGCACGCATCCCAGGCTCATCATCCCCAGCACGTCCCCCTGGGACGCGGGAGCGCGCTTCGTGGCGTCATGCAACGCGATCATCAAGACCGGGCACGCCGGGATCAAATGCTGCAGCCAGATCGGTTCACCCACTTCGTCTTTTCGCGCGGGGTCTCGCATCCACGGCGGGAGCATGCTGGCCAGCAGACCAAACCCCTTGCGGCGCAACTCTTCCTCGGAAAAGGAGAGCAGCTGCCAGTGCTCTTGCAGAAACTCTTCAGAGAGCGGAACCGGTATCGTGTCGATCTCGTCCAGTAACTTCCGGTCGTCCACGATGACGATCTCGAAGTTCTGCATGTTGTGCGCGGTCGGACTCCACCGGGCGGCTTCCAGGATCTGCAGCAGGTCTTCTTGTGCGATCACCCGGCTGCAATCGAACGGGAACCGCGCGGAGTGTCTTTCCTCGATCAGTTTGAGCAATTCATTCATCGCTCTCTCCTCAAGCGCAACGTGGTGACCTGAAAAGACGTTATCGATCAGGGGGTAGTGAGGACGGGGTCTTTTGACCCACCATGGCCGCCATTAGTCCTCGGCTTAGGCCAAATAACCAGCACAGCAGAAGCACGTTGTGTTAACTCTGTACGAGAGAGACCTGTCGGATTAGGAACACTCGGATTACTGTTTGGTGCCCCCACACGAACACATTGCAGCGGAAGACTTGAACGGCAACGAAATCGGCCATCCGGAGATCATCAAGTGGGAATCCCCTCTTCACCAAGCTGCTGGTCAACACGGTCACGCCGGTTGTCAAGCGATGGTTCCGGCCAGAGGTGCGGGGCCTGGAAACCTTCCCGTCGAACGGCGGCGCTTTGCTGGTGTCCAACCATTCCGGCGGGGTACTGACCCCTGATTGGAACGTCCTTGCCCCAGCCCTCTACGGCAAGTTCGGTTACGACCGCCCGCTGTACACCCTTGCCCACTATGGCGTGTTCTTCACACCGTTCCGCGCATCGCTGGGCCGCCTCGGCGTCATTCATGCCAGCCGGGAAAACGCTGCAGAAGTATTGCGCTCGGGCGCGGTCGTACTCGCCTTTCCCGGCGGCGACTACGACGCGTTCCGGCCGACGCTGAGTCAGAACGTCATCGACTTCGGTGGCCCACCGGATACGTCAGGACCGCCATGCAAGCCGGCGTGCCCATCGTGCCCGCGGTGTCGATCGGGGGTCAGGAAACCCAGCTTTTCGTGACCCGCGGCAATTGGCTGGCAAAGCGACTGGGGCTCAAGCGAATCCGGATCGAAATCCTGCCGGTTACTATCGGTTTCCCGTTCGGCCTGACGGTGTTCCTCCCGGCCAATATGCCGTTACCGGCCAAGATCGTCTGTCAGATCCTGGAGTCGATCGACGTCGCCGCCCGGTTCGGCAAGGATGCCCACGTCCATGAGGTCGATACCTACGTGCGGCTGGTGATGCAGACCGCCCTCGACGGGCTGGCCCGCCAACGCCGCTTCCCCGTACTGCGCTGAACGATTTGCTGCGACAGTGGGCGTTACGCCCAGCCGTGCTGCACCGCACGAGCCCGGTCGGCCGCGCGACATCCCGGGGTCGGCGCGACGCCCGCTTCGCCGGACACGGGCTCGAAAGCCGCGTACCTTTCGCCCAATAGCACGTCGGCCGCGCGCAGAACGGCCGACGTGCCGCCGAAGAAGGAGGGTTGCGTTGGAGAAGTTCACGCCCTCTATCAACTGGGGCCACGAGCTGGTTGCGTCCTCGCGGTGGATTCTCGAGGCCTGGGCGATCAGCGGGACCTGCTTGCTCATCGTCGCGATCGTGGTAGTCCGGTTCACCCGCTGGGGCGGCCAGTTCTGGCGCATTACCGGCGATTACTTCACCGGCCGGCGAAGCGCCCCGGTGTTGACCATGTTCAACATCTTGCTGCTGTCGGTGATGGTTTCCGTCCGGCTCACCGTGCTATTCACCTACTACAGCAACGATCTGTACTCGGCGCTGCAGACCGCGTTCCAGGGTGCGGCCACCGGCAACGACGCGGTGCGTGATTCCGGCATCCACGGCTTTTGGGTGGCCATCTGGACGTTCTGCATCATCGCAGCCCTGGACGTGATCCAGGTGATGGGGGATCTGTACCTGGCGCAGCGGTTCTTCATCCGGTGGCGGGTGTGGCTCACCAACCGGCTGACCGCGGACTGGCTCGACGGGCGGGCGTACTACCGCGAGCGGTTCGTCGACCCGGCGATCGACAACCCCGACCAACGGATCCAGCAGGACATCGACATCTTCACCGCAGGCGTCGGCGGCGCTGCCAACAGCCCCTCGGTCGGTACATCGGCCACGTTGCTTTTCGGCGCGATCCGGTCTGTCGTCTCGGTGGTGTCCTTCGCCGCGATTTTGTGGGGCCTGTCCGGCACGTTAGTCGTCTTCGGGGTCGCCATCCCGAAGGCGCTGTTCTGGGTCTTGTTCGTTTATGTCCTGGCAGCCACCGTGATCGCGTTCTGGATCGGCCACCCGCTGATCAGGTTCAGCTTCCGTAACGAGTTGTTCAACGCCGCCTTCCGGTATGCCCTCGTCCGGCTACGCGACGCCGCGGAGGCGGTCGGCTTCTACCGCGGCGAACGAGCCGAGGGGGCCGAGCTGGAGAACCGGTTCGCCGAAACGATCGCCAACTACCGCCGCTACGTGCGACGCACGATCGGCTTCCTCGGCTGGAACGTCACGATGAGCCAGACAATCAATCCGCTGCCATTCATCGTGCAGGCACCGCGGCTGTTCGCGGGCAGCATCAAACTCGGGGGCGTCATCCAGTCTGCCGGCGCCTTCGGTCAGATTGAGGAATCACTGTCGTTCTTCCGTAACGCGTACGACCGATTCGCGAGCTACCGGGCCGCGATCCTTCGCCTCAACGGCCTGGCGGAGGCCAACGTCATGGCACGGAAACTGCCGCAGTTACACACGGTGGGCAGCAACGACGGCGCGGTGGAGCTCCTCGGCGTCGAGGTCCGCACACCGGGCGGCAGGCAACTGATCGAGCCGCTCGATCTGCGGCTCGTGCCCGGCGACGCGTTGGTCATCATCGGAAAATCGGGTTGCGGCAAAACCATGCTGCTGCGCAGCCTGGCTCAGCTGTGGCCCTATGCCTCGGGCACGCTGCGCTGCCCGGACGGCCATAACGACGTCATGTTCGTCCCGCAGTTGTCCTATCTCCCGCTGGGTAACTTGCGGGCCGTCTTGAGTTACCCGGCGAGGGAGGGCGAGATCGACGACCGCACGCTGCGCCACGCACTGGTCATGGTCACGCTGCCCAACCTGATCACCCGGCTCGATGACGCCCAGGACTGGGCCAAGGTGCTGTCGCCCGGCGAGCAGCAACGGATCGCGTTCGCCCGCATTCTGGTGGCCAAACCCAAGGCGGTGTTCCTCGACGAATCGACGTCAGCTCTCGACGAGGGCCTGGAGTTCGCGCTGTACGACCTGCTCAGAAGAGAGCTACCGGACTGCATAGTGGTCAGCTCCACCCACCGCAGCACGGTCGAAGCGCACCACCACCAGCAATTGGAATTGTTCGGGGACGGCAAGTGGCGTCTCAGCCGCATCGGCGATTCCGTCGCATCGGTCTAGCGCTTGGTCCTACCGAATCTACGGGTACAGGAGCATTGATCATAGGTACCTTCACCCCTTCGATCGACTGGGGCAACGAGGTTGTGGCGTCGTTGTGGTGGGTTGTCAAGGCCTGGATCGGTAGCGCCGCCGGCCTGCTGGTCGTCGGGGTACTCGTCGCCCGCTTCACCACCTGGGGCCGGCTTTCAGTGCTGCTGATGCTGGTGATGGTCGCAGTGCGTATCAGCATTCTGTTGAGCTACTACAGCAACGACCTGTACTCCGCGCTCCAGGTGGCGTTCGAGGGCGCGGCGAGCGGCAACGCCCGCGTCCGCGATTCCGGCATCCACGTCTTCTGCGTGGCCATCGACATCTTCGCGATCATCTCGGTCATCTACATCGTGCGCGCCATGGTCGACCAGTATCTGATGCAGCAGTTCATCATCCGTTGGCGGGTCTGGCTGACGCAACGATTGATGAGTGACTGGCTCGACGACCGCGCGTACTACCGCGGCCAGTTCATCGACCGTCCCATCGACAATCCCGACCAGCGCATCCAGCAGGACATCGATGCCTTCACGGCGTTGAGCGGCGGCATGATGAATGTCCCGTCGAACGGAACCGCCAAGACGCTGTTGTTCGGAGCGGTGCAATCGGTGGTGTCGGTGCTGTCCTTCGCCGTGATCTTGTGGAACCTGTCCTTTTCCATCACCGTCTTGGGTCTGCATATCCCTCGGGCACTGTTCTGGATCGTCATCGTCTATGTGGTGGTGGCCAGCGTGGTCGCGTTCGGGATCGGACGCCCACTCATCCGGCTGAGCTTCCGCAACGAAAAGCTCAACGCGATCTTCCGGTATGCACTGGTGCGGCTGCGCGACGCCGGCGAAGCGGTCGGGTTCTACCGTGGCGAGCGGGCCGAAAGTGGCGAGCTGAACGTTCGCTTCACCGACGTCATCACGAACTACCGCGCTTACGTGCGGCGCGCGGTGGTTGTCAATGGATTCAACGTGGCGGTGAGCCAGCCGATCGGCCTGTTGCCGTTGCTGGTCCAGGCGCCGCGGTTGTTCGCCGGCACGATCAAACTTGGCGCCATCATGCAATCCACCCAGGCGTTCGGCACGGTCCAGGACTCGCTGTCGTTCTTCCGCAACGCCTATGACCTGTTCGCCAGTTACCGGCCTCCATTCTGCGTCTGCACGGCCTGGTAGAGGCCAACGAGAAGACGCGCCAACTGCCGCAACTGGAAACGCTGCCCACCGCCGACGGCTCGGTGGAACTGAATGACGTAGAGGTGCGCAGCCCCAACGGCGTTCAGTTGGTCGAACCGCTCAACCTGCGGCTCGATCCCGGCGACTCTATGGTGATCGTCGGCCGCTCGGGAAGCGGCAAGACCACACTGCTGCGCAGCCTCGCCCAGTTATGGCCGTTCACCTCCAGCATGTGGCGGCGCCCGGGCGGAGACGTCGAGACGATGTTCTTGAGCCAGTTACCGTATGTACCCCTTGGCAACTTGCGGGCCGTGGTGTCGTATCCGGTGGCCGCGGGTGACATCCCCGACCGCAGAATCACCGATGTGTTGGCCAAAGTGGCACTCGCTCATCTGCGTGGGCGGCTGGACGAAGTCCAGGACTGGGCGAAGGTGCTTTCGCCCGGCGAACAACAGCGGGTCGCTTTCGCCCGCGTCCTGCTCACCAAGCCGAGGGCGGTGTTTCTCGACGAGGCCACCTCGGCACTCGATGCGGCGCTTGAGTATTCGCTGTACCAACTGCTGCGCACCGAGTTACCGGACACCATCGTCGTATGGTATCGGTCAGCCATCGCAACACCGTGGAACCACATCACGGGCGGCAGTTGGCATTACTGGATGACGGGGCCTGGCGCGTCGGGAAGGTCGGCGAACAGCCCGCGCCCGTGTAGAGCCGGGCTAGTCCGCCGGTATTGAGTCACAGTTCGGCGTGGTCGGCAGCCCGTATTAGTGGTGACAGGATCGCAGCGGCGACGAGCAGAGCCATCGCGACCGGGATGACACACAGGGCCGCTCAATGGTTGCAGCCAGGCTGTTTCGGTGTCCATCTCACCACCTCGTTGTGGCTCGAATTCCCTAGTCGTGAAGCGCTGCTCGAGCGCCGCCGCTGGACGAGACGTTATCGGCCGGGCGCGTCCCGCAAAGGAGTCTTTCGGCCCGGTGTAAGGGCCATTGGTCCTCAGCTTCAGGTGATAACCACAACAAGTATCGGCGTTCGTGGCAGCATGGGGCGGGTGACCATGACGTCGCTGTCCTGGGATGTGGTGCCCGTTGACAAGCCGGAAGATGTCAACGTCGTGATCGGCCAGGCACACTTCATCAAAACGGTCGAAGACCTGCACGAGGCCCTGGCCGGGGTGAGCCCATCACTACGGTTCGGGCTGGCCTTCTGTGAGGCGTCCGGACCGCGATTGGTTCGCCGCACCGGCAACGATGCCGAGTTGGTCGAACTGGCGACGCGCACTGCGCTGGCCATCGCAGCCGGGCATAGTTTCGTGATTTTCTTGCGTGAGGGGTTTCCGGTCAACATCCTCAACCCGGTGAAGATGGTGCCCGAGGTCTGCGCAATCTACTGCGCCACAGCTAATCCGGTCGATGTCGTCGTTGCGGTGACTCCGCGCGGTCGCGGCATCGTGGGCGTCATCGACGGCGAAACCCCCGTCGGCGTGGAGACCGACCATGACGTCGCCGAGCGGCACGATCTGTTGCGCGCCATCGGTTACAAGCTCTGACAGGAACTCACAGCGGTTCACCGCTTGCCGTATAGCGCCTCGATCTCGTTGGCGAACCGGGCGGCCACCACGTTGCGCTTCACCTTCAGCGTCGGGGTCAACTCACCGGTGAGCACGGTGAAGTCGACCGGCAGAATGCGGAATTTGCGAATTGATTCCGCGTGCGACACCGTCTGGTTGGCCTCCGCGACCGCATGGTCGATCTCGCCGACCAGGTCGGGATCATCGATCAGATCCGCGACGGAAGCGGTGGCCGCCTTGCCGTGGTGCTGCTTCCACACCTCGAAGCCTTCCGGGTCGATCGCGATGACCGCTGCCACAAACGGCTTGTTGTCGCCGACCACCATCGCCTGGCTGATCAGTGGATGAGCCCGCAACTGATCTTCGAGCACGGCGGGAACGACGTTCTTGCCGCCCGCAGTCACGATGATTTCCTTCTTGCGGCCGATGATCGACAAGAACCCGTCGTCGTCCACCGACCCGAGGTCGCCCGTATGGAACCAGCCGTTGGCGATCGCTTCCTCGGTGGCTTTCTCGTTATGCCAATAACCGTTGAACACCACGCCGCCGCGCACCAGCACCTCGCCGTCGTTGGCGATCGCCATGCTGTTGCCCGGCATCAGCTTTCCCACCGTGCCGACCCGCTCTTCGCCGATCCGGTTCGCGGTGATCGCAGCGCTGGTCTCGGTCAGGCCGTAGCATTCGTACACCGTCAGCCCGGCGCCGCGGTAGAAGTGGCACAACCGCTTGCCTAACGGCGCTCCGCCGGAGACCGCTGCGTGGCAGTCGCCGCCCAGCGCGACGCGCAGCTTGTGGTACACCAGCCGATCGAACAGGGCGTGTCTAGCCTGCAGCAGCCGACCCGGGCCGCCGGTGTCCTGCGCCGTGCTCCACTCGATCGCCGTGCGGGCGGCGAGCGCGAAAACCCATCCCCTGCCGCTGTCCTGGGCGTTCAACTCGGCTGTATTGTAAACTTTTTCGAACACTCGGGGCACCGACGCCACCACCGTGGGCTTGAACACCGCAAACGCCGGCACCAGGTTCTTGATGTCACTGGTGTAGCCGATGGTGAGCTTCTTGGCAAACGCCGACATCGACAGCGCACGCGCCAGCACATGGGCCAGCGGCAGGAAGACCAGCAGCCGTTCCCCCTTGCGCAGCAGCGTGGGGAAGCACGCCGCTGCGCCGCGAGTCTCGTACAGCAGATTGGCGTGCGTCAGCTGGCAGCCCTTCGGACGGCCGGTCGTGCCCGACGTGTAGATCAGCGTTGCCGGGTCGGCGGCCCGCAACCCCGCCAACCGCTCATCGAGTTGGCCGATGTCCACCGGCTTCCCGGCCTCAGCCAACTCGTCGAGTGCCGCGGGTCCTCCGGCGTCGAGGTGCAGGATCGTGCGCAGGCACGGCAACTCGTCGCTCAGCTCCTTGACCAGCCGGGCATGAGCCTCGGTCTCAACGATCACCAGCACCGCTCCGGAGTCCTCCAGCACCCAGCGCACCTGCTCGGCCGCCGAGGTGTCGTAGATCGGGACGGTGACCGCTCCCACCGAGAGAATTGCGTAGTCGAGGATCACCCACTCGTAGCGGGTGGCCGACAGGATTGCCACCCGGTCGCCGGCCTGCACCCCCTCGGCTATCAGACCGAGCGCCGTTTCGCGGATCTGCTGGGCGGCCTGCGCGCAGGTTACATCCGTCCATACGCCGTCGACCTGGCGCTGAAAGATGACATAGTCGGGGTCGTCCCGCTCGTGTGCGTACACACTGCTGGCGATGTTGTCGTGCTCTCCGATGGTGAAGCTTGCCGGGAGGCTGAATTCACGCATGATCTGAAGACTCCCGAAGACGGCCGTGAATCGACGGATAGCAGAAGAAACAACCGGTCGGGCGACACCGATCGCGGGCGATCATAAGCCCCCACCTCCTTGCCCGTGCCGATTCCTACCACGACGCTAGCCGCCCTGACCGCTGGCTTCCTAGTGGCCAAAGGTCCCGGCGTCAAGAGTCCATTGGTCCTGGCCAGCGCCGGGTCAATCCACCGCGACGGACCATGCCGACGTCGCGATCAAATCTCCGCGCTCCAACCCGGCCTCGCGATGCTCGTGCACCTTCGCATACTCCTGAGCGGTCACCATGTCGATGAACGCCCGAGGCGTTGGGTACTCGACAATGAGAATTGCATCCCACCAAGGCTTTTCACCGTCTCCAATCACGAACCCCGGCGCCGCACCTGCGTAACGGACGGTGGCGCCGACACGTTCGAGGTGCGGGGCCACCTCCCGCCCGTACCGCTGGTAGGACTCCAGGCCGCCCGGGGTTTTGAACTTCAACAGGTTGACCATCAGCACCGGCGCGTCGGCCGGCCGTACCGCCAGTGCCGCGAATTGTTCGGCGGTGGGCGCCAACGAGCTACTCATGTGAATCTCCTTGTCTTAGTTTGTCTGTGTAGCGGACTTGCCGACCCGTTCCTGCAAGAACGGGACGACGAACCCAGCAACCTGGTCGGGTTGCTCGAGCCACGCCCAGTGGCCGACGCCGGCCAAGATTTCGATACGTGCGCGGGGGAACACGCGGCGCTGGCGCTCGGCCTGCTCTACCGGGATGTAGACGTCGGCGGCGCCAAAGACTATGAGCGTGTCAGGGTCACGGTTACGCAGGGGTTCGACGAGCGCGTCCATGTCGTGTTGTTGGGTAGAGCGGTAGAGTCGCAGCACGGCGCGCTTCGTCCCGACCGGAAGAAGATGTCCGGCAATCTGATTCACCCAGTACTCGGGCAGCCCAGGGTTGTCGTGCCGCATCACAAAGCGCCCAATGTGACGGGTAGTGGCGCCCATGAAGAGCTCCCCGGCGACGGGAGTGCGCCAGACGCGGGCCAGGCGGTGCCACTTGTAGTCGAGCAGCACCCCGGTGTTGATCAGCGTGACGCTGGCGACCTTTTCCGGATTGGCCGCGGCCCAGGTCAGTGCAATCGGTCCGCCGAAATCGTGGGCAACCAAGTGCACCATGCCGATGCCGAGTTGGTCCATTACCCCGCCCAGATGCGCAGCATACGCGGGGAGGGTGTAGTCCAGGCCCCCTTTTTTGTCCGCCCCGCCGAAGCCCGGCATATCCGGGGCGACGACGGTGGCGAATTCGGCGACGTGTTTCATCAGCGGTTCCCAGTCGCCGCCGGCGTCAGGGTTGCCGTGAACAAAGACGACAGCCTCGCCGGTCAGCCTTGGGCCGCCGATCAGCACCGGCGAGCGGACTCCATTGACCACAACCTGCCGCGTCGCAGATCCGGTCATCTCTGAATCTCTTTCGGCTGCGCCTCGAGTCGCTGCCGGTAAGCCCGACGGGCACCGGAGTCGGCATGGGCCATCGCGTTGTCCGCCTTCAGCGCCCGCTTCACCCTGTCGGCGATGGCGGGCGGCGTGCTGGCCACCAGGCGGGCGATCGGCCCGAGTTCGCGCGGGACGAACACCTCCTCGCGTCCGCTCAGCATGGCGTCGACAATTGCCTCGGCGACCGCCTCTGGACCGACGATCCTTGGGGTCCCAGGCTTTTCGAAGCCGCTTATCATGTCGGTGCGGATGAGCCCGGGCAGCACGACGGTGGTGCGGACCCCAGTGCCGCGTGTTTCGGCGCGGATCGCTCGGGTGAACCCGACGACAGCGTGTTTGCTGCCCGCGTAGGTGGCCGCGCCCGCGGTGGCGATCTGCCCGGCAGATGACGCCAGGTTCACGATGTAGCCATGACCGCGAGGGATGAACCGGCACAACGCCAACCGGGTTGCGGTAAGCACGCCACCGAGGTTGATGTCGACCGTCCGCTGGGCATCCTGAGGGTCTTCGTCAACGAACTGGCCGATCGGGGCGACCCCGGCGTAGTTGACCAATGCGTCGAGCGGCCCAATGCGTCCTTCGGCCTCGGTGAGGAACTCGTCGAAACGAACCGGGTCGCACACGTCGACCGGCAAGCCCAGCGCCCGCTCACCCAGCTCGGCGGCGACCACGGCGACCGCACCGCCGTCGACGTCGCCGATGACCACGGACATGCCCGCGCGCAGGCAAGCCTCGGCGGTGGCGCGGCCGATGCCGCGGGCGCCCCCGGTGATGGCGACATTGTGGATCGACATGGCTTCTCCTAGTTCGATGACGTTCCTCAACCACGATCCGTCATCAGCCGTATTGACGTCTTGACTTCACGACAGCTTTTTGACCTTTGAGGACATCCAGCATGATCTTGACACATCGCGCTCAGCCGCTGAGGGTCAATAACGACATGTCCGTGGTGCGCGGGACCGCGCTCTCGAACTACCCGGGTCTGGTCGCCGAATTGGGCGGTGACCCGGCTGCTTTGCTGCGCGCGGCGGGCATCCGGGACCAGGATGTCGGCAGCTACGACGCGTTTATTCCGATTCGCGCCGGGATGCAGGCGATCGAAACGGCCGCCGAGGCCACGGCCACACCGGATTTCGGGCGGCAGCTGGCGCAACGGCAGGGCATCGAGATTCTGGGGCCGGTCGGGGTGGCAGCCCGGACCGCCGCCACCGTGGCCGACGCCCTGGCGATCTTCACCATGTTCATGGCCGCCTACAGCCCGGCGATCGCCCTGTACATCAGGGCGCCGGCCGACCCACAGCGTTCGTTCATCGCTCTCGAGTTGCTAGTGGATGAGGCGACGCCATGCCCGCAGACGGTGGAACTGGCGCTAGGTGTTTCCCTACAGGTATTCCGCCTATTGCTGGGTGAGAATTACTCGGCGCTGTCCGTGCACCTGCCCCACGACCCACTCACCTCCCAGGCCGCCTACGTGCAGTATTTCGGCTGCACGCCTTACTTCGCCGAGCGCACCGTAGGTTTCACCGTGCGCTCGGCCGACCTGGACCGCCGCTTGAACCGTGACGACGTCGCGCACCGCGCCGTCGTCGACTACCTGAGCAGCATCACCCCGCTGGGTGCCGGGATCGTGGAATCGGTGCGCACCATCGTCCGCCAATTGCTGCCCACCGGGGCGGGGACACTCGACGTGGTGGCCGAGCAGTTCCAGTTGCACCCGAAAACGCTGCAGCGCCGGCTCGCCGACGAAGGCACCACCTTCGCCGCCCTGGTCGATCAGGTCCGCAAGGAGGCCACCGAGCGCTACCTACGCTCCACCGGCATCAGCCTGGCGCACCTGGCCCGCGAGCTCGGCTACGCCGAGCAAAGCGTGCTGACCCGGTCGTGCAAACGGTGGTTCGGGACCGGACCGGCCGCTTACCGCAACCAGACCCGGTTACCGGCGACCACCCGGGCGCGAGCAAGCGCTGGTTAGGCGATCGACACGGGTTCGGGATCGCCGGCCAGCCGTCGTTGACAGTCGCTGTCAGCGGGTCATAGTGTGCCGATTCAGGCGTCGGGTGTCCATCCGTGCGCGTAGCTGTCGATTCGGGAGGTCACCGATGAGTAAACCGTCCAAGCTTCGTGTCATCCAATGGGCGACCGGAGGTGTCGGACGGGCCGCCATCGAGTGCGTACTGAATCACCCGCAGCTCGAGCTGGCCGGATGCTGGGTGCACTCCGCGGACAAGAACGGCCGCGATGTCGGCGAGATCCTCGGCGCCGGCGCGCTGGGCGTGACCGCCACCACCAGCATCGACGAGGTGCTGGCGCTGGATGCCGACTGCGTGATGTACAGCCCGCTGGTCCCCAAAGACGAAGAGGTCGTGGCGATTTTGCGGTCCGGCAAGAACGTGGTGACCCCGGTCGGCTGGGTATACCCGGACCTGAGCAGCCCGGCTGTGAAAGTGATCGCCGACGCCGCACTCGAAGGCGGGGTGACCCTGCATGGGTCGGGAATCCATCCCGGCGGCATCACCGAGCGATTTCCGCTCATGGTGTCTTCGCTCTCGTCGGCGGTTACCCACGTACGCGCCGAGGAATTCTCCGACATCCGCACCTACAACGCCCCGGACGTCGTGCGTCACATCATGGGGTTCGGCGGCACGCCGGAGGAAGCCGTGCAAGGACCCATGGCCAGCCTGCTCGAATCGGGCTTCAAGATGTCGGTGCGAATGATCGCCGACCACATGGGATTTCGCATCGATCCCAACATCAGGACTATTCAGGAGATCGCCGTGGCGACCTCCGACATCGACTACGACCCGTTCCCGATCACCGCGGGAGCCGTGGCCGCACGCCGGTTCCGCTGGCAGGCTCTGGCTGACGGCGAGCCGGTCATCACGGCAGCGGTCAACTGGCTGATGGGGGAAGCCAACCTGGATCCGGACTGGAATTTCGGTGGGCGCGGCGAACGGTTCGAAGTCGAGATCACCGGTGACCCCACCGTGAGCCTTACCTTCAAAGGACTGCAACCGCCGTCGATCGCCGAAGGGCTGCAACGAAACCCCGGCGTCGTGGCTACCGCCAACCACTGTGTCAACGCCATCCCCGACGTCTGCGCCGCTGAGCCCGGCATCAAGACCTACCTGGACCTGCCGCTGTTCGCCGGGCGCCCGGCTGCCCATCTTGCAGTGCAGCGACCATGACCGACCCGCCGGATCACAAGACCCGTCCCCCGGACGGAACTCCGGTCGAGTTCATCGAGTTGCCCGGCGGGGCACGCAGCACCTACCAGATACACCGCGGCGTGCCGCTGCAGATGGGACCCGTCAGATGACAGAAACAAGCACCGCCAGGTATACCCACCCCGACTCGATGCGCGGCCACGTCGCGATCGTCACCGGTGCCGCCCAAGGCGTAGGCAAGGGCATCGCCGCCGCACTGCTCGAACGCGGTGCGTCGGTGCTGCTGGTCGACATCCAGGACGACGTCCTGAGCGCGACAACCGCCGAGCTCAAGGCGGCCGGTCGTGCCGAGCAGCTGGTGGCCGATCTGCGCGACCCGAACAGCGCCCAGCAGATCGTGGCGGCCGCGGTCGACGCCTTCGGGACGGTGCACGGCCTGGTCAACAACGCCATAGCCACCAACGAGCCCAAGCCGTTCGTTGACATCACCACCGAGGACCTCGCCCTCGGCTACGACGTCGGCCCCCGGGCGACATTCCTGCTCATGCAGGCCGTGCACCCGGTGATGGTCCAGGCGGGCGGCGGGTCGATCGTGAACCTCGGCTCGGGGACGGGCACCGGCGGCGACGTCAAGTGGGGCGGTTATGCCGCCGCCAAGGAGGCCATCCGTGGGCTGTCGAAGGTGGCCGCCCTGGAATGGGGTCGCGACAACATCCGCGTCAACGTCATTTGCCCGTTCGCCGAGTCCGACGGCGTCAAACTGTGGAGGCAGTTTGCACCCGACGATTACACGAAAGCGGTCAGACGTGTTCCGATGCGGCGCATCGGCGATGTTCGCACCGACGTGGGCGCGCTGGTGGCGTTCCTGCTCAGCACCGATGCGTCGTTCATCACCGCGCAGACCATCCATGTCGATGGTGGAATCGGCTGCTTCCGGTGACCGCCGGCGCAGGGTCACTGCGAGATCGGCAGCGTGCGCAGATCCGGGCCGAGATCAGACGGGCGGCGTTCCGGCTGTTCATCGAACGCGGCTACGACGACGTGACGACCGAGGAAATCGCCACTGCGGCAGGCGTTTCGCCGCGTACCTTCTTCCGGCACGTGCCGGCCAAGGAGGAATTGTTGCTGGCGCCCGTTCGCCATGGCGGTGCCGCAATCGTCAACCTGCTCGAGCGGCGGCCTGCCGGCGAGTCGCCGGACGTCGCGCTGATCAACGCCATCGTCACCCGGACCCGCTCGTTCGACCAGGCCGACTGCGAAGAGTGGCGGGAAGCCCTGCTGGCCGCCCCCGGTTTGCTCGACAAGGTCACCCTGCATACGCCCGCCGACAAGGAACGGGCGGTCAAGCTGATCGCCGAACGCATGGGCACCAACCCCGACGCCGACATCCGTCCCGGTCTACTGGTCCAACTCGCCTTTGCCGCAGCAGATTTCGCCTTCCAGCAATGGGTGCGCGAATCGACCAGCCGACGGCCGCTGGATGTTTATGTCACCGACGCACTCGAAGCCGTCAAAAGTCCGCACTGGAAAACCCGGCCTGCGCGCGGGCGCTGAGGTGACTTCCGGCTGGGACGCCTCAGCGAGTCGAGTGCTGGGGACGCCGGTCAGGTGAGCGCGGGCACGACTTTGTCGGTGAGCAGCTGGACCGACTTCCACGCTTCGTCGACGGGCATGCCGCCGACCAGCGGGTGCATGACGAGCGGTCCGTAGTTGCCGGCGTCCCGGACCTCCGCGATCAGCTGGTCGGGAGTCAGAAAGCGGTATCGTCCCGATGCCCTGACCTCGTCCAGGGTCTGCACGCCCGGCAAATGCATCAAAGAACGTTGATCGGTCGACCATCCGCCGTAAGTGACTGCCTCCCAAAGGATGTGGTCACCGAGTTCTGCCCATGCCCGATCCGGGTCCTCGTGCAGGAAGATCATCCCGCGATTGACCGATCCGGGCATGAGGATGAGCGGCGTGATGCCGACATCGGAACACAGCCGGCGATAGTAGGCGGCGATATCGGGCAGGTGGTCGGCCAGGCTGAGCGGCAGTCTGAAACGCGCCGCACGCCGCGCCGTCACCCGCGCGCCGCCGCCGACATACAGCGGCGGATGCGGCCGGGTCCACGTACCGGTGCAGATTCCCGCGTCCGGATCAGCGCCGGACCAGACTGCCAGCATTCGCTCGATCAGGCTGTCCATCAGGTTGCCCCGCTGGCTGAAATCGACTCCGAGGGTGTCATATTCGACCGTGCGGTAGCCCAGGCCCACCGTGGTGTGCAACCGGCCGCGGCTCATGTTGTCGACGAGCGCGATGTCTTCTGCGAGCCGGACCGGATTCCACAGCGGCCCGAGTGCGCAGTCCACGCTCGCGATCAGCGTCGAGGTTCGGGCCAAGAACATTGCTGCGGCCATGATTGGATTGCAGCTCCAGCCGTGCCCGGTCGCATGATGTTCATCGACGCTGACCGAGGTGATGCCGTGCGACTCGCCCCACTGCGCCAGTTCGAGTGCTGCCGACAAGAGCTTGCTCTGTGTGCGCGGCTCGCCCTGCGGGGAGGCGAAGTTGAAGCGCAGCACCGTCAGTAACATTTGCGACTCCCGCTCAGGATTGCGCCGGCGGCGCCGCGGCCGACTGCAGGAATGCGGAAAAGTCGGGAAACATCGCGCGATCGACGATCTCGATGCGAGTCCCGAATGCGTCGACGTAGTAGGCGAACAGCGCGATCTCCGGCGGCGCGGTGTCGGCGGTCGCTTCGAAGGTGAAGCCGTTGTCCTCCAGCATCTGGGCGGTTTGCGCGAGGTTGTCGGTGAAGTAGCCGAGGTGATGGATGGAGTTGCCGGGTGCGGCCGTCCACGGACTGTCGGGAACCTCCTGGATGAGTTCGACATGCGGGGCTTGCAGCGAGTAGACGAACGTCGAGGTGAGTTCGCGCGTTCCCGTCGCGGTCCGGAACGGCAGCGTAAAACTCAGCGGGGTGATCCACCGGTAGCCGGCCAGCGCGCTCAGGCGAGCCATCGCAGCATCGAGGTCGGGCACGATGATGCCCGTGTGATAGAAGTCCTCGGGTCGCAGTGCGCCCGAAACAACAGAAGTCATGGTCTGTCCTCGCGATCTCAAACGCAGTCCGACGCGCCGTCGACGACGAAGACTGCGCCACTGGTGTAACCACTCTGTTCGGTGCACAAAAACGCCACGGTCGGCGCGATTTCAGTGACGGATCCGAAACGGCACAACGGAATATGAGCCAACTCGGATTCCACCAGTTCGGCCGCGACGTGCATGGGCGCGGTCATCGGGGTGTCGATGGTACCCGGTGCCACCGCGTTTACCCGGATTCCTCTGCCCGCCCATTTGACGGCGAGATTTCTTGTCAAGCACACGATCCCGGCCTTTGCGGCCCCGTAACCGGGTACCAGGGGGACCGCCCGCAGCGCAGACATCGATGCCAGGTTCACCACGCTGGCGCCCCCGGCGGCGGTCGACGCCTTCAGGGCTCGATAGAGCCCGACCGTCAACCGGTACGGGCCGGTGAGGTTGAGCGCTACGGACGCATCAAACCCGTCGGGTTTCGACTCATCAAGTCCTCCGGGGAAATTCGCGCCGGCGTTGTTGACCAGCACGTCGAGCCGGGTGAACCTCTGTGCCAAAGCGTCCACCGAATCGTGGTCGGTGATCTGCAACTGTTGATAGGCCATGCCGGACAAGTCGGCCTCGTAGTCTGTCGCAGCCGGTTTGGTACCGGTGATGGTGACCTCGGCCCCGGCATCCCGGAACAAAACCGCCGTGGCGTGCCCGATCCCGCTGGTACCGCCGGTGATCAGCGCCGCGGTCCCGGAGAAGTCGAAGCTGACTCGCGCCGTCATGAGTTCCTCGCTAGTTGCTGCTTGAGCCACGCGCTTTCCCAGAAGTTCATGCTGCCGGCCAGCAGTTTTTCATGGGCATCCCGTAGTACGTCGCGCGCCCCCGCATTGTCTGGCGAGGCAGTGGAGACGAGTTCGGCAAGGTGGATGGCCTGCAGTGGGCGGTTGGCGCGCAGGTGTGCCCGCGCTCGATCCACCAGCGCATCGGCGCCGGCCAGCTCGACCACGTCGGCGGTCACGGTGTCGAAGCCGACCGGATAGAGTTCGGTGGTCGACTGGTGGTGGAACCAGCCCGAGTAGTTCTCCCAGATCGCCCGCACATCCCAGGCGACCTTTCCATAGCCTTGGCCGACGTCGTATTCGGCCGGCAGGGCGATCTCACGCATCAGGGTCCGCACGTCCTTACCGGCGTTCATGCCGGCGACTGTCTGGTCGTGGATGTACTGGATGGCGTCCCGCAGCCGGGTCAGCTCGGCATTGATGCGCTTCTGCCCCGCGATCGGTTCGAAGTGACCGGTCACCAGGAGCTCGGGCTGCAGATCGCGCACCCGCTCCACCGACGCGATGGCGATCAGGGCGTCCCGGTACCGGTCGCCGCGGATGGTGACGAGGTTGGGAATGTGCCCGAATACGGGGCCAAATGTGTTCCCGCACAAGCAAATATGCTCGTCCGGCAACCACACCACCAGCGAGTCAGTGGTCTCCCCGCCGGGCACGGAGATCAGCTCCATTCGTCGGCCGCCGATCTCAAGGGTGAGGGTGTCCTCGAAGTCGAGATCGACGACGGGGACGCTCTGGCCGGGCAGCCGTTTGGTGCCGAGACGCCGTTGGATGGCGTGGATACCCGTCGCCAGGGTGTCTTTGAAGGCGAACGCGCTGCGGTTGGCGCGGTACGGGATGAGGCGTTCGTTGTCGTCTCGCCATGCAGTCCAGTTCGCCTGCGCGACAACTGTTGTATCGGGGTCACGCACACTGTCCAGGCCGCCCACGTGATCCACGTGGCCCTGCGTGAAGATGACGTAGCGCACCGGCGAGGCGTCGACGGCGTCGAAGTTGGCGCGGTGCACCGGCCCCTCGAAGCCCATCCCGGTGTTGATGATCACCCTGCCGTCACCGGTGATCAGCAGGTAGGAATTCGACAGACCCGGCGAGCACCACAACCCCGGGGCGATCTGTTCGGCCTGTTCGGCAGCCGCCGGGCGCATCGCGTCGGCGCCCGGCCTACTGCGATAGACCGGCTCGAACTGCTGCCCGTCGGTGCCCATCGCTGCTGTCTCCTTCACTGGCTATGTCTCGGGGCGGACGTCGAACCGGTCGAAGTAAAAATCGAACCGCCCGCGGAGTTCGTCGGCCGAAATGCCGAAGTGCCGTTGCAACCCGTACCGGACACGGCCGTGTTTAGCGCGCGGATTGCCGTCCAGGTAGTGCTGGAAGCGATCGCGCACCTTCGGTGTGAATTCGACACCGCCACGCTGGTAAAGCTGCTCGAGCACCGGCATTTCGTTGCCGTTCAGCTGGTGGAAGCTGATGTCGATGCTGCGTTCGGCCGGCACCAGGTCGCGGTCACGCACACACGCGCTGAGCAGTCGGTGCACGCGGTCGCTCCAGTAGTCCAGCAGCCAGCCCGGGTCGATGCTCGTCCGGCGCAGTCGATCCGAGTAGGCCATCATCGTGATCGCCGACTGGATCACCGCGACGGGGTCGCGGTGGGTAAAGGCCACGGTCGCGTCCGGGAAGGTCGCCATCAGCGGCCCCAGCTGTTCAGAATGCTGCGGACTCTTCAGGACCCAGGTCTGCGGGCCGCGCAGGAACGTCAGCGCCTGCAACACTTTCTTCATGTATGCGTAGTGCCGGGTTTGGTCGAGGCTCAGGTAGTAGTCACGCCAATCGGGCACGCGGGCATGCCATTCCAGGACGTAGGCGGCCAGATCGAGGTCGAGCAGCTCGACTTCCTCCTCGATGGCCTCGGGGAACCGGTCGTGCATCGCGGCCACCACAGGCGCGCTGACCATGAGGGCGTCGTGTTCGGATTTGGCCCGCGCATACCGGGGGTCGACGCCGAAGATATCGGGGCCCTGGCCTCGGGCGGGTATGGGATCCTGGCTCTCCCAATACGGCAGTGCGCGCCGGCGTGGATCGGCGGCAATGAGATTCACCAGATGGGTGGTACCGGATCGCGGCATCCCGACGACGATGAAGGGCTGCTCGATCGGGATGGACTCGATTTCCGGATAGCGCTTGATGAGCTCGGTCAACGATAACCGGTTACGCAGCAGGCGAACGACTCGCTGTCGCAGGGTCGCGCGGGTGAGCTGGCGCAGGCCCTGGTCGGCTTCGATCGCGGCCACGTGCGCCGCAAGGCGGTCACCGAAGCCGTCCGCGTCTTCCAGGTCGCCGCCCACGCCGGCCTGCTGGATCGCCTCCGTGAGCAGCTGATCGATGTCGAAGCCGACGGGTCTGGCCTCGGTGTATTCCAGAATCTGACGCTGGATGTCGGTCAGCTTGGGCGATGTCAGATCGTCGAAGTCGATGTCAGCGATGTCGGGGCCCGCAGAGCCCATGCGACCGCCTCCTCGACCTTTACCGTGTCGAATATTCGACGTATCGTTCGAAATATGACCCAGACGGTAGACGTGATGGAGTCCGCTCGTCAACCCACTTCCCCACCGACAGAGCGCGTGGTCTCGATCATGCAACTGCTCGGGTCGCAGCCGGCGCGGGCCTTCTCCCTCGCAGAGATCGCCCGCGAGCTGGGCATCAGCCGGGCCACCGGGCACGCGATCCTGACGACGCTGGCCGCCCATCACTGGGTGGTGCGCGACAGCGCGACGGCGGCCTACTTCTGCGGACCCGGCATCGCGTCGTTGGTCAAGCCGGCCAGCGACCGGATCTTCCACGGGGTCCTGCGGGAGCTCGCTGAATCCACCGCGACACAGGCGTTTCTGGCGCGCCGCGACGCCAACACCATCGTCGTCGTGGACAGCGCCGGCCAGTCCGCGTCCGGAATGCGAATCGACCTCGGATTGCGCATGCCGCTGGTCGCGCCGTTCGGCCGCGACTACGTCGCCTACAGTGCCGCCAGTTCTCAGCGAGCGTGGCTGCAGGGCATCGGCAAACCGTCCGCCGCCCTTTCGCGACGAATTACTGCGGTAATCACCGAGATTCGTGAACGCGGATATGCCGTCGAACGGCTCAGCCGCGAATACGTCCGGGTCTATACGGCGCTGCGCGCGCTCGGGGGAGACGCAGAGCCCGATGCCATTACCGCGCGCCTCGCGCGCGCGTACGCCGACCTCACGGTGATCGACGTGCTGCGCGCGGAGCTCACCGGGAACAGCACGCACAGCATCGCCACCATCTCGGCTCCGATCCTCGACGAGGACGGGGTCGCCTCGATGTCGATCACCGCCGCGCCGTTCGCCAACCTCGCCGCGGTCGAGGTCGAGAAACTGGGCGAGCATGTACGGGCCGCCGCACGACGGATCGAGGCGATCGCGAAATCTACAGGTTAGCCAGGTCGTCGGGGACGTCGACTTTGTGTTCCAGCAGCGCCTCCAGGGGCACCACCTCGAGAGTGCACTCATGAGTGCATGCCAGCACCACCGGCGCAGCGCACCCATCGTGATGGGCGCGAAGCCAATTCAGGGCAGTGACGCACCAGCGGTCGCCGGGCAGCAGGCCGGGGAACCGGTACTCGGGGACCGGTGTCAGCAAATCGTTGCCGATGGATCGCTGGTGCTCGAGAAACTCGGCGGTCATTACCGCGCAGATAGTGTGCCGGCCGAGATCCTCGGGTCCCGATGAGCAGCAGCCGTCGCGATAGTAACCGGTGAGCGGTTCACTGCCACACGGTTCCAGTGGACCGCCGAGCACGTTGCGATCAGGCATCTGTCAAGTATTGCGCTCCAGAGCGTGAAGTTTGAAGGAACTTTTTGCCCGCGTCGCCGATGAGCTGCGCGGCGGACGACTGGTGGTCCGGCCATAGCGAGCAGGCCGCCACGTCGATTTCGACGTTTCCGGCCGCCGTCGATCCTGCGGATTATTGCCGAGCGGGTGCGCTGAGCACCGCCGGATGACGACCAGATAACAATTCCCGGCGCAAGCTGGGGCGACTCGCTGAGCAAATCCCGGGGAAACCGCCCGGGAAAATTATGGTCACTTCGTGCGACGTCGAACGGCCCTGAAACTGCCAGTGCTGCTGGCAGCCGGCGCTGCACTGGCCCGAGCGCCCCGCGCCGCCGCGGAAGAAGCGGGCCGGTGGTCCGCCGACCGCGCGAACCGCTGGTATCAAGCGCAAGGTTGGCTCGTCGGAGCGAACTACATCCCCTCAAATGCCATCAACCAGCTTGAGATGTTTCAGGCCGACACCTTCGACCCTTGGCGCATCGACAAGGAGCTCGGCTGGGCGAGGTTCTACGGACTCAACACTATGCGGGTCTTCCTCCACGATCAGCTCTGGGCTCAGGATCAGCGAGGGTTCCAGGCTCGTCTCGCGAACTTTGTGGGCATCGCGGCGCGCCATCGCATCAAACCATTGTTCGTCTTCTTCGACTCGTGTTGGGACCCGTTCCCCAGAGCGGGCCAACAGCGCGCGCCGAGGCCCGGGGTACACAACTCGGGCTGGGTGCAGAGCCCGGGCGCCGAACGTCTTGGCGATCCCCGCTACACCCGCGTCCTGCAGGACTATGTCACCGGGGTGTTGACCCAATTTCGCAGTGACGATCGCGTTTTGGGTTGGGACCTGTGGAATGAGCCCGACAATCCCGCGCGCCAATATCGCAGTGTCGAGAGAAGCGACAAGGAACAGCTCGTTGCAAATCTGCTCCCTCAGGTGTTCCGGTGGGCACGATCAGTCGATCCCAGTCAACCGCTGACGAGTGGGGTGTGGCACGGTGACTGGGGAGAGCCGCAGGGCCGCACCACAATCAGCGACATACAGTTGAACAACGCCGACGTGATGACATTCCACTCCTATGCGGAGCCCGCAGGTTTTGAGTCCCGGATCTCCGAGCTCTCCCCGCAGGGACGGCCGATCATATGCACCGAGTATCTCGCTCGGACCCGGGGCAGCACTATTGAGGGAATCCTGCCCATTGCCAAGCGCCACAACGTCGGTGCCTTCAATTGGGGTTTCGTCGCCGGGAAGACCCAGACCTATTTCCCCTGGGACTCGTGGGAGCACCCGTACAACGCAATGCCGAAAGTCTGGTTTCACGACCTGCTACGACCCGATGGGCAGCCGCATCAGGAGACCGACACCAAAACGATTCAGTCGCTGACCAACGCGAGCGCCGCATTGGTCGCTCAGCGATGAGCAGACCATCGCTGAGCTGCACTGACATCACATTGGCGGTGGCGGAGGGATTTGAACCCTATTCAGCTACCTCGTCAGGCAACCAAAACAGCTCCTAGCTGCGAAGAAACATCACCGTACTTTACTTGAGTTAACTGTAACTGCGGACAAATTGTGGCCAAAATGTGGCCACGGAGTCTGATCGCAGACACGGCCAACTGCTCTCGGGGCTGTGCCTCGTCTAAAAGGCTTCCAACTATCCCTCAGCAAAACGGCTCGAAGTCAGCGACAACGTTCGGAACGGTCGCCGTCGACAGCGACGGTAACTTCCTGACTTCTGAGGCTTCGAGTAACGGCTTCAGACGTCTTTCGGACTGCGACTGGACTAGCCCGACGGCCAGTCCAGTCGCCGGTAACCGTCACCCGGCCGCCAAGAGCTGCCGCTGCTCTGCGGCCTCAACGATCCTTTGCGCGGTCCGGAAGTTGATGCCCAATGCGCGTGCGGCAGCGTTGATCGACGCTCCATCACGGCGTGCCGCCAACACTGCGATCACAGTCTGGACGGGCTGTGTCGTCACACCGGATGCAATCAGCTCGGATGCAAGGTCTGCATCGACCTGTATCGCCTCGGTTTGCGCTGAGGCCTGCACCGTGCGTGCCGGGTTGGGTTGTACCGGATGGCGGCTACGCGGTCGAGCGGCACAGGTGGTCGTACTCAATTCCCGACAGCGGTCCGGTGTAACCGCTTCAAGCGGCCGTCGTGTACGTGCAGAGATGGGACCTTCGGCCGTGGCACCGCCGGTGCGTCCCGACGAGAATCGCGTTATGACGCAACGCGAGCTCGAAGACCTCTCATCCGACGAATGCTTCCGGCTGCTCGCTGCCGCACGCGTCGGGCGACTCGTGTACCAAGATGACCTCGGACCGCTCGCCGTGCCCGTCAACTATGCCATGGCCGGACACGACATCGTCTTCCGCGTCGAGGGTGGCGCGAAACGAGCGGCGATGCAGCAACCGATGCTCGCCTTCGAGGTCGATCACGTCGACGAGGACCGGAAGTTCGGATGGAGCGTCCTGGTGCGAGGCGTCGGCGCCGAGGTCGACATGGAACGGGTTCCTGCGCTGCTGCGAGCGATGGACGGCCACTTCCCGATGCCGTGGGCAGCCGGCATCCACAACGTGTGGCTTCAGATTGTGCCGCAGACCGTCACCGGGCGGCGGCTCAGTGCGGAGCGGCCGTCGTGGTGACAGCTCGATCCCAGCCGGGGCCACTAGCATAAGTGCAGGTCAGCAGGCTACGTTTAGCCTGGCAGGGCGACTTTCGGGCTATCGGTGGGCTGTGGCGTCTCGTTTGCTGTGTTTGCTGGCTCCACCGCTTCGGCGCTGATCTGATGAGACGGTTTACCCCCGAAAGGTTGACCAGACTGTCACGCCAGATCTCCAGGGCCGCCTGCCAATCTTCTGCACATGCACCCCTGCTGGTTCATTCGCCGGCTATGAATATCCGATGTCGCCGGACTCTAGCGCGTTCAGACGACAAATTACGACCGTTTGCACTGAGCGTCATCGAGTGGTGGGCGGTCCTGAGATGCTGGGTGAACTGGCATTGCCGATCCTCGTTCCGGCCACCTGGGATAGCCAACCTGGCCATTTCCAACTCAACCACGCTTCCGTCCAGCTACGTACCGGTCGGCTATCCGCAAGGGCGGCACGTTCGTCCCAGATGGCACGCTGGGAATCAGGTGATCAGGATTGGTTGAGTGCGTCAGGCACCTTCGGTAGTCGTAGCGGCCACACCGCTGCCATGTCCACGTCCACCCTTTAGCCGTGGCAGGCCAGAAGCCCAGCTGCTTGGCCAGTGCGGCCTGGGTTAACTCAGTCATGGCGGCGGCCTCCTTTGGCTACTTAGTCATTACCGACATCTTCGCCTGGATCCCTGGGAACCGAGCGAGACCGGCTTGCGTCCAATCTGGCATGGAGGACATCGAACGCGAAATGATTCGAGCCGAACGGCTTGGCCCTGACGCTCCGGCGGTGGTTACGGCGACCGATCTTGTTAGGTGGAACTATCGATGTTGGGTTCGGTGAAGCGGGTTACCGACGACATCACCCGTTTGGCCAGTCGCAGGTAACCGCCGGGCCCTCCTCACCCGCGTGTTGACAACGACGCTTCCCCCAGTTTGGAATCGCCACAACTTTTTCCGTGTACGGTCAGACCTCGAAAACGGTGGCGAGGACGTCGTTTGCTTGCCGCAGCTGCACTTTTCGCACGAACTTGGCGATATCTGGGACCGCATATGGGATCGTCAGTTCCACCACCGGTTCCCTGGACCGTCCACGCTTGCGCCGCCACTCATCGAATGGATATTTCTCCAAGGAGGTGAACACGTCAGGACCCCGCTTCGGCACAGTTGGCACGTGGGCACTGCCGGTGTTGTAAGGAGCCAGTTGTGTTTCTGCGCCATAGACTTCCAGCAAAGCCGCCGTGTCAACATGCATCACGGTGTGGCGACGATTCCTGTATGCGCGTGCGTTCAGCAGCGTCTGTAACCGGTCGATGGACAGCCAGAAGAACACCCGCCCGTTTAGTGCACACAGGAAGTCCTGCCTCGTTACTCCATCCTCTAGGCATTCATCGAGGAACTTCAGCGGCAGTTGGTCACGGACAGTCATCGTGCCCAGTACATCGCTCTCCAGCGTGATGCAAGAACACCTCACTTCTGACAGGATCGCCGCACGAATGGCTGGCTCCGGCTCATAGAGGTCGACCATGGCCCGCGTGCTAAGCAGACCGTGTTTCTGGATCGATGGCCATGCCGTCTCATCCGCCATGTGGTAAAGCGTCGGATACTTTGCTGCGAATTGTTGGGCATCCACGCCGCGTAGGCTACGCGACGCATCTGGGCATGCGGCGACAATCACTCGGCGGGCTGACACCGACGAGAAAGATTAACAACACGAGTGACAGCGCGATCGCATCTGCCTGTACGGCCTCGTTGATGAGGTCTCGCAATGCCTGGGCAAGCCGGTCGACGGCGTCACTCATCGCTGCTGTCTTGGATCGTCGGTGCGTTGAAACGTGTTGCGGTCTAGCCATTCCAAGACGTCGGACCAGCGGTAGAGCACCCTGCTGCCACGCTTGATGAACTTCGGGCCAGTCCCCCGGTAACGATCCTGGGCGAGCGAAGCGGTAGTGGTGTGGAGATATTCGGCGACTTGGGCGGGCAGCGCCGGTAGTTGATCAGACATGACCGGAGATCATAGCCAGCCCGCCTGGAATGGAGCCCCTGTCAGGATTGAACTCGCCTGCTGACCCAGCGGAGGAGATCGAAAAGCCTTTCTAGCAGCGGAAGTTCGTCACCGGAGATCACTAGAGATACCTGTAACTGCGGGAAGATTGTGGGCAATTGGTGGGCACCAGTTGCGTGGCGCGTGCCGTTGTCGGCGCGGGTGGCGATACTGCAGGCATGACCGAAGACACCTGGAACATACCCACGCGGGCTGTTCGACTTCAATGTCGGTGTCCTGCGCTGGCGCTGGCGCGTGTTGTTCTACGCGCTGTTCGCGCTGGGTACCGACAAGTACCCGCCATTTAGCCTGAAGCCGAACGTTGACGACTCGATGGCCGTTTTGGTGCCTACGGCACACGACAGCCACCCGGTAGATGTGGCCGTGCATAGGGTGAACCCATGATGTTATGGACGCTAGCCGTCGCAGCGGCCAGCGGTATTGCCGGGCGCACAACTTGACGCTCCTCTTGCCATCTAGGCGCGGACCAACTCGGCCATGTGGCCTCGAATATCTCGATGCTTGGGCTAGTCTTTGCGCGTCAGTGCCATCTAGTCCCGACATACGCAGAGGAGACCGGCGTGGCCATACCTTGGTTGCGAGGGCTGAGGCTGGTCGGGGCCATGGTGATGGCCGCGACGGTGTTCCCGAGCACGGCGCTGGCAGACCCGGACTCCGCACCGCCGGCGCCGGGTGTGCAGGTCGAGGATGAAAGCAGCATGTGCACCGCGGCTTTCGCGGCCCAAGGCAACGACGGCTACTACTACCTCATGACCAGTGGACACTGCGACGCGCACGACGGTTCGGTATGGACTTACGGGGAGGACGTCCCGCTGGGGAAGATCACTGCCAGCGAGAACGAAGGCGACAAGAAGGACGCCGCGATCATCCGCCTTGACCCGAGCGTCGGTGTACCAGTAGGTGATGTCGGCGGCAAGTATCCGGTCCGGGATGTGTTGAGCCTCTCCCAGATTGAGGTGGGTATGCCTTTCTGTAAGCTCGGTGCGATCACCGGTGAAACCTGTGGCGCTATCAAAGGCATCGACGGCGACGTGATCGAAGCCAGCGTGTACAGCCTGTCAGGCGACAGTGGTAGTCCTGGTTTCGTGAAGAACGCAGACGGTACCGTCAGTGCAGTCGGCATCTTGATGTCTTCACCCGCCGGTGACGATTACACGACGTACTTCGTACCCGTGCATCCACTGCTCGGCAAGTGGGGCTTGCGAATTCTCCCCTGAAGTGTGCGGATCACCCGTCGGAATTCATCCGGAACCGACAGCGTCAGTCTTCAGCCGGTAGCGACAATGATCCGGTGGAGGACAGACATGCAGGTTGAGGGCACTTTTAAGCGGAGCCCCCTGTCAGGATTGAACTCATTTCATGACCGCAGGTCAGGGCGCCGAAAGCTGTCTTAGCTGCAACTGTTGGGTGTCATTGGGGCTGACCGTCACCCGGGCTGGGCCGTTGCCGACCTGGATGAAGGCAATGGACCTCGGAAATCGCGCCTACCGGTCGTCCAGCTTGACTGTGACGGTCACCCGGCCCTGATCGTCGCGGGTCGCGACGGCGTGCCCGGTTCGGTCGGTGCCGTTGAGCCGCAGCGTAATCGGGCCTCCGCCGCCCAAGAAGTTTCGCCACCAGTTCTTGGCGCTGGGAAGCCCGACACGGATGACAACCTCGTCACCGTTCCGCCGGTAATTCACCGGTGTGGTGAACGTCTTGCCTGAGCGACGGCCGACGTAGGAAATCATCACCAGGTTTCGGCGCACAACGTTGCCCAACAGGGGCACATCGACGAGCTTGGCCGCGACAGCGTTGAAGGCGGGCACTATCGGGGTACCGAATATTCCGCGGCGCATCACAATCTCCTTGGGCCGATCGATGCTCGCCAGCCTAGCTGGGCCTCAGCCCACACTTGCGTGGTGGTAGCGGGCAGGCCGCGGTGATTGGCGACGACGTCAAGCGGCTGGGGGCGATTTTGCGTCGGGCATATGGAGCCACGGAAGATGCCGACGAGTCCCCACCATGTCAGTCCCGGTCGCCACGAGTCCTTCAATTTCCCTTGCCGCAACGGGGAATCGGGGCCGACTCGCGCTGGTGTCTGCCAGGTCGGTGATGTGAGATCACCGGGTGGAGTCGTCGCGGACCCATAACCGGCTTTCTCTATGAGGTCTCGGCGCTGAGCGTCGTCGAGTAGTGGGCGGTCTTGGGGTGCTCGGTGATCTGGCATTGTCGGTCCTCGTTCCGGGCCCCTGGACGGCCAACCAGGCTATCCACCTCAGCCACGCCTTCTCCTGCTCTTCGCGGGGCACTTCATCCATGGCTTTCTCGGCAGCGACGGTATCGCGGGCAAGTTCGAGGAGCTCGCGAAGGAAATCGAGGCTGGATTGCTGGATGTCGGCGGGCTTCTCACGCAGGGTGTTTCGGCCGCAAGAACTGCTGGACGCTGGCCGAGCGGGCGGGTCGTCCCAGCCCGGATCGGCTGCAACATCTGCTGGCTCGCGCCACGTGGGATGCCGACGGAGTGGTAGGCGATTTATGGGGCTACGTCAGAAGTCACCGACCAAGGAACGCTAGCCGGTCATAATGTCAACCCAGATGGGGCGATGGTCCGGGCCGGAAAGCGACCCAACACCGCATTGGTACACCTCTGCACCGCGCGTCGTAATCCAGTCAAGCTTGGCGCGGAAGAGCGGCGAAACCTGTAGCGTCCAGTCGGACGGCGAAAACGGATCTGTGTACCCCGCGCTAGGCAGAAGCACGTCCTTCCACCACGATGCCTCCGTTGTGTGCCGAGGCTTGCCCAGCGCGGTCGCATCACTATCGGGATACAACAGGCGCGCCAAACGGCTGTCAAGGGTGTTGAAGTCGCCCGCGGCAACGCCGATTCCTGTTGAACCGCGGCGGATCTCCACTTCTCGTGCGGCTGATGAGTATTGTGACCAGCGTCCGCTGACGCCGCCGAACTTATCTTCCAGGTGCATGGAGGACACGACCAGATTTCGGCCGTCTACTTTAAACTCCGCTCCGATTGCACATCGTCTTCCGATCCGCGGCTCCCTTTTGATGCGCCGTCGAACAGAGTTCGGCAGTGCCGAACGGTCTGCTAGCGGGTGCCAGTCCACGGTTATCGGGAGGTCGACCCGAAAGGCAGTCGTCGGTGGCAAACGGGTCAATAAGGCATTGCCCGTCGCTCCGCCGCCTCTTAGGCGGGATACCCGCGACGGCGAAGGAACCTCGAGAAATTCGACCGTATACAGGCCGTGCATGCCGGTGTAACGAGCAACAGCCTCGAGCACGTCCACTGAACCGCTACGTTCACAACCCCAGTCGACCTCTTGTAGGCACGCAACGTCGGGTGCTATCAAGGCGATTGTTTCGGCAATTTGGGCCGGGCTGCGTCCGTGCTCGATGTTCCAAGACAGTATCCTGATGCTGCCGTGATCGAAGCTCGGTTGCGCGGCCGGAACCTGGCCTTTTGGGTAAATGCGCTCGAGCGATAGTGATCGTTGAAAATCGGTGAGCTCTTTGACTTCGCTAACAACGCATCCGCTCATCGTTGTGGCAGACCGGCGGGTACGCGGCGATCCGGATCTGCTTGCTTGAGTATCCAGTCCGGACACTGCTCCCGCCCCAAGGTGCGCGCTTACTCAAACATCTCGTTGAGCCTATTCCATGCTTCCCGCGGCTCTTCATCGAGCCCGAGCTTTTCGCTTACCTGCGCGCGACCAAGTGCCGCACAGTAGAAAGGGTCCCGGGCACATGCCTGATCGAAAAGCTCAAAGGCCTGCTGCAGCTCTTGCCGCTCGCAGAGCGCGATGCCCTTAGCCATTAGAGCATGCGACTGCATTGGGCTGATCAGCAGGGAGGCTTCGGACGCCTCCGCGGGCGAGCACTGAGTGTGGTCACCTGACCTGGCCCCACTTTGGCCGTTGTTCTTCACTCGGGTTCTAGCGATGGTTGCAACACCTGAACTTTCAGGAGTTGTAGGTGACGGATTCGTCTCAACGTCAAAAACCCGGGCCTGGCAAACCGTTGACGGCCCAGCGCGAGCTCTACTTTCGCCTGATGAAACAGGGGCTGAACAATTCCGAAGCATGTCGGCTGGTCGGGATTCATCGCAAGACCGGTCAGCGATGGCGACACGGGCGTCGTCACCGCGCCAGGGGCCGCGAGTACTACTACCGGCCCATCACCGCGCCGCCGCCCACAGTCTCGGCGAGGTTTTTATCCGAGGACGAACGCATCCGCATCGCTGACCTGCATCGCCTGGGCTGGTCGAAACGGGCGATCGCCCGCAAGCTGGGCCGCGACCCGTCCACGATCAGCCGCGAACTTCGCCGCAACGCCGATCCGGTCACCGGCTCCTATCGGCCCTTCACTGCACACCGGCGCGCCCTGGGCCGCCGGCCGCGACCACGACCGGCCAAGTTGGCTGCCGATGTGGAGCTGCGCACAATGGTGCAACAGCTGCTGGACCGGTGGTGGAGTCCCGAGCAGATCAGCCACGAGCTGCGCAACCGCTTCCCAGACCAGCCGGAGAGGCATCTGGTGCCCGAAACCATCTATCAGGCCATCTATGTGCAAGGACGCGGCGGATTGCGCCGTGAACTGCACCGCGCCCTGCGCACCGGCCGGGCTATGCGCCGACCACGACGCGGCGCAACCGCGTTGCCGGCCGGCAAGATTCCCGGGATGGTCATGATCAGCGAGCGCCCCGCCGAAGCCGCCGACCGGGCCGTGCCCGGCCACTGGGAGGGAGATCTTATCGTCGGCGCCAGCCATGGTTCGGTGATCGGCACCCTGGTGGAACGCTCGACCCGTTACGTGATGCTGCTGCACCTACCCGACGGCGGCAACGCCACCGCCGTCCGTGATGCGCTGATCACCACCCTGGGCACGCTGCCGACGCAGCTGCGGCGCTCATTGACCTGGGATCAGGGTAAGGAACTGGCCCGCCACCGCGAATTCAGCCTCGCCACCGACATCCAGGTCTACTTCTGCGATCCGCACTCACCATGGCAACGCGGATCGAATGAGAACACCAACGGCCTGCTGCGCCAGTACTTTCCCAAGGGCACCGACCTGTCGGTACACACCGCCGGCGATCTCACCGCCGTCGCGGCCGCACTCAACACCCGACCCCGCAAAACACTGGACTGGCAAACACCGGCCCAACGCCTCGATAAGCTACTCGCACAAGCTCATTGACCACCAGTGTTGCAACGACCGCTAAAATTCGCCTCACGAATGTTGGCCCCATCGGGGTGGTGATCATTCCGGCCGGGTGGGGTGCGGTGTGTCGTCACGAATTTTGGCCCCACCTCGTTCAGATCGTTCCTGTCGCCCGTCATCCCTGTCGGTCGTCGTCAGGGAGGGTCAGTCAGGATGCGGTCACGCGTGGAGCTGTTCGAAAAGATCAGGAGAGACCGGCGACTCGATGAACTGTCGATCCGCGAGCTTGCCGATCGTCATGGGGTGCATCGTCGGACGGTTCGCCAAGCGCTCGCGGCCGCGGTCCCGCCGCCTCGGCAGGTGTATCCGGTTCGGCCCCGGCCGGCGATCGATCCGTGGGTCACGGTGATCGACGCCTGGCTCATCGCAGACAAGGACGTGCCGCGCAAGCAGCGCCATACTGCCCGGCGGGTTTGGCAGCGCCTGGTCGCCGAGCATCAAGCAACGTTGGCGGAGGTGACGGTGTCGCGTTACGTCGTCCGCCGGCGGGTCGAACTCGGGCTGGGGACCCATGAGGTGTCGATCCCGCAGACGCATCTGGCCGGAGCTGAGGCCGAAGTCGACTTCGGCGAGTTCTACTCGACGATCGCCGGTGTGGTGGTGAAGTGCTGGATGTTCGTGATGCGACTGTCTGACTCGGGCAAAGCGTTTCACGTGGCGTTCGCCACTCAGGCGCAGGAAGCCTTCCTGGAGGGCCATGTGCTGGCCTTCGACTATTTCGGGGGTGTCCCAGGCCGGATCCGGTACGACAATCTCAAACCCGCCGTCATCCGGGTACTCAAAGGCCGCGACCGCACCGAGTCCGAACGGTTCACCGCGCTGCGCAGCCACTACGGGTTCGACTCGTTCTTCTGCCGCCCAGGCCTCGACGGTGCCCATGAGAAGGGCGGCGTGGAGGGCGAGATCGGCCGCTTCCGGCGACGCCACCTCGTCCCAGTCCCCACAGTCGCCTTGCTGGGCGCACTCAACGAGTTGATCGCGGCCGCTGACCGGCTCGACGACGATCGGGTGATCACCGGCTGGCCGGTCACGATCGGGGCGGCGTTCGCCATCGAGGCGAGCGAGCTGATGGCGTTACCGGCAGAGGCGTTCGACTGCGCGCGGCTGCTCCAAGCGCGGGTCGACAACCGGGCCAGAGTGTCTGTGCGGCAGTGTTTCTACTCCGTTCCGGCCCGCTACGCCGGGCGACGCCTACCGGTCCGTCTCGCCGCGCGGACCATCGAGGTCTACGACGGACCCCGGCTGGTGGCTCGCCACGAACGGGCGGTCGGACGTTACGTCGAAGTCCTGGTACTGGATCACTACCTCGAGGTCCTCAAGACCAAACCCGGTGCGCTGCCCGGGGCGACCGCGCTCGCACAAGCGAAAGCCCGCGGCGTGTTCACCACCTCTCACCAGTCCTACTGGGATGCTGCGCGCCGGGTGCGCGGCGACGGCGCCGGAACCCGCGCCCTGATCGCGATCCTGCTGGCGCATCGCACCATGCCCGCCGCCGCGCTGACAGCCGCGATGGACCGGGCGGTGGCCTCGGGGTGCCTGGATCCCGAGTCGGTGCTCATCGATGCCCGCCGCGACACCAGCCCACTGGCGCCAGTTGTCCCGATCGGTGCGCTGGCCCGCTACGACCGACCGCCACCATCGCTGACCGATTACGACGACCTACTCACCGGGAGCCCCTCATGAGCACCACCCCCAAGCCCACGACCGCCGACGCCGCCGCGCAAGCCTCCATCGGTGCCGCGGCACGCGAACTTCATCTGCCCACGGTGCGCACCGAAGCGGTACGCCTCGCCGAGATCGCCGACAGGGAACGCCAAACCCACCTGCGTTACCTCGCCGAAGTGCTGGCCGCCGAGGTCGACGACCGCACCGAACGACGCCGCACCCGGCGCATCAACGACGCCAAGTTCCCGAGATTAAAACGCCTGGCGGACTTCACTATTGACGCTGCATCCACCGTCGCGCCCGCCACCCTGGGACAACTGGCCGGTGGGCACTACATGGACGCCGGCGAACCAGTCGTGCTGCTCGGTGACTCCGGCACCGGCAAAAGCCATCTGCTCATCGGGCTGGGGTTGGCCGCCTGCGAACAGGGCCGCCGGGTCCGATACATCACCACCGCGCAACTGGTCAACGAACTCGTCGAAGCCGCCGACGAACGGGTCCTGTCCCGCGTCGTGGCCCGCTACGGACGCCTGGATCTGCTCTGCCTCGACGAACTCGGATACGTCCAAATCGACCCTCACGGAACGGAATTGCTCTTCCAGATCATCACCGAACGCGAGGAACGCGCCTCCATCGCGATCGCGACAAATCTGCCCTTCAGCGAATGGGGAACCGTGTTCCCCGACCCACGCCTCGTCGCCGCCATCGTCGACCGTGTCACCTTCAACGCACACATCATCGAAACCGGAACACAGTCCTACCGGCTACGCACCAGCAAAACCACCACCCGACGCAAACGTGTCAGCTAAACAGGGTGGGGCCACAATTCGTGCCTCGGGTTCTAGCGATGGTTGCAACACCTGAACTTTCAGGAGTTGTAGGTGACGGATTCGTCTCAACGTCAAAAACCCGGGCCTGGCAAACCGTTGACGGCCCAGCGCGAGCTCTACTTTCGCCTGATGAAACAGGGGCTGAACAATTCCGAAGCATGTCGGCTGGTCGGGATTCATCGCAAGACCGGTCAGCGATGGCGACACGGGCGTCGTCACCGCGCCAGGGGCCGCGAGTACTACTACCGGCCCATCACCGCGCCGCCGCCCACAGTCTCGGCGAGGTTTTTATCCGAGGACGAACGCATCCGCATCGCTGACCTGCATCGCCTGGGCTGGTCGAAACGGGCGATCGCCCGCAAGCTGGGCCGCGACCCGTCCACGATCAGCCGCGAACTTCGCCGCAACGCCGATCCGGTCACCGGCTCCTATCGGCCCTTCACTGCACACCGGCGCGCCCTGGGCCGCCGGCCGCGACCACGACCGGCCAAGTTGGCTGCCGATGTGGAGCTGCGCACAATGGTGCAACAGCTGCTGGACCGGTGGTGGAGTCCCGAGCAGATCAGCCACGAGCTGCGCAACCGCTTCCCAGACCAGCCGGAGAGGCATCTGGTGCCCGAAACCATCTATCAGGCCATCTATGTGCAAGGACGCGGCGGATTGCGCCGTGAACTGCACCGCGCCCTGCGCACCGGCCGGGCTATGCGCCGACCACGACGCGGCGCAACCGCGTTGCCGGCCGGCAAGATTCCCGGGATGGTCATGATCAGCGAGCGCCCCGCCGAAGCCGCCGACCGGGCCGTGCCCGGCCACTGGGAGGGAGATCTTATCGTCGGCGCCAGCCATGGTTCGGTGATCGGCACCCTGGTGGAACGCTCGACCCGTTACGTGATGCTGCTGCACCTACCCGACGGCGGCAACGCCACCGCCGTCCGTGATGCGCTGATCACCACCCTGGGCACGCTGCCGACGCAGCTGCGGCGCTCATTGACCTGGGATCAGGGTAAGGAACTGGCCCGCCACCGCGAATTCAGCCTCGCCACCGACATCCAGGTCTACTTCTGCGATCCGCACTCACCATGGCAACGCGGATCGAATGAGAACACCAACGGCCTGCTGCGCCAGTACTTTCCCAAGGGCACCGACCTGTCGGTACACACCGCCGGCGATCTCACCGCCGTCGCGGCCGCACTCAACACCCGACCCCGCAAAACACTGGACTGGCAAACACCGGCCCAACGCCTCGATAAGCTACTCGCACAAGCTCATTGACCACCAGTGTTGCAACGACCGCTAAAATTCGCCTGCCGATCGCTGGGGCCAAATCACTTGACGAAACGCAGAGCACCATAGCTTCGCCTTGACAGTCAACGAGTTCGTCGAATTTTCGGCGCGCTGCTGCTACGGCCCTTGCACGCCGTCGCCGACATCCTGGCATGCTCGACATAGCGCCGAAACACCGGGCAATCGCCCGCGCCTGCCAAGTGGCAGCTGCGCTGTTGCAACAGGATCAGCGGGCATCGGGTCTGTGCAAGAGAAACTGCCAAACCTCGGCAGTCAGTCCCCGTCGAATTGTCCGCGCCGCGGAGCCCCAGGCCTCTCAGCGGCATACCGGTCGGCTATCCGCAAGGGCGGCACATTCGTCGGCACTCGCGTACGCAGCGCGGCATTCTTCTCCACCTGCTCGGCCTGAATCTCCTCGATCAGCTTCTGCAGGGTCCGGGAGTAATGAGAGTCGCGCCATTCCGCTGAGGGCTGCGGATCACCTCTCCAGCCCCGCTCAGAACTCATCATGTCCTTCGTTTCGCTCGGGTCCACCGCAACGCACTCCCGGGCCCGCTGTTGTGTCTGCCAGGATGGTTTCAGCCATCGCGCTGCCTCCTGGCTGCATACCAGGCGGCGATCCGCAGGGGCGGAATGTGACTGTGGTCGATCTTGTGTAGAGCGGCATTGCGGTGCTCCTGCTCTGCCTGAATCTCAGCGATATGGGCCTGCAGTTCACGCCGCTGGGTTTCGCGCACGAGAGTGGGACGCTTCCTCAAATGCGCGAACTTCTGCCGCGTCTGTTCGATAGTCAGGATGCGCCAGACAGTGCCGCAGTCGCAGTCTCACCGCTCCGGATTCTCCTTCGTCGGCGCGGAATGCGGGTTGTGGCCCTCAAGCCGATGGCGCTCGACCCATTCCTCTAGCGTCATTGGCCAGAACTCCCGAAAGATCAAGCCTCCGTAAAGGGAGGCGCTCTTGCCGGTACCGGTTGGTGCCCGCCACTTCCTCATCCGAACCACCCACGAGCGTGGGGTTGGCGTGCCGTCTAGTCGGAGCTTGTCGACGGCATCTCGTGAAGCTAGAACGACTGTACCGGCGGTAACCGATAAGGCGCTAGACAGAAGACATAACCCGAAGAGCAGCGCCCCAGACCAATGCATGGCTGGTTCAATCCCAACTTGTTGAATGTGGCCAGGAGGGCGTGGTCTGCAGTCCATGCTCTTCTAGGCGGTGATCGGGTGTGGCTCGCTCAATCCCTGTCGCCTGCTGGCTGACTTGTTACTGGCTTGCCAGCCCGGTCACCGCCGCCCCCGCGGGGAGTGGCTGAAGAGAGGCCTGCGTTGCCGAAAGTTGGTGTGCCCTCCTCGCTTTCAAACTGCAGATCGAGCAAGGAGAGGTTAGTGCCGGTTTCGGTGACGAGAAAATCCGATGATCGGGTCGTGATTGCGATTGATCCGCACAAGGCGTCGTGGACCGCGGCCGCGGTGGATGGTTCACTGCAGCCATTGGCCAGCGTGCGTGTGCCGGTTAGCCGCGACGGCTATCGGGCGCTGCGCCGGTTCGCGCACCGCTGGCCGCACGCCCGCTGGGCAATCGAAGGGGCCGCCGGTCTGGGGGCACCGCTGACTACGCTGCTGCGTACCGATGGCATCGAGGTCATCGACGTCCCGGCGAAGCTGGCCGCTCGGGTGCGAGTGTTGTCGAGCGGGCACGGCCGCAAAAACGACGACGCCGACGCGCTGTCGGTCGGTATCGCTGCGCTCACGTCACATGCGCTGGGCACTGCCGAGATCGATGCTGCTACCACGGCTTTGCGCGCTGTCGTCGAGCACCGCGATGACCTAGTGAAGACCCGCACCCAGACCATCAACCGACTCCATGTCGTGCTGACCAGGCTGGTTCTGGCTGGTGCCAGGCGCCACCTGAGCGCCGATCATGCCGCCGAACTTTTGCGCGGCGTGCGACCCCGCGACGCCGCCGCCAAGACGCTGCGCGCCCTAGCGATGGATCTGGTCAGCGAGGTGCGCCAGCTCGATCGCCGCATCGCCAAGGCCGCCAAGGACATCGATGCTGCCGTTAGCGCATCCGGCACCACCTTGACCGAGTTGCATGGTCTGGGCGCGCTGACCGCCGGCAAGATCCTCGGCCACGTCGGTGATGTTAGTCGCTTCCGCTCGGCCGCCGCGTTCGCCAGCTACACCGGCACCGCCCCCATCGAGGTGTCCTCCGGCGAGGTGGTACGCCACCGGCTTTCCCGCGCTGGCGATCGCCAACTCAATTTCTGCCTGCACGTCATGGCCCTCGCCCAAGTCCGCCACGATACCCCCGGCAGGGGCTACTACCTGCGGAAACGATCCGAAGGCAAAAATCACAACGAAGCCATGCGCTGCTTGAAACGCCGCCTGTCCGACGTCGTGTACCGACAGCTGATCGGCGACGCAGTCAAACAAAAGGCGGGCCCGGGAGGACACTCGGGGGCGGCTCTATCGTCTCGCGCGGCCAGCTGATACCCCGCACACCGGCTCTTCAGACAAGTCACTTCCCGAGCCCGCCCCCACACCCTACAACCCGGCAAAAACCGACTACTTGACATAGAGAGGCGCCAGTATCGCGCACCAAAATTGGCAATGCTCAGAGGTAGTTTCTGAAGCAGGTCGACGCAGAAACGCGGCTTCAAACGAAAGATCGATGCGGAGCAGTGGGCCAACACCGTAGAAGTCAACAAGATGACGGGCGAGTACATCGCGCCGTCACTAGGCCGGATCACAGTGGCCGAACTGGGCCCTAAGTGGCTAACCCGCAAGAAGCAACACACCGCGCCGTCGCACTACCGAATGCTCGAATCTGCGTAGCGTGTCCACGTTAAGCCACAGTGGGGAAAGGCCGCAGTAGCCGACATTGACCGCCTCAGCGTCGAGGCATGGATCGCCAGCATGGGAGCCAAGGGTGGGGGTGCAACCACTGTGCTGCGGGCGCACGGTGTACTCTTCGGCATCCTGGCCGACGCCGTGAAATCTAAACGACTGTCAGCGAATCCGGCCAGGGGTGTAGAGAACCTTCCGCGCAAGACTGGCAAGCGTCACGTGTATCTATCAGCGGATGACGTGTACCGGCTCGCCAACGAATCCAGTCAATACCGGGCGCTCGTCCTGGTTCTGGCCTACACCGGCATCAGGTGGGGCGAAGCGGTGGCCTTGCGTGTGCGCGATGTCGAATTTCCCCGGCGGCGAATCTCGGTGTCGGAGAACGCGGTACAACTCGGTGTGAACCATGCCGTCGGTCCGACCAAGGGCCGCAAGTTCCGCTCGGTGCCGGTCCCAGCGTTCGTGCTCAATGAGCTGTCGGCGCAGTGTCAGGGCAAGGCCCCCGGCGACCTGGTGTTCCCCGCACGGGATGGCGGGTACCTCCCCCGGCCTAAGTCGTCCGCCGGGTGGTTCGCCGCGGCAGTTACTAAAGCCAAGGTCCAGAAGATCACACCCCACGATCTGCGGCATACCTGTGCGTCGCTGGCTGTGTCAGCAGGGGTGAACGTCCTGGCATTGCAGAGGATGCTTGGGCACACATCAGCGAAGGTCACCCTCGACACGTATGCCGACCTGTTCGACACCGACCTCGACGCTGTCGCTTCGGCGCTTGATTTGAAGTGTGCCCAAAGTGTGCCCAAACGGGTGCCCATGGCCGCTGTCCAGGCATGAAATAAGCCCCCGACCTGCGGTAACAGGCGTAGAGCTTTTGGCGGTGGCGGAGGGATTTGAACCCTCGGACGGTGTTAGCCGTCACACGCTTTCGAGGCGTGCTCCTTAGGCCGCTCGGACACGCCACCGCCGAGCAGCTTACCGAACCAACCGCGGGTCACCCCAATCGCTGGCGGGCGAAGAAGGCCTCCAGCGGTGCGGCGCACTCTTGCGCAAGCACACCGCCGCGCACCTCCGGGCGGTGGTTGAGCCGCCGGTCGCGGACCACGTCCCACAGCGATCCGACCGCTCCGGTCTTGGGTTCCCAGGCGCCGAACACCAGCCGCGCGACGCGCGCCAGCACCACCGCGCCCGCGCACATGGTGCACGGTTCGACGGTGACGGCCAGCGTGGTCCCCTCCAGCCGCCAGCCGTCGCCGAGCACGCTGGCCGCCGCCCGCAGCGCCAGGATCTCGGCGTGCGCAGTCGGATCGCCCAGCGCCTCACGGGCGTTCACCGCCCGGGCCAGTTCGGTTCCATCGGCGCTGACGACCACCGCCCCCACGGGAACATCCCGAGGGCCTGCCGTCACGGCGACCGACAGCGCGGTACGGATCAGATCTTCGTCAGCTCTCACCGACCGAGGCGGTCGATCACCGCCGACAGCTGGTCGGCGAAGCCCATCTCCCGGGCGATGCGGCCCAGTTGCTCGTCGGCGTACAGGTCGGCCTCGTCGAGGATGACGCCCAGCACCGCCTCGGGCAGCCCGATGTCGGCGAGCAAACCAAGATCGCCCTCCTCGAAGGGCTCCGTATCCTCGAGGTCCTCGGGATCGATGTCGGCGTCCAGCTTGTCCAGCACTTCGGCGGCGATGTCGTAGTCCAGCGCGGCGGTGGCATCCGACAGCAGCAGCCGGGTCCCCGACGGTGCCGGCCGCAGGATGACGAAAAATTCGTCATCGACGTCGAGGAGTCCGAAGACCGCCCCGGAGCTGCGCAGTTCACGCAGCTCCGTCTCGGCGGTCTTAAGGCTCGTCAGCGACTTGGAGCTCATCGGAGAACAGCGCCATTGACCCTCTTCGCGCACCACCGCTACACCGAAGCCATCCGGGGTGTCTAGGCCTTGGGCTGAAGCCCGTTGTGCTCCCATGGGCGCTTACGGTAGTCGCTGACCAGGCCACCTGGCCAGATCGAGCCCAGAAGCACGCAAAGCTGCGACGGCACCCGAAAGCACCGCTGCCCGCCAACTGTGCCAACCTTGGACTGTGACTGGCCCCGTTTTCAAGACACCGGTGTGCGTGCTCGGGCTGGGGCTGATCGGCGGCTCGATAATGCGGGCCATGGCGGCGGCCGGCCGTGAGGTGTTCGGCTACAACCGGTCAGTGGGGGGCGCGCAGGGAGCCGTCGCCGACGGCTTCGATGCCACCACCGATCTCACCGCCACGCTGAACCGCGCCGCCGACACCGGCGCGTTGATTGTGCTGGCCGTACCGATGCCGGCATTGGCGGGCATGCTCGCCCACATCAGCGAACTGGCTCCGGCGTGTCCGCTCACCGACGTCACCAGCGTCAAACGCGCGGTGCTCGACGAGGTCGTCGCAGCCGGTCTGCAGGAACGCTTCGTCGGCGGTCACCCGATGACAGGCACCGCGCACTCGGGTTGGGCCGCCGGCCACGCCGGATTGTTCACCAGAGCCCCATGGGTGGTCTGCGTCGACGACCATGTGAACCCCGCGGTGTGGTCGATGGTGATGACGTTGGCGCTGGACTGCGGTGCGGTGGTGATACCGGCCAAATCCGACGAGCACGACGCTGCGGCGGCTGTCATCTCGCATCTGCCGCACCTGCTCGCCGAGGCGCTGGCCGTCACCGCCGCAGAGGTCCCGCTGGCCTTCGCGTTGGCTGCGGGGTCGTTCCGCGACGCCACCCGAGTGGCAGCCACCGCCCCGGACCTGGTGCGCGCGATGTGCGAAAGCAACTCTGCCCACCTGCTGAGGGCAGCCGACAAGGTCATCGAGTTGCTGAGCCGTGCCCGCGAGTCGCTGGCCTCCCACAATTCGGTGGCCGACCTCGTCGAGGCGGGCCATGCCGCGCGAACGCGCTACGACAGCTTCCCGCGCTCCGACGTCTTCGCCGTGGTCATCGGCGCGGGAAACTGGCGCGAGGAACTGGCCGCCGCGGGCCGGGCGGGCGGGGTGATCAGATCCGCTCTGCCAAGCCTGGATAGTCCACGATGAACCCTTCTTCGTCGACGCTCACCATGGTGTCGGCGACCGGAGAGCGCAACTTGATCCCGTCGAGACGTCCCTCGCTGGCGTAGCTCACGGTGGCCGCGGAGACGAACATGTCGGGCACGTTCACATAGACCATTGGCAATGTGACCGAGTCCGCTCTTTCGTGTAAACCGAGGCGCCGGATCGGCAGTGCGTTGAAGAACGGACTGAACACCACGTCGACGTCGAGAGCTCCGTCGTATCCGGCACGCCGCTCCCCCTGGTGGTCGGTCAACAACCACATGTTCTCCTCGTCGCGGGCGATGGAGAGCACGCGCTCCCGCTCGGCCAGCGTGACGGTCAACCCGAGCCGCTTGGTGGCGCCGGTCTCGTCGGTCTGCACGTCGTAATAGGCCCCGAACGCCGGGTTGGTTGCCGTGGCCGCGGCCACGATGCGGCCGTTGGCCCTGATTCGCTTGCCGGACACCTGGACTCGTACCGATTCCATGCGGGAGACGTCCTGCGCGCGCCAGGTCAACATCGCCTGCCAAACGCGCCGAGTCGGATCAGAAGGGACTGAGTTCACTCATCTACCGTAGAGCGTGTCCGCGAACCGTGACGGATGTGTCCGGTAACTGCGGCCGCCGGTATGTGGTCTCGCCGACCGACGGCCCTGCGTAGCCGGCCGGTGCCGGGCACCGATACCCACACCGCCAACGCCAGTAGGCCGTCGAGCACCAGCGCCAATGCGGCCACCATCAGGGCGCCGACCAGGGCGAGTTGAAACTCGCGTTCTTTGATCCCGTCGATCAGGTATCGGCCCAGCCCGCCGAGGCTGGCATAGGCGGCCACCGTTGCGGTGGCGACGACCTGCAGCGTCGCGTTGCGCAGCCCGCCCAGGATCAACGGCAGCGCATTGGGTACCTCGACACGCAACAGCACCTGAGCCTCCGTCATGCCCATCGCGCGGGCGGCGTCGACCACGGTCGGCTCGACGTTAGCAACACCGGCGTAGCTGCCAGCCAGCAGCGCCGGGACACCCAGCAACATCAGGGCTACCAGCGGCGGTACCGGGCCCAGGCCGAACAGCAGCGTCCCGAGAAGCAGCACGCCCAGCGTCGGCAGTGACCGCAGCCCGTTGACCGCGCCCACCACCAGCAGCGTGCCGCGGCCGGTGTGCCCGATGACCAGCCCGACGGGAACGGCGAGCAGCGCCGACGCGCCCACCGCGATGGCCGTGTACTCGAGATGCTCCAAGATGCGCGCCGCCAGCCCGACCGGACCGGTCCAGTTGTCAGCGGTCAGCAAGTAAGAGATCGCCCGTTGCATGAAGTTCATCGCGCGCCACCCACGACCGGGGCCACCACCGAACGTCGACGGGTGGGTGCGGTGCGCTCCCAGGGCGTGGCCAGCCGGCCGGCCGCCACGATCATCACGTCGATGACGATCGCCAGCAGGAACAGCGCGATGATGCCAGCGAGAATCTGATCGCTCTTGTCGGTCTGGTACCCCTCGGTGAACCAGGTGCCCAGGCCTCCGATGCCGATCACCGAACCCACCGAGACCATCGCGATATTGGTCACCACGACCACGCGCAGCCCGGCGACCATAATCGGGATAGACAGCGGCAGTTCGACTTTCAGCAACCGCGTGATCGGCGGGTAGCCGACCGCAGTGGCGGCATCGCTCACCGCGGCCGGCACCGCGTCCAGCGCCTCGAGCACTGCCCGTACCAGCAGCGCGGCGGTGTAGGCCGTCAGCGCGACCATCACGTTGGCCTGGTCGAGGATCCGGGTTCCGATGATCATCGGCAAGACGACGAACAGCGCCAGCGACGGGATGGTGAACACCACACTGGCGGTTGCCGTGGTCAGTCGTCGGACGACGGGTGCGCGCTGCACCAGCACGCCCAGCGGCACCGCAATCGCCAGCCCGATCAGTACCGGAAGCAGCGACAACCGCAGATGGACCACGGTCAGGGCCCAGGCGTCGTCGAGGTGGGTCAGCAGATAGTGCATCGGCGGATTCCGTTCAGCCCCGCCGTCGCGCTTCCACCGCGGCCAGCACGTCGGCGGCCAGCACGCCACCGATGACCTGGCCGCCGTCGTCGACGACGACACCCACCCCCGACGGCGACGACAGCGCCGCGTCCAGGGCCTGGCTGAGATTGCCACCCAGCCGGAACAGCGAGCCGACCGCGCTCATGCTGTCGGACAACGACGCGCCGGCCCGGTGCCGCCGCAGGCCCTCGGTGTCGATCCAGCCCTTCGGCACGCCGGCGTCGTCGATTAGCACCGCCCAGCCGGCCGGAAGCTCAGCACCGGAGAGGCTGTCCGCGGCGATCCGTTCGACGTCGTGCAATGCCAACCCGGCGGCGTCGATCAGTTGCAACCATCGATAACCGCGTCCGAGACCGATGAACCTGGCCACGAAATCGTTGACCGGCCGCGAGAGCAGCTCCGCGGGTTCGTCGTACTGCTGTAACGAGCCGCCCCTGAACACCGCTACCCGGTCGGCGAGTTTGAGCGCCTCGTCGATGTCGTGCGTGACGAAGACGATCGTTTTGTGCAATTCGCTTTGTAGACGCAGTATCTCGTTCTGCAGCTCGTAACGAACCATCGGGTCGACGGCGGAAAACGGCTCGTCCATCAACAAGATGGGCGGGTCGGCCGCCAGCGCGCGTGCCACGCCGACCCGTTGTTGCTCACCGCCGGAGAGCTGCGCGGGGTAGCGGGTGGCGAGCTTGGCGTCCAGCCCGACGCGTTCGAGCACTTGGTAAGCGGCTTGACGGGCGGCCCGGCGGGACTGTCCCTTGAGCACCGGAACCGTTGCGACGTTGTCGATCACCCGTTGATGGGGCATCAGTCCGGCATGCTGCATGACATAGCCGATTCCGAGGCGCAGCTGCACCGGATTGACGCCCGCCACGTCCGCCCCGTCGACCGTTATGGTGCCGCAGGTCGGCTCGATCATCCGGTTGATCATCCGCAGCGCTGTGGTCTTGCCGCTGCCCGACGAACCGACGAAGACCGTCAACTTGCCGTTGGGGATCACCATGGTCAACTCGTCCACGGCCGTGGTCCCGTCGACGAAGACCTTGCTGACTTTGTCGAAGACGATCAACGTGGCTCACCGCGGCTTCCGGACATCATTGTCCGATTGGATGGTTAAAGCCGTTTTCCCACAACCATTTTCGTGCTGCCTGGTCGGGATCGACGCCGGAGTTTCCCGACACCGCGGCGTTGAGCCCGGCTAACCCGGAGGTGGTCAGCTTCGCCGACACCGCATCCAAGACGTCTTTGAGGCGGTCCGACTTCTTGCGCGAATTCACCAGCGGCACAATATTGCCGGCCAAGAAGTTGTGCTCGGGGTCTTCCAGTGCCACCAGGTTGTTTTGCGGGATCGCCGGTGACGTGCTGAAGATGTTGGCGGCGGTCACCGTTCCCTGCACCAACGCACGCACGGTCACCGCACCGCCACCGTCGTTGATGGCGACGAAGTTGCCCGGGCTGATGTCGAGTCCGTATTTCTGCCGCAGCCCCGGCAGCCCGGCCGGCCGGGTTTCGAACGCCGAGGGCGCCCCGAATCTCACGTCGGCCGAATGTGCTGCCAAGTCGGCGATTGTCTTCAGCTTCCACGCGGTGGCAGTCCCGCCGGTGACGGTGACGGTGTCGGTGTCGGAAGCCGGCGACGGCGTCAGAATCGACAGGTCGCCCGGCAGCCGTTTGTAGAGCTCCAACTCGACGGCGTCGAGCACCGTCGCCGTCGCGTCGGGGGCAAAGTACAACAGCAGGTTGCCGATGTATTCCGGCACCAGGTCGATAGAATGATCTTTGAGCGCAGGGATATAGGTCTCCCGGCTTCCGATCCCCATCCGCCGCCCAACATCGAAGTCGTTGGCCTGCAACGCTTGTGCATAGATCTCGGCGACGATCCGCGATTCCGGGAAGTCACCGGACCCGACGACGATCGATTTCAGGCTGCCGACCGCCGCCTCCAGCGGATCGGAACTGCTACAGGCTGCAACCAGGCACACCGTCGCCAGCCACACTGCCGCTTGGACTGTCCCGCGATGCACGCGCGGCAGCATCCTCATACCGCCGACACTAACGTCAGAACCGCGCAGGCGCCGCCGCCGCAAGAGCCGGTTGCGGGTGGTTTGCGCGGTTTGGTTTGATTCTGTGCGGGATAGGACAAAGATGACACTATGAGCAGCCACACCCCTGTCTCCCCCGGCGAACCGCCCGCCAAACCCGCCCAGGCGCCCAAGACCGTCGCGAAACCGGCGGAACCGGCTGTCGGGTTCACCCGCGCTGGCGCGCTGTGGTCGTCGCTGATTGCCGGTTTTCTGATCCTGATCTTATTGCTCATCTTCATCACCCAAAACACCGCAACCACGCCGTTCACCTTTTTGGGCTGGCACTGGAGCCTGCCGCTGGGCGTGGCCATCTTGCTGGCGGCAGTGGTCGGCGGGCTGATCACGGTGGCGGTCGGCACCGGGCGGATCCTTCAGCTGCGCCGCGTTGCCAAGAAGCACCACGCAGCAGCTACCCACCAGGGCGGCTAACCTGGCCCAGCCCGCTCGTCGCCTGCGGGTCCTGGTCGTTGGCTGTGCGTCCCGGGCGGGACAATCGCCGGATTTCCGCCGTCGGCGCACGGTCGAAGCCGCTGATGCACGGTCGAAGCGAGTGTCAGCCGGGCAGCTTGGCCAGTTCCGCCAGCCCACGGGAGATCAACGGCGCCACCACCTCGGGCGTGTGGTCGGAGGTATCTCCCATCCCGCGCGCCTGATCCGACATCCGCCTGCGGAAATCGATGCCGGCGGCGATGATGGCGAGCTTGAAGTAGGCCAGCGCCATGTAAAACTCCCAATGCGCCAGCGGTAAGCCGGCGACCAGCGAGTACCGGTCGGCCAGTTCGTCGGCCGTCGGCAACAGTGGCGAGGTCCACGCCGCTTGCGCATTGACGATCAAGTCCAACGCGGGGTCGCGGTACACGCACATCAGGGCGGCGTCGCTGAGCGGATCCCCGAGCGTCGAGAGCTCCCAGTCCACGACGGCACGCACCTTGGTCGGATCGTCGGCATCCAGGATGGTGTTGTCGATCCGGTAGTCACCGTGCACGATCGAAGTGCGGCTCGGCTGTGGAATAGCTTGACGCAGAAGGGAAACCAGTCGCTCGACGTCGGCGTCGCGACGATCATCGGGCAGCCGCACCAACTCCCATTGCGAACCCCATCGCCGAACCTGGCGCTCGAGATAACCGCTGGGCTTGCCGAAATCGGCTAGCCCCACGGCGTCCGGATCGACACTGTGCAGGTCGACGAGTACCCGGATCAAGGAGTCGACGCAGCCCTCGATGACGGTGCGACTGAACGCTTCAAGCTGGGCCCTACGGCGCACCACCTGGCCGGCAACGAATTCGACGATCTGGAACGGAGCGCCCAGCACCGAGTCGTCCTCGCACAGCGCGATCGCACGCGCCACCGGGACCGGCGTGTCCTGCAGCGCGGCGACCACCCGGTATTCGCGGCCCATATCGTGCGCCGACGGCGTCAGCCCGTGCAGTGGCGGCCGCCGCACCAGCCAGCTGGAAGTGTCGTCGTAGACGCGGAAAGTCAGGTTGGAGCGGCCACCGGAGATGAACTCCGCCCGGAGCTCGCCGTCTCGTCCGATGCCCAGCGCACGCAGATATCCGTCCAGTGCGGCCAGGTCGAGCCCTTCGAGTTGGTCAGCTGAAGTCACCGGACTTGTTTACCACCGCTGATTGCCCGGCTACTTCACCACCGCTGGTTTCGAGGCAACAGGTCCCACACGTGTTCGGTGGAATTGACGGTGGCCACCGTGGCCTGACCGGATCGCGAGAACAACAGCCGGGTCACCGACGTGTAATCGACGGGAAAAGACAACAGCCGGGCCGTCCCCAGAATCTCGTGCAGCAGCACGTTGATCACCCCACCATGGCTGAACACCGCGACCGTGTCCTCGGGCTCGGCGGCAGCGACGAGGTCGTCGACTCCGGCACGCACCCGCGCGCGAAACGCGTCCTCGTCGACCGCACCGGGCAGATGCCCTTGGGCCAGGCGCGCCCATTCCTCAGGCCGTTCCGCACGGATTTGCTCGACGGGGATGTACAGCGGAAGGTCGCGGTCGTATTCCGCGAATCGATCGTCGATCTCGATACTCAGCGCACGCGCCGCCGCGACCGGTTCGGCGGTCTGGACGGCGCGGCGCTGCGGGCTGCTTACCACCCGGGTGATGGGAAACCTGGCGAGCGCCTTGGGCAGTCGCGCGACCTGCGCCAACCCTTCACCCGACAGGTCCGGGTCGGAGCCCTCGCCGTGTTCGCTGCGCAGCGGCAATGCATGCCGGACCAGAAGCACTTGCATATTTCTCCCGTCGTCAGCCCGATCCGTAGCTGCGCCAAGCCTCGCATGCGGCCACTCGCCTCTTGCCAGGAAGATGGAGAATGTTATTCTCTCTATGGAGAGCGGGGTGTGCAGACGATGACGACTGCGGGTGAAATGCAACTGGACGCGCGCGTTCTGGCTCGCTGGCTCGATGCGAACGATGCACCGGGCCACGGCGAAGTTCCGTCACTCGAACAGCTGAAGGGCGGTTCACAGAACACCCTGTATCGGATTGAGCGAGGCTCTGGAGGGGCGGCGGCACGCATGGTGCTGCGGATGCCCGGGGCACGCGCCGACGCCGCCCGTATCGACGGCTTGCTGCGCGAGATCCGGCTGGTGCGGGCACTGTCCGGCACGGACGTCCCGCACGCGGCGCTGATTGCCGCCGACGACACCGGCACGGTGCTCGGTATGCCGTTCTACGTCATGCAGGCGATCGACGGGTGGAGCCCGATGGACGGCGGGTGGCAACCGCCGTTCGACACCGACTCGACGGCCCGGCGTGGGCTGGCGTTCCAACTGGTCGAAGGCGCCGCCAAGCTGGGCCGGGTCGATTGGCGGGCCCAGGGCCTTGACGGCTTCGGCCGCCCGGACGGATTCCACGAGCGGCAGGTGGATCGCTGGCTGGCCTTTCTCGACTCCTACAAGGTGCGCGATCTTCCCGGCCTCGATGAGGCCGCCGACTGGCTGCGCGACAACCGGCCCACCCAGTACCAGCCGGGCATCATGCACGGCGACTACCAGTTCGCCAACGTGATGTTCGCGCACGGCGAGCCGGCCCGACTGGCCGCGATCGTGGACTGGGAGATGACCACCGTAGGGGATCCGCTCCTCGATCTCGCCTGGGCACTGCTGGGCTACGACGGCGAACATCCCCGCGCCGACGGGTTCTACTTGGACATGCGCGGCATGCCCACGCGCAGCGAATTGTTAGAGCACTACGAGAATGTCAGTGGGCTTTCCACCGAGAACATCGACTACTACCTGGTGCTGGCCAACTGGAAACTCGGCATCGTGCTGGAGAAAACGTATGCTGCCGGCGTGCGAACCGGAAAAGTCGACCCCACGATCACCGGCGCGTTCGGGCCGATGATCCTGCAGCTCATTGCCACGGCCGCCGAGCTGGCCCGGGCTTTGCCTTCTAATAGGCCGACGAAGGGACGCTGAAATGGCTTACGCGGATCAGCTTTTCGATCTCACCGATCGGGTAGTGCTGATCACCGGCGGCAGCCGTGGGTTGGGACGGGAAATGGCGTTCGCCGTCGCCCACTGCGGCGCCGACGTCGTGATCGCCAGCCGCAACATGGACAACTGCGTGACCACCGCCAAGGAGATCGAGGCCGAAACCGGGCGCTCCGCCATGCCGTATCAGGTGCACGTAGGCCGCTGGGATCAGCTCGATGGATTGGTTGAGGCGACATACGCCCGGTTCGGTAAGATCGACACATTGATCAACAATGCGGGCATGTCACCGCTGTACGAGAAGCTGAGCGACGTCACCGAGAAGCTCTTCGACGCAGTGGTCAACCTCAACCTGAAGGGCCCCTTCCGGTTATCGGCGCTGGTTGGTGAGCGGATGGTGGCGGCCGGCCGCGGGTCGATCATCAACGTGAGCTCCACCGGCTCGCTGCGTCCGAACGGCGGCATCATTCCCTACGCCGCGGCCAAGGCCGGGCTCAACGCCATGACGGAAGGACTTGCGCAGGCTTTCGGACCGACCGTGCGGGTCAACACCCTGATGGCCGGACCGTTCCTGACCGACGTCAGCAAGGCCTGGAATCTCGACCAAGGCAACACCAACAGCTTCGTTCACTTGTCGCTGCAACGTCCCGGCGACCCGCCCGAAATCGTCGGAGCCGCGCTGCTCTTGGCTTCTGACGCCTCTAGTTTCACCACCGGTTCGATCCTGCGCGTCGACGGCGGGATTCCCTGATAGGTAGGAGTATTCGAATGTCTTGGGACTTCTCCACCGAACCGGAGTTCGAGCAGAAGCTGGAATGGATCCGCGAGTTTGTCCGCGAAGACGTGGAACCCCTCGAGGTGCTGTTCCCGGGCTGCGAATTCCTGCCGCTGAACGATGAACGCCGCCGGATCGTCGATCCACTCAAGCAACGGGTGCGCGACAACGGTTTGTGGGCACCGCATTTGGGTCCGGAACTGGGCGGTCAGGGCTTCGGCGCGGTCAAGCTGACGCTGATCAACGAGATCCTGGGTCGCAGCCCGTGGGCGCCGATCGTGTTCGGAACGCAGGCACCTGACACCGGCAACGCCGAGATCATCGCCCGCTTCGGAACCCAGGATCAAAAAGACCGCTATCTGGCCGGGCTGCTGTCCGGAGAGATCTTTTCGTGCTTCTCGATGACGGAGCCGCAAGGCGGCGCCGATCCGCGGGTGTTCCGCACGCGCGCCTTCCGCGACGGTGACGACTGGGTGATCACCGGACGAAAGTACTTCTCCTCCAACGCGTCCGTCGCCTCGTTCTTCATTGTCGTCGCGATCACCGATCCCGATGTGCCCGTCCACCGCGGCGCCTCGACGTTCCTGGTGCCAGCCGGCACCGACGGTCTGAGGATCGAAGCCACCCATCACTTGGTCGGCGCACTTCCCCACGAACCCGGTCATTCCCTGGTGCATTACGACGCGGTGCGGGTGCCGTCGGATGCGTTGCTCGGTGAGCCCGGCCACGGCTTCATGATCTTGCAGGCCCGACTTTCCGGTGGGCGGCTGCATCACGCGATGCGGTCGATCGGGATGGCTCAACGCGCGATCGAGATGATGTCCCGCCGCGCGAAAAGCCGATTCACGCAGGGCAGTTCGCTGGCTGACAAGCAGTTGGTCCAGGCATTCATCGCAGACTCCTATACCGAGCTCATGCCGTTCCGGCTGGCGGTTCTGCACGCCGCCTGGCTGATCGACACCGCCGGCGAACATGCGGCCCGCGCCGAGATCGGTGCCTGCAAGATCCTGGCGTCGCAAGTACTCAAATCGATTGGCATGCGGGCGATCCAGGTACACGGCGCGCTGGGCACCACCGACCAGCTGCCCTTGGTCAACGTGCTGCTCGGCGGGGTCGCGCTCGGGCTGGCCGACGGGCCTACCGAAGCCCACAAGGTCAACCTGGCCCGCTTGCTGCTCAAGGGATACGAGGCCGGGGATGCCGAATGGCCGAATGAGATGGTGGACATACGCCGCGAGGCCGCCCGCACCAAGTACGGCGACCTCGTCAACCACATCCCGGCGCTTCCCGATTCGCCGTGAGCAACAGAGTCACCGCAGCCGTCGAGCGGGCACTTGACGAGCGCCAGCGGGAGGCCACCGAGGAGGTGGAACGCATCCTGGCCGCCGCGGTGCGGGTGATGGAACGGGTCGCGCCGGAGCCGCCGCGCGTCAGCGACATCGTCACCGAAGCCGGCTCGTCGAACAAGGCTTTCTACCGTTACTTCGCCGGCAAGGACGATCTCACCTTGGCAGTCATGGAACGCGGAGTGGCGATCGTCGAGTCCTACCTTGTGCACCAGATGGCCAAGGAGTCCACGCCGCAGGGCAAGGTCGCACGATGGATCGAGGGCGCACTGGCGCAGGTCGCCGACTCGCACCTGATCAGCATGAGCCGCGCGGCTGCCGGCCAGATGTCAGCCGGCACCAAATGGCGAGCTGCCGACCAGGAGATGATGCGCCCCCTGCGCGACCTTCTCGTTGAACCCATTGCGGCGCTGGGAAGTACCGACGTCGACCGCGACGTCGAGGCTGTATTCTGCTGCACCGTCGCAACCATCCGGCGATATCTGGGCTCGACCGACCGGCCCGGACCCGACGACATCGCCCACGTGGTGCGGTTCTGTTTACGCGGACTGGGGGCCAGTTGATGCGAGCTGTGATCTGCCGTTCCTACGGCACACCGGAGGACCTGGTTATCGACGACGTTGCCGAACTGGTTCCGGGCCCTGGCCAGGTGGTGGTGCGGGTGCGCGCTGCCGCGGTCAACTTCCCCGACGTGCTGTTGATAGCCGGCAAGTACCAGATCAAGATTCCGGTGCCGTTTATCCCGGGCAGTGAACTGGCCGGTGACGTGGTGGCGGTCGGAGATGGCACGCCGTTTCGCCCGGGCCAACGGGTCTTCGCCACCACTCCGACCGGAGCGTTCGCCGAGCAAGCGCTGCTCGACTCCGCATCGGTGGCGCCGATACCCGACGGCGCCGACTTCGCTTCGGCCGCGGCATTCGGCGTCACCTACCGCACCGCGTATCACGCGCTGCGATCGATTGCCCAAGTACAGCAAGGCGAATGGGTGGTCGTCCTGGGAGCCGCCGGTGGGGTAGGACTGGCGGCCGTCGATCTGGCGGTGGCGATGAAGGCCCGGGTGCTGGCGGCGGCGTCGAGTCCCGAAAAACTCGAGTTGTGCCGGCGACGGGGCGCGGAGGCGACTGTCGATTATGACCGGGAAGACCTGAAATTGCGGATTCGTGAGCTCACCGGCGACGCTGCCCGGGTGGTCATCGACCCCGTCGGCGGCCCATACTCGGAGCCTGCCCTGCGTGGTCTGGCGCGGGGCGGAACCTTCGTCACCCTCGGCTACGCCGCGGGCACGATCCCGTCCATCCCACTCAATCTGGTTCTACTCAAGGGAATCACCGTCCGCGGCATGGAGATTCGCACGTTCATGGCCGACCGGCCCGGCGATGCCGCGCGTGACATGCAGGAGTTGTCGCAGATGTTCGCCGCCGGCACGATCCGGCCGTACATCGGCGCGCGGTTCCCCTTGTCAGAGACCCCGGCGGCACTGCGGCATGTTGCCGAGCGCAAGGTGTTGGGCAAGGTGGTGATCGATGTCGCGTGAGGCGGTCCGGGTTTCGCCGAGATTGCTGCCATGGTCGCGATTTTCGTGGCATAACGACCATCACGGCAATCTCGGTGGGGAGGAAGCAAGCTATGGCGTGACGATGTTGAAATTCGGATCCGGTTCGTCGAGCACACTCAGGAAGGCCTGCAGCGCCGTCTGGTCACCAGAGATTTCCAGCCCGGGTGAGGTGGAATCACCCATCGCCACTGTCAGCAGCCGAAACTTACTGCCCAGCTTGACCGTAACGGTTGCCGTCGCCGGATCGGCTGCCGCCTTGCGGTAAATGAGCACCCCGTTACGCAGGGTGAGCCGGTAGTTGGCGGCCGGGTCGGCGAACGAGATGTCGATGGCGATGTCGAGGTCCCAGCTGCGCGGTCCGTTGACCCGGATGGCGAGGCTGTCGAAGATCTGTTCCGGTGTCAGCTGATTGAGCATCGACATCGAGGTGGCCGTCGTAGCGGTGCCGAAGTTGCCGTCGCGCAATTCGGTTGCACCGCTCATGAAGAAATTGCGCCAGGTCGCGTTTTCGGCACCGTAGGACAGCTGCTCGAGCGTATCCGAGTACAGCGCCCTGGCCGCGGCATGTTCGCTGTCGGTGAAGATCGCATGATCTAAAAGCGTTACCGCCCAACGAAAGTCACCGGAGTCAAACGCCGCTTGCGCAAGTTGGACAACCCGGTCGATCCCGCCCATCGCGTCGACATAGCGGGGCCCCAGGGCCTTGGGGGGATGGGGCCACAGCCGAGCCGGGTTGCCGTCGAACCATCCCATGTAACGCTGGTAGACGGCCTTGACATTGTGGCTGACCGATCCGTAGTAGCCGTGGGTGTGCCAGGCCTGTTCCAGCGCGGGCGGCATCTGGAACGTTTCGGCGATTTCCACACCGGTGTAGCCCTGGTTGAGCAGCCGCAGCGTCTGGTCGTGCAAATAGGCATACAAGTCGCGTTGCAGCGACAAGAACTCGACGATGCTCTCGCGTCCCCAGGTCGGCCAGTGGTGGGAAGCGAACACCACATCGGCACGGTCGGCGAAGGTGTCAATCGCCTCGGTGAGGTACCCCGACCAGGCATGCGGGTCACGCACCAGCGCGCCGCGCAGGGTCAGCAGGTTATGCAGGTTATGGGTGGCATTCTCGGCCATGCACAGTGCGCGGAAACGTGGGAAGTAGAAATGCATTTCGGCGGGCGCCTCGGTGCCGGGCGCCATCTGGAACTCGATCTCCACACCGTCGATGGTGTGCTTCTCGCCGGTCTCCCGGATGTCGACGGTGGGGACGATGACGGCGACCTCACCGGTGGACGGAGCCTGGCCGAGACCGCAGCCCACCTGATCCAGGGGTCCGCGCGGCAGCAACGTGCCGTACATGTAGGTGGCCCGGCGTGTCATTGCCGGACCGGCGTAGACATTCTCCTGGACTGCATGCTCGACGAAGCCTTCCGGGGCCAGCACCGCCACCGCGCCGGCATCCACGTCCGCCTGTGAGGTGACACCCAGTACGCCGCCGAAGTGGTCGACATGGCTGTGCGTGTAGATCACCGCGACAACGGGACGCTCACCGCCCCGGTGAGTGCGATACAAGGCCAGCGCCGCGGCAGCTACCTCGGTGGACACCAGTGGATCGATCACGATGATGCCGGTGTCACCCTCGACGAAGGTCACGTTCGAGATGTCGAAGCCGCGAACCTGATAGATGCCCGGCACCACTTCGTAAAGGCCCTGTTTGGCGGCCAGGGTCGACTGCCGCCACAGGCTGGGATGCACCGATGTGGGCGCCGGGCCGCCGAGGAAGGAATAGGCGTCGTTGTCCCACACCACGCGGCCGTCGGCCGCTTTGATGACGCACGGGGACAAGGCCCCAATGAATCCACGATCGGCATTGTCGAAATCCGTCGTGTCATGGAATGGCAGAACGTGTTTCGCATGCGCCGACTCGATGACCGCGGTGGGGGGTTTGTGATCCACCGGCCATACATTGCCACTAATGCGCCGTCCCCGGAGTGATCCGACGGCATCCCCTCGAGCAACTAATGAACTCAGAAACAATTGCCGCCGCGCTGGATTTTCGGCTCAGTTAACGCTCATACTGCCCAGACGGGCCTCAACGCCGAGGACCGCAAAGATCAGCAAAGGAGCACCAGGTGAAGCGTGGATTGACGGTCGCGGTAGCCGGGGCGGCAATTCTGGCCGCGGGTATTTCCGGATGTTCTAGCAACAAGTCGACTACCAGCGGTTCCGGCACTAGCTCGAGCTCGAGCGCAAGCACGTCAGCGAGCTCCGGCGCCGCCGCCGGGACGAAGGTCATCATCGACGGGAAGGACCAGAACGTCACCGGCACGGTCGTCTGCACAACGGCCGGCGGCAACGTCAACATCGCGATTGGTGGGGCCGCAACCGGCATTGCCGCGGTGCTCACCGACGCCAACCCTCCTCAGGTGAAGTCCGTTGGGCTCGGCAACGTCAACGGCGTGACACTGGGATACACCTCGGGTACCGGCCAGGGCAATGCCTCGGCGACCAAGGACGGCAACAGCTACAAGATCAACGGCACCGCCACCGGGGTTGACATGGCCAACCCGATGCAACCGGTGAACAAGCCGTTCGAAATCGATGTGACCTGTTCCTAGCCGCACCATTCAGCGAGGTTTCAAGCGGGCGGTTGACACCCGTTGAGTGGCAACCGCACCGTGAACTCGGTATGACCGGGTGAGCTGTTCACCGTGATCGTTCCGTTGTGCGCCTTGACGACCGCGGACACAATGGCCAGCCCCAGCCCGGTGCTGCCGCCTTTCCGGGAGCGCGAGGAATCGCCGCGGGCGAACCGCTCGAACACCTCAGATTGAAGCGCTGCCGGAATGCCGGGCCCGTTGTCGATGACCTGCAGCACGATGTGCGACGGCGCGGTGCTCAATCGCGTCGTCACGACGGTGCCTGCGCCGGTGTGGACGCGGGCGTTGGCGAGCAGATTGGTCAGCACCTGGTGCAGCCGTGCCGCGTCGCCTGTGGTGACCACGGGTTCTTCGGGCAGGTCGAGCTCCCACTGATGGTCCGGCCCGGCAACGTGTGCGTCGTTGACCGCGTCGACCGCCAGCAGCGACAGATCCACCGGTTCGCGTTCCAGCGGCCGGCCGGAGTCCAGGCGGGCCAGGAGTAGCAGATCCTCGACGAGGCGTGTCATCCGCTCGGTCTCGGAGGCCACTCGGCTCATCGCGTGCGCCACTGCCTCCCGGTCGTCGCCCATGCGTTGGCTGAGTTCGGTGTAGCCGCGGATCGCGGCAAGCGGCGTGCGCAGCTCGTGACTGGCGTCGGCGACGAACTGGCGAACCCGGGTTTCGCTGGCCTGTCGCGCCGACAACGCGGCCGCGATGTGGTCAAGCATCCGGTTGAGCGCCGACCCGAGTTGACCCACCTCGGTGGCGGGGTTGGCGTCGGGTTCAGCCACCCGCACCGGCAGTTCCACCTCGCCGCGGTCCAACGGTAGTTCGACGACTTCGCTTGCGGTTTGCGCGACGCGGCGCAGCGGCGCCAGCGCGTACCTGATGATGATGACGCCGACCGTCGTCGCGGCGGCCAGCGCGACCACGGTGACGATCCCGAAGATGACCAGCATCCGGATCAGGGTGGCGTCGATGTTCGACATCGACAGGCCGGTGACGATGACGTCGCCTCCGCTCCGGCTCGGGGCGGCCACAACGCGGTATCGGCCCAGACCGTCGAGGTCCATGGTTACCGGTTTGCGACTGCCGGCGATCGCCGCCAGCTGGGCCTGAGCCTTGTCGGTCAACGCGGCCCGGGAACCACTGCCGGTCAGATAACCGGCGTCGACCGTCTTACCGTCGCTGACCACCGCTGCCACCATGCCGGCCGGCTGGCCCGGTGCATCGAGAAACCTGGGACCGGGGCCGGGCCGCGGATAGAAGGAGTGCGGCTCATGCCGCCAACCCGGACGGTTCGATTCGGGGTACATCAGCGCCGACCGGTAGGAGGTCCCGCCGAGTTGCCCGTCGAGCTGTTTCACCAGGTGGTGGTCAAGCGCCAGTTCGGTTACCGCCGCAATCCCGATGCACACCAGCGCGAGTACGACGATCTGCCCGACCAGCAACCGTAGCCGAAGCGACCAGACCCGCCGTGTGCTAGCGGGCCGGCTTGAGCACATAGCCTGCGCCGCGCAGCGTGTGGATCATGGGTTCGCGACCGCTGTCGATCTTCTTGCGCAGGTACGAAATGTAAAGCTCGACGATGTTGGACCGGCCGCCGAAGTCGTAGCTCCATACCCGATCGAGGATCTGGGCCTTGCTCAGCACCCGCTTGGCGTTGCGCATCATGAACCGCAGTAACTCGAACTCGGTGGAAGTCAAGGAGATCGGTTCGCCGGCGCGCATCACCTCGTGACTGTCCTCGTCCAGCACCAGGTCTCCGACCACCAGCTGCGCCCCGCTGTCCACCGTCGTCACCCCGGTGCGCCGCAACAGTGCCCGCAACCGCAGCACTACTTCTTCGATGCTGAACGGTTTGGTGACATAGTCGTCGCCGCCTGCGGTCAACCCGGCAATGCGGTCTTCCACCGCATCCTTGGCCGTCAGCAAGAGCACCGGTAGCTGAGGGTTCTCTTCGCGCAGTTTGCGCAAGACGTCGAGCCCGCTCATATCGGGCAGCATTACGTCGAGCACAACCACGTCGGGCCGTTGCGCGCGGGCCGATGCGATAGCCGAGGTTCCGTCGCCGGCAGTGGCGATATTCCAGCCCTCGTATCGCAGTGCCATCGACACCATCTCGGCCAAGACGGACTCGTCGTCGACGACGAGCACATTGATCGGGTTCCCGTCGGCACGGCGCATGACAACCCGCTCTACCGAGGTTTGAGGCTGCGTCACAACGTCCAGTATCCACCACTGCCTGAGCATTCGCTATGGCCGTTCTATGTGCGAGCTGTGAAAAGGATGGCGTGACTGCCTGCAGTCACGCCATCCCGGAATTCCCTCGATCGGTTAATACCAATAACGACGGCCGGCGACTGGACGGCCGACAGAGCCCATGATCCACAGCACCGCGCCAATCACAAGTAAGACAATGCCGAGAACCCATAGCAAATGGATGCCGAAGACAAAGCCCAGGATGAGGAGTAACGCACCGACGACGATCATGACACCTTCCTTAGCGTGAGAAGATTTAGGCCACTGGACATTGAACTGGGCTGCGGTACATGGCAATCCTTAACTTTCGGGTTGACACCCGCGTAATTTAAGGGCCCCGCGACCACGGTCAACGCGATATTTCCCGCCGTGACACAACTTGTTGAGTGACCCTTGAAGTAGTCGCGCTGCCACGCCGCGAACACTCCGATCAGCAGCCACACCAGGACAATCGCGCCGATAATTCCGCGACCACGCATGGTGACCTCCATTGTGTTCGAGAAAATTTCCCGTGGGCCCAGCATTGCCCATTCGACTCATGTCTAAACATCGCCGCGATTGACGTCAGCGCTTTTGGCACCGCTCCCAACAGAGCCCGGCGCGCCGCCGACGATCGGCGAGCGGCGCTGCGGTCCGCTGCTTTGCGCCCGGGACAACCACGCGTCCCGCGCGAGGTCGACTACTTCCGTCGCCTTTGATCTTCGGTGGTCGGCGAGTACGCACCAATTGCGAAGGACGCCGTTGAAGGCGCGTTGAAACCAGATCCTCAATCCTCCATGGTCGTGGGCCATTACGTGATGGCCGCGACGACACCCGCTAGCGGCAAGTCTCGCCGGCGCGAATCAGTGGTCGAGCACTTTCAGCAGTAGGGCGGTCAGTCGTTCCTGCTCGCCGGGGCTGAGCCGGTCGGTCAGCGGCGCCATGAGGTCACTTATCTCAGCGATGACCAGGGCCTCCAGGCGCCGCGCCGCTGCCGTGAGGCTGACCCGGACCGAGCGGCCATCAGCAGAGTCGGTGGTCTTTCGCACCAGACCGCGCTGGACCGCGCGGTCAATGAGGCCACTGACCGTAGAACGCTCCAGTCCCAGATGCTTCGCAAGTTCGGCCATCGTCGGTTCCCTGTCACGCAGGATTCCCAGAACACGCAGTTGAGTCAGCGACAGATCGTGTTCGGAGGCAACGTGAGTCAATACCGCGGTCACTGCGAATGACGCTCGGACCAGGCTTTCCCTGAGGTTGTCGACCGTATCCACAGCACAACCATAGCTTGCATTAGTTCGTAATACCATCTATTTTAGTTCGTATTACCACCCAGTTGGGAGTGCCACCATGCATGCAGCGGTCGTCACCGCATTCGACCAACCACCGGCCTACCGCGAGTTTCCCCGCCCCACTCCCCAGACATCCGACGAGATCCTGGTCGACGTCATCGCCTCGGGGCTGCACACGAGGGTGCGGGCCCAGGCTGACGGCTCGCACTACACCAGTTCCGGTGAGCTTCCCCTGGTGCCCGGCATAGACGGAGTGGGACGCGCTCCCGATGGCACCCTGCGCTATTTTGTCCTGCCCGACACCACCATGGGCGCGATGGCCGAGCAGACCGTCATCAACCAACGCCGCAGCCTCGTCCTGTCCGATGACGCCGACCCCATCCTGGTGGCCGCAGCGGTGAATCCGGTGATGTCCTCGTGGGTCGCCCTTCGGCAACGCATCGACTTCGCGCCCGGCCAAACGGTTCTGGTGCTCGGCGCCACCGGCAGCTCGGGTCGCATGGCGGTGCAAGTCGCCAAGCACCTTGGAGCCAGCCACGTCATCGGAGCCGGACGCGATGCTCAGCGGCTCTCGGCCCTGACCGATCTCGGAGCGGACACCACGATCCAGCTCAATAGCCCCACCGCGATCGGTGATCTGGTGTGGGCGGCCCGTGACGTCGACGTTGTCATCGACTACCTCTGGGGTCCGGTCACAGCCGAGGTGATGGCTAGTATCGCCGGCAAGCGTTCCGATGCGGGCAAGCCCCTGACCTGGATCGAGATCGGCTCGGTCGCCGGTGCTTCTGCCGACATTCCCTCGGCGGCGCTGCGCGCCGTGCGCCTGCACATCGTCGGAAGCGGCCAAGGGTCGGTGCCGACTCGCGACATCCTCGCCGAACTGCCGATCCTTATCAGCGAAATCACCGGCGGCACTTTCGATATCGATGCGCGTGCCGTGCCACTCGCCGAAGTCGAAGCCGCATGGAACGCTACTGTCACCGACCAACGGATCGTGATCACGCCCTAGAAGTATCAGCAGAATCCGCCGGCATCACAGGGCATGGGCCAGGTTCGATTACAGCCCGGCCCACCAGCCCTGGGCAAAGCCCGAGCTCGACCTAGTAGCCGTGCCAGTGGCCCTGGTCGTGCGGGTCGCCGTCGTACCAGTGGTCGTCGTGGCAGCGGCCCCGGTCCCAGTTGTTACCCCAACCCGGATCCCAGGACTGTCCGGGACACCAGTGATAAACCGGGAACGGAGCGAGCACCGGTTGGGCTTCGGCGACGGCCGCGCC
>CAWKEM010000012.1:0-189989 GCA_963848535.1 uncultured Actinomycetota bacterium
GTTCTAGCGATGGTTGCAACACTAAACTTCGGAGTTGTAGGTGACGGATTCGTCTCAACATCAAAAACCCGGGCCTGGCAAACCGTTGACGGCCCAGCGCGAGCTCTACTTTCGCCTGATGAAACAGGGGCTGAACGATTCCGAAGCATGTCGGCTGGTCGGGATTCATCGCAAGACCGGTCAGCGATGGCGACACGGGCGTCGTCACCGCGCCAGGGGCCGCGAGTACTACTCGGCCCATCACCGCGCCGCCGCCCACAGTCTCGGCGAGGTTTTTATCCGAGGACGAACGCATCCGCATCGCTGACCTGCATCGCCTGGGCTGGTCGAAACGGGCGATCGCCCGCAAGCTGGGCCGCGACCCGTCCACGATCAGCCGCGAACTTCGCCGCAACGCCGATCCGGTCACCGGCTCCTATCGGCCCTTCACTGCACACCGGCGCGCCCTGGGCCGCCGGCCGCGACCACGACCGGCCAAGTTGGCTGCCAATGTGGAGCTGCGCACAATGGTGCAACAGCTGCTGGACCGGTGGTGGAGTCCCGAGCAGATGAGCCACGAGCTGCGCAACCGCTTCCCAGACCAGCCGGAGAGGCATCTGGTGCCCGAAACCATCTATCAGGCCATCTATGTGCAAGGACGCGGCGGATTGCGCCGTGGACTCCACCGCGCCCTGCGCACCGGCCGGGCTATGCGCCGACCACGACGCGGCGCAACCGCGTTGCCGGCCGGCAAGATTCCCGGGATGGTCATGATCAGCGAGCGCCCCGCCGAAGCCGCCAACCAGGCCGTGCCCGGCCACTGGGAGGGAGATCTTATCGTCGGCGCCAGCCATGGTTCGGTGATCGGCACCCTGGTGGAACGCTCGACCCGTTACGTGATGCTGCTGCACCTACCCGACGGCGGCAACGCCACCGCCGTCCGTGATGCGCTGATCACCACCCTGGGCACGCTGCCGACGCAGCTGCGGCGCTCGTTGACCTGGGATCCGGGTAAGGAACTGGCCCGCCACCGCGAATTCAGCCTCGCCACCGACATCCAGGTCTACTTCTGCGATCCGCACTCACCATGGCAACGCGGATCGAATGAGAACACCAACGGCCTGCTGCGCCAGTACTTTCCCAAGGGCACCGACCTGTCGGTACACACCGCCGGCGATCTCACCGCCGTCGCGGCCGCACTCAACACCCGACCCCGCAAAACACTGGACTGGCAAACACCGGCCCAACGCCTCGATAAGCTACTCGCACAAGCTCATTGACCACCAGTGTTGCAACGATCGCTAGAACGAGGGCAAACAGGTGGTCCCATGCTCACGGCAAAACCAGCTCTGAAGTGGTCCCTTTCACCTGGCAGCCGACAACCGGATTCGGCACCTCGGCTAAGCGGAGATGATCCAACCCCGCTTGTCCATCCCATAGCCACGCCTTCATAGGCGCTTCTCCTTTGTACTTTTAATAACTACAACAACCCAGCTGACCATGTACGCCTCCTTGACGAACTCGACCGCGACAGGTGGTTGAATTTCGCTGGCAATTGCGTTCGGCCACCCCTTCCACCCTATTGGCCGAAGGCGCCGGAGGGTTCCATCGATAGAACTACCGCCAAAGTGTGAGCCCAGCTGCATCGCGGGTCGACGCGGAGAACCACTCCCCTAGGGGGCCACGGAGTAACTCGCACCAGGCAACACCATCCCGCCTCATGCGCCCAGCCACAACAGTATTCGGCAAGGGTGCCTATCCAAGCATCTGGGATGGTGGCGTCCGGAGTCCGGTATAAATCGGCCGGGCGAAGGTTCGGCTTCGGTGGGTGATGTTACGCGGTGGCGCTGACAGTTTCGGTGGTGCTGCTAGCGGAGTCGGGGGTGTGCCGGGGCCGCAGTTGCTGGGGTGGTTGCAGCAAGCTGCGGCGCGGGTCTTGTAGCTGGCGCAGTCCGGTGGGGGTCATGGTGAGTCCGCGCCAGCCGCGGGATGCGCGGTCGAGCACGGCCCAGGCGATGCTGATGCAGCTGGTCTCGCCGGGGAAGCGGCCGATAACCTTTGCGCGGCGGCGGGTTTCGCCGAAGGTGCGTTCGATGAAGTTGGAGTGCCGGATGCGGTGATGATGTTCGGCGGGGAACCGCAGATGGGCGGTTAGGCCCTCGCGATCGGTCAGCAGGATCTTGATCGCTGCCGGGTAGGCGGCGCCGTAGGGGGTAGCGAACGCGGTCAGCCGGGCGTCGACCAGTTCCATCAGCCGCGGGCCGGGCTCGGTTTCGGCGTCGTCGATGTCGAACACTGCCCAGTAGCTGTCGCGGATCTCGGACTGCATCCCAGCGGGGATCTTGGCCAGCACGTTGCGTAGCCGGTGGATCAGGCAGCGTTGCCGCAGCGCGGCCGGGAAGATCTGCTCGATCGCGGCGATCAGGCCGCGGGCACCGTCGGAGACGACCAGCAGCGGGCACGCCAGCCCCCGGTCGGTGAGATCGGTCAAAAAATCGGCCCAGGCGTCGGTGGATTCCCCCGAGCCGGGGGCCAGGCCGACGAAGACGGGCTTGCCGGCGGTGGTGATGCCCCAGGCGGCCAGGATCGGCTCGGCCGGCGAGCCGGGATGCATCCGGAAGAAGGAGGCATCCAGGAACAGGTAGTCCAGCACGACATCACCCAGGGGGCGCCGCGCCCAGGTGTCGTACTCGGTTTTGATCGCTTGGCATACTTGCGAAACAGTCGATTTCGAGATCGTGGCCTGATCACCGAGCGCGTCGGCCAGGGTGGCCTCGACATCTCGCACCGACAGCCCGCGCACGAACGACGCGATCACCAGCGATTCCAGCGCGTTGGTCTTGGTCACGTGCTTACCGAACAACCGTGAGGCGAACGCGGCCGTCGTGCCGCGCAGCTTGGGCCGCTCCAAGGTGACCGGGCCGGCGGTGGTCCTGACCGACACCGCTCGATAGCCATTACGCGCCCCGGGCTGCGCATCCGGCGTCGCGGCAGCGCGTTGATAGCGGTCACGGCCAAGGAACGCGGTCACCTCAGCCTCCAAAGCGGCCTGCATCAGCAACTGGGCACCGAGCCGGGCCACCTCCTCCAGAATCTCGGGCAGCTCACGATCCGACGCGAACAGTTCGTCGATCTTGGCGCGAACACGATCAGTCGGCGATACTCGTGCAGGCACGGGCGTAGGTCCTTCCTCTTCGATGACTTGGCAGTTCTCGAAGCAGAACCTACGCTCGGCCCCCTTTTACACCGGCTTTAGGACGCGACCCGGCAGGCGTAAGAAATGTGCCAGGAGCGATGGTGACGACCCTGATTCCCACGGGAGCCAGATCGCGGGCGGCAACCAGGGTCATGCTCGCCACGCCGCCCTTGGCGGCCGCGTACGGCACCTGGCCGACCTGGCCCTCATAGGCCGCAATGGATGCTGTGTTGACTACGACGCCACGGGTGTCGCCGACTGGCTCACGCCGCAGCGGACAAGCGCATCACGTTGAAGACAGCGGTGAGATAAAACTCGATGGTCGTCTTGAATCCGGCTAGGTCAAGCGGACTTCCGTCCTTGCCGATCAGTCTGCCCCCGCTGGCCGGCCCGCCATGGGTGTCGACCGACACGCGCAACGGGCCGAGCGACTCGGCCTCCGCGATCGCCGCCAAGACGAACTCTTCACGGGTGGCATCGGTGCGGACATACCGCACACCCAGCTCGGATTCCAGCGCCTTGCCCTTCTCGTCGGCCAGATCGGCAATGACAACCTTCGCCCCCGCCCCCTGTAGCCGCCGCACCGTCGCCTCCCCCAGGCCCCCGGCGCCGCCGACGACGATCGCGGAACTACCGCTGATCTCCATACTGTCTTCCCTTCTCGTAACGACAAAGTGGTCGTGCTGGACGGCGCAGCGCTGCGTGTGGCTGGCAGCGGCAGTAATAAATAGTTTGCTCAGTCCGCTGAATCAGCGTAGGTAGTGCAGCAACCGCGCATAAGCAAGGGTGCACATGCGCGCGATTGCATCGTGCGCATGTGCCACTTCGACGTCATGTCCTGTTTCGCCGACATCAACCGTGTGGGTCGATTCCGGCTTATTCGCATCCGAATAAAAAAACATCGCTGCAGCGTCACCGTCCCTGCAACAGTTGCTGAACCGGCCGTCCACGCCGACCCGAGGTCTGCGATGCCGGCCCGCAGGGTCGACAGAAACGACTCATTTCCGACAAGTTCCTGAGCGCGCATCGGTGAGCGCCGAACACTTACCGCTTGGAGACCTCCCATTATCAAGGGGGTCAGCGCATGAACCCGACGTTTGTGTGCGATATTAGGCAACCTGCACGACAATGGCACCGGTTGATCTTTCCGGTTCGTCGTGCAACGGCTACCGTTAGCGTTACAGTCAGCCATTAAACCGTAAAGGTCCAGGCCCGCAGCTCGTCACGCAGGAGTGTGCAATGACCAAACCGAAGCTCGTCTTCGATCCGTTCTCCGAAGAGTACTTCGACAACCCGTTCGAGATATATCGACGGATGCGCGAGGAAGTGCCGCTGTACTACGACGAGAAGGAGGACTTCTACGCACTGACCCGCCACGAGGACGTGGCGGCGGCGTTCAAGGATTTCGAAACCTACTCGTCGGCCCGTGGCTGCGACCTGGCGATGGTCCGCTCGGGGGAAGTTCCGCAGAAGTCGATCATCTTCATGGACCCGCCGGACCACCGGCACATGCGCAGCCTGCTCAACAAGGCGTTCACCCCGCGAACCATCCAATCGCAGCGGGAAACCGTCATCGAGCTGGTCGAGAAGTACCTGAACGAGGCCGATCCCGACAACTTCGACGTGGTCCAGGACTTCTCCGGACCTTTCCCGGTGGAAGTCATCACCCGGATGGCCGGGGTGCCGGAGGAATACCGCCAACAGGTGCGGCACTGGATCGACACCAGCCTGCACCGCGAACCGGGACAGATCGAGGTCAACGAAGCCGGCATGCAGGCCAACATCGAAGCCGCGATGTACTACTACAGTCTGGTGCAGGAGCGGCGCGAGAATCCGCAGGACGACATGATCAGCAGGCTGATCGCCGCCGAGATCCCTGGCGATGACGGCCAACTGCGTAAGCTCGACGACATTGAAATCACCGGTTTTGCAACGCTTTTGGGTGGAGCTGGGGCCGAGACTGTCACCAAGCTGCTCGGCAACGCGGCGGTGATCTTCGCCCGCCACCCCGAGCAGTGGCAGAAGTTGCACGAGGACCGCAGCAAAATCCCGGACGCGGTCGAAGAGCTGCTGCGCTACGAAGGGCCGGTCCAGTACAACGTCCGCTACACACTCAAAGAGGCGCACGTGAGTGGTGGCGTGATTCCCGCGGGCAAGCCGGTCTTTTTGATCGGCGCGTCGGCGAACCGCGATCCGGATGCCTTCACCGACGCCGAGGTGTTCGACATCGACCGCGACCGCTCGGAGGCGCAGAATCTCGGGCTCGGATACGGGATTCACAGTTGCCTGGGCGCAGCGTTGGCCCGCATGGAAAGCGCTATCGCGCTGGACAGGCTGCTCGACTTCATGCCCCGCTACGAAGTGAACTGGGACGGCCTGCAGCGTGTCCACATGCAAAACGTCGCGGGCTGGCACAACGTACCCGTCAAAGTGCTTCGGTAAGGGGCTGCGATGAGAATCGAAGTCGATTGGGATCTCTGCGAGAGCAACGGGGTATGTATGGGCATCATCCCCGAGGTCTTCCACCTCGGGGATGACGACATGCTCACTGTGCTGCAGCCCGAGGTGACACCGGAAACCGAGCATCGAGTGCGCGAAGCCGTCCGGCAATGCCCTCGGCAGGCCATCTCGATCGTGGAGTAGCGGTCGGCCGCTTGTCGGGGATGGGCCTTAGCGGCGATGTACGGTTTGTCCGCCTGGCCCGACGAGAGGGTCGGCCGCCTGGACGTCGACAACGACGTCGGCCCGATTGGTCGATCGGGTTCCCGTTGAGGAGTTTGTCGCAGCCTGGGGCCGATGCCGACCCCTAAACCGCCGACCCCGGTAGCTTCTGGAGCGGGTGATCATGGCCCGTGCACTGAAGTCGTCCCCGAAAGTAGCAGTTCTGCGGATTCCTAAGGGGTGGGGCGAGACACTTCTCAGAACGTTGGACGACTGTATAGCATGGGGAGCTGGTCTCAGCCCGCCAAAGAGCCAATTCAGGTCAGGGACCCCACGCTGATCCAGCAATCATCACGTACGAGACCGAGTTGTCAGAAGGCAGATACTTTGCTTCGTGTCGATCACGAATGCTTCGGCGCCTTGCGGCCATCCAGCGTCGTGATGTACGAGTGGCATTGGCATCCGCTGCGATTACGAACAAGGAGCTACTCGTGCGCGTTGGGTTGATGGTCGGGTCGGACAAGGAGCGTTCTCGCGGTGAGCGGCTCGCGGCTCTGGTCACCGAGGTGAGAGCGGCCGAGGCAACGGGGTTCGCATCCATGTGGATTCCGCAAGTGCCCGGCTATCTCGATGCGCTGACGGCTATCTGCGTCCTCGGCGGCGTCACCGAGCGCATCGAGCTTGGAACAGCGGTCGTTCCCGTGCAGACGCGGCACCCAGTGGCGATGGCGCAGCAGGCGCTGACGACACAGCTCGCATGTGATGGACGGTTCACGCTCGGACTCGGCGCATCACACCACTGGGTCGTGACCGACCAGCTCGGCCTGCCCTACGAGCGCCCTGCGGCGCTGGTGCGTGACTACCTTCAGGTGCTCAACGCCGTGTTCGCCGGGCCGGGGCGCGTCGACGTGGACAACTCGTCCTTCAGCGTTCACAGTCCGATCGACATCGCCGATCCGATGCCTATGCCGGTGCTCATTGCCGCGCTCGCTCCGCGGATGTTGAAGCTGGCAGCCACCCTCGCCGAGGGAACCATCCTGTGGATGGCGGACGAGCGAGCGGTGGCCGAATACGTCGTGCCGACGATCAGCGCCGCGGCTGCCGATGCGTGCCGGCCAGCACCTCGCGTCGTCGCCGGTGTGCCGGTCACGTTGTGCCGGAACGACGAGGCCGAGGCCGTCCGCGCTCATACGAGCGAGGCACTCGGGCACGCGGAGGTGTCGCCCAACTACGTGCGCCTGCTCGAGCATGGCGACGCCGAAGACGTCGGTGACATGATGGCAGCCGGTGATGAGTCGGCCATCCTGAAGCGGCTGCAGGGCTTCCGCGACGCCGGCGTGACCGATCTGGCTGCCCGTGTCGTCCCGTTCGGCGACGACACGACATCGCGGCTCGCGTCCCGGGTCCGCACTCAGGAGTTCCTTGCCAGCATCGCCGCGCAACTCTGACGAGCGCGAGAATCCCGGCTGGTCGTCGGCCGGAACGAGATCATCGAGTTAAGGCGCTGCCTCGAGTCCGTGAACTCCTCGCAGGGCCCGAGTCTGCGCGCCCCCGGCCCATCTAGCGGGTCACGACGAGTTCAGTCTTCGCATGGCACTGTCGGTGACCGGCCCCGACACAATCTAGCTTAAGTGAGTTAAGCTAGGCTGGCCAAGACAGTGCCCACTCTTCCGGGCGCAGGGCCATCGACAGCCGCGCCGGACAATCAAGTCGGCCTCCAGAGAGGGTTAGCGCGCATGACAGAGACATTCGTTATCTTCAGTGCAGACGGGGCTTTGGCTAGCCAACCGTTTGCGGTGGGGTCTTCGGCAGATGTCGAGGACGGCCCTGCGGCCGTGCGCCTGTTGGGACGCGACTTGGTCTTATGGCGCAGCCCCAGCGGAAATGTCGTCGCCGCTCCCGACCAGTGCACGCACAGCAGAGGAATATTGAGTCATGGCAAGGTCAAAGACGGCTGTCTGGTGTGCCCCAAGCATGGTTGGACGTTCGGCGACACAGGCCGATGTGTGGCCAAACCGTCCAACATGCCGATTACCGAGAAAGCGCATCTCAGGACCTATCCCTGCACTGAGCGATATGGGTCGATCTGGGTATCCCTCGGCGAGACGGCTGCCCCGATCATTGATGTGGCCTGGGATGGCGACGAGCGGTACCGCAGGATTCACCCCGGCGTGACGGTATGGCGGTCCAACCCGATCCAGATCATCGACAAGCTTTTGGGCTGGGCCGACTCACCGCTGATCGACATCACCGCCGATGCGCCTTTTTACGTCCGAGGCACGCTGAAGTCTGAGGGCGGAGTCCAGCATCATCGCTTGTTCTCGTGCACCCCGGTTGATGGCCGCACCTCGCTGGTGACATCGGTGATATGGACCAACAGCGGTGACGACGACCAAGAGATTACGGCCATGATGACGGCGGACTTAGCCGAAGTGAAATCGATAACCGAAGCAGGCGGGATGTCACTGCCGATCGTCGAGGACGCCGACGGCGAGGACACCGCCGTCGCCGACTGGAAACAGCGACTCGTCGCATTGGTGTCCCCCTAGGCCGGATCGCATCGGCACTCTACGCACGACACCACAGCGCGGACCGGGCCTGGTACTGACTAATCCGAATCGAACGACGAGTTGATCCCTGACGTCACTAACTCCAGGAACGGACGGTATAGATCTGCATCGTCGACGAGACTGTAGAGAGTGACCCCGCCGTTTGTCGCGAGAATCACGCGGGCCAGGTCCGCCGCCGGCATGCGCAGCGTGGCGCCCATTCGTGCGGCGCTGCTAGTGATGTAGTCGCTTAACCACCGGACGGTCTCGAGTCGCTGTGCAGCAACACGCTTGCGTGCTTCGGGATTGCGCAGCAAGAACAGCGTGAACTCGTACTCCAGTATTGCGGTCCGTTCAGCATCGGTGTTGCTCAGTTCGCGCCAGCGAGCCGCGAGCTCGTCGAGATTGAGGTCGTCAAATCGCTGAAGCGACGACATGAGGTCGGCGAAACCGTCGAGGAACCGCTGCCGATGGCGTTCGATAACCGCTAGCAGCAGTTCCTCCTTGCTGCCGAAATGGCTATAGATGGCGCCTCGGGTATAGCCGGCGGCATCTGCGATATCGCCCAGGGACGCGCTGCCAAGACCCTTCCGGGCGACCAGCTCCTCGGCCCCGTCTAGCAACAGGTTGCGGGTGTGCTGCAGACGCCGTTCCCTGGTCCACCGTTCCGTCACGGCCCATTCCTCTCAAGCGATTGCTGTAGGCAATTCTCACTGCGCCGCCCGCCACGAGTGAATCAGCAGTGTGCCGGCCGGATGGTCGCGAATCGCAGTGATACCCGTTCTTTCCTCGGCGAACAGCGGGTCGCTCCGCTGCCGGAGCGCAACCTTAAAAAAATTCAAATACACACTTGCATGCGTAATGCATACCCGTATGATAGTGGTGCGGATCACACTCACGGCGGGCCGAGTGCGACACCGCGCTCAAGCGGTCCGACGTCACTACGGGAAGCCGGAACTGCTCGGCCCCCTGCCTGGATGTTCAGGACTCACGAGTTCGGCTCGCGTGCCAATTGCGCCATCGGAATGATCCCCGGTGTAGACGAGGAGGTACCAATGGCATCGGTCATGAGGCCCGGCGAATGGGTCGATACGGGGACGGGCCTCGAGGACATCGAGCCGGGCACGTACAACATGCGCATCCCAACAGACCGCTACACATCCCGCGAATTCCAGGAACGCGAGCAGGAAGCGATCTGGATGCGGGTGTGGCAGGTCGCAGGCCGCGTCGACGAGTTGCCGAATGTCGGCGACTGGAAGGTCTACCAGATCTTCGACCAGTCCTACATCATCGTGCGCGGCAAGGACGGGCAACTCCGTGGGTTCGTCAATGCTTGCCGGCACCGCGGGAACATGTTGTGCAAGGGCACCGGAAACGCTAAGCGCGGATTTCTGTGCCAATACCACCTATGGTCGTATGACCTTGAAGGAAAACTGCGAGGCATTCTGCGCGAAGAATTCGCCGGCGAGATTGACAAGGACGAAAACTCGCTGGTGCAGGTGCCGGTCGATACGTTTGCGGGTTTCATTTTCATCAGCCCTGACCCGAACGCGGTGCCGCTGGCCGACTTCCTCGGCAATGAGGTCGCCCAACTACTGGCGCCTTACCATCTCGACGAGATGGTCACGGTGATGAACGTCCGTGAGCCGTTGGACTGCAACTGGAAAGTCGTCATGGACGCCTTCGAAGAGGGCTACCACATCGACGGCATCCATCCGCAGCTTCTCCGCGTGATTGATATCGACCCGGCCACCCAGCGATACCGATTCTTCACCGATCACTGCGTCGGGGTGGCTCGCTTCGAAGTGCGAGGCGCGAGCGCGGAAAAGCAGATCGAAGGAATCATGGAGCTTCCTGAGACGTTCCCCGGAACGGCCGCGGTCTTGCCGCGTTTCGAGGAGCTCGTGAACGGTTATCGCGCCGCCGACGGATCAGGGGACCTCCCCGACGGTGTCACTGCCCGCAGCCTTCTGCAGCAGGCGACACGAGATACCTTGACCAGTATGGGATTAGACGTAAGTGGGCTGACCGACGATCAGATGAGCGACAACCAGGCGTGGGTGCTGTTCCCTAATTTCGTCATGACGATTCGCGCCGGTGAATGCCACGTCATCATGGCCGTGCCGCACCCCGACGGCGACCCCAACCGATGCATCTGGCACGTGAGCAGCCATATGTACCTGCCACCGGAACACCGCAGCGCGTTCAAGGTCGACTTGACCGAAGTCTATGAGCCCGGTAGCTACAAGTATTTTGAGGCGCTCCAGCAAGACTATGAGCAAATGCCGCGTCAGCAGTTGGGCCTGCGCAATAAGCAGCTCGACCACATGTCATTGGTGAATGAGGATGTCGTCGTTGCCCATTTCCACTCCGCAGTGGACAGGTACCTGGCCAACGGCACCACATCATAGGGGGTCGACGTTACCTAAACCGTCACCCAACGCGGCCCGATCCGCGATGTATGACCAAGTCGCCATCGGAGTGGCACCTGCTTCCGACTGCCACCACACGAATATGTCGAAGTGCTCGAACGGTACCGCAAAGGGCTGTCGGGAGAGCGTGATGATGCGAGGAAAGGAATCTCATGGTCCTGCAGGACGTCGAAGACGTGATCGGCGGCTACTCTGGTCAGTCGCGCACAGTTCTGGAATATAGCGTGGTCATCAAACGCCTCGTGGACGAGGCAAAAAAGCCAGCGTTCTCAGTAGAGGGCTGGGCGCCCCTGGCGGACCTGATCGCCGTTGACGAGTTCGAGCGCGTAGGCCCGTTCAAGGAGGTCATGAACTGGGATGACTACGTCAAATTCCTGGCGAATTGGGCGGCTTCGTCGGAGTGGGACTGCTCGTTTCGGCGCGTCACCAAGGTGTCAGACTTGGTGTTTCTCGAGCTCGAAGAACGCAACAAGTTGGGTGACTTCAGCAACGTCGTTAACTCGTTGTCGGTCTACGAGTTCAACGGCACCGGAAAGATCCGGCGCATCGCTCTCTACCTGCAAATGGAGCTGCCTCAAGGTGACATGCTGAAAAGCATTGAAGGAGTCACGAGCTCGGATTGAGCAGAGTTTGGTTCGTACGCGTCAGCGGGGCGGAATTTGGTTGGGGCGCAGTTGGTCACGTGCCATCGACGCGGTCTGGGCCGGTCGCCGGCAAGGTTCGTCAATCGGCTCGCGGCCGCGGTAAATGGTGCTATGGTCGTGACTGCAGAATGCCACTGCCGGGTCGCTGTGGTTGGGCGTTGTTCGATACGTCGCGCGTCGAGGAGAATGTGATGCGTTCAATTCGAATGGTCACCACAGCAACACTGTTGGCTGCCAACGCCATCGGCGGCGTGGGCATGGCATCGTCAGCCAATGCATCCAAGGATGACGTCGCCATCAATGGCACATACCGCGCCACTTCCCTGGGGGACTGGGCCAAGACGCGAGACTCCTATCACGACGAGGCAACGGTTATCAGCACATGGACGATCAGTTCGTCATGCACCACGGCTGAGCGCTGCGACGGCACGGTGACGAGTGACCAGGGGTGGAGCGCGCCGATGACCATGACTGACGGGAAAATCTGGTTCGTCAAGCATGACGTGCCGAACTGGGAAACGTGCCCCGACGGCACCAACTACACCGGGCACCAGACGTTCTATTTCTATGCCGTGGATTCGAATGGTATACCGCATCTCGGGTCACCGACGCTGGCCGGTAAGGACAAGACGATCGCTGCAAGCGGCGCCTGCGGGGTAAACAAGTGGCTCGATATCGAAATACCGTTCAGGCTAGACAAGATCGGTTGATCAAGCGCCCCACTGGGCCCACACGAAGACGAGCCATTTCTTACCACTTTTTGGCGCCGCTGGCATGACCAATCCCGCCGCCCGTCGAGGCTGTCATACCGACACGAGTCGGGCGAGGTTACCGCCCATGATCTTCGCCTGATCCTCTTGGGACAGGTGGCCCAGCCCGTCGGCGAAATGCGTTGGCTGGGCCAAGCCTTCAGGATGTGGATAGTCCGAGCCGAACAGCACCCGCTCGACACCGACTAGATCGATGAGATCGGCTATGCCGTCTTCATAGAACGGGCTGACGTGGATGCGGTTCTTGATCTCCTCCACGGGATCGCCGAGAAAACCTTCCGGGGCCTTCTTGTAGGTGTCAGCCAGGCGCTCCAACAGCGGGGCCAACCAAATCGACCCATTCTCGATGACCGCGAGCTTCAACTGCGGGTTGCGGAACAACCCGCCATGGCACACCCACGACGCCACCGCATCCTCCACCGGCCGCCACGCATTGACCATACGCAGCGTGTTGGTTTGGAACGGAAGCGTTTCCCCGCCCGAGCCATCCCACTCCGCAGTGTAGCGGGCATAGCCGCTGTCCGACGAATGCATCGCCACCAGCACGTCATGCTCGACGCAACGCCTCCAGAAAGGGTCGAACTCGGGCAGCGCGAACGACCGCGGGCCGCCATACCCCGGAACCGGGGCGGGCCGAACCAAGATCGCCCGCGCGCCACGCTTTACCACCCAGTCCAGCTCCTCGATCGCCTTCTCGACAATCGGCAGGCTGATCACCGGCACGGTGAAGATGCGGCCTTCGTAGTTGAAGCCCCATACCTCGTCGAGCCACTGGTTCAGCGCGTGCACGACCGTATGGATGAGCAACGGATCATCGCGCATGCGTTCCTCGACGAGGCTGGCCAACGTCGGGAACATCAGCGTGCGATCGACACCTTGCTCGTCCATGAGCGCCAAGCGCGGCCCCGGCTCGCGGAACGCAGGAGTGGCGCGCATCGGCTCGCCGAAGATCTCCCGGCGGCTCTTGCCCTCCGGGTTGCCAACGCGGAAGTACTCCTCCATCGCGCCCGGACGGGCGACCACCTCGAAGGTGGGGTTGGGGATGTACTCGCTGATCTGGCCACGAACCGCGATCTTGGTCCGGCCATTGACCTGAACGTATTGGATCGCGCCCTTGTAGGCCTTGGGCAGGTACTTGGTCAGCGACTCCTCGGTCTCGTAAAGGTGATTGTCCGCATCGAACAACGGGTACGGCAACTTACCGGTGCTCATTGAGATCCTCCGTCCGTAATCCATGGCAATGATGTTCTTGAGTAGTGCAATGCCTCACCTGCATAAGGCGCTTGTGAATTTGGCCGTTCGCGCCAATACGCGCTCTCCACAAACAATAATGACTCGACCATCTCGCTACTTGCCTTACTGGATCGGTTCATCGCCCAGCACGGTCGTGCGCAGCATCTCTCGCGACGAGTTCGCATCGTAAGGTGTCGCGCGATGCAGCACGCCCCGGTTGTCCCAGATCACGGTGTCACCTACCGACCAATGGTGACTGTAAACCCTGCCGGGCCGTGTTGCGCGGTCGAGCAGATCGGCCAGCAGCGCTCGGCCCTCATCCAAGTCCATGCCCACGACGTAGTCGGCGGAAGTGCCGAGCACCAACGACTTTCGCCCACTGCGATGGGTCCACACCAGCGGGTGCTCACGCGCTGGGCGCATTCGCCACCGCGCTAGTTCTTCCGGGCTGGGATCGGGCGTGAACCGCCGTTGCGACGCCTCCAGCGAGTGGACGACCCGCAGTGAGCCCAAGTGCTCCTTCTCATCAGCGCTCAATGCGTCGTAAGCGCCGTACGTACTCGCGAATTCCGTGTCGCCGCCACGCTCGGCGACATGCACCGCGCTCAAAATCGTCGCCTTCTGCGGATATTCATCATTCATCGGAGTGCAGCCGTCGATGTGCCAGTCGAAGGTGCCGCGCAGATAGGCTGCCGAGGAGTTCTTCGAGCTGTCCAGGGTGACGGGATAGATACCCGACACCGGATGGTGGCCATCAGAAGAACAGTCGATCTCACCGAGCCGCCGGCAGAACTGCACCTGCGCTTCGGGATCGAGGTAAAGACCGCGAAAGACCAAGACTCCGTTGTCTTCCAGCGCGTCGAGCACCGCTTGGGCCAGCAGGTCGTCGGAGGCGAGCCTGTTGGGATCAACGCCTATCACTTCCGCACCGACGGAAGCCGTGAGTTTGTTAATGGTCAGCAGACTCATCGCCTGTCCCTTCCCTTCTTGCCAACCGTGGTGGTCACGGCACTGGTTCGCCGATGCGGTCCATAACGGCGTCGGCGGAGTTGGCGGGTTTGGGCTGGGCGAAGATTTCGACCGCCATCGCAACCATCACCAGTGAGTAAATGAGCTGCAACAGGTGCACGGCATCCTCGGGCATATCGTCCAGAGGGAACTTGTCGCAGTAGTCGATCGCTTCTTCCAGACGCGTAAAGAACGCGTCGTAGAATTGCCGCATCTCAGCCATGCTGCTGGAGATACGCCTGTTCCAGCGCTCGGCTTCGGTTGGCAGACACCAGGTTTGCGCGAAGCCCTCGAACTCGGCGAATGCGCTGGGCAACAATGCTTCGGCCATCTCAGACGCTCACCAGCTGCTTTTGATGCTGATAGTGCTCCACCCACTCGACAACCACCTTGTGCAGATGGCGGACCAGAATCTCCTGGTCGTTGAGCGGGAACTCGTCGACGATCCCGGTCTCCAGTGCCGCTTGGGTGCCCCCGAGCATGCCGGCGTCCTGCAGGGCGAATTCCTTGAGCACCACTGCGGCCACCTCGTGCTCGACGCGTTCACGCACGCTGCGCGCGGGGTGGAAGGCGGTACAGGCTTCGAACCGGTGGGTATTGTGCGACGTCGGCCAGTACCGGTACAGCAGATACCAGCCGCCGTAGATCAGGATCTCCAGGTTGGGGAAGATCTGGAAGTTGCTGATACCCCATGGTTCGATGCCCCCCGGATTGAGCCCCGCCGGCAGCTTGCCGAGATCGGGAGTACGCCACGGACCCACAAGTCCGCTGCGCGTCGCCCGTTCGATCGGATACATGTATTCCGGTGCCATCAGCCAGCGCCGGGTACCCGCGGTGGACACCAGTCGGTGCGGTCCGTCGATCTGGAAATGCGCGCACTCGAAACCCGCGCTGGGGTCGCGCACCTGCGGGGGCACCTGCTGGGGGTGCAGCGCCGGAACGTGGTAGTACTCCTGGAAAGCATCGGCAAAAATCTTCCAGTTGCTGTTGTTTTGAGCGATGAAGTCGTAGCGCTCGGTGAGCTTGTCGAACGGGTAGTCGTCCAGACCGGTGATCATCGGCCCGAGAAACTCGCGCAGGCCCTGCGGCGGCTCGTCGGCGAGATTGATGAAGATGAAACCGTTCCACACGTCGCAGTGCACCGGTCGCAGCCCGTAGGCGCTCTTATCGACGTCGAAGAACTCCGCCTCCTGCTGCACAAATATCAGTGCTCCGTCGAGGTCGTAGCGCCAGCCGTGGTACTTGCAGGTGAACTGCCGACACGCTCCTTTGGTTTCCTCATGGGGGAAGTCGTTCCATACCAACTTGTTACCGCGATGCCGACAGATGTTGTGGAACGCACGAATTACACCGTCTTTGCCTTTGACCACGATGATCGATGCATGCGCCACCTCGATCTCCTTGGTGAGATAACTGCCCGCCCGGGCCAGATCCTCGATGCGACCGACATTGAGCCAGGTGCGCTTGAAGATCGCCTCACGTTCGAGTTCGTAGAACTCCGCCGATGTCGAGTCGCGAAAGGAGATGGGACCGGTTCCCAACTCGGGGTAGTGTTCGGTCCAGCTTCCTTCCGCCGGCTTAGGCCATCGACCCACAGGAACCTCCCTGTCGTCGATGATGATCCGGGAAACGTTGTGATGCCGCGACCGTCACATCACAGCTCCGCCGTTGACGCCGAGGACCTGGCCGGTGATGAACCCGGCCTCCTCCGAGCAAAAGAACCCCACCGCCGCCGCGACGTCGTCGGCGCTGCCAAGGTGCCCTAGCGGAATATTGGTCGCCAATTTGTCATTCGACGACACGGTGCCTTCGGCTTGGGATTGGCGCTGCATCGGCGTGTCGATGGCCGACGGGGGAATATTGTTGACAGTGATTCCCAGCGACGCATACTCGCGAGCCAGCGACTTGGTCAGCGTGATCACCGCTCCTTTTGAGGCCGCATAGTGCGCCATACGCGGTGAGCCACGTTGAGCGCTCGACGACGAAATCATCACGATCCGGCCCCATTTGGCGGCTACCATGTCCGGCAGCGCCACTTGGCAGCAGTGAAAGGTACCGGTCAGGTTGACGTCGATTATCCGCGACCAGGCCTGGGGCGTGATTTCGATGAACGGCGAGAAACCCACGATTCCGGCGCTGGTCACCAGAATGCTCACCGGCCCGAGCTCGCTGCGCACTTTGGCGAAGGCCTCCTCCACCGCCGGCCGGTCGGTGACGTCAGCGGCCACGCCCAGCGCTATCACGCCCTGGGATCGTAGATCTTCACAAACACGTTGCGCTGCAGGGCCGTTGACATCGAGCACCCCGACTTTGCAGCCACGGCGGCCCAACTCGTGGCATGTCGCCTCACCCATACCCGACGCACCGCCAGTTACCACCGCGACTCGAGCCATCCGCCTCTTTCCCTGTTACTTGCAGTCGAGCACGTCACGTTGTGCAGATGTCTGCCCTATCTCGACCAAAAGAGTATCAAGTAGTTGTTACTGTCATCAAGTAGTTGATGCCGCATGACTTTTGCAGCAGCTACAAGTCGTCATGATCTGTGAATCGGTCATGTCCGCCGCCCTGCTCAACCACTCGGTTCAGCAGGTCGTGCAGCAATTGCCGCTCGTCGCTCGTGAGCACGCCGAACACCGTCTCGTGCGCGGCCAGTGCGTCGACGAGAGCCGCGGATGTCACCGCACGTCCCTCGTCGGTCAGGTAGGCCAGCAAAATTCGGCCATGTTGCGGGTCTTGTTTGCGCTCGATGAGGCCCCGGCGCGCCAACTCAGCCAACGCAAGCTGGGCTGCCTGTGGGGTGATCAACAGTCGCCGCGCGAGTTCCGCGCCCGACAGACCTGGTTCGTCGGCCAGCTGGCGCATCAGACCGACCTGAGACGCCGCGACCCCGTGTTCGCTGATGGCCTCATTGATGGTTTTCAGCGACAGATGAAAGGCCTGCTTCAGCGGCCACAGGAGCTTGTCAGTAAATTCCATGCTTATCTCCCTTGCCTCGACGCAGGTGCACCGGCAAGGTCAGACCGCTGAAGCGGAACCTTATGGATTCGGCCGTTTTTCATAACGAACCGGACGTCGAGGGTGGTGCTGATATCACGGGAGGGGTCACCGGGTACGGCGACGATGTCGGCGAGATAGCCCGGCGCGAGCCGGCCGAGCTCGTGATCGGCGTCGATCAGCTCGGCGCTGGTCACCGTGGCGGCGCGGATCGCCTGCAGCGGGGCCATACCACGATCTACCAACGCGCACAGCTCTTTTGCGTTCTGGCCGTGCGGGATCGCCGGGGCGTCGGTGCCGCAGGCGATGCGCACCCCGGCGGCGATCGCCTTCGGCAGCATGGATTTGGCTTGCGGGAACACCGCGGCGGCCTTCTTGCGCAACTCGGGCGCGACACGGTCGATAGCCATCGCGTCGGTCAGATAGGTAGTTGAGACCAGGAAGGTGCCGTGGTCGGCCATCATCTGGATGGTTTCGTCGGTCGCCAGAAATCCATGCTCAATGCAGTCGATTCCGGCGCGGATACAAGCGCGGATGGCGCTATCGCCGATGGCGTGGGCGGCGACCCTGACCCCGGCACGATGCGCTTCGTCGGCGATGGCAGCGAACTCGGCATCGGAGAATTGCTGCGATCCAGGTGGCGTGCTGTGCGACATTACGCCGCCGGAGGCCGATACCTTGATGACCTTGGCGCCGTGCCGGATCTGGTAGCGCACACAGGCGATAACCTCGGGCACACCGTTAGCGATCCCTTCGGCCACGGACAGCGGCATGATGCCCGGCGCAAGTCGTTGAAAAACCGTCGGGTCCAAGTGCCCGCCGTAAGGCGTGACGGCATGCCCGGCCGGCACGATACGAGGGCCAGCGTGCCAGCCCTGGTCGATAGCGCGTTGCAGTGCCACGTCGAGCAGATAACCGCCGGTCTTGACCATCAGACCGAGATTGCGCACAGTGGTGAAACCCGCATCCAGTGTGGTGCGGGCATTCACCGCCCCACGCAGCGTGCGGTAGGCGGGGTCGTCCTGTACGCCGTGCATGGGAGACGGCAACCCCTCGGGCCCGCCGGGGCCACCGATGAGCAGGTTGAGTTCCATGTCCATCAGCCCCGGCAGTAGCGTCACATCCCCAAGGTCGATCTCGGTAGTCGAATCAGGCAGGGCCCCTTGGGGGTTGACTGCGGTGATGCGATCACTGTCGACGACGATGACCGCCGGCGAGCGCACTTGAGCAGCGTCGACGTCGACCCAGCGGGCCGCGCGCAGGACGATCATATCGGTTACGGGACGGGTTCGGAGACGCAGTCCACGGCGGCAGCGCCCGAGTCGGGCACCCGGGGCTGTTTCCAGCATTCGATCGGGAACGACACCATGATCATCGAATACAGCAGGTGCATCAAATTGGTGACATCGTCGGGCAAGTCGTCGAGGGGGAACTTGTTGCAGTAAACGATGGCTTCTTCCGCGCGCGGCGTGATGGCGTCATAAAAGGCCTGCATCTCGGCCATCGAACTGGCCAGCCGCTTGGCGTAACGCTTCGGCTCACTATCCAGACACCACTCGGAAAACGGCTCCAGATCGGCGAATTCGGTCGGCAGCATGGCAGTCACTGCTACACCCCCGCCTTCGCGCGCCGATACTCATCCACCCAGGCCGCAGCCTCTTTGTGCAGGTGCCGCAACAGCACCTCCTGATCGTTGAGTAAGAACGTGTCGACAACGCGCGATTCCAGCATTATCTGGGTGGCCTCGAGCGTGTTGGCGTCCTGCAGCCCATATTCCTTGAACGTCACCGCCGCCAGCTCCTGAGCGACCCGCTCGCGCGGTGTGCGGGGCGCCGGAAAATACAGGGTTGCCTCGAACAAGTGGGAGTTGTACGACGTCGGCCAATAGTGGTACGTGAGGTACCAGCCCTGGCCCCAGATCAAGATGACGAAGTTCGGGAACAGCTGAAACGAGTCCAGCCCCCACGGGTCACATTTGGCCGGGTTCACCCCGGCGGGCAGCTCACCGAGGTCGGGTTTGTCCCACGGCCCGAACAGCCCGCTCTGGCAGATTTCGTCCACTGGCTTGCGCATATCGGGATCCATTTCCCAGGCCCGCACACCCGAGGTGCTCACCAGTCGGTGCGGGCCGTCAATGCGGTAGCGCGGCGCCTCAAAACCGGCCTCCGCCGCGGCCTTCGAGTACTTGCTCGGCGACTGGTTCGCGTGCAACACCGGTGCGTGATAGAACTCCTGGAATGCATCCATGTAGAGCTTCCAGTTGGCGTTCACCTGCGAGCGGTAATACCACCGCGAAGTCATCGTCCCGAATGGATAGCCCTCCAGATCGGTGATCATCGGGCCCAGAAACTCACGCAACGACTGCTCGGGCTCCTTGGCGAAGTTGACAAAGATGAAGCCCTCCCACACCTCACAATGCACGGGCACCAAGCCGTAGCGGCTCTTGTCGAGGTTGAAGAACTCGCTTTCCTGCTGCACGAAGGTCAAGTTGCCGTCCAGGTCGTAGCGCCAGGCGTGGTACTTGCAGGTGAACTGCCGACACACACCGCTGGTCTCCTCACGCGGGAAGTCATTCCACACCAGCTTGTTGCCGCGGTGCCGACAAATGTTGTGAAACGCCTTGACCTCACCCGCTGTCGTGCGCACCACGATGATCGAAGTGTTGACGACCTCGAGCTCCTTGGTGAAATAACTGCCCTTACGCGGAAGGCTTTCCACCCGACCAACATTCAGCCACGCCCGCTTGAAGATCGCCTCCCGCTCGAGCTCATAAAACTCCGGGCTGATCGAATCTTCGTAGGACACCGGCCCAGTGCCGAGCTCCGGATAATGCTCGGTCCAACTACCCTCGGGCGGCTTCGGAAAACGGGCCATGCGCACTCCTCTCGAACGGTCGCGAGCAGCGTGGGCCCCACACTTAGGCGCCCCGCCAGACCTGCATAGCTGACCGTATCTGCTCGGCCCTGTAGTCACAAGTAGTTGATATTGTTGGCGTCGGTTCGCGAAGCAGTCAAAGCCCGCGCCTGTCCATCACGACTTTCGCCTCATCCGGCTAGGTTAAGCCCCAGGTCCCTCTAAAATCGTTACCGCCGAGACTGCGGTCGGACCCCCAATGTTATGCGCCAAGCCGATACGCACGCCGTCGATCTGGTTAGCCGCGTTGTCGCGCAGCTGGTCGAAAAGCTCGACGCACTGCGCAACCCCGGTGGCGCCCGGCGGGTGACCCTTGGCAGTCAACCCGCCGCTCGGGTTGACTGGGAGCGCCCCGCCCACGCGGGTGACCTGGGCCTCGATGAGTTTGTAGGCGCCGAGACGCTCGGCAAACCCAAGGCCCTCGTAACTGGTCAGCTCGACCCCGGTTAAGAAGTCGTGCACCTCGGCGACATCGATGTCCGATGGCGTCATGCCGGCCATCGCAAACGCCTGCTTGGCGGCTCGGACCGTGGCAGGAAACGTCGTCATGTCCGACCTGTGCTGGTGCATGACACGATCCAGCCCCAGCCCAACCCCGCGGATCCACACCGGTTGGCTGGTAAAGCGGTCGACGAAATCTTCGGCGGCCAACAATAACGCGGCGGCACCGTCGCTTTGCGGCGCGCAGTCGAGCACACCGAACGGTGTCACCACCATCGGCGCGCTGAGCACCTGGTCGATGGTGATCTCAAACCGCAGCCGCACCTTGGGATTTTTGACCCCGTGGCGACGGTTCTTCACCGCCACCATTGCCATGTGTTCCCTGGCGGCGGGCGACTCGTGCAGGTATCGCGCCGCGTGCAGCGCAAATCCGGCGGGCGCGACCACTCCCAGGGGATAGTCCCACTCCATGTCCCGCGACATGGCCTCCCATCCCCAGACCATGTCCTTCGACGTCGTGTCGCGCAGCTTGTCCGCTCCGATCGCAAGCGCGACATCGAAGGCCCCCGATGCGACACCGAAGAGCGCGTTGCGGACCGCGTCGTTGCCGGTAGCACTCGAGTTCTCCACCCGGGTGACGGGCAGGTCGGGCAGCCCAAGCAGTCGGCGAGGTTTCCCGACGGAAATCCGTCGGTGGTCCCCATCGCCCCGAACCAGGCGGCCTGAATGTCGTGCTTGTCGAGGCCCTTATCGACACTGCGCGCGCAATCCGCAAAGGCCATCGGCAGCAGATCCTTGCCGAGCGTGAAATGTTCAGCAAACGGTGTCATCCCGGCACCCACGATGGCGACCTTTCTCATGCGGCCGCCTGCGGTTCGAATGCGTAGCCGTAGTCGGGAACACCGCACCGCACGGCCACCCGCCGCAACGCGAGCCGGCCGCGGTCGCCAATCCCGACAGTTCCCGGCTCGGCACCGGTCACCTTGATCAACGCGGGGACATTGACACCGTCAAGCTCGACGATCACCAGCGAGTACGGGGTGCGAAGTCCGGGTACCGGAACGTACACGGTCGCTTCGGTGTACACCGTTCCGGTTCGCGGCAAGGGAACCAATTCGTACAGGGTGCTCAGCGCCCCGTCATCGCCAACCCGGTAGCGCGGCGGGAAGTCCAGCACGTCGTTGTCGGCGTATTTGCCCGCTTCCCAACGGACTTTGGCTTCAAACGCCCGCTCGTAAGCGGCCAGCGAAATCGGGATATCAGCTCCCGCAACGAACGTGCCGCGGGCATGGGCCGCGCCGCTGACCACCGTCAACCCGGACAGGCTGGCCTGCTCCACCGCCACCAGCAGGCCGCTTTTTCTCATCTCCGCCATGGCCGCCAGCGCGAACAGCCCTGAACTGGCGCCGGTTGTCGGCAGCGCCGGCGGGTCTTGAAGACACAACTCGTGCGCACGCGCATGGTCGATCCCGGCCGCCGCAGCGGGGGTGTCCATCCACGCCGCCTCCAGTGAGGCCACCAGACCGCGCTCATGCAGCAGCCGCAGATCCCCATAGTCGTGCACGTCGCCGACCGCGTTGCGGATGTGGACCGGCAGGCTCCGTGCGACACGAGCGGCGATGCGCACCCGCAGCCCATGCTCGGCCGTCAGCACGGCCGCGGCCCCCGCCGGATCGACGTCCACGCCGATGATCAGAGTTCGAGGTCGGGCCGAACTCAACGCATCCAGTGTCGCGGGCGCCCCACCGAGGCGCTCATCCACCTCCAGCTCAGGATCCAGCGACAGCCCGGCCAGCACCACCGCCGCATGGCTGCTTTGCAGCAGCGGCAGATCCCGGCTGACGATCACCTCCTTTTCCACTGGGCCGCCGTTGCTCAACGCGGCGCGCCCCGCCTCGACGGCAAGCGTGATCGCGTCCTCATCGTCGCCCGGCACCCGATGTCGGGCACTACCCCAGCAGGGCAGGTAGGTACCAATCGAAGCGGCGTGGGGCATGAGCAACTCCAGCGACCTAGGTGACGGCGCTGGCCGTTTTGAGTTCGTCGATGCCGCACCAGTCGGATCCAACGTCGGCAAGAACTCGCCCGGTGTGCACCGGAACAAGGTCTGTTGCGACCGGCGGGAGTGCACTCGCCCCGGCGTGGAAATTTTCGGTATCGGCGACCGACACGTCTGCAACGCCAGCCGCTACGAGAGCCTGGGCCTTGAATGCCCGCGCGGCCGTTGTCAGCCGGTGCTGCCCGATATCAACGTTGTCGCTGAGTTCTGGCGGGCAGCTTCGGCCCCAGAGCGCGACTTGGGTCAGTCCATGCTCTAGGGCTTTCAGCACCCAGCTCCGCACTTGCGAGTCAGTTTCGAATAGATCGGTCGGGACTGCGAGCGACTGAGGATGCTCGCACAGCAGATGTGAGCGCACCGCGGTTTCAAAGCTCAGACTTTTTGCTCCCAGGATTCGCAGCGGTCGATCGTCGACGAGTTCGCCAACAATAACCACGACATGCCAACCGGCCATCATTCGATCGAACACCCAGCCGCCGGCATGCTTGACTACTTCGACCACGGTCGGGGCGACGATGTTGATCCGACATCTCAAATCTGGCTCGCCGGCGCTTACCGGGATCAGCTCGGTCATCGTCCGCTGACCGAGCGTCCTCGCACGCTCATTACTGCTTGTTCCGATCCTTCATGGAGGACAGGCCTGCTAGAGCCGGTATGCCCCCGGTGATGTGCATCGCTCTTGAGTGACCGAGGTGGTGCATGTCGAAGCAAGCATCGATCGCCTCGGTGAAGCCCTGGATGTCGAGGGTTCGGTTGACCGCACGCTTGGCCATGCGCAGTGCGAAGCCGTCGACCTGCGCGATGCGGCGTGCCAGCTCGAGGGTTTGCGGCACCAGCTCCTCGAGCGGCACGACCTTGTTGACCATCCCCAGCTGCTCGGCCTGTTGCGCGGTGATGGAAGCTCCGGTGAAGAGCAGCTCCTTGGCTTTGCGGGCGCCGAGCTCCCACGGGTGGGCATGGAACTCGACCCCGCACAGACCCATGGCCAGCACCGGATCGGAGAATTCGGCGTTGTCCGCGGCCACGATCAGGTCGCAGGGCCAGCACAGCATGAGCCCGCCCGCGATGCACTTACCCTGTACCGCTGCGATCGAAGGCTTGGGCACATCCCGCCACCGCTTGGCGTAGTGCAGGTAGTGGCGGGTCTCCCAGTCGTAGAGCGCATCGGGAAGCGGGATGTCGCGGTCGAGGGTGCTGCTGCCCTTGCCCGACATGTCGTGGCCGGCGGAGAAGTGCTTTCCGTTGGACCGCAGGACGATGACCTTGACCTCGCGGTTCTCCTCGGCCGCACGCCAGGTCTCGTCCAACTCCATCAGGACCTTCTGGGTCTGGGCGTTGGCAGCCTCCGGCCGGTTCAGGGTGATCACGCCGACCTGATCGTCGACCTCGAATTGCACGTGCTCGAAGTTCATCGCACCTCCATCAGGCCTCGACGTCGAAAACCGGACTGGAATCATGCGGACCCTTGTTGCGTCCGTTGGTCGAAGCCTATCAATAATCTAACTTTGTTAAGCTAAAATGCAGCTTAAAATTTTTATTAAAAGCGGAACTTGGCGTGGGAATCGCGGCATACGGCGGATCACATAAAGGCGACAGCTCCGCCGTTGACCATCAGCGTCTGCCCGGTGATGTAGGACGCGTCGGATGATGCCAGAAACATGCAAGCTCCCACGAGATCGGCGGGCACGCCGGCGCGGCCGAGCGGGATCTGAGCGAGCAGTTCCGGCGGCAAGACCGACGGGTCTGGCAGTGTTGCCCCAGGAGCGACGCAGTTCACCCGGATGCCCATCGGCCCCAACTCGAACGCCAGCACCTTGGTGAGGTGCGCGATCGCGGCCTTGGACGCGTGATAGTGGGCGCCCTGGCCCCGGGTGACCGTGAGGCCGGCCTGAGATCCGATGTTGATGATCGCGCCTCCCCCGGCTGCGGCCATCGAGTCGACTGCCGCCTTGGTGCACAGGAAAAGCCCGCGCAAGTTGACCGCCAGCACGCGGTCCCACTCATCGACGGAAATCTCCATAAACCGGCGGCGGAACCAGATGCCGGCGTTGTTCACCAGCACGTCGACTCGCCCGTGTGAGGCGATAACGCGCGAGAAGAGCCCGGCGACATCGCCTGCCGAGGAGACGTCAACGCGTTGGTAGTCGATACGCGGATCGCCGCCGACCGGCAGCTCGACATCGGCCGCGACCACCGTCGCGCCCTCGTCGGCGAAGCGGGCGGCGATCGCCGCACCGATTCCCCGCCCTGCGCCTGTGACGACGACGACTCGATCACTCGTCATCGTTCTTCGGCCCCAACGTGATACGCCGCCCGAGCCGAACCAGCACTGTCAGACGGCAACCCAGCCACCGTCGACGTTGAGGATCTGCCCGGTGATGATGCCGACCCGCTCGTCGAGTCGTCCCATTGGTCGCGGTCTCCTTCGGTTGATTTTCAGCGAGGCGTGGACAGCGGTTTACTCAGCGCGCGGCCTGCGGTCAGCCGAGCGGGATGTAGACGTTCTTCGGGCGCAGGAAGTCGTCGAGGCCGTAGCGGCCGCCCATGCGCCCGAACCCGCTCTGCTTCACCCCACCGAACGGGGCACCGGCGGGCACCCCCGTGAAGCCGTTGACGTATACCGAACCGGCCTCGAGGGCAGCGGCGACGCGGTGAGCGCGCCGAAGGTCATTGGTATGGACATACGCTGCCAGGCCGTACTGCGTGGCGTTGGCGAGGGCGATCGCCTCGGCCTCATCGCAGAAACGGATCACCGAGAGCACGGGACCGAAGATCTCCTTCTGGGCGAGGTCGCTGGCGTTGTCGACGTCGCCGAAAACCGTTGGCTCCACGAAGTAGCCGGCCGCAAGCTCGCCACCGACGCGCTCGCCACCGGTGAGTAGGCGTCCCGATCCGTCCAACCCGGCTTGCTCGATCTGGTTGAGGATCCGATCGCAGGCCTGGGCGTTGATGACCGGTCCGAGCATGGTGGTTTCGTTGAACGGGTCGCCGATCGGGATCGACTTAGCGAACCCGACGACCATGTCGACGACTTGTTGGTAAACGCTGTCTTCGACAAGCAGCCGGGTTGGGAGAAGGCAGCCCTGCCCGGCGTTGGCCATGCACAGGAAGGTCGAATACACGGCAGCGGTCTGGAGGTCGGCGTCGGCGAACACGACGTTCGCCGATTTCCCCCCGAGCTCGAAGGTGACCGGCTTCAGGATCTGGGCCGCTGAGGCCATGATCTGACGGGCGGTGTTGCCGCTGCCGATGAAGTGGATCTTGTCGATGCCCGGGTGCGCAACCATCGTCTGGCCGCACTCGGCTCCGCCGGGCAGGACGTTCACGACCCCGGGCGGGAGTCCCGCCTCGAGCGCGAGCTCGCCGAAGCGAAGGGCGGCGAAGGGTGCGAGCTCCGGCGCCTTCAGTACCACGCAGTTCCCGGCAGCGAGCGCGGCACCGAGCACCTGGCCGATGTTGTGCATCACCGCGTTCCACGGGATGATCACGCCGATCACGCCATAGGGCTCCATGAGTGTGTAGTCGAGCGCGGGAGCCGGCCAGGTGGGGATGACGTCGCCACCCGTCTTGTCGACCCAGCCCGCGAAGTACGTGAAGTTGTCAATCGCCATCTGCGGCCCGGACGACGAGTTACGGCGCGGCGATCCGTTGTCGAGGGTGACGAGCGTGGCGAATTCGTCGAGGCGATCACGGATCAAGCCGGCCAGGCGCAGCATTGCGTCGCGCCGGGCATCGGGCGGCATGGCCCGCCACGTGGGGTAGGTCGACCGAGCCGTTGCCACGGCGCGGTCGACCTCGGTTGCGCCCGCTAGCGGGATCGGCGGGTGCGGTCGACCGGTGCTGGGGTTGATGTGAATGTATTGGCCGCCGCCGCCCTCGGAGAGCCACTCGTCGCCGATGAGCATGCGGCCCGGGCGGAGCAATTCCTCTGCCTGGACCATGGTCATCGTCATGCGCTGGCCCCCTCTCGGAACTTGTTGAGCAGCTCGGCCTCGCGCTCTCGCGCGTCACGAAGGTGTGCGTCCTTGACGAGGTCATAGCCTCGGATGTGCTCCGGGATGCTCGCGATCTCGACGGCCAGCTCGTGGTTGTCGGGATCGAGGCCCCGGAGAAGTTCCTCGATAGTGTCCTCGTACCGGCCGATGAGCGCGCGCTCTTCACGACGGTGCTCGGTGCGACCGAAGACATCGAGCCCCGTGCCGCGCAGCCGTTTGCCCTTGGCGAGCAGCGCAAACCCCGGGCGCATCCACGGCCCGAGGGTCCATTTTTTCGCCCGGCCGGTGTCCGGGTCACGCCGGTTGAAGATCTGGGGTGCGAGATGGAACTCGACCCGCGTGTCTCCTTCGAACTGCTCCTCGATGCCACGCCAGAACGCGGGATCGCCCATCAGCCGGGCAACCTCGTACTCGTCTTTGTATGCCATCAGCTTGTATAGGTATTTGGCGACCGCCTTGGCGAGAGTGTCGGTGCCGGGCACCCGCTGGGCTTCGACCGAACGCACGCGGTCGACGACGGCCCGGTACCGCGTCGCGTAGGCGGCGTCCTGGTACTGGGTCAGCTCACCGACCCGGCGGGCCATGATCTCGTCGAGGGCTTCTTCCCGCACCGGCTGGTGGAGGACATCGGGGATGGCCGCCATGGCGGTCGCCTGCACGGCAGCGAGATCGCGGGCAGCAAGGCGTCCCCACGTGAAGGCGCGCATATTGGCGTCCACGGCCACGCCGTTGAGCTCGATGGTGCGAACGAGCGCCTCCAGGCTCACCGGCAGCCGGCCCTGCTGGCAGACAAATCCGAGCAGCAGGATGTTGGTGTAGATGGCGTCTCCCATCAACGCTTCGGCAAGCTCGGTCGCCGGAACGAACGCGCCCTCTCCCCCGGTGGCCCGCTCGAGTGCTCCGCGCATCACCGTCGATGAGAGGTCGAGGTCGGGGTTGCGGGCGAAGTCGGCGGTGGGCGCGACGTGGTCGTTCACGACCAGCGCCGTGCGGCCAGCGGCGACCTTGCCGATGCACTCGGGACCCGACGCGACGACGATGTCGGCACCGATCAACACGTCGGCTCCGCCGGCTTCGATGCGCGTCGCGTGCACCTCGTCGGCGCGGTTGTAGACGCGGACGTGGCTGGTGACCGGCCCGTTCTTCTGCGCGAGTCCGGCAACGTCGAGCACCGTCACGCCCTTGCCCTCCAGGTGGGCGGCCATCCCGATGAGAGCGCCCATCGTCACGATCCCGGTACCGCCGATACCCGCCAACAGCACGCTGTAGGGCGTGTCGGAACGCGCGACCGTCGGCGCCGGCAGGGCGGCGACATCGTCGGCCGGCAGCGGCGGCAACGCCGTCTGCGACGCCCGCAACTTCGCGCCCTTGACCGTGACGAAGCTCGGGCAGTAGCCGAGCAGGCATGAGTAGTCCTTATTGCACGACGACTGGTTGATGCGGCGCTTGCGGCCGAATTCGGTTTCGACCGGCTCCACCGAAATGCAGTTGGACTGCACGCTGCAATCGCCGCAGCCCTCGCACACGCGCTCGTTGATGACGACCCGCAGGTCTGGATCGGGATACTTCCCACGCTTGCGTTTGCGACGTTTCTCCGCCGCGCACTCTTGTTCGTAGACGATCACAGTGGTGCCGGGGATTTCGCGGAGTTCGCGCTGGATCCGGTCCAGCTCGCTGCGGTCATGGACGGTGACGCCCTTCGGCAGGCTGCGGCCGCGCCAGCGCTTCGGGTCGTCGGATACGACGACGACTTTGGCCGCCCCTTCGGCCACGACCTGGTGGGCGATCTCCGGTGCGGTGACCTCGCCCTGGATCTTCTGGCCGCCCGTCATCGCGATCGCGCCGTTGGCCAGGATCTTGTACGTGATGTTGACGCCCGCGGCGACGGCGGCCCGGACGGCAAGCAGCCCGGAATGGAAGTAGGTGCCGTCGCCGAGGTTCTGAAAGATGTGCGGGACGTCGACGAACGGCGCCATGCCAATCCAGCCGGCCCCTTCCCCGCCCATCTGGGTGACCGCCACTGTCGGCCGGTCGGGCATCGACATCGCCATCCCGTGACAACCGATGCCGCCGAAGGCGATGCTCCCCTCGGGCAGCCGCGTCGAGGTGTTGTGCGGGCAGCCGGAGCAGAATGCCGCCTTGCGCACGAGGTCGGTCGCCGGGTTGACAGCCTGCAGGGCGATCGTCGTGCGCGGGTGGGCCCGCTGCGCGACGTCAGGGGCATCGACGAGCTTGCAGAGTCGGTCGGCGATCACCTTCGCAACGGCCTCGGGAACGAGCTCACCCCGATTCGGTACGAGGGGTGCCCCAAGCTGGTCGACCTTCCCGACCAGCACCGGGCGGTTCCGACTGTTCACGAGCAACCGGCCCAGCTGCTCTTCGATGATCGGGCGCTTCTCCTCGATGACGAGCACCTCGTCGCAGCTCTCGGCGAACTCGACGATGCGCGTCGGCTCGAGCGGCCACGGCATCGCGACTTTGAAGACCGCGAGACCGAGCTCGGCGGCCCGGCCATCGTCGATTCCGAGAGCGTCGAGTGCGGCCCGTACGTCGAGGAACGCCTTGCCGGTGGTGACGATGCCGAGCGTGCGCCGGGCACCGCCGATGACCATCTTGTCGAGGCCGTTCGCCCGCGCGAAGGCCTGGGCAGCGGGCAGCCGATGCTCATAGAGAAGCTGTTCGGCGATCAGTCCACCGCTGCCACGCCAGATGTTGAGGCCCGAGGGAGGCATCGCCACCTCGGGAAGCACGATTGAGACCCGGTCGGCGTCGACGGCGACCGAGGCGCCACTTTCGATGATGTCCGTAACGCACTTGAACCCGATCCAGCAGCCCGAGAATCGCGACATCGCCCATCCGTAGATGCCGTAATCCAGGTACTCCTGGACGGTCGCCGGGTGCAGCATGGGCATCGCACAGTGGATAAACGCCTGATCGCTGGCGTGAGCCAAGGTCGAGGACCGCGAACCATGGTCATCACCGGCGAGGACGAGTACGCCGCCGTGCGCAGCGGCTCCGGCGTAGGCGCCGTGCTTGATCGCATCGATTGAGCGATCGACCCCCGGTCCTTTCCCGTACCAGATTGAAAACACACCGTCGTATCGCATGCCCGGCATGATCGAGGCCCGTTGCGTGCCCCATACCGAGGTCGCGGCCAGGTCCTCGTTGAGTCCGGGCTGAAAGTGAATGTCGTGCTGGGCCAGGAACTCGCGGCCCTGGTAGAGCGCTTGGTCGTAGCCGCCCAACGGCGACCCCGGATAGCCGGAGATGAAGCCCGCAGTGCGAAGGCCGGCCGCGGCGTCACGCTGATGCTGGACCATGGGAAGGCGGACCAGCGCCTGCGTTCCGGTGACGTAGACGCGGCCGGAGGTCTGCCGATAGCGGTCATCGAGCTGATAAGAGGTCTTGACGGCCACTGGCGACTCCCTCGGCAGAGGCTCCCCGCGCGCGAGAAGCTACCTAAACGAATATAGCTGGCTTAATCGAACAATATTAAGGAAATCTACGGGGCGGTCCGAGGGCGGTCAACCGACAAAGCGGCTCGACGAGCGCGAAAACGATCTCTTCCTTCACCACGGCGTCAATGTGCGGGCGCGCGCCGTGGATAGCCCCCGGTTTGGCCGACTGGGTGAATCGGGAACTACAGCGTGGAGGAACCGCGCATGGGCCTGATCATGTTGTCCTGGACGAACGAGGCCACCAGTTGCCCGTCCCGGCGGAAGACGTCGGCGCGTCCATAGCTTCGCCCACCGCCCGCGTAAGGACTGCGCTGCGATAGCAACAGCCATTCGGCGGCGGAGAAGGGCTCGTGAAAGGTGATCGTGTGGCTCAGCACGCCTGTCGAGAGCGTCTTGTGGGCGAGCGCCTGTCCGACCCCCGCATGAGGCCGCATGGCGGTACCGATGAGGAAACCGTCGGTGGCAAACGCGAGCAGCGCTTGCCCGATCACTCGATCATCGGGCGCCCCGACGAAGCGGGTCCACACATCGAGCTCCGGCGGGCCGACCGCATCGGGGTCGTTGATGTCGACGCCGTCGACGACGCGAACCTGCCAACCGCCCTCTTCCTGGCCCTGGATTTCGTCCGGGTCCGATGCGGTCGCGGGCCGGTCGGCGTGGCGGATGACGTCCTCTTCATCCGCCGAGAGCAGCACCATCGATCTGGTGCAGATGCGCTCACCTTGGCTGATGGTCACAGTGGAACTCGCCAGGCTCCGGCCACCGTGCACGGGATCGACGATGATCTCGAGGGGGGTATCCGGCGCCGCGGGCCGGGCGAAGACGATGTGCAGCGTCTTCGCGGACTTGCCTTGGTGGCCGATGGACGCGGCCACAATGGACTGGGCCATGAGCTGGCCGCCGAAGACGACGGAGTGGCCGAAGTCGACGTTGCCGGCGCTGAAGCGGCCGGGTTCCCTTTGCTCCAGGGCGAGGCTGTCGAGGAGTGCCTGGACGGTGAAACCCATTGTCAGTCGGCCGCCGTGGTCAGGCCGCCATCAAAGTGGGCTCGGCATCGGTGCTGTTGTCGGTTACGAGGGCCGGGATGGCGAGACCGGAATGACACGCAGCTAATTTAACTATTTTAAGAAAACTGTGTCAACCCTGGCAGAACCCTTTTAATCAAGTTAGGTAAATTGCTAGCCTGTCGCGCGTGACTCGTCACTGCGCACGTGTCGTGGTCCAGGTCTGCGCCGCAACCCGGCGTGCCAAAGGCAGATCTGGGTGACAACACACGCGCGATCTGCGCGCCCCTCCCCCTGGCTGTTCCTGTCACGACCCCTGGCCGGGTTGGCAACCATCGCGGCCACTGCGGGGATCATCGTCTTTGCAGCGGACATGTTCGAGGGCAGATTCACCAAGACCGTTCCCGTGACTGTGCTGTCCGATCGGGCCGGGCTGGTGATGAGCCCCGACGCCAGGGTGAAAATGTTGGGCGTCCAGGTCGGCAAGGTGTCCTGGATCGAGGACCTACCCGAAGGCGGGGCCGCCATCCACCTTGCAATGGATCCGGCACGGCTGCATCTCGTTCCGGCGAATGTGCTCGTCGATATCGCCTCTACGACGGTGTTCGGCGCCAAGTTCGTGCAGCTGGTGCCGCCGGCGAACCCATCACACACGCCGATGTACGCCGGGCAGATACTGGATTCCAAGCACGTCACCGTCGAGATCAACACGGTGTTCCAACAACTGACGGCGGTGTTGTCGAGGATCGAGCCCGCCAAGCTCAACGAGACGCTCGGCGCGATCGCATCGGCGTTGCGCGGGCGGGGCGAGAAATTAGGTCAAACGGTTTCACATCTGAACAAGTTTCTGGCGACCCTGGATCCGAGCCTGCCCACCTTGAGCCACGACATCGAGGTCGCGCCGGCGGTGATGAATGCCTATGCCGATGCCGCGCCGGACCTCATCAAGATCGTCGACAACGCGACGCAAGTGAGCAAGACCGTCGTCGAAGAGCAGCAAAACTTAGACGCATTGCTGGTCAGCATTATCGGACTGGCCGATGTCGGAAACGACGTGGTGGGCAGTAACCGAAAAGCGTTGACCGACGTAGTCCACCTTTTAGTGCCGACCACCGATCTGGCCAACCAGTACCACGAGGCACTGACCTGCTCGGTGCAGGGACTCCTCCCGCTGGCGCATACTCCGCCGCTGCCGGATCCCGGCGTCGTCATCTTGGTCAGTCTGGTGCTCGGAAGGGAGCGATACCGATACCCCTCAAACCTGCCAAAGGTCGCGGCCAAAGGCGGACCGCACTGCATGGACTTGCCGAACGTGCCATTCGCGAAGCGCGAGCCCTTCCTCGTCACCGACGTTGGCACCAACCCGGCAGAGTACGGCAACCAGGGCATCCTGCTGAATTCCGATGGGCTCAAGCAAATGCTGTTCGGGCCGATCGACGGACCACCGCGCAACTCCACACAGATCGGTCAGCCGGGATGACCGGAATCGGGGGCACGGTCGTCAAATTCGGACTCTTCGTCTCCGTCATGGCGGCCCTAACAGGATCCCTGTTTTTTGTTTTCGGCGAGTACCGCACCGGATCAACGAATGGGTATTCCGCGGTCTTCGGCGATGCGTCGCGGCTGCGGGCAGGCGATTCGGTGCGTGCCGCCGGTATCCGGGTCGGCACGGTCAACAGCGTTGCGCTGCAATCGGACAACACCGTTTTGGTGACATTCGATGCTGACCGCCCCGTCGTGCTGACCACGGGAACACGGCTGGCCGTGCGCTACCTCAATCTGGTGGGAGATCGCTACCTGGAACTCATCGACGGTCCCGGTTCGACGCGAAGACTCCCTGCCCATGCGCAGATTCCCCGCGACCGTACCGAGCCGGCGCTGGATCTGGATCTCTTGTTGGGTGGGCTGAAACCGGTAATCCATGGCCTGAATCCGCAAGACGTCAACGCGCTGACCGCATCGCTGCTGCAGATCATGCAGGGCCAGAGTGGCACGCTGCAATCTTTGCTGTCGAAGACATCGTCGTTCACCAATGGCTTGGCCAACAACAGCGAGGTGATCAAGCAGCTCATCGACAATCTCAACACCGTTATCGCCACCCTGGATAAGAACGGCGACAAGTTCTCCGGCGCGGTCGATCGCCTGGAGCGGCTGGTGAGCGGGCTGTCGGCCGACCGCGATCCGATCGGCGCCGCTATCGATGCTTTGGACAAGGGAACTGCGTCAGTCGCAGACCTGCTGGCCAAAGCGCGCCCACCGCTGGCCACAACGGTGGACCAGTTGAATCGGTTGGCCCCCATCCTCGATCAGGACAAGGACCACCTCGACGCCGCACTGCAAAGAGCGCCGGACAACTACCGCAAGCTGGCGCGCTTCGGTGCTTACGGCAGCTTCGTCAACTACTACATCTGCGAACTTTCGATTCGCGTAACTGATCTGCAAGGCCGCACCGTCGTGGCCCCGTGGTTCAAGCAAAAAGGCGGGAGGTGCGCAGAGCCCTGATGTTGAGGTACCGGGAAGCAAAAATGATTCGCGCCGGGTTCATCGGCGTGGTCGTGATCATCCTGATCATCGCGGTCGGGCTGCGGCCCCAGCAGCTGGTGTCACTGGCGACCGCGGTCAGATACCAGGCGCTTTTTGCTGAGGCGGGCGGCATCACCGCGGGCAATGACGTGACGGTATCAGGCATCAAAGTCGGCTCGGTATCCGGTGTTTCACTGCAGCGCGGCAAGGCGTTGGTCACATTCACCATCAACAGCAAGATCCGCCTCGGATCCAACAGCACTGCTCATATCCGCACCGGATCACTGCTGGGCCAACGGGTTCTGACCCTCGAGCCTGCTGGGCGCCGCGCGATGTCACCGGGCGAGGTCATCCCGGTCTCGCGCACCTCGTCACCCTATTCGCTGACCGATGCGGTCAGCGACCTCACCACCAATGCCGCCGGAACCGACACCCGAACGCTCAACCAATCACTGGACACCCTCGCCGCAACAATCAACAGGATTGCCCCGCAATTGGGCCCCACGTTCGACGGACTGGCCCGGCTGTCGCGCGCACTCAACAGCCGCAACGAGATGCTGGGCGAGTTACTCAAAAGCGCTGGCAACGTGACCGGGATCTTGGCGGACCGCAGCCAGCAGCTCAACACGTTGCTTCTCAACGCCAACGACCTGATCGGCGTTCTCAACGAACGCCGGCAAGCAATTGTCGACCTGCTCGCCAACACCTCGGCGCTGGCCAAACAGCTCTCCGGACTGGTGGCCGACAACGAAAAGGAATTAGCCCCGGCGCTGGACAAGCTCAATTCGGTTACCGCGGTCCTGGAAAAGAATCGTGACAACATCGGCAAGGCACTGCCGGGTATGGCGAAGTTCCAAGTCACCCAGGCCGAGACCGTGGCCAATGGCTATTACTACAACGCCTTCGTGCCCAACGTTCCCCCGGCGCAAAACTTGCAGCCGTTCCTGGATTACGCCTTCGGGTTCAGGCGGGGCGTCAATGCAGGGCAGCCACCGGATAACGCCGGGCCTCGGGCTGAGTTCCCGTGGCCCTACAACGGAATTCCCGGAGGTTCCCGATGAACCGGAGGCGTTTGGCGGCCGTGACGGCAGTTGTGCTCGTCGGGCTCATCATCGGTGGGGCGATCATGCTTGTCCGTCAATCGTACTTCGCGCCCAAGACGATCACCGCGGTCTTCACCTCCGCCACAGGCATTTACCAGGGCGATGAGGTGCGGGTCGCCGGAGTCAAGGTGGGCAACATTAAATCCATCAAGCCCGACGGCACGCACGCCACGATGACGTTGAGTGTCAACCGCGACGTTCCCATCCCTGCGGATGCTATGGCGGTGATCGTCGCCCAAAACCTGGTCGCCGCAAGGTATGTGCAGCTTGCGCCCGCCTACGAGTCGAGTGGCCCGACCATGCCCGATGGCGGGGTGATTCCTATCGACCGCACCGCGGTGCCCGTCGAATGGGACGAGGTCAAAACGCAGGTGATGCGGCTGGCGACCGAGCTAGGACCGACAAGTGAGGTGTCGGGCACCTCGGTGTCGCGGTTCATCGACAGCGCCGCCAACGCGATGAACGGCAACGGCGACAAGCTGCGCCAGACGCTGGCGCAATTGTCGGGGGTCGGCCGCATCCTGGCCGACGGTAGCGGCAACATCGTCGACATCCTCAAGAACCTGCAGACCTTCGTTGCCGCACTGCGCGACAGCAACGTCCAGATCGTGCAATTCGAGGATCACCTGGCCTCATTGACCAGTGTCCTCGATGGCGGCCGCTCCGACCTGGATTCCGCGCTCAACGACCTCTCGGTCGCGGTCGGGGAGGTGAAGCGTTTCATCGCCGGTACCCGCGACAAGACCTCCGAGCAGATACAGCGGCTGGCGAACGTCACCCAGACGATCACCGATCACCGGATAGACCTGGAAAACGTCCTGCACATCGCGCCGAATGCCTTTGCCAACGCCTACAACATCTACAGCCCCGACACCGGAAGTGTTGTCGGGGCGGCGACATTCCAGAACTTCGCCAACCCTGTCTTCGCTATCTGCGGCGCCATCAACGCCGTTGGAGACGTAACGTCATCCGAAACCGGAAAGCTGTGTGCCCAATATCTCGGCCCCGCTTTGAGCCGGATCAATTTCCAGCATGTGCCTTTCCCGATAAACCCGTACCTGATGAAGTCACCGGACAACATCATCTACTCCGATCCGAAACTGGCCCCCGGTGGCGCCGGCCCTGCCCAAACACCACCCGAAATTCCACCGGCGGTGTCGGCGTACAGGGGTCTCAATGGCGATGTGCCCGCGCCGCCCGGGTACGGGCAGCCCCCCGCGGTCGCGCCAGGCCCTTCTGCTCCTGATCATTTGCCGGCGTTCCCATCACCTGCGTTGTATCCGGACGCACCGGTGCCGGCGCCGACCAGTCTGTCGGAGATGCTGCTACCGGCGGAAAGACCACCGTCATGACAGGCCGGAAGTACATGCGCAAGATGCTCGCGATCGGTACCGCGGTAATGCTGACTGTCGCCGGCTGCGCTTTCCAGGGATTGAACTCGCTGCCATTGCCCGGAGCGGTGGGCCGGGGCGCCGGGGCCACCATTTACCACGTCGAAATCGCCAATGTAGGCACACTGGAATCGAACTCACCGGTGATGATGAAGGACGTTATCGTCGGCAGCGTGGGGAAGATGACCTTCACGAACTGGCACGCCGATGTCGAGGTGTCGGTGCGACCCGACGTGGTGATCCCCGCGAACGCCGTCGCCACCGTCGGACAGACCAGTCTCCTGGGATCCATGCACCTGGCGCTCGACGCGCCGCTCGGCCAACCACCCCGCGGGCGACTCGAGCCGGGCGCGACCATTCCGTTGGACCGATCATCGGCCTATCCGTCGACCGAGCAGACGCTGGCGTCGCTGTCGGCCGTCGTCAGCGGCGGCGGGTTAGGTCAGATCGGGGACATCATCCACAACCTCAACGCCGCGCTGTCTGGACGGGAAGGCGATTTCCGCGATCTGCTGACCCGGCTGGACACCTTCGTCGGCACACTGGATGCCCAGCGCGACAACCTCGTTGCCGCCATTCATGGTCTGAACCGGCTCGCGGGCACGTTCGCCGGACAGCGCGACGTCATCGCGCGGGCGCTGCGCGAGATACCGCCGGCACTCGACGTCCTCATACGAGAACGTCCGCGCCTGACCACGGCGCTCGACAAACTGCGAGTGTTCAGTAACATTGCTACCCGGCTGGTCACGGACACGCAGGCCGACCTGGTGAAGAACCTGCAAAACCTTGGGCCGACACTTCGTGCACTCGCTGATGTCGGTGGCGAACTCGACACCGCCCTGGCCTACGCGCTGACCTTCCCATTCCCCCAGGACTTCCTCGACCGGGGCTTTCGCGGCGACTACATCAACGTGTTTGCCACCCTGGATCTGACGCTTTCCCGTCTTAAGCGGGGGCTGCTGCTGGGCACTCGATGGGGTGAAGAGGGCGCACCGCTGGTGCCGGCGCCGGGCGACCCCTACATCTTGAACTACAGCTACAACCCGCTGGCCGCCCCGATCACGCCTCCACTGCCGAGCGCAGCGCCGACGGGTCCACCCAACGCAGCGCCGCCGGAGGCCGGCACACTACCGCCACCCCGCCCGAAAGTCACAGCCCCAACCGACTTTCCGCCCCTGGATGAAGGCGGGCGCTGATGCTGACCCGGCTAGTCCGAATTCAACTGATCATCTTCACAATCGCTTCGGTCATCGGAATTGCCGTGATGGTGTTCGACTACATGCAGGTGCCAACGCTTTTGGGTCTCGGCCGCATCACCGTGAAGCTGGAGTTACCCACCTCGGGTGGCCTTTACCGGTTCAGCAACGTCACGTACCGCGGGATTCAGGTCGGCAAAGTCACCGACGTGGAGATCGTACCGGGCAACCACGTGGAAGCGACGCTGTCGCTGGATATCTCACCGAAGATCCCGGCCAACCTGGTCGCCGAGGTACGCAGCATCTCAGCCGTCGGCGAACAGTACGTCGATCTCAAGCCGCGCACCAACTCACCGCCCTACCTGCAGAATGGATCGGTGATCGCCATGGGCGACACCAGCATTCCGCAGCAAGTCGGGCCGATGCTCGATCAGGTCAGCACGCTGGTCAACAGCATCCCCAAAGATAAACTCGGCGCACTGCTCGACGAATCCTTCAAAGCGTTCAACGGTGCCGGCTACGACCTCGGCTCGCTGCTCGACTCATCGGCCACGGTGACCGGCGACCTCGCCGCCGTCGCCCCTCGCGTGCGATCGCTGATCGGTGACAGCGCACCAATACTTGACTCCCAAGTCCAGACCGCCGATGCGATCAAAGTGTGGGCGCGCAGCCTCGCGGGAATCACCGAGCAGGTGGCAACCGATGACCCGCCGATACGCACGTTACTGCGTACCGGGCCCAGCTCCGCCCACGAGGTCGCACGTCTACTCAACCAAGTCAAACCCACATTGCCGCTATTGCTCGCCAACCTCACGAGCCTGGGTCAGGTCGCGGTGACCTACAACCCCTCTCTGGAGCAAATCCTGGTGTTGTTGCCACCCTATATTGCCGCAGTCCAAACATATGCCCGCGTCGACAACAACCCGACCGGGCTACCGCTGGGCGAGTTCTCGGCGACGATAGCCGACCCGCCGTCGTGCACCGTCGGCTTTCTGCCGCCATCGCAATGGCGATCACCGGAAGACATCACCACCATCGACACCCCGGACGGGCTGTACTGCAAACTCCCGCAGGATTCACCGATCGCGGTGCGTGGAGCCCGCAACTACCCGTGCATGGACCACCCTGGGAAACGCGCACCCACTGTCCAAATCTGTAACAGCGACAAACCTTACGAACCACTGGCCATGCGCCAGCACACCCTCGGTCCGTACCCGCTCGACCCCAATCTGATTTCACAAGGTATCCCACCCGACGACCGAACCACCGTCGACAACCACATCTTCGGCCCCGTCGAGGGAACACCACCGCCTGCCGGCACGTCACCACCGTCCGTCGGTACACCACTGCCACCAGAGCCGCAACAAACCCCGAATCCAACCGGTGATCCGCATTCGGCGACGGATGCACCGGCGCCAGCCGGAACCGGCCCTGCGGCGCCAGCGGCCGCTCCTAGCGGCTTCAACAGAGCCGGATCCGGCCCGTCCGTTGCACTGGCCCGGTACAACCCGCGCACCGGTGAATATTTGGCTTACGACGGGAAGTGGTACAAGCAGTCCAACCTGGTAGCCACCGCGGCGCCGAAGTCTTGGCAGGACCTGCTGCTGCGCGGATGACGGGTGTTGGTGAGCACCTTATCGGAAAGGACAAGTATGCGATTCGTATTCGTCCACGGCGGATTCCACGCCGCCTGGTGCTGGACTCACACGATCGCAGAACTCGAGAAATTCGGCCACGAGGCCGTCGCCGTCGACGTGCCCGGGCACGGTGCCCGCCTCGATGAAGAGGCGACATTGACCAACCGCTGCGGCGCCATCGTCTCGGCCCTCCGGCCCGGCGATGTCCTCGTCGGGCATTCAGGTGGCGGATTTGATGCGACGCTCGCCGCTGACGCGGTGCCCGAACTCTTAAGCCACATCGTCTATCTCGCTGCTGCCCTGCCTCGTGAAGGCCGTACCTACCCGGAGGCGATGGCGATGCGCAACCGGGAGGACGGCGAGTTCGACAGCGATGTCGGACAGATGCTCGGTTACCTGCACTTCAGCGACGACGGTGCGATGACGTTGGCCGACTTCGAAGGAGCGTGGGAGTACTTCTATCACGACTGTGATCGGCAAACTGCCCAATGGGCCTTCGAGCGACTCGGTCCGGAACGGTTCGGCGAAAATGCGGTCAAACCGGTGTCGATTCCCCGGTTCTGGGCTGCCGACCTGCCCCGCAGCTTCATCCTTTGTCTTCAGGACCGTGCCATGCCGCGCTGGTTGGCAGATACCGTGGCGCATCGCCTCGGCGTCGAGCAGTTGAGCATCGACACGTCACACTCGCCGTTCCTTAGCCGTCCCCATGAGTTGGCCGAGCTGCTTGTGCACGCGACATCGACCAATCCCATTGGGCCGCTCATCCCCGACTAAAGGAATGATGACCGAATGCGGCAGCCATGTTGCTCGACGTGCCAACATCTTCCGAGAATAGCGAGAGGCAAGCCATGACCGTCAGCGCCGCCAGTGACGTCTACTACGACCCGTACGACGTGGAGATCAACGCCGATCCCTACCCGGCATTTCGACGGCTCCGCGAAGAGGCGCCGCTGTATTACAACGAGCAGCACGACTTTTACGCGCTGAGCCGATTCGCCGACGTCGATCAGGCACTGGTCGACCACCAGACCTTCAGCTCCGCGCGGGGCGTGATCCTGGAACTGATCAAGGCGAATATCGATATCCCGCCCGGTGTGATCCTCTTCGAAGATCCACCGATCCACGACATTCACCGAAAACTGCTGGCCCGCATGTTCACGCCGCGTAAAATCAGCGACCTGGAACCCAAGATCCGGGAATTCTGCGCGCAAAATCTCGACCCGCTGGTGGTTACTGGGCGCTTCGATTTCGTGGCCGACTTGGGCGCTCAGATGCCGATGCGGGTGATCAGCATGCTGTTGGGCATTCCCGAAGAAGACCAGGAGGCCATCCGGGATCGCTCCAACGCGATGATGCGCACCGAAGCCGGCCAGCCGGTTTCGATGGCGTCCGAAGGTATAGACAGCGGTGAGGCGTTCGCCCAGTACATCGACTGGCGCGCCGAACATCCATCTGATGACATCATGACCGAGCTGCTCAATGTCGAGTTCGAGGATGAGACCGGCACCACCCGGCAGCTCACCCGCGACGAACTGCTGCTCTACGTTAGCGTGGTCGCCGGCGCGGGCAACGAGACGACCACCCGGCTGATCGGCTGGACCGGCAAGGTGCTGGCCGAGCACCCGGACCAGCGCCGGCAGCTGGTCGAAGACAACTCTTTGATTCCACGGGCGATCGAGGAGCTACTGCGCTACGAGCCACCGGCCCCACACGCCGCCAGGTACGTCACTCGTGACGTCGAGTACTACGGCCAGACCGTGCCCGAGGGCAGCGTGATGATGATGCTGATCGGGGCGGCCAACCGCGATCATCGCCAGTTCCCGCCCAACGGTGATGTTTTCGATATTCACCGCGAGGCCCGCCAGCACCTGACGTTCAGTGTCGGCACACACTACTGCCTTGGCTCGGCGCTGGCCCGACTGGAAGGGCGGATCGCGTTGGAAGAGGTCTTGAAGCGCTTCCCCGAGTGGGATGTCGACCTCACCCACGCCAAGCTGTCGCCAACCTCCACGGTACGAGGATGGGATCACATGCCAGCCATCATCCCTTGAGCCGCAGCGGATTTGAGTTCACCATCTAAGAAACGAGGTAACCATGACGGGACGAGTCGAAGGCAAGGTCGCGTTCATCACGGGTGCGGCCCGCGGTCAGGGTCGCAGCCACGCAGTCCGACTGGCACAGGAGGGCGCCGACATCATCGCAGTTGATATCTGCAAACCGATCGAGGGTGGGTTGGTTCCGCCATCCACGCCGGAGGATTTGGCCGAGACTGCCGACCTCGTCAAGGCCCATAATCGCCGCATTTTCACTGCCGAGGTCGACGTACGTGATTTCGATGCGCTGAAAGCCGCGGTGGACACCGGCGTGGAGCAGCTGGGACGGCTGGACGTCATTGTGGCTAATGCGGGCACCGCCAAGGGTGGCGATACGCTGGAAAAGACCAGCGAACGTGACTGGCTGGATGTAATCGACGTGAACCTGTCCGGCGTGTGGAAATCGGTGAAAGCTGGCGTGCCCCACCTGTTAGCGGGTGGTCGCGGCGGCTCGATCATCCTGACCAGTTCGGTCGGCGGTCTGAAAGCCTACCCCCACACAGGTAACTATGTGGCCGCCAAACACGGTGTGGTGGGGCTGATGCGGGCGTTCGCGGTCGAGTTGGGCCAGCACATGATTCGGGTCAACTCGGTGCATCCCACCCATGTCAATACGCCATTGTTGCTGAATGAGGTCACGTTCGGAATGTTCCGGCCCGATCTGGAGAATCCCGGCCCCGACGACATCGCTCCGATTTGCCAGCTGTTTCACACGTTGCCGATCCCGTGGGTCGAACCCGGTGACATCAGCAACGCAGTATTGTTTTTAGCCTCCGACGAATCTCGCTACATCACCGGTGTCACGCTGCCGATTGATGCCGGTAGCTGCCTGAAATAAACCGTTTACCCAGGCCCGCATCGGAAGCTTCCAGTCTGTGGATGGCGGTACCGGCCGCTCACGGACCACGTTCCAGCAACAACGTGAATGGCCAGACTGGATGATATAACGCGCCATACCGAAGGCGAGAAACACCGCTGCGCCGACGATCTCGTCGACATACCTGGGTCGGCCCATCGGAATGTGCCCGATGTCAGGACCTTGCGCTGATCCGCGGATGAACGGTGTCGAGCCGGGGATGGCCTCAAAGCCATACTTGTCGTGGAAGGAACTGAGGCTATCGTGCGCCGTACCGGAGGCGATCAATCCTCGTTGTGGGGAGTCGGTGCCGCCCTGATCCGCGGATGGGCCGAATGGGGTCGACGCCGCTCCTGCACGCCCCCCGGATCGCTACGCAGTCGTGCCAGACATTGACGAGGTCGACCCCTTCCCCTCCCGGGGTCGCACCTCTACTCCAGTCACGCGGTCGAGCAGGGCGTCGACGTCGGGGAGCCGATCACCTCGCCAAGCGACGTGCTGGTCGGGGCGAACGAGGATCAGCGGAGCCGAGAGCGGGCCGGCGGCGCCGGGTTCGTCGACCGTCACCACCTCGAGGGGGAAGTTTCGTCGAGTTGCCGCGTCGACCAGGGTGTCGACCTTCGCATCAGCGCCAGCGCCGAGGGTCAGCAGGGTAAAGCCGGGGCCGAGGATGTCGTAGAGGGCCCGCCCGTCCTGCAGCCACAGGTGGGGGAGTCGGCAGCCGGGTGTGGTCGATGGGGTGTAGGAGCCGATCTCGAAAGGCGGGGCTTTGCTCCCGTCCGGCCACACTATGGGTGAGTCTGCATAATCGATGCCGAAGTTGAGGCCTACGCAGTCGAATTGGCTTCTGTCGTGAGTCGCGATGAGCTCGCCCACGCGCCGGCGTTCCTCCCGGCCTTCGGGGGTGTCGGCCTCACAATCGGGTCCGACCCGGAGCAGCTCTTTACCTTGCTTGAACCCGGCCATGATGGCGCGTGCGACGCGTTCGCCGATGGGGCGGCGCTCGCTCTCGTAGCTGTCGAGCAGCGAGTCGGGAGCCCAGCCATTGAGCACGGCCCACAGCTTCCAGGAGAGGTCGACAGCATCGCCGACCCCGGTGTTCATTCCGAACCCGGCGTAGGGGCTCCATAGGTGGGCGGCGTCTCCGGCGAGGAAGGCGCGGCGGTCTCGGTAGCGTTCGGCGACGATGGCCTGACCGGCCCAGCGTGTGTCGGCCAGGATCTCGAACTCGACTGGCCGGCCGACGATCTGGCGGAGAACTTCCGGCTGATCGACGGGCTTGTCCGGCTGATCGGCGGGGAGCTGCACGTGGATTAGGAATGTTTCGACGCCGTCGACAGCAATCACGCTGTAGATACCTTCGCAGTTGCGCACCAGTGCCATCCAGACGCGGTCGGGGCTGGATTCGGCAAGCTCCCGGGAGCGGACGTACATGGAGTAGGAGTAGTGATTCACCGCGGTGTCTCCCACGAGCGACACTCCCATCGCTCGTCGCACCGTGCTCGATCCCCCGTCGCACCCGACTAGGTAGCGGGCCTGCTCGCGCATCCGACGGCCTGAGGCCTCCTCGAGCAGGTCGACCTCGACGTGGTCCTCCATTTGGTGGTAGCCGTCAAGGCGCACACCCCGGAGCAGGTCGACTCCGGGTCGCTCACGCAAACGGCTCTCCAGGACAGGCTCGAAGTGCAGCTGGTTGACCTTGTGGTTGGGTTCGGCCGTCGGCCACAGGTCACTCCTCCAGGCGCCGTCGAGCACCTGCCGGGACGAGGGGTACGAGAAGCGGCAGTACTCGGGACCCCCGTAGCGCACCCGGTAGACGACGTCGGTGGGATGGTCGGGGGGCAGCCCGGCGCGACGGATCTCGTCCGCGAGGCCGAGCCGACGGTAGTACTCCATTGTCCGGGCCGCGACGTTGTTGCAGCGGGGGTACTCCACTGGGCCCTCACGAGGATCGACGACGAGAGCGGTGACGCCTCGCCACGCCAGATCCAGACCGAGCGTCATGCCCACCGGTCCGGCCCCGGCCACTACCACGTCATACATCGGCCCCCTCCCATCGAGATCGCGTCATCGACGCTCATGCGCGAGACCTCCAAGCTCGAGCCACCGTAGTGACGCGATCCGACCTCTCCCACCTTGCTGCCTCGGCTGCGTAAGCACTGCGGCGTCGCGATCAGGGCTTCAGGATCACGGGAAGATGGTCCAAGCCGCGCATCAGCTGTGCAGGAGGGCGGACCACTCCCGATTCGTCAATTTCGTAGTTCGGGAAACGGGCGAGCAACTCCTCGAAAGCAACCTGTCCCTCCAGGCGAGCCAGGTTGGCACCCAGGCAGCGGTGGATCCCGAAGCCGAAGACGACCGGCCGGTGGAACACCCGGTGGATGTCGAACAGCTCCGGGTTCTCGTAGCAACGCTCGTCATGGTTGGCCGAGGCATGGTAGAGCATCACGCGGGAGTCCTTGGGAATGGTCACGCCGTGCAGCTCCACGTCCCGGGTGGTCCACCGTCCGTTCGGCGGTGCGGGGTTGTCCCAGCGCAGCATCTCGTCGACCGCCCCCGGAATGAGGCTCGGATCCTGCACCAGTTCGGCTCGCTGTTCGGGGTGCCACCAGAGCGCCACGGTCCCGTTGCCGATGAGGTTGGTGACCGTCTCGTGACCGGCGGTCGCCAGCAGCTGGAACTGCCAGGTGATCAGGTCGTCGCTAAGCCGTCGGGTGTTGCCGGATTCGTCGGCGACCTCCGCGCTGATCAACATCGAGATGATGTCGTCGCGGGGCCGCTTGCGCCTTTCGACCACCAGATCCTGCACGAGAGCCAGCAACTCGAATATGGCAGCAATCGCGTCCTCTGTCGGTCCGCTGCCCTTGACCGGATCCCATTGCCGCGCACCGGCGCGGTAGGCCAGATGATGGTAAGGCTCGCGGAGCTCCTCGGGCAGGCCGATGAGCTCGCTGATGACGTCGAGAGGAAACTGCCAGGCGAAGTCCTGCATGATGTCGAATCGGTCTCGGCCCACCGCCCTATCGAGGTACTGCGAGGCGACCCGCCTCGTGAAAGGCTCCAGCTCGCCCACCCGGCGCGGGGTGAAGAGCCGGGAGAGGAGCTTTCGCATCCAGGTGTGATCCGGCGGGTCTGTGGCGATCAGGAAAGGAATGTCCTTGTCTATGCCCTCCGTCGTCACCCCGTTGCCGGAAATGAACGTCGCAGGGTCAAGGAAGGCCGTGAGCACATCGTCGTACCGGGTGAGAGCGTAGAAATTGAGCTTCCGGTTGTAGTAGACGGGCGCCTCGTCGCGCATCCGCTTGTAGCACGGGTATGGGTTGTACTGGATTTCGGGGTCGTACGGGTTGAACTCCACCGCGTTCCCACTCGCCCCAGCGGTCTGCAGAATTCCTTGCGCCATTGGTCAAGCCCCTGTCGTGTTTTCTTAACAATACTCAGCCACCTAAAAAACTTAACCGCCGTGGTGACAATTTTTGGAACCGGCCGTGCCGTACTGGGCGTAGGCGGGTCAGGTGACAGCTGCGATTACGCCTATAAGATCCGGGGCTCCCCTGAAGGAGGACTCTGGCAGATTTCCGATACGCTCAGCCACGCTTGCTAGATCACTTACCTGACTCGTCACGAACCTCCTCTAACCGACGTCACGATCAATTCTGGGGCACACCTGTAATTCGGATGCGGCTCGTACCTGGCCGAGCAGCCGCGCGGGATAACACGTAGAATCGGTCCGGTCAGCCGGAAACCCATCAGTACGGTGCCATGCGCGACCCGATCATTCACCGAGTGCCGATCTTCAAAAATCCGCTGAACGCCAACTGCGGTATCTCGGTTTGGCGATGCGATTGCACGCTGTGGCTTTGGCAACTCGAAATCGGTGGTAGCGTAAACCATTGCCGTTTCTGCGCAAATGAATACACCCAACCCATGCACCCTTCTCGCAACGCATCCGGCCGATATCGGTATGTCGGGATATTCATCAAGCCGGTTTCAAACACCCAGGAATTCGCTGATGTTGCCGTTGACGATCCGTGCAGCCACCTCGGGCCCCACGGCGTCGACGACGGCGGCCAGCGACTTCTCCGAATAGCCGAATGTGCTTTCGTTGTGCGGATAATCGGATGACCACATCACCTTGCTGATGCCGATCCGGTCGATCAATTCCAGCCCCAACGGGTCGACCATGAACGACGCGCTCATGTGGTTGTCCCAGTAGTACCGCACGTCGTGCTCGATGGGCCACTCCAACATGTGCCGGTAAGATGCCAACAGATGTTCGGCGTCTTGCAGCGCCCACGGCACCCAGGCGATCCCGCCTTCGAACCAGCCGATACGCAGCCTTGGGTGCCTGTCCAGGATGCCGCTGAAAATGTACTTGGAGAACACTTCCCGGAACCCATCGACGTTAGTCATCATGCTGACAAGGATGGTGTTGAACTCGGACGGGATTTTCGGCGGGGTTTCACCGATGTGGTGGCTGACCGGCAGGCCGGCCTCTTCGATCTCGTCCCATACCGGGTTCATCGCCGTACTCGCATAGTCGATGACGTTGCCTTCCAAATCCGTACCGGGATTCAGTGGCATTAGGAACGTCTTGAGTCCCAGCGATTTTAGCTCAGCGAGCGTCCTCCGGGCGCCTTGTGGATCCCACCAATTGATCAGCCCGACACCGTAGAAGTGACCACTAGAGCGCTCCTGTAGCTCGGCGACGTATTCGTTGTAGATGCGAAAGGCGAGCTCGCGAACCTCTTTGTCCGGGTAATGGAAAAGCGCCAGGATGGCGTTGGGAAAGGCCAGCTCCTTGTCGACACCGTCCTCGTGCAGCTCCTGGATTCGTGCCTCGATGTTGGTGCTTCCGGCCCCGGGCAGGTCGTCGTACTGCATCACCACTGCGCTGAAGGTACCCCACAGGAACGACTGCCCTTTATGCCCAATGTGGTAGGCGCCGTTCTCGTACCAAATGCGCGGCGCCTTGTCTTTAAGATTGTCTGGAAAACGCTGGTAGAAAATATCCTCGGTCAACGTAACGTGATTGTCCGCCGAGAAAACCACCGTGCCCTCCGGCAGACCGACATTGCTGCCGCTGGCGTGGCCACGTCGATCCTTCGGAGCGCCAAACCCGTCAGGCGGGTAGAGCGAAAGAGTGGACTGGCTGGACATCGTTGATCCTCCAATCGAACGGGCTTGGTTTTCGACTGTTGTCATCTGCGCCTGAGGCATAGGCATTCACCAGCTCACCGGCAATTCATAAACGCCGTACGCGAGCCGGTCGTGCTTGAACGGGATGTCTTCGATCGGCTTGGCCAACCTCAGCGTCGGGATACGGCGGAACAGTGTCTGGAAGACGATCTGCAACTCGGCGCGGGCAAGCTGCTGGCCCACGCATTGATGCCTGCCGTAGCCGAAGCCGACGTGCTGGCCCGCATTCGAACGTTTCAGGTCCAGCCGATCCGGTTCGTCAAAAACGTCGGCATCCCAGTTGGCCGGAGCCAGGTCGATGATGATGCCCTCACCGGCGCGGATAACCTCACCGGCGATCTCGATGTCCTCGATCGCGATCCGACGCTGACCGTTTTGGATGATCGACAGGTAGCGCAGCAGCTCTTCGACAGCGTTGGCGACGACCTTGGGGTCGTCGGTGGCATGCAGCGCCGCCAACTGCTCGGGGTGTTGCAGTAACGCCAACGTGCCGAGCCCAATCATGTTCCCGGTGGTCTCGTGGCCGGCGATCAGCAGTCCGGCACCGAGGTCGGCAGCTTCGCCAATACTGAGCTCACCGGCTTTGACCCGTTCGGCCAGGTCCGACACCGCGTCCTCGTCCGGGTTTTCCATCTTGGCCTCGACCAGGTTCGCGAGGTACTCCCTCAGACGGATGATCCCGTTGAGGACGTCCTCGCCAGTCGCATAGCGGGCGACCCCGATGTTGGCGTGCCGCTGGAAGAATTCGGCGTCCTCATACGGCACACCCAGCAGCTGGCTGATCACTAGCGACGGGATCGGCAGCGCCAGTGCGGTGACAATGTCGCCCGGTTGTGGTCCGGCCAGCATCGCGTCGATGTGCTCATCGGTGATCTGCTGGATCACCGGCCGCAGGCCTTCCACTCGCTTGAAGGTGAACGGCTTCGACAACATCCGCCGGAACCGGGTGTGCTCTTCGCCGTCTGAGGTAAAAACTGAGCGCGGGCGCTTGTCCACCATCAAAGACATGCCCTCGTTCCAATGCGGAAACCCGGGGCGGCGGTCGTCGACACTGACGCGGGAATCGGAAAACAGCGCCCGCACCTCTTCATAGCCGGTGATAAGCCATGGTGTGCTGCCGTCCCAGATACGGACCCTGCTGAGCGGTTTCGACTCGGCAAGCGCAAGCACGCTGGGGGGCAGGGCAAACGGGCAGCCGACCGCTCGGGCCATCGGATATTCCGGGATGTCGGAGGCCGCCTCGGTCGCGGTTTCGGTCACGGCATCGGACACAGTCACTCCTCGATGTGAATGGGCAGCGCGGGCCGGGCCGCGGCGGCATTATGGGCGTTGTCCGCCTTTTCGGCCGGTGGATTTTCGTTGAGCAGCACGACGACGCCGCCCTCGTCACGCTGGTCGAAAATTTCGGGTCCTCGCATCACGTAGTTTCCGACTACGCACTCAGCCGCAGCCCTGCGGTCGGGTCGATGGGCCCCGATCCGGCGGTCTCGCTGCCCGCTTGTTCGACACCGCGAAGACCCACGTTCAGCAAACAGCCGTTCCGCTGGGGTCAGGTTCGCTTTCCCAGTAGCAGCAGACCCTTCGGCGCAGGCGCCGCGACCGCCGATAATCACGGGCTTAGTCAACGTGGCCCTAGCGATTAAGTCAAGTGGTTGATATTCGTACCAAGTTACCCGCCCATCGGGCAGCAGGCCTGAGCTCTCATTTCCGCAGATGAGCGGCAGATTCAGGTCCGATTCAGCAGGCGCCAGTCTTGACATCCCCAAACCCTCAGCGTAATAAGAATTGAAAAAACTTAACTTAACCTGCCAAACGGAGGCTTGGAGATGACAATGCCCTACGACGGCCGTAGCCGCCCCACCCCTGTCTACGAGCCGGGTGCGCTGTCACCACAGGAGTTCGAGTCGGCCTTCTGCGAAGCGCTGGTTCGTATCCTCGTCGAGTCGGGACTGTCCTCGGCCATACCGCAGGAGCTCGACCCCGCGGCCGCCCGTCTGTATCACGGCACGTACCTGAAATACATGTCGTTCTTCGCGTGGAAGTTCCCGAGCTGGCTGATGTCGGTCGCGTCGCTGTGCCCCTACCAGGACGTGCGCAGGGAGATCATCAACGACTGCGTAGACGAGGAGGTCGGCGACTGTGATGCCGATGGCCAATGCCACATCGACCTGCTCTACGACGAAGCCGAGCTGTGTGGCGTCAGCCGTGAGGAAATCTTCGAAGCCGAGCCGACCCCAACCATAATGGCCTGCATTCACGCGTGGGAGAACATGACCAGGACCCTCGGCTGGTTGCCGGGGTACGCCGCCATCGCCGGGCTCGAGATCGCGATGTCTGAGCCGGCGATCCAGGCCCGTGAGCGGCTGATCGGCAAAGAGGCAATGGCCAAGGCGTCAATGGATCTGGGCGGGGTCACGTTCCATGAGCGGTTGGGTATGCCCGAGGGCGCGCTCAAGTTCTTTGCCCTGCACTCCTACAAGGACCGGTTCCACGGCGGCGGTGAACTAGCGATGCTCGTGAAGTACGCGCACACAGCGGCCCTTCAGCGCGAGGCGATATGGGCGGTTAGTAACTCGTTCAAGATCTACACGCTGCAGGCGCACGAGGTGCGCCGACTGGCGGCTGAAGCGGCCGGAACCGTCTACACGCCTAAGCCTGCGATGGTCAGTTGAACGTCGGACTTCCCACTAATTCGGCACGAAGGAGACAGAGTCGCGGCATGAGGGGAACGGACCAGGCATGAGCGCTGACAATGGCCTTCCGCTCCCTGACCGAGCGCGGGAACTTCTCACCGGGTTGCGGATCGGCTATATCTCGACCATGCGGCCTGACGGGCGAATGTCCGTCGTGCCCGTCGGGGTCGTCCGCGAGGGCGACGTTCTGAAGATCAGCACGCTCTCGGACCGTCAGAAGGTGCACAACCTCGAAATTGACCCACGAATTACCGTTTGCATTCCCGATCCCGAAAATGCTCGCCGCTATGTGGAAATCCGCGGGGTCGCGGAACTCGCCGATGACGTCGATCGCGCCTACATAGACTCCTTCGCCCGCGAGTACATGGGCGTTGACAAGTACCCGTACGACCCACCCGGCGCGACCCGGACGACCATCACCGTGCGCGCCGAGCGTGTGTCGATCCCCAAGGTCCACGGGTCCGGCTAGCGGGGAGCGCCGATCGCTTCTTCAGCTCCTCGAGCGCCGCGAGGGTGCCGGGTTCGCTGCGGTTGCGAACTCGGCCAAGGTCGATACGCCGAGCAGTTACCGAGGACTTGTGTTGACAGTCGTCTCGGCCAGCGATGTCATCGCGTCGTACGTCGCCAGGGGGGTTTGCGCTGCCAGCGCCGCCCCGCGTCAGCGGAGGGACTATGCCCGGCATGGGGGGCAGCCTGGTTACCTACACCGAGCGCGCGATCGAAGATATAGGCCAGCGCGTCCACCAGATCATCCGATGAGCCCGTGCCCCAATCCTGGAGCTGGGGCTTAAGCATGCACATACGGTCGAGCGTCATCGTGAGCGCGGCGCCAAGGCTCACGCGGCTGATCGACGGATCGATGCGACCCTCGCGTTGTCCAGCCTCGATGAACGCCTCGATCGCGGCGACCATTGGCCGGAACGTCTCGGCGCGAACCTGTTGAAACCGCTCGTCACCGGCGGTCACCGCGATGTTCCGGGCCCACAGGACCGCTCGGTGAGCCTCCCAGTACTCGAAGAAGCGGGCGATGAAGCCCCGAGTGCTTTCAGCGTGGCCATCGCCGTTGGTCAGGCCTTGATCCTCGAATGAGAACGCCGGGAGGAAGCCCCCGATCTCTTCGCACAGCGCGAGGATCGCCTCGTCCAGATCGTTGAAGTACTGGTAGAAGGCCGGGGGTGAGATCCCGACCTCGTCCGCTACGTCCGCTAGCCGCAGGCCGCGCAGCCCCTGCTGTTCGATGGCGCGGGCGACGGCCTCGAGGATCCGTTGACGCGTGCGAATTCCGCGTTGGCCGAGCGGCTGTCCGTCAGTCGATGTCGGAACGGGCGACATGGGTCCGCACTATACCCGGGGGATTTCCCGAATTAACTTCACTTTAGCACGAGGGACGGTGTAATTTGCGTCCATGGCTGTCGGAACGGGCGTAACTCGCCTCGAGGAGATCGACCTCACCGATTACGAGCTGTATCGCCACGGCTTCCCCCACGAGGTCTTCACGCTCCTGCGGGCCGAGGCGCCGATGTGGCGCCATCCGGCGACCTCCGGCACCCAGCAAATCGGTAGACCGTTCTGGGTGGTCTCCAGGCACGCAGACGTTGTCGCGATAAGTCGCGACCACGCTCGCTTCCGCTCCCTCGAAGGACCGTCGTTGCCCGGTGACCCCCCCGAACGTCAGGGCCTGCGGCTGGTGTCGATGGACCCGCCGGAGCACACCCGGCTTCGCGCGCTGATCAGCAAGGGCTTCACACCCCGGATGACCGCCAAGCTCGAGGACCAAGCGCGGCAATGGGCGGGGACCATCATCGACCACGCACTCGAGCGCGGTGACTGCGACTTCGTGAACGAGGTGGCATACCAGCTTCCGCTGCACATGATCGCCGACATCGTGGGGATCCCCCACGACGACCGGGCATGGCTCTTCGACAAGGTGAACGTGCTGCTGCAGGCCAGCGATCCCCAGTCATTCCTGACACCCGACGAGCGCGAGGCCATCTTGCTGGAGATGTTCGGATACGCTCACGAGCTTGGCGCAGCGAAGCGGCGGGCGCCTGCCGACGACGTCTGGACCAAGCTGACCACAGCGCAGATCGACCAACCCGACGGCAGTCGCACGGAACTCGGCGAACTCGAGCTCGATTTGTTCTTCATCGTGCTGGTCTTCGCGGGAAGCGAGACCACGCGCAACGCGATCGCCTCTGGCCTGCTCGCGCTGCTCGAACATCCCGATCAGTTGGAACGCATCCGCGTCGACCCATCCGTGATGCCGACCGCGGTCGAAGAGATCTGCCGTTGGTCGTCACCGCTTTCGTACTTCTCGCGGACCGCGGTGGACGACGTCGTCGTCGGTGACATTCGCATCGAGGCGGGCGATGCCGTCAGCATGTGGTTCCCGTCTGCGAACCGCGACGCGGAGGTCTTCACCGACCCGTTCACCTTCGACATCAGCCGGGAGCGCAATCCCCACGTGGCGTTCGGAGGCGGCGGCGCGCACTACTGCCTCGGCGCGAATCTCGCGAAGCGCGAGATCAAGGTGATGTTCGAGGAGCTGACCGCTCGGGTAGCCGACGTCGGATTGCTTGGCGAGCCGGAGTACAGCGTGCAAGGCGCCGAGAACCCCATCACGGTCTCGCTCAAGCACTTGCCGGTTCGCCTCAAGCCGCGCTGAGGGGAGAAAGATGAAGCTACACGGACTCGGATACATCGGATTCACGGCGCCGGACCCGGCCGCCTGGCTTCACTTCGGCACCGATGTGCTCGGCCTGATGCCCGCGCGGCTGCTTCCGGGCGAGACCTCCGCGATCCCCGGCGTTGCGGGAACGGGTCCGGCGAGCGGTGGCTCCGGCGTCGCGCCCGATGGATCGGTCTACCTCAAGATGGATGACCGACAGTGGCGCATCGCCATCCACCCCGGAGACGCGGCCGGCATCGCATACCTTGGCTTTCAGGTCGCCGACGAGCCAGCGCTCGCTGAGGCGAGGGCGGCCATCGCGGCGTCGGGAACGCCGATCAACCCGGGGACGGCCGAAGAGGTGGCCAGCCGCGGCGTAGCAGGTCTCGCGTGGTGCACCGACCCGTCGGGCAATCGTGTCGAGCTGTTTCACGGCCCGGTCCACGACCGCAATTTCGTGTCGCCGCACGGTGTTGAGTTCCTTACTGGCGAACTCGGTCTCGGTCACGCGCTCCTCTTTGTCGCCGACATCGATGCCAGCCTCGCCTTCTATCGCGATGTCCTTGGTTTCCATCGCTCCGACTTCATCCTGCCGGGCCCAGGAACATCGGTGCACTTCCTGCGGTGTACCCCTCGCCACCACTCGATCGGCCTCGCTCACCTGGGGCCGTTCGACGCGATACACCACCTAATGGTCGAAACCACGTCGCTCGATGCGGTCGGCGCCGCCTTGGACCGGGCAATGGATGCGGGGGCAGCGATCACCAAAACACTCGGCCGCCACTTGAACGACCGAATGGTTTCGTTCTACATGCGAAGTCCAGCCGGATTCGAGGTGGAGGTCGGCTTCGATGGCCTGCTGGTCGACGACAATTGGTGCGACCGTGAGGCCGCTGGCGGCGAACCGTGGGGCCACAAAGGCGTCAACATCCCCTTACTAGAGGAACCTGCTCCGGCACGATCCTGATCTCACAGATCACCCGGTCGACCTCGGATAGGGTTAAGTAACTTAAGCCCTATGTACTCGTGACGACGCTGGCGGTCGGCGCCCCGGTCAGCCGCGACTCTGACAAAAGGATGGTCTTGGACGTCTTCGTACTCGGGGTGCACCGAGCGCAAGCCAGGACGGGCTTATGACGAAGTCACTTCGTATCGCCGTGCTCGCCAAGCAGATCCCGCGCGTGGAGCACTTGGTTCTGGGCAATGACCGTCGGCTTGTCCGCGACGGCGCAGACACCGACATCAACCCCTTCTGCCGCCGCGCCATTGCGAAGGGCACCGAGCTGGCACGCGAGACCGGGGGAAAGTGCATCGTCTTCACGCTGGGTCCACCGTCGGCGGCTGATCTGCTCGCCGAGGCGATCGCCTGGGGCGCCGACGAGGGTGTGCTGATCAGCGATCCCGTGTTCGCAGGCTCCGACACTTTCGCCACAGCTTCCACACTCGCAGCGGCGCTCCGATTGTGGGAGCCATTCGACCTGGTGCTCGCGGGCACGAATTCCGTCGATGGCGATACCGGACAAATGCCGGCACAACTCGCGCAGATTCTCGACCTGCCGCTGCTGTGTGCAGTTCGCGAGCTTCGGGTCAACGGCGACCAAGTGGAGGCCCGCTGCGAGCGAGATGACGGTTTCCTCACCGCATGTGTTCGGCTGCCGGCTGTTCTGACAGCGGCGGAGCGGCTGTGTCAGCCGGCCAAGGTTCCGCGGGAAGAACGCGCTCGGGTGACCGATCGTGTCCACAGGGTCACCGCCACCGACCTTGGTTTGGGCCCCTGGGCACAGCACGGCAGCCTTACCGAAGTCGGCGAGATCAGAACGCTAGACCGTGATCGCAATCCGCTGCGATTCTCGGGCCCGCTAACCGAGCAGGCCAAGACAGTGGCCGAGATGATAAGGCAATCAACCGGGAACCCCACTCCCACCACGCCCACCGCTAAGGTTTCTTCCTCCCCGTCGTCCGCCCCCGACGGCCGCTCGGTAATAGCTGTTGTCGCGGAACCGGGGCGGCCCGTGGTTACCCGCGAGCTACTTGGCGGTGCCGCGCAGCTCGCGAAGCAGGTCGGTGCCCGGACTACCCTTCTTGCGACCGAGCCAGTCGATCATGGGCTCGCCTGGCGGCATGGCGCGGACGAGGTAGTGACCTTCCGCGGCCGAACGGAACCGACCCCGGCGGGATCGGCTCAGGTTCGGCCGAATCAAGATCCTTGCGTTCGCGCTGAAGATGTTTCGTCTGAGCCGCTGACGCCGGAGGACTTCGCGACCGCCGTCGCATGTCGGGCACTGGGCCCGCACCCGCCGGATCGCACTGCTGCCAGAACGGGCGCCAACATCCCCTGGGCAATCCTCGCCCCGAGTACGACGTGGGGCCGTGAGGTAGCCGGGCGGCTGTCAGTGCTGTTGCACGCGGGGCTGACCGGTGATGCGACGGCACTGGAGGTGGCTGACCGGCGGCTGGTTTGTCTCAAGCCCGGTTTCGGCGGGCGGCTGGTTGCTGAAGTGACCGCGACTTCTCCCGTGCAGATCGCCACCATTCGGCCCGGCGTGCTCCCTTCGCCGCCGGTCCGTGAGCAGCCAGGCCTGGCCCAGAACGTCGATGTGTTCGTCACACCGCGAAGGCGAGTCGTTGTCACTGACCGCGAGGTCAATGACGAGCCGGAGCGGCTCGCCAAGGCCCAAGTCGTCGTCTGCGTGGGCAGAGGCGTCGATCCAGCTCGATACGGTGAATTGGAACCGCTGCTTACCGCGCTGGGCGCCGAGCTGGCCGGCACCCGCAAAGTCACCGATGCGGGGTGGTTACCGCGGAGCCGGCAGATCGGCATCACTGGTCGGGCGATCGCGCCGGCCGTCTACGTGCTGTTCGGTGCTTCTGGAAGTTTCAACCACATGGCTGGGGTCGCGGGAGCCGGCCTGGTCATCGCCGTCAATTCCGATCCATCCGCGCCCGCTCTTGACTCCGCGGATGTTGCGATCGTCGCGGACTGGGCCGAGTTCGCCTCACTGCTGGCAGAGGAACTGACAACTGGCGCATAGTCGCCCAGTTGTCCGGTTGCCCGGAACTCTCGTCGACCGCGACGCAAGCTGTCTGAAGTTACTAGGTTGCCGGCGCGCGGCCGATAACTTGATCGGCTTCGAGCGTGTCCATTTCCTCTGCGGTCAAGCCGAGTTCGGTCAGGAGCTCCCGGTTATGCTCGCCCAGCAAGGGTGCATGGCGGGTATGGAAGCGACCTGGGCCGCCGGAGAACCGCGCCGGAAAAGTGCTGTGCGGCACCGCACGGTTAACCGGATGGCCCACATCCTCGAAGAAACGGCGGAAGGTCAGTTGTGGTAGCTCGGTCTGGCGGTGCGGCTGCATCACCTTGGCTACCGGCACACCAGCACTCCACAGACAGGAGACGATCGCGTCGGCGCTTCGTGTTTCGCACCACGCTGACAGGTACTTATCGATGGCGTCGTGCTGGTCTCGCCGCCGCAGGGCCGTGAGAAGTTCGGGATTGGCCGCCCACGTCGGATTGCCTATCGCATCGCGCAGCCGCAGCCACTGGTCGTCGGTGGCGACGGCCAATGCGATCCAGCAATCTCTGCGGCCGAATTCATCGATATCCGCGGTCAGGTAGAGGTTTTGGGGCGCAGCCGTCGGTCCTCGGTTGCCTGAGCGCTCCAGCAACGCCCCGTAGGCCGAGTATTCGATCACTTGCTCGGCGGCCACATTGAGCGCAGCGTCGACCATCGCGGCTTCGACAAGTACACCCTCACCGGTACGACTACGATGCTCCAACGCCAGCAGCAGTCCGTTGAGCGCGTGCACGCCCGCGTTCGGGTCACCAATCGAATACGGTTCGTAGGGATTTCGGTCTGGATAACCGGTCAGCCAGCTCAGGCCAGCCGCGGCTTCGATGGCGTACGCGAACGCGGGGTTGTCGCGCCAAGGCCCGTCCAGGCCGAAGCCAGGCATCCGCAACAAGATCGCGTCGGGCCGAAGGGCTTGGACGGCCTCGAAATCCAGTCCGATCTGCTCCAGCACCCGGGGCGTGAAGTTCTCGGCTATCACGTCGCAAGTCGTGATCAGCCGTCGGAGCAGTTCCCTGCCGCCTGCGCTCTGCAGATCGAGCGTCAAACCCTTTTTGTTGGTGTTCAACGCGGAGAAGATCGGCGACTTCTCCCACCACTGGTCCTCGGTGATCGGAATCCCTGCGATGAGCCGGGCTCCGTCCGGTCGGCGAGTGGACTCGATGTGAATAACGTCGGCACCAAGAAGGGCGAGGATGTGGGTACCGCTTGGCCCGGCCCAGAACGCCGTCATGTCCACTACCCGAAGCCCGCTGAACGGCAACCGTTCTCGCGCAGAAATAGAATTACGGGCAGTTGCAGGCGCATATTCACCACGCGCAACGCCATTTCGCAAGTGGCGGTAGTGCTCCGTGTGCTCACCCAGCCGCGGTGCCGGCTGCGGCGGGCGAAGCACAGCGGGCCGCATGCGGTAGGGCGGACCGGGCTGCAGGAAGCCGTCGCGGGGGTTACAGACGAAGGACCGTCGCGCCTGAAAGTGATCCAGGGACTCGATGGTGGCACCGTTGGCGACCGGCGCGTTGGGAATCCGGAAAGCCGTTGCCAGTTCGCGGATCTCGTCGACCGTGCGCCTTTCGAGCCACTGATAAATCTCTTCGGCCTTCTCATTGGCCTGCTCGGTGATCGAGAGGGGGGAATTCTCGTCGATCCATTCGGGATGTCCGACCATTGCACATAGGTCGAACCACTGCTGCGCGGTCCCGCAGCCGAGGTCCACCAGACCATCGGCGGCACGCGCGATACCTGGCACCGTGAGCTTTCGGGCGTCTCGCCATGGCCGGCCGAGCATCTCGAAAAATGTCACCGGATAGTACGTCAGGCTGAGGATTTGGGTTTCGAGCATTGACAGGTCGACGAGCTCAGCACCTCCGCGTAGCCGCGACGCCATGGTCGCCGCGCTCGCGTAGGCCCCGGCAAGGTATTCACCGACCTGGCCACCGACGAACACTGGCGCGCGGTCGGCCGATCCACGTCCAAGCGCGACGATGCCACCCGACCAGGCCTGCAGCGTGAACTCGGTCGCCGGATGGTCACTCCATGGTCCCTCCAGACCGAACGGAGTAATCGAGGTAACCGTCAGGTGCGGGTGTACTCGATGGATCTCGGCTGGTGTGAAGGCTTGGTGCTCAGCCACTTTCGACCTGTGCGACCAGACCACCGCGTCGGCTCGTGCCAGCAGTGCATTCACGAACTCGATGTCGTCGGCGCTGTCGGGATCGGCGATGATGCTGCGCTTGGAGCAGGCCAGGAAGCTGAACAGTGCGCCGTCACCGCCCGGTGGGATGTCGGCACTAGAGGCCGACCACTGCCGCAGCCAATCCCCTTCCGGTGGTTCAACCTTGATCACCTCAGCGCCACCGTCGGCGAGCAGCTTGGTGCAGTAGGCACCGGCGATTCCAGCGGACAGATCGACAACGACGTAGCCGTTCAGCGGCTCCACGAGCTAACGCTTCTGCTTGCGAGCTGATTTGCTCAGCCGGAAATCGGGCGGGAACTTGCTATCGTTGTCGTTGACCGCATCGGACAACCCGCTGTCGATCGCCTCATGCATGTCCATGTCGCCCGGGTCGAGCTGGGTTAGCCCACCCATCGACTCGAAGAACGCGGACAGCAGGCTGCCCATGTACTCGCCTTGAAATTGCTTCACGACTTCGAAGAAGACCTTCTGTTGGAAGATGGTGTCAGTGGGCCGGTTGCGAGCACACGCCAACGCGTACTTTTCCACTTCGGCCTCCAGCTGGCCCCGCGGCACCACCTTGTTGAGGAAGTTGCACTGATACATCTCGGCAGCGGTGAAAGGCCGTCCGGTGAAGACCATTTCCTGAAATTTCCGTAGACCCATGGTCTGAACCCAAGTCCACATCCGGGGGCCCCAGCCATAGTATCGGAACGACGGGTGGCCAAAGAGCGCGTCGTCGGAGGAGATCACCAGGTCAGCGTCGGCGGCTTGGTAGAAATGCCAGCCGTAGCAGTAACCCTTGGCCTCCACAATGCTGATCTTCTTGAATTCCTGCAACGCCCGGTTACCGGCCTGCGAGTTCGCAAACCATTGGCTGATCGTGGCGCCGTGGCGAAACGATCCCTTGGGCGGATACTTGATCCCGTCTTCCTGCAGCCTGAGTTCGGCGAGCCGGAAGCCGGGCGAATCCCTCCCTTCCATGAACTCGGGAAGGTCGGCGCCGCTGCCCAAGTCATCACCGACACCACGGATCACCACCACCCTGACGTCGTCATCGACCGTCGCGCCGCGCAGCAGATCGGCGTAACGAAGCCGCGCCGCCGACGTCGGTGCGTTGAGAAACTCCGGACGGTTGAACGTGATCGTCGCGATCTTGGTCTTTGGGTCCTTGTCGTAGAGGATGATCTCCTCGGGGGCGGGACGTTTCTTGTCAGCCATTCGATGCAGCAATCGGCGTGTCGGCCTGAGTACTCCACGAAGGACTCGAGGTCAGCACTTCGGGCCCATCGGTCCCGATGAGCACCGCCTCCCTCAGCAGAACCGCACCGACGCCCTCGTCCCACACATAAGCCGTGACGGCAAGCACCATCCCAGCCTCCAGCGTGTCTTCGGCCGCGGTCAGCGGCAGGTGCAGCGACACCACCGGTGGATCGAATCCCACACCCAACCCGTGTGCCACTGGCATCGGCGGCAACGGCTCCCCCGCGGCCTCGTAGGCGCTGAGCAGATCGCTGGCAGGCACGCCCGGCCGGCACGCCGCGGCCAACCGCTCCCCTAATGCGTCTGCGCGCTCGTAAAGCCCACGGGCACTTTCACCGTCGCCCACCGGCCAGGTCCGTCCGACCTCACCGATGTAGCCATGCGCAACCACACCGGACGCGAAGGCCACCAGGTCACCGGGCCTCAGGCGATCACCACCGCGGACCCGCCGCCAGGGATGCTCCTTGGAGGTCACCCACACCGCATCCTGATTGGCCGGCGTGCTCACCCCACCGGCCGTCATCGCTTCCAGCAACACAGCCGTGAGGTGCTGTTCGCTGGCCCCCGGCTGCAGCTCGGCTACCGCGGCGGCCAGACCCGCCTCGGCCACCCGAACCGATTCGCGAATGGCGACAACCTCTTCGGGCGTCTTGATCCGCCGGGCAGCACGCATGGCCGCCTCGCCGTCGACCAGTTCCGCATTCGGGAACGCCATCGGCAGCAGCTGAGCGAACGCCGGCGACAACGCGTCAGTACCCACCCGGCGCGCCGTGGCCGCACCGTCGATCTTTTTGAGGTTCGCAACGGTATTGAGGGGGTTCCATGCGATGCCGTACAGATTTTCGTGCGGGATGTCATCGGGCACACCCTCGTCCCATGTGCTCAACAAGTGGATGGCGCCCGTCTCGCGCACCAACACACATGACGGGCCGAACGGTCGGGTGCCCGCGACCCACAGCTGCGCTGCGCCGGTGACATACCGGACGTTGGCCAGTCGGCCCAAGACGAGCACATCCAGGTCGTGGGCTTGCATCTGCGCCAACGCACGCTCCCGCCGCCCACAGCGGAGAGCGCGGTCGTCGGCGAGGACCTCAGTCGCCATACGGCGTGTAGGGGTAGTCGGTCAACTTGATCCAGCCCTCCTCGGTGATCACCACGATCTCTTCGCTGCGATAGCCGCCGGTACCGTCCTCCCAGACCACCGGCTCCAGCACCAGCACCATGCCGGCTTCCAGCACGTAGTTCTCGTCGAACTCCTCGCCCAAATCCGTACCGATCATCGGCATTTCGGCGGCGTTGACACCGATACCATGCCCCAGATAGAAATGCGGAAGCCACGGCCGACTGCCGCCATTGGCCCTGATGGCGGCTCGGCCGAGCTCACCAGCCGTGGCGCCGGCACGGGTGACGTCCAGAACGGCCGTCATGATGTCACGCCATCGATGGAACTGCTCCTGCTGACGGGCAGTAGGTTCCTGACCGACGACCCAGGTCCGACCGAAGTCCGAACAATACCCGCCATAAGTGATACTGACGTCGGTCCACAACACGTCACCGGTCCTCAGCTTCCGCTCCGTCGACACCAGCGGCAGGGCAAGATCGCCGTGCGTGGTCCACACACCCTCGGCCTTCGTGGCCGGCATCACCTGCCAGATGGGCTCCAGCATGCTGGCTACCGCACCCAATTCGAAAGCGTGACGCAAGAACTCGGCCGACAGGTCGATCTGGCGGATCCCCGGCGCCAGCGCCGACTGGACATCGACCATAGCCTCGTCGGTGATCCGGGCCGCCCTGCGGATGCAAGCGATTTCGTCGATCGTCTTGACCGCCTTGGCCGCACTGACGATCACAGCCGCATCGGCGGGCGAGCCATCGGGGAATAGACGCTTCCCCGCCCGCCGCATCGCGCCGGTCAACTCGTCAACCGCCACGGCCGTTCCGGCCGAGACGAGATCCGAAATCCGCCTAGCGAAGTTCTCCACCCCTTCGTCGAACTCCAAATACACCGGCGGATGGACATGATCCGCAGGCAGCTCGGTTTCCTCAGCAGCACCCTCGCGGAATGGCAGGAACAGGTGCGGCCATTCATCGTCGGCAAGGACCACCGCGACCGGACGCTCCACGTGGGACATACCGGCATCGCCGAGTGGCCAGCTGGTCCCCGTCGCATACGTGACGGCGTTGTTACCCAACAGAATCAATGCGCCGACATTGCGGTCGGCCATCGCCGCACGCAGCCGCGCGCCAGTCTCGCGCCGCATCCGGGTGCGGTCCAGTTCTGACGGGATATCGAGGGCGGACGCGGCCGCCGCGAGAAAGGTTGACATCTCAGAGACCCAAGAAATCCTTGACGTTGCCGCTGACGATTTTGGCGGCGTTCTCCGGACCGACGGCCTGCACGACCGTCGCCAACGATTTCTCCGAGTAGCCGAACGTGCTTTCGTTGTGCGGATAGTCAGAGGACCACATCACACGGTCCACGCCGATCTCGTCGATCAACCGCAGCCCCAGCGGATCGACCATGAACGACGCGCTCATGTGGTTATCCCAGTAGTAGCGCACGTCGTGCTCGAGCTGGTGGTTGAACATGTGCTGATAGGACGCCAACAGATGCTCGGAATCTTGCAGCGCCCACGGCACCCAGGCGATCCCGCCTTCGAACCAGCCGATACGCAGCCGTGGATGACGGTCGAGGATGCCGCCGAAGATGTACTTGGAGAACATCTCCCGGAACGAGTCGACATTGATCATCATGCCGACGACAACGCTGTTGACTTCGCACGGCGACTTCGGCGGCGTCTCGCCGATGTGGTGCGTGAGGGGCAGGCCCGCCTCCTCGATCTCATCCCACACCGGGCTCATCGCGGTGCTCGAGTAGTCGACCACCGCGCCCTCGTCATCCTTGCCGGGGTTCAATGGCAATAGGAATGTTTTGAGCCCCAACGACTTCAGTTCGGCAAGCGTCCGCCGCGCGCCTGCGGGCTCCCACCAGTTGATCAGCCCAACACCATAGAAGTGCCCGCCTGATCGCTCCTGCAGATCCGCAATGTACTCGTTGTAAATGCGGAACACCCGCTCGCGTAATTCCTTGTCCGGATAGTGGAACAGCGCGAGCACTGCGTTGGGAAACGCCAACTCCTTATCGACGCCGTCCTCATGCAGCTCCTGGATCCGGGCCTCGATGTTGGAAGTCGCCGCACCGGCCAGGTCGTCGTACTGCATCAGCACGGCGCTGAAATCCGTTGGCAGGAAAGTCTGCCCCTTGCGCCCGACCATGTAGGCGCCGTCCTCGTACCAGATCCGCGGGGCTTTGTCCTTGAGGTCTTCGGGGAACCGCTCGTAGAAGATGTCCTCGGCCAACGAGATATGATTGTCCGCGGAGAACACCTCCGTCCCGGTCGGCAGCCCGACATCGGCCCCGGCGTGACCGCGCCGATTCTTCGGCGCGCCAAAACCTCCGGGCGGGTACAAAGTTGCGGTGCCGGATTGAGTTGACATCATCGAGCCTCCATTCGGGATTGGTTCACCACGCGACGGGCAATTCGTAAACGCCGTAGGCCAGCCGGTCGTGTTTGAAGGGAATGTCTTCGATCGGAATGGCAAGGCTCAGTGTGGGAATTCGGCGGAACAACGTGGTGAAGACGATCTGGAGTTCAGCACGCGCCAGCTGCTGGCCCACACATTGATGCCTGCCGTACCCGAATGCGATGTTCTGGGCGGCATTGTTGCCGTGAAGGTAGAGACGATCCGGTTCTTTGAAGACTTTCGGGTCCCAGTTCGCGGGGGCGAGATCGATGATGATGCCTTCGCCCGCCCGGATCGTCTCATCACCGATCTCGATGTCCTCGAGAGCGACTCGGCGCTGCCCATTTTGGATGATCGACAGGTAGCGAAGCAGCTCTTCCACCGCGTTGGCGATGACACCGGGATCCTCGGCATCACGGATAACAGTCAGCTGGTCGGGGTGTTCGAGCAGCGCCAGCACGCCGAGACCGATCATGTTCGCAGTAGTCTCATGGCCAGCGATCAGCAGGCCGGTGCCCATCTGGGCGGCTTCGCGGACGTCGATCTCGCCGGCCTTGACGCGCTCGGCCAGATCGGACACCGCGTCCTCGGCGGGATTCTCCATCTTGGCCTCGACCAGCCGGGCGAGGTACTTGCCGAGCTCGCGCGCACCTTTCACGTTGTCCTCGCCGGTGGCGTAGCGGGCGAGCCCGATGGTGGCGTGCTGCTGAAAGAACTCGGCGTCCTCGTATGGAACCCCGAGAAGTTGGCTGATCACCAAGGATGGGACGGGCAGCGCCAGGGCGGCGACGACGTCGGCCGGTTGTGGTCCGGCCAGCATCGCGTCGATGTGCTCGTCAGTGATCTGCTGGATGGCCGGTCGCAGGTCTTCCACGCGCTTGAACGTGAACGGCTTGGACAACATGCGCCGGAACCGGGTGTGTTCTTCGGCGTCGGTGGTGAAGACCGACCGCGGCCGCTTGTCCACCATGGCCAGCATGCCTTCGTTCCAGTGCGGGAAGCCGGGCCGCCGGTCATCAACGCTGACGCGCGAATCGGAGAACAAGGCCCGCGCCTCCGCGTAGCCTGTGATCAACCACGGTGTGCTGCCATCCCAAATCTTCACTCTGCTAACGGGTTTCGTGTCATTGAGAGCGAGGACCCCGGGTGGCGGAGCAAATGGGCAACTAGACACCCTTTCCATCGGGTAGTCAGGAATGTCTTGTTCCGTATCGGTAGCGGCAGCCAGGGTGTCAGACATTCTCATTCCTCTACGTGGATGCCCTGCGCGGGGCAGGCTGCAGCGGCTTGGCGGACGGGCTTGGCCTGGTCGGCCGGAGGGTTAGCGTTTTGGCGGACTACGACACCGTCTTCGTCCCGTTGGTCGAACACCTGGCCGGCATTTAGCACCAACTGGCCAGAAGAAACGCATTTATCCTGGTCGACAATGACTTTCATCGGACACTCTCTTCGGGGTAGCGCGTCACGGGCGCCAGCCACAACCCCACAATCGCGTCGATCAGGCCGGATGCGACGCCACTCCAACTGGTTCGGGGAACGGCGGAACCCTTGGCGAAAGCACGCTCAAAGTCGGCGCACGTGTGCATCAACAAATTGCGCGCCATGATGCCGCGTTCCGTGGCAACAGCCATCGGCAGGTCGGGAAGGCAACGGACGATGCCCTCAATGACCTGCACCAGCAATGGCGAGGCGAGCGCATCCTTGACCACGATCGTGTGATAGGTGGGGTCGGCCATCGCTTGCGCTGCGAAACGCGCGTACCACGTCGGATTCCCCAGTTCAGCCAGATGCTCGGTCAGTGAGCCCACCAGGCACGCGACCCAGTCGCGCAACTCCGTCGAGTCGTCGATCTCGGCCAGCATCCGCTCGAGCAGCCGCTCGATCGGCACGCGGTGCTTCTGCTCGATCGCACGCACCAGGTCGGCCTTGGTGCCGAAGTGGTAGCCAACGGCCGCGTTATTGCCCTGGCCGGCGGCCTCGCTGACTTGGCGATTGGACACGGCATAAACCCCGTGCTCGGCGAACAACCGCTCCGCCGTCGCCAGGATCGCTTCGCGGGTGATACTAGCCCGCTCGGCCCGCACAGTCCTGCTGACTGTCGTCACGGCGTCAGTCAACCCTGTCTATGATATTAAGTCAAGCGATTGATTGGAATAAGTCGACCCGGCGACCGGTTCACGTCGCTGCCGCACTGGATTGCTCCGCAGACGATTTTGGGGGGCGCGGTATCACCATGCCCGCGGAGGTCCCGCCGTCGACGGGCAATACCGTCCCGGTGACATACCCGGACCGGTCGTTGGCGAAATAGAGCGCAGCCTCCGCCACATCGTCGGGCGTGCCCTCTCGGTTCAGGGGCCGATTGGCGCGCATCCGTTCACGGGACACCCTCACGAATTCCTCGGTAGCCTCCCTGCTCATATTCGCCTTCATCGCCGACGATTCCAAGATCGGTGTGGGTATGCTCCCCGGCGCGATACAGTTAACGCGAATGTTGTAGTACGCCAACTCGATCGCCACAGACTTAGTGAAGTGGAGAACGGCGGCTTTCGAGGCGCGGTACGTCATCACCCCGGGGCCGGCCTGGATGCCGCCAATCGAGGACACATTGATGATCGATCCGCCCCCCGCGGCGGCCATATGCCGAGCGGCCTCGCGCGTGCCCAGCATCACGCCTAACACGTTGACCGACATCACCCGGTCGAAGTCCGCGAGATCATCACGAATGAAGCTCTTCTGCGCCGCGCTCGAAATGCCGGCATTGTTGACCATGATCTGCAATCCGCCGAATTCATCCACCGCAACCGAAATGAGCTTGCTCATCTGTTCTGGGTCAGCCACGTCAGTCGGCTCGAACCGAGCCTTCTTGCCATATGTATGAACCAATTGCGCGCCACCTTCGCGATCGACATCGCCGAAGACCACTCGCGCGCCCTCCGCGATGAATTTGTCGACCGTCGCCGCACCCAGTCCGGATGCACCCCCGGTCACCACCGCGACCTTGCCCGCCAACTCATTCACCATCAGACCGTTACCTTTCGTCGCAGCCCGTCGAGATTGACTGGGCACCGAACATCAAGCGCGTCATCGATGTTCAGTCTCGCACCGCCACGGAGATCGACTTGGTCTCCAGGTACCCTTCGAGGCCTTCACGGCCCAGTTCGCGCCCGTACCCGCTTTGCTTGACCCCACCGAACGGCGCAAATGGATCCATGGTGTAACCCTGGTTGACACCGAAGGTGCCGGTGTGAACCTGCGCGGCGACAGCCAGGCCGCGGCCGATGTCGTCGGTCCATACCGAACCGGCCAGCCCATAGTCGGAGTCGTTGGCGATCGCCACAGCGTCGACTTCGTCGCGGTAGGCGATGACAGTCAGTACGGGGCCGAAGATCTCTTCGCGCGCAATGGCCATGGTGTTGTCTGCGTCGCAGAACAACGTTGGTTGCACGTACCACCCTTTCTCGACGCCTTCGGGTAGCTCCGCGCCCCCGACCACCAGTCGGGCACCATCGCGTTGGCCACTGCGAATGTAGTCGCGGACCCGCTGCTGCTGGCGCTGGCTGACCAACGGACCGACCTGCGTGGCGGGATCCGCCGGATCACCCACGCGAAGCGACGTCATCTCCGCAGCGAGGGCGTCGACGAATTCGCTCTGCCGCTGCATCGGCACGAGGACGCGGGTCAAGGCGTTGCAGATCTGACCACTGTTGGACAGGCTGGCCGAGCGCACACCGGCGGCCACCTTTTGCGGATTCGCGTCATCCAGCACGATCGCTGCCGATTTCCCGCCGAGCTCGAGACTGACCTTGGTGAGATTGGGCGCGCAGGCGGCGGCGACCGCCTTGCCGGCTGCGGTGGAGCCGGTGAACGACACCTTGTCCACCCCGGAATGGCCCACCAGTTGCGCGCCGACGGAGATATCGCCGGGGAGCACGGTGACCGCGCCGGGCGGCAGGCCAACCTGCTCGAGCATCTCGGCCAATAGCAGCGCGTCCAACGGAGTTTCCGGCGCGGGCTTGAGCACCACCGCGCATCCAGCGAGCAATGCGGGTACCAACTTGGTGACGATCAGAAACTGCGGCATGTTCCACGGCACAATCGCGGCGACGACCCCCACCGGCTCCTTGCGGATATGCAGATCTGATCCGAAGAAGCCGGCGCGAGTTTCCTGCCATGGATATGTTTCGGCGATGGCGCAGAATGCGCCAATCATCATCGCCGGCAGTCCCACCTGGGCGCGGTGGGCGAAGGTGATCGGCGCGCCCATCTCGGCCGAGATCAGCTCGGCCATCTCACTCCGGCGCGCGTCGTAGATCTCGGTGAGCCGGCGCACCGCGGCGATGCGCTCCTGCGGCGGCAGCCGCGGCCATGGTCCGGAGTCGACCGCGGCGCGCGCGCCCGCGACCGCGGCGTCGACATCCGCCGACTTGGCCGCGGCAACCTCAGCGATCGGCGCCTCGGTGTGGGGTGAAACGATCTTGATGATGGTTTGATCCATCAGGAGTCCTTCCGTCAAGTTGAACCAACCTGTTTTTCCGCCGCCGCGACGTCGGGTTCGAGCACGGCGACATCGCGTTCATCACGGCCAGGTGCGGGCCCGACGGACTGTCAAATACCCGACTCGCCACCAGTCACGAGTGCTACCCGGTTCATATCACCTATGCCCACCTCAATATCGATCTTTTTCCGGAACGCCGGAAACTCTTGCGCACGCTGGCCTGAGCGGGGCCCCACGGCCCCCGCGGGGAAGCGATTGATCCGAGATGGCTTCGGTGACGTCGCTGCAGAACGACAGTAAGGCCATGGAATCGGATGCGGTGACGGCGTCGGGATGTCGATCGGAGCCGGCAGTTGTCATGAGCGCCGAAGATGTAATCCACGGCCTGATACCTAAACGCAAACCAAGTCGCCTGGAACCGAGAGCCCGCGTGTGGTAATGCGGCCGAGCGGTACGTCAGTCGGGGACCGGTTGCCGGCCCTGCATTTCCAGCCAGTTGCCATCCGGATCCTGGATCGTCGTCGCCACCACACCGGGCCGGATCTCGCGCGGTTCCGCACTGACGTTGACACCGAATTTGCGGCAGTCAGCGATCACGTCATTCAAATTGCGCATGACCAACGTCATGTAGCGAATCCCGGTAGCGGCGTACATCGAGTCATTGACCGCGTTCGCCGACGGCGCACCCGCGGGCTCGAACAGCCGCAAGATGCTCTCCCCCACCACCAGCCGGTGCACCGTGCCGAACCCGGGAAACGAGATCGGCTCCTGTGTGTCGAAGCCGAGCACGTCGCAGTAGAAAGCAAGCATCTTGTCGGTGTTCGTGGTGACGATGCCCACATCCAGCGCGGGCTTTAGAAGGTCGACGGCCACTGAGTGCTCCCCACTATCTCGTTAGGATGGGTTTGTAATGAGATGGCGTGCCCAACCAGCCGTGACGAATTACACCCCATACAACCGTAATGCACAAGGCACCACCTGAGGTCGATCCCGAACTGATCGCGGCAGGCGTCGATGAACACGCTAATTTCGGCGCGGGGCGGTCAAAATACGTTGTAGAACGTCGGGGCAGCCTTGAAACCTCTTTAGTTCTCATCAATCCAGCTACCTCGCGCGCGAGACGGCGAATCTTGGCATGCTCGGCAACCTTAGGTCCGTTGCTTGGCGTCACTGCGCGGGCAGTCACGTTGTGCATCGGCTTTCAGTATCACGGCCACTGCAATGCGTTTTCGACGGCCCGGCTCGGTGGGTCTGGTCATACTGTCTGAACCAAAGGCGGGCATGCCGGCCAGGGACCGTCATCACTTGCTGCCATGGACCTTCGGCATCGAGAACCGCTCGGGATGAACGGTGATGACGACGCGGGCGGTATCGGCAGGCTCATACGGGTACTCATCGACACCCATGTGCGTGCGGGCCATCCAATTGACGAATGCGCGGTCAATGTCGTCGGCGAGTTCTGCCTTCCCCCGAATCGTCACATAGCGGGTCGGATCTTCCGGATCGGTCACACACACACTGATATTCGGATTGCCCTGGAGGTTCCTGATCTTGGCGGTGTCTGTTCGACTGCTGATCCGCAGGAGACCGTCGTGGATCATGACACCGATCGGAACGATAGCCGCGTGCCCGTCGGGCCGGATGGTCGACATGAACCCGACACGCAGTTGGCCACCGAACAGATCGACTACCGGCTCAGGGATGGGCAGCGTGTCCTTGGCGTCAGTGGCCATCTATCCTCCGTTTACTCGCCTTCGTCGTCACACTCACTCGTGCGCCTTGGACTCCAGCCGCTCGGTTGAACCGCGGGATGATGCGATCGGTCAAATCAGCGTGTCGAGGTTGATCATCGACTGGGCCCGGTGTGTGCCTAGGCCGTGACGAGTTCGTGGGCCGCCTCGGTGGCCAACCTGATCATCTCGGCCCAGTACACCGAGCTGATCTGCATCGTGGTCCGGGCCGCCCACAGACACTCCTGCTGCAACTGGCGGGTGTTCGCGTACGTGGTGATCATCGCCAACTCACCACCACCGTGGAACTGATCCTTATAGGCATGCAACGCCAAGAACTTCAACGACCCATCGGGCAGGCCGAGTTTTTCATGAAACGCCTGCCCACCCATTTCCTTGCTGAACTGCTCGGTGGCCACCTCACCGGTCATCCGCCGCCGCGCGGCCACCGCCGGCTCAGACTGCAAGATCTCCAACCCACCAATGGCAGCAAACCCCGGTAACCACCCCAACGTGCGGGTCAGGTTCTCCCACGCCTGAATCGCGGTGATGATCGGCGCCGTGGGCAACGTCTCGAAAATCTCCTGGCGAGATACCCCGCACTCCTCGGCCTCGTCATAAAGCAGATCAATATGACAACGACCATCGGCGTCGGGATCACCCACCTCCTCATCAACACAATCGTTGATGATCTCCTTACGCACATCGATATACGGGCACAACGACGCCACCGACATCAACCACGACGGAAACTTCCAGGCAAAAAACGACAGATACTTCAAAAATGTCCCGTGATACCGCCGCGCCGCCGCCGGCGTCAACCCCTCCGGCAACCCCACCGGCGTACCACTGGCCAACAACTCACCAACCAACGCCTCGACGAACTCGGTCTCAAACTCCTCGGCAGACAACGCGCCCGGCTCATACACGGGACTCACCCGGCCCCGACCGTCATACGGCATCGTCATCGATCCCACCTCCAACCACCTACGACCATGCTCAGAATTACACCCCATACACCCGTAAAGCACAAGAGTCAGCACGCACATGCCACCCGTCGCCCTCATTCCAATCCCCGATTCGGTTACGTAAGCCGTGTCCCCGACATGGGTGGATTGCCAAAACTTTGGACAACCGTATAGCACCAGTGGTACACATCGTCCATGACCTCATGCAGCAAAGCGGTCGAGAAATCCATTCAGGGCTCGCCTCCCATTGACTCCGTAGTCGGTATCGCGTCGTCACGGCCGTAATCATCAGCGAGCCAATGAGGTTGGCTGCGTTAGGAAAATACTCGGCAGTTAGGGGTGCAGGAGGTCGTGAATGACTAGCATCGCCATGCAGCGTGAGTATGACGCCATTGATTTGTCGGCGGATAGCCTGTGGGCGGGTCCGTCTGAGGAGCGGGATCGGTTGTTCGCTGAGTTGCGCCGGGATCGCCCGGTGTCGTGGCAGCGTCCGATCGTTACCCCGATGATGGCGTTGTTGGGTCAGGAGCCTCCGCCGGGCTACTGGGCGGTGGTGCGGCTTGATGACATCGTGACGGTGAGCCGTAACGCCGATGTGTTCTCCAATGCCAGCGGGGTGATGTTCGAGGACCTGCCCGAGGAGGTTCGGAAAACCTCGTTTCTGCTGGCGATGGACGAGCCGCAGCACGGCAACTACCGCCGGATCGTCAGCTCGGTGTTCACCCCCAAGCGGTTGGCCCTGATCCGTGATCAGATCCAGAACCAGGCGCGCCAGATCGTCGACGGCATCGCGCGGCGCTCCGAGGACGTCGAGTTTGTCAGTCACGTGTCCGCGCGGCTGCCGTTGTGGACGATCTCGGAAATGGTTGGCGTGCCGCAGGAATGGCATGACGAGATCCGCGATGCGGCCAGCGGATTGGTGGGCTGGAACGATGACGAGATCCTTGGTGATCTGGATCCGCCGACCCTGATGGCCAACGCGGTCATGACCCTGCGCACCAGGTGTCAGCAGATCGTCGACGCCCGGCGCAGCAAACCCGAGGACGATCTGATCAGCGCATTGGTGGCGGCCGAGGTCGACGGGGAACGGTTGACCGATGAGGACATCTCGTACTTTTTCACGCTGCTGTGCGTGGCGGGCAGCGATGCGCCCATGCACACCACCACCCATACGTTGCGGGCGTTGACCGCCCGCCCTGACCAGCGGGCTTATCTGCTGGAGGACCTGGACGGGCGCATCGATGTCGCGGTCGAGGAGTTCGTCCGGTGGGCCACGCCGGCGATGACGTTTCGCCGGACCGCACTGCAGCGGTTCGAATTGTCCGGCGCCACGATCGAACCGGGGGACCGGGTCATCATCTTCTTGACTTCGGGTAATCGCGATGAGAAGCACTTCGTGGACCCGTTCCGTTTCGACATCACTCGTAAACCAAACCCGCACATCGGGTTCGGCGGGCGGGGTCCGCACTATTGCCTGGGCAGTCACGTCGCCAAGATGCAGATCAAAGCGATCGTCACCGAACTGTTCCGGCGGCTGCCCGACATTCACACCGTCGGCGAACCCGAGTATCTGGCGGGTACCTTCATCAACGGGATCAAGCGCCAACACGTGCGATTCACACCGGAGTGATAGCAGTGAAAATTGCAATCGATCTGACCAAGTGCACCGGAATGGGTCTGTGTGAGGTAACCGCGCCGTCGATCTTCGAAGTGGGTGACGACGGGCAGGCACATCTCATCGCCGACCCCGTCTCCGACGACGACGCCGCAGCCGTCGAAGAAGCCGTACGCAACTGCCCCACCATGGCGCTGAGGTTGGAGCCAGGCGATTGACCAGTACGGGCAAATCACGTCGGCTCCGAGGGCTGGCATCATGACAAGCGGCGAGGTGCCAAAGCTGTCTGAGTCGAGGGCGATCTGACCAAGTGCACCGGTATAGCCGGTGACTGCACGATTGAACTTCGACCGTTCATCCGAGGTGCGCGCAACCGGCTCGCCCCGATAAACAGCTACTTTCCCGCGAGCGGATAGCAACGGGCCGCCAAATAGAAGCGCGGCGCAGATAGTTTAGGCAGTGACCGATGCCGCTCTGAGTAGCGCTCGTCGCCACGCCGTCAGCGGGGTAACTTCCCCGTCATCGGACAAGGTCTCGTCGAGTTCGAACATTCCGCGGACGGCTTCGACTTCCTCCTTCAGTACCGCACTCGCGGTCACCTCGGCGCCTAGCAACTCATCGGAGGAGGTGGAGTCGTTGCTCCAGACGAGCAACGAAACGACGGACGTTGTGGCATCCACTGGCGTGCACGTCAGCAGCTGTAGCCGCTGATAGCCGTCGTCTCCACGCATAGAACGGCGATGGGTGAAGGGAATGTCGAAGCTTAAGATGCTCTCTTCGACAGGCTGTTTGAGGAGAGCCTCAACGATGCGTGGCGCGGGCGCCTTCCACGTCCCGAGGGAGGTGTTGACCCTGCGAAAGGCAGGATCGCTATCGGCAGGCACCAGCGGGATCCCGATGCTCGGGCTTCCGAAGCAGACCCAAACCAGACCGTAGCGCTCTTCGCAACTGAAGCCCACAAGGTGCGCGTCCTCTGGGATTTCGGCACGCCTCGGAATGCGCACGCAGCGACCTTCATCACCGGAGGTCCATCCGTGGGACGGGCACACCAAGCGCCCACTTAAAACTCGTCCCAGGTGGAGCTGCCCCGCCTGATGAGTGCACTTGTTTGGTGCGGCGATCACCTTCCCACTCGGGCCACGCCAGAGCACAAGATGCTCCCGGAGGACTTCAACCGCGATCGCCTTGTCTTGAATGTCGGTGGACTGAGCTACCGCGAACCAGCAGTGCCGCAACGGCCCTCGCGCACCGAACGAGATGAGCATGTTAGCTTAACCTCCCACCGAGAGTCGATTGCATTGTGGTGTTACCGTGTTGGACGGCTGAGCACTTACTTGCCGACCCACCGCACAACCGGCGGACGGGCCGCCGGCTGTGCGAACCGGTGACGGGCACTAGCTCGGTCATCGGCTGGCCACGAACCTCCCGGGTGTCTCCCGACAGAACTCGGACCCCAGGCGCCGGCAAATGGCTGAGCCCATCCGCCGGTCACAGAGATCAACTCCCCTGGTTGCGGCCCTTCATCGCGTCCAGTCCCGCGATCGACGGCATGCCACCGGTGACCACCGAAGCGCGGGTGTGGCCGAAGTGGTGCATATCAAAGGCGGCCTCCAAAGCGGAGCTGAACCCCTGGATGTCGAGGGTCCGGTTCACGGCGCGCTTGGCCATTCGCAAGCTGAATGCGTCCTGGCGGGCGATCCGGTTGGCGAGCGCCATTGTCGCCGACTGCAAGTCCTCAAGCGGCACCACCTTATTCACCATGCCCGACTGTTGAGCCTCGCTTGCGGTCAGTATGTCGCCGGTGAACAGCATCTCCTTCGCCTTACGTGCGCCGAACTCCCACGTGTGGGCGTGGTACTCCACCCCGCACAGACCCATGTACAGGACAGGATCGGAGAACTCCGCGTTGTCGGCGGCGACAATCAGGTCGCATGGCCAGCACAGCATCAGCCCCGCGGCGATGCACTTGCCCTGCACGGCCGCGATCGACGGCTTCGGCACGTCGCGCCAGCGCTTCGCGTAGTGGAAGTAGTGGCGAGTCTCCCAGTCGTACAACGCATCCGGGAGCGGAATCTCCCAGTCGAGTGTGTTCGACTCGGTCGAGGCCATGTCATGACCGGCGGAGAAATGCTTCCCCGTCGACCGCAACACGATCACCTTCACGTCGCGGTTCCCATCCGCCATCTCCCATGCCTGGTCGAGCTCCATCAGGACTTTTTGGCTCTGCGCGTTCGCTGCCTCCGGCCGGTCGAGCGTGATGACTCCGACCTGACCGTCGACCTCGAATTCGACGTGCTCAAACCGCATCTCGTTCCCTTCCTCCTCAGTGACTCATCCTGGACGCCGGACCGCTGCGCAACGTCAGACCGGACTGCCGATCCGCATGATCCGGTCGAGGTTGCCACCCATGATTGCGGCCACCTGCTCCTGGGGCAGGCCCGGCGGCAGGTAGTCGACGAAGCTGCAGGGCTCGGCTATTCCCTCCGGGTGCGGGTAGTCGGAGCCGAACAGCACATGGTCGGCACCCATCGCCTCGATCAATCGGTCCACGTGCTTGTCCTCATAGAACGGGGCGACATAGACGTTACGATGGAAAGCCTGCACCGGGTCCTTACCGAAGGCCTGCGGCATCTTCCGATAGGTATCCTCCAGGTGCTCCAGGAAGGGCGGTACCCAGTCACCGCCGTTCTCGATAAAAGCCACCCGCAGCTCCGGAAACCGGCTGAGCACACCGTGACAGGCGATCGCGGCCGCCGAGTCTTCCGCAGCACGCTTACCCATGGACATCATCATGAAGGGGTCCAACCGGTTGAACAGATATTCGCCCGGGCCGGTCCAATCGCCCTGGTAGCGCGAATAGCCACTGTCCGACGCATGGAAGGTGACGAGAACCCCGGTATCGACGACCGCCTGCCAGAACGGATCGAACTCCGGCAGGGCAAACGACCGCGAACCGCGGAAGCCCGGCACCGGTGCCGGGCGGATCAGGATGACCTTCGCGCCGCGTTCGGCCACCCACTGCAACTCCTCGATCGCCTTTTCCACGATCGGCAGCGTGATGACCGGCGTCGGGAAGATCCGGTCGGAATAGTTGAACGACCAGGTCTCGTCGATCCACTGGTTGAAGGAATGGATGACGATGTGGGTGAGCTCGGGGTCATCCCGCAACCGCTCCTCGATCAGGCTCGCGCCGGTCGGGAACAACAAAGTTCGGTCTACGCCCTGCTCGTCCATGAGCTCGAGCCGGGGACCGGGCTCGCGGAAGGCCGGGATCGACCGCATCGGCTCGCCCATGAGCTCTCGGTACGACTTGCCCTCTGGGTTGCCGTTGCGGAAATAGTCCTCCTGCGCGCCGGGTCTGGCTACCACGTCGAAGGTGGGGTTGGGCATGTACTCGCTAATCAAGCCCTTCACCGCGATCTTGGTCCGGCCACGCACCTGGACGTAGTCAATCGCGCCACGGTAGCGGTCCGGAAGGTGCCGAGTGAACGAGTCCGTCGTCTCGTAGAAGTGGTTGTCCGCATCGAAAACAGTGAAGTCGAACCTGCGTGCCATTTAACGCACCTCCTAGCTGGATATGTGAGTGGACAGTTCGTAGCGTCTGATGTCTGCGGAGCAACATCGAGTTGGGCTCCAGCCAGGACGTCGTGGATGCGCCAGCTGTCCCCAATCCCATGCAGTGGTCAAGAAATCGAGGTTCACACGCTCGCGCACCAGGCAGCCGCCTCTCCGATATGTTGAACAATCGTATAGCATGAGCGCTGCATATCGTCCATAACCGCGATGCTGGATCGAGTTGCGGTCGCTAGCCTTTAACCGCGGTAACGCGCTGGCATGGCGGTTGCAGGGGTTACGACTGCGACTGCGCCAGTGTTTCGATGCCCGTAACCGCGTGCAACTTATGGCCCCAGATCTCGTTGCCCGCCGCTTCGTGATCGCACCAAGTGGCGTCATCGACTAGGACGGCGTCCCAGCCGACCTCCACCTCAAACCCGGCCGGGCTCTTCATGTAGAACGACACCGTCTCGTCGTTGAGGTGGCGGCCCAAGGTCCTCGTGATGGTCAACCCAGCTTCAGTGGCCCGGTCCAGTACCGCGCCAACCTGGTCAAGGGAGGTGACCTCGACCATGACGTGGTTCAACATATTCACCGGGCCGATGTGCATGAGGGCGAGCGAGTGGTGCCGTGGGGTGCACCGCAGGAAGTGGCCGGCCAGACCCGGGCCGATCGTGATGAAATCCGAGCGCTTAAAGCCCAGCACACTCATGTAGAAACGGAGGCCCGACTCAGCGTTGTCGACAAACATCAGTGCGTGCCCCAGCCCAAGCTCACCTGTCTTGAACTCGGTCTGGTGCGGGGACACGAAATTACGGTCATGAACCGGGCCGTAGAACAGCTCGACCCGGTTTCCATAAGGGTCAGTGCACCAGGCGAGTCCGACGACGCCACGCGCACTTGCCTCGTCCGGTGTCCCACGGGTGATCTGGACACCCGCGCTTGCAACCTCCGCCATCGCTTCGGTGAGCGCGATATCGTCCTGGACCTCGAATCCGAGGTAGGCGAGCCCGGGCTGCTCGCCAGGGTGGACCGCAATTCGCCATTGGTAGTCGTCCATCTTCAGATAGATCGACCCGTCGGCGGCCGTGCCCGAACCGCCGCTCGCCGGGCCTGAGTTGGGATCAATCGGGTTTCCGCGATCCTCGCCAGGAAGCGCCAGAGCAGGCATCATTCCGATGATGTCGGTCCAGAACGACAGCAAGGACCTAGGGCCGGGTGCGGTGAGGCCAATGTAGCCGAGACCGTGCAGCTTCATGTTAGTTCCCCTTTGCAGCAATAGATCTCAGTGGAAGTCGGTCCGAACCGGAGGTTTCATGTCATCCTGAACGGGTTGTCCAATCGCACGTAGCCCAGTGGAGCAGAAAATCAGTCGGGCACTGGCAACCGGCCCTGCATTTCTAGCCAGTTGCCGTCGGGATCCTGGATCGTCGTCGCCACCACACCGGGCCGGATCTCGCGCGGTTCCGCACTGACATTGACACCGAATTCGCGGCAGGCAGCGATCACGTCATTCAAATTGCGCATGACCAACGTCATGTAGCGAATCCCGGTAGCGGCGTACATCGAGTCATTGACCGCGTTCGCCGACGGCGCGGATGCGGGCTCGAACAGCCGCAGAATGCTCTCCCCCACCACCAGCCGGTGCACCGTGCCGAACCCGGGAAACGAGATCGGCTCCTGTGTGTCGAAGCCGAGCACGTCGCGATAGAAAGCAAGCATCTTGTCGGTGTTCGTGGTGACGATGCCCACGTCCAATGCGGGCTTGAGGAGGTCGACGGCCACTGAGCGCTCCCTAGGTGATCAGGTTTTGCATTTGTCAGGTAGCAACGTGTCCAGCCAGTCGCGTAGCAGAGCGAGGCGACAGTTGCACTGGTAGGTTTTTGAATCCCAACGTGATGGGGTTTTCGATGCCTTGGACGCTGTATTCGGGTTGGCCGACGATTTCGATGTCGCCGACGAGGCTGAGTAGTTCTTCGAGGAAGGCTTTGAGTTCACGTCTGGCGAGGTTGGCGCCCAGGCAGTAGTGGGGTCCGCCGGCGCCGAAGGCGACGTGGGGATTGTTGGCGCGGGTGATGTCGAAGCCGAAGGGGTTGTCGAAGACATCCTCGTCGCGATTGGCCGAGGGGAACCACATGGTGACGCGGTCGCCTGCTTTGATGTGTTGGTCGCCGATGGTGACATCTTGGGCTGCAGTACGGCGAAAGTAGGTCAGTGGAGAAGTCCAGCGCAGGATCTCCTCGACCGCGGTGGACACCAATGTGGGGTCATCACGCAGCAGTTTGAACTGGTCGGGGTGCTCGAGCAGGACCATCAGCCCGCCGGCGATCGCGTTGCGGGTTGTTTCACTGCCACCGACGGTCAGCACGACGAAAAAGATGGCAAGTTCTTCTTCGCTGAGCCGGGTGCGGGTGCCGTCGGGCAGCTCGACATCTGCCGAGGCCAGCGTCGTCCAGACATCGTCTGTGGGGTTGCGGCGTTTGTCTTCGCCCAGAACATGCGCGTACTGGTAGGACTCCAGGATGGCCGTTGCTTGCTCCTCCAAGCTCATCGGTGACTGGGGATCCATCGCCTGCAGCATCAAGTCGACCTTGTCGAACACCCATTTGCGGTCGGCATACGGGATGCCCATGATGTCGGCGATCATGTGCAGCGGCAACTGATAGGCAACCTCGTGGACGAACTCGCACTGACCACGCTCGAGCACATCGGCCAGGATGGTGCGCGCCCACTCATGCGCCTTGGCCTCCAGCCGCTCCGTCGACCGGGGGGTGAACCCCCGGCTGACCAACGTCCGGAACCGGGTGTGCTCGGGGGCGTCCATCGCCAGCAGCGGGAACCGCCCCCCTTCCATCCCCACCGGGCTGTCGATCAATTGCGGCCCCTCCCCAGAGCGGAACCGCGCGGCGTCGCGTCCTACCGCCCACACCTCGGCGTGCCGGGAGAGCACCCAAAACGACGACACACCAAGCCGTTCGGTGCCCGCAGTCTCGGGGTGACGCCACACCGGCGCGGTCTGGCGCAGCGAGGTGAACAGCTCGTGGGGGAAGCCGTGCCGGTAGAGCTCGTGGTCGGTCAGGTCGATCGTGTCGAGGTTGATCATCGACTGGGCCCGGTGTGTGCCTAGGCCGTGACGAGTTCGTGGGCCGCCTCGGTGGCCAACCTGATCATCTCGGCCCAGTACACCGAGCTGATCTGCATCGTGGTCCGGGCCGCCCACAGACACTCCTGCTGCAACTGGCGGGTGTTCGCGTACGTGGTGATCATCGCCAACTCACCACCACCGTGGAACTGATCCTTATAGGCATGCAACGCCAAGAACTTCAACGACCCATCGGGCAGGCCGAGTTTTTCATGAAACGCCTGCCCACCCATTTCCTTGCTGAACTGCTCGGTGGCCACCTCACCGGTCATCCGCCGCCGCGCGGCCACCGCCGGCTCAGACTGCAAGATCTCCAACCCACCAATGGCAGCAAACCCCGGTAACCACCCCAACGTGCGGGTCAGGTTCTCCCACGCCTGAATCGCGGTGATGATCGGCGCCGTGGGCAACGTCTCGAAAATCTCCTGGCGAGATACCCCGCACTCCTCGGCCTCGTCATAAAGCAGATCAATATGACAACGACCATCGGCGTCGGGATCACCCACCTCCTCATCAACACAATCGTTGATGATCTCCTTACGCACATCGATATACGGGCACAACGACGCCACCGACATCAACCACGACGGAAACTTCCAGGCAAAAAACGACAGATACTTCAAAAATGTCCCGTGATACCGCCGCGCCGCCGCCGGCGTCAACCCCTCCGGCAACCCCACCGGCGTACCACTGGCCAACAACTCACCAACCAACGCCTCGACGAACTCGGTCTCAAACTCCTCGGCAGACAACGCGCCCGGCTCATACACGGGACTCACCCGGCCCCGACCGTCATACGGCATCGTCATCGATCCCACCTCCAACCACCTACGACCATGCTCAGAATTACACCCCATACACCCGTAAAGCACAAGAGTCAGCAGACAGCCGCCACACGGACCTTCCCAACGGGTCAGGCACGCTAGCTGCGCCCGAAACCGTGCCGTCGGCCTATGTGGTCCACGCGGCCCTGCCTAACACAATGACCGACGCGCACTGTCGCCTGCCAGGTACAGAGTCAAGCGATGTAGCTCCGATTCGTCAAAGCTGGAGGCTGTGACTACAGCTTGCGTTGAAGACGTGTTCTATTGTGCTCCAACGAAATCGATGATGGCGTTCAGAGATGCCACCGCGCAGCGTAATGCGGCCGGATTCCCCGTGGGCGCCCACGCGGACTGGGCCGGATCATTCCTAGCATCTGATTCTCTTGCCGAGCAAGGGCAATGTCACCCTACGGCCTCCGGCCACCTCAACCCGAACGGCGTGACCGCGACTTGCTTTGCACCTTCTGGGTCTTCGGTGTTCTGCGCCGGGGTTCGATGCGGTCGATGTATTGGTTCACGAGTTTGAGCACCTGCGTATGCGACGTAGGCATACCGACCGCATTCTCCAACAGGATCATTTTCGGAATCGCCTGAAGGAGAAAAATGCATATCGCGGGCGCGAGTTCCTCGTTGAACGGACCATATTCGGGCCATTTCACCTTGAGCGCCTGGAGCTGGGCTTTACGGAACCGGCTGCTGACGAGGGCTAGCTCAGCTCGGATGCTCTTGCGGTGGTTGGCAAGTGCCAGAAACTCCATCATCAATGCTGCGGTCGTATCGTCCCTATTGAATTCCCAGACAGCACGCAGCGGCTCATCGGCGTGTAGGCGCAGCGTCTCGATTAGCCTGTCGTAGGTGCGGTCAGTGCGCTGTCGGAGCATGGCGACGAACAGATCGTCGAGCGTCGGGAAATAGTATTGAACGAGACCGGCGGTGACACCGGCCTTGGCAGCCAATACCCGGTAAGTGACCGCAGCGTATCCTTCATCGAGCATGATTCGCTCCGCGGCGTCCAGCAGATGAGCACGTGTCTTCGATGTCTCTGCGCCAACCCGACGGGGATATGCCATTTGACCGCCTCCCTCGCTCAACGATGTCTTCATTGTCGCATCTACAACCGGGCGACCACGTACTTGCGCTAGGGGCGGGTCACGGGCCGACTAGTGCCCGAGCCTCCAATTGGCAACATACCGGTGGAACCGACGCTCCTTACCCCGTCCGCCCAGAACGTCGCAGGCCATCTTCCCGGGTGCCCCAGCGGTCGTCCGCCCGCGGGATTGGCCGATATTCAAAACACTTCCCCGCCGTTGGACCAACGTATAGCATCACACGCTGACCAGCTGCCAATGGAGGACGAGGAGCCAAAGGGTGCCGAAGCTGAGAAGCAAATCATCTGGACCGAGGCCGATAACCCGCCGATGCGGAAGAACTATGTCGAGTTTCGATCCGCGGCAACTTCCTAGCCTGGGCGAGTAATGGCATATCCGATCACAGATCACGATAATTGGGATTACGTCATCGTCGGTGGCGGTTCGGCAGGGTGCGTACTGGCCAACCGGCTGTCGACCGATCCGACAACGCGGGTACTCCTCCTCGAGGCAGGCGGGTGGGACCGCCACCCTGCCATTCGAATTCCAGCCGGCGTCGCCAAGCTGCCGAAGCGTCTGGATTGGAGCTACCCCGGAGCGCCCGACGCTTCTCGGGATGGCACCGTAGATACCTTCGCGGCGGGCAAGGTGCTCGGCGGAGGCAGCTCGATCAACATGATGTTGTGGGTACGGGGCGATCCGTCAGACTTCGACGAGTGGCGTGACCAGGGCTGCCCCGGCTGGGGCTACGACGATGTACTGCCCTACTTCGAGCGGGCCGAGAGCTATGCCGACGGACCGAGCCCGCGGCGCGGCAGCAGCGGACCCATCACGGTGCGGCGGGTAACCATGCCGATCGAGGCGGTCGACGACTTCCTCGCCGCCGCTGAGCAAGCCGGCCACACGCCCAACCCCGACTACAACGGCATCTCCCAGCAGGGCGTGTCGGTGGCCCAGGTCAACCAGCGCCGCGGATTCCGCAGCAGCACGGCCCGCGGCTATCTGGCCCCCGTTCGGCGGCGGCGCAACCTGACCATCCGCACCAAAGCGTTGGCGACCAGGGTGCTGCTAGAAGGCGACCGGGCGACCGGCGTTGAGTACCGCCACAATGGACGGCTGTGCACGGCAAGCGCCACACGGGACGTGATCCTCAGCGCCGGCGCCCTGGTGTCGCCGAAGCTGCTGATGCTTTCCGGTATCGGGCCGGGCGATCACTTGCGTGAGCGCGGCATCGCCGTCCGCGTCGACCGCGCTGCCGTGGGCAGCAACATGCAGGACCACGCTTATGGCCTGCTCACGTTTGAAACGGCAGCGGACACACTGTATTCGGAGCTCAAGCCGCACCGAGCGGTCAAGCACCTGGTGAACTTCATCGCCCGGGGCCAAGGGGCTCTCACCATGTCCTGCGCCGCGGTCGTCTTCACGCAGCTCACTGGAGAGCAACCGACTGACACCGAGATCATCCTGATGCCGATCGGTCTGGACTTCAACGAGGAACACCACGGCCAAGGCGCCCATAACATCCATGACGTCAAGCCGGCAAACGGCATGATGGTTTACCCGAGCTTCGTGCACCCCTCCGGCCGCGGTACCGTGCGACTCGCGTCCAGCGATCCTATGGCCTATCCGATCATCGATCACGAGCTCGTCGGCGGCGACGACCTGAAGGCACTCATGGCCGCCTGCCGGCATGCACGCGACATCTTTCAAACTCCGGCGATGAAGGCCAAGTCAGTCGTCGAGGTACTTCCCGGTGACCGCGTGCAGACCGATGACGAGTGGGCCGCCTTCCTGCGCACCTACTCGTTCCGGCCGTACCACCCGGTGGGAACCTGCCGTATGGGTTCGGACGACGACGCCGTGGTCGACCCACAACTGCGCGTTCGTGGCGTCGATGGCCTCCGCGTCGTCGATGCATCCATCTTTCCTGCGATCACGAGCGGCAATACCAACGCACCAACGATCATGGTCTCCGAGAAAGCGGCCGCCATGATCCTGCAGGATGGGCCATGACCGTCGGCGCTGCCATCGGCGCGTGCGGGAGGTTCCCGATCACCCCACCACTAGACCAATGGGATGTAGACGTTTTTCGGGCGAAGGAAGTCTTCCAAGCCCCATTTTCCGCCCATGCGTCCGAACCCGGATTGCTTGACTCCGCCGAATGGTGCGCCGGTGGGCACACCGGTAAATCCGTTGACGTAGATCTGCCCGGCCTCCAGGGCTGCCGCAAGCCGGTGCGCGCGGCGCAGATCGTTGGTGTTCAGGTAGGCGGTTAGTCCGTACTGAGTATCGTTCGCCAGCCGGATCGCTTCTGCCTCACCGGTGAACCGCATGATCGACAGGACCGGCCCGAACACCTCCTGCTGGGCCAGATCGCTGGCATTGTCCACGTCGGCGAACACTGTCGGCTCGATGAAGTAGCCGTCGGCCAATTCCGCACCGATCCGGCTGCCACCGGTGACCAACTTTCCTGCACCGTCGGACTTGGCCTTCTCGATGATCCCAAGGATTCGCTCACAGGCGCCCTCGGTAATGACGGGCCCGATCAGCGTGTTGGGGTCGAACGGGTCGCCGACTGCCAACGAGCGCGCGACTCCCACCACCATCTCGACTACCTCGTCATAGATGGTGTCCTCGACCAGCAGCCGAGTGGGCAGCAGACACCCCTGCCCGGCGTTGGCCATGCAGGCAAACGCCGCGTTCCAGGACGCGGCCTGCAAGTCGGCGTCGGCGAACAGCAGGTTCGCCGACTTGCCGCCCAGTTCCATCGTCACCGGCTTGAGCGTCTGGGCCGCCGAAGCGATTATTTTCCTGGCCGTCGCGCCGCTGCCGATGAAGTGGATCTTGTCGATGCCGGGGTGTGCAACCATGGCCTCACCGCACTGCGGACCGCCAGCGACGATGTTCACCACCCCGGGCGGGATCCCGGCTTCGAGCATCAACTCACCGAACCGTAGCGGCGCGAATGGTGCCAGCTCCGGCGCCTTGAGCAGAACACAGTTTCCGGCCGCGAGTGCCGCACCCACAACTTGGCCGATATTGTGCATGACGGCGTTCCACGGAATGATCACTCCGACTACGCCGTACGGCTCCATCAATGCGTAGTCCAATGCGGATGCCGGCCAGGTCGGTATCACGTCGCCACCAACCTTGTCGACCCACCCGGCGAAGTACGCGAAGTTGTCGGCCGCGGCCAAGGGGAATATCGCCGCAGTCGACTGCGGCGTCCCGTTGTCCAACGACATCAGCACGCCCAACTCGCGTGCATGGTCGCGGATAAGCCCGGCCAGCCGAAGCAACGCATCGCGGCGCCCATCCGCCGGCATCGAGCGCCAGCCCGCCAATGCCGCCCGGGCGGCGGCCACCGCCAGGTCCACTTCCGTCGGGCCTGCCATCGCGATCGGTGGGTGTGGTCGCCCCGTGGACGGATTGATGTGGACGAATTCCCCGCTGCCTTGCGCGACCCATTCCCCCCCGATCAGCATCCGGCCCGGGCGCAGCCGCCCTTCGGCCTCCGTCAAAGTCACTGTCATGAAACCGACACCTCCCGGTACTTGTCGAGCAGCTCGGATTCTCGTTGGCGAGCGTCGCGGAGGTGATCCTCCTTGACGAGGTCATAGCCCCGGATGTGATCAGGAATGCTGGCGATCTCCACGGCGATCGCGTGGTTTTCTTGATCCAGCGTCGCGAGCACCTCATTGACAGTCGCTTCGTAGCGGGTGATCAGTGCCCGCTCCTCGCGGCGATGGGGGGTTCGCCCGAAGGGGTCGAATCCGGTGCCGCGCAGCCGTTTACCCTTGGCCAACACCGCGAACGCATACCGCATCCACGGGCCGAAGGCGTACTTCTTGGCTCGCCCGGTATCGGGGTCGCGCGGGTTGAAGATCTGCGGTGCGATGTTGAATTCCACCCGCAAATCACCCTCGAACTGCTCCCGGATGCCGCGCCAGAATTCGGGGTCGCCCATCAGCCGGGCGACTTCGTATTCGTCCTTGTAGGCCATCAGCTTATAGAGGTAGCGTGCGACGGCCTTGGCCAGTTCGTCGCTGCCCGGCACCCGCTCGGCTTCGACGGTGCGCACCTTGTCGACTACGGCCCGATAGTGTTGGCCATAAGCGGCGTTCTGGTACTCAGTCAGATCGGCGACTCGGCGGGCGACCAGTTCATCGAGTGTCGGTTCGACCTCGGCCTCGTCGAGCATGTCGTGCATAGCAGACGCGGCGATCGCTTCCACCCGGTCACGGTCGGCAGCGCCTAGCCGGCCCCAGTCGAACGCCCGCTGATTAGCTTGCACCGCAACGCCATTCAGTTCGATGGCCCGCGTTATCGCCTCGAGGCTGACCGGCAACAAGCCACGCTGGCACGCATACCCCAGCAGCATGATGTTGGTGTAGATCGAGTCCCCGGTCAGCGCCTCGGCCAGCTCGGTAGCCGGCAAGAAGTCACCGCTACCTCCGGCGGCACGTTCCAGTGCACGCCGCATCGGCGATGCCGACAGGTCCAAGTCGGGGTTACGCGCGAACGCCGCCGTCGGCGCGACGTGGTCGTTGATCACCAATGCGGTCCGATTCGCGGCGACCTTGCTGATGCACTCAGCACCCGACGTGACGACGATATCGGCGCCGATCACCACATCGGCGCCACCTGCCTCGATGCGGGTCGCGTGCACATCATCGGCGTTGTCGTAGACCCGCACGTGGCTGGTCACCGGACCGTTCTTCTGCGCCAGCCCGGCTACGTCAAGCACTGTCACGCCCTTGGCTTCCAGGTGGGCGGCCATCCCGAGAAGTGCCCCCATCGTGACGATGCCGGTACCGCCGATGCCGGCCAGCAGCACACTATAGGGCGTCTCCGAGGGGGCGACCGCGGGCCTGGTCAGCTCAGCGAGGGCATCGGCAGGCAGCGGTGGCAGCTTCGACTGGGAAACCCGTAACTTGGCGCCCTTCACCGTGACGAAGCTCGGGCAGTATCCGAGCACGCACGAGTAGTCCTTGTTACACGATGATTGGTTGATTCGGCGCTTGCGGCCATATTCGGTCTCTACCGGCTCGATCGATATGCAGTTGGACTGCACACTGCAATCGCCGCAGCCCTCACACACTCGCTCGTTGATGACCACACGGACGTCAGGGTCGGGGTATTTGCCACGCTTACGCTTGCGGCGCTTCTCCGCCGCGCACTCCTGCTGGTAGACAATCGCGGTGGTACCGGGGATGCCGCGCAGCTGTCGCTGTAACTTGTCCAGCTCGGTCCGGTGGTGGACTGTCACGCCTTTGGGCAGCGGTTCTTTGCGCCACCGCTTGGGGTCGTCAGAGACCACCACAATCTTCTTTACGCCCTCGGCGGCGAGCTGGCGCGCGATTTCCGGAGCCGTCACCTCGCCCTGGATGTCCTGGCCGCCGGTCATGGCGATCGCGCCGTTGACAAGGATTTTGTAGGTGATGTTGACGCCCGCGGAGACAGCCGCCCGGATGGCCAGCAGGCCGGAGTGGAAGTAGGTTCCGTCGCCGAGGTTCTGAAATATGTGCGGTGTCTGAACGAACGGCGCCACGCCGATCCACAACGCGCCCTCGCCACCCATATGGGTGATCGCCAGCGTCGGTCGATCCGGCATCATCGCCGTCATGCCGTGGCAGCCGATCCCACCAAAGGCAACGCTGCCCTCGGGCAGGCGGGTCGAGGTGTTGTGGGGGCAGCCTGAACAGAAGGCCGCCATCCGCATCAACCCACCACTCGATGGCGCCATGGCCAACGGTTGCGCGGTCAGGGAAACTCGCGGACGCGCCCGCTCGGCGATATCAGGTGCGTCGACCAGCCGATTGAGCCGGTCGGCGATCATCTTCACGATTGTCTGGGGCTCGAGCTCACCGCGGTTGGGCACCAACGGCTGGCCGCGCTCGTCGTTCTTGCCCAACAGGATCGGGCGCCGGGCAAGGTTCACCAGAAGCCGGCTCAGCTGCTCCTCGATGATCGGGCGCTTCTCCTCGATAACCAGGACCTCGTCACAGCCCTGGGCGAATTCGACGATGCCGGTCGGTTCCAGCGGCCAGGGCATCGCCACCTTGTAGACCGCAAGGCCAAGTTCCACCGCCCGACGCTCGTCAATCCCCAACGCGTCCAACGCCGCCCGCACATCAAGGTAAGCCTTGCCCGTCGTGACGATGCCCAGCCTGCGATGAGCACCGCCGACCACGACCCGGTCGAGGCCATTAACCCGGACAAATTCTTGGGCCGCGGGCAGGCGGTGCTCGTACAACAACTGCTCGGCGACTTGCCCGCCGCTGCCGCGAAATCCGTTCAACCCCTGCGGCGGCTTCTCCACCTCCGGCAGCACCACCGAGACCCGGTCGGCATCGACATCGACCGACGCGCCGCTCTCGATGACGTCGGTAACGCACTTGAACCCGATCCAGCACCCCGAGAACCGCGACATAGCCCAGCCATAGATTCCGTAATCCAGGTACTCCTGCACCGTCGCGGGGTGCAGTATCGGCATCGCGCAGTGAATGAACGCCTGATCGCTGGCATGAGCCAGCGTCGACGACCGGCAACCATGGTCGTCACCGGCAAGCGCGAGTACGCCGCCGTGTGCGGCCGCTCCACTGTACGCACCATGCTTTATCGCATCGATCGAACGATCGACGCCGGGGCCCTTGCCGTACCAGATCGAAAACACGCCGTCGTACTCCATACCCGGCATCATCGAGGCGTGCTGCGTGCCCCACACCGAGGTCGCGGCCAAGTCCTCATTAAGTCCCGGCTGAAAGTGGACGTCCTGCTCGGCAAGGAACTGCCGACCAGCGTTGAGCGCTTGGTCGTACCCACCCAGCGGCGAGCCTGGATAACCCGAGATGAACCCCGCGGTGCGTAAGCCCGCCGCGAGATCACGCTGGTGTTGCACCAACGGCAAACGCACCAACGCCTGTGTCCCGGTGACATAAACCCGCCCCGAAGCCTGCCTATACCGGTCCTCGAGTTCATAGGTTGTGTTGACGGCCACTCTGCGGCTCCTAACCTAAGTCGGCTCAACTCTCATCGACAAAACCCGAACACCCACCGAACAACGCCAGCCAAAACCCAGCCAGGGCCCTGCCTGGCCGCGCCTGCAGAACACACCCTGCAACGCCAAAACCAACACCGAGATCCGCGCGGCCGGTCGAAAAAGCCGTAACACACATGCTATACAACCGTCCAACATTCCCGCATCACGATCAACGCATCACCACGGGGCCGTACGCTCGTCCAGCCTGAATATCTCAACGCGCTCTGCCCTGCGTCGGGCACGTGTCTGGTAGTGGCGCCGAGAGAACCGCCACTCGTTCTCAACCAGTACGTATTCGTCGTTGTACACACCGTAGGACTCGATCCAGTCCCGGGTCTGGGCATCCTCGGCTACCTCGAGCGAGTAGCTACAGCCATGGGCGGTGCCATCCGGGCCGATGGTGACGACGAAGTTCAGCGGGATGTATTGGTAGAAGGAGAAGACGCCGTTCATCTTGGCGGCGAACTCGCCGAACTCGATGGGCCCTTCAATCTTGAAGATTTCACCGGACCGTGTGTCGAACGTGATCCGACAATCCGGGGTAAGAATTGATGCGACTTCGTGCCAAGCGCCTCGAGTGGCGATATCGGAGTAAGCGCGCTGTAAACGCTGTATAGCGAGATAAGCAAGATCCTCGTCCGTCATCAACTCACAATCTCGTCTGGACCATGCTTTACAACCGTAAAACGTTCAGCATAGAGGTGTCAACGGTTCACGGATGGTGCTGACAGCCCGGATGATCTGTTCTGCGTCAAGTCCTCTGTGTTCCAACCGACATGACGGCCGATTTGTCGCTGCGCGTTATGGTGCGGCGATCGGCGCTTCGACGATGGCACCGTCGGTCGGGGGATGAATGCGGGCAGCGCATCCCATCCCCGCGGATGGAGGCCGACGCCATGCGGGCGTTGTCACTATCGATCTCCCACTCGGGGAAACGCTTGAGGATCTCCTCTAGGACAATTCGGCCCTCCAACCGCGCCAGCGCCGCGCCCAGGCAGTAGTAGGTACCGACGCCGAACGACAAATGCTTGGCACCCTTACGGTGGATGTCGAAGCGGTCACCGTCGGGGTATCGACGGTCATCGCGGTTGGCGGAGGCCATGAGAAACAGGATGACGCTGCCCCCCGGCACGGTCTGACCAAGCAGCTCAACATCCTTGTTCACGTAGCGCGCGAACTGGTGCCCTGGGGGCTCGTAGCGCAGCACCTCCTTGATCGCGGCCGGGATCAACGACGGATCTTCTACAAGCTCGCGCCGCTGGTCGGGATGATCGGCCAGGACCTTGCCGGTCCAGCTGATGAGGTGGCCGGTCGTCTCACCGGCGCCACCGGCTATGAGCGAGGTGCAGGTGAGGACCTCCGCACGGGTCAGGTGGCGAACGGTCCCCGTCTCGTCCTCGAACTCGGCGTTGAACAAGTCGGTCATCAGGTCGTCGGAGGGGTGCTCGGCCCGCCAGTCGATGTATTCGGCAAACGCTTCGCCACTGGCAAATCCCTCTTGGGGATCCATCGGCGTGCCCGTCTCGGTGCGCAGAGTCTGCTCCATGTCGTGCCGGTGGGACTCCTGGTTGGCCTCGGGAATACCTAGCAGCATGCCGATCGTCCGCATTGGCTCCTGGGCACCCAGATCGGCGATGAAGTCGAACCGCCCCGAACCGACGACGGCGTCCAGACTCCTGGCGCAGAACTCGCGGATCTTAGGCTCCAGCTCCGCAACTCTCCGCGGCGTGAACACGCGAGCCAGCAGCCGCCGGTGCGTCGTGTGGATGGGTGAGTCCTCGAAGTTGAACATGCCGGAGCGGATCGGGAGGTCGGCGCGGATGAACTCCAGGATGGCCCCGCGGCCGGAGATGAAGGTCTCGTCGTCGGTGCGGACCCGCTCTACCTCGTCGGCCTTCTGACGACGTAGAAGTCGTGAAGTTCGTTGTGGTAGAGCCGCGCCTCCTCGCGCAGCCGCCGGTACGCCGGATAGGGATCGGCGGCGATCCCGGGTCGAAAGGGTCGTAGTACACACCGCTGGGGCTCATCACCGACTCGCTCGACCTCCTTACAGGCTCCAGGTCAACGTTGCCTCCTTAGTCCCCGACGATCGCGTGCCGTAAGCGCTGTACGGCGAGATCCGCAAGATCCTTGTCCGTCATTGACTCACAATCTCGTCTGGACCCGTATGCTTTACGAGCGTAAAACGTTTAAGCACGAAGGTGTCGACAGGTTGAGGAGGTCTGCGGGTGAGTGAATTCGATACGCTCAATTTCTTTTCCGACGAGGCGTTGATCGCCGACCCGTACACGTACTACGCCGATAAGCGCTCGCAGTGTCCGGTGAACGTCGATCCCCAGCAGGGGCTCATGGCACTCACCGGCTACGACGCGGCGATGAGCGTGTATCGCGATGTCGAGGGCTTCTCCGCCTGCAATTCCGTCATCGGCCCGTTCTCCGGCCTGCCATTCGAGCCGACCGGGGACGACATCACCGACCAGATCAAACAGCATCGTGACGAGATGCCGCTCAGCGACTACATGCCCACGCTGGACCCGCCACGGCATACCGAAGTCCGCGGCCTGCTCAGCAAGCTGATGACGCCCCGCAGACTCAAGGAGAACGAAGAGTTCATGTGGATGCTCGCCGACCGCACCCTCGACGGGTTCGTCGACGCCGGCGAGTGCGAATTCGTCGGGCAATACGCAAGGCCGTCTGCCCTGCTCGTCATCGCCGACCTCCTCGGCGTGCCGGCCGAAGACCACCCTGCCTTCCTGGACCACCTGGCCGGACAGGTAAGCGGCTTGGCGGAAAACCAGACGTTCGAACACAATCCCTTCGAGTTCCTCGAAAACCAGTTCACCGCCTACATCGAGGACCGCCGCCGCGAGCCCCGCGGCGACGTCCTGACCCAGCTGGCCCAGGCGACGTATCCGGACGGATCGACTCCCGAGGTCATCGAACTCGTCCATCACGCCACCTTCCTGTTCGTCGCCGGACAGGAGACGACGAGCAAACTGCTGACCTTCGCGATCCAGTTGCTCGGCGAGCGCCCCGACTTGCAGCAGCAGCTTCGCGACGATCCGAGCCTCATCCCGAACTTCATCGAGGAGTTGCTGCGGTTCGAGAGCCCGATCAAGAGCCACTTCAGGCTCGTGAGCAAGACCACGACCATCGCTGGCCAGCGCATTCCAGCGGGAACCACGATCTTGATGTTGCCCGGGGCCGCGAACCGGGACCCCGCCCACTTCGCCGACCCTGACGAGTTCCGCATCGACCGTCCCAATGTCCGGGAACACGTCGCGTTCGGGCGCGGCATCCACACCTGCCCCGGCGCGCCGCTCACGCGGGTCGAGGCGTGCGTCAGCCTCGAGCGTGTGCTGTCCCGCATGGCTGATATCCGGATTTCGGAGGCACATCACGGGCCGGCCGACGCTCGCCGCTACACCTACGAAAAGCCGTTCATGATGCGGGGAATTACCGAACTGCACATCGAGTTCACGCCTGTTACTTGAGGATGGACCACCAGCACCCGCGCAGCGAATCCGAGGCAAATCGGATCTTTCAGAACCCTCGGAAGGAAGGCGACAGCTCGCCCAGCCTGCAACGGCTAGCAGTGCCCGCACTGAAACCACTGCTGGCCAGGCGGAGTAGGTATCTCAGAATCCGCTGAGGATAACCGCGTTGCAGTCGGCGGCTGCCTGCCGCAGTTTGGCCGCCTTTTGGTAAGCCTCAGACTCGTACCAGGCGCGAGCCGCATCCACCGATTCGAATTCCAGTACCACGGTCTGGTTGCCGTGCCAGGTGCCTTCGATGACCTTAGGAGCGGTATCCACCGCGAGAATGGTGGCACCGCCCATCGTCGCTCCCGCGGCCTGGGCGTAGGCCTTCATACCCTCCGGGTCCTTGATGGCCTCGGTGAGGATGACATATCCTTTTGGCCCCTTAGCCACTCGAATCTCCTTACTTACGTGTGCGTTTGGTCAGATCTCGGTGATTGCCTGTTCGGGGCAGCATTGGATGGCCTCATGGGCAGCTTTTTCCGATTCCGCGGGAACGTCGGATGCTATCGCCACCGCGTAGCCGTCGTCGGTCAGACTGAACACTTCCGGGCAAAGCGTGACGCACACCCCGTGCCCCCGACAACGCTGGTCGTCGACTGCGACCTTCATGCCGGCGTGAACTCCAGGTGCAGCTCCGTTAGGCCACGCAGGATGTACGTCGGAACATATTGGTAGCGGCGGTCGTTGGCCGGGCCATGGACGCGCTCGTTGATCCTGATCTCAGATGTCCGGTCGAGCAGTCGCTCGATCGCCACCCGGGTTTCGGCACGCGCCAGCGGCGCGCCGGGGCAGCTGTGGATCCCCCGCCCGAACGAGAGATGCTGTCGGGCGTTCTTGCGGGCCGGGTCGAATGTGGTCGGGTCATCGAACCGGCGTGGATCACGGTTGGCGGCCGCCTGCAGAACCATCACGGTGGTACCGGCGGGAAGGTCAACACCGCCAACGTTGACGGGCACCCGGTTCAAACGGAAGTCCCCCTTGACCGGGCTCTCGATGCGCAGCGCCTCTTCGATGAAGTTCGGGAGCAGGCTGCGGTCTTGGCGCAACTGCTGTTGGATGTCGGGGCGCTCGCCGATGATCTGCAACGCGGCGCCCAGCAGGCGCACGGTGGTCTCCTGACCCGCCGAGAAGACATTGGTTGCCACGCGGGAAACGTCGTCGACGTCGGGAACCGAGCCATCCGGGAATGTGGCGGTGGCCAGACCGGTCAGCACGTCGTCGCGGGGTTCGCGGCGGCGGTCCCGGACATAGTCGGCGAAGGTCCCGTACAGGAATTCCAGCGGGCTGTGCGCCAGCGATTTCTCGCCGGTGCCCCCGACGCCACCGCCGGAGTGCTTGTGGATGTTCTTGACGAACTGATCGCGATCTTCCTCGGGCACGCCCAGCAGGTCGGCGATCACCAGCAGCGTGAAGGGGCCGGCAAAACCCTTGATGAAGTCGCCCTCGCCCGGTGCCAGGAAGGAGTCCAGCACCTGGTCGGCGAGCACCCACATGGCGTCCTCGTTCTCCTTGAGGCGCTTCGGGGTGATCAGCCGCATCAGCAGGGCACGGTGGTTGGTGTGTGTCGGCGGATCGAGGGTCGGCAGCTGGTCGCTGAACGGCAACTCGTCCCGGTGTTGCTCGATCAACTCGGTCACGTCGTCACCTTCGAGCGGCACCGGGAAGCCGGGAAACGGGCCGGTCACCGAGATGCACGACGAGAAGGTCTCGGCGTCGTTCAGCACCGCACAGGCCTCGTCCCAGCCGGTCACCATGGTGACCCCGTGGTGGCTTTCCCGGGTGACAGGGCACTGCTGACGGAGCGCCTCGTAGTAGGGGTAGGGATTCTCGACGAGCCGTTGATCGCGGAAGAAATCCATCTCCAAGTCGTTCGCCATCCCGTGCTCCGTTCAATCTCGGCCAGTGAGAACGTTCCTCTCAGAGATGAGCATTACATTTCCATACCCGGTGGTGGTCGTCAACGCCACCCATCACGGGCGCCTCAGAAAGGCTGCGGCCGCGCCGTTTAGCCAGCAGGAACCAGATCGGCGGCCACCGACGGCCATGCCAGCAGCCCGCTTCGGAAGATCTCGATGTGACTGATCGAGTCGTGCGACACTGCCGCGGCGGCCAGCGCCTGAGACTTGAATATCTGCGCGGCCATGCTCAGCCGATGTTGTACCAGGCCAACGCTCTCGTCGAGCTCGGCCGGCCAGTTCTCCCCCCACAGCGTGACCTCGGTGACGCCATGATCGAGGGCCTGCAGCACACCTTGCCGCACCCGCGAGTCGCATCCGAACAGATCCGCCGCCGCCGCCAGGGCCTGGGGCCGGGGACGGAATTCCACCGATACCAAAGCGTCTTCGAGGTCGAGTACCCGGGCGCCGAGGATCTGCAGTGGCCGATCGTCGGCGTGATCATCCGCGTGGTCGGCAACCAGCACGGTGACGTCCCAGCCCGCCATCGCCCGGTCGAAGAGCCAACCGCCGGCGAACCGCACCACGTCGACGACGCTGGCGGCGACGACGTCGAGCCGGTATCTCATCTCTTCGTCGGCGGCGCGAAGTCCCGCGCCAGTGTCTCCGCGTACTGCTTGAAGACCTCGGTCAGTGGTATTGAAGGATCGAGCAACCATGTGGTTTCCATTCCGTGGACGAAGGCGAGAATTTCAACTGCCTTGATGGCGGGGTCTATATCCGTGCGGTACCGGCCGTCCGCCTGACCATGGCGGATGAGCTCGGCGACGATGTCGATAGCAGCCCGGTGCCTGGCCAGCATACGGTTGTGCAGCGGAGCTTCGGGAAGGATGTTTTCCACCAGCAGCACCGTGAAAGTGCCCACCAGTTCGGGTGCCCGGTGGAAGCGATCGGCGACCTGAGCGATCTGGGAGAGAAGATCGCCGGACCGGTCTGCGTGAGAGTCGTCATCGAGGTCACGGGCGTCGAGCACTGCATGCAGCAGTTGCTCCTTGGATTCGAAGTGATGCAGCAATCCCGCGGGAGTGACCCCGGCTTCGCCGGCGATCTGGGCGAGTGTCGTGTTGCGCCAGCCGTTGCGCGTGAGGAGGCGTTGTGCGACATCGAGGATCCGCTGCTTGCGGTCCTCGCCTTTGGCGAAAAGCGTGTCGTATCGCCGCGCGTCGGGCACCCGTTTCCTTGTCTTGGCGAGACCGAACCAACCTAGTGAACACACAGTAGGTCGGTTTGGCCGATTTACAAGGGTCTCACATGAGAATTTTCGGCGGAGCGTTACGCGCGTGCTAGCCGACGAGCTCGACCAACGTGGCGTTGGCCGTGCCGCCGCCTTCACACATGGTCTGCAGCCCGTAGCGGATCCCGTTATCGCGCATGTGGTGCGCCATGCGCGTCATCAGCACCGCACCGGAAGCGCCCAGCGGGTGTCCCAGCGCAATGGCGCCGCCCAGCGGATTGACCCGGCGCGGATCGGCATCCGTCTCGGCGATCCACGCCAGGGGCACCGGCGCAAAGGCTTCGTTCACCTCGAACACGCCCACTTCCGACAGCGGGACGCCGGCCTTGGCCAGCACCTTCTCGGTCGCCGGAATGGGACCGGTGAGCATCAGCACCGGATCCGCCCCGGTGACTGCGCCCGCGCGGTAGCGCACCATCGGGGTCAACCCCAGCTCAACCGCCGTCTTCGAGGTGGTCACCAACAGGGCGGCGGCGCCATCGGAGATCTGCGAGGAATTGCCCGCGTGGATGACGCCGTCTTCGGTGAAAGCAGGCTTCAGCGCGGCCAGCTTGTCGACGCTGCTGCCGCGCCGCACCCCCTCGTCAGCGACAACGGCGCTAACCTGCGATCCTTCGGCCCCATCAACGAACACTGGCACGATCTGATCGGTGAAGGCGCCGGTGTCTTGTGCCGCCGCGGCCCGCTCGTGGGATTGGACGGAATACTCGTCGAGCTGGGTGCGGGAAAATCCCCACTTCTTGGCGATCATCTCTGCCGACAGACCCTGGTTGAAGGAGAAGTTGTCATAGCGGGCAAGGACTTTCGGACCGTAGGGCATGCCGGTTGCCCTGGCCGAACCGAGCGGAACCCGACTCATCACCTCGACACCGCCGGCGACGACGACGTCTTGCTGGCCTGACATCACCGCCTGCACGGCGAAATCGACCGCCTGCTGGCTGGACCCGCACGCCCGGTTCACCGTGGTCCCGGGGATACTCTCCGGCCAGCCGGCAGCCAGCACGGCGTAGCGCCCGATGTTGCTGGACTGGTCGCCGACCTGGGATACGCATCCCCAGATCACGTCATCGACGATCTCCGGACCGACCCCGGTGCGTTCCAGCAGTTCGTTGAGAACGACCGCGGACAGGTCGGCGGCGTGCATGCCGGATAACCCGCCATTTCGTTTGCCGACCGCGGTGCGCACCGCCTCGACGATGACCGTCTCACGCATTCTCACTCCGTTTGCTCGTTGTCAGACCTCGAGAGAGCCCACCGACCAGTAAACGACGGCTCCCTTCGTTCGGCGAAAGCGGCATAGGCCGCCACTGCATCTGCCGTGGCGAAATTACCGACCTGGGCACGAGCCTCATTGGCCAGCGCGTCGCGCAGAGTACGGTCGGCGCCCTCGTTCAGCAGTGCTTTGGTCTGGGCCAGCGCGATCGGTGGTCCGGCCGCCAGCCGGCCGGTGAGGTCCTTGACGAAGGCGTCGATATCCGCGGCAGACACCACCCAGGTCACCAGGTTCAGGGCATGGGCTTCGCCGGCGTCGACGGTCTCGGCGAGCAATGTGAGCCGCTTAGCCTGTTGCAGGCCTACGAGTTTCGGCAACAGCCAGGAACCGCCCAGGTCAATCGACAGTCCCCGTTTGGAAAAGATCTGGGAGAACGTGGATTCCGGCGTCGCAACCACCAAATCGCAGCCCAGCGCCAAGTTCCAACCGGCGCCGACAGCGACGCCGGTCACTTTGGCGACCGTTGGGATCGGGAGCTCGTGCAACGCCAGCGCCACGTCGGTCAGGCGCTGCAGCTTGTATTTCGGATGCACGTCGTCGGGGACCGAGATGTCGGCGCCCGAGCAGAAGCTCCCGCCGGACCCGGTGATCACCAGCGCGCGCACGCTGCGGTCACGACCGGCGGAGTTGAGCGCGTCCCGCAATGCGATCCACAGCTCTGGGTTGATCGCGTTCTTGCGACGCGGACGATTGAGGGTCAGGGTCCGCACCCCGTCGCAGTCCTCTGCCAGCAGCACGGGGCCATCGGTCGCGGTCATCAGCGGCGCAGGTACATCACATCACCATGCCGCCGTCCACCGGCAGCACCTGCCCGGTGATGTAGGACGCGGCATCGGAGGCGAGGAAGACGAACGCGCCCGCGACTTCCTCCGGTTCGGCCCAGCGCTTCAACGGAATTCGAGCCATCATGTTGGCCGCGAATTTTTCGTTGGTGCGAATGGTCTCGGTCATCCGTGTCGCTGCGAGCGGCGCCAGCGCGTTGACCAGAATGTTGTTGCGCGCCATCTCGCGCGCCAACGACTTGGTGAACCCGATGATGCTGGCCTTGGCGGCGGAATAATTCACCTGACCGAGCGTGCCGGTGATCCCGGCTGAAGAGACGACGTTGATGACGCGGCCGGTGCCGTCGGTGGGCAGGAAGCGCAGCGCCGCCTGGGTGCAGTGAACAGCGCCCATCAGGTGGATGTCGAGTACCCGATGGAAGTCCTCGTCGGTGAGATCGGCGAACATCGCCGGCGCGGTCACTCCGGCGTTGTTGACCAGAATGTGCAACGTCCCTTCGGTGAGCCCGGCGGCGCGCGCGGCCGCGGCATCGGCCGCCTGGCGATCCCGAACGTCGAGGGCGATGCCGTCAGCCTTGCCACCGTCGGCGCAAATACGTTGCGCGACAGCTGAAGCGGCGTCGGCGTCGATGTCGCTGACCAGTACCGCGGCACCGGCGGCACCAAGCGCCCGCGCGACCGCCGCGCCGATCCCGCCGCCGGCACCGGTCACCAACGCCGATCGGCCGGTGAGGTCGAACAGCGGATTGGTCATCAGTAGCTCCTTGGCAATTTCAGGACGTGGGATCCCAGGAAGTTCAGGATCATCTCCTGGCTGATCGGAGCGATCTTCATCAGCCGGGCCTCACGGAAGTAACGGGCGACGTGGTACTCCTCGGAATAGCCCATCCCGCCATGGGTTTGCAGCGCCCGGTCCGCAGCGGTAAAGCCCGCATCGGCGCATAGATATTTGGCGGTATTGGCTTCGCGCCCACAGGGTTGGCCGTTGTCGTAGAGCCAGGTGGCCTTGCGCAGCATCAGCTCGGCGGCGTCCAGCCGGGCCAGCGAGTCCGCGAGCGGAAACTGGATGCCCTGGTTCATGCCGATCGGCCGGCCGAAGACCTCGCGGTCGTTCGCGTACTTCACGGCCTTGTCCAGCGCCACCCTGCCGATGCCCAGCGCCTCGGCGGCGATCAGCATCCGCTCGGGGTTCAGGCCGTCCAGGATGTATTGAAATCCCTTGCCTTCCTCGCCGACTCGGTCCTCGACCGGGACCTCCAGATTGTCGATGAACAATTCGTTGGAGCTGACGGCGTTGCGGCCCATCTTGCGGATCGGGTGGATGTCGACGCGGCTGCGGTCGAGGTCGGTGAGGAACAGCGTCATTCCGTCGGTTTTCTTGGTGACCTCTTCGTAGCTTCGGGTGCGGGTCAGCAGCAGGATTTTGTCGGATTCCATCGCTTTGGAGATCCATACCTTGCGGCCGTTGATGATGTAGCGATCCCCGTCGCGTTTGGCGAACGTGGTGATGCGCGACGTGTCGAGCCCGGCGCCGGGTTCGGTCACCCCGAAGCAGACGTGCACTTCGCCGGTCGCGACGGAAGGCAGCGTGCGCGCCTTGAGTTCGTCGGAGCCGTGCACCACCACCGGTTGCATTCCGAAGATCGACAGGTGAATCGAGCTGGCCGCGTTCATGGCGCCGCCGGATTTGGCGATCTCCTCGAGCAAGATTGTGGCTTCGGTGATTCCGAGGCCATGGCCGCCGTACTCGGTGGGAATCGTCATGCCCAGCCAGCCGCCGTCGGCAATGGCCCGGTAGAACTCGGTCGGAAACTCGTGCGCCTGGTCTTTTTCCATCCAGTAGTGGTCGTCGAACTTCCGAGCCAGCTCGGCCACTGACCGGCGGATCAGCTCTTGGTCTTCGGTCAGCTCGAAATTCATTCCAGCGCCGGGCACTGCGGGTCTCCTCTGGTCGAAATGCACCGGCGCGCTTGCATTCCGGCGGCCTGTTTTTCAGTCTTTGTTGCCGGTGAGCGCTTTCGCGTTGGCGGTGAACTCCGCGACCGACGAACCCGCCCGGGTTTCTTTGTGGTGGCTGAGCGCCTGAATGGACACGTCATGCCCCTCGGCGGCCTTACGAAGTGCGCCGACTGTCGCCTGCTCCCGGGGAATGTGGGTAAACGGGTCGAACGAGTACCAGCGCATCGAGTTCTCATAGGTGATCTTGTTGATCTCGTCGTCCGGAACGTTGTTGGTCGACAGCACATCCCACAGTTCCTCGGGCGCGCCCGGCCACATCGAGTCACTGTGCGGGTAGTCGGCCTCCCAGGCGATGTTGTCGATGCCGATCATGTTGCGCAGTTGGACGCCCACCTTGTCGCTGATGAAGCAGGTCAGGAAGTGCTCGCGGAAAACCTCGCTGGGCAGTTTGCCGCCGAAGTTCTGATGAGTCCATGTCGAATGCATCTCGTACGTGCGGTCCGCCCGCTCCAGGAAGTAGGGGATCCAGCCGGTTCCGCCCTCGGAGAGCGCGATCTTCAGATCCGGGTACTCCTTGATCGGTCGCGACCACAGCAGATCCGCTGCGGCCTGCACGATGTTCATCGGCTGCAGCGTGATCATCACGTCCATCGGCGCATCCGGTGCCGTGATCGCCAGCCTGCCCGAGGATCCGATGTGCACGTTCATCACGGTGTTGGTGTCGCACAACGCCTTCCACAGCGGATTCCAGTACTCGTTGTGGAAGCTGGGGTAGCCCATCGCAGCCGGGTTCTCGGTGAACGTCAGCGCGTGCACACCCTTCTTGGAGACCCGACGCACCTCCGCGGCGCACGCCTCGGCATCCCAGATCACCGGCAGCGCCATCGGGATGAACCGCGCCGGGTACGCCCCACACCACTCGTCGATATGCCAGTCGTTGTAGGCCTGCACCAAAGCCACCGAGAACTCGTGGTCTTCGGTGGCGAACAGGCGGCCGGCAAAGCCCGGGAAGGATGGGAAGCAAATCGACGCCAGGATGCCCCCGGCGTTCATGTCCTTGATCCGTTCGTCGACGTTGTAGCAACCCGGGCGGATCTCATCCAGACCCTGTGGTTCCAGCCCATACTCCTCCTTGGGCCGGCCGGCCACCGCGTTGAGTGCCACATTCGGGATCACCGTGTCGCGGAACTTCCACATGTCCGAGCCGTCGGAGTTGTGCACCAGCCGAGGTGCGTCGTCGATGTACTTCTTCGGCAGATGGTCCTTGAACATGTCCGGCGGCTCGACGGTGTGGTCGTCGACACTGATCAGCATCATGTCTTCTTTGTTCATGGCCGTTCCCTCTCCATCGAATTCAGCGGCTCACAAAGCCTCGGCGCACCGCCGCCAGCGCCAAGATCACTAATGTGAAAACTAGCTTCTCGTCATGCGAGAATCAACATCCGGCGGCTGCGGCGTCGCATCACCCGGCCCCGAAACGGCATTTCAGTGCTGGTCCGTGCCCGCCGGCATTGACCAGCCGACCGAATCATGCAACTCTATTGGTTGGAAATGAGAATCTGATTCTCCTTGGCCGAGAGGTGGTTGAGGGGATGCCGAGAGGAAAGTGTGAATGCGCCTTCGGCCGCTGCCCGCCGACGAGTGGGACGACGCTGTCCGGCGATCCCTGTCCGGCATGCTGCCTCCGGAACGTTGCAATCCCCGCGACGCCGGCAACGCGCTTTCGACGTTTGCCAACCACCCGGCGCTGGCCAAGGCGTTTCTCCGGTTCAACCTCCACCTCCTGTACTCGTCCACGCTGCCGCCCCGCATCCGTGAACTGGCCATCCTGCGGGTCGCGCATCGTCGCGACTGCGCCTACGAGTGGACCCACCACGTAGCCCTGGCCAAAGAAGCCGGATTGCGCGACGACGAGATAGCCGCGGTTCGCCGGGGCGATGATGGTTGGCCCGCCGATGCGTTCGAGCGCGCAGTCCTCACCGGGGTCGACGAACTCGACGAGAAATCGGAGCTGTCCGACGAGACCTGGGCCGCACTCGGCGAACACCTGAACGATCGCCAGCGGATGGACTACGTCTTCACGGTCGGCTGCTACACGCTGCTGGCCATGGCCTTCAACACTTTTGGCGTGCAGGTCGAGAACGCCGAATAAACCGGATAGGAGAGGTTTACCACCGTGGCCCACTTCCCGAAGCCAGCTGCCGGAAGCTGGACAGAAAACTACCCCGAACTGGGGACCGGGCCGGTCGATTACACCGACTCGATCGATCCGGCATTTTTCGAAACCGAGCGCGAGGCGATCTTCAAGCGGACCTGGCTCAACGTCGGTCGAGTCGAGCGGCTGCCGCGCACCGGCAGCTATTTCACCAAGGAGTTGCCGTCGGCGGGCCCGGGTATGTCGGTGATCGTGGTCAAGACCAAGGACGGCTCGGTCAAGGCGTTCCACAACATCTGTCGGCACCGGGGAAACAAGCTGGTGTGGAACGACTATCCACACGAGGAGACCTCGGGCACCTGCCGGCAGTTCACCTGCAAGTACCACGCCTGGCGCTACAGCCTCGACGGTGATTTGACCTTCGTCCAACAGGAGGACGAGTTCTTCGACGTCGACAAGGGCCGATACGGCTTGGTGCCTGTCCGCTGCGAGGTGTGGGAAGGCTTCATCTTCATCAATCTCGATCAAGACGCGAAGCCACTGGTCGACTACCTCGGACCAATGGCCAAGAGCCTGGAGGGCTACCCGTTCCACGAGATGACCGAGGTCTACGCCTACAAGGCCGAGGTCGGCAGCAACTGGAAGCTGTTCATCGACGCGTTCGTCGAGTTCTACCACGCCCCGGTGCTGCACCAGGGGCAGTACACCAAGGAAGAAGCCGCCAAGATTCAGAAGTACGGCTTCGAGGCACTGCACTATGAGCTGTCGGGTCCGCACTCGATGATCTCGACGTGGGGCGGTCAGTCTCCGCCCGCGGACCTGGAGATGGTCAAGCCCATGGACCGGGTGCTGCGCAGCGGGTTGTTCGGGCCGTGGGAGCGACCCGACATCGCGGGGCTGGATCAGCTGCCGCCCGGTATCAACCCGTCCCGCGCGCCGCAGTGGGGTATCGATTCGTTCGTGTTCTTCCCGAATTTCATGCTGCTGCTCTGGGCGCCGGGTTGGTTTCTGACCTACCACTACTGGCCGACGGCGGTCGACAAGCACCTCTTCGAGGGGACGATCTACTTCGTCCCGCCGAGGAACGCCCGCGAACGGCTGGCCCAGGAGTTGGCCGCGGTGACGTTCAAGGAGTACGCGCTGCAGGACGCCAACACCCTCGAGGCAACCCAGACCATGATCGGCACCAAGGTCGTCACAGACTTTCCGCTGTGCGATCAGGAAATCCTGCTCCGTCACCTGCACAAGGTGGCGGGGGACTACGTGAGCGATTGGGTGAAGGAGAACGGGAACAATGGCGTCGTTACCCACTGAGTTCGCCGACCTGGAGCGCTATCTGGATTGGGACCTCGCCACCGAGCCCGAGCGCTACGCCAAGCGGCTGGCCTCTACGATGACCGAGATGCAGGCGTTCTACGACGTAGCATTCCCCCGCATGAACGACATGATCGCCTACTGCGACCAGTACCCGTTGGACGATCTGCCGGAGGACGCAAAGACGCTCATGCACATCATGCAGTCGCTGATCATGGTGTCGTTCCCGGTGGAAGCGTGGAAACAGCCCCGGGTGCCGGACAGCGGCGCCGCTTGGCTAGAGATTGTCCGGGAGCCGGTGATCTAACGGTGTCCCGCGCTCTTCGCGCAAGCGGTTCGTCGCAGCTGACACTCAAGGCCGCCGGGCTGCTGGACATCGACGCCGGCGAGATCCTGCGGCCCGGCGTCCTGCACATCGAGGGCGACCGGATCACCGGTGTCGGTGGCAGCACCGCCTCCGTCCAGGGTGAGCTGATCGATCTCGGCGACCAGATCCTGCTGCCCGGGCTGATGGACATGGAGGTCAACCTCCTGATGGGCGGGCGCGGGGAGAAACCCGGCTTGTCCCAGGTGCAGGACGACCCACCGACGCGGGTATTGCGCGCCGTCGGCAATGCCCGCCGCACGCTGCGTGCCGGGTTCACCACCGTGCGCAACCTCGGCCTGTTCGTCAAGACCGGCGGGTACTTGCTCGATGTCGCACTGGGCAAGGCCATCGACGCGGGTTGGATCGACGGGCCGCGGGTGGTGCCGGCCGGGCACGCCATCACTCCCACCGGCGGGCATCTGGATCCGACGATGTTCGCCGCCTTCGCGCCGCACGTGCTGGATCTGACGGTCGAGGAAGGCATCGCCAACGGCATCGACGAGATCCGCAAGGCGGTGCGTTACCAGATCAAGCACGGTGCCGAGCTGATCAAGGTGTGCTGTTCGGGTGGGGTGATGTCGCTGACGGGACCTCCTGGCGCGCAGCACTATTCGGACGAAGAGCTGCGTGCCATCGTCGACGAGGCACACCGGCGCGGGCTGCGCGTCGCCGCGCACACGCACGGCGCCGACGCGGTCAGGCATGCCGTCGCCGCCGGTATCGACTGCATCGAGCACGGCTTTTTGATCGATGACGACGCCATCGCGACGATGGTCGAGCACGGCACCTTCCTGGTGTCGACTCGGCGCCTGGCCGATGGTGATGCGATGGACGTCTCGCACGCTCCACCGGAGCTGCAGGCCAAGGCCGCCGAGATGTTCCCGAGGGCGCGCACCTCGATACTGGCCGCCTACGAAGCGGGCGTGAAGATCGCGGTCGGCACCGATGCCCCTGCGATACCGCACGGTCGCAATGCCGACGAGCTTGTCACCCTGGTCGATTGGGGCTTGCCGCCACTGGCGGTGCTGCGGGCCGCCACAGTGACCGCAGCCGAGCTCATCAACGCAGCCGACCGGGGACGGCTGGCGCAGGGGCAGCTCGCCGATATCATCGCGGTGCCGGGAAATCCGTTGGAAGACATAACGGTTACCCAGAAAGTCAGTTTCGTCATGAAAGGCGGCAAGGTCTATGTCGACACTTCAACCAACCAAAAGCGAACCAACCAGAACTGACGATCTGGTCGAGATCCAGCAGCTGCTCGCCCGCTACGCCGTGACCATCACGCAGGAAGACATCGACGGCCTGCTCGCGGTTTTCACACCTGACGGAACCTACAGCGCCTTCGGTGACACATACCGCCTGGACAGGTTCCCGGAATTGGTGGCCGCAGCGCCAAAAGGCTTGTTTCTTACCGGGACCGCGGCGATCGAACTCGACGGCGATTCCGCGAGCGGCACCCAACCGTTGTGCTTCATCGACCACGCCACTCATGACATGCGGATCGGCTACTACCGTGACACCTATTCCCGCACCGACGACGGGTGGCGACTGAAGACCCGTGCCATAACATTCATCCGCCGCAGCGGCGTACACGACTCTGGGCGCCCGCACGCCGTCGGCCGTCCCGCCCCGTGAATGTCGAGCAGTTCCGGGCCGATCTGCGTGCGTGGCTCGACGACAATGATCTGACTCCCGGGGCCGACCACTCGCTGCAGGGCCAAATGCGGCAACTCGCCCGAGTGCACCGGGCGCTCTATGACGCGGATTGGATGCGGTACGGCTGGCCCGTCGAAGTCGGCGGATTGGGCGGGCCCGCGCTGCTTCGCGCGATCGTCGGCGAAGAAGTGGTGGGCCGCCGCCTGGCCGAACCCGGTCCGTACTCGATGATCGAGGTGCTCGCGCCCACCATGATCGATTACGCCCCAGCCGAACTCGCCGCAGACATGGTGCCGCGACTGCTCAGCGGCCGCGAACAATGGTGTCAGGGCTTTTCCGAACCCGGATCCGGCAGCGACCTGGCCTCGCTGTCCACCCGCGCCACACCCCGAGGAGACAACTGGATTGTCAACGGGCAGAAGGTCTGGACCAGCTTCGCGCAGTTCTCGACCCGGTGCATCCTGCTCACCCGCACGGGTGCGGGCCATGACGGAATCACCGCGTTCTTCGTCGACCTGGATACGCCGGGCATCTCCATCCGGCCGCTACGCACGATGCACGGGGTCGACGAGTTCTGCGAGGTGTACTACGACGACGTGGTGATCCCGGCGAGCCGGATGCTTGGCCGGCCCGGAGACGGCTGGCGACTCGCGATGGACCTGCTGCCCTATGAGCGCTCCACCTGTTTTTGGCAGCGGATCGCCTACCTCTACGCACGGTTCGATGAACTCATCGCGGAGACTTCCGCGGCACCTGAAGTCGGCGAGCCCGACGACGCTGCGCTTGGCGCAGCGTATCTGGCGCTGCACACGTTGCGCTGCCGATCCCGCGACACCCAACACCGGTTGCGCGACGGAGGGCGACTCGGACCGGACACCTCCATCGACAAGGTGCTGCTGGCCACCGCTGAACAACGGCTCTACGACACCGTCCGCGACCTGCTGCCCGGTCTGCTCGAGCTCGAAGACACACCGTGGCGACCGGAGTACCTGTACTCGCGCGCGGCGACCATCTACGGCGGTACTGCTGAGATTCAGCGCAATATCATCGCCCGCCGGCTGCTCGACCTGGGGAAGGAGTGAAGCGTGGACCCCTTGACGGACACTGCGTCAGACCCCGAGTCACTGCGCCTGCTGGCCGACTCGGTGCGAACGACAATGACCACCGCCTCAGGTGCCAAGCTCGATGCAGCGTTGACCGACCTCGGCTGGCTCGACATGCTGGACGAAATGCCTGATATAGCAATTCCTTTGGTGTTTCGACTGCTCGGCGAGACCGGTGCGCATGCCCCCGTTCTCAACGACGTCGTGTTGCGCGCGGGCGGAGGCGTGCCAGGGGGCACTGTGCCGCTGCCGTTCGCCGGTGGCTCCTGGGTGACATGGGGGCGCCGTGACGGCTCCGGCTCGGCGATCGACGGCGAGTTGCCGATACATCGTGTGGCGCCGGGGGATCCATTGCCGCCGGCCGCACTGCATGCCGGATGGCGGGCACTGGGCTGGTGGCTGGTCGGCACCAGCCGGGCGATGCTGTCACTGGCGCGCCAGCATGCCGTGGATCGCGTACAGTTCGGGCGGCGCATCAGCTCGTTCCAGGCTGTCCGACACCGGCTGGCCGAGACTCTCGTCGCAATCGAGGGCGCCGAGGCGACACTGCATGTCGCCCCGCAGCCAGACGATCCCGACGGCTTGGCTTCCCTGCTGGCCAAGGCCGCTGCCGGCCAGGCAGCGCTGACCGCCGCACGCCACTGCCAGCAGGTGCTCGGCGGCATCGGCTTCACCGCCGAGCACCAGCTGCACCACCACGTCAAGCGGTCGCTGGTCTTGGACGGGCTACTGGGCAGCGCACGAGAACTGACTCGAGAGGCCGGAAAGACAGTGCGCTCCGGAGGATTCGCGCCGCGGCTGGCCCAGCTGTAGTTGCTTGTCGGCATCGTCAGCAACCGAAGCGTCCTTAAGTCGCAACTGCCACTTGAGTCACCAGAGGACTGGCGGTGCCTTGTGCTCGGCTCCGAGCGACAAGCTGCCGGCATGCCCGGAACCTCAACGGTTTGTCGCTCGCAGGCAGGCAAAACGGTGCAGCCCAGAACTTCTGTGACAGATGGGAATCCGAACCAGGCGGCGGGCGGAGAACCGCCGCCGGGCGTCCGCGTAGACTCGTCTGGCCTACAGGTTCAGCGACAACAAGAGGAGCTCAGGTAGGACCGATGAGTCACCCCGACGCACCTCGAAACCAGTTCGGTGTCGTTTCGCTGACCTTGGGCCTCGTCGCACTCGCTACCTGCTGGCTGCTGGTCGGGGTGCCCTTCGGGGTAGCGGCGGTGGTCACCGGCGACATTGCCCGGCGACGAGTCACGCGCGGGGAAGCAAACAATCCTCGAATCGCAGTGGCCGGCATCGCGTTGGGGGTGGTCGCGATCCTCACCGGGCTCGCCGCCATCGGCTACTACTCCTGGAGGGACGCCCAAACGCCTGATTACCCATGCTGGGTCAATGGGGCGTGGACAAGCTGCTGAGCGCCAGATGCCGCTTCGCGCGGGTTAATTGCGCGGCAGGCCGAGTACCCGTTCGGCGATGATGTTCCGCTGGATTTCGGAAGTGCCGCCGGCGATGGTTGCGGCGAAGGTGCGCGCGTATCGGTCGAACCAGCTGCGGTAATGGCTGTCCAGATTCAGTGGGGCGAACGGGGCGGTGACCGCGCGGTACACCAGCCCGTCCGCGCCCGCGGCGCCCAGCGCATCCTCCGACGCCCGTTGCAGGGCCTCCGAACCAAGGAGCTTGAGCACGGACTGGGCGGGTACGTCCTCTTCCCCACGAGCGGCCTGCGCCAGGGCTGCCGACCCCAGCAGCCGCAACGCCTGGGCATCCATCACCAGGGTCGCGTAGCGATCCCGCTCGAGTGATCCCGATGGGCGGAAATCGACGGTCAGCTCGTGCAATAAGTCGACATATCCCATCCACAGCATGATGCGTTCGTGGCCCAGCGAGCCGGTTGCCACTCGCCAGCCCCCATTGAGTTGACCCACCAAATTCTCGGCCGGCACGTGGACATCGGTGAAGAACACCTCATTGAAGTCCACTTCATCGCTGTCGCACATCGACGCAAACGGGCGGCGCACCACACCGGGTGTATCCGTCGGGATCAGCAACACACTGATGCCCTTGTGTTTCGGCATATTCGGGTCGGTGCGCACGAACGTCAACAGCACATCAGCGTCGTGGGCGCCCGATGTCCACACCTTCTGCCCGTTGACCACAAAGTGGTCACCATCGAGGACCGCCCGCGTCTTCAACGACGCCAGATCCGAGCCCGCACCGGGTTCACTCATCCCGAGCGACGCGGTGATCTCGGCCCGCAAAATCGGCACCGCCCAACGCTGTTTTTGCTGCGGCGTGCCAAACGTCAATAACGACGCCGCAATGATGCCCACACCTTGCGGATTGAAGCTTTGATAAATGCGCCGCCGCCCCAACTCCTCCAAGTACACGTATTGCTGCAATAACGTGGCGTTGCGCCCACCGAACTCCAGCGGATTACCGGGCAGCAGCCACCCGTTGTCGAACAACAGCCATTGCCAGCGGCGAGCCCATTCCGGGACATGCGAGCTGGACCGCGGACGCTCGAACGCCTCGGCCGCCGACGGCAGATGTGTGTCCAGAAAAGCCACGAATTCGGCGCGAAATGCCTCGACGTCCGCGTCAAAGGTCAGCTGCACGGCACCCCCGGAATTTCCTAGCGCTTGCGAGCCGCCGGTAGATCACGGTTTCCGCCGACGACGCCGTTCGCTCTTGGGTTTTTGCTTCCATACACACGTGAAAGAGAATAGTATTCTCGTCGCAAGAAAGTTACAATCTCCGACACGTCATCCGTGAGGGGGTCGAGCGCAGCGATGTCACGGCGTTCTCCGGTAGAGTCAAACCATGTTCTCCCTACACGGAAATCATCTGAGCCGACCGTGACCAGCCCGAGCGAAGAGCCGGCCTGGAAGCAGCGCGCCGTCGAGCGGTCCATCAAGACCGCGAAGTTGCGGGCGGCGCAGCGCGTTCAGCGGTTCCTCGACGCGGCGCAGGCCATCATCATCGAGAAGGGCAGCACGGACTTTACCGTGCAGGAGGTCGTGGACCGGTCCCGCCAGTCGTTGCGGAGTTTCTACCTGCAATTCGACGGCAAGCACGAGTTGCTGCTCGCGCTGTTCGAAGACGCGCTGAGCCGATCCGCCGACCAGATCCGCGCCGCTACGGAAAGCCAGTCCGATCCCCTGGAGCGGCTCAAGGTCGCGGTCCAACTGCTGTACGAGGCTTCACGCCCGGACCCGACGGCCAAACGGCCGCTGTTCACCGACTTCGCACCGAGGTTGCTGGTAACTCACCCGGCCGAGGTTAAGGTGGCGCACGCACCCTTGCTGGCGTTACTGAGTGAACTCATGGAAGCGGCCTACGACGCCGGCAAGTTGCGCGCGGGGATCAATCCGAAGCGGATCGCGGCCATGACCATGCAGACGGTCATGTTCATCGCGCAATCCAGCGGCGGCTCCGACGACGCGACGGTCCACCCCATCACCGCCGACGAGGTGTGGGATTTCTGCTCACGCGGATTCGTCGGCTAGCACGCAGAAGCGCAGCACCACTGCCGTTTGTCACCGCATTCCCGATTGGGACACATAGCGAACGCGTGTGCGGGTGAGAATCATATTCTCCAAAAGTTAGAACAGTATGTAGCTAAAACGGATTCGTCATTGACACTTGTGGTGGCCGATGACAAAGTTCTTCAGGCGGCAAGATCTCCGCGGAAGGAATCGAGGTAACCATGGCTGGACGTGTTGAGGGCAAAGTCGCTTTCGTCACCGGAGCGGCGCGCGGCCAGGGCCGCAGCCACGCGGTGCGGTTGGCGCAAGAAGGCGCCGACATCATCGCCATCGACATCTGCAAACCCATCCGCGAGTCCAACGTGGAGAACACCGCGATCCCGGCGTCGACGCCCGGGGATCTGGCCGAGACCGCCGACGTGGTCAAGGGGCACAACCGCAGAATCGTTACGGCCGAAGTCGACGTGCGTGACTACGACGCACTGAAAGCCGCACTGGACAGCGGCGTCGAGCAGCTGGGCCGGCTGGACATCATCGTGGCCAATGCCGGAATCGGCAACGGCGGCGAGACTTTGGACAAAACCAGCGAAGAAGACTGGACAGAGATGATCGACATCAACCTGGCCGGGGTGTGGAAAACCGTCAAAGCCGGTGTTCCACACATCCTGGCCGGCGGGCGGGGCGGGTCGATCATATTGACCAGCTCGGTCGGCGGGCTCAAGGCCTACCCGCACACCGGCCACTACGTCGCCGCCAAGCACGGCGTCGTGGGGCTCATGCGCGCCTTCGCAGTTGAGTTGGGGCAGCACATGGTTCGCGTCAACTCGGTGCACCCCACCCACGTGAAAACACCCATGCTGCACAACGAAGGCACGTTCAAGATGTTCCGGCCGGATCTGGAGAATCCGGGGCCCGACGACATGGCCCCGATCTGCCAGCTGTTCCACACGCTGCCGATTCCATGGGTGGAGCCGATCGACATCAGCAACGCGGTGCTGTTTTTCGCCTCCGACGAATCCCGCTACGTCACCGGCGTGACCCTGCCCATCGACGCGGGTAGCTGTCTGAAATAGGGTTCCGTCCTGTGGACGGGTTCATTTCTCGTTTCGGGGGCCGCGGTGCCGTGATCACCGGCGGGGCGAGCGGCATCGGTTTGGCGACCGCCACCGAGTTCTGCCGCCGCGGCGCCAGGGTCGTGCTCGCAGATATCGACAAGCCTGCGCTGGAACAGGCTGTGGCACGGCTGCGAGACGAGGGGTTTGACGCGCACGGAGTGATGTGCGACGTCCGGCATCTCAACGAGATGGTCCACCTGGCCGACCAGGCCTTCCACCTGCTGGGTCATGTCGACGTCGTGTTCAGCAACGCCGGCATTGTCGTCGCGGGTCCGATCGCGCAGATGACGCACGACGACTGGCGCTGGGTGATTGACATTGACCTGTGGGGTTCGATCCACGCAGTCGAGGCGTTCTTGCCGAGGTTGCTCGAGCAGGGCACGGGCGGCCACATCGCCTTCACGGCGTCCTTCGCCGGTCTGGTGCCCAATGCCGGCCTCGGCGCCTACGGCGTTGCCAAGTACGGCGTCGTCGGTTTGGCGGAGACGCTGGCTCGCGAAGTCAGAGACAACGGTATCGGTGTGTCGGTGCTGTGCCCCATGGTCGTCGAAACCAAGCTGGTCTCCAACTCTGAACGCATCCGCGGCGCCGATTACGGGCTGTCGGCGAAGCCGGAGGGGGAATTCGGACCGCTCCCGGCGCAGGACGACAACCTGGGCGTTGACGACGTGGCCCGGCTGACGGCCGACGCAATTCTGGCCAACCACCTCTACATCCTCCCGCACGAGGCCGCCCGCACGTCAGTACGGCGAAGGTTCGAGCGCATCGACCGCGCGTTCGACGACCAGGCCGCCGAGGGCTGGAGTCACTGACCCGATGGCCCGAGCCGGTAGTCCCCGGTGTGCGGGTCGTGATACCAGCCGCCGGCGGCATGGGTACCGCCGTCGATGTGCAACGTCTCCCCCGTGAGGTAGGCCGACATGTCGGAGGCCAGAAATACTGCTGCACAGGCGATTTCATCGACATGCCCCGGACGCCCCAGCGGCACGATATTGCCCACTCCCGTCACCGCCCCATCGCCACTGAGCCCTGCCAGCCCTTCGGTGAGCGTGATGTCGGGCGCTATCGCGTTGACCCGGATGCCGTGGGGCGCCAGTTCCAGGGCCGCAGTTTTGGTGTAGTTGACGACACCCGCCTTGGCGGCAGCGTATGCCGCGTAGCCAGGCGCGGCGCGGACGCCCTCGATAGAGGTCAGCGAGATGATACTGCCGGACAGGCCTGCCGAAACCAATTGCCGGGCGATCCGCTGAGTGCATAACAGCACGTGGCGGAGGTTGGCTTTGTACAAAGCGTCCCAACCGTTTTCGCTGGTGTCCAGCAGTGGCGAGAAGAACACGCCGCCGGCGTTGTTCACCAGGATGGTCGGTGTACCCAATTCGGTAGTCGTGCGCTGCAGGGCGGTATCAACCTGGACGGTGTCTCGGACGTCCGTGACGATTCCAAGTGCACCAATCGATTCCGCCGCCTCGGTGCAGGTCTGCGGGTCACGCTCCCAGATGGCGACACGGGCACCGAATGCGGCCATTCCAGCGGCAATCCCGCGGCCGATACCCGATCCGGCGCCAGTCACCACCGCGATACGCCCGTTCAGCAGAATGTTCGAAGGATCGATTGTCATCTTCGGTCAGGTCACCGCGTGCATGCGGGAGTCTGGCCGATGAGTCCGTCGGCTTCCATGTCTCCGATCTGCGATGAAATCGAGCTCAACTCAGCTGACAACTCATGGTTGTGCTGCCCAAGACTAGGTGCGGGATTCGTGTGGAATGGCCCGGATCCGCCGGAAATCCGTATCGGCACGGTGCTGAGCTTAGCCCGACCGCTCACCGGGTGCTCGACACAAGGTCACCAGATAACCGGCAGTTCGTAAACGCCGTAGGCGAGGCGGTCGTGTTTGAACGGCACCTCCTCGAACGGGATCGCTAACTCCAGCGTCGGGATGCGACGAAACAGCGTGCGGTAGACGATCTGCAACTCCGCGCGGGCAAGCTGCTGACCCACGCATTGGTGTCGGCCGTAACCGAATGCGACGTTGCGGTCGGCTCCCGAGCGGTGCAGGTATAGCCGGTCCGGCTCGGCGAAGGCGTGTGGATCCCAGTTCGCCGGAGCGAGGTCGATGATGATGCCTTCGCCGGCACGGATGATCTCCCCAGCGATGGGGATGTCCTCAACGGCCACGCGGCGCTGGCCGTTCTGGATGATGCTGAGGTAGCGCAGCAACTCCTCGACTCCGCTGGCGACGACCTTGGGATCTTCGGCGTCGCGGATGACAGCCAACTGGTCCGGGTTTTCCAGCAACGCAAGCACACCGAGCCCGATCATGTTCGCGGTCGTCTCGTGCCCGGCGATCAGCAACCCGGTACCTAACTGCGCGGCCTCTTTCACACTGAGCTCGCCGGCCTTGACCCGTTCGGCCAGGTCGGATACCGCGTCCTCGCCCGGGTCCGCCATTTTGGCCTCGACCAGCTGGCTGAGGTATTTATTCAGGCTCATAGCGCCTTTGACGGTGTCTTCGCCTGTCGCATACCGCGCGAGCCCGACGGTGGCGTGATGCTGGAACATCTCGGCGTCTTCGTACGGCACCCCGAGCAGCTGGCTGATCACCAGCGATGGGACCGGCAATGCGATGGCGGCGACAACGTCTGCGGGCTGCGGTCCGGCCAGCATCGCGTCGATGTGATCGTCGGTGGTCTGCTGGATGAACGGACGTAAGCCTTCCACTCGCCGGAATGTGAACGGCTTCGACAACATCCGCCGGAATCGGGTGTGCTCTTCGCCGTCGGATGTGAACACCGATCGCGGACGCTTGTCCACCGTGGCCAACATCCCTGCGTTCCAGTGCGGGAATCCGGGTTGCCGGTCATCGACGCTGACCTGGGAATCTGAAAACAACTCCCGCACTTGCTCGTAGCCGGTGATGAGCCACGGCGTGCTGCCGTCCCAGATCCGGACCCTGGACAGCGGCTTGGCCGCAGCGAGCGCCATGACGTCCGGAGGCGGGGCGAACGGGCAACTTGCCTGCCTGGCCATCGGATAGTCCGGAATCTCGGAGGCCGCGTCGGTCGTGGTACTCGTCAGTGTTTCCGACATCTTTCTCATTCCTCGATGTGGATGGCCAGTGCGGGGCACGCCGCGGCGGCGCGCCGCGCGCCCTCAGCCTGCTCTGCGGATGGATGGGGATTAAGCAAGACGACGACGCCGTCCTCGTCCCGCTGGTCGAACACCTCAGGCGCATTCATCACGCAGTTCCCCGACGATGCGCAAATATTCTGGTCGACAGTCACTTTCATCGGCAGACCCTTCACTCGTACGGCGTCATGGGCGCTAACCACAGGCCTACGATAGCGTCGATGAGGCCGGATGCGGCAGCCCGCCATGAGCGTTGGGACGTGGATCCGCCTGCGGCAAGCGCACGTTCACGATCGGCGCAGCTGTGCATCAACAGGTTGCGGGCCATGATGTTGCGTTCGAAGCGCACCTCGGCCGGCAGGTCGGGCAGGCAGTGGTTGATGCCGTCGACGACCTGAACCAGCGACGGCGAGCTGAGTGCCCCCTTGACCACGATGTTGTAGTAAGCGGGATCGGTCATCGCCTGCGCCGCGAAGCGCGCGTACCAGGTGGGATTGCCCAGGTCCGCCAGATGGTCGGTCAGGGGGCGTACCAGGCAGGCCACCCAGTCCCGCATTTCGGCCGAACCGCCCGCTTTCAACAGCTCCGACACCATCTGCTCGCGTAGCTTCTCCACGGGCCCACGGTGCTTCTGCTCAATGGCGCGAACCAAGTCGGCCTTGGTGCCGAAGTGGTAGCCCACCGCGGCGTTGTTGCCCTGACCTGCGGCCTCGCTGACCTGCCGGTTCGACACCGCGAACATGCCGTGCTCGGCATATAGCCGCTCGGCCGCCACCAGGATCGCCTCCTGGGTGGAGTTGGCCCGCTCGGTGCGAACGGTCCGGCCGGCGGTGGTCATTTCGCTAGTCAACCCCGCGTCAACTATTAAGTCAAGCGATTTATTTAATTCGCCCCGCGGTCATTCGCGGGCATTGATCCCCAGCTTCTCGGGAGGGGCGTACCACTGCGTGCCACTATGTGGCCAGAGGTGACAAAAGTCCCTCGTCCGTGGCGCAACCTTCGGGCCACCATGGACTCTTGCGCACATCAGCGCGGTGTCCGGGCGATGAATTATTGGTGGGGTAGTCATGCTGTCAGCGAGCCGGGTGTCGGCGATCGAAGAATCCGCATGGTTTCAGATGAAGTGGGCGCCGTATCTGGTGATCGATGCAGACTTGCGCATCCGTACGCTGAATACGGCCTACGAACATGTAGCAGCGCACCCCCGGGGCAGCCTGATCGGCCGGATGTTCTTCGACGCCTTCCCGGACAACCCGGCGAATCCGGAAGCAGACGGCGTGGCTAAGCTGTCCGCCTCGCTGGATTTTGTCTTCAGCCGCGGGGTCCGGCACTGGATAGGCGTGCAGCGCTACGACATTCCGGACCGACACAGCCCCGGCGAGTTCATCTACCGGGTCTGGACGCCGGTGAACTCCCCGATCAAGGAGAGCAAGAAGACCGTCGCCGTGCTGCATCATGTCCAGGATGTCACCTGCGTGGTGCCGCCGGCGGCTGCACCCGACCTGGCCGAGTTAAGGAACGCGGCTGACGCGCTAGGCCGCCAGTTCACCAAGTTGCCCGCCGAGGCGGTGCTGGGCGTGCTGACACATTCCCACAGCGTGGTCATGGAAACCTTCGGCGCTCCGGACGCTGAGCGCGCTGCGGAATTGGCCAAGCTGCGGTTGGAGGCCCTCGCCGGACATCCCGCGGATAAGGCCTGAAACGGACCTGAATCACTCAGCCTTGCGCGACTCACTCCGACGGCGGATCGCCATGCCCGCGACCGCCCCTCCGTCTACCGGCAGCACGGTTCCGGTGACGTAGCGCGACCGGTCGGTGGCAAAATACAGTGCCGCCTGGGCGATGTCCTCGGGTGTGCCCTCGCGCTTCAGCGGCCGGTTTGCCCGCATCGTCTCGCGGATCGCCGCCTCGTACCGCTGGATCTGCTCTCGATCCATATGCGCCGCTGAGGACGCCACGAACGGTGTGGGTATATTGCCCGGCGCAATGGCGTTGACCCGAATCCCATAGTGTGCCAGATCAATTGCGGCGGACTTGGTGAACTGGATGACCGCCGCTTTGGACGCACGGTACGTCATCACGCCGCCGCCGGCCTGGATGCCTCCGATAGAGGTCATGTTGATGATCGAGCCCCCGCCGTTGGCGGCCATGTGCCGGGCAGCATCTCGGGTCCCTGCCATCACGCCCAGGACGTTGACCGCCATGACGCGGTGGAAATCGGCCAGGTCGTCATCGAGAAAGCGGCGGTGCATGGTGCCCGAGACTCCGGCGTTGTTCACCATCACGTCCAGACCACCGAATTTATCCACCCCAGCGGCCACCAGGGCCCTGACCTGTTCGGGATCGGAGACGTCCGTCCGCCGGAAGAAAGTGTTGGAGCCCAGCGCTGCCGCCAGGGCCTCACCCTTGTCATCTTCGACGTCGGCGATGACGACCCGTGCACCCTCGGCCACAAACCTCTCCACGGTGCCGCGACCGATGCCGGATGCCCCGCCGGTGACGATGGCTACCTTGCCCGCCAGTTCGTTGACCACAGGACGAGTTAATCGGCACCGACCGTGTTAAGTCAAACAGTTGATTTAAGGCAGGCGCGCAGACACTCCCTGCTGAAGACGACAGCGACGTCGGCCCGAGCAGGCCTAACCGACCCGATCGTGAAAGCTGCGCAAGATTCTGCAGCGCCCAAGGGCGGGCGCCTACGTCGATTGGGCTAATGCATACTGCGCACCACCGGCCGAGGTACTGGCTCACCGCGGCTGTGTGCGGCCAACTCTGGTCGAGCCCGTGGAAATCGGCTGACACCAGACGATTCCATTCGAGCCGCGCTGGCCACTGACGAACGACCCACTCGCCCGATTGCGACCAGGATTCCGGACCGGTCGCGAACCGATCGCGTCCACACCAGATGCCTGCCTTCGGGCCACCCGCCTGACATATACCCCTTGCGGGGTATCGACAAGCCGCGCTGTTGGGAGCGGTTGCGCTCTGCCAAGCACCCAAGCACGGTATAAGACAGTGGGAACGAATCACCCGACGACGAGGAGCGGCCAATGCCTGTGTTACCCACAAGCGGCGTCCCCTTCGACACAACGCAGCTCACCAGGCGCGGATTCATGGCCGCCGGCCTCGCCGGTGGGTTGGCGCTGGCGGCGTGCAGCCAGTCCAAGCCCGAGGCGTCGGCCAGTGCCAGAATGGCCGCTGCCATCGCCGCAGCCGAGGCGGCCCGACCGCACAGTGGGCGTACCGTGACAGCCACCTTGACCCCTCAGCAGGTCGAGGTCGACCTCGGTGGGCCGGTCGTTCGCACGCTGGCCTACGGCAGCACCATTCCGGGACCGCTGATTCGGGCCAACGTCGGTGACGAGCTTGTCGTCACCGACTCGAACCGGCTAGACCATCCGACGTCGGTGCATTGGCATGGCATCGCGCTACGCAACGACATGGACGGCGCGGAACCCGCCACGCCGAACATCAACGCCGGCCAAGACTTCACTTACCGGTTCTCCGTCCCGAATTCGGGTACCTACTGGGGCCACCCGCATACCGGTCTCGACGAAGACACCGGTCTTTATCTGCCGGTTATCGTCGACGACCCGACCGAGGGCAACTACGACGCCGAATCGATTGTCATACTTGATGATTGGACCGATGGCGTCGGGAAAAGCCCTCAACAGCTCTACAGCGAACTCACGAGCCCCGACAAGACGAGTATGCAGAATGCGCCGCCGACGACGAAGGCGACCCCGACAACCTCGACGACTTCCACCAGTCCGACAACGACGACGGGGACGGCTTCGCCAACTCCGACTACTTCGACGAGCCCGACAGGCTCGACGAGCCCGGCTGCCCCGACGACCGGGATGCCGGCCGGCAGCGTCGGGAGAAGCGATCTGCTCGGCGGCGACGCCGGAGATATCTCCTACCCCTACTATCTGATCAACGGACGAATTCCGGCTTCCCCCACTACCTTCAGCGCGAAGCCGGGACAACGAATCAGAATCCGATTCATCAATGCCGGCTCCGACACGGCATTTCGCGTCGCTTTGGCTGGCCATTCGATGACGGTCACCCACACCGATGGCTACCCGGTGGTGCCCAAGCAGGTCGACGCCCTGCTCATTGGCATGGCCGGGCGCTACGACGTCATTGTGACCGTTGCCAACGGTGTCTTCCCATTGGTCGCGCTCGCGGAAGGGAAGAACGCCCTGGCGCGCGCTGCTCTCCACCGGTGCCGGCAGCCCACCCGATCCACAATTCCAACCAGCCGAACTCACGAAACGGGTGGGCACCATCGAGATGTTCACCGCCGCAACGCCTGTCAACTTGGGCCGGCCCGACCCCAACCTCAACCTCCCGGTGGTATTGGGCGGCAACATGGCCCAATACAACTGGACGATCAACGGCGAGCCTTACAGCAAGACGAAGCCGCTGCACATACAGCAGGGCCAAGGCCCACCATCACGTTCGACAACACCACGACGATGTATCACCCGATTCACCTACACGGACACACGTTCCAGCTCATCAATGCCGACGGCAGCCCGGGCGCCCGCAAGGACACCGTCATCGTGCTACCCAAGCAGAAGGTGAACGCGATACTCGTCGCCGACAACCCCGGCACGTGGCTTATACACTGCCACAACACCTATCACCAATACGCCGGGATGCAGACCCTCCTGGACTACGTGTTCTGACTATAAGCTGTCAGCGAAAAAGTCCAGCAGAAATTCGTTGACCGTCGATGACTGCTCAATCTGCGGGCAGTGACCTGCTTTGCCGACCACCACCGGGCGGGCACCCTCGATCTGGTTCGCGATCTGGGCGGCCCAGCCGGACGGAAGGAGCTTGTCATCTCCGCCTTCGACCACCAGGGCTGGCACCCGGATGCGCTCGTAGCATCGCGCACTTGACAGGGCGGCGGACGGTGTAGCACCGGGGCGACGGAATCGCGCGGCGGCCACCGCTTCCCATGCGCCCGGTGCGGTGCTCGACTCGTAGCGGCGCCGCACGTAGTCGTCGTCGGCTGGATAGCCGGGGTCGTAGAACAGCGCCTCGACGATGCGCCGCATGGCCGGCAGGGTTGCGTCGTACTGCTGAAGCGCCTCGAAATGCCGGTTCTGCTGGATCTCCCCGCCGCCGCAGATGGCCACCAAGCTGCGGACAGGCAGCAGCGGCGTATCCGACGTGGCGTCGGTGAACAGGTTGATGGCGCCCATCGAGTTGCCGACGAAGTGCGCCCAGTCGATGCCCAGCACCTCACAAAAGCGCGCCACATGCCGGATCCGCATCCCACGCCCGTCGACGAAGTCGATGACCTTCGCCGACTGCCCGAATCCCAGCTGGTCCGGCGCCAGCACTCGGTAGTGCGCGGCGAGGACCGCGATGTTGCGTTCCCAGCCGAGCTCAGCACTGCCACCGAACTCACCACCGTGCAGCAATACTACCGGGTCGCCTTCGCCCGCTTCCAGATAGCTGGTGACCAGCCCGTCGACGAACGTCGTCTTGCGACGAATCTCCACCGCCCGCCTTCTCTACTTGATCGCGATCGGATTCACCGGCGAACCGACTGCGCCAACGAATCTCAGCGGTGGTGCCACGAGTTGAAACTCGTAGACGCCGTCCGCGGCGCAATCGTCTGCCAGTGAGGTCAGATCCCAGTACTCACCGAGCATCAGTCCCATGTCACGCAGGCAAAGCAGGTGGAAGGGCAAAAACACTCCCTCGACGCCAGAAACCAGGTCCTCGACCTGGAGGTTGTCGGCGGCGACCGCTGCGATCTCGTGATCATGCAGCCACGACGCGCACCGCCAGTCCAGCCCGGAATAGGGTTCGGTTTTGTTGCCGGTCTGCAGATACCGTGCCCACCAGCCGGTCCGGATCAGCACGATGTCACCCCGCCCGACCTTCACACCCTGCGAGCGGACGACGTCATCGAGTTCTTCCGGAGTGATCGGGTTTCCTTGTTCTAGAAAGACCTCCGCGCCGCGATGGCGAACAAGGTCGAGCAGCACGCCGCGTGAGACGATGCCCTTGACGTCAACTTTCTCGATGCCGCAGTGGTAGGCCCCCAGACTGGTCACCGAACCCGCCGAGAAGCCGTTGTAGAGCTTGTCGTCGTAGTAGACGTGGGACAGCGCATCCCACTGGGTGGCCGCCTGCAACGGCATGATGATCATGTCGTCGTTGAAGCGGAACGGATTGTCGACGAAGTATCGGCCCAGCTGTTGTGCCGCCGGGTTACGCGCCCACTCGGGCCCGTACTGGGCCAGCGTGTTCACGTCGCCGCCGTCCACGGTCATGATGTGCACCGGGTTGTGCCGAAATTCGAAGGCGCCCTGTGGGCCTGACGAACCGAAGTCCACGCCGAGCGGAAATACCTTCCCGTGCCGCACCAGTCCGGCGGCTTGGGCCACTTTGTCCGCGGTGATGAGATTCAGCGTGCCGAGCTCGTCGTCAGCACCCCACCGTCCCCAGTTGGAGACGTCGCGGGCAACCTGCCGAAAGTCACTCAGGCTGGCCACGGGGCTCCTTCCTCGAGTTCCCGGGCGATTGCGGCGCCGACATTTCCACCGTCCACCCACACGACTTGACCCGAAATATAGCTGGCTGCCCGACTATTCAGAAAGAGCAGCACCGAGGCCTGCTCAGCAGGGTCGGAAACACGCCCCAACGGCTTGGGTATGTCGTCGAGGTAGCCTTGCCCGTACGCTGTCCGCAGCTGGTCAAGAATGGGTGTTTCGGTGACTCCCGGCCCGGTGCAGTTAATGCGGATGCCGCGCGCGCCCAGGACTGTAGCGCTTCGCATGGTGTACAGGATGATCGCTTCCTTGGACAATTGATACCCGCCACCGGCCAGCTCATCAGGGTGGCTATGACACCAGTCGATACCCTCTTGCATTGTCGCAGTATTCAGCAGCGGCGCCACTGACCGCAGATGTTCCCGGTATCCGGCCGCCGCGAGCGACGACACACTCACGATCGCTGACCCCGCGGCCATCTTCGCAATCAGCGCCTCGGTGACATGCCGCAGTCCCAGGAAGTTGATGGTGACGACGAGGGGCGGGTTGCCGATCCCGGAAGAGACACCGGCGACATTGAACAACACGTCGACCCGCCCCCCTATGGCCGCTACCGCGGAGTCGATCGACGCCGGGTCGGCGAGGTCGACCTCGTGGAACTCCTTGGGCTCAAAGGCCGGCCGGCGCTTGTCCAGCCCGACGACCTCGGCACCGAGTCCGGTGAGCTGGCGTACCACGTGTTCGCCGATACCAGACGCACATCCGGTCACCACCGCACGGCGGCCATCGTAACGCCACAGCTCGTCGAGTTCTCCCAACACTTTTCCCAAAGTCAGAGATCTTCGGCGATCATTTAGCCTGCTCCTTCGCGCGCCGCGCCGCCTCGACCCGACCCTGGTTCATCTCCGCCATGGCCTCGGGGATCTCGGTGGCGGTGAACTTGTCGCGGCCGGTGGGCAGTCCGCCATAGGAGTAGTTCTCGTCGAATTGCGGTGCGGTCGACTCCGGACGGCGCGCTTCGATTTTCTCGATGATGGGCTCGAGTCGCTTGGCTTTGTCGGCCACTGCCTTTGCGTCGCGCTCGATGAACTCGGGAAGCACCTCTTTGCCCATCAATTCGATGGATTCCATGGTGCCCTCGTGGCTGCGTGGGTTGAGCAGCAGGATGAGTTCGTCGACTCCGCTCTCTTCATAGCCACGCAGGAATTCGCGCACCGTGGCCGGGGATCCGATCGCGCCGCGCCCCGGACCATAGGCCAGCGTTGGGTCCTTCTCGACCTCTTCCAGGTAGCGCTTCCACACTCCGGTCCGCCCAGGGGTGTGCTGCCCGGTCAAGTAGTAGTGCATGATTCCGAAAGAGAAGAATCCGCCACCCTTTCCGAGCCGCTTGAGTGCCTGCTCGTCGGATTTGGCGACCATCATCGACAGATCGCCACCGACGGCAAGGATGTTCGGGTTGATCTGCGGCGTGACTGGCACACCGCTCTCTTCGAATTCTTTGTAGTAGCCGTTGACCCGCTCGGTGAGAGGCCCGGGACCGGTGTAGGCAAAACTCAATGCGCCAAGGCATTTTTGGGCGGCCATCTGCACGCTGGCCGGCCGCGTGCAAGCGACCCAGACCGGTGGATGCGGCTTTTGCAGCGGCTTGGGAACGACGTTGCGGGGTGGCATCCGGATGTGCTCACCGCTGAAGCCCGTGAACGGCTCTTCGGTCATGCATCGGATCGCCACCTCGAGGGACTCTTCCCACTGTGCGCGCTTGTCGGCGGGGTCGACTTCGAATCCGCCCAGCTCACTGATGGAGGACCCTTCCCCGGTGCCGAACTCCACGCGCCCGTTGGAGAGTAGGTCGATGGTGGCGACACGTTCGGCCGCTCGAGCGGCGTGATTGACCGACGGCAGCAGATGCATGATGCCAAATCCCAACCGGATGTTCTTGGTCCGCTGGCTGGCCGCGGCCAAGATGATCTCCGGCGCTGTGGAATGACAGTATTCCTCCAGGAAGTGATGCTCGGTGAGCCAGACGGTCGAGAATCCGGCCTTGTCGGCGGCCTCGATCTCGTCCATGCCGTCTCGGAACAAGATCCGTTCGTCATCGGGCGCCCACGGCCGCGGCAGCGGGAACTCGTAGAACAGTGAAATTTTCATCGTTACCTCCCGTGAGAGTTAAAGGGTGTGTTTGTCGGCTTGGGCTGCAAGGTGTTTGGCTGCTACGTAGCCGAAGGTCATGGCTGGGCCGATGGTCGCCCCGGCACCGGCATAGCTGCGGCCCATGACCGGCGCCGAGGTATTGCCCACCGCATACAGCCCGCGCACCACGGTGCCGTCGCGTCCCAGCACCCGGGCGTATTCGTCGACACTGAGGCCACCCGATGTCCCGAGGTCGCCGAGAACGATTCGGAACGCGTAGTAGGGCGGTTTGCCCAGTGGATACAGGTTCGGGTTAGGCAAAGTCGGATCACCGTAGTAGTTGTCGTAGACGCTGTCGCCGCGGTTGAAATCGTCGTCGTGCCCCTTGCGGGCGAGTTCGTTGAAGCGGCTTGCGGTCTCGGAAAGTTGACGTGCCGGTACTCCTATCTTCACCGCCATTTCGTCCCACGTCATCGCCGCTTTGACCACGCCTGATTCCAGCCAGGCAGCCGGAACCTTACGCCCGGTCGGCACCGGCGCGCCGGGGATTTTCGGTATCGGCAGATGACCTCCGATGACGTAGCGATTCCACGACCGGTGATCGGTGATGAGCCAGCATGGGATGTGAGTCACTCCCGACTTCTGGCCGTCGATCATGGCGTGACCGAAGTCCATGTACGGCGCCGCCTCGTTGATGAAGCGTTTACCGTCGCCGTTGACGATGAACTGCGCAGGCATCATCCGTTCGTTGAGCATGAATTGCATCCGGCCATCTGGCCATTGGATCGCCGGGAACCACCAGGCCTCGTCGAGCAACTCGGTTGCGGCGCCCACCTTCTCGCCGGCGCGGATGCCGTCGCCCATGGCGGCCGGATTGCCGAAGCTCCAATCCTGCTCGATGACCGGCAGTTCCTCTTTGCGCCAGGCCAGGTCGTGGTCGAAACCTCCGGAAGCCAGGATGACGCCCAGCCGCGCACCGATCCGCTGGACGCCGCCGTTTCTTTCCAGCACTGCACCAGTCACCGCGCCACCGGCGTCGGTGAGCAACTCCACCATCGGAGAGTCCAGCCACAGCGGGACACCGCGTTCCCGCATCGCCAGCCTGAGCCGGGCGGCCAGCGACTGTCCGATCGCCGCCATCCGCTCGCCGAACACTCTGGCCCTGACCATCCGCGAAATCAGCTTCAGCAGCACGCCCTTGCCGGCCCATGACTGCCTGATCCGGTAGAAAGTCCGAAGCTCCTTGGGGCCCAGCCAGATCCCCTTGGGAGCAAGCGCCAACGGCTGGAGCAGCTTTTGCTCGTCGGGGCCCAGCTTCCGCAGGTCGATGGGTGGCACATTGATGGTGCTGCCCAGCTCGGAGCCGCCGGGCAGCTCCGGGTAGTAATCGGCATAGCCGGGTTTCCAGACGAACTCGCACCATTCTGAGAGGTTCTCCAGGAACCCGAGCATCTGCGGCGCCGAGTCGACATATTGCCGTATCCGGGCTTCGCTGACCAGGCCGTCGGTGACCTGCCGCATATATTCGACGACGCCTTCGGGAGACGGCGCGTAGCCCTCCCTGAGTTGCGCCGGCGCGCCGGGAACCCAGATGCCGCCACCGGAAAGAGCGGTCGAACCCCCGAAGTGCGAAGACTTTTCCACCACCAACGCGTCCAGTCCGGCGGCGTGTGCGGTCAGAGCCGCCGTCATGCCTCCCCCGCCGGAGCCAACGATGAGCACGTCCACGACGTGGTCGAAAACACCGGAGGTGCTTAAAAACGAAGAAGTCATTTCGGTACCGCCGTTCTGATGGCGAAACCGGCAATCAGCTCGGGGGCCGGTTTGTAGTAGCGCATTGTTGTCTGGTACGGCCCGGCGGCCTCCAAAGCGGCGAACGCGGCCACCCACGTTCTGATCTCCTGCGCGGAGCTGCCACCCTCGTGGACGACGAACGAGTTCGACCACTGATCGAGCTCGGAAAGCCTTCCGCTGTCGATGATCTCGAGGAACCGATGGTCCCACGCCGGATTGAGTGGTTGCAGCGCGCTCTCGCCGGCGGCGAAGCTCCTGGCGGCGTCGATCACCGCCGCTTGCCGGGCTTGCCGTTGCTGCTGCGTCATCGGCTGGCCGTGCACGATCCGTTCCAGCAGCGGCGGAGGCGCACTTGCCAGCGTCGGTACCGGAGGACTGTGGGAAAGCCCCCCGGATCCCAATACCAGAACCCGCTTGTCCAATCCGGTCAGGTAGCTGCCCACCGCGGCACCGAGCGCCCGGCACCGGTGCAACGGCCCCAGCGGCACAGCGACGGCATTGACGAAGATCGGGATGACCGGGCGCGCGGTGGCGTCGCCGAAGAGCTTTTCCAGCGGCTGGACGGTGCCGTGATCCACGTCCATGCTGACCGACACCGCCACGTCGACCCCGGCGCCCAGGACCGCTTTTGCGCACTCGTTCGCAAGGTCTTCCGGAACGTCGAGGGGGCCGGCGTAGGTCCCGTAATCACCAACGCCGTTGGCGCTGGTGCCGATACAAAACGGCGGCATCACCTTGTAGAAGAACCCGTTGTAGTGATCCGGGGAGAAGGTCACGACGAGGTCGGGTTGGTAGTCCTGCACGAACTCTCGCGCCTGGGCGATCGCGCCTTCGATGTCGTCAAGCAGGTCCTGCGACGGCCCCGGAAGATTCAGCAGCGGGCTGTGCGACATACAGCACAGAGCCAGTGCCACTTTGGCGATCACCCCCTCCCGGCGTCAGGGTGAGCGCGTCGAGGAGCGAGGCACTCAACTCGGGCGCTCGCTGAGCGATACACGCACCGGCGATGCACCGATCCGGACGCAGGAACAGCACGGATTCCTGATGGGTGTCGAACCAGGACTTGAGTCCGCCGTTGCGGTCACCCACGATCACGACGTCAGGATCGTCGTGCCCTGCCCAGTGCAACTGCGTCACCGGACGCAGCTCAAAGAAACTCGCGCCCAGGGCTTCCCAGCTCTTGAACGCCACGTCGCCGAGGATTGCACGCGGGTTGTTGTTCCAGCACACCACGGCGAACCAGTTGCCCAGTACGTCGTCCAGCAGCACATCCTGTTGGCGACGGGTATCAACCCGCGGCTGGATGAACAAGGTGCCGACCGGCGAGGCAGCGCGGCCGGGCTTGCCGGGAACCACCGTGTGCACAACGGCCCCCTGCTCGTAGCGCGGCATCGGCTTGAACCGCATCTCCAGCACGTACCGCTTGAGCGTCGGCACAACCGATGCCGACCGCACCAGGAGGTCACGCGCGCCGGCCACCCGACGGTTGGTCGGCGAAATGGCGCGGCCGACCATGGTGGAAAGGTCGATCATCGCCCGCGCGTGCTTACGGCGCTCGATGTCGTAGCTATCCAGCAACTTTTCGTCGGCAAGGCCGCGCACCACCGCCGCGAGCTTCCACCCCAGATTGAACGCATCCCGGATACCGCTGTTGTAGCCCTGCCCCTGCCACACCGGCATCAGATGCGCGGCATCTCCGGCCAACAGCAGGCGGCCGGTGCGGAACGCGCCGGCGATCCGTGAGTGATGGGTGTAGACGCGGCGCCGGATCACGTCGACCCGGTCCGGGTGGGGCACCATCCGCGCCAGCATCTGCCTCAGAAACGCCGGGTCCTCCGCCTGCTCGTCGGACTCGTGGCTGTGAATCATGAACTCGAAACGCCGAATCCCGTGCGCGATCGAGATCGAGGCATACGGACGTTCGGGGTCGGCACCCACCTCACTGTTCGGGTGTCCGAGCGGATCGTTGGCGACGTCGACGACCAGCCATCGCGTCGACGACGTCGTCCCGTCGAAGGAGACCCCCATCATGTTGCGGGTCGTGCTACGGCCGCCGTCGCAACCGACGACGTAACGCACCCGCACACCGGATGTGTCGCCGTCGTGGCCGGCTTCGTCGAAGTGGGGGCCACCGAGCTCGACGGTGACCGCGTCGTCGTCTTGCCGGCATGCCGTCATCGGCCGCTCCCACCACACGTCGACGTGGGGGAATCTGTCCAGACCACCCAGCAATTCGGCGTCAACGAGCGGTTGCACGAAGCCATTGCGCCGCGGCCAGCCGAAAAGGGCTTGCGGTGGCGCCATTTCGGCGAGCACCCGGCGCTTGGCATCGAAGAAACGCAGAATCTGGTTGGGCACGGTGTGCGGCAGAATGCGGTCAACCAGGCCGATCGACTGGAACGCGCGCAGCGCCTCGTCGTCCAGCCCGACCCCACGCGGGTAGTCGATCAGCGTGTCGCGCTCGTCGACCACCAGGGTGCGGACGCCTTGCAAGCCAAGGATATTGGCCAAGGTCAAACCGACCGGGCCGGCGCCGACAATCAGAACGTCGACATCCACCTGTGGTGTGTCTTGCCCCGCGGCGACCATCACCGGCCCAGCAGGAAATCGAGATGCAGGCGGTTGAAGGTCTTGGCGTCCTCGTACTGCGGCCAATGACCGCAGCCGGGCATCACTTCGAAGCGGGCATTGGGGATCATCGACGCGATGCGGCGGCCCTCGGTCACGTCGGCGGTGGGATCGTCACTGGTCCACACCACCAGCGTCGGCGCGGTGATCGCGCCGTAGTCGTCCGGCCCGATGATGTTGCGGGCCCGGATCTCGGGGTCCTGCAGCGCCATGATGTCGCGCATGGCATCAACGAATCCCGCTTGGCGATATACCCGTTGGCGGCTGGCGACCAGGTCGTCGTAGTCTTTGGACTTGTCGGCCATCAGCCATTTGATCCGCGCTTGAACGGTCTCCCACGTCGGGTCCTCGGCAGCCGCCATGGACAGTGTGATGATCCGCTGCATCACCACCGGATCGGCCTGAGAGCCGCCGGCGGTGTTGAGGACCAGTCGGTCAACCACGTCCGGATGGTCGATCGCGGTGCGGGCCGCCACCCAGCCACCGAGCGATTCGCCGCTCAGGCAGGCCCGATCGACTCCGATGGCGCCCAGCACCGCCATCAGGTGGTCGACGTAGTGGCCGACTTCCAGTGGGTGGCCCGGCTTGTCGGTGTAGCCGTGGCCCAGCATGTCGATGGACCAGGTCCAGAAATGCTCTGCGTGCGCCGCCAGGTTGCGGACGTAGGCTTCAGCGTGGCCTCCGGATCCGTGCAAGAACACCAGCACCGGCTTGCCCGAATCGCCGGCCCGCAGGTAGCGGGTCCGCACTCCCCCGGCGTGGAGGTAGCCCTGCGAAAACGCGACACCCTGGAGATCGCTCCAAATGCTCTCGAAATCCGCCACGGTTCCTCTCACGCCTACAGGTAGTGGAAATATTGTTCTCGTTTTTGGCTTACCTCATGTGCTAATATCGCACACTGATGTGCGTTATATATAGAGCTACGCTCTCGCATGGGGGTCTGTCAAGGCTGTGACGGGTTCCCAGACGTTGGCCAGGGGACTGACGGCGCTGCACATGGTGGCAGACTCCCCGAACGGGCTTACCGTGCAACAGCTCGCCGACCAAGTCGGGGTGCATCGCACCATCGCCTATCGATTGCTGTCGACGTTGGCCGAGTTTCGGTTGGTGAGCAAAGGCGAGGATGGGCGCTACCGGCCGGCGGCCGGCCTGGCCGTTCTCGGCGCGTCGTTCGATCGCAATGTGCGCCAAGTCAGTTTGCCGGTCCTGCGCGCGCTCGCCGACGATCTGGGCACCACCGTGTCGTTGCTCATCGCCGAGGGCGATCAGCAGGTGGCGGTCGCGGTGATCGTGCCCAGTCTGGTGGCCTACCAGCTGTCCTTCCACGAGGGCAGTCGATATCCGCTGGACCGCGGCGCCGCCGGGATCGCCTTGCTGGCGAGCATGCCCCCGCGCCCGGGCGAACGAGATCTGGTCACCCGCACCCGCGAGTGTGGCTGGGTCACGACGTACGGGGAGATCGAACCGAACACCTACGGTCTGGCCGTGCCCGTCCATCGCCCCCCACCGTCCCCGCCGACCTGCATCAACCTCATCTCGCACCGGGAAGACGTCGTGATGCGCGGGAAAGACGCGGTCGTCACGGCCGCAAAGCAGTTGTCAGAGCTATTGAGCTGAAGGGATAACCGTCCATGTCATGGGACCATGAAGTCGATGTCGTCGTACTCGGCACCGGCGGCGCCGGCCTGACAGCCGCACTCACGGCAGCGGTCGCCGGCGCGTCCGTCGAGGTTTTCGAGAAGGCCCCCACCGTCGGCGGCACCACCGCGGTGTCGGGTGGCGTCGTGTGGATTCCCGCCCATAACCGCTCTCCCGGCGGGGAATTGACGATGGCGCACGCGTTGCGATACCTGCGTGCGCAGTCCCTCGGCGCGATGGACGACGAGATGGTCGAGACATTCGTGCGGACCGGCCCGGCGATGCTCGACTTCGTCGAAGCACACAGCGGCGTGCGCTTCGAGATCGCGACCGGCTTCCCCGACTACCGGCCCGAGTTGCCGGGAGGACAACCCGGCGGCGGCAGATCGCTCATCCCGGCTCCCTACGACCTCGATCGATTGGGCGAGTGGGCCACCCGAATCACGGCGTTTCCCGCCGACTTTTCCAACGTCGGTTTCGACGCCGAGACCCGGGCCCGCCTGCACGCGGCGGCGGACGAGCAACCCGGGAACCTGTGTGTCGCCGGTGCTGCACTGATTGCGGGGCTGCTCGACAGCTTGCTGGACACCGGGGCAACGGTCCACACCAACGCCCGTGCCGAGCAGCTCATTGCCGACGCTGGGGAGATCACTGGAGTCCAGGTCGCCTTGCCGGGACAGACCATCCGGGTAGGCGCCCGGCGCGGAGTCATCCTGGGCACCGGCGGCTTCGAATGGGATTCGGCTCTGGCGCAAGCCTTTCTGCGCGGCCCGATGCACGGTGCTGTCTCTCCGCCGTACAACACCGGGGACGGGCTGCGCATGGCGATGGCGCAGGGCGCGGATCTGGCCAATATGGGGGAAGCCTGGTGGGTGCCGATCGTGCAGATCCCGGGCGACACCATCGACGGAAAGCCCCGCAGCCGCAGCGTGCGTCTGGAGCGAACCCGTCCGCGGAGCATCATCGTCAATGCCGCGGGGCGGCGGTTCGTCAACGAGGCGTCCGACTACAACTCGATGGCCGGCGCTTTCCAATACCTGGACCCCCGCGGCGGGTACGTCAACGACCGCGGATGGATGGTGTTCGACTCGGTTCACCTGCAGCGCTACGGATTCCTGGGCATCGCTCCCGGAGAACCGGTTCCGGAATGGTTCTGCGAATCGGCGAATCTCGTCGAGCTGGCCGCCAAGACCGGCATTGACGCGGACGGCCTCACCCACACCGTCGAGGACTGGAACCGCGACGTGGCCGCCGGTGCCGATCCGGACTTCGGGCGCGGTTCCAGCGCATACGACGGCTATTGGGGCGACGAAACCGCCCCCACGCTCGCCGGCAAGACGCTCGGCCCGATCGACACCGCTCCGTACTATGCGGTACCGGTGTGCATCGGCGCGATGGGCACCAAGGGTGGTCCACGAACCGACCCCGACGGCCGCGTCCTGCACGTCAGCGGCGAGCCGATACCGGGCCTGTTTGCCGCCGGCAACGCGATGGGCGGCGTGACCGGGCGGGCTTATGGCGGTGCCGGTGGAACCATCGGCCCAGCAATGGTTTTCGGCTACCGCGCGGGCCACGCCGCCGCCACCGGGAAGTCGGTCGATCTGAAATAGCGGGCCAGACCATCGAGGTTGACGATGGTTCATGTGGAGATCCGGCCCGCCTGATCACTTCTCTTCAGGTGCGCGGGACAGCAGCTTTTCGGCCGCCGTGTAGGGATCCTCGTGGCCGTCGACCACCGACTGCGCCAGCCGATCGAGATCCGGCCGGGACCGCAGCCGCGTTTGCGCCAGCGAGAGGATCTGCGCTCGGGCACGGGCCAGCCGGCGGGCACGGCTATCGGTGCGGTGGTGGTCGTCGATAGCGGCCACCAGATCAGCGATGCCCTCACCCCGGGCGGCGACGAGACTGACGATCGGGGGCCCGGACGGACCCAGTTCGGCCCGCAGGTCCCGCACCGTTTGTTCGGCGCCCTCCCGGTCGGCCTTGTTGACCACCACAATGTCGGCGACTTCCAGCAGACCCGCCTTGGCGGCCTGGATCGCGTCTCCTGCACCGGGATTGAGGATGACGACGGTCGGGTCGGCGACGGCGGCAATCTCGATCTCGGACTGCCCCACCCCCACGGTCTCCAACAGGACCACGTGGTAACCGATGGCGCCCAGCAGGCGGATGGCCGCCGGAACCGCCTCGGCCAGACCCCCGATATGGCCGCGGCTTGCCACCGAACGGATCACCACGTCGGGATCGTCGATATGGGCGGCCATTCGAATTCGATCACCCAACAGCGCACCCCCACTGAATGGTGATGAAGGGTCGACGGCGAGCACTGCCACCCGGGATCCCTGCTCCCGGTAGGCACCGACCAGGGCAGCGATCGTCGTTGACTTGCCCGCGCCCGGTGGTCCGGTGATGCCTATGACGCGAACCGGCGAGGGTCCGATACTCGCCAGCACCTCGTCGCGCCGTTCGCCTTCGACAAGACTGAGGAGCCGGCCCACCGCGCGCGGAGATCCGTTGCGCGCGTCCGTAATCAGGTCGGATATGGTCATGTGCGCGTCAGGGAGCCGCGACCAGCCGTACATTCATGAGAACACTATTCTTTCAAACTGAGAGTAGGAGTCGCAAGGAGGGCGGCTGTTGCCGACCAGCGCCCAGTAGCTCGCGAGCAACTGCTCGCCGCCCTCGGGCGCCAGTGCTTACTTACACTGCTCGACAGATCCACCATCCAGGGGGGATAAATCACTTAGGAGGTGCCGGCCGATGGCGGGTGCAATGACTGGGCCGGAGGGCACCCTTGCGGTCCCGGGCGGACGTGTCTGGTTCAAGCGGGTTGGCGGCGGGGCCGGCCTTCCGCTGCTTGCGATTCACGGCGGCCCGGGTTTACCGCACAACTATTTGCTTGCGCTGGAACGGTTGGCTGAGGAGCGCGAAGTCATTTTCTGGGATCAACTTGGATGCGGACATTCCGAACGGCCGTCGAATACCGAACTTTGGACCATGGAACGCTCAGTGGCCGAAATGGAGGCGGTGGTGCAGGCGCTGGGCCTGAACCGCTTCCACATCTTTGGCAACTCGTGGGGCGGCATGCTGGCGCAACAGTACGTGCTCGACGCGACATCCGGGGCCGTCAGCCTGACCATCTCCAACAGCATCGCATCCATACCGCAGTTTTCGGACATGGTGGCCCGGTTGAAACGTGACCTGGACCCGGCAACTCAATCCGCCATTGATCGTCATGAAGCTGCCGGCACCACCCACTCGGCCGAATACCAGGCCGCAATCCGTACCTGGAACGAAACCTACCTTTGCCGTGTTCGTCCTTGGCCCACGGAGCTTCTCGAAGCGTTCAGCAAGATGGGCGCCGAGATCTTCGAGACAATGTTCGGACCGAGCGACTTCCACATCGTCGGAACCATCCGGGACTGGGACGTATTCGACCGGCTGGCCGAAATCGCATTGCCGACCCTGGTGCTGGCCGGCAGGTATGACGAATGCGTGCCCGAACACATGTGGGAAATGCACCGGCATATTGCCGGATCCCGGTTCGAGTTGTTCGAGTCGAGCGCCCACATGCCTTTCATCGAGGAGCCGGCCCGGTTTGATCACGTGATGCGTGATTTCCTGCGGCTACACGACTGAGCTTGAGGACGGCCCGTCGCGAGCGTAACGCCACTGCGAAGAGTCGGGCGGAATTTCGCGGTGGCGTTAGGCTCGCAAGCGGGCGGTGCCCCCAGCTCGTGCTTATTCCGATCAGTTCTTGCCGGCGCTGAGCTTCGTGACGATCGACCGGAAGTCCTCGGTCGTGAACGACTGCTGCTCAGCCGAGAGGGCATAGTCCAAACTGGCCAGAACGGCACGTTCCAGATGAATGTTGAGCACCCTCTTGGTGCTTTCCACCGCCTGCTGCGGCAGCTGCATGATCCGTTCCGCGCAGGCCACCGCTTCGGCGAAGGGGGCGGCCACCATATGATTGGCCAAGCCGAGTTCGACGGCCCGCTCGGCGTGAATTCGCTTGCCGGTCAATGCGTATTCCTTGGCCAGCAGCAGACTGATATGCAGCGGCCAGGTCAGCGGCCCCCCGTCGGCGGCTACCAATCCGACCTGCACGTGAGGATCGGCCAGGTAGGCGTCTTCGGCAATATAGACGATGTCGCTGAGCGCAACGAGGCTGCAGCCCAGCCCGACCGCCGGGCCATTAACCGCGGCCACCACGGGAATTCGGCACCGCGCCATGCCCAGCACGATCTCGCGCCCGTCCCGGATGGTCTTAGCCCGCAAGTCGGCATCTTCCGACAGTTCCTTGAGATACGCGAAATCGCCGCCGGCCGAGAATGCCCTGCCGGCCCCGGTGATCACCGCCGCGCGGGCCGTGGGGTCATCGGTCAGTCGCTGCCAGAGTCGCGCGAGACCGACGTGCAGGTTGTCGTTGACCGAGTTGAGAGACTCCGGCCGGTTCAGGGTGATGATGCGCAGCGCACCGTCGGCACGGACGTCGATTTCGGTAGGCATGTCGTACACGTCAGACTCCCAATCCCAGGATTCGCGAGGCGATGATGTTCTTTTGTATCTGTGAGGTCCCGCCCATCACACTTTGCGCGCGGCTGTACAGGTAGGCGCTGAGCAGGTCCGGATCGCGGGTTCCTGCGATGGCCAGGGCGGCGTGCCCGACGGACTGCTCGACCCAGGTCATCAGCAGCTTGTCGAGCGATCCCTCCGGGCCGTGTGAGACCCCGTCCAGCTGTTCGGACAACCGCCGCCGGACGTGATGCGTCAGCATCTCCGACTGGACCGCCGCCCACGCGAGCTCTTCGGGTACCGGACCCTCGTTGCGCGCGAAGAGACTTCGGACGAGCTTGCCGTATCTGGCCGCATAGCCGAGCGTGGCCGGTTCGCGCTCGTGCCCGACCACTGTCATCGCGACCGCCCAACCGTCCCCGGGCGCACCGACCATCCGGTCTGCCGGCACCGTCGCGCCGTCGAAGAAAACCTGGCCGAATTCGTTGGTGACCCCGTTGATCATGCGCAGCGGGCGCTGTTGCACGCCGGGCTGTTTCATCTCGAGTATGAACGCCGACAGGCCGCGGTGGCGTTTAGCTTCAGGGTCAGTGCGGGCCAGCAGGAGACACCAGTCAGCGACATCGGAGTAGCTGGTCCAAATCTTGTGTCCGTTGACCACATAGGTGTCGCCCTCGCGGCGGGCGGTGGTGGTCAGCGACGCCAGGTCCGAGCCTGCGCCGGGCTCGCTGAAACCTTGGCACCACCGCTCAGTGCCGTTGATGATGCCGGGCAGGAATCGCCGGCGCAGCTCGTCGCCGGCGTGCCTGCCGATGCCGTAAATCAGGTAGCCGACGCTGGGGCGAGGCGGAGCACCGGCACGCGCCAGTTCTTCGTCGACAATGACGTCGTACACCGGCGGCAGGTCCTGACCGCCGTACTCGCGGGGAAACGACCGCCCGAAGAACCCCTCCTCATACAGGGCCTGATGCCACTGGGCCTGGCGCGCCCAGTACTCGTCACCGGAGCCCGGAAAATCTTTGGCGCGCAGCGACAACCAGGTTCGCAGCCGCTCCCGAAAGGCGGCCTCGTCAGGTGAGTCACGAAAGTCCAAAGTCGATCTCCTTCAGCGTTACGGGCCACAGTTCCGTCGAGGTCAGCGCACGGCGCAGGTAGACGTGGATCAGACAGTCCCAGGTATTGCCGATGCCGCCATGCACCTGCACGGCGGTCTCGCAGACGGTGCGGGTGGCGCGCGCGCAGTAGACCTTGGCGATTTGGGCGGCCCGGATGGCTTCGGCCGGCGGCAGTTCGTCGACTGCCCACGCGGCGTGGCGCAAGATGCTCACCGAACCTTCAATCAGTGCAAGGCTTTCGGCCAACATGTGGGCGATGGCTTGGTAGGACCCGATCGGCTTGCCGTACTGTTCGCGAATTTTCGCGTAGTCGCAGGCGACGGCGTGCGCGCCACGCGCAATTCCGACCAAATCGGCCGACGTGGTAACCAGCGCGAGCGCCCACCACTGCGCGGCAACATCGGGGGTCACCTCGCCGAGCGCCACGGGCGATCCCATCACGCCGGCCTCGGCGCGGGTCAGATCGGCGCAAGTGCGACCGGCTTCCAGGTCTGTCGCCAGTATCGCGGTACCCGCGAGCATGAGAGCGCGCCCAGCGCCCCGCGCGTCGATTGCCCGGCCGTCGACGGCCACGGTCGTCAGAGCGGCTTCTGCGCTGCCGACACCGATGCGGCGGGTCAGGTCGTCGGCCAGCGTCGGGCCAAGAAACGGAGCGTCGATGAGTCGGCGTCCGAATTCCTCAGCGACAACTGCTACTTCGACGCCCGAGGCCCCGTCAGAGCGGAGCGATCGCCAGCCGGTCATCTCGAGCTGCTTGTCCAGACGGGCGATTCGGCTTTCGTCGCCGAGATCTTGAACAGCCCCGGGCCCAAGATCGTCGGCCAGTTTCGCGGCGGCGTCACGTAGTTGCTGCTGTTCAGCTGTCAGACGTACATCCATGGCGCTCCTTTAGCACTCGGCGCAGTACCTTGCCCGAGGGCAGGCGAGGAATATCGGGTACGAACACGACCCGGCTCAGGTGTTTGTAGGACGCCAGCTTCTCCTCCACCCGGGCGGTCAGCTCCGCGGCGTCGACCGGGGCGCACGCCGTTACCGCGGCGACGACCGCTTCCCCGTTGATCCCGTCAGGAACGCCGAACACCGCGCAGTCTTGCACGGCCGGATGACCGTGCAGCACCGCCTCGACTTCGGCGGGCGCGACTTGAAAGCCGCGCACTTTGATCATCTCTTTGAGACGGTCGGTGATCCGCAGCCAACCGTCGGCGTCGAGCCGGCCGACATCGCCGGTCCGATACCAGCCGTCGCGGATCGCCTCGGCGCTAGCTTCGGCCGGCAGGTAGCCGGCCATGAGCGACAGTGACCGCGCCTGGATTTCGCCAACCTCCCCCGCGCAGACCGGCTCGCCGGTCTCCAGCGAGACCACCCGCAGGTCCACACCGGGCACTGGGCGCCCGACCGCGTCAAGCCGGGCCCCCTTGAGCGGATTACAGGCGATGACAGGCAGTTCCGTGGTTCCGTATGCGGGCACCCAGCCGACGCCGGTGCGCCGGGTCACCGTCTCGGCGATGTCGGCGCTGACCGGCGTCGCCCCCCACATGATGAAGCGCAGCGAAGACAGATCATACGACTCGAGCGTGGGATGCGAGGCGATCGCCAACGCGATGGGCGCGACCGCCATTTCCACTGTGATGGCGTCGTTTTCGATGTGATACAGCATCCGGTCGATGTCGAACCGGGGATGCAACCGCATCCAGGCGCCGGTCCGCAGCGCGGTGAGGATGTTCAGCAGACCAAGGATGTGCGACGGCGGCGTGGTGATTTGAATCCGGTCGCGCCGCGTCAGCTGCAGCGCTTCGCGCCAGTGCCGCACAGCCTCGTCCAGCGACGCGTGCGTGTGCCGGACGGCCTTCGGGAGTCCGGTGGTGCCGGAACTGAAAACCAGCGCCGCGTCGGCCAGCGGCCGCGACGAGGAAGAGACCGGCTCTTGGACCGCGGTCGGCTCGTCCAGGTGCAGCATCGGCATCAGGCCGGCCAGTACCGGTTGGTCCCCGACGGCGTGCGCCGGCTCGGTCAGCGCCAGCGCATGGTCGACCTCGTCCCGCTTCCACGCGGGGCTGATGAGTACCGCCGTTGCACCCAGCCGCCAGATCCCCAGCACGACGGCGATGAACTCCGGCCGGTTGGACGCCATGACCGCGACCCGTTGACCTGGCGCGACACCATTTTTGGTCAGGGTTGCGGCCCACCCGCCGACCAACGCGTCGAGCTCGGGCAGGCTGAATCGCCGTTCTTCGAACGCGAGCACGGCCGGCTCGGTCACGTCCCGTCCTTCCCTGACAGGCCAGGCGGACCCGACATCCACAGTCTTGAGAAGATCCTATCGCCCGATGAGAATAGTATTCTCTATACTGAAGAATACAAGTACGGCAGTGGGGGCGGTCATGGTGACGGTCACCCGATCATCGAGGAGACCCCACGGGTGACAGGTCCTGCATCAAACGGCGCCGGGTCCGGCACGGTGACGATTCACCTGGACCGCAAGAAGGTGTCCGTGCCGCTGATCCCGGGCGAGACTCTGTTGGAGAGCGCGCGGCGGGCCGGTCTGGAGCCGCCGTTCAGTTGCGAGGCCGGCAACTGTGGTACGTGCATGGCCAGGCTCATCGAAGGCCATGCAACCATGCGGGTCAACGATGCTCTGGACGACGAAGAAGTGGCCGAAGGCTACATTCTGACGTGCCAGGGCGTACCCGACACAGATTCGATCACAGTGCGCTACGAGTAGCCATACGAGAGGCGGCGACGATGGCCAAGGGCATCATCCTCGTGGAGAGTCGACCCAGTTCGCCCGATCGCGACCAGGAGTACAACACCTGGTACGACGAAGTGCACCTGGGCGAGCTCGTGGCCCTCGAAGGATTCGTCTCGGCGCGCCGGCTGCGTCCGGTTGACGGCGATGGCCCCTATGTCGCTCTCTACGAAATCGAGGGCGACAACCTTCAGGCCATCTTGGACGGCATGGTCGCCAACGCTGGCCGGCTGCACATGTCGGATGCCCTGCAGTTGGATCCACCACCGGTGATGCGACTGCTCGAGGTGACGACCGAATACGGCGGCTAATCCTTACCCGCCAGCGTGACGCTGCAGTCACGCTGGGGACCGAACGTGACTACAGCGTCACGCTCGGCGAATCTCCTTCCGGGACCGCGTCACTCGTTGAAGTAATGACCTTCATCCAGGTCCTCGAGCAGCCCGGGCCGTTCAGGATGCCAGTCCAGCACCTTCTGCGTCAGCGCGTTCGAGGTCGGGTTGTCAAGAGATGCGAAGACAGAAAGCCGAGGTGGCCGGCTTCTTCGCTGGAAATGCTGACTACCGGCAGGTTCAGGTGACGGCCGATGACGGCGGCGATGTCACGAAACGGCACACCCTCGTCGGCAACCCCATGCAAACGCGTTCCTGCGGGCGCCTTTTCGAGCGCGAATCGGTATAGGTGTTCGGCGTCCAGCGTGTGGACGGCGGGCCAGCGGTTGGACCCGTCGCCGATGTAGGCGGACACGCCGGTGTCGCGGGCAATGTCGATTAGGGTGGGGCCGAATCCGTGGCGATCCAGGTTGCTGTGCACCAACGGCGAAAGTCGCACGACCGACGACCGCACCCCGCGCTCGGCCAGTGCGATCACCACGTTCTCCGAGTCGACCCGTGGTCCGCCGGGCAGTGTGTCTTGTTCGGTTCCAACGCCGCCATGTCCGATAAGTGCGAGCAGGAGCGTTCCCGAGGTGATGACGAATGGTCGATCGGAGCCGACTAGCGCCTCGCCCATAGTCTCGACAGCGCGCAGATCCGTCTGGGCGGCGCCCGCGTAGTCGTCGAAGTCGTGTCTGAAGGCGAGGTGGATGACACCGTCGGCTGCTGCGGCGGCGGCCCTCAGGCCGTCGAGGTCGTCAAGGTCGCCCCGGTGCGCCGTGACGCCCTTCGCCGTCAAGGCAGCGGCGGACTCGTCGGAGCGAGCCAGGCCGGTGACATGGTGCCCGGCTTCGAGGAGTTCGTCGACGACGGCCGAACCGATGTGTCCGGTCGCGCCAGTAACAAAGACGTGCATGGAAGATCCCTTCTGGACGATGCCATCAAGTCAATGACCGGCCCAGGGAGCTTGTCCAAGTCCTATTCCATATAGCGTCATGCAATTCAAGCATCACAGCAGATGAACAGCGTACCCGTCGATCATCGCCTGGCAGGCAAGGAGTCCGTCACCCTCGAAGACATCGCCGACGAGCCCATGCCGCGGGTACGGCACTCCGATCCTGCCTGGAGCGCCTTCTGGCGCATCGATCCCCGGCCCGACGGCCGTCGGGCACCGGAGGGTCCGTTCATCGACGCGCTAGAAGACAAGTTCGAGCTCATCGCCTCCGGGCAGGCGGTGGCGATCACGGCCGGCTTTCGCGGCACCAGCCTGCGCCCCGATATCACCACGGTCCCCCTGGAAGGTGTCGAGCCCAGTCATGTCGTTTTGGCGACCCGCGCCGGGGACCGCAGCCGTCTGGTCGCGGCCTTCCGCAAATTGGCCGAAGCCCATCTCACCGGTCCAGATCGGGCCTAGCGCGCCTCGAACGTGACGCTACGGTCACGCTGGGACGCGACCGTGACTACAGCGTCACGCTCGAAGAGCTTCGTCGGCTAGCTCCGGCGGCGGCCGGTAGTCAGGCTCATAGCCGGAAACATGGATGGGACTACCGACGAGACGGAAATCACCTGCGGTTACCACTACTTCCGGAGTCGCGTCGAGCGCCTCGGGCAGTGTCCTGACGGCCGCCGCCGGGACTCCCAGCGGACGCAGCCGCCGTTCCCAGCTGGCTGCGGTATCGGTCGCCAATGCCGAGTTGACAACGGCAAGCACCTCGTCGCGCCGGGCCACCCGTTCGGCCATCGTCTCGAAGCCGCCGACACCCGCCTCGGCGGCAAAGGATTTCCAAAAACCATCATGCGTGATGAACAGCGCGAGATATCCGTCTGCGGTCGGGAACAGCTGCGCCGGAACGTAATACGAGTGCGCTCCGTTCGGCCGGCGCTGCGGCTCGATGCCCTCGTTGAGGTAGGCGGAGGCGTGATAGTTCAGCTGCGACAGCATGACGTCGCGCAGCGACACATCCACTTGTCCACCTGTTCCGGAGACGATCTTGGCCAGTAGCCCCAGTGCCGCGCACATTCCGGTGGAGTTGTCGGCCGAAGAGTAGCCGGGCAGCGTCGGCGGACCGTCCGGATCGCCGGTCAGTGCCGCGATACCGGTGGAGGCCTGAACCACGTAATCGAAAGCCGGATCGTCGCCGCCGTCCAGGCCGAAGCCGGTGATCGCCACGCAGACAATGCGCTCGTTCCAGCGTCGCAACGCCTCGTAGGTGAGCCCCAGCCGACGGATGGCCGACGGCTTCAGGTTCACCAGCAGCGCCTGAGACTCCGCTACCAGTTCACCTAGGCGTTGTTGTCCTGCATCGGAATTCAGGTCCAGACAGATGTTGGATTTGTTCCGATTGAGGCTGGCGAAATAGCTGGACCCGACCCCGCGGGAGATCTCGCCGCCCCGGGGCTCGATCTTGGTGACCTCGGCACCGAGATCGGCGAGCAGCATGGTGGCGTACGGACCGGCCAGCATGGTGCCGACTTCCAGAATACGTATTCCCGCCAGCGGTCCGGGGTCTGCTGAGCTCAACGCAACTCCGTTGCCAGCGCGGCGATCATCTCGCGCGTGCGGCGTTTGGAGGCGACCAGCTCGTCCCGGTTGTCGCCGATCGGCAAGAGCCGCACCGAAAGATCGGTCACGCCGGCGTCCGCAAACCGGTGGAACCGGGCGAGGATTGCCTTTTCGTCGCCGGCCGCGCAGATATCGCCCACATCCTTGGCATCGCCGTACCCGAGCAGTCGCTGATAGTTGGGCGAGACCTCGGCCTCACCCAGAATCCGATTGGCGCGCTCGCGTGCGGCGTCGACTTCATCTGGGGCGCAAAGGCAGACCGGGATGCCGGCGACAATGCGTGGAGCCGGGCGCCCGGCGTTGTCGGCCGCCTTGGTGATCCGCGGGACGACGTGTTCGGCCACGGCGCGTTCATCGGCCATCCACAGCACGGTGCCGTCGGCCCGCTCGCCGGCGATGGTCAGCATCACCGGCCCGAGTGCGGCCACCAGCACCGGCAGCGGTGCCACTGGACCCAAATCGAGCGGGTTGTGCACTCGGAAGGTGTCGTTCTCCACGTCGACCGGACCCGGGTTGGCGAACGCGGCGTGCAGCACTTGGAGGTAGTCGCGGGTGTAGGCGGCCGGCCGCTCGTAGGGAATCCCGAGCATATCGTCGACGATCCAGTGGTGGGACGGTCCGACACCCAGCACCAGTCGGCCACCGGTCGCGGCGTGTACCGATAAGGCTTGGCGCGCCAACGAAATCGGGTGCTGCGCCTGCAGCGGAACGACCGCGGTGCCCAATTCGATCCGGCTGGTGCGAGTACCCATCAGGGCCACCGCCACCAGCGCGTCGAAGTCGTTGGGAATCTGCGGGATCCACGCACTGTCCAGGCCCGCGGTCTCAGCCCAGTCGATGTCGGTCATCATCCGGGTGACCTTGCGCGCGGAATCCCCGCGCTCGGGTCCGATCATCACTCCGATGCGCACTGTTCCTCCACGTCAGCTTGCGGGGTGCCGGTCAATGCGCGGATCTCGCGCACGAGCACGTCGAGGGGTGTCCCGGTGGGAAACACCGCGGCGGCCCCGGCGGACAACAGTTTGGGTACGTCGGCGTGCGGGATCGTTCCCCCGACGACAACAGCGATGTCGGCGGCATCGGCGGCGCGTAACGCCTCGATGGTCCGCGCGGTGAGCGCCAGGTGGGCACCGGACAGGATGCTGAGGCCCACGACCGCGACGTCTTCCTGGACGGCGATCGACGCGATGTCTTCGATGCGCTGGCGGATACCGGTGTAGATCACCTCGAAGCCGGCGTCGCGCAACGTGCGCGCGACGATCTTGGCGCCGCGGTCGTGTCCGTCCAGGCCGGGCTTGGCAACCAGAATCCGAACGGCCATCTAGAACACCACCGGTTGCTGGAACTCGCCCCACACCGCCTTGAGCGCGGTGACCATTTCACCGACCGTGCAGTAGGCGTTGGCGCAGTCGATCAGCTTGTGCATCAGATTGTCGGTTCCTTCGGCGGCGCGTGACAACGCCGCAATCGTGGATTGCACCGCGCCCGAATCTCTTTCGGACTTAACTTTGGAGAGCCGCTTGAGCTGCAGGTCGCGACCCTCGGCGTCGAGCTCGTAGGTGACGACATCTGGCTCGGGCTCCTCGGACACGAATCGGTTGACCCCGACAACCGGGCGGGTGCCGGCTTCGACGTCCTGATGTATCCGGAAGGCTTCGTCGGCGATCAGGCCCTGCAGGTACCCGTCCTCGATCGCGCTGACCATGCCACCATGCCGCTCGAGGTCATCCATGATCTCGATGATGCGGGCTTCGGTGGCGTCGGTGAGCGCCTCGACGAAGTAGGAACCACCCAGCGGGTCGGCGACGTTGGCCACACCGGTTTCGTAAGCCAGGATCTGCTGGGTGCGCAGCGCCAGGGTGGTGGACTCCTCGGTGGGCAGTGCGAACGGCTCGTCCCAGGCCGCGGTGAACATCGACTGAACGCCGCCCAGCACCGCCGCCATCGCCTCGTACGCCACCCGAACGACATTGTTGTGCGCCTGTGGCGCATACAGCGACGCGCCGCCACACACGCAGCCGAAGCGAAACATCGACGCCTTGTCCGTCGTCGCCCCGTAGCGCTCCCGCACGATCGTCGCCCAGCGCCGGCGGCCCGCCCGGTATTTGGCGACCTCTTCGAAGAAATCCCCGTGGGTATAAAAGAAGAACGAGATCTGCGGCGCGAACTGGTCGATCGTCATCCGGCCCCGTTCCACCACGGTGTCACAATAGGTGACACCGTCGGCCAGGGTGAACGCCATCTCCTGCACCGCGTTGGCCCCGGCGTCGCGGAAATGCGCTCCGGCCACCGAGATCGCATTGAATCTCGGGACCTCGGCCGCGCAGAACTCGATGGTGTCGGCGATCAGCCGCAGTGATGGCTCCGGCGGCCAGATCCAGGTGCCGCGGGAGGCGTACTCCTTGAGGATGTCGTTCTGGATGGTCCCGGTGAGCTTGGCCCGCGGGATACCTCTTCGCTCGGCGGCGGCCACGTAGAACGCCAGCAGGATCGCCGCCGTTCCGTTGATCGTCATACTCGTGCTGATCTTGTCCAGCGGGATGCCGTCGAACAGGATTTCGGCGTCGGCCAGGGTGTCCACCGCGACGCCGACCCGGCCGACCTCCTCACCGAACTCGGGATCGTCGGAGTCGTATCCGCACTGGGTGGGCAGGTCGAGCGCCACCGACAGGCCCGTCCCGCCTTGGTCCAGCAGATAGCGGTACCGGCGGTTGGACTCCTCTGCGGTGCCGAAGCCGGAGTACTGCCGAAACGTCCACAACTTGCCGCGGTACCCGGACGCGAAGTTACCCCGGGTGAAGGGAAACTCCCCGGGCGGCGGAGGTTCTGCGCTTCTGTCCGCCGGCCCGTATACGGGCCGCAGCGGTATGCCCGACGGTGTCTGAGTCTGATCATCCATCGACTGATAACGTACTTGCAAAAAAAGAGAATGCCAATACCACGCGTTGACCAGCGCAAAGGACACCACTGCCCCCGATGTGCGCGCTGGCCGCGCCGTCGTGATCTCCGGCGACAGCCGCGGCATCGGCCCGGCGGTCGTCGGCGACGTGTGTCGCGAAGAGGACGCGGCACCAGTTCCGGACCTTTTCCTGGACTGAGGGCTAGGCTGCTGAGCGCAGGGCCCGGGCGACCACGACGGAGGTCGAGATGACGGTTTCCAGGCCATCACCGGCAGACATCGACGCTGCCGCACGGCATTTCGGCTTTCACCTCGACGCGGATGCCCGACGAGATTACCTGGCGGCCGTTGGGCGCACCTTGGGCTCCTACGACGTCGTCGACGAGCTGTACGCCAAGGTCGCGCGCCCGCGGGCCCCCGAACGTGCCTACCGGTTACCGGAGCCTGGCGAAAACCCGCTCGGTGCTTGGTATGTCACAGCCGAGATCGCCTCCGGCGCCGAGGGGCCGCTGTCGGGCAGGACGGTGGCGATCAAAGACAATATTGCTGTCGCCGGCATTCCGATGATGAACGGATCACGCGCGCTGGAGGGTTTCGTCCCCAGCCGCGACGCCACCGTCGTGGAACGGCTGCTTGCCGCGGGGGCAACGATCGCCGGCAAGAGTGTCTGCGAGGACCTGTGCTGCTCGGGGTCGAGCTTCACCTCGGCCTGCGGGCCGGTGCGCAACCCGTGGGACAGCACGCGCGAAACGGGCGGGTCATCCAGTGGCAGCAGCGCACTCGTCGCCGCCGGTGAGGTCGACGTGGCCCTCGGCGGCGACCAGGGCGGATCGATCCGGATCCCGGCGGCGCTGTGCGGCGTCGTCGGGCACAAGCCGACCCATGGGCTGGTCCCCTACACCGGCGCGTTCCCGATCGAGCGGACGATCGACCACCTCGGACCCATCACGCGCAGCGTTGCCGACGCCGCGCTTGTGCTCACGGTGCTTGCCGGACCCGACGGCCGGGACCCGCGGCAGCCCGACGAGATAGCCGCGGTCGACTACCGAGCCGCGCTCACCGGCGATGTGACCGGTCTGCGGGTGGGCATTCTCGTCGAGGGTTTCGGGCAGCCCGGCTCGCTACCGGAAGTGGACGAGCTGGTCCGGTCGGCGGCGTGGCGGTTCACCGAGATCGGCTGCACCGTGGCCGAAGTCAGCGTGCCCTGGCACCGGAACGCGCTTCATGTCTTCAATGTCATCTTTGCCGACGGCGCCACGTATCAGATGCTGGACGGCAACGGCTACGGGCTCGCCTTCGACGGACTCTATGACCCAGAACTTATGGCGCACTTCGCAAGACAGCGAGCCGGCAGGGCCGATGACCTCGCCAGCACCATCAAGGAAACGGCGCTGTGCGGCCACTACGGCCTGAACAAACTTGCCGGCGCCTCCTATGCCAAGGCGCGCAATCTGCTGCCGCACGTGCGCGCCGCCTACGATGCGGCGCTCGCCCAGTACGAGGTGTTGGTGATGCCCACCGTCCCCGGTACGGCCGACGCACTGCCGGCGGGCGCTCCGCAGGATGTGGCGCTGCTCGAACGGGCGCTCGGCAAGGCGTTCAACACCGCGCCCATGGATATCACCGGCCATCCCGCGATATCGGTACCCGCCGGTCTGGTCGGCGGTCTGCCGGCCGGAATGATGATCGTGGGAAAGCGATTCGACGACGCCACCGTGTTGAGGGCCGCCGATGCATTCGAATCCCTCTGCGGGGGTTTTCCTTCCGTCCCGATTTCGGTTGAGCGGTAACCGATTCTATGCCCGGCAGATAATTTCGCCGTGCGGGATGGCCAGCCAACCGTCCGGGGCCGCGGCCCAGACTCGCCACGCAGCGGAGATCTCCTCGAGCTGCGCGGTAGTGGCCAGCCCCAGACGCAGCAGCTCCCGGCCCACACCCGAATGAAGAATCCGGTCGGCCCACATGCCACCCCACCATTCGCGCGTCGCGGCCGTCGCGTAGCACCACAGGCTGCCCGTCGGGATGATGTCGTCGAACCCCGCCTGCTGGGCCCACGACAGCAACCGCCGGCCCGCGTCCGGTTCGCCGCGGTTGGCGCGAGCCGCCTGCCGGTAGAGGTCGCGCCACAGATCCAGCGCCGGAAGTTGCGGAAACCAGATGAAGCCCGCGTAGTCGGCATCTCGAGCCGCCACAATTCCGCCCGGCACACAGACCCGCCTCATCTCCTGCAGCGCCCGCACCGGATCGGCGACATGCTGCAGCACCTGGTGCGCATGGACGACAATCGAACGCACCGTCAGGAAAGTCGAGTTTGTGCACGTCGCCGGTCGTGAACGAGACGTTAGACAGGTTGCGCCGCTGGACCTCGGCGCGGGCCACGTCAAGCACCTGGTCGAATAGGTCGACGGCCGTCACCGGTCCGGGTGTGACCCGGGCGGCGAGGTCGCCGGTGATGGTCCCGGGGCCGCATCCGATATCGAGCACGGACAACCCCGGCTCCAGGTGGGGCAAAAGGTATGCCGCGGAATCGTCCGCGGTGCGTCGCTGATGACTGCGCAGCACCGACTCGTGATGTCCGTGGGTATAGGTAGCCCGATCATCGTCGTTCACAGTGCGGCCCCTTGGTCAGCGCGTCCGGCGCCTGCGAGCTTACCCTGCGCATCATATTATGACATTCGCGTCTCAGAATATGAGATTCTTCCCGCCGCGCGGTCCTAGTCGACCGGGACGTTGAGAATCGGGCGGTCGACGCCGGCTCCCGGACCGTCGAAGTGCCACCACTCCCCGGCGTACACGGTCAGCCCGCCGTAGCCCATGGCGTCGCGCAGCCGGGCCCGGTTGGCCTGCGCGTCGGCGCTGACGCCCTGGGTCGCGAATGCGTTTGCCCGCGAAGTGAAGTCGTCGAAGTCGGTGCCCATGTCGGCCAGGCAAAACGGACCCGCCTGTCGCTCGGGCGGACACGGCTGCTGCACAGTCGTGAATGTCACGTCAACCGAGCGCCCCGACTCGTGGCTATGCGCGTACTGCCCCGGACGTGCGACCCAGGCGGGGTTGGGGACCACGCTGAACATCCTTACCTGAACGTCGTGGGGCCGGTAGCAGTCCCAGAACACCAGCACGTGCCCCTGTGGACGCAGCGCGGTGGCAGCCGCGGCGAGGCCGGGAGCCATCGATTGGTGCACCAGGCAGCGGGCGTCGGACGGGTACAACTGCATGCCGGTGAAATTGTTCGTCGTCGCGTAGCGCAGATCGATCACCGCGTCGGGAACGACATTGCGGACGTCGACGAATCCGGCCGCGCGCGCCGCGTCGCTGACCGGCGGCACGCCGGGGCCGGCCGGGACGGTAGTGCCGACAGGCTGAACGGGCACCGTGGCGGTCGCGGAAGCGGACAACCGGCCGTGCGATACGACGCGGGCGACGTCGCAGGCTTCCGAACCCGTGGCGAGCGCGACGGCGAGGACGAACAGCAAGAACCGCCGTATCCGTGGCACCTGAACATTCTTGCGGGTTGTGGAGCCGGATCACACCAGGCACCGCAAAACTCCGCGAGTGGTTTTCCGAAGCGACATCGCAGACGATATCCACCCGGGGAACCGCTTGCCGCAGGCTGTCGGGCCGCTAAACGATATCGCCGTCGACGTAGCGCTGCAGGTTCGGTGCCACCGCGGCCACCACTTCGTCGTCGGGCATCGACGCGATCGGTTCGATTTTCCAGACGTAGCGCAGCAATGCGAAGCCGATCAGCTGGCTGGCGATCAAACCGCTGCGACGCAGCCGTTCCGCCTCGTCGTCACCCAGGGTGGAACCACCTATCAGACCGCGCTCGACGATGAGCCGTAGCTTTTCCCGGGTTCGGGTTTCATGGGCAGCGGTCAGTATCACCGCCCGCAGGGCGGGCCCGACGTCCTCATCGGTCCAGGCGCCCAGCACGGTTCGAATCAGTTGTTTGCCCAGATCGGCCTTGGGGGTGGCCCACGTCGTGGCGACCGCGTCGAGAAATTTCTGCGGCGGCGCGGTGGCCGCGTCGAGCAGTCCCTCCTTGGAGCCGAAGTAGTGGTAGATCAGCGCCGGATCGACGTCTGCGGCGCGGGCGACCGACCGGATTGCCGTTCCGGCGAAACCATGTTCAGCGAACTCCTCGCGGGCCGCGGCCACAATGCGCGCCGCCAGCACGCCCCGCTCGTCGCGCGGGCCCGGGGTGGTTGATCGCTTCGCCACCGACTCACCATACCGTGAAATTTCATCTTGCGTTGAGACTAGTTTCAACGTAGCGTGAAACTATGACGAGCAGGCTCAACGGCCCGCAGACCACCGGACGGCAATACCGGAACCTCAGCGAGCCGCAGTATGCGTCGCGCGGCGACATCAACACCGCGATCGCCATGCGGGACGGGACAACGTTGTTGGCCGACATCCATCGGCCCGATTCCGATGGCCGCTTCCCCGCACTGCTGGCGGCCTCGCCGTACCCGCGGCAGATGCAGGACCTCGGCGCTCCGGCCGGGTTCGTCGAGGCCGGCGTGACGGACTTCTGGGTACCGCGCGGCTATGTGCACGTCATCGCCAACCTGCGCGGCACCTGCGCCTCGGGCGGCACCTTCACCTTCTTCGACGCTCAGGAACGCCGAGACGTGCACGACCTCGTCGAGTGGGTCGCGGCTCAACCCTGGTGCGACGGAAACGTCGGCATGATCGGCATCAGCTACTTCGCGATGACCCAACTCGAGGCAGCCGTCGAGCGCCCACCCCACCTCAAGGCGATCTTCCCCCTTGCCGTAACGAGCGACCTCTACGAAGGCGCCAACCACCACGGGCTATTGAGTTCGTCTTTTGTGACACCGTTTCTCGCCATGATGGGCCTGACCTCCGAGCGCAGCGACAAGCTGTGGCGTAGCAAGCCAGTCGGTCTGGCCCGCCGCGTGCTGAACAACCCACGCGTGCATAAGAAATTCGAGACCGCCAACGGAGAGGCGGCGCTTACCATGCTGCGCCAGCTACTCCGGCTGCCGCACAACCCCCACCCGTGGGACGAGTTGTGGCAACAGGCCGCGGTCAAGCACCCAACCCGCGACCAGTGGTGGGAAGAGCGAAATCTGCTGCCACTGCTCAAAGAAATCGACATTCCCGTGTACCTCGGGTGCGACTGGGAGAATGTGCCGCTACACCTGCCGTCGACGTTCGCCACCTGGAAAGGGCTGTCGCACAGCGCCTGTGTGCGGATGGGCATGCTGGGCAAGTTCGGGCTGACGTGGCCCTGGGAGAGCATGCACACCGAGGCCCTGGCCTGGTACGACCACTGGCTGAAGGGCCGCGACACCGGAATCACCGACGGCCCACCCATCCGGTACTTCCTGCCCGGCGCCGACGAGTGGCGCACCGCCGACTCGTGGCCACCGTCGCAGGCTCCGCACCGCGAACTGGCGCTGCGCGCCGACGGCACGTTGGGCGAGGACGAGGGCCAGCCCGGCAGTCGGGAATTCATGGTGCTGGGATCAGGCCTGGGCCGCGTCAAGCCCAGCAGGATCGACCCGCCGTCAATGCTCACCTGGACCAGCGCGCCGCTCAGCCAGGACGTCGATGTGGTCGGCGACATCGAGTTGCGGCTGGTCGCCTCCGCGACGGCGATCGACGTCGCCTGGATGGCAACCTTGCAGGACGCGGCGCCCGACGGTGACGCCGTTGATGTGACCGCGGGCTGGTTGCGCGCCAGCCTGCGCGAGGTCGACGAGGCGGCCAGTCGGCCCGGCGCGCCGGTGCTACCGTGCCGCAACCCCCAGGCGGTGCCGCTGGGCGAGGACGTGGTGTACCGAATCCCGTTGGTTCCCAACGCTCGGCGGTTCAAGACCGGGCACCATATTCGCCTGACGCTCACCAGTGACGACCAAAATCCGTCGACGCCGGCGATCATGAACTTCCGGCATGCCAGCGTCGGCACCAGCAGCATCAACTCGGTGCGCTCGACGTCGCGGCTACTGATCCCGGTGCTTCCGCGACAATCCGAGGCAGGCCAACCGATCTAGCCGGAAGCGCCCGGCCGCAGCAATGGTGCCCATTGGACATCGGGTCAAGTGCCCACGACGTCAACCGGCGATCGCGCCGCCGAGGGGCTCGATAGCACCACAGTGGCCAGGGGCGGGATCGAACCGCCGACCGTCCGCTTTCCAGGCGGATTTGCGCTGTTGGATCACCGCGCCGCCTGGGCACTGGTGAGGTCGAGCGCGATGTCGACGAGCATGTCCTCCTGGCCGCCGACCATGCCCCGGCGCCCGGCTTCTTCGAGCAGGGTGCGCGCGTCGATGTGGTAGCGGGCGGCGGCGGCCTCGGCGTGCCGCAGGAAGCTGGAGTACACCCCGGCGTAGCCCAGCGTCAGGGTCTCCCGGTCGACGCGCACCGGACGGTCCTGCAGCGGGCGGACCAGATCGTCGGCGGCGTCCTCGAGCCCATGCAGGTCACAGCCGTGGTCCCAGCCGAGCCGGCTGGCGGCGGCGATGAACACCTCCAGCGGCGCGTTGCCCGCGCCGGCACCCATACCGGCCAGCGAGGCGTCCACTCGGTTGGCGCCGTGCTCCACCGCGACGATCGAATTCGCCACGCCCAGCGAGAGGTTGTGGTGAGCGTGGATGCCGATTTCGGTTGTCGGGAGCAATTTCTGGCGCAGCGCGTCGACACGGTCGGCGATATCGCACATCAACATTGCGCCGCCGGAGTCGACGACGTACACGCAGATGGCACCGTAGCCCTCCATCAGCTTGGCCTGCCCGGCCAAGGTGTCGGGTGTGGTCATGTGGCTCATCATGAGGAAACCGACGGTGTCCATACCGAGCTCTCGGGCCGCCGCGATGTGTTCCGCAGAGATGTCGGCTTCGGTGCAGTGGGTGGCCACTCGGACCACGCTGACACCTGCTCGGTGGGCGTCCTTGAGGTTGTGCACGGTGCCGATCCCCGGCAGCAACAAGGTTGCGACCTTGGCGCGCTTGACGACACCGGCAACGGCTTCGATCCACTCCAGATCGGTGTGCGCACCGAAGCCGTAGTTACACGTCGATCCGGCCAGTCCGTCGCCGTGGGCCACTTCGATGGAGTCCACCCCGGCGGCGTCGAGCGCGCCGGCAATGGTTTTCGCCTGCTCGAGGCTGTACTGGTGGCGGATGGCATGCATCCCATCCCGCAGTGTGACGTCGCTGATGTATAAGTAGTGAGTCATGAGCGGGCTCCGGCGGTTTGACTGGCATGGGTGGCGATGCGTTCGGCAGTGGCCTTGGCCGCCGAGGTCATGATGTCGAGGTTGCCGGCGTAGGCGGGTAGGTAGTCAGCGGCGCCGGTGACCTCGAGCAGCACGGTGACCCGCGTGCCGGTGAACTTGCCGGTTTCCGGGATGTAGAGCGGGTTCACGGGGGTGAACATCTCGAACTGAACGCGCTGCTTGAGTTTGTAGCCCGGAACGTAAGCCTTGACTTTCTCGACCATGGCCTCAACCGACCGTTCGACCGCGCCGTGGTAGACGCCACCTTCGACCAGGCAGTAGACGGTATTGCGCATCAGGATCGGCGGGTCGGCGGGGTTGAGGATCATCACCGCCCGGCTGCGTTGGGCTCCCCCGACGGCTTGCAGTGCGGCGGCTGTGGTTTCGGTGAACTCGTCGATGTTGGCGCGGGTCCCCGGCCCGGCGGATTTCGACGAGATCGACGAGACGATCTCCGCGTAGGACACGATGCCGACTTGACCCACGGCGGCGACGATGGGCACCGTGGCCTGTCCGCCGCAGGTGACCATGTTGAGATTCTGGGCGTCGAGGTGGTCATCGAGGTTGACCACCGGCACGCAGTAGGGCCCGAAGGCCGCCGGCGTCAGGTCCAAGACCCGCACCCCGGTGTCTTTGAGCTTGGCCCAGTTTGCCCGGTGCGCACCCGCTGAGGTGGCATCGAAAACGATTTTGATGTCGCCGAAGTTGGGCATTGCCAGCAGGCCGTCGATCCCGTCGGCGGTGATCGGAACGCCCAGGCGTTTGGCTCGGGCCAACCCGTCGGAATCCGGGTCGATGCCGACCATCGCCCCCATCATCAGCGGGCCGTCGCTGCGCAAGATCTTGATCATCAGATCGGTGCCGATGTTGCCCGAGCCGATGATGGCGACCGGCCAATTTTGTTGTGCTGACATGGTTTTCCTCAGGTGAAGGTGAGCGATACGGTGCCCAGGCCGCTGATGGTGGCCGAGGCGGCATCGCCGGGGTGGACGAACGCGGCGGTGGTGAACGAACCGGACATGATGAACTGGCCGGCCAGGATGTCGGTGCCGAACGGGGCCAGCGCGTTGGCCAGCCACGCCACCGCCGCCGCCGGATCACCGAGCACCGCAGAGCCCAGACCCGAATCGATTTCGGTTCCGTTGAGGCACAGCGATGCTCGTGCCCCGGGCAGGTCGATGTCACCAGTGTAGGCCACCCACTCACCGAGCACGACCGCTCCGGAACTGGCGTTGTCGGCGACCGTGTCACGCAGCGTCAGCTTCCAGTCGGCGATGCGGCTGTCGACGATCTCCAGCGCGACCGCCACGGCTTCGGTCGCGGCGCGGACGTCATCGATGGTGACCCCAGGCCCCCGCAGCGGCTTGCGAAGCAGGAAGGCCACTTCCGGCTCCACCCGGGGCGCACAGAACCTGGCGCGCGGCACGGCCGACCCATTCGGTACCACCATGTCGTCGAGGATGTAGCCGAAGTCTGGCTGGTCGACCCCGAGCAGGGTTTGCATCGGTTCGGATGTCAGCCCGATCTTGTGGCCGACGAGGGTTCTCCCGCCCTTCAGGCGGCGAGCCAGGTTCACTTGCTGGATGGCGTAGGCATCCGCGACATCCATGCCGGGATACTGCTGCGTGAGTTGACCGATCGGGACACCGTCGGCATCGGCTGAGGCGAGCAGGTCGGCAGCTTGCTCGATCATGCTATGCGTCAGGTTCACTGCCTTGCGTTCTCCGCAATCATGCGCAGCGCGGTGTCGTAAAGCGCCTGGCCGTGGATCTCGAACATGGCGATGAGATCCACACTGTCGCCGCCGATTTCCTTGGCGACGAACAGGCCGTCGGCGCCGGCGATCGCATAGGTCGCCAGCTGGCGCACCTGTTCGCGGGTCAGGCCCGGGGCCAGTTCACCAAGACTGCGGGTGAGCGCTTCGAAGGCCTGGTCCCTGACCTGAACGAACATCGCCCGTGCCCGGGGTTCAACAGGTCGCCGCTCCAGGGCGAGCATCAGCCCGAGGCGCAGGAAGTCAGGAGAATCCAGCACCGCCTTGGCGGTGCCCGCTGCGACCTCCATCAGGCGGTCGCGCGCGAGCAGATCGTCGGGCAACTGCCAGACCTTCAGCCAGTTGGCGAAGCTGCGTTCGATGACGGCGGCGATCAGGTCGTCCTTATCTTTGAAATGCCAGTAGATCGAGCTCGCCGGAAGCCCGCACTTGGCGCTCACCGCACCGATGCTGGTGCCTTCGTAACCGCGCTCCGCAGCGATCTCCGTTGCCGCGTCCAGGATCCGGTTTCGCGACAACTCACCATCGGCGCGCCGCCGGCGGCGATTGAGCTCGTCTTTCGCTTCTTTCTTGGCCATCAGACTCCGCCTCTTGACTCCGTAGTGATCACTACACTACTGTAGCGATCACTATAGAACAAGTCCCCGGTCGGCGGGGCGCGAGGAATGAGAAGCCAGTGACCAACGCTCCGAGCTACGACGCCGCGATCATCGGCTACGGCCCGACCGGCGCGACTGCGGCGAACCTACTAGGGCAATTCGGGCTCAAAGTCCTTGTGATCGAACGAGATCCAGATGTCTACATGCGCGCACGAGCCATCTCGATCGACGAAGAGGTCATGCGCGTGTGGCAGTCGGTGGGCCTCGCGGACCGGCTCCAGCAAGACATGCTGCCCGGCCGGCCGATCTGCTTCGTCGACGCCAACGGTGTGCCGTTCATCGAGTGGGTCATCGGATCGAAGGGCGCCGGTCACCCGCCGCAGCAGTTCATCTATCAGCCCGCGGTCGACCAGGTGCTGCGCGCGGGGGTTGCACGCTTCCCCAATGTCGAGGTGCTGCTGGAGCACGAGTGCCTGCGCGTGCTCAACGCGGGTGACGACGTCGAGCTGATGTTGGCCGACCTTCGCACCGATACCTTCAAGCGGCTGCGGGCCTCGTATGTGATCGCCGCCGACGGCGGCTCGTCTCCTACGCGCGGCCAGCTGGGGATCGGGTATGCCGGTCGCACCTATGGCGAACGCTGGATCGTCATCGACACCAAGGTGCTAAAAGCCTGGGACGCCCACGACCGCTTGCGATTCCACTGCAACCCCGAGCGTCCCACGGTCGACTGCCCTACCCCGCTGATGCATCATCGCTGGGAGTTCCCGATCCGTGCCGACGAAGACGAACAGAAAATGTCGAGCCACGAGGAGATCTGGAAAGTCCTCAACGCCCAGGGCATCAGCGAGGAACACGTCGAGATCCTGCGGGCAGTGGTGTACAGCCACCACGTCCGCTTCGCCGACCGGTGGCGGGTAGAGCGCATCTTCCTGGCCGGCGACGCCGCGCACGCCATGCCGCCGTGGCTGGGACAGGGTATGTCCGCCGGGGTGCGCGACGTGGCCAACCTGTGCTGGAAGATCGCCGCGGTGCTCCGCGGGCAGGCCCCCGACAAGCTGCTGGACTCCTACCAGGCCGAGCGGATGCCCCACGTCAAAGAGGTGACCCGGCGCGCGGTGATGATGGGCCGGCTCATCACCGAACGTCACCTGCCTATCACCGCCGTCCGCAATCACGTGCTCCGCAGAGTGACCCGCCGCCTGCCCGGTTCGCTGGATGTGCTGCAGAAGTACTGCTGGATACCCGACGCGCGATACGCCGATGGGTTCCTGGCGGCCAAGCAACCCGCCGTCGGCTGGCAGCTCCCGCAGCCCTGGGTCATCGACACCAAGGGCGCGACGGTCCGTTTCGACGACGTCATCGGGAACCAGTGGGCGATCCTGCACACCGGATCGTTGCCCGCCGGGACCGGTGCCTGGACGGAACTCGGGCTGCCGGCCTTCCGGATCGACGGGCCGACCTCGGTGTTCGGCGACGAAGTGATTCGCGACAGCGGCGGCACACTTGTCGACTGGCTGAAGGACAAGAAAGCGGCCGCGATCGTGGTGCGCCCGGACGGATTCGTCTATGCCGCAAGCGCACCGGGGCAGCCTCTGCCCCCACCCCCGGCCGGGTTGACGCGTTCCAGCGCGCCCGCCCCGGTGGAGCCGATCAGAAGTGGAGCTTCTGCATGACCGTCACCGAACTGGACGAACGCAGCGTTGCCGTCGCCGGCCAACCGATCTTCTTCGCGGAGAAGGGAGATGGGCCGGCGGTCGTCATGCTGCACGGCGGCGGGCCGGGAGCTTCCGGAGTCTCGAACTATTCGCGCAACATCGATGCGCTCGCACGGTCCTACCGGGTCATTGTGCCCGACATGCCGGGCTACGGCCGTTCCGCCAAGTACGTCGATCAGGATGATCCGTTCGGCTATCTCGCCGACACGATCCGCGGCCTGCTCGACGAGTTGGGCATCCAGACCGCACATCTGATCGGCAACTCTTACGGCGGTGCGGCCGCGCTGCGCCTCGCCCTGGATACACCGCGCCGGGTCGGCAAACTGGTCTTGATGGGACCAGGCGGCATCGGCACCACCCGAGGCCTGCCCACCGACGGATTGAAGAGCCTGCTGTCCTACTACAGCGGTGAGGGGCCCAGCCGCGACAAGCTGGCCACGTTCATCCGTACCTACCTGGTCTACGACGGCGCCGCGGTGCCCGACGAGCTGATCGACCTGCGCTATCAAGCCTCCATCGATCCGGAGGTGGTGGCCAGTCCCCCGCTAAGACGCCCGTCCGGGCCGACGGCGGTGCGCACCTTGTGGCGTATGGACCTCACGCGCGACAAGCGGCTCACCCGGCTGGCGACCCCGACGCTGGTGCTCTGGGGCCGCGACGACAAGGTCAATCGCCCTGCCGGCGGGCCGCTGTTGCTGAAACTCATGCCCAACGCCGAGCTGGTCATGACGTCCCATGCCGGGCATTGGATGCAGTGGGAGCGCGCTGAGCTGTTCAACCAGCTCGTCGCGGACTTCCTGAGCCCCGATTCGAAACTGGCGATCTCATGACCACCCCCGCGAATTCGGTGTTCGGCAAGGTGCACATGGGCTACATGGTGATCGAGACCGAGAAGTTCGCCGACTGGCGACGCTTCGGCCGCGACGCCATCGGCATGCACCTCGATGAAACGCTGCCCGACATCCTGCGGTTCCGTCTCGACGACAACGAATGCCGCTTCCTGCTGCAACGCGGCCCCGCCGAGGACACCACCGCACTGGGTTGGCAGCTCGACGACGACGCCACCTTCGACATCGTCGAGGGTCGGATCAGGAGCCACGGGGTTCCGGTCAGCGCAGGCTCAGCCGAAGAGGCCGAACTGCGCGGGGTGGAGCGCTTCGTCCGGTTCCCCGGACCCAACGATCTGACTCAGGAGATGTACGTCAACGCCCGCAAGGCTTCCGAGCCGTTGCAACTCGCCGCAAGTGGCGGATTCGTCACCGGCATGGACGGCATGGGTCACGTCGCCATCACCACCAAGAAACCACACCAGATGCGGGGCTACTACAGCACGGTGTTCGATGCGCGGCTGAGCGACTACATCGACGAGACGATCAACGGCATGAAGCTCAAGATCCGGTTCTTGCGGGTCAACGAGCGCCACCACACCGTCGCGATCGCCTCGCTCAAGCGGCTGCCCCTCAATCCGATCCGCACCAAGATCCAGCACTGTAACGTGCAGGTCGCTGATCTCAACGACATGACCCTTTCCTATCAGCGGGTCAAAGAGCTCGGATTCCCGATGGCACTGTCGGTCGGGCAGCACACCAACGACAAGGAGCTGTCCTACTACGCCTTGACCCCGTCGGGTTTCGAGTGGGAACTCGGCTGGAATCCGATCGTCGTCGACGAATCGACCTGGGAGCCAACCACGCATCAGGGCATCAGCATCTGGGGCCACACCCCGGAAGGACAGACAATCATCGATATCTTTCAGCGCTTCAAGACCGGCGCGCAATCGGTGCTGCACCGTGAAGACAGTGTCTCGGCGCTGGCCGGCTCCGGCATCGCCGACAACTGAGGAAGAAGGTAGCGATGCCCCGCATCGACACTCACGTCCATCTCATCCCACCCGACTATCGGAAAGCGTTGGGCAAGGCGGGAATCGACAACTCGGGGGGCCGCGCTCTGCCCGACTGGACCCCGGAGGCGGCCCTGCAGGCGATGGCCGAACTGGACGTTGCCACCGCGATCCTGTCGGTGTCGGCCCCGGGCACCACATTCCTGCCCAAGGCCGGCGACGCAACCGCCCTGGCGCGTGACCTCAACGACTACACCGCGGCGCTGGTCGCTTCGCAGCCGGATCGGTTCGGGTTCTTCGCCACCGTTCCGATGCCTCATGTCGCGGAGTCGGTCGCCGAGACGGTACGGGCGCTCGACGAGCTCCACGCCGACGGGGTGATACTGCTCGCCAACAGCGCGGGCACCTACCTCGGGCAGCAGGGTCAGGACGATCTCTTCACGGCCCTCGATGCACGATCGGCAGTGGTGTTCATCCATCCCGCCGAACTGCCCGGCCCCACCGTGCCCGGTGCCCCACCGTTCGCCGCCGACTTTCTGCTCGATACGACTCGCGCGGCATACCTTTTGGTGCGCAACGGAATCCTGCGCAAGTATCCGAACATCAAGTTTATCCTCAGCCACGGCGGCGGTTTCGTGCCCTATGCGTCGCACCGAATGGCCGTGGCGATCATGGGTGACATCGGGCGCAGCCCAGCCGACAGCCTCGACGACTTCTCCAGCTTCTACTTCGACACCGCACTGGCCTCCAGCGCCGCGGCACTACCCACGCTGCTGGCATTCGCACGGCCAGGGCACATCACCTTCGGCTCCGACTTTCCGTTTGCGCCCGTCGCAGCCGGGAAGCTCTTCGCCGCCGGATTGGAGACCTACAGCGGCCTGGACTCCCTAGGCCGCGAAGCCATCGACCGCACCAACGCACTGGCCCTGTTTCCCCGACTCGGTTCGGCGCCGCTGCCGCCGACGAGGTCAAGGATCGACGAAATCCGTCACCACGCAAGCAGAGCTGTAATTCGAGGCGTTGTCCGGCTGATCGGCACCAACTGACCACACCGGCGTGCTCCCGCCTCTCTTGGCTCGGTGGATAGCACATGCAGACACCCGTCGGCACATTGCGAAATGCACAGAACCTGAGGAGGTTTCACCGGTGAGGAATTACGACCGGGTGAATGCCCGTAAGCCCCATGACATCGACAGGCGTCGGGCCTACATCGTCGGAGGCGGCGTCGCAGGCTTGGCGGCCGCGGCGTTCCTGATCAAGGACGGCCACATGCCCGGCCACAACATCCGTATCTTTGAACAACTGCCCATCGAGGGCGGGTCGATGGACGGCTCCGGTGACGCCGCGCCCGGTTACGTCACCCGGGGTGACCGCGAGCTCGAACCGAACATGGAATGTCTGTGGTACTTGTGCTCGTTCATCCCCTCACTCGAGGAACCCGACCGGACGGTACTCGACGAGACCCGCGAGTCCAACCAGCTACTGCCCATCAATTCGCAATACCGACTCGTCGAAAACAAGTTCGTCAAGCGCGACTATGCGAGCATGGGCCTGTCCCCGGCCGATCAGGACGCTCTGGTGAAGATGTTGTTGACCACGGAATCCGAGCTCGAGAACGTCTCGATCGGGGATTGGTTCCCAGAGAGCTTCTTCTCCAGCAATCTGTGGTACTTCTGGTCCAGCATGTTGGCCTTCAAGCGCGTGCACAGCCTGATCGAGATGCAGCGCTACGCGATCCGGTTCATCCAACACCTGCCCGGAATCGACCATCTCCGAGGCATCCTGCACACCAAGTACAACCAGTACGACTCGATCATCGCGCCCGTGCGAACGTGGGTCACCGCCCATGGCGTGACCATCGAAACCGACGCTGAGGTAATAGATCTCGACATCGACTTCGGCCGCGCCGGCGACGTCGAGACCAAGACCGTGACCGGCATTCATTTCATCGCCGACGACCGCGAGCGGATCATCGAGGTCCGGCCCGACGATCTGGTGCTGGTCACCAACGGGTCGATGACGCAGAACTCCACCCGAGGATCGATGACCGCACCGGCCGTCCGCAACAACGACACCGAACACCGCGGTTGCTTCTCGCTGTGGGAGAAGCTTGCGGCCCGCAGCAAGGACTTCGGAAACCCCGCCAAATTCATCGGCGACCCCGACGCGACATTCTGGCTGAGCTGGACGTTGACGATCACCGCTTACCCGCAACTGGTCGACTACATCACCAAGACCACCGGCAACCAGCCAGGAACCGGCGGAATCATCACCATGGTCGACTCCGCATGGTTCAAGAGCTTCCACGTACCGGTACAGCCGAACTTCCCGGGTCAGCCTGACAACGTCCAGGTCTTGTGGGGTTACGGCCTGTACCCCACTGAGATCGGCGACTACGTCAACAAGCCGATGTTCGAGTGCACCGGCGAAGAGATCCTGCGCGAATTGCTGTACCACATCGGACTGGCCGACCAGATCAACGAGATCGTGCCGCATTGCGTGCTGATCCCGACCATGATGCCCTACATCACCAGTCAGTTCATGCCTCGGATCCTGACCGACCGGCCGCGCGTGATCCCTTCGGGTAGCGTCAACCTCGGATTCATCGGACAGTTCGTCGAACTGCCGGGAGATGTGGTCTTTACCGTGGAGACCAGTGTGCGCACGGCGATGGAGGCGGTCTACGGGCTGCTGGCGCTGGACCGACCGGTGACGCCGCTCTACCAGGGACAGTACGACGTGCGGGTGTTGCAGGCCGCCGCCAAGCGAATGCTTGGTGGAGAAGGATTCTCGCTGAAGTCCTTGGCACACGATCCGCTCGAGGTGCCGAAGATCCTCTCGCTGATCGCCAGGGAGTTGCGCTCGGTGCCAGAGATCACCGAGCACGATATCGCCTACTGATCGTTCCTGTTGCGCCACCCCTGCGTGTCAGGGTGAGTTGAGTCCACTGGTTCACAGCAAATCGGCCTGACGCAGGGCGAGATACGGATCGGCACATCATGACCAGCTCCACGATTACTTCGGTGAACGACAATGAACGGATGGACCCGACCCACCCGAGAGCCGACGAGCCGCGGCGACGGCGCGCGTTCGCGGTGTCGGAGAAGCTTGCCCACTTGGACGCCTACGAGCAGGCGTGCGAACACGGCGACGGCGGTGCCTATTTGCGGCGGGAGGGGTTGTATTCGTCATTGATCTGCGAGTGGCGCAAGCAGCGCGACGCTGGCGTGCTGGCCGGCAGACGGCCCGGTGAAAGGGTCGGCAGACTGACCGCCGAGCAGGCCGAGATCGCCCGGCTGATGCGGGAGAACGCCCGGATGAGCAAGCGGTTGAGCACCACCGAGGCTGCCCTGGACATCATGGGAAAAGCGCACGCTCTCTTGGAGACTCTTTCCGAGAGAGCGGATTCCGACGAGCAGCGCAAGAAGCGATGACCGAAACCTACGTGTCACTGATCGCCGGCGGTATCTCTACCAGGCGTGCAGCGGTGTTAACCGGGACGGTGCGTTCGACCGCGACCCGGCGGCGTACCGCCGCCACGGCGCCCACGCCCGCTGTGTCGGCGCGACCGGCGGGTGGCCCGGTCAACAAGCTGACCGATCTGGAACGGCGCCGGGTTCTGGAGGTGCTCAACAGTGACCGGTTCGTCGATCTTGCGCCGTTGCAGATCTACGCCCACCTGCTCGACGAGGGCCTCTACCTGTGTTCGGTGTCCACGATGTATCGGCTGTTGCGGGAGAACAGGCAGGTCAGCGAGCGCCGCCGGTTGGCGCGGCACCCAGCTCGGGTGTGCCCGGAATTGGTCGCGACCGCACCGCGGCAGGTGTACAGCTGGGACATCACCAAGCTCGCGGGCCCGGTGAAGGGCACCTACTTCGATGCGTACGTGATGATCGACATCTACTCCCGCTACCTCGTCGGTGTCCACGTCCATGCCCACGAATCCGGTGTTCTGGCCACGGAGCTGATGGAACAGGTCTTCACGGTGCACGGCGTCCCGCAGGTCGTACACGCCGATCGGGGGACGTCGATGACCAGCAAGACCGTCGCCGTGTTGCTTGCCGACCTCGAGGTCACCCGGTCGCATTCGCGGCCACGGGTGTCCAACGACAACCCTTACTCGGAGTCGCTGTTCAAGACGTTGAAGTACGGGCCGGAATTTCCTGAACGCTTCGGAACACTCTCGGAGGCAAGGCAATTCATGGGCATCTTCACCGACTGGTACAACCACGAACATCGTCACACCGGCATCGGGCTGCACACACCCGCCGATGTGCACTTCGGGTTAGCCACCGACAAAGCCGCCGACCGGCGCAGCGTGCTGACCGACGCCCACGCCCGCCACCCGCACCGCTTCAGCACGACCCAAGCACCGAAGATCCTCAACCTGCCCCACACCGTCTGGATCAACCGACCAGTCGAGGACGCCAACCAGGAGACCGACACGACAGCCGCTTAACACCCGATGGACTCATCCACCTTGAAAAATTCCGCACTGGCGAGATCCGGGGACTCTCGCCAGCTCCTATAGCACCCCTGGTGTTTTCGAGCAGAAGTTAGGTCAGGAGCTGGTGATGGAGATTCTCGGCGATCCAGTCGCGGTAGCGCTTCTGCGACCAGCCGCGGGTGACAACCAAAGCGTGGTGCAGGGCGGGATCGTTGTACTGGAAGCGCGCGGTCAACTGGAGGGAGTCTGTTGACCCCTTACTGTGACGACACTCTTGCTTTGGTACACAAATAATGGACACAGTTATTGATGTATCAGACTGCACTCATCGTGCCGCAGATCCCTGGCATCGGCATGCCCGACCTCGACACCGTATGCGACACCTTCGCCGACGCGTTCGTGCGCGCGACTGCCACCGACCCGCCACTCCAACGACGCACAAGGAGACGTTCACGATGACCACACCCGATCCCACTTTCAAGGCATGCGTGCTGCTCGGGACGGTGTTCACCGGCGCCGGGATCGCCCACATCGTCAAACACGAATGGTTCGAACAACTCGTCCCCGAACCGTTGTCCCGATGGCGCAAACCGATCAGCGCCGTCACCGCCGTCATCCAAATCGTCGGCGGGATAAGCATGTTCGTCCCACGACTGCGGGTCATTGCCCGATGGGCCAATATCGGATTGCTGGTACCGACCCTGCCCGCAGCGGCCGACCAGATCAACCATCCCGACGTGTTGCGCAAAGCCGGAATCCCACCAGCCCTGGCGCCCGTGCGCGTCGCCGCCCAGATCGTCGTCGCGGCCCTGACATGGTGGGCCACCCGGCCGCCCGCAGCCGACCAACAGCGGTCGTCGTGAGTTGCCGGCGATAGAAGGGACAGGTAGGCGTGTGGGAGTGGTTCTAGCGGTACTGGAGTTAAGTCGGGCTCGGCGCTGCGATCGTTCTGATTCTTATTCTGTTCTTCACCAACACCTTTCGTGGCCGCACCGGCGCGTCACGCTGGCGAGACCCGGTCTGGTTGGCCTGGCTGGCGGTGGTGGCCTACCTGCTGCACGACTTCGAGGAATACGGCATCGACGCCAAAGGCCGCGCCTTCCACTTCCCCCGACGGCATGTCAGGCGTTCGGTTTCCCCAACGTCATGTCCTGCCCGTTAGCCCCCTCGTTCTTCGTCGCCGTCAACGTCCCGTTCGTCTGGTTCGTCCTACCAATCGCCGCGCTGCTGTGCCGGCACAACCGCGCGGTCGGCCTGACCGGGGCCGGGCTGCTGTTCACTAACGCACTAAGCCACATCATCGGCGCGGTCACGCCTATGGGCTACTCACCGGGAACCCTGACCGCCGCAGTGATTTTCATCCCGCTGTCCGTATGGGTGTTCGCCACCTGCTTCGGGCCCGGCAAGCTGTGCTACCAGACCCTGGCCGCGATCCTGATCGCTTCCGTGCTCGCCCAGGTCATCCTGCTCTGGCTCCTGCTGGGCCTCAGCCACAATGCCATCGCGCTTCCCACAGCCATCGCCATCCAGACCATCGACCCGCTACTGCTGCTCATCGTCCCATGGGCCGCCAACCGGATCTGGCCGCCCGGTCACAGAGGAACTCTTCCAGGCGGACGAGGAACTGCTTGTCACCGAGCTTCGCCGGCCACTTCGACGCGGGCGCGGGTGGTGACGAGTTCGACGGCGACCTGCGCGTCGGCACGTGCCCGGCGATGTCTTCGCGTTCGTGCTCGCCGTCGCCGTCGACCCCATGAACTGCGCGGCCGGCTGTACGTACCGATTGGCAATTTGATTCGAGACCTGTGAATATAGAAGAATGTCGAAGCAGGTCGCCGTTATGGGTGCCCCGCAGTGCTTACCACTGGCCCGTGAACCCCTGAACGAGGCTTCGGCCGCAACGCTGGTGCCGATGTTCAAGGCACTGGGCGACCCGGTGCGACTGCGCTTGGTGAGTCTGATCGCGAGCCATCCCGGCGGAGAAGCCTGCGTATGCGACATCTCCGCAACCATCGACCTGTCCCAGCCCACCATCTCCCATCACCTCAAAGTGCTGCGCTCGGCAGGACTGCTGGAGAGCCAGCGCCGCGGCACCTGGGTCTACTACCGGGTGATTCCGGCAGCCCTGCAGCAGCTTTCAGCCATCCTGCAGATCGAGAGCGGGCCCACCACCCCGTCCGATGCCTGCACCGAGGAGGTCACCCGATGAGCGCCCCCGCCAACACCGACCCCGCTGTAGTCAAAAAGCTCTCGACGCTGGGCCGGATGCTTCCGGTGTGGATCGGCCTCGCCATGATCGCGGGGCTGCTGCTGGGCCGGGTGATCCCCAGCTTCGGTGACGCGCTCAGCGCCGTCGAGGTCGACGGAATCTCGCTGCCCATCGCCATCGGTCTGCTGGTGATGATGTACCCGGTGCTGGCCAAGGTGCGTTACGACCGCCTCGACACCGTCACCGGCGACCGCAAGCTCATGGCGGCCTCGCTGGTCTTGAACTGGGTCCTGGGCCCGGCACTGATGTTCGCGCTGGCCTGGCTGCTGCTGCCCGACCTGCCCGCATACCGCACCGGTCTGATCATTGTGGGACTCGCGTGGTGCATCGCGATGGTTATCATCTGGAACGACCTCGCCTGCGGCGACCGCGAAGCCGCGGCCGTCCTCGTGGCGCTGAACTCACTGTTCCAGGTAGTGATGTTCGCCGTGCTGGGCTGGTTCTACCTCTCGGTGTTGCCGGGCTGGCTGGGCTTGGAACAGACCACCATCAATACCTCGGTGTGGCAGATCGCCAAATCGGTGCTGATCTTTCTGGGCATCCCGCTGCTGGCGGGCTTCCTGACCCGCCACGGTACGAGTCGCGATTCCTGCCCAAGATCGGGCCGTGGGCTCTCTACGGGCTGCTGTTCACCATCGTGATCCTGTTCGCGCTCCAAGGCGATCAGATTATTTCCCGGCCCTGGGATGTCGCGCGCATTGCCCTTCCGTTGCTGGCTTACTTCGCCATCATGTGGGGCGGAGGCTATGTCCTTGGCGCTGTCCTCGGCTTCGGCTATGAACGCACCACCACGCTGGCATTCACCGCCGCCGGCAACAACTTTGAGCTGGCGATCGCGGTCGCGATTGCCACCTATGGCGCCACCTCGGGACAAGCCCTGGCCGGGGTGGTCGGCCCGCTGATTGAGGTGCCCGTGCTTGTCGCTCTCGTCTACGTCTCCCTGGCCTTACGCATGAGGTTCACTCAACCGACGCAGCCAGACTCGTCGCCCGCGAAAGCGGCCACATCCAGCGCCGAATCTTGGTTCCTCACAGATCAGCTTCAAATCCGGAATGGTTGACTCCATGGATTCTCGCCCCAGCGTGCTGTTCGTCTGCGTTCACAACGCCGGCCGTTCCCAGATGGCCGCCGGATTCCTGGCCCATCTCGCCGGCGACACGATCGAAGTCCGCTCGGCCGGTAGCGCCCCGGCCAACGCCATCAATTCGGCCGCCGTTGAGGCGATGGCCGAGGTCGGCATCGACATCTCGGACCAGTCCCCCAAGATCCTCACCGCCGACGCGGTCGAGTCCTCGGACGTGGTCATCACAATGGGCTGCGGCGATGCCTGCCCGGTGTTCCCGGGTGTCAGCTACCGGGACTGGGCGTTGCCCGACCCTGCCGGCAAGGGCATCGAGGCGGTCCGCCCGATCCGCGACGACATCAAGGCCCGGGTCGAAAAGCTGATCGACGAACTCGTCCCCGCTACCCGCCCCCGGGGAGCCCTCCCGTGAGGAAGCCCTCGGTGCTGTTCGTGTGCGTCAAGAATGCCGGGAAGTCGCAGATAGCGGCCGGCTTGATGCGCAAGATCGCCGGTGCCACCGTCGATGTGTACTCCGCCGGGACGAAACCCGGTACCAGCGTCAACGCCCTGTCGGCGGAATCGCTGCTCGCAATTGGTGTTGACATCACCGGCGAGCACCCGAAGCCGATCGACCCGCACATCGTCGACGATGTCGACGTCGTCGTCACGCTGGGGAACGAGGCCCAGGTTGAGCCGGTCCAGGGCACCAGGTTCGAGACCTGGGACACCGACGAGCCGTCCAAGCGCGGCATCGACGGGATCGATCGCATGCGGCTGATCCGCGACGACATCGCGGCCCGGGTGCGACTGCTCGCCGAGCAGCTGCGCACCGCATCACCGACACAAACAAAGGAGATCGTTCGATGAGCAAGGTTCAGGTGTTCGAGCCCGCATTGTGTTGCGCCACCGGCGTCTGTGGCGAAGACGTCGACCAACAGCTGGTGAGGTTCTCCGCGGACCTGGATTTCGTGCGCAGCCGCGGCGGTGACGTTTCCCGCTACAACCTGGCAAGCGAACCGCGCGCGTTCGCCGAATCCGACACCGTGAGAGCGTTCTTGCACGTTGCCGGATCCGACGGGCTACCGCTGGTTTTGGTGGACGGGGTCACCGCGATGACCGGCCGCTACCCCGACCGCGCCCAGCTCGCCGCCTGGGCCGGCGTCGAGGCTCCCGGACCGGCCGGACCGACCATCCTCGATATCACCGAGACGACCACTACCGGAAGCGGTTGCTGCAGCAGCGACAGCTCAGGCCCCACCGGCTGCTGCTGAAAGAACCGGCCATACCCATGAAGTTTCGGGACGCTCTGCCGCGATTTCTGTTCTTCACCGGCAAGGGCGGGGTGGGCAAGACCTCCATCGCGTGTGCCACCGCGATCGCCCTGGCCGGACAAGGTCGGCGGGTGCTGCTGGTCAGCACCGACCCGGCGTCCAACGTCGGGCAGGTCTTTGGGTTGACGATCGGCAACACCATCACCGCGATCCCCGCCGTCGAGGGTCTGTCGGCCCTGGAAATCGATCCCGAACAGGCCGCCGATGCCTACCGCGAACGCATCGTCGGCCCGGTGCGTGGGCTATTGCCGGACGCGGAGGTGGCATCGATCACCGAACAACTCTCTGGCTCGTGCACCACCGAGATCGCCGCCTTCAACGAATTCACCGAACTGCTTACCGATTCCGACGGTGAGGTCGGCCAGTTCGACCATGTGCTGTTCGACACCGCCCCAACGGGGCACACCATCCGGTTGCTGCAATTGCCGGGCTCGTGGACCGACTTCCTCAACGAGGGCAAGGGCGATGCGTCCTGCCTGGGGCCGCTGTCCGGTCTCGGGAAACAACGCGCCGTCTACGCCGCAGCGGTGGCGGCGTTGGCAGATCCCCGGCGCACCCGCCTGGTGCTGGTGGCCCGCGCCCAGAGGTCGACCCTCGCAGAGATCACCCGCACGCACCGTGAACTCGCTGCGATCGGATTGACCCACCAGTACGTCGTGATCAACGGTGTCCTGCCCGCATCTGCCGGGCACAGCGACCCGCTCGCTGCGGCGATCTACCAGCGCGAACAGCAGGCGATCGCGTCGCTGCCCGACGAACTGCGGGCGCTGCCGCTGGACCAGGTCGACCTCAAGCCCACCAACATCGTCGGCCTGGACGCCCTGGCGTCGCTGTTCACCTCGGATGCGAGCGCACCGGATGAGCAACAAGAATTGGCCCCCGACGGGATGGACACCCCGCTGGCGAATCTGATCGACGAACTCGCTACCGGGGACCACGGATTGATCATGTGCATGGGCAAGGGCGGAGTCGGCAAAACGACGATCGCCGCCGCGATCGCTGTCGCCCTCGCCGAGGGTGGCCACCAAGTGCACCTGACCACGACCGACCCCGCCGGGCACCTCACCGACACGCTCCACGGAACACTCGAGAACCTGCACGTGTCGACCATCGACCCGGGCGAGGCGACTCGCATCTACCGCGATCATGTGCTGGCCACTAAGGGCGCCGCACTCGATGAGCAGGGCCGGTCGGCGCTCGCTGAGGATCTTCGCTCGCCATGCACCGAGGAAGTCGCCGTGTTCCAGGCGTTCTCGCGCATCATCGGTGAATCGCTGCACAAGTTCGTCGTCGTCGACACCGCACCGACCGGTCACACGCTGCTGCTCCTCGATGCCACCGGCTCCTACCATCGCGAGGTCGCCCGGCAACTGGGCAACCGACACTTCACCACTCCGCTGATGCGGTTGCAGAACCCGCAGCAAACCAAAGTCATCATCGTCACTCTCGCCGAAACCACCCCGGTCCTCGAGGCCGCCGGACTGCAGGACGAACTCGAACGCGCCGGCATCGGCCCCTGGGCCTGGGTGATCAACAACTCGCTTGCGGCCGCAAACCCGACCGCACCATTGCTGCGGCGGCGCGCCGTCGCGGAACTGCCGGAGATCGACAAGGTGAAGGGTCAGCATGCGAATCGGGTTGCGGTGGTCCCGTTGCTTGCGACCGAACCGGTGGGTATCCCCGCACTGGAAGCGCTCGGGACGGCCCGAGGCGTCATAGCCCGGTGACCAGCAGCGACATCGACGTCGATGTAATCCTCGATGGGGTCCGGCGGTGCCTGGCCGCACACCTCGCGGTCGCTACGGTTGTTCTCCCCCATCGCAATCGCATCACTCAAGGGCGCAGAAGGAGCCCGGGCGCCGCTAAGCAGGCTCGGTCAACCGGAAAGCTTTACAGCAGCCGAGTCGCACACAGCCGACGATGCACGACAGTTGTCGCGCGGCAGTTGTGCCGAAACATACTGTGCGACAACGACGTTGCTATAACTAATCATTGGGCCGCCCAACAGATGGGGTTCTGGTCCATGCGCTGCCGAGACCAGACCGGTAGGCGGTGTTGGCGCTTCTGCACCCAGCTAATGCACTGACGGTCGGCACGACGATCGCCGCATAAGCGACCTCCATTCACACGCGACGCCTGATGCGCCAGCCTGACATCCAAAGCGCCGATGTGAAAAACCAACCTCCCTTATCGAACCGCCGTGGAGCTCGGTGTTTGCGGCCACGTCAGGCGACGGTGCAACCACAGGGCCACGTAGACAAGGGCGAGCAGCACGGGCACCTCGATGAGCGGGCCGACGACCCCGGCCAAGGCTTGGCCGGAGGTGGCACCGAATACGCCGATGGCCACGGCAATCGCTAGCTCGAAGTCGTTGCTGGCCGCCGAGAACGCCAGCGCCGCCGTGCGGGCGTAGGACAGGCTTATCCACCGGCCGATGGCGAACCCACCGACCCACATCACGGCGAAGTAGACCAGCAGCGGCAGCGCGATCCGGGCCACATTCAGCGGCTGGGAGGTGATTGTCTTGCCCTGCAGCGCAAAGAGCACGACCACGGTGAACAGCAGCCCGTACAAGGCAATCGGGGCAATGCGCGGCAGCAGCGCGCTTTCATACCATTCTTGGCCTCGGGCGCGTTCACCGAGGGTCCTGGTGAGGTATCCAGCGACCAGCGGAATCCCCAGGAACACCACCACGGTGACGGCGATCGCAGCGAAGGAGACGTGCAGGCTCTGGGTCGGCAAGTGCAGCCAGGCGGGCAATACGTTGAGATAGAAGACCCCGAGGCCGGCATAGGCCAGCACCTGGAACACGGCGTTAAGCGCAACCAGCACGGCGGCCATCTCCCGGTCGCCGCCGGCCAGGTCATTCCAGATCAGCACCATGGCGATGCAGCGCGCCAGCCCTACCAGAATCACGCCGGTGCGGTAGGCGGGCAGGTCTGGCAACAGCAACCAGGCCAGGGCGAACATGACCGCCGGCCCGATGATCCAGTTCAAAATCAACGACACAGCGATCATGCGGCGGTCGGCGGTAATCCGCCCGATCTCCCGATAGCGGACCTTGGCCAACACCGGGTACATCATCAACAGCAGCCCGACGGCAATCGGCAGGCTCGTGCCGTGGATCGACACCGCATTGAGCCCGTTGGAAAATCCCGGGATCAGCCGGCCCAGCAGCAGCCCGGCCACCATCGCCAGCCCAATCCACAATGGCAGGAACCGATCGACCATCGACAATCGGGCCACGACGTGGCTGTCATCCGACGGCGGAGTACGGGTGGCGCTAGGGTTGTGGCTCATTTGTTCAATCCCGTTCTTCCTTGGGCTGGCCAGGGCGGCTGGCCCGCAGCGGTGTGACCGCGGGGCGGTATTTATGGTCGGGTCGCTGGACTGAGGGTTTCGGTTTCCAAAAGCTGCGAGAGTTGTTGCAGTACAGTTCGATTCACCCGGTAGTACACCCATGAGGCACGCCGTTCGCTGTCTAACAATCCAGCGGTGCGCAGTACCTTGAGGTGATGGGAGATGGTGGGCTGGGTCAGTTCAATACCCGCTGACAGATCGCAGACGCAGGCTTCACCACCCTCGTGGCTGGCCACCACACTCAGCAGGCGCAATCGCACGGGGTCAGACAGCGCCTTCAGCGTGACCGCCAATTGAATGGCCGCTTCAGGCGAGAGCGGCTCACGCACAAGTGGGACGGAGGTACATCCCGGGCCGGCGATCGACGGCAATTGCGACTTCGACACACATCGATATTGACTGAGATCGAATCAATAATCAAGTGCACAGTGTATGAAGACGCGGGCGCACGGGACCGGCGGGCGGGACAAACACCAATCCCGCCGGCCCGTTTGTGGCGTCAGCAGCAAGAGGCGGTCACCGCGGCTTCTTTGTCGCCGTCAGCCGGCGATCCGCCACAGCACGCAGCGCCTTCGGTTTCGCGATCGAGGTGCTGGGGGCTTGATCCGAACGTCTCCGAGTCGGCCAGCACCGTGTAGACCTCCCACTTCTCCCCGGCTGGCCCGGTCACCCAGACCTTGTCTTGGGTGGCGAAGCAACAGGTCGTCCCAATCTCTTCATCGGCGAACAAGCCCTCACCCTGCAATCGGGCCACCTCCTCGTGCACTTCCTCGCTTGACTGAACCTCGACCCCCAGATGGTTGAGCGTGCCGCCTTTCCCGGGATTCTCCAACAGCACCAGCTTGAGCGGCGGCTCAGCGATGGCGAAGTTGGCGTAGCCGGGCTTGCGTTTAGCTGGCTCGGTGTTGAACAGCTTGGTGTAGAAGGTGACCGCATCGTCGAGGTTGTCGACGTTGAGGGCGAGTTGAACGCGGGACATGAGAGCAGACCTCCACTACCTGTGAGACATATATCAAAGCTTGCTCGACTCACCCAGCCTGCCACCTTTTCGATATATGTCAAACTTCTGTGGCAGAATCGTTCCGTGCCGAAGACACTGCCGGTGGTCGACATCACCGCGCCGATATGCTGCGCGCCGCTGGCCGCCGCCCCGATGAGCGATGACGACGCCCTGCGGGTGGCCTTGCGCCTCAAGGCGCTGGCAGACCCCGCCCGGGTCAAGATCATGTCGTTGCTATTCAGCTCATCTGCCGGCGAGGAGAACACCAGCGATCTAGCCACCGTTCTCGGGTTGACCGAGTCAACTGTCAGCCACCATCTCAGCCAACTTCGCAAGGCGGGCCTGGTCGAATCGGACCGCCGCGGCATGAACGTCTACCACCGCCCCCATCGGGATGCAATGGCCGCCCTGTGTGCGGTTCTCGACCCGAGCTGCTGTAGCTGACCACTACACCGGTGGGCACACGTCGAGGCTTCCCGGCCGCGGTGCGGTCGTTGGTACCCAACTCATTGGTGAATTTCGACCATCATGCCGATGAACGACGGAGGACGGGATCGCTGAATCCTCCGCGGGCCTTGACCTTTCCCCGATAGCTCAGTAGATATTGACTTAATTATGATTGAGCTATCTTCTGATGCGGTGCGACGGGTGCAGATCCACGCTGCCCTGGCCGACCCCGGCCGGCTGGTCATCGTCGATCGGCTGCTGCTCGCGGACGCGTCGCCCTCCGAGCTTCAAACCGCGCTGTCAATGTCATCGAGCCTGGTCGCCCACCATCTGGGGGTACTTGAGAGCGCGGGAATCGTGCGCCGAGTCCGTTCGGAAGGAGATCGCCGTCGTAGCTATCTGCAGTTGATCCCCGAGTCGCTGGAATTGTTGGTGCCCTCGACAGCGTGGCGTGCCGAGCGGGTGGTGTTTGTCTGCACCCAGAATTCGGCGCGCAGCCAGTTGGCCGTGGCGGTGTGGAATCGCCGCAGCTCGTTGCCGGCAACCTCGGCCGGGACTCATCCTGCCGCCCATGTCCACCCGTGGGCGGTGGCCGCGGCTGCACGCCGCAAGCTGCCGATGCGGCCCCACACCCCGCGCCATCTCGATGACGTTGTTAAGCCCACTGACGTGATCATCGCGGTCTGCGATAACGCTCACGAAGAACTGCCGGCCGACGGCCGACGCCTGCATTGGTCGATCCCTGACCCCGTGCGCACCGGCCGAGTCGACGCCTTCGACCGGGCCCTCGACGAGCTGATCGTCCGCATCGATCACCTGGCCCCCACCCTGGACTCGCATTAGCAACGGAGCCCACAGCATCTGCCAACCCGCACCGCCACAAGCACTGCCACCAACACCACCCAGCAATAGCGCTGACGACCGGAGGAAACCACGATGCGCATTTCACCAAAGCGATCTTCGGCCGCGCTGAGCGTGCTGGCGGCCACCGTGCTGATGCTTTCGGCATGCGCCAAAGAAAAAATAGTCCCCACATACGCCACCTCGACGAAGGTGGACTGCGGCGGCAAACAAACACTGAAGGCCAGCGGCTCTACCGCGCAGGCCAATGCGATGACCCGATTCGTCAAAGCCTACGAAAAGGCATGCCGCGGGCAGACGCTGACCTACACCTCGAACGGCTCGGGTGCCGGGGTGAGCGAATTCCTAGCAGGCCAAACCGATTTCGGTGGCTCGGACTCGCCGCTAGCGGGAGACGAGTACGCCAAGGCCAAGCAGCGGTGCGGCTCGGATGCCTGGAATCTGCCAGTCGTGTTCGGCCCTTTGGCGATCACCTACAACCTGGATGTCGTGGACAGGCTAGTCCTCGACGCTCCGACGCTGGCCAAGATCTTTAATGGCACCATCACCCGGTGGGACGATCCGGCGATCAAGGCGCTCAACGACGTGGTCCCTTCGGAACCTATCCACGTGGTATTCCGCAGCGACGGCTCGGGCACCACCGATAACTTCCAGCGCTACCTGGATGCCGCATCGGGCGGGGCGTGGGGCAAAGGAACCGGCAAGGTGTTCAATGGCGGGGTCGGCCAGGGCGCCCCAGGCAACGAGGGCACGTCTGCGAAGGTCAAGGACACCGAGGGTGCGATCACCTACAACGAATGGTCGTTCGCCCAGGCCCAGCGGTTGTTCGCCGCCAGAATCGTGACCTCGGCCGGGCCGGATCCGGTGGCCATCAGTGCTGACACCGTCGGCAAGGCCATCGCCGGCGCACACATCGCGGGCCAGGGCAACAACCTCGTGTTAGACATTTCGTCGTTCTACCAGCCCACCCAACCCGGCGCCTACCCGATCGTGCTGGCGACCTACGAACTGGTGTGCTCGAAATACTCTGACACGCAGACCGCGACGGCGGTGCGGGCGTTTCTGCAGTCCACCCTCGGGCCAGGCCAGGCCGACCTGGAAGACCACGGATACTTCCCGTTGCCCAACCAGTTCCAGTCGAAAGTGATCAGCGCAGTCAACGCCATCAGCTGATCCCGAACCGCACACTCATCGTCGGAAACCCAAGCGGCGCAGCGCCGCACCGCCACCACAGCACCCACGACACATCAGGAGCCAATCGCCCATGACCGCTTGTTATATCGATCTTGCCGATGAACAACGAAGGCGCGATCGCTGAATCCTGCCAGGGCCTTGGCCTTTCCCAACACCACCCAGCAACAGCACTGACGACCGGAGGTAATCACGATGCGCATTTCACTAATGCGATCTTCGGCCGCGCTGAGCGTGCTGGCGGCCGCAGTACTGGTGCTTTCGGGGTGCGGGAGTCAAGAGAACGCGCCTGTCGGAGCGGGCTCGTCGGGCAAGGTGAGCTGTGGCGGGAACCAGACGTTAAAAGCCAGCGGCTCCACTGCGCAGGCCAATGCGATGACCCGGTTTATCAAGGCGTTCGAACAAGCCTGCCCGGGCCAGAGCTTGAATTACACACCCAATGGTTCGGGCGCGGGAATCGGCGAATTCATCGGCAACCAAACGGATTTCGGCGGGTCGGACTCGCCGCTGGCCCCGATCGAATATTTTGCTGCGCAGCACCGCTGCGGTTCACCGGCGTGGAACCTGCCGGTGGTGTTCGGCCCGATCGCTATTACCTACAACGTCACGGGCCTGAGTTCACTGATCCTCGACGGTCCCACCACTGCCAAGCTCTTCGACGGCGCCATCACCACCTGGAACGATCCCGCGATTCAGAAGCTGAACTCAGGCGTCACTTTGCCCGCCGAGCCGATCCATGTCATCTTCCGCAGCGACGAGTCCGGGACTACAGATAATTTCCAGAAATACCTTGACTCTGCCTCCAACGGTGTGTGGGGTAGGGGCACCGGAAAGGTCTTCAAGGGTGGTGTCGGTGAGGGCGCCCCAGGCAACGAGGGCACGTCGGCGGCGGTCAAGGCCACGGAAGGATCGATCACCTACAACGAATGGTCGTTTGCTCTGGCGCTGAAACTGACTATGGCCAAGGTCATCACGTCGGCCGGCCCGGATGCAGTGGCAGTCAGCGCCGACTCGGTCGGCAAAACGATCTCCGGCGCCACCATCGCGGGGCAGGGTAACGACCTGGTGCTCGACACGTTCTCGTTTTACAAGCCCACCCTGCCCGGCGCTTACCCCATCGTGCTGGCGACCTACGAGATCGTCTGCTCGAAGTATCCCGATTCCCAGGTCGGTACAGCGGTGAAGGCGTTCCTGCAAAGCACCGTCGGCGCCGGGCAGAATGGCCTGGCGGACAACGGGTATATACCCATGCCGGACTCGTTCAAGTCGAAAGTGATCAGCGCCGTCAACGCCATCAGCTGATCCCGAACCGGACACTCATCGTCGAAAATCCAAGCGGCGCAGCGCAGCGCCGCACCGCCACCGCAGCGCCCACGACACATCAGGAGCCAATCGCCCATGACCGCTCGTCATATCGTCGCTATCGGTGGCAGTGATGCCGGCATCAGCGCGGCGATGCGCGCCCGCGAACTCGACCCCACCACCGACGTCACCGTGGTCGTCGCCGACGGCTATCCCAACTTCTCCATCTGCGGCATCCCTTACTACGTTTCCGGGGAAGTCACCCACTGGACCAACCTGGCCCATCGCACCGCCGCCGATCTGACCGCCACCGGCATGCAGGTGCTCACCGAGACCCGCGCCACCGGCATCAACGTCGAGGAGCACACCCTCGACATCCTCGACCCCACCGGCGTCCCACAGCAGCTGTCCTACGACGCCCTGATCGTGGGCACCGGCGCCATCAGCGCCCGCCCGCCCTTCCGTGGGCTCAGCGGCCCCGACGCGCTCGGCCCCGCCGATGGGGTGCACCTGCTGCACTCCATGGGCGACACCTTCGCTGTCATGGAATCGCTACAGCAACGCAACCCCGCCACCGCGGTGATCGTCGGTGCCGGCTACATCGGCCTGGAGATGGCCGAAGCCCTCACCTCCCGCGGCATCCGCGTCACCCAGATCGAAGCGCTGCCTGAAGTTCTGCCCACCGTCGACCCCGAACTCGGCACCCTCGTGCACGCCGAACTCGAACGCCACGGCGTGGAGGTCCTGACCGACACCGCTGTCACCGCCGTCACCCGCACCGACACCGGCGCACTGACTGTCACCGCCAGCCATAACAGCCAATCCATCTCGCGCACAGTTGATTTTGTCCTCGTCGTTGTCGGAGTTCGCCCCGACACCGAACTTGCCGCCGACGCCGGCGCCCACCTCGGTGTCAAAGACGCCATCGTTGTCGACGAAGCCATGCGTACCAACCTGCCCGACATCTTCGCCGCTGGCGACTGCGTACACACCCACCACCGTCTCCTCGGCATCACCTGGCTACCGCTGGGCACCACCGCTCACAAACAAGGCCGCGTGGCCGGCGAAAACGCGCTCGGCGGTCACGCCCACTTCGCGGGCAGCCTGGGCACTCAAGTGGTCAAGGTCTTCGACCTCGTAGCCGCCCGTACCGGCCTCCGCGAACATGAAGCCCTCGCCGCGAACCTCGGCGGGACTCCCGTCACCAGCCAATCGAGTCCTGACGACCACAAGGCCTACTACCCAGGCGCCACCCCCATCCACATCCGCATCACCGGCGACCAGCACAGCGGTCGCCTCCTCGGCGCCCAACTCGTCGGACACCGCAGCGCCGAAATCGCCAAACGCGTCGACACCTATGCCACCGGACTCTTCCATCAAATGACTGTGGACAGCCTCAGCGAACTCGACCTGTCCTACACACCGCCACTCGGGTCGCCTTGGGACGCCACCCAAATGGCAGCCCAAACATGGGTGCGCGAACACCAGCCCGCCACCGCCCGACCCCTAACCGCCTAACCAACATCCGCACCGAATCGCGTCCGTCCGATGTGCGTCGATCAGGCGAGAAAGTCAATCGATCGCAACGCAGCCGGCGCATCAAGATCGCCGTCATCACCGGCGCAGTCGTGCTCGTCGCCATTGCCACTGCAGCCGTGGGGATTCCGGCGTTCATCGCACACCACAACCACAAATCCGCATAGTCCGTGCTGCCATTTACCGGCCTCAGAGCCTCTACGACTCGGACTTGGACCGTGTGGAGAATGCGCTCGATGGGCTCGGAGACTGATTGTGACTGCGGATAAACGGCGGATAAACCCGGGGGCTGCGGTAGATCGACCGGCGCGTTCAGGCAGTCAAAAAAGCTAATGACGAGGGACTAACCCACAGTGGCCAGGGGCGGGATCGAACCGCCGACCTTCCGCTTTTCAGGCGGAGTTGCTGCTTACACCAACGTGTTTCAGCTGGTCAAGCTGGTACAAATTGCCTCTAATCGGACCTGTTGGACCATACGATCCGGTGGTTTGGCCGCATATTGGCCGCATGGCATGAGGCTCTGAGCTGCGGCTTGAGCTGAGGCGAAATTGCCTGGGCGGCCGCCAGCGTAGGGGTTGCTCGAGAGGTATTAGCACCTGCAGCTCAGTGCGCCCGTTGGCGTTCGGACCTGAAACCGCGAACGGATATTTGAGTCGTTTCTGCCTCACCTAATCAACGGTCAACGGACCGTTGCGGGCGCTGGCTCTAGCACCAGGCCCCACGGCGTGGTAACGGTGCCGAGCGGTTCAGGCGGCGGGTCGGTGAGCGCGATGGGGTCTCCCGCAAGGCTCGCGGTGCCGCGCCCTTCGAAGAGGGCAACGCAAGCGTTGCCGTCCAGGCGCGAGGGAAACCGGACAGCGCCGGCGCCTCGGTCGAATAGGTCCGCGGCGATCGTCTGCGCGATGGCGCGGCGGCTGGTGGTGATCTCGTGTAGGTCGAGGTGCTGCAGGTTGTGCTCGAGCAGCAGTTCGACGTGGCGATCCTCGATCTCCTGGCGTGTGGGGACGTCGGTGAGATCGATCAAGGGGCCATCCAGAGCTTCAGGACTGTGGGAACGAGGACGTGCTGTATGCGCCACTGCGCGGTCACCGGCCTCTCGGTGAAGTCTTGGGCGGCCTCGAGTCCGTAGCGCTGAACGTGGCGGCGCAGTGCGCCGAGGTTCGGCCGGAAGTCGGCCAGCACCTCACGGAGACACGTTTCCGCGAAGTCGGCGCAGTAGAGCGTGCGGAAGCGGCGGTAGATGTCGTCGAAGCGGTGACTGAACTGATACAACTCGAGCGGAGTGAACCCAAGCGGGTCAGCGTAATAGCCGACCCGCCACAGGGTTCGCCCCTGCTCGGGCGTCGGAATCACGACTGGAAGCTGGCGACCTGCCGTGCGGCCCGTACGACCATCGCGAATTCCGCGGTGTCGCTCGCCGCACCGAGGACCTCGATCGGCGCGCGGTCGTCCAAGCGCGTGTTGGTGCCAAATAGCCATGCCCGCGCTGTCTTGTCGTCGTAGGCATCGACGAGCATCCTGACGACTTTGTAGCCCTCACGTAACCGGCGTTCGGTCGCGCCGTGAGGTTGCGGGCCGCCCTCGCGCGCGTAGCGGCCGATTTGCTTGGCGTCGGCTAGGCCTGCCATCGCCGCCGCGACGCGCTGGCCGACGGCCTCTTGCAGATATGCGGCGATCTCGCGGATCGAAAGGGTCGCTGCGTCATCATCGAGCCGCTGCGCCGCTGAGACGGTCAAGACCGGCATGTCGCTCCTCCACCTTCGTGGTTGATCTACCCTGAGACATTACCACGCGATCACCCCAGAACACACCCGTAAACTACACTCAATAATCCACCAGACTTAGCCAACATAGTCGCTGTTGGGGGGCCGCCCGATCAGCGTGGTCGCAAGGGGCACGTTGTGACGACAATCGACGCCAAAGGGCCACCAACGATGTCTCTCACTGGCTACTGTTCGACCGCTAAGTGATGAGCTACGCACCACAAGTTTTCGTTGTTCGCGTGGTCTCAAAAGTGCAGGTCAAGGGCCTTCGGGTGTCTGGCCCGTTGCACCAAATCGCACCGATTGTGGCCGGCACCGTGTTTTGTTCCCAAATTTGTTCCCAAGTGAGCCGGCTTGCGGGCCGCTCAGCAGCCAGGTGAGTAGGCCTCGGGCTTCCTTACCAACGTGGGAACCCCACACTGCCAGGACCAGGCGGAAGGTGTGACCAGGCACGATACGCCCGAAATGGGTCCGTGGCGACCGTTGTTGGGCGAGCAATTGTCGTCATGGTTGTCGTCAGCATTGTCGTATTTGGAGCAGTACGAAGTGGCACTGCGCAAGGCTGCGGAACTCGCAAGGCCATTTGCCTCGTAAATGCCGCCTTCGCATTTCGCGCGCGACTGTGGCGTTGACGATACGCTTTCGACGTATTGTTGGGTGGTAGTACTCCGGGATCGGTGGTGCTGCATGCCGGTTACGTTCGCATGCATGATCTGCAGCGCAGAATCGCGGTCGAACGCTAAGTTCTGCGACAAGTGCGGTGGGCCAGTTGCGGTGTCGGGCACACTTGCCGAGTACAAGCAGGTGACGGTGCTGTTCGCTGACGTGGTGCACTCGATGGATATCGCGGCAGCGGTCGGCGCGGAGCGCTGGCGCGAGATCGTGACCGAGCTACTCAACCGTTCGTCCACGGCGGTGCGCCGCTACGGCGGTAGGGTCGACAAGTTCACCGGTGACGGCATGATGGCCGTGTTTGGTGCGCCGGCGGCTTTGGAGGATCACGCGCTGCGCGCGTGTTTGGCCGCGCTTGCTATTCAGGATGAGGCCAAGCGGCTGGCGGTTGAGGTCGATGGCCGCGACGGTGTTGATCTGCGGCTGCGGATAGGGCTGAATTCCGGTGAGGTGATTGCCGGTCAGATCGGTTCGGCTGCTTTGGGCTACACCGCAGTTGGTGAGCAGGTGGGGATGGCTCAGCGGATGGAGTCCGTGGCTCCGCCGAGTGGGGTGGTGCTCAGCGAAACCACTGCGCGGCTGGTCGAGGGCGCGGCAGTGCTGGGAGAGCCGGAGATGGTGCACATCAAAGGCGACGACGTGGTGCCGACGCGGCGGCTGCTGGGCGTGGCCGCGCAGCGCCAGCAGACCGGTCCGTCGTATTCAACGTTGGTGGGCCGTGAGTGGGAGTTGGGCACACTGGCGGCGATGCTGGATCGGTCGACGGGTGGACGCGGGTCGGTGGTGAGCGTGGCCGGTCCTCCTGGTATCGGGAAAACCCGACTTGCCCGCGAAGCCGCGCAGCTGGCGAAAGACCGTGGCGCCGAGGTGTTTTTCACCTTCTGCGAATCACACGCCAGCGACGTCCCGTTCCGGGTGGTGGCGCGTCTGCTGCGCGCCGTAGGGCAGCTCAGCGGTTTGGATGATCAGACTGCGCGAGCGCGCGTGCGAGCGCAATTTCCCGACGCCGATCCGCAGGACCTGGTGCTGCTTGATGACCTGCTGGGCATCGCCGATCCCGATGTGGAGCTGCCCAAGATCGACCCGGACGCGCGGCGGCGGCGGTTGACCGCGCTGATCAACACGGCCCAGCTGGCCCGCACCCAACCGGCAATCTTCGTCGTGGAGGATGCGCACTGGATCGACGAGGTCAGCGAATCCATGCTGGCCGACTTTGTAGCGGTGATCCCCCAGACTCACTCGTTGATGCTAATCACCTATCGCCCCGAATACCACGGAGCCCTGCATCATGTCGCCGGCGCGCAGACCATTGGTCTGGTACCCCTGAGCAAGTCGGAAACCTCCATGCTGGTCGCTGAACTGTTGGGCCCCGATCCGTCCGTGGGCGAGATCGCCGAGATCATCGCGGCGCGCTCCGCCGGTAACCCCTTTTTCGCCGAGGAGATTGCACGTGAGCTCGCCGAACGCGGCGTGCTAGTGGGACAGCGTGGCGGCTACGCTTGCCGCACCGATGTGGCAGCGATCGGCGTGCCGGCAACGCTGCAGGCGGCGATCGCTGCGCGCATCGACCGGCTCAGCCCGGCGGCCAAACACACCCTTGCCGCGGCAGCGGTCATCGGGTCGCGGTTCAGCTACGAGCTGCTGGCAAGCCTGGGCATCGATCCCTGCGTCGACGAGCTGATCAACGCCGAGCTTATCGACCAAGTGCGGTTCACCCCACGCGCCGAGTATGCGTTTCGGCATCCGCTGATCCGCACCGTAGCCTACGAATCACAACTCAAATCCGATCGCGCCCAGATGCATCGGCGGCTGGCCGCCATGATCGAAGCCCGCGAGCCAGAATCGGCCGAGCAGTACGCGGCGCTGATCGCCGAACATCTGGAGGCCGCCGGTGATCCGCACGCCGCATTCGGCTGGCACATGCGTGCCGCAACGTGGGCGACCAACCGCGACATCGCCGCCGCGCGACTGAGCTGGGAGCGCGCCCGAAAGATCGCCGACGCACTACCCACCGAGGACCCGCACCGCACGGCCATGCGCATTGCCCCGCGCACCATGTTGTGCGCGATCGCCTGGCGAGTCCATGCACATGCGGCAGGCGCCCGCTTCGATGAATTGCGCGACTTGTGCGCCACCGCCGGGGACAAGGCGTCACTGGCCATCGCAACAGCGGGGCTGGTGATGGATCACGCGCATCAGGCCCGGATGCGCGAGGCGTCGCAGCTGGCATCGGAAGCCTGGGCCCTCGCCGAGTCGGTCGGCGATCCAACCTTGACGGTGGGGCTGTCCATGCCGCTGCTCTTCGCCAAGATGGAGAACAGCAAGTGGCGTGACGTCCTGCGGTCGTCACAGACAGTCATCGACCTGGCCGACGGTGACCCATCTAAAGGCAACTTCATTATCGGATCTCCGCTAGCGCTCGCCTTTACGACGCGGGCTCTTGCCCGTATTTACCTGGGTCGTCCCGGATGGCCAGACGACCTGCAGCACGGCCTCGCCATGGCCCGCAGCGCCGACCCTATGTCATACGCCTTGGTCGTTGCCTACATCTACAACCCGGGGATACCGCTTGGAGTCCTGATGGCCGACGATCGGGCGGTGCGCGAGACCGAAGATGCCCTACGCATTGCCGAACGATCCGGCGACGATCTCGCGTTAGCCTTCACGCAGATGGCACTAGGCGTCGCGCTGGTGAACCGCCAAACGGCTCCGGAGCGTGACCGCGGACAGAAACTCCTGGCGGAAGTCAGCGACGTGTTCCTGCGCCGGGGACACAACCTGGGCGAATTGCCGATCGTCAACGTGTACTTGGCACGTGAGAGGGCTAGGGGTGGAGATCGCGATGACGCCATATCGCTCATGCGCGCCGCCGTCGACGATCTGTTCCGAGAGGGACAGCTGCTGGCGTGGGGGGCTCAAGCGACGGGTGTTCTGGTGGAGATAATGCTGGACCGCGGGGCCGACGCTGACGTGGCCGAAGCCGAGGCCGCGATCGAGCGGTTAGCGGCGGCGCCGACCGACGACAGTTTAGCTGTGCGCGACATCTGGCTGTTGCGACTACAAGCTCTACTGGCGCGGGCTCACGGCGATGCCGCGGCTTATGCGCACTTCAGGGATCGACACCGCGAGATGGCGAGATCGCTTGAGTTTGACGGGCACATAGCTTGGGCAGAAGCAATGCCATGACAGCGACCTGGTGATCTTCAGGTCGTGCGGCAGACGAGGAGGGCGCGAAGGCCAAGTTCTGTAGCGAACGCCGACGCCCGCGTCTAGCATGCCGACACCAAGATCTGCCCGAGTGGATGGAAGGCTCCTCGCGGACCTAGGCCAGCGGGGACCGCCGGTCCCAGGCAACTCTCAATCGCGACCCGCGCTGAACATCGCCCATTGATTCGCGCCCCGTTTCGTAGTCATGAATACACTACCGAGAACACCAAGATGCCCAGGGTACTGAGGACCGCACGGCCGACTGCGAGTCAGGGAACTTGGCGCTAACCGCCGATCACCACTATGGCAACTCGGTGGACCGCAGCGTCTCGCGCGCAGCGGAGTCGGGCGAAACGGCTGCCGACACAAACCAAGCCTGCAGCACAAGCAGACCCGCGTTGCGGCCGCACCAGACCGACGGCCTTGCCTGCTACCTCGGTAACCCTGGCGTGGGTGGCGGATGTCAGCTCGGTGATCATCGCATGATCATCCGCATCGCTGGGCGCAGGCGTGGCAGCACCCGTAGCAGCCCTAGTGGCCCGCCGTGCCACGCGTGCTCGGTCAGGCCAACACCAGTGCGGCGCTGACCGTCGACGGTCGTTTCAAAGCGTGACGCCGACTCTTGGATCACTAAACCCTTTCGGTACAAGCATGATTGGGCGGTGGCGCCGCCGTGAATCTCAAGCCGCAAGCCGCTTACGTCGGTGACCGCGATCCGCGAGGCACGCGGCACGTGAAGACCGGCCCATCCGTAGTCCACGGTCAACTCCGTCACCGCGTGGCTCGCGCCATCGTGAAAGATGTAGCCGCAGGGGTATGCCCGGCCACCGTTGATCAGCTGGGTGCAGTTCAGTGTGAAGTCTGGGCCGTACAGCATCGGAATCCAATTCCAGCCCTCGATGGTGCGCCACTCACGGTCCCCCCAGGACTTGTCTCGCTGACCGAGGCCATCAATCTCGTAGGTCGCTCCGCTCATCTTTACGGTGCCTGTGACGCGTCCGGACTGCTCCATGTGCACATCGGCGATCCCGGGCGGCAGGTATAGCTCAGGAGGCGCTTCGGCGCGAAAATCGTACGGCGCGTGCAGTGCAGTCCATGTCAGGTCCACCTCGTCGCGGCCCCGCAGCAGTAAACGCCACTTCGACATCGGTTCGCACATGTGAAACTCCAGAGCCCCCACGCTCAGGCGGCCGGGATCTGGGGTACCGGTGTAGCGGGTCTTGAGTCTGGCGTAGCCGCCCTCAACACGGCCGTTCCGCATGGTGTACAGCAGCGCGTCAGCGGTGTGATTGCTGGGGCGATATCCGATACGGGCCATGCCCATTGCGTCCGACCCGGCGTCGAACCAACTGAAGAAGAAGCTTTCCTGCCAGTCACGGTGTGGTCCTGGGTCGTGCATGAATTCGTCATTCGCGTCGACCATCGCGTCAGTCCTCACAACTCGGAGACAAATGTGGTGGCAACAAGAATCTCCAAGACTAACGTGACATATCGGTACTCGCGACGCTTCTGGCCGGCCCCCGGCGCCAATGTTCACCACGACGATTTCGATGTCCTCTAGAAGGTGCGCATCGCATCGTTGTCGAATACTTCTACACCAGTTCTCTAACCGGCCATCCCAACGTCGTTTAGTGGTTTACCAGGAAGCAGAACTGAAGCCCCCGCTGTCTTCGGTCGTTATTGTTCCGCGGCATTTTCCCGTCCCGAGATAAACCGTGCGAAGAGCGCAAAATCTGCCATGCTGTGGCGCATGGCGCACGCAAAAGGAAGCTCCGGGTTGACGGACGCAAAGCTCAATGAAATGCGACACAAAGGCGATCCGGTGGCCGACCGTGCGGTCGAGGCGGTGTTTAACCGGGGCGGTGTCAGCGAGGTCAATAAGGTGCTGCAGACGCTGGTGCGCGTCGATCAGCCGGTCCCCGCGAAGCTGCCCAAGGAGGTCCAGAAGTACCTGGAAGAGACTGTGAACCTGCCTGAGTGGGCCGACATGAGCAAGATCGAGCGCGGACAGAAGCTATTCGAGACATCGGGTCTTGAGATCACGCTGTGCCTGTTCTGCGCGTCGCTCCCGTCGTCGTACGCGGCAGCCAAAGCCGTGAAGGTGTTGTACCTCACCGCGCAGCTCGATACCAACGCACGCCGACGGGTGATGGAGACCGCCCAGTTCCTGTTCGACGTGCTCAGCGCCGGCAGCCTCGGCAAGAAAGGCAAGGGCCTGCGCACCATCCAGAAGATTCGGCTGATGCACGCGGCGGTGCGCCTGCTGATCAGAGAGCGCCACAAACAGCAGCCCAACCTCTGGCATCACGACTGGGGCACACCGATCAACCAGGAAGACCTGGCCGCGACGATGCTCGTTTTCTGGTATGTCGTTGGCGAACCGATGGATCGCCTCGGCGTGCCAGTGCCCGCCGAAGACAAGGACGCGTACCTGCATTTATGGAACGTCATCGGGCACCAGCTCGGCGTGTGCGATGAGCTATTGGTATCCGACGTCGCCAAGGCCAACGCGCTAATCGACCTCATCCGGCGCAGGCAGTTCAAGGCGTCGCCCGAAGGGCAGGACATGACCCGTGCGCTCCTCGTACTGCTCGACCAGCTGACGCCCACACATGAGTTCGATGAGACGATCCCTCCATTGATCCGCCACCTGATCGGCGACGAGACAGCCGACCTGCTGCTCGTGCCGCAGTCGAATCGTGGGGGCTTGATCAGGCGGCTTGAGGAGATCACCAACTGCTTCTATGTTCACATTTTTGGCCGGGGGGGCAAACGAGATTCCGAGCGCTATAAATTCGTGTCGGCCATTGTCCGCCCATTCGCGCGCGATCTGCTGCGCGGGATGTTCGACCTCGAGCGCGGTGGCGAGCGGGCGCCGTTCGCCTTGCCTGATCATCTTGTCCGCAGCTGGGAGCTTTCGACGTGACTCCACGGCAATAACTCGTCCAAGACATTGGAGCGCCCGGTCCGTCGCGACGGTTAGCCGAGGAGGTCAGACCGTCAACGCTTACGGTTATCAGCCTTTGCTCCGAAAGTCTTCTCCGGCAAAGAAATTGCCACGCACGCACTGCACCATCCGCTCCACGCTGGCGTCGTTGACTACACCTGATCCCGATGATCGCTTCCGAAAAGTCCGCGTCACGCATCGGTTTCATCCGTTGTTCGGCCGGGAGTTCGAGTTTCGTGGTTCATCGGCAGAACTGGGGTCAGGATCGGATCCACATGCGCGGAAGCTGTCAACCTGAATGAGGCACTGTCGAGCGGTATTTACTGAGTGCTCTCCTCTGGCTGGTCGGGTGGGTTGATCCATGAGCCGGTGGGTAGATGTGGCGGCTCTGGTGGCTTGCGGATGAACCGTTCGGGGTGTTCCCGGTATGCGTTGGTGAGCACGGCGGCGCGCTTGTCGCGCACGGCCTCGGCGGTGCCGTAGTGGATGTCGGCGGGGGTGTGCAGGCCCAGCCCGCTGTGGTGATGATCGTCGTTATACCAGGTGAAGAAGGTCTGGCAGTGCCGGCGGGCGGCCTCGATGGAGTCGAAGCGGCCGGGGAAGTCGGGCCGGTATTTCAGGGTTTTGAACTGGGATTCGCTGAACGGGTTGTCGTCGGAGACGTGCGGGCGGCTGTGCGACTGGGTGACGCCGAGGTCGGCGAGCAGGAACGCCACCGGCTTGGAGGTCATCGAGGAGCCGCGGTCGGCGTGGATGGTCAGCTGATCGGCTCCGATGCCCTGCTTGGCGCAGGTCTGGCGGATCAGCACTTCGGCCAAAGCCGCGGATTCGCGGGTAGCGACCATCCAACCGACCACGTACCGCGAAAAGATGTCCAAGATCACATACAGGTAGTAGTACGTCCACTTCGCGGGGCCGCGCAGCTTGGTGATGTCCCACGACCAGACGGAATTCGGCTGGTAGGCAACCAGTTCCGGTTTCACGGTGGCCGGGTGGGTGGCTTGGCGGCGCCGTTCCCGAGTTTCGCCGGCCTGGCGTAGCAGCCGGTAGAACGTGGAGATCGAGCCGAGGTAGATGCCGTCGTCGAGCAGCGTGGCCCACACCTCGGCGGGCGCCATGTCCACGAACCGGTCGCTGTGCAAAACGTCGAGGATCGCGTGGCGTTCGGCCTGGCTCAGCGCCCGCGGCTGGTGGCGGCCCCGGTGCGGGATCGGCACCGACCGAGCCGGTGGCGCGCTGGTGCGGTGGCGCCGGTAGTAGCTGGCCTGCGCGGCCCCAACAGCCTGGCATGCGTCCCGAACCCCGACACACGAGACCAGCTCGGCGATCGCGGTGTCGGTCACGGCGTCGACCTCGGCTCGGTATCCGCGCTCTCGGAGAGCGTCTCCAAGAGCTCGTGCAGTTTTGCCTGCACATCCACCACGAAGCGGGTCTTGGCCAGCTCCTGCTCCAGTTGCCGTTTCTCCTGCTCAAGGCGGGCGATCCGCTCGGCTTGCGGGTCGCGCCGCTGACGTCCGCGCGCAGCGGCCAGCCCAGCCAGCGCGCCGGCGTCGCGGGCCCGCCGCCACGCCACGATGTGGCTGGAGTACAGGCCCTCCCGACGCAACAACGCACCCTTCTCACCATCAGGGGCGGCGTCGTAGGCGGCCAAGATCTCCAGCTTGTACGTCGCGGTGAACGTACGGCGCCGGGCACGCTCGGGCACCTCAGGGTCGGGACGTTCCGTTCCAGCACCGCTCATCCGACCAGGATCTTCGATCCCGGTCGCTCGGACCAACGTGGTCACCTTGTTCGTCATCTCGGGGAAGCTCTCCATCCCCGCCCTCGGGTCACTAATTGTCAGGGCGCAGGTGCCTCAACCCAGGTTGGCAGAGAGGGGCGGGATGAGAATGGTCGACCGCATTTCGCGCGGTGCCATAGCATCTGTGAATGCCCCGTCCAGCGGCTGGCTCGTGTCCACTGTGTCCCGGGATTGTCACGCTGTGTTTGTCCGTCTTGTCACACTCTTGGCACCAGGGTGCTACGACATAACGAACGACTGGATGCTCTACGCGCGCAGATCCGCGATGGATGGCCACGATGCGCAGCTGATCTTCTACGCGAATACGACTCCGCTCATTGCGCCAGCTGGACATCCGATCATTGCTGAGGCACCTTGCCGGGCAACTTCGAACGTGCTCTCAGCCGACGACACCAACAGCGACATCCAGTCGTTGACTGGACCAGGCAACCTTACGGCATGCCTTGTCAAGCACGCAGTTGAGCTGGACGCGGCCGGCGCTTCCAAAGAGTTCGAGCTAGCCGGCACGGATACTCGGGTCGGTGCTGGCGTTGAACCGTGGGCCTAGCGGATCGAACGGCTCATTCGAGCAGTCAGAAAAGCCGTTTACCAGCAAGTTCTCACAGTGGCCAGGGGCGGGATCGAACCGCCGACCTTCCGCTTTTCAGGTGGGACGGAATGGCCACTGACCTGCGGTTTAACGACGCTCATGCGTCAAATACGGCGCGCTGAGCGCGTCTGACGCAGGGCGCCCGTCCGACGATCGGACACAAACCGGACACGGTGACAGCACTCCCGACAGGGAACCCTTGATCGCCCGTCACTCAGTGATGCGCGCCGAGGGCTCCCGGGGAGCAGGTACCCGATGCCCAGCATCACGGGGTCGACCGCGCGCTCGACAGGCACGACCGCGGAGCGACCCACTCCTTGGCCCGACACAACCCGAACGGCCAGCCGGAACACGGACGGAGCCGCGGACGCCGGTAGACCGCGAGTGCCCGAGGCCGCCAAGGCCGCAGGGCGCGAGAGCGGCAGCGGTCGGTCGGACGGCGGGAGCGGCGTAGGCCGTGTTCCGGCTGGGACCAACGGGCTTGTTATATGTGCCAAAAGTGTCCGCGACACCGTCGAGGGCGGCGTTGATGCGGAGCTGTCGGCCGCGGATGCCCTGGGGCTGCGGTTCCCGAGCCCCGAGTTGGTGGCCTCGGCGGCGGCACTGTTTGAGCCGGCCGCAGCCATGGGCGCGACGGGCGGGACCGGCTCGGCGTGGAACCGGAGTCCGGCCGATTCCGGATCACGGTTGGCCCCGGCGTGGTCCGCCTCGGCTGGACGAATCCCGTTCGCGCAGAAAAGGCATCTGAGCGGGCAGTCAACCGCCACCGGCTCGATGTAGCGGCCGAGGTGGACCGCATTAAGGCCGGCCGTGACATGCCCGACCCGCCTGGCCGTGCGATCACCGAATGGTCCCGCAAGTCGCGTGCGGCGATGTGCCGCACCTTCGCCGAGCTCGACTACACGCCACTGGTGGAGTGCGGCCGTGTACCAGCGATGGTGACCCTGACCTACCCCGGCGACTGGGAATCCGTCGCCCCCGACGGGGCCAGCGTGAAGCGACACATGGTGTTGTGGCGCAAACGATTCCAACGCGAATGGGACGAACCAGCCCGCTACATCTGGAAGCTGGAATTTCAGCGCCGCGGCGCACCACACATTCACCTATGGATGGCTCCCCCGCATGCCGTCGGCCGATCAGGCCGCAAGTTCCGCGACTGGCTGTCACAGGAATGGGCGGACATCGTCGGCCATCCAGATCCGGAGCAACGCGCACGCCACTTGCTCGCCGGCACGGCTATCGACATCCTCAACGGATTACGCGCGTGCGACCCCAAACGCCTGGCGATCTACTTCACCAAACACTCATCACCGAATCAGCAGGGCGACAAGGAATATCAGCACATCGTCCCCGAAGCGTGGCGGCAGCCGGGCCACGGACCGGGTCGATTCTGGGGGGTCCACGGGTTGCAACGAGCAACCGCAGTCGTGGAGATCGCTCAGGACGCGTACCTGACGGCCCGAAGGATCATGCGTCGCTGGTCTCGCTCACAAGCCATCTACGGCGACTGCACCCGTCGCTTCCCTACCGCGATCGTTCCGCGAATGGCGCGCGTCGCAGTTCAACGAGTAGACAGTCAGACCGGCAAAGTATTCCACCGCAAGGTCCGCAGGCGACGACTCCTGTGCAACCAAGGCGGACTTGCCGGTGGCTACGCGCTCGTGAATGACGGACCAGCGTTCGCATCCCAGCTTGCGGCGGCCTTGTCGGCAGACTAGGCGCCACCCGTATGTGACAAACGACTCGCCGTCGGTAGCGAACACATCGCAATTCACCTCTGACCGTCGCATAGCGACACACCGACACATACGCTTGCTATATGACGATCGAACTGTCTGCGCGCCTGCCGGATGGTGAGCGGCCGAGTGATTACCCGAGTTTGGCTGCTGAGCAGGTGGACCTAGACAACGTGATCAACGAGCTGATTCTGCGGCTAGAGGATCACAAATATCGTTGGGAGATCTATGAATTCGGGCTTACCGACGTTGCAGAACGTGGGCGGGTGCGCGCGATCATTGAGCAGTTGCAGCTCGCCGTGCACACCGGTGGGCCGGCCGTGGTTAATCCGCTGCGTCACGCCCTGTATGTAACTCACCTCGAGGACCCCGATTCGCCTGGACACTCAGCATAGTACGAGTCGCGGGCTCTTCCCCCGTAGTGGTTGAGGTCTGCGCGGTCGTGCGGTTGCTGTCAAGGCTGGGCCTGTGGCCAACTGCGTACGGCGTGGCCTTGACAGCCACCGCACAACCGTTATGCGCAGAGTCGGTCCCGGGGTGGGGTGCAGTGTCTGAATTTCAACCTGCGTAGGTTGACGCCGAGGGATTTACAGTCCGCGTGGGGGTGTCTCGGTATGTTGCCGGTTGTTGCAGCTATGGGTTCTGACCTGGGATGACCTTGGCTCGTTGTCGCAGTGTGTCGTCCCATGTCTCACCTGCGGTGTGACAACGGCGTGACAACTTCTGCTATCGCCGGCACCGGGCGGAGATGGCGCAAGAAAGTCGTTTGCCGGTGGAACGAATGTGTGGTCAAGAGCTGATCGTGACTAGATCGTTAGACCCCAGCCTCAAGCCAGGTTGGCGAGGCCGGGGCCATTCGACTAGAGCACAGACCCGAAGGTCCTCCCCAACGTTGGTCCTAAGGCCGTTTGTTTCACCGGCCGCATCGGGGTGCACTAGCTTAAGTCTAAGGGAACTGGAACCTAATCAAGCGGAGGCCACACGCCACCGCTGAATATCGCCGACCCCGGGGCTATCCGGCCTGAGATTTGCACGAGGAAACGTACGTGCCAGGGAGCGAGGCGTCCATTGTTCTGCAGCAACTGCACGCTGCCACCCGCGGCTCGGACGCGTCGGGCGTAATCGATCAGGAGATCTGGTACCCACCCGATGGGTGCCCCGCGTGGCGTCTCGAGGAGCAGGGCCTGCGGATTAGCCTCGTTGCCGGAGTCATCGACAAGCGTGAGGTTGTCGCTGGCGCGAAGTGCGTTTGCAGCCGCCTCAGTGCCAAACTGCCGTGTCGCATAACTGGCTCCACGCGCTAGAAACACAGATTTGGTCGCGCCATCGTCCCCGACGATGGGTGCCTCTGCGAGGTAGACACTGTCGCCCTTTTGTTCTCCACCGCTGCGACTGAGGATGTCAAGCCGCGAGGCCGCAGGCGTGAGGCCTAACCAACGAACATACTGGGAGAAATCGGATCGCTTGGGGTCCATTACTCGCAAGTCAAAGAAAGGCCACAACCGTGCGGATTCGTAGATGTGCTGGACATCCGGGAAGCCGATGAATGGTCGGAAGCCCTCGACGGACTTGTCGACCCCCCGGAGATACTGAAATCGATAGCCCGCGGGACGGTGATCTAGAACTGCCACCGGAGTGATCAAGCGCCGTCGCCGGTTCCGCCATGCGACAGCGAACCGTCGTGTCGCGGTTGAGGTCCGCGGCAACAGAGACTCAGCGGAGGACATCGAGCAACCTCCCTCGATTAACCTTGACTAGCTCGACTGTGAAGCGGTACGCGGTCTCTGTCATCCCCGGCGCGGCAGCAAACAAGTCCTCAACGCTTTCCGCTTCGACCGACAGTATCCGCTCGCACCAGTACTGACGTGTGCTTGGCCCGCACAGACCTATGGCGTGGCCGGCAAGTTCGACCAACGTTTGCCAACGAGTGCCCTTGCGATGCTCGAATCGGCTCGCGTACCCATGTTCCGCCCATTTCATTACAGTTCCGTCCCGTAAGTGCTCGGCGCGCCGTTGGTCGCTCAACGTGAAGCCCAGGCTGGCCGCGTGATCAAACGACGGACACAATGCCTCAGGCTCTGATACATCCGGCGGCGGGACAAGGACGGCCCAGTTGCGGTCATGGCGATCCCCGTGCGCGATCAAAGCATCGAAGACTAGATACCCTGCAAACGCATCGAACGCGCCGAATGGCGTGGGCATCGGTGAACCGGGCGGTGAAGCAAACCGCGTGAGTGCCTGCCGAATAGAATGAACGTTGTAACCACGCCCTTCGGGATCACTCGGGTCGTAGTCGTCAACGACCTCTGGCAGTAGGGCCTGCCCAGCCTGGAGTTCCCAATCGGGCAGTCTGACGTCTTCCACTAGTGCGCCGCTCAAGCTGCCACGTGTAGCTAGCTCGACCCTGGCTGCGGGAACTCCGACCAGCCGAGCCATCTCGCTGCCAAGCTTCTCCACGACATCTTCTCCCAGGGAGCGATCGCGCTCGGGCCGTGCTGGCTTGAATAGCCAAGTGCGCTGTCTCGACGGATGCTTAAGCCAGTCGTGCGGATGCTGACCCTGACTCTCTATGCCAGCGACGGACCAGTCGTCGACAGTCATGACGGACCAGCGAGCGGGCACGGCGTAATTGTGCCCCGTGAGCCCACATACACGGTCGCTCGCGGAGTGCCAGTCGCATAGACTTCCGCTAGAACACAGCGTCAGGTCGACGTGGGTGATCGGAATCCGGTCGATCGCTCTCTGGGCTGGGCACAGCCGTTGTCGGCCAGCAGATCGACGGACTCATAGTCGGTGTACCTGGGCGTTTGCTGCGTTGGCTAGCGTTGGTGCGTCCGGGATGTACCGGCTTGTAGATGCGTGGATAGGCCTTGTTACGTTGGCCGGAGCTGGACGGGTCGGGAAGTGCTGCGGTATCGACTGCGGTATCGGTTGGACAGCCTCACTCGATACGCAACAGCGGCACCTCGGGTTGCTGACAAGTCATTAATCTGCCCGTCCCCCGTGCAATCGGGTACCGACGGCTCTTTTAGCACCATGCCGAACACGCTGCGTATGTCGGCGAAGACTTAATGTGCTTCTACAACCATTCCCCGGTAGCCGGCACAATATGTGTCTAGTCTGGCGGGTTGTCAAGGCCAAAGCCGTATGCGGTCGAACCGACGGTTTGAGCCTTGACAGGCGGTCAAACCAGACACCAGAATATTTGATATTCAGGGGAATGACTGTAAGACAACATGTTTCGTCGATGACCCCCTATTAGGGGCGGGGTTTCGCGACCCAATCAGAATTTGGAGGGGCTGATTCATAATGTCTCGATGCACAAAACCGGCGAGCCGCCTGCGACGAACCAACGGATTAATGCCCCCTCATAGTTGCCAATGAATCCCGTAATTATCTGCGCGGCAAGCGATTAGTTTGCTTCTTACTTACTCATGATTGCCATGAATTCTCGTAGTCTCACAGTCATAAACGACGAATAAGAGACGAGCTGATCAGGACGACGTGATGCTGGACATCGACCGGAGTCCGTTCTTCACGTCCGAAAGGATCGGCCTGCGGTCGACGCTGCGCGTTGGCTTCGGCCGGCCGGCATGTACTGGGGGCACCTGACGAGCCAGTCGAACCCGATGGCTGCGATTAGGGCAAGTGGCAGGAGCGTGCCCGGCCGTTCACCGCCGCCCGGACCGACGGCGTTCTCGATCACATTTCGGACCGTGTGGTGGTGCTTTACTACCTGGGCAAGTTTGACCTTCGCAGTTTTGGCGTGTGCGAAAGTGCGGCCAACGGATGCCCACCTTCGTCGACTCGCCATCGCCGACACCCGCCACTTTGGAGCACGTGAGGTGCCAGTATCACCCACGACGGGCGTATCGGTCCGGCAGCTCAGATGCGAACTCGCCGGGGAGCCTCCAACCATCACGCCGGGGCCGTGCCACTACCTCTTTGAGTCCAACCAGAGGGTAACTGCCGCGTCCAGCGCATCGTTCTTGTCGAGCTTCAAGTCGGCAACCCTCGCCAGGAATCCATCGACAAGGACGGGCGTCCACGCTGCCGGGCACGTTCTTCCGGTCCTGACGCGGACGCGCAGTCGGCTTAATCATGAGTGCTTCGCGTGGAAACAA